>NZ_CP109583.1:2552500-3828750 GCF_036250755.1 Streptomyces uncialis | reverse complement strand
GCCATGGCGCATCTTGAACACGTTCAAAAACGCTGACAGTGGAGACTGTAGACCCGTTTTTGAACACGTTCAAGTGAGCTGTGCGGGGGGTCTGGGGAGCGCCAAGTGCCCGGCGTGCCCGGCGTGCCCGGCGTGCCCTGGGAGTCCGGGGAGTCCGGAGAGCCCGGGGAGTCCGGGGAGCGCGGGGAGCGCGGAGTGCCCAGGGCGTCCGGGGACGCGGAGTGCCCGGGAACGCGAAGGACCGCCCGGACGGTGTGTGTCCGGGCGGTCCTCGGTACGGGGTGCTTCGCCGGGTGACCGAGGGGCGGTCGGCGTACGGCCGACCGCCCCTCGGTCACCCTTCGTCCGTCATCCCACGGCGATCCGTGTCCTCCAGCGGCTGTTGGGCACGATCATCATTCCTCCGTCCCCGGTCAGCGCCGTCCGCGAGCCGGGGTGGAACCGCACGGACCCGTCGGAGCGCACCGCCCAGATGTCCGGGACGGAGTCCCCGTCGGCGTCCGGTGTGCCCATCACGAACGGCACACTCGCGACCGTCCAGTTGGCCGAGCCATAGACCGTGTCCACCCCGCCCAGGGAGTTCGCCTCGCTGGCGAGGGAGACGAGGTCCGTCCCGCCGCCGGTGGCGGGTTTGCCCTTGCGGAGCCGCAGCTTGCCGACGTCGGACCGGTAGACCAGGTCCGCGACCCCGTCGCCGCTGACGTCGTGCCCGGAGACGATGTCCCGTTCCAGCCAGGGCGCGGAGGTCAGTCGGGTCGCCTGCTCGACGGTCGCTCCGTGGTACCCGGTGAACACCCACAGGGCGTCGCCGACGGTGACGAAGAAGTCGGTCCGGCCGTCTCCCGTCACATCACCGGCGGCCACGATCTGGGTGAACGACGCGGGTGAGGGCGCGTTTCCCGGGAGCAGGATCTCGCGCCGCCGGTCGATGTTGACGGCGCCGTACCCGTCGCCCGGGTAGACCCACAGGCGGCCCCCGACCCTCACCACCAGGTCCTGGAGACCGTCCCCGCCGTACAGGTCCCCGTTGTGGGTGATCAGCGCACCCTTGAAGTGTCCTGACGCGGCGGGGACGTAGGGCGGCTTGTCGTCCCCGTTGGGGTCCTTGTCCGGGTTGGCCCGGTAGGCCCCGGACATCGAGTAGTCGAGGTCCCCGGTGCCGCGCTCGACCTGGTCGCTGTGTCCCTGGGACGGGTAGAGCGCGAGGTTGCCTCCTTCGGTGACGACCATCATGTCGGGCAGCCTGTCACCGGAGAAGTCCCCGGCGGCGTCGGCCTGGTCGCGGGGTGTCACATAGAAGAAGTACTTCGTGGGCTGGGAGACGTTGCCCGCCTGGTCGATCACCCGGACATAGAGGACGTTCGGGCCGGCGGCCGGTGGCTTGGCGTTGGAGATGGTCGCGCCGGTGCTGGTGCTGGACCCGGCGGTCCGGTTCACCGATCCGGTGTAGACCTCCGAGTTGAACCCGTACTCGTAGCGCACGACGTCGCTGTTGAGGGCGCGGACGGTGAACGTGCCGGGCGTGCCGAACTTCTTCACCGACCAGTTGCTGTCCTCGCCGTCGTTGCCGAACCCGTTCTCCGCGCTGTCCGCGTTCGGGAAGTCGGTGGAGCTCACCCGGGGAGGCTTGGGCGCGTTCTTGTCGTAGACGAACCGGCACGGGGTCTGTGCGGGTGTGTAGGAAGAGGTCGCCTTCGCGTCGTCGACGGCCCGCACACGCCAGGAGAACACGGTGCCGCTGGCGAAGTTCTTGATGGAGTGGGCGCTGGTGGTGCGCAGCGCCGCGTCGCGGTCACCGCCGACGTCGATCCTGCCGGCCGAGCCGAGGCGGTCACCGCCGTTGTCCCAGCTGCCCGTGGGCCAGAGGTCGAAGTCGAGGTAGTCGAGATTGCCGTCCTTGTCGGATGCCCTGGCGGTGAGGGTCACGGCGTCCGCGCCGACCGCGACGTACGGCTTTGTGGTGGTGCACTTGGCCTCGGGGCCCAGGTCGAGGTGGGTGGGGGTGTCGGGCCGGCGGTTGTAGACGATCTCCAGAACCGGCCCGCCGTTGACGGCCCGGAATTTCTTCCAGGCGTACTGGGAGTTCTCGTCACGGGCCCGCATCCCGAACGTGATGGTGTCGTCGTCGCCGGCGTCGACGCGCTTCTGCACGGCGGCGCGCAGACTGAAGTTCACATGCTTGTCCGGGCAGGCGGCCTTGTATCCGTTCGCGAAGCTGCGGGTCACCTGTTTGTTGCCGTCGTGCAGTTTCGGGGCGTTGCGCCAGTTGGTGCGGCCGTTGACCTCGCTCGTGAGATGGACGCTCATCGACCGTGGGCTGCACGACCAGGAGTAGGTCGACAGGGTGATCAGCACGGCGCTCTTGATCTGGACGCCGTCCAGCCGGCCGCCCAGGCCGATGTTGAAGAACGAGCGGGAGGTGCCCCAGGTGTCGGATTCGTAGCCGACGCGGGCCTCGTGCGTGCCGCCCTTGTTGAATCCCTTGCCGTTGTAGAACGTGGCGTTGGGGTGCCTGCTGTAGGCGGTGGTCCAGCTCACGGTCGGCTTGGTGAAGGCCGGGTCGACGAAGACGGGATAGGTCGTGGCCGGGTCCGCAAGGAACTCCTGGTCCGGTGTCAGGGTCCAGGACGCTTCGCCGAGGTCCGACTCGATCACCTCGCCGCGGGAGTCGGGCGCGGGTCCGTTCAGGGACGGCAGACCGAGGGTCTCGGTGGTGCCCGTCCGGGAGGGTTCGGGGGTCGGCTCGGCCGGGGCGGTCGGCAGTACCGGCTCTGCGGGCTCGGTCTGCGGACCGTCCGTCGCGGTCGGCAGGACCTCCCCTTCAGGGTCGGCCTGCTCGTCGGATTCGGGCGGCAGTTCCGAGGGGCTCGGGCTCTGCTCCGGCACGGTGGGGCCGGGGTCCGCCGGTCCGGACGTCTCCGCTTCGGTCGGCTGGGCGCTGGCCCCCACCTCGCCGTCGGTGACCGCGGGCAGTCCGCTGCTGTCCCACATCAGGGGGGAGGGGGAGAGGGCGGTTTCCTCGCCGTCCGCGTCGTGTGCGCTGACGACGCCCGACAGGGGGTCGAGCCGGAACGAGAGCGTCTCCGAGCTGAGTCCGTAGTCGAGTCGTTGCGCGAGCGGATGGGCCGCGGCCTGGCGGTTCTTGAGCACCAGGACGGGGGCGAAGCCGATGTCGTCGGCGGTCAGCACCAGATCGGCGCCCGGGAAGATCTCCGGGTACAGGGCGCGGTTGCCGTCGATGACGGGCACGGGCACGGTGCCGGGCCAGGTGAGTTGGATCGTGTGCGTCCCGACGTACATCGTGGCGAGCGGGTTGGCGGAGGCGGTGTTCGCGGGCGCCTGCCCGGGGCCCTGCCGGGGGACGGCGTGCTGGAGCGGGCCGCGCGGCGCGGTCCTGGACGCCCGGTCGGCGGACCCGCTCCGCTGTCCGCCTGTGGCAGAAGAGCCTATGGCAGAAGAGCCCGCGGCCGGTGAGCCCGCAGCCGGTGAACCTGCGACCGGTGGGCCCGCGGCCGGTGAGCCTCCGGACCGTGAACCCGCCGAGAAGACGAGTCGCGTGTTGGAGAGGGTGGGCTCCCAGCCGTGGCCGGTGCGCCGCAGATCGAGGTCGATCGGGAGCCAGCTGTCGCCCGATCTGGCGTGCACGGCTGCCGAGTGGAACTGCGTGGCCATCAGCCCGTCCGGCCGGGCCCATGTACGGGAGTTGGCCGTCCGCGCCGCGGTGGCCTCGGTCTTCCGTCCCGTGCGCGCGGCCTCGGCCGCCGCGTCGGGCTCCGTCACCGGGGCGGCGGCGGGCTTGCGCGCGGCGGTGCCGGGGCCGTCACGGTCCGGCGGGGAATCGTCGGGGCGCAGAGCGGTGTACGCGAGACCGCTCGCGACGACCGCGGCCGCCAGCACGGCGGCGGTGGTGGCCCGGCCCGGGGCCCGGGCGCCGGGTGTGCCGGGCCGGTCGCGCGGGCGGAGCCATGCGCGAGGTGTGCGCGTCGTACGCGTCATGGGTTCCTCTTCCCCCTGGAGTCCGGAGCGCGGGGCGGCCGGAGCTGTGGACCGGCCGCACCCCTGGATCTCCCCGATCCGTGAACTGGGCGTGGCGAGGCGAGCCGATGATGGCTCAATCCGGGCCCCCCGTCACCCTCCGGTCATCGGCGGAGCGCGCTCCGTGCGGGAACCGAGCGGGCCTCCCTTCACTCCTGAGGGCGGGGAACGACGCTCGGCCGACCTGGGGCGACGGGCGAACGAAACACTGTGAAGTGGGCGTATTCGTGACGAACTGACGGGCTGTTGGTCCAGCTATGCAGTCATCAGTCGTACATGCACGATCAGTCGGCTACACCTGACTTTCATGGCGTATATCACCTGATGAACCGTCAGTGTGTGTTCGAATCCTTACGCACCGTGATGATGATCACAGAGTCTCGACATCTCTGGCGTACCTCCACACGACGGACACACAATCTGCGCCATTGCTACCGCCATCACGCGTGGTCCTCTCCGGCCCGCTCCGAACGGTCCGGAGGGATCTCGCCGTGTTCGGTCGTCCTCTTTCGTCTGTCCCGCGCCCGGCCCGCCGCTACCGCCTGGCCGTCGTCCCGGCCGTCAGCGCCGCACTGCTCGTGGGGCTGCTGCCCGCCACCGCGTTCGCGGTGCCGCCCGTTCCGGCCACGGGCGAGGTGGTGGGCCGCGACACCCTGAGCCTCGAAAGCCTCACCAAGGAAGTCCCGCTTTCGGGCGCGACCAGCAACCGGGACATCGAGACCCTCCGGGCCGACGCGGCGCCCGCCGACCAGCAGCAGGTGCCGGCAGGCACCGCCACACCACCGCCCGCGGCCGGTGCCTCGGTCTCCTTCGGCTCCCCGGCCGGCCCCGCCACGGCCCCACGGCAGGCGCCCGTCGGCGGGGCCGCCCGGAGCGCGGCGGCCGAACCGCCACCTCCGGTCCCCGTGGGCACCCTGCCGGTCAGCCTCGGACAGGCACCCGACCAGCCCGCGCCCACCGGCACCTGGCAGGTCGCCATCGCCGACCGCACCGCTCCCGTGTCGGCGGGCATCGACGGGACGGTCCTCACGATCCAGGCCCCGGCCACCGGTTCGGTGCCCGTCCGCGTGAAGCTGGACTACACCAAGTTCACCAACCTGTACGGCGCCGACTGGTCGTCCCGGCTGCGCCTCGTCCAGTTCCCCGAGTGCTATCTGACGACGCCCGCCGAAGAGGAGTGCCAGCAGTACGAGCCGCTGGAGACGGCCAACGACTCGCTGGCCCGGTCGCTCACGGCCACGGTCGACACCACGGCCGACGGCAGCGGTACCCCCGCCCCGCCGCTCTCGGGCGCCTCTGCCCGCTCCGGCGACGCCGCGGGCGCCGTACCCGCCCTGTACCGGAAGACCGGCAGCGCCGGGGCCACCCGGGCCGCCGCCACCGGGGACCGGACCGTCATCGGCGCCGTCGACTCGGGAAGCGGCGCGGGCGGCTCCTTCAAGGCCACCCCCCTCGCCTCCAGCGGCAAGTGGGAGGCGGGTGGTTCCTCGGGCGGCTTCGCCTGGACCTACCCGGTCACCGTCCCGGCCGCACCCGCCGGTCCCGCCCCGTCCATCGCCCTCGGCTACAACTCGCAGTCCGTGGACGGGCGTACCTCGGTGACCTCCCCGCAGGCGTCCTGGATCGGCGACGGCTGGGACTACGACCCGGGCCACATCGAACGCCGGTACCGCCCCTGCGAGGACGACCGCAAGCCCCTCGACCCGGGCACCACGAATCCCAAGGCGCCCAACAACACGGCCAAGAAGGACAAGACCAGCGACCTGTGCTGGGTCTCGTACAACGCCGTGATGTCGTTCGGCGGCAAGACCACCGAACTCGTCCGGGACGCCCCCGCGGGCAGCGACCCGGAGACCGCCACCGAGATCTACCGTCCGCAGAACGACGACGGCACCCGCGTCGAGCGGCGTGTCGGCGCCACCAACGGTGACAACAACGGCGAGTACTGGGTGGTCACCACGACCGACGGCACGGTCCATTACTACGGCCTGCACGAGGTCGGCGGCGGCCACGCCGTCACCGACTCCGTCTCCACCGTGCCGGTCTTCGGCAACCACCCCGGCGAGCCCTGCCACGAGGCCACCTTCGCCGCGTCCCGCTGCGGCACCGGCAAGCAGCAGGCCTGGCGCTGGGGCCTGGACAAGGTCGTCGACGTCCACGGCAACGCCATGGTGATCGACTGGCAGCAGGCCACCAACCACTACGCGGTGAAGAAGAAGTTCAAGACCCCCGAGGCATACGACCGCGGCGCCTACCCCGATCACATCGAGTACGGCATGCGGGCCGACAACCTCACCAAGCCGTCCGCCAAGGTCGACTTCGTGGTCGCCGAACGCTGTCTCGCCTCGGCGACCGTGTGCGCCCCGTCGAAGTTCGACCAGACCGGTGACCCGGGTGCGTACCTGGCCTGGTGGGACACCCCGGGCAATCTGAACTGCAAGGCCACCTCCGACCTCTGCCCCTCCTTCCCGTCGTTCTGGAGCCGGGTCCGGCTGTCCGAGATCACCACGTACGGCCAGCGCCCCGGATCGGCGGCCCTCCAGAAGACCGACACGTACACCCTCGGCCAGTCGTTCCCGCAGGACTGGTACAGCATGGCGCCGGGCCTGTGGCTGGACTCGATCTCCCGTAAGGGCTTCGGCCCCGGGGACACCGAGGGCACCCCCCAGTCCAAGGACGGCGTCAACTTCGCCCGCTACACCGTCGGCTCGGGCTCCCCCCTCAACAAGTGGCTCAGGGACCGGCAACTGCCCAATCTGGTGAAGAAGCCGGGCCGCGACGAACGGCCGTCGTTCACCCGGCCCCGCATCGGCTCCGTCGCCACCGAGGCGGGCGGCGAGATATCCGTCGAGTACACCGGCGGCTGCCGGACCGAACCCACCACGGACAAGGGCCGCGGCAACGACACCTGCTACCCCGTCCGCTGGTCCCCGGACGGCGAGGTCGACAAGCCCGCGAAGGCGTGGTTCAACAAGTACGTGGTCGCCGCCGTCACCGAGCTCGACAAGGTGACCACCCACGGCAACCCCGTCCACACGAAGTACACCTACGAGGGGCCCGCCTGGTCCCGGGCCGACGACGAGTTCCAGCCCCTCGCCCTGCGCACCTACAGCGACTGGCGCGGCTACCGGCAGGTCAGCACCACCAAGGGCATGAAGAGCATCACCCCGGCCGCGGATGACGAGCCCAAGTCCCACTCCCTGACCCGCAGCCGCTACTACCTCGGCACCGGCGAGGATCTCAAGGACTCCAAGGACGCCCCGCTGGGCAAGGACGAGCGCCAGTACGCCGGAATGACCGCGGAGACCATCGTCCACGAACACTCCCAGGGCAAGGTGGTACAGCGTTCGGTCAACCGTCTGTGGTCCAAGGAGACGGCGTCCCGCGCACGCGAGGCCGACGGCGGCACCGCGCTGACCGATCTGAAGGCCCACCGCACCGGCATCCGGCGCAACGACACCATCCAGAACCTGGACAACGGGAGCTGGCAGGCGGTGCGCGAGACCAGCGAGGTCGACGACACCTATGGGCTGCCCGTCGAGACCGAGACCTCGGTCGTCAAGCCCACCGCGGGCGGCGGCGAGACCCTGTCCGACCAGCGCTGCGCCAGGACCTCCTACGTCCACAACACCACGGACTGGCTCATCGGACTGGCCAAGGAGGTCCGCAGCACCGCCACGCCGTGCGCCGGCTTCGCGGGCGCCGACCCGGCCACCGAACTGACGGGTTCGGTCCGCACCAGCTACGACGGCCTCGCCCACGGGGCGACCCCCACCAAGGGCTCCCCCACCTCCGTCGCCGGCATCAACGGCGACGGCACCGCCCACTCCGTCACCTCCACGCTCACCTACGACCCGCTCGGCCGACCCCGCAAGGTCACCAACCCGCTGGTGGGAACCACCGAGACCCAGTACACCCCTGGCGACGCGGGCGGCCCCGTCACCTCCACCAGGACGATCAACGCCAAGGGCCACACCACCGTCACCACGCTGGACCCGGCCCGCGGACTCCCGCTCACCGTCACCGACCCCAACGGCCGCGTCACCCGCACCGAGTACGACGACCTGGGCCGGCTGACCAAGGGCTGGTCCGCCTCCCGATCAGCCGGCGCCCAGAACGCGAATGTCGAGGTCTCCTACCAGAACGCCACCGCCACCGCGAGCAAGACCTCACCGGCCGCCGTCACCGTGCGCACCCTCAAGGACGACGGCGGATACGGCCGGCAGGTCACCCTCTACGACGGCCTCCTGCGCCAGATCCAGACCCAGACCGAGGCACACGGCCCCGGCCGGATCATCACCGACACCAAGTACGACCAGCGGGGCCTCGTCTCCGAACAGACCGGCGGCTATGTCGCCAAGGGCGAACCCAGCACGGATCCCTTCCAGGTCAGGTCCCCGACGCTGATCCCCAGCACGGTGAAGTACACCTACGACGCCCGGAACCGGGTGACCCGGCAGACCGTCGAGCACGGCCGCAGCCAGAAGTACTCGACCACCACCAAGTACGCCGACACCAGCACCTACGTCGACCCGCCCGGCAGCTCCACCCCCGCCATCCGCACCTACACCGACCCGCTCGGCCGGGTGGAGGCCGTCCGGCACCACACCGGCTCCGGCGAGTCCACCTGGCGCGCCACCAGCTACACCTACGACCCGCGCGGCAACCGCAGCAAGGTCACCGACCCCGAGGGCAATGTCTGGGCGTTCACCCACGACACCCGAGGACGCCTCACCGACACCGTCGACCCCGACAGCGGCACCACGCACACCGAGTACGACGACGCGGACCGGCCCGTGTCCGTCCGGGACGCGAAGCAGCGCACGACCCACACCGAGTACGACGAGCTGAGCCGCGTCACGAAGATCCGCCACGGTTCCGCCACGGCCGATCCCGCCAAGGAGTTCACCTTCGACGGGGCCGGCGCCCTCGGGCTGCCCGTCGCCTCGATCCGCCACACCTCGGCCGGCGACTACATCGACCGGGTCACCGGCTACGACACCGAGTACCGGCCCACCGGCCGGCAGACGGTGATCCCGTCGAACCCGATGACGACAGGCCTGCACGGCACCTACACGTACGGGTACGCGTACACGCCGACCGGCAAGCCCCACTCCGTGACGCTGCCCGCCAAGGGCGGCCTCGCCGCCGAGAAGGTCGTCACCCGCTACAACGAGGACGGGCTCCCCGAGACCACGTCCGGCGCCAACTGGTACACCTCCGACGTCACCTACTCCCCGTACGGAGAGGTGATGCGGGTGGTCAGCGGCTCCCAGCCCGACCGGCTGTGGACCACCAACTTCCTGGACCGGGCCACCGGACGCCTCCAGCGCACCGTCACCGACCGCGAGACCGCCGGACCGCACCGGGTGTCCGACGGCTACTACTCCTACGACGTCACCGGCGCGATCACCTCGCACGCCCGCAAACTCGGTGACTCGACAGGTCCCTGGGACAACCAGTGCTTCACGTACGACACGATGCGCCAGGTCACCCACGCCTGGACCTCCAAGACCGAGCCGACCGGCACCGGGAAGGGCTGCGCGGCCCAGAACGGCTCCACCTGGGGCCACCGCACGGACGGCGCGCCCTCCAGCGGCCCGGTCGCCGAGGCCCTCGGCAAGCCCGCCGCCCCGGGCAGCACCCTCACCACGTCCCTGGCCGCCGCCGCACCCGCCACGGGCACGGTGGCGGGCGGCGCCAACGGCTACCGGCAGTCGTTCACCTTCGACGCCATCGGCAACCGCGCCACCATGGTCGAACACACCCCGGCAGACGCGACCAGCGGCGTCACCCACACCTACCGGTACGGCAAGCAGGTCCCCGGCAACGGCACGGCCCCCGCCACGTGGGTCCAGCCGCACACCCTCACCTCGGTCACCCGGTCCACCGGCGACGGCAGCACCTACGCGTACGACGCCCTCGGCAGCACCACGACACGTGATCTGCCCGCCACGACACAGCAGTTGGACTGGACCCAGGAGAACAAGCTCGACTCCGTCACGGACACCGTCTCCGGGACGACGACCCGCTACGTCTACGACGCGTCCGGCAACCGTCTCCTGGAGAACTCCTCCGCGGGCTCCACCCTGTACCTCGGCGAGACCGAACTCACCACCAACGCGACCGGCTCCATCACCCGCGCCTCACGCACCTACGCCCACCCGGGCGCCCCGTCGGTCACCCGCACCACCAACAACGGCTCCACCACGGCCCACATCCGCAGCGCCCTGATCACCGACCACCTCGGGACGGCCAACACCACCGTCGAACTCACCGGCAACCAGCCGGTCACCCGCCGCGCGTCGAAGCCGTACGGCGAGGCCCGCGGCCCCCAGCCCACGAGCTGGCCCAACAAGCGCGGCTACCTCGGCGTCGGCATCGACGACAAGGTCACGGGCCTGACCCATATCGGCGCCCGCGAGTACGACCAGTCCACCGGCCGCTTCCTCTCCGCCGACCCGATCATCGACTTCGCCGACCCGCTCCAGATGAACGGCTACGCGTACGCCAACAACACCCCCGTAACCTCCAGCGACCCCACCGGGCTGTGGACGGACGACGGCGCAGGCAAGAGCGAGCCGCACCCCAAGGAGAAAGGCGAGAAGCGCTCCAACATAGGCATCCCGCGCGGCGGAACAGGTCCCGGAGGCTGCTATCACACCTGCGGCAGGCCATCCGGTGGCAGTTCAATCGGCAACGCCGGTGGCGGAGCCACTGGCGGCGCTGGTGGCGGCGCGACCGGTGGTGGAGGCTCGGGCCGTGGATACGGGAACAGCAGCGGGCACCTGGGTAATCAAGGGGGCGGTGGCGGAACGTCAGCGCCGGCCAAGAAGCAGACCAACAAGTTGTGGAACATGGGCGTCTCCTTCCTGGGCGGCACCAAAGATATGGCCGTCGATGTATTTGTTCCCGACTTCGACACCATAGGGGAGTGCTTCAGCAACCCAGGTCTGGGGAACTGCATTGACGCCACTCTTGAACTCCCGATCCCTGCACTCAAGGGTGTAAAGATCGCGACAGAGGGAGGCAGTAGGGTCTCCAAGTTCTTCAAGGGCAAACCGAACCCTCCGTGCAGCAAGTGTTTTCTGGCCGGAACCGCGGTTCTCTTGGCCGATGCATCGGCCAAGAACATCGAGGAAATAGAGATCGGCGACCAGGTCCTGGCCGCGGACCCCGAGACCGGGGAGGCAGGGCCCAGGGAAGTCACGGCACTGATCCGCACTCAGGGCGAAAAGTTCTTCAACGACCTGTCGATAGCCACCGAGGATGGCGTCCGGAAACTTGCCGCCACCCATGACCACCCCTTCTGGTCCCCCTCGGAGGACGCCTGGCTGGAGGCCCGCCAGCTCAAGCCCGGCATGACCCTGAGCACGGACGACGGCGACACGGTCATCGTCACGGGCAACCACGAGTACACCCGCCACGCACGCACGTACAACCTGACGGTCGAGGACCTGCACTCGTACTATGTACTGGCGGGGCAGACTCCGGTCCTGGTTCACAATTCCGGAGGGGCGTGCAAGGAAGTAACCCTGCCTAGCTTTGACAGCTTCGAACAAGCCCGCAACAAAGCGCTTGATCTGTTGGGTGAGGTTGATCCAGCTACTCGGCAGCCGTACATCGGACGTCTCGAATCTGCGCCGACGACCTACGGCAAGGTAGTGGGATTCACTACTCGGGTTAACGGTGAATTCAAGAGGTTCAGGATGGATTACGATCCAGTGAAGGGTCCCCATGTCAACGTGGAAGTCGGCAAGGGGGACTCGGCGCGTAAGTGGGCAGTGCCATGGAATGGGACAGAAGACGATTTCGCGAGAATGCTTGGCGGTAATTCGTGACGCTCGACGATGTATACGGAACCAGGCCGGACCTCCTGCCCAAATCTATGGTTCGAGTGGTTCGTGCAGATCAGCAGGGTGACCGACGGCTAACGTGGGTTGGCCGGCCGGGTGTGCAGCTGCTGAACCTGGATCGGCATCTCCAGTACGAGCGCGAAAGCCTCAGTCATTACCCGCGCAGCTCCGACGGTGCGATCGCGTGGGGCGCGGTGGCTGATGGTTTGGTGCTCAGCTCGATGGAGTCGGGTTCCATCGAGCTGAGCACCGTAATCCAACAGTTCGCCCCGAAGGCTGGTAGCCTAATCTTTTTCTGGGAGAGCTTGGCGGTTCCGAGTGTAGAGATGGGGCTTGAATTCTCCATCTCTCACCTGCCGGATATCGCAGAATCCGTACCGGAATTCTGGGTCTATTCTCCAGGTGACCGCATTGTGGTGGAAAGTTCGTTCTCTGGCGTAGTGACTGTGGCCCATATTCCTGTGGAAGCAGATGGCCAGAGTCCCGCGTAACGCCGTTTGACGGCAACGCTGACGGCAACGTCAGCGGACGACCACCGCTGAGGGCGGCGGCTCTTCGGAGTCGTCGCCCTCAGCCAGTGCGTCGCTCAGGGTGTCGATGGCCTGGCGCTGGAGGCGGAGTCGGACGTGGGCGTAGACGCCGGTGGTGACGCCGATGTGGGCGTGGCCGAGGAGTTCCTTGATGACGACGAGGTCGATGCCCTGTTCCAGAAGCAGGGTCGCGGTCGAGTGTCGAAGGTCGTGGAAGCGGATGGTCCGGAGCTGCGCGCGGTGGAGGAGACGGCGGAAGCGGCGGGTGAGGTTGGTGGGATCGAGAGGTCTACCGGTGGGGTGGTGAAGACGAGCCCGTTGTCTGTCCAGCCTGTCGATGAACACCTTGCGCCCATCCCCGTGCTGCCCGTGCCGACCTGATGGCGTTCGTAATGCACAACCCCGGATACCTCCGGGCCGGAGTCTGGCCGGTGAGCCCGCTGGTCCACCCTCGGATCGTTCGGTTCATGGAGCAACTGCCACATGAGCACAAACGTCGAAAGTCCCTGTTCCGTGAGCGGATGCGACGGGTCGGCCTGCCCGCATGGGTGGCGAGTCCGGCCGAGCCGGAGAACTTCCTCGCCGTGCTGGAGAAGGGCCTGCGCTGCCACGGTCTGCCCGCACTGGACGAGATGCTGAAGGAATCGGTCCTGGTGGACCTCGGCTACGTTGACGGCAAGACTCTCGCCCGGGCACGCACGGAGGGCCGATGCCGTCCCGCTCGTCCCCGACCTGTTGTGCGACGTACTCGCCCTGGAGATCGGACTGAGAAGCCTCATGTGACCAGCCCCCCCCGCAGGGAAGCCGAACACCTTGGAAGTCACCAACCTCCTGTACCGGGACCCGGCCCTCTACGACTTCGTCCAGTCCGACAGTACGAGCGCCGAGAGAGTCCACGAGCTGATCCGGCGGTACCGGCCGGACGCCCGGACTCTGATCGACTTCGGATGCGGTACCGGACGGGACCTGGAGGTCTTCGCCCAGCACTTCGCATGCGTCGGCGTGGACCTCCAGCCCGGCATGGTCGGCCACGCCCGCCACATCCGGCCGGGGCTGGACGTCCGCACCGGGGACATGCGCACGGTACGGCTCCGGATGCTCATGGACGTGGTGACCTGTATCGGCAACAGCCTCGCCCATGTGCGTGACGACAAGGGGATCGGTCAGGTCTTCGACACCTTCGCGGCCCACGCCGGACCGGGCGCGCTGCTCGTGCTGTGCTCTCCCATCGCTCCGATCACCCGGGCCGGGCCGACCACGGCCACCGTCGACACCCCGGGGGGACCGGCCACGGTCACCGTCCGGCACTCGTGGGACCCGCGGACCCGCATCAACACCACGCATCGGCACTGGGTGCTCCCCTCGGGCGACGAGGCCCAGGACGAGATCCCCCGGCGGGTCCTGTTCCCGCAGGAGCTGGAACGCTGTGCGGAAGCGTCCGGCTTCGAGGTCCTGGACATGTCCGACGGCACAGGGGCGGGGCTCACCGGCCCGACCGCGTACACGGTGGCCCGGCGCGCCCAGCGGTGAAGGCGGTGCCAACCCCGTGGGCCGAACCCCGACGGCGATGACTACGGGCGTGCCGCCCCACACGAAAGCCGCCGCACCCCCACCCGGGGATACGGCGGCCCTCGCATACGTCCTGAGGCCCGACCGGTCAGGTCAGAAGCGGCGCGTGATCAACGCCCGCTTCACCTCCTGGATCGCCTTCGTGACCTCGATACCGCGCGGGCACGCGTCCGTGCAGTTGAACGTGGTGCGGCAGCGCCACACGCCGTCCTTGTCGTTGAGGATCTCCAGCCGCTGCTCGCCGGCCTCGTCGCGCGAGTCGAAGATGAAGCGGTGGGCGTTCACGATCGCGGCGGGGCCGAAGTACTGGCCGTCGTTCCAGAACACCGGGCAGGACGACGTGCACGCCGCGCACAGGATGCACTTGGTGGTGTCGTCGAACCGCTCGCGGTCCTCCGCGCTCTGGAGGCGCTCACGGGTCGGCTCGTTGCCCTTGGTGATCAGGAACGGCATGACGTCGCGGTACGCCTGGAAGAACGGGTCCATGTCGACGATCAGGTCCTTGAGGACCGTCAGACCCTTGATGGGCTCGACCATGATCGGCTTGTCGGGGTTGATGTCCTTGATCAGCGTCTTGCACGCCAGCCGGTTGCGGCCGTTGATCCGCATCGCGTCCGAGCCGCAGATGCCGTGGGCGCAGGAACGGCGGAACGTCAGGGTGCCGTCCAGGTCCCACTTGATCTTGTGCAGCCCGTCGAGGACCCGCTCCTTGGGGTCGATCTCGAACTGGAAGTCCTCCCACACGGCTTCCGCGGCGACCTCGGGGTTGAAGCGGCGGATGCGGAAGGTGACCGTGATCAGGTGCGAGGCGGCGGACTCGGCCTCCACCTTGTCGAGTACGGGAGTAGCCATCAGTACGTACGCTCCATCGGCTGGTAGCGGGTCTGGACGACCGGCTTGTAGTCGAGACGGATGGTCTCGGAGCCATCGGCGCCGACCTCGCGGTACGCCATGGTGTGGCGCATGAAGTTGACGTCGTCGCGGTTGGGGTAGTCCTCGCGGTAGTGGCCGCCCCGGGACTCCTTGCGGGCCAGCGCGGAGACGGCCATGACCTCGGCCAGGTCGAGCAGGTTGCCCAGCTCGATGGCCTCCAGCAGGTCCGTGTTGAACCGCTTGCCCTTGTCCTGGACGGACACGTTCCGGTACCGCGCGCGCAGCTCGGCGATCTTGTCGACGGCCGTCTTGATGGTCTGCTCCGTACGGAACACCATCACATTGGCGTCCATCGTGTCCTGGAGCTCCCGGCGCAGCTCCGCGACCCGCTCGGTGCCGGTCGACGCCCGCAGGTGCTCGACCTGGTCGACGACCAGACGCGCCGGGTCCTCCGGCAGCTCCACGTAACCGCTCTTCGCCGAGTACTCGGCGGCGGCGATGCCCGCGCGGCGCCCGAAGACGTTGATGTCCAGGAGCGAGTTGGTGCCGAGACGGTTGGCGCCGTGCACGGAGACACAGGCGACCTCGCCGGCCGCGTACAGGCCCGGGACGACGGTGGTGTTGTCCGAGAGGACCTCACCCTCGACGTTCGTCGGGATGCCGCCCATGGCGTAGTGCGCGGTCGGCTGGATCGGGATCGGGTCCGTGTACGGCTCGATGCCCAGGTAGGTACGCGCGAACTCCGTGATGTCCGGGAGCTTGGCGTCCAGCTGCTCCGGCGGGAGGTGCGTGAGGTCCAGGTACACATGGTCGCCCTCGGGACCGCAGCCGCGGCCCTCACGGATCTCCGTGTAGATGGACCGGGAGACGACGTCACGGGACGCGAGGTCCTTCATGACCGGCGCGTACTTCTCCATGAAGCGCTCGCCGTCCTTGTTGCGCAGGATGCCGCCCTCACCGCGGGCGCCCTCCGTCAGCAGGATGCCCATGCGCCAGATGCCGGTCGGGTGGAACTGGAAGAACTCCATGTCCTCCAGCGGCAGCCCGCGCCGGTACACGGCGGCCTGGCCGTCACCGGTGAGGGTGTGCGCGTTGGAGGTCACCTTGAAGAACTTGCCGGTGCCGCCGGAGGCGTAGATCACGGCCTTCGCCTGGAAGACATGGATCTCACCGGTCGCCAGCTCGTAGGCGACGACGCCCGACGAGTGCTTGACGCCGTCGACCTCGGTGATCAGCTGGTCGAGGACGTAGAACTCGTTGAAGAACTCGACGCCCTCCTTGACGCAGTTCTGGTACAGCGTCTGGAGGATCATGTGGCCGGTGCGGTCGGCCGCGTAGCAGGAGCGGCGCACCGGGGCCTCGCCGTGGTTGCGGGAGTGCCCGCCGAACCGGCGCTGGTCGATGGTGCCGTTCGGGGTCCGGTTGAACGGCAGACCCATCTTCTCCAGGTCGAGGACGGCGTCGATGGCCTCCTTCGCGAGGATCTCGGCGGCGTCCTGGTCGACCAGGTAGTCACCGCCCTTGATCGTGTCGAAGGTGTGCCACTCCCAGTTGTCCTCCTCCACATTGGCGAGCGCGGCGGCCATACCGCCCTGCGCGGCGCCCGTGTGGGAGCGGGTGGGGTAGAGCTTCGTCAGCACGGCGGTGCGGCTGCGCTTCGTCGCCTCGATGGCGGCGCGCATGCCGGCGCCGCCGGCGCCGACGATGACGGTGTCGTACTTGTGGATCTTCATAGCGGTTGCCTCAGCCCCGTGCCTAGCGGATGTTCGGGTCGAAGGTGAAGATCACCAGCGTGCCCAGCAGGATCGTGAACACCGTCGCGGTGTAGAGCAGGCCCTTCAGCCACAGCCGGGTGCCGGCGCGCTCGGCGTAGTCGTTGATGACCGTGCGCAGGCCGTTGCCGCCGTGCAGCATGGCGAGCCACAGCATCACCAGGTCCCAGGTCTGCCACCACGGGGAGGCCCAGCGGCCCGCCACGAAGGCGAAGCCGATCTTGGACACACCGCCGTCGAGCACCAGCTGGATCAGCAGGTGTCCGAGGACCAGCACGACGAGCACGATGCCGGACAGGCGCATGAACAGCCACCCGTACAGCTCGAAGTTGCCGCGGGTCGACTTGGGGGTGCGGCCGGTGCGCTTGCGCGGGGCCTCGATCAGCGGCGCCGGGTTGTCGGCGTCGTAGAGCGGCGCGCCCTCGACGGCGCCCACCCCGGCGGTGCCGGGGGACTGTGCGGAGAGATCGGTCGACATGCGCGTCAGCTCCCGAAGACTTCACGTACGGCGTGGCCGAGCACGGGGTACAGGGCCCCGACCATCAGCACGGCCCAGATGCCGACCACGGTCCACAGCATCTGCTTCTGGTAGCGGGGACCCTTCGACCAGAAGTCGACGGCGATGACCCGCAGGCCGTTGAGCGCGTGGAAGAGGACTGCGGCGACGAGGCCGTATTCCAGCAGCGCGACGAGCGGCGTCTTGTAGGTGGCGACGACTTCGTCGTACGCCTCGGGGGAGACCCGCACGAGGGCGGTGTCCAGCACATGTACGAACAGGAAGAAGAAGATGAGGACGCCGGTGACTCGATGAGCCACCCAGGACCACATTCCTTCCCGGCCGCGGTACAGCGTTCCAGCCGGCACGGAAGAACCCTCCGGGAGCGGGGATCAGGGCCTGCCGGCTTGGGGTGTCGGTCTGGCCCGGCCGGGTACGGTCCACCGGCCCCGGCCATCGTAGCGACGTGTTGTCGGAACGTTCACGCGGGGCCCGGCGGTGTGATCAAACAGGCAATCAAACTGATGCGTACGGGCTATCGGGACGGCCCGAACCGGTCGATTTCCGGCCTTCCTGGCCGGACCCCGTCCCCTCCGGAATCGCCGGGTCCGCCGGGCCGGTGTCCGAAAAGACCCTGTCGTCGTCCACCGGACCCGTACGCGACAGCCGGGTGAGCCGGCCCCGGGCGAGCCGCCGCAGTTCCTCCGCGGTCACCGCCCGCTCGTCGTCGGGGTCGTGGCCGAGCCGGGTGCGGATGGCCGCGAGGACCCGGTCGAGGGTTTCCTCGGGCGGGCAGTCGTCGAGACAGAGCACGAACGCGTGTCCGAACCGGCTCTCGTACGCGGCGTGCGCGGCGCTCAGCGCGGTGTCGGCGGCCGAGTACCCCTGGCCGGGCCCGCCCGCGGGATGCGTGCGGGACTCGCGCGCGAGCGCTTCCGTGAGGTCGGCGTGGGCGAGGTCGTACGCCGCCTCGTCGGCCGCGGCCAGCAGGGTCTCCAGATCGCGGTAGGGCCGGTGCGCGGTGAGCCGCTGGGCCCAGCGGTGGCTGGCGCAGCAGCCGAGGAAGGCGGTCAGCGCGTCGGCCGGGGCGGCGGTGTTCAGCCGCACGAGTCCGGCGGGCGTGACGGGCGGCGGAGCGGGCGCGGGGGTCCGCTGCTGGGACGGTACGGCGGCGCGACCGGGCGGTCGTGGAAACCCTTGGGAGGGCAGTGTTGCTCCTAGGCGCGAGGCGGCGGTGCCGGGTTCGGCGGTGCCTGGTGTCGGCGGGGGTGTCGCGAAACGTACGGGAACTGCGGGACGTACGGGACGTACGGGAACTGCGGGACCTACGGGAACTGCGGGATGTGCGGGGACTGCGGATACGGGGAATGCGGGGAACGCGGCGACTCGGGGAAGCGAACGAACGCGAGGAGCGGGGCGTGCACCGGGTACGGGAAGAAGCACGGGCGACGCGGGTTCGGTGCGGCAACGCTAGCGAGCCGGGGCCCGGGGTGTCCGACGGGTGCGCGAATTTCACCCGAACGGAAGAGTTTGCCCTTGCCGTGTGGACGCTCGTGGATCGTGGCCACCTGCCGATGATAGGGACGCCCCCGAAGTGCGGTTCACCCGGGGGCGGGAGAGGGTCGTACGCATGAACGAGGTGGACCACGGAGGTTCCGGCACGGACGGGGGATCGGGAACAGGAGCGGGTACGGGTACGGGAGCCGGTACGGGTACGGGAGCGGGCAGCCGTGGCGGTCCAGGTGACCCGGGTGCTCCCGGCGGTCCCGGTGCCCCTGGCGGTCCGGGCGGTACCGGCGGTCCGCGTGACCCCGGCGGGCCAGGTGCTCCCGGCGGTCCCGATGGCCCAGGCGGCCCCGGTGGCGGGGGCGGACACGGTGGGCCGGGCGGTCCCGGCCGCCCCCGGTGGCGTTCGCGCCGGGTGCTCGTCGTCGCCCTGGTGCTGGCCGTGCTCGTCGCCGGGGGCGGCACCCTGGTCGCCCTGTGGTCCACCGGCGGGAGCGGTCCCACCCCGGCCCGCTCGTCCGGGACGACGGCTCCGCAGCGTTCCGGCACCACCTCGCCCGCCCCCACGTACCCGCTCTCCAAGGCGCCGCAGGTCATACCGTCCGTCCGTGAGCACTCCGCGGCCCGTGGTCCGGGGTGGCGGCCGAGGGACGGGGCGCGGCTCGTCGTGGGCGGGCAGTCCCTCGCGGACGAGGGCAGGCTCACCGCCTCCGAACTGGGGCTGACGTACGCCGGACGGGCCCCGGCCCGCGCCGGTGACGTGGAACTGGCGCTCACCGGGGACACCGGGAGCACCGAGGACACCGGCGGCACGGACGGCGCCGAGGCGTACACCCTGACCGTGCGGGACGACCGGGTCCGGATAGCCGCGTCCACCGAACGCGGTGTCTTCTACGGCACCCGCACCCTCAAGCAGGAGGTCCGCGCCACGGGCGCCGCCCCGGAGGGGGTAGTGCGGGACGAGCCCGCCAAGCCGCGCCGCGGCTTCATGCTCGACATCGCCCGCAAACCGTTCACCGCGGACTGGATCGAGGACCGGATAAAGGAGCTGGGCGACCTCAAGTACAACGAGCTGGGGCTGCACTTCTCCGACGACCAGGGCTTCCGTATCGCGTCGGACTCCCATCCCGAGGTGGTGTCCCGGGACCATCTGACCAAGGCGGAGGTGCGCCGTATCCTCGCGCTCGCCGCCGCCCGGCACATCGCGGTCGTCCCGGAGATCGACTCACCGGGACATCTCGGCGCGGTGATCGCCGCCTACCCCGAGCTCCAGCTCCGCGGCACGGGCGGGGCCGCCCCGAAGGGCGCGGTCGACATCGCGAACCCCGCCGCCGCGCGGATCGTGGACGAGCTGCTGGCCGAGTACACCGAACTGTTCCCCGGTCCGTACTGGCATGTCGGCGGTGACGAGTACCCCGCGCTGTTCGCGGGCGACCCGGCCGCCCGCTATCCCGCGCTCGCGGCGGCGGCCCGGGAGAAGTACGGGCCGGACGCCACCGTCGAGGACCTCGCCACGGGCTGGCTCGACGACCGCGCGGACGTGGTGCGCGACCGCGAGCGGGTGCCGCGCGCCTGGAACGACGGCTTCTACCGGGGTGGCACGGTCCAGCCCGCCGAGGACATCGTGACCGCGTACTGGACGGGCAAGGAGATCGGCGCCCGGCCGCCCGCCGAGTATCTGGCCGAGGGCCGTGAGGTGATCAACTACAACGACGAGTACCTCTACTACGTGCTCGGCGAGCCCAACGACTTCACGTACCCGACCGGACGGCGGATCTACGAGGAGTGGACGCCGCTGGTGCTGCGGGGCACCCGGCCGGTCGAGCAGCGCTACGCCGGGCAGATCCTCGGCGGGGTGTTCGCCGTCTGGTGCGACCTCGCGAACGCCCAGAGCCAGGGACAGGTGGCGGCCGGGGTCCGGATGCCGCTGCGCGCGACGGCGCAGAAGCTGTGGGAGCCGGACGAGCCGCCCCTGCCCTGGGACGGTTTCGTGGCCCTCGCGGACCGCGTCGACTGAGACCGCTCCCCGTACGGCCGGTCTCCGGCGGGACCGGCCCCCGGGCGTCGCCACGCGGGATGCCGTCCACCGGCCGCCGCACGGATGGCACCGTCCGCCCCGCACGCCGTCCGGCCGCCACCCCCGGGACGACGACATCCGGCTACGGCGGACGGCCCGTCCCGCTCGCGATCATCGTCGTACCCCCGGTGACGTGGTTCTCCGCAGCCGCGCTCCCCCCGGGAACGTACGAATCCCGCCACCGGGCGCCGGGAGCGCACAAGGAACGGTGACGTTCACACGTCCGATCCACCGGAAGCGCACTTCGGGTGGCGTACGCCCCGCCGCTGTGGTGGTCTGGTCGCTGCACCGGGCGGAGCACCGCGGCCACGGAACGAGCGGCCGACGGAACACGCACCGGGCGGAACACCGCGCCGACGGTACGGCGCACCGAGCACGGCGACGGGGGACGGATCGGATGGGTCACTGGGGCTACTACGTCGTGGGCCGGAGCGGGCAGGCGCTCGACAGCGCGGACGCGCTCGCCTCCGTACGTGACGAACTGGCGCTCCTCGAACGGCGCGCCGACGGCTGGCAGGTGTGGGAGTGCCGGGGCGGCGAGGACGGCACGACCATCGGCAGTATGAACGCCCTCGCGCTGGAGACCGGGTCGCCCGCACTGTTCGGGTACGTCATGGACAGCGCCTGTGTCGTGGTGGAGGCGGCGGCCCCGGACAGCGGCGGCTGGACCACCTGTCTCGACCGGAACGCGATGGCCGACCACCTCGGACGCGACGAGCGCGCGCTGGAGGACTATTTCCTGGTCCCCGCCGACGCGGCGCGACGCGCGGTCGTCTGGGCCGCCGAGGGAGGCGCGACCGTACCGGCCGGACCGATCGCGGAGGTGCTGGGCGCGCCCGCCGATCCGTCCGCCGAGCAACTCTTCTTCCGGTTCCTGGACCGCCTCGGAGTGGTACGCCTGTGACGCTACCGGTGCGTCGCACGCAGAAAGGACAAGTGCGGCCTCCGCCCGAGGGCGCCGCTCCGGTGCCACTGGAGGCGTGATGAGCCTGGTCGAACTGATCTCAGGAGCGGACGAGCGGGGGCTCGCCGCGAGCGGCCTCGGCTGCCTGGACCGCTGCGTCCCGCTGCTCGGCGGTGACGACGAGGTGCTCCGCCCGCTGTGGGCGAGCCTCGGCGAGGGCGGGGACGCCGTCGAGTGGGGTGACCGGCTGGAACGGGCGCGGGCCGTGCTGGTCCCGGAGCCCGGCCCCGGCGAAGCGGCGCCCGTCGCGGACGGGGCGGCCGTGCTCGCGCTGCGGATGCTGGCCGCCGCGCCCGCCGACCTCCCCGACAAGCTCCAGGGCGGCGGCCCGCCGGACGCGCGGCTGCGGGAGTGGGCCGACCTCTGCTCGCTGTCCGCGCTCCGTGTGCACCGGCTCCTCGATCCGGTCGGGGACCGGGGGGAAGCCTCCGGGGACGGCGCGGACCCGGCCGACGACCGGCTCACCGCGTCCCGCGCCGGCGGGGCCGACGGACTGTCCCCGCTGGCCGCCGCCGAACTGCGAAGACAGATCGTGATCCTGGAGCTGCTCGCGGGCCGGGGTGCCGCCGGGCTGCGTCAGGTGCACGGGGCGACGACCGAGGGGCGGCGCATACTGCGTGCCGTGGTCTCACGGCGGGCCCGTGGCCGGAACTGAGCGGTGGGTTCCGACCCGTGCGACCTGCTCCGCCGGGCACGGCGCCGACTGGATCGCGCGGGTGGCGCGCACCGGCGCGCGGCCGGTCGGAAGAGGAATAACCGCTGGTGGGGGCCGTGCGCTCATGCGCTCCGAAGCCCGTCCTACCGCCGCTGTGGCAACGACCGGGGCCGCCACCCCCGGCCTGAGTAGTCCCCTAGAGGCCCCCTGAGCAGGCATTTTGCGCCCTGGTCGGGGGGCTTCAACCGTTGCGGGTGCGGCCTGTTTCTGGGTCTTTTCGGCCGCTCGTGACCGCTGCTGGTCATGCGTTGGTCACGGTGCCCAACTGGAGTCCTCGCAAGTCGCGACGGACTCACTTGGCGTTCAGTAAAGCTGAGGGACCCCTTAAGGCGAAGCGAAAGATCAAATATCGGAAGGCCCTTTTTAAAGCCGCCCCCGGGTGCTAGAAGTGGAGCTACGAAATCCGCTTGAAAGGCTCTCCCGTGTCACGTTCGCACACCCCCCTACCCGCAGAGGACCGCACGGTGGACGAGTGCAAGAAAAAAGGGAGGGGCAGAACTGCGGCCTGGGGGGCGCTAGGCGCAGTGATCCTTTACGTCGGTACTTTCGGATTCGCCCAGGCTCGAACGGAAGAAGGGTCTCCGAGCCCTCGACCCGAGGAAGCTGCCGAGGCTGGCGTATACCGTAATGACTCGGCCGCAGGGTATGTGCCGACCTACTTTGACGGCGCGGGCGGAATCGCCGGAGTCCCGCTCACCGACGAACAGCGGCGAGCTGTGATGGCCGAGGCGGATCGCAGAGGAGCCTCAGAGCAGGAGGCTCGCCTCCTCGCGTATGGGGAGAGCGACCCCCCGACTCGCCTTGTGTACCCAATACACCCACCCCGCCCACAGCCAAAGGTGCCAAAGCTTCTTCATAGAGATGACGCGACCTCCAAGGTGACCTATCGAGAAATGGCGCCCGGCGAGGACGCCCTATCGCACGGCAATTCGGCCGGTTCCGATTCGGGCGAGTCGAATGAGCGGGGCGGGCATCGCCCCGCAGCAGAAGATCACTCGTCGGGCTCCACGCTCTCTGCACTCATAGACGCGGTGCTTCCTGACCTGTTCGTTGAGACCGAGCCGCCCGCCACCACCAGGCGCTCCTTTCCAGACCCGAATGCAGTGATGCGGGCGTCCAAGGATTCAGGCCAGGCCGGAATCGGAAGCTCGGCACCAGCGGGCTTGACCGCCGCACCCCCGGACGCGGTACCGGTGGAAGGTGGAGCGCCCGGGGGTGTCCAGGAGGCCGAGGCTGGGGCGGCGGCTCATGGCGGTGTCACGAGTGCGCATGGCCCCGCCTAGGCCCCTTCGCAGTGGTTGCAGCGTGGCCCGCTGGGACCGTCAGACCAGTGCCCAGACGTCCGCTCCCGCAGGGTCCTCGAACCACAGCACGTGGGCATCTTCAGGTGTCACGGTCAGGCCGAACCGGTCCCATGTCGGCTGGCCGTGGTCGGTGAACCACCTCCACCAGCGTTCGACGGATTCCCAGACGCCTTGCCCTCCGGCCTCCGACCACGTCGAGGGCTTCGCGCCGTCGTACGTCACCTCGGCCCAATTGTCACCGGGCAGGACTACCCGCCTCGTGGCGACGTCCCCTTCGTAGCCGTACTGAAGTTCCGCTCCGGGAAGATGGGCCGCCAAGAGGAACTGGAAGTGGTAGTTGTCGAACGCCGCGATCGGAACGTTCGTCGTGCCACTGGCGTACGACGACTGCCCAGCGTTGGGGGCTGGGGGGCCGCCGCGAGAGCGGGCGGCCATGAATGAGCCGCCGTCCCCGTGGAAGCGTCCCTCCAGGCAGCCGTTCGGCTGGCGGTCCAGAACGACGAGTGTGTTGTTCAGTGGAGGGAAGAGGTTGGCGATCAGGCGCCCCCCGTCCCGGACCGCGTTCCGGAGCGAGCCGTTGATCCGGGGGAGCGCGCAGGACGCGATGACCCTGTCGAAGGTGCACCCCCACTCCTCCACCATCGCGTCCACGGTCCGGAGCTGCGGAGTGTGTCCGAGCCGCGAGAGCACCTCGGCGGCGGCGCTCGTCAGCGCGGGGTCGATGTCCGCCGACACGAGCTGCTGGGAGCCGGTGAGCCGGTGAGCGAGCAACGCGGTCTGATAGCCGGTTCCCGTTCCCAGGTCCAAGACATCGTCGGTGGTCCGGACATTCAGGAGTTCGAGCATCCTCACTACAAGGCTCGGAGTGGTGCTCGACGAAGTCGGTACTCCGCTGCCCGGCTCGCTGAACTGGGTGACCAGCGTGCGGGTTTTGTAGGCCGTCGTCAGCCACTCGTCACCATCCGCCTCGGTGAGCTTCCGCCAGGTGGTGAGCGTGCCGGCATCGGGGAGGTAGTACGAGGGGACGAAGTAGTGCCGTGGGGTTTCCTCCACAGCCCGGCGCCAGTGGGCAGAGGAGAGATCGCCACTCGCCTCCAGGGAGTCGGCGAGCGCATTGGCGAGAGTTCGCCAGCTCATGTCTTGCACCATTTCTCCAGTGTGTGTACGAACATGGAAGTGAGGGGCAGTTCGTTGTGTAGCCAGGCCCACTGGCCCGAGGCGTTCGCCTCCAGGAAGATCCAAGCCCGGTCCGGTCGAACGATGAAGTCCAGTGACGCATAGGCGAGGCCCATCGCGTCCATGTACCGGCGGACGCCTTCCTGGACGGCGCACGGGGTTCTGATGGGGGTGTACTTCAGCGAGTCGTAATCCGCTCGCCAATCGTGCTCGGCGGCGGCGCTGTCGGTGTCGATCCGCACGCTGTGACATGCCCCGTCAATGACGACGGTGCGAACTTCGAATTCCTTGGGGACCTGTTCCTGGAACAGGTGCGCGGTCAGGTGGATTCCCTTCAAGTCGCCCAAGTCGACGGCCCGGGTATACATCGTCTCCAATCCGGTCTGGTGAACAACTGTCGGCATTCCGAGCGGTTTGGTGATGACCGGGGCCCCGCCAAGCCCGGCCGCGAATGCCCGGACTTGGTCGGTTGAGTTGGTGATCAGGGTGCGTGGCACGGACAGCCCGGACGCGCGGGCCACCTTGAGCTGCCGGGGCTTGAACTCGGCGGCCGACGCTCTGGCCGGATGATTCATCCACCGGGCCTCCAGGCTTGTCAGCACTCCGCCCAGCCCGATCCGGGCAGCCCCTCGCGCCCAGTGGGCGTCCGAGGCTGACAACTCGGGGAACTCGAACAGGCGCGGCCGATTCCAGTACACCGCCCGCACCTCGGCCAGATCGACTCGGCGGTGGGGGTTGCTAAGGCGCCCCGACCATTCGCCGTCCGTGAACGAGGCGCTCAGCTCCAGTGCGTGCGGGAAGTCAGCCGTGTCCATCCGGAAAACCGGAACGTTGGCTGCGGACAGCCCCTCCGCGACGAGGTCGGTACCCGCCTCGAAGGGGCCGTCCACGATCAGGACTGTTGAGTTCACTCGAAGCAGCCAGGGTCCGCGCCTTCGTCATGCGGCGGAGGGTTCTTGATGTCCCCGTCCGGGTTCGTCTTCTTGGAGGTCGCCATCGTGGTCAGCGGAGTGCCGTCCTGGTAGGCGGCCGTCTGCCGTACGGGATCGTATGCCGGCAGACCCAGGCTCGACGCCGACGCGGGGGAGGCTGCGGTGAAGCGTGCGCCACCCAGCGCGTACGGGCGCGCGCCCGTGGGGGCGGCATCCATGGGAAGTACGGTCTGAAGGGGTAACTGTGCGATGAGTTCCACGAAGTTGTCTTCCTTCCATCCATTCTCGACTCGGCCCACGGTGGGCCGGGCGGTCAATACGCCGTCATGTCCAGTGAGGCGTAGCTGTGGGTGCACAAGCCGGGGTGGCTGGCGAACAGGACGCAGTCGTCGGGCTGCCCGTCGACCCAGATGCGTGAGCCGCAGTCCGGCCGGGCGCGCAACATGGTCCTGGTGGACGTGTCGGTCCACTCCGCCCAGACGGCGGCGGCGTGCATGAGGGGTACGACGAAGCCGCGGTGCGGGCCGTCGTGCTCCTCCAGTTCGCAGAGCGCGGCTGTGGTGATGTCGCCGTGCTCCGTATTGCTGAAGACCGGAAAGAGCTTCCGCGCGCACTCGATCTGAGCCGGTGAGAGCTTCCGGAGCGCGCCGCACATCCGGCCGGTTTCCCGGCCGACGATGGCCGACTCGGACGAGACGGAGAACAGACGCCGCCTTGCCCCTTCAGCCAGGGGGCCTTCAGACTCGCGCGGGCTGCGGCGTCGCGACGGAAACGGGATCAAGTTGGTGAGCACGACCGGCCTCCGCACCTCTGCTCTAGCTCTGCCCGCGCTGGCGGCATCCTTCAGCGCGCCCTTCTTGGGAGAGTGATGTCCTGCCTATCACTGCGCTTTTCCTTCGTAATCGGTTTCTCTGACGTGCGCCCGACTCTGGCCGTCACGCCAGGTCGGGCATCCGCTGCCGGTGGCGCGAGGTGTGAGTGTGGCCCCCACGCCCGGGACTTCCCCCAGCAGCGGAAGTCCTTTCAGTCGGCAGGCGGCTCGCTGGGGAGGCCCTCCGCGCGGGCGGAGGTGTTCCTTCGAGCCCGCCCCAGGCCCTCTTCGGGGGACCAGGGATGCTCAGGCGCCAGGAGACGCAGGCGGTCGAGCCGACGGCACGCTTCCCTGTCCGTGACGTGCCGAGCCCAGAACTGTTCCAAGCGCCACGCGGTGCGTCGGATGCGTTCGGCCAGGGGGACCGGGGGCGGCTCGCACCAGATCAGGCAGATGTTCCTCTGCACGTTGGACTGAGCCCGGCCATGGATGGGGCAGCGAGCCCGCTGGCGGCTCATCCTGCCTCCTTGGACTGCTTGACGGTGCGGTAGGCGAAGACCTCCGGCCTGTCCCGGTCGAAGGTCAGATTCCACGGTCGGGCCCGCTCTTTGGTCAGGTAGCCGTGTTCGTGCAGGAAGTGCTTGATCTTCACCATGGCCGCAGCCCAGTCCTTGGCGGTGGCATCCTGCGAGGCCCTCCAGAACACACGCAGGCACACGAAGGCGTACGGCGGCCACTCGATACGGTCCACCTCCGCGCAGCCGTACGTCCCCCCGGAGATCGGCGTCCAGCGCCGCAGGTAGGTGTCCCGTCCGGCGAGGCCGGCCTTCTCCATCAGGCTTTCCAGGTGCCACAGGGACGACTCATCCGGCTCCCAAATCCTCCGCCGGACACCTGGCTTCGCATGGTGGTCCCACCCGTCATCAGGCCACTCAATTGGGTCCGCGCCCTCCATCAAGCGATAGATGAAGAACTTGGATGGAGCCCACGGCGTCTCGTGCTCCTGGAGTGGCCCCGGGATTCGCACCGTGTAGCCCAGCGACTCCAGAGCCTCCAAGACGGCGGGTGTCCGTTTCTGACGGTGCTCCGCCAACTCCTCCGCATTGCCTCGCCGGGAGATGGCGTGGTCGGGGCTCCAGGTGACCACGGCGCACAGATCGGCACCTTTCGGCCACAGGGCCTCATCGACCGCGCGGGCCCGGCAGCAGCCCAGCCCAGGAGGTACCAAGTTGTCCACCATGGGCAACCCGTACGTGGTGCCCACGAGAGTCAGGTGATCCCCGATGCCCAGTTGGTCAAACTGGTAGGCGAGGAGGGCCGGGACGTCCCGGCTCGGGTCCTCCCCGTCGTAGGCCGACGGTTCCTGGCGGTACAAAGTGGACACGGTCTCTCCCGTTTTGCGAGTACAGCATTGGGCGCGGCTCCAGGGACGACGATGCTGATCACGGACTGCTCCCCGGGTCGACTGCTCTAGGGCCCTCCCACCCCTCCTGCTTCATGAGGGTCAAGAGATCGCGGGCCGTCTTCGCCGCTTCGCGCACCTCCGCGCTGTTGCGACCCCCCTCCCGGCCCGCGACGCCCCGGGCCCGGTCGACCATGGCCCGCACGACCACCCGGCCGAAGTCCAGAACTGCATCGGCCTCTTCGACCAGCGCTCCCAGGTATCCCCGGAGTGTGACCACCGCAGCGTCGAGGTCGCCCTCCTTCACCTCGTCGAGGTGGCTGCTCAACAGGTACTCAACGCTTTCCTCGATCGCGACGACGGTCACACGGACCGGTGTCCTACCGGCTGTCAGGTCTCGCCGCATCGCTTCCAGGAACGTGCGTAACATCCCTGTTTCCGCAGCGACCCCGGGAGCTACCGCGAAGCCCGGCTCGGGGAGTCGGTGCGTCCAGCCTTCGCCTGTCGGCCGCTGCTCCAACGGAGGGGCGATTCCGCGGCGGGCGGGCTGGCCGATCAGGAAGAACCGTTGGCCTTGTTGCCCCATCAGCCCTCCGCCTCCGGGACGCACAGCTCAGCCCACACCGTCTTGCTCTGGGGGTGTAGTTCGTATCCCCAGCGGGCGCATAGGGCGTCGACGAGGTGGAGGCCCCGTCCGCCCAACGAGCTGTCGTCAGCGGCACGGCGGGCGGGAAGAACATCGAGCGCAGAGTCCTCGGCGCTGATGCGGACCCCACCCTCTTGCAGCTCCACGGAGAACCGGAACGTCTGGCATTTCGTGTGAACGACGGCGTTCGTAGCCAGCTCAGAGGCGATCTGCGCCGCGTCGCTGCACAGATCCTGTATGCCCCACATCTCCAGGGCGGTGGCAACGAGGCGTCGTGCAGTGGAAGCGGCCTCGGGGCTGCACGCCACGACTTGCCTGTAGCTGGGCTCTCCTATGGCGGTTTTGCGGATCGCCGTCGTACTCACGGGGCCTCCGAAGGTCATGCCGAAGCCCTGGGGGCAGGGCAGGCGGGACCGGCGACAACTGCCCTGCGGCTCAGGGACGTTGTCTCGACTTGGGCAACGATGCTCTATTAGAAACGTTGCGCGCAACCCCCCAGTATTCGAAACGTTGCTCAAAGCGAAGACCTGACGTGGGGCAGGGTCGGGCGTGGCGGTACGCTGCCTCGCGAGGAGGTGCGCCATGCCCGAAGCGAGACCGAACGTCCACCGCAGGAGGCTCGGCTCGGCCCTGCGGTCTCTACGCCGCGCCGCCGGGCTTTCGATGGAAGAAGCCGCAGATCGTCTGGCACTCTCGGGCAAACCCACTCTCAGCAAGATCGAGAATGGCAAGCAGAGGGTTCAGGGGCTCGCCCTGACCGCGTTCCTTGAGGTCTACGGGGTGCGGGAGGAAGCGACCCGGCAGGCGATCAAGGCCATGGCCACTCTCGCGGCCAGCGGTCGGCGCACGAGCCTGCTCGACGAGTACCGCGAAGCCGTCGTGACCGAAGGGTTTGAGGAGTATCTGCACCTGGAGGAGCTGGCTTGTGCGACCGAGGGCTACCTCACGGTTGTCCCTGGCCTGCTCCAGACCGAGGACTACGCGCTCTCGATCGTGGAACGGAGTCAGGTGTGGCCTTCGCGGCGCGAGGTGGCCCGCTTCGTCGAGCTGAGGATGGCGCGCCAGGCCGCGCTTACTCGCGAGACGCCGCTCACCTTCGCCTGCATTCTGGATGAAGCCGCCCTTCGGAGGGTCGTCGGAGGACGGGCAGTCATGAAAGCCCAACTCGAACGACTCCTCGAAGTGACCGAACAGCGCAACAATGTGGATGTGCGCGTCCTGCCGTTCGATGTTGGCGCCCACGCCAGTTCGGACGGCCCATTCCAGCTTCTACACTTCTCTGCGGGACCACCGGTCGTCGTGATCGAAGGCAAGACGAGATCGGTCTACCTGGAGGAGGCGGGAGACGTGGACCGGTATCGGTCTGCCCTCGACTCTCTGACTGAACAGACGCTCCCTGCGGACCAGACCCGTCGCTTCATCAGCGACTTGATCAAGGATTGCTACTCATGAAAAAGCAGGTTGACCTGACCTCTGCCGACTGGGCCAAGAGTGAACTGAGCAACGGCGGCAACAATTGCCTGGAAGTCGCCTTCGTCGATGGCGTTGTGGCGCTGCGTGACTCCAAGGACGTCGGGGACCCCGATGCAAAGGTCCTGATCGTGTCCATGGAGGACTACCGGCTCTTTACGACGAGTGTGCGGGCGGGGCAGGCGACCCTTCTTCCCTGACCGCGCTACTGGAACTGCGCAAGCGCCCACTTTCCGTAGGAGAGTGGGCGTCGCCGGTTGGCGTCTTAGTGCCTACCGCCGACGACTCGCCCGATGGTCCGCGGGGCGCCGTCGACGGTAGGGCTTCAGGGGCTCAGTCTCCTTCCTGCTCCAGCGACTCGTACCCGTCCACGTAGTCCCGCCCGGACAGCCAGCAGGCCATCTTCCCGATTCCCCGCTCCAGTCGGTACCGGACCGCTCGCCCCGTGATGCGGTCGCGGGCGGCGATCAGCTCGTCCGGCCAGTCGAGCGCGTACCGCAGGAACAGGGCGCGACGTTCGCCGCGCGACAGGGGACAGGACTTCCACGCTCGCCGGATATCTGCAAGGTGCGCGAAGAGGGCATCTGCGCTTCGTGGGTCGGTCGTCCCTTTCGGCATGTCGGCGTCCGGGGCAGTGGGGGAGCGGAGTCCGTACGCGGTCTCCGTGCTCCAGACGGCCGGCAGCAGGGTCTCGACGAGCCGACGATCGTACCCGCTCACAGGCGACCGCGCTCGGCTGCGTCGCAGGCCGCTTCGTACGAGGTGTGCCAGATACGGCGTGTGGCCTCGGTCTTCACGCGGTCGACGAGGTCGAGGACCAGGCGGTGGTAGAGGACGCCGAGCCCGAGGGAGGGTTCGGTGAGGCACTGGCTCACCATGTGCGGCTTCGTTGCCAGGATGATGAGCGCCTCCTGCCGGGCGTCCTCGTACTCCATGGTGAGCGTGTCCTCGTAGCCATCCGCGATTCGGCGGGCGGCCCGGCCCGCGAGCGCCGTCACCTCGGGCGTGAGAACCGTCCAGTCCGCGACATCGGTCATCGGACCACCTCCTTGACAGGGACCGAGCCGTCCTTCGTCACGGCAACCACCAGGCCGGGGGCGCCCGTGGTGCCCTTCGCGTGCCGCCACCACGTCGACTCGGACTCCATGGCCGGGGGCTGGATGAAGGTCCGCGGGCCGTCGGTGTCGACGTGTTCGTGGTGCAGATGTCCTGCGAGGAGCACGTCGGCCTGGTGCATCGCGGACTGCTTGTTGAATGCCTGGCCGCGCCACCACTCCCAGTGCTTGCCAGGCCGCCACTGATGGCCGTGGGCATGGGCCACGACGGTGCCAGAGCAGTCGACGACGACGGTCAGTTCGTCGGAGTCCGGCACGAAGCACTCGACGTGCCCGTACACCTCCGGGGCCAGGGCGAGAGCGTCGCGAACCGCGACAAGGGCTTCCGTGTCGTGAGAGTCGTCGTAGCGGGTGATGCCCCGGCCGTTGAAGCGCACGGCTTCGCCGTGGTTGCCGGGTACGGCGGCCATCGTGACTCGCCGGGCAAGGGGGGCCAGGGTCATGGCTGCGTGCAGCATGACCCTGCGGGCGAGGCGGATCTGTTCGGTGAGGGTGAGCGAGGTACGCCAGCTCTGCGCGCCCCCCTGGGACACGAACCCTTCGATGTGATCTCCGAGCCAGGCGACGTGCACGTGGCCGATGGAGAACCGGTCGCGGTAGACCTCCAAGAGGTCAGCCGCGCGGTTCAGGCAGTCGATCGTGCGCCGGAGAGTGCCGGCCGGGCCGTCGCCGTCCGCCTTGCCGAACTGCATGTCTCCGAGCGCGATCACGAAGGTGTGGTCGCCGTCGGGAGGGCCTCCAACTGGCCAGCGGGGTATGTACGCCTCCACCGCGCTGATCAGCTCCGAGATGTCCTCCCGGTCTCCTTCCAGGGTGAGTGGGCGGCGAGTGAAGGAGAAGCGTGTGCTCAGGCCGATCTCGCCGTTCGGCATGGTCCACTCCGAGGAGCGGAAGCCCTTCACCTCCCAGTGCTCCGGGTCGAGGCCCTGCGATCGCAGGACGGTGGCCGCAGTGCCCTTGGGGTCCATCTCGGCAGGGCCTCGAACGGTGACCTCGGCCGCGTCCTCGGTGACCTCGATCTGTCGAGTGAAGTCGCGCTCGGGGTCGGTCTGGCGAGTTGGCGTGGAGGGGCCCACGGGCTTCGCGAGCAGGTCGTCGAGGAGGGTGTCACTCAAGCTTGCTTGCTCTCTTCCTGGCGCAGTCGGCGCCGGTACGTACGGATCGTGGATGCGGACACGCGGTGTCCGTAGCGGGCGAGAATCCAGACGAGATCCTCGGCCGCAGTGCCTTCGAGGAGGTGCCGCTCGAAGACGGCGCGCTCGTCAGGGTCGAGCGATTCCCATATGCCGAGGAGGCGGGGGCCGGGGCTTCCCGGCAGCGCGGCACTCATCGGCCCCATTTGGCGAGGTGATCGCGGTGCGCCTTGGCGAGAAGCCGCCGGGCGGTGTCCAGCGATCTCGGTTTGGCTTGGCGGGCAGCTCGTTCGGCTTGCTCCCTCGTCCACATGTAACCGCCGTGCCTACCTTGCAGGTGATTCCGTAGGGCGGCCCGTGCGGCTGCGAGGTCGCCGTCGATCGGCTGAATGTGGCCGCACCCTCGGCCGTCCATGAAGTCAGGGCAGGTCAGGGCCGTGCTCATGCCACCTCCCTGTCGAGGCGGTTGGCGCCCGAGGTGGTGGTGAGCGCTCCCGCCTCGGCCAGGGCGAGGAGGGCCGGAGCACCCTCTTGCTGGTAGGTCTCGGACACATCGCCGAGCCGCAGCCGGATACTGCGAGACGATCGTGGAAGCGACCGGCACACCTTCGAGGCGAACTCGGCACCCGCGTCGTCGGGATCTCCCCAGACGCGCACGCGGGAGAACCCGGCGAGCATTCGGCGATGCCGGCCGAGCCACAGAGCGGCGCCGGGGACGGCGACGGCATGGAGGCCGATCATTCGCAGGACGACGGCGTCGAGTTCGCCCTCGGTCACGTCGATGGTGTCTCCGGCGCGGTGTACGTCGGCGATGCCGTAGAGCCTTGGCGGATCGTCCTTGATGGAGTTGTACTTGCCGTGGAAGTGCGCCCGGTGGTCGTGGTCCTCCAGGCAGCGAAATCGCAGCGTGAGGACTCGGCCGTCGTGACCGATGTATGGGATGGCAAGCATTCCGCGGAAACGCTCATGGCCGGGGAAGGGGATGTCAGCGACGACGCCAAGCCGGTGTATAGCCGCCTGATCGCGGCCTATTCCTCGGTCGAGCAGATACCGTGCGGCTTCCCGCGTAAGAGCTTCCTGATAGCTCGCCGTTGCTTCCTCCATCATCTCGCGCTGCGAGTCCGAGAGAGGCTGCAAGGGACTTCGCTCCGACAAAGGTGATCTCTTTCTGGTTCACGACGGTTTCATAGCGGATGATGAACTCGTACACGTCCCCTCCGGCGCCACAGGAGTGACATTTCCAGAGCTGTCGGTTGAGGTTGTACGAGAATGACGGCGTGCCGTCCTCATGGAAGGGGCAGCACGCCATCCCGATGGCTCGTTCCGGGTTGAAGTCGAGCCCGTAGTGCTCGTAGGCGGCCTCCAGCAGAGGCTTCTCGTCGGCTGGCGCTCTGTCGTGGTCAACGCGGGTGTACTTCACGGGAGCATCCAATCCAGGTCGGCAATGGGAACCTGGTATAGCTCCTCGACAGCCATCATCAGCGGCCCGTCGAATTCAGGGTCATTGAGGCAGTCGAGGAATGCCTCGAAAGCCCAATCGGGAGCGTCTAGCTGACACCCCCCGATGTTCGTCACCGAGGGGGTCTTTCGGTCTCGTGTGAGAATTCTGATCATTCGGGGTCCAGGTCGAAATACTCTTCGACCGTAGTGAGGACGAAAGCCTTCCTCCAGCTCTTTCCGCGACGCTTGACCACGACGATGGACTCTACGATTTCAGGGTCTATCCCACGGTGCTTGGAAAAGTTTTCCCGCTCGCGCATTGCCTCGTCAAGAAAAGGCCCCGGCTCGAACTTCGCATTCTTGGCCTCGATGAGCAGGAAGGCGCCGTCCGCTTCCCGAATGACGAGGTCTCCCTCGTCTTCCGCCCCGGCCAGGCGCAGGCTCTCGACGTCCTCTCCAGCGGCCCGCAGCCCCTCCCGGAGGTCCGTCTCCCACTGGGCGCCCTTGCGCCGGTTCGACCGGTTGCGGCTTGTCACATTAGTCACAGGTTGACACCTTGTCTCGAAATAATGCCCGCACTTGCGGGCGAGTTACATGTTAACAGGCTAAGCGGCGTCGAGGATCTTCGTGGGGGACCAAGGCCGCGTCGGCGACGCGGCGGGTACCAGCTTCTCCAGCCTGGAGAACTGAGTGATCTCCGGGTGACAGCGCATGGTCGCGTAGCGTTTCCCTGTCGGGTCGCACGGGCCCATCCTTTGCTTGATCACGGCCACCCGGTACTCGTGCGAGGTCGGGTCAAGGGCCACGCTCAAGCTCAGCTCAGGCTTTTCGCTGAGCCCACCTTTGACCTGGTCGCGGGATGGCGGAGCCCACGGATCACTCTTGGCCTCCCACGACTTGTCGGAAGCGTGATGCAGAACGATCACCGTGGCACCGGTCGCGCGGGCCAGCTCGGTCAGTCCGCTCATCACAGCCATCTGTGCGGTGTAGTCCGACTCGGCCTCGGCGAAGTCCATGAGGTTGTCGCAGACAACGACCTGGGGGAACGCGTCCCACAGCTCGACGTGGGCCTCCAGCTCCTCGTCGATGGCCTCCCAGGTGATCGGGCTGCCGAACGCGAGCGTCAAAGGGATGCCGCTGAGCGCGTCGATGTAGTGGGCGCGGTGTCGGCCGCCGGCCGCCATCCCTGCCTCCACCATCGCGGTCGTGTCGCCTGTCATCATTGAGGCGAGTCGGGAGCTGGCTGTGAATGCGCTCATGTCCGCGCTGAGGTACAGCGTGGGCAAGCGCATCTGAGTGACCCAGTAGAGGGCGAAGCCGCTTTTCTGCGTGCCGCTTCTCCCCGCGATCATCACCACCTCTCCATGGCGAGGGCGACAGCCCAGGCCGTACAGCGCCTCGAAGGCGGGGACCCGGGGCAGCTCCTTGCCGCTTTCCGCGTTCATCGTGAGCGATCTTGCTGGGGTAAGCAGGGGATTCTCCTTACAGGGAGGGGCGGGCCGCGGACGGCGGCCCGCCCCGTCTATCCAGTCGTTCAGTCGAAGGCGGGCGCGGTCGCCGCGGCCTGCGTCACAGCGCTCTCGCGACGGGTGGCGTAGTCGATGACCTTCTGGCGCACGGCTGCGTCGTTCACGGGCCTCCACACCCACGCGGGGTGGGACCCCGGACGCTTCGGCGGAATCTGGTCGACCGTAACGATGGTCGCGGCGCCGACCATGCCTTCCAGGTCACGAGCGAGGAGTGTCTGCTCAACTCGCGTGGACGCGTTGATCTCGGGGGCGAGGGCGTCGAGAGCCTCGCGGTCCTTGAACACGGAGATCGTGCACAGCGCCGAGTCCTTCGGGCCGTTGGGGGTGGGGCGCTGGCGCTCGAAGTCGGCGACCTCGACCAGGATGGCCGGGGCGCCCTGGTGGTCGACGGGCTTGAACCAGCCGCCACCGACGGTGGGGATGTCCTTGAAGGTGAGGGTCAAAGGTTTGTCTCCTTGGGTTATTCGTTTGAGGGACGGGCGGCAACCCGCTCTGGGGCGAGATGGCGCTGGCGAACGGTCGCGCCCCGGGCCCAGATCGAGGCCGCGAGCCAGGTCGCGGCGAAGGCCACAGGCAGGGCGGGATGGCGGATCACGTGAGGGCTCGCCCCTTGGCCTTGTAGGCGGCCATCACCGACGGTTCTGCGAACGCCGCCTGGTTCGCGGCCCAGAGTCGCTGGAGGTCAGCGACGCTCTTCTGACGCTCGATCTCGGCGACGATCCAGGCGCTTCCGCTGGAGGGCGCGGACTCCTGGGCCTGGTTCCAGGGGTCCTCTTTCCCTTCCGGGTCGGCGGGGGCTTCGGGCGGGACGATCCGACCGCCGAGAATGCCGGCGATATCCCCCGTCCCGTGCGCGATGCTGGTTGCCTCGACGATCAGCTCTGAGAGTGTCAGGTTAGTTACATGTTGACATTCGAAGCCAAAGAAGTCGATGATCTGGGCGCGCACATCTGCCGGTGGGCCATGAAAGGCGACCTGCGTGTCCTGGTAGCTCTGGCCGTACTTGATGGTCACGCTCACGCCGTGGTGCTGCTGACTCACTCGCTCCCTCTCTCTGCTAGTTACATGTTAACACTTGTGGCGCGGCTATGCGGCGGCAGGCGCGGTGACGCCGGTCACCCACGGGAGCATCGCATCCTTGCGGCTTCGGGTGGTCCGCACCTCCAGGGCCAGGCGCGCGGCGGCCCATCCGACCTGAAGGTCGACCCAGTGCAGTGTGCAGTGGCCGGAGCCTGCGGGCAGGTGGATGATCACACCCCACTGCTGCGACACCTTGGGGAGTGCGCTGTACGCCCGCGCCGCCTCTTGCGGGGGGACGATCCGCCTCTTCCACGTCGCGAACGCTTTCGGATCTGCGGGGTCGACGGGCCAGAGGGTGTGGTCGTAGACCTCGCCTCGGCTGTAGACGGCGAGCTGCATCGCCATCTTCAGCTTCCCGTACTCCACGCTGCCGGTCTTGATGTCGCCGATGAACAGGCCCTCGATGTGCTCGCCGTGCGGGCCCGGCCCTGCGTATGCAAGGGCCCGGTCGAGGGTGCCGGCCGTCCCCAGCTCGGGCACGACGACGAACTTCTCCACAGCTTTCACCTCGAAGACGGAGGTCTTCGTCAGGTATGCCGCCATGTCGCTGAGATCACTGTCCGGAGTGTCGAGAGGCAACGGCTCGCCCCTGTCGACACGCTCGGAGAGGGTGTGCAGATGGGTCCCTCGTTCGCGCTTCACGCTGGCTCCCGCGATGTCCTGCGCCTGCTGGGCGAGTGCGTTCAGCCTGCGCTTGTCCGCAGGGGCGGCCGGGTCGAGCTGCCGCGCCGCATCCAAAAGGGCGGGCCGGGCGGCTGCCCCCAGCAGGGTCATGCGGGACCGCCAGTCGGACAACGCGGCCTTGTCCTCTATGCAGTCGATGAAGGTCGTGGTCCTGGTGAGGGGTACCGGCTTGCCCCCCTGCTTCGGTATGACGAGTGGGCGCCCCCATCCGTCCCGGGGGATGTCCGGCGCTGCCGGTGCGATGTTCACAATGCGCAGCAAGGTTAAGCGGCTCCTTCGAAGTTGAACACGCGGGCCAGGTCCATGCGGATGCGGCCGTCGTCAAGGAAGTACGGGTCCCCCTCGCCTTCCTCCAGTGGCGCCAGACCGAGGGCTTGGGCGGCCTGGAGGGCTGAGCGCACCGCCTTCGGCCTTACGCCCCGGTCGAGGGTCAGGTGGTAGTGCCACTGGTCCTCGTCGACATACAGCACTGCGCCCGGAACAGGTGCAATGTGCAGGGTGCCCGCCAGGGGCACGGTTGCGCTCATCAGGTGGTGGTCTTTCTGTAAACCTGTAACTAACACCGTTCTATGCCCTGCGTTAGTCAGGTGTCAACCTGTAGCACGATCCTGACCCCCTCGCTCCAAGTCTTCTGACGGATCGCCTGGCGGCATCCGGCTGAGCTGATCCACCGTAAGGGGAATATGAGCTTCCGTTTCTCCGCCTCAAGAATGAAAAACCCCCCGCCGGGGCTCCGACGGGGGGACGATGCGAGGGGGAGGGGGATAGGCGTCACTCGGGAGGGTGGATCAGCTCGTCATCCCCATCAGATCGGGGGACGTAGAACCAACCCGACTCGGTGTCTGGGTCGTAATGGACGACGAGATCCTTCCGCTCCAACTCAGTCTTCCAGCTGGCCAGACGCTTTTCGTCCTCCTTGGTCAGCTCCTTGCCTGCCAGGCGTCGACCCTCGGCCCTCAGCATCATCACCGGGTACTCGTACCGGTGCTCCTCCCGCACCTTCCACGGGATCAAGTCGGTGTTGCGTACGTTCCGGGTGGGGATCTTCTTGCGCCGACGATAGGTCGACCACATGGATCGCGTGGTCTCTACGTTGTACTTCGTCTTGTATCGCTCGATAATCTCGTCGTAGGGGACGCCCGACCTCAGCCATTTCATAGCCTCGTTGTCGTCTTGCACCTTCTTGGCACCCACGGGCCCTCCTCCCTCGGTGTCAGCCTGTGATCAACTCATGGTTGCGCAAAGTTGACGGCTGTGTCAAGCTGTAACCTCACAAGATCGTCAGCGGCACAACACGCTGCGAGAAACAGAGCAGGCCCCGGAAGCGCTGGAAACGCCTACCCGGGGCCCCGACCGACCTGCGCTGGAACGCTGGCCGGTCACCACACGTAGGAGATGAGACCTCCCAGTGCGTATCAAGCGTACCCCCAGGCGTGCATCCTTCACGGTCCTGGGAAACGACGTGCTTCGCGACTCCCGACTGTCCTTCACCGCCCGGGGCATCCTGGTCTACCTGCTGAGCCTTCCGGACGGTGCTGACATCGATGTCCGCAAGCTGGCCGACCGACACCCTCGCGTTGGCCGACGCGGAGTGCAGTCCGCCGTGGACGAGCTGATCGCGGCCGGTTACTACGTCCGGCGCACCCGACGGGATGACCATGGCCGTCTGCGCACCGAGACTTTCGTGACCGACACCCCGCAGGTCCGCGTCGCCGCATCCGACCACCAGCCGGGAACCGGTGATCCGGGAACCCAGGCCGCAGGAACGCTCCCTTCGGTCGACAAGAACTCCGGAAAGAACGAGGACAAGACCCCTCCCGCCTCCCCTCCGAGGGAGGGCGGAGACGAGCACCTGACCCAGGCGTCCCGACTCCTCGCCCGTCTCGCGGCGGTCGACAGCCGACTCCGCCTCTCAGGCAAGCAGGTGACCGCCCTCGCACCCTTTGCGGCTGAGTGGCTGCGCCGTGGTGCCACCGTTGCGGAGCTGACGGACGCCCTCTGCCAGGGCCTTCCCACCCGCGTGTACTCCGCGGCACGGCTCGTCGGCGACCGGCTGCACAGAAAACTGCCCGACCCTCGCCGCCAGTGGCAGAGCTACGCCGATTGCGCAGGTGACTGCGGTCGACCCCTCCCCGCAAACCAGGACCAGGGCATCTGTGCGGCCTGCGCCGGACTCGCCCCCACCCCTGAGCCGACGCCCACACCGGGCTCCGCCGCCGACCTCACCGGAGCCGGGGCGCAACTCGTCGCGTCCATCCGCGCCCGCCGAGCGCTGACCGCACGCGCCTGAGCCTCCCCCCGCACGCCCCGCAGCTCGACAGGACCAGCGCCATGCCCGAACGTACTCGCCTGCCCCGCTACGCCCCCGCCGTGGGTCGCTTTGTACTCGTTATCGCTCTCGCTATGTCCGCGCCAGGTGAGTACCAACTCGCTCGCGCCGCCGGATGGGGGCCTCTGACCGCTGCCGGAATGCCGGCCTGCATGAGCGTCTACGCCTGCTTCGCAGTCTGGTTCGTCGAGACCCGGAAGAAGGGCGAGAAGGGCCACAGCACCGCCGTCGCGGGCGCGGTAGGCGCCCTGTCCATGGTCGTTGTCGGGCAGATCGTCGCCCACTGGATAGCCGCTGGGTACATGTACTCGTCCATGACGTTGACGGCCGCAGTCTCCACCGTTCCGGGCATAGTCGCGGGCCATGTCGCTCACATGATCATCCGCGCCCGGGTGCCGGGGGACGCACGTCCCCAGGAACCAGAAGAGCAGGAGGACCAGAGCCACGAGACAGGCGAAGCGCCGGTGCAGCCCACCTTGGATGGCGAGTGCGAAGCCGACGAGGTGACGCGGGCACGAAAGAGGCGCCCCGGCCGCCCCGGACCGAGCCTTGACGAACTACGTGCGGCTGCCGAGGCCATCGCAGAGGCCGGGGAGAAGGTCACCGGCCCCGCCCTCGCGAAGTTCATGGGCCGAGACCGCCGCCAAGGCTCCCGATACCTGACAAAGCTCAACAAGGCAGCCTGACCGCACGCCCCCTCGCCGTACGGGACAATCCAGACCCGATCCGTACGGCGAGGAGACATCACGAGTGGAAATCGAAGTGACCACGACCCTGATCATCTGCGACGTCTGCGAACGGCGCGATGCTCCCGCCTACCGGTACACGATCACAGTCGGAGACAGTCCACCAGTACGGCGGGACCTCTGCGCACAGGACGCCGAGCCCATCGTGGCGGTGTTCGGCCTCCGTATCTCGGAGGCTGCGCTCTCGGCGCTGCCAGACGACCAGCCTGACATCACCGACACGGAGGGAGCGTCGGCCGATGACGAAGAGCCAGCACCCGCCGCCCCGAAGAAGGCCGCCGCGAGGAAGGCCGCAGTCAGCAAGACAGCGGCCGAGAAGACCTCTCCACGGAAGGCCGCCGCGAAGAAGACGGCAGCCAACGCAAGCCGGAGAGGGAGCCGTCGTGGGCCGGGCGGGGCCCCGGTCATGACCCTGGAGGAAATCGAGGCCATGAAGAAGGGGACCGCGCCGTCGGACGACTGAAACAGAAGAAGAGCCCCCGCCGACCGTTGACTGGTCTGCGGGGGCTTTGAGGGTTCTACCCCTGGGGCTCGCTCTCGTCCGGCGCCACGACACCGAGGGCGGTAAGGAGCTGAATGATGACAGCCACCTCCGGAGAGTCTGCGTACACGATGGCGGCGACGCTGACGAGCACGCCGAGAGCGGCGAGAGCCGCTCCGACGCGAGAGCGGTAGCGGACAGGCAAGGAGGCTACGAGAGCGGCCATCGGACCGCGCAGCTTACTCATCGGCGTCCCGCCTGCTTCTGGAGGGCGGCGAAGCCCTTCGGCCCGATCCGCGGGTCGTGGGCCACGCCAGCCGAGCGGTGCTTCGGGTTTCGGTCGTGCCAGCGGGCGACGGCACGCTGGGTCTCCGGGCCGTACAGGTCGGTGACGGCGCCCTTGATCGGCCCGTGGCCGGTCTTGATGAGGAGCTGTTGAAGGTCGCGGACCTGGGCGTGCCGGGCCCCGGGCCGTACGCCGCTGTGGAGAGCGACGATCTTCGAGGAGGGCTTCGGGGCGGGTGGCTTCGGCTTCACCGTTCCGCCCGGGGCGGGCATTCCGGCCTTGACCCAGGCGTAGAGGGGGCCGCCGGGGCAGAGCGTGGGGATGCCGTCCTTGTGGCCGCGCTTGGCGAGGGTCCGGCCGGTGCGCCGGCACGCCTCGTCGTACAGGGTCCGCGCCGAGCGGAGAGCCGCGTCGGACGGCTTCTGGTCACCTCCGATCGCGATCTGGACACCAATCCCGGTCCGGTTGTGACCGGGGCAGTGTGCGCCCTGATGGCCCCAGCCGCGCCCCTCGTAAATGGTCCCGTTCTGGTCGATCACGAAGTTGTAGCCGATGCCGGACCACTTCTGGGCGAGGTGGGCACGCTCGATGGCCTTCGGCACCGACGGTCCGGTCCGGCCCACGGAGTGGGCGCCGTCGTAGTGGATGAAGAACTCGCGTCGTTCCTGGAGCGGGACAGAGCCGGGGGTGCTGGTCCAGGGCTTTGCGCCCCAGGTCTTTCGGGACGTGATGCTGATGGTCAGGGGTGCCTCCGGGCATGAAGAAGGCCCCCGGGGCATCCGGGGGCCTGGCGGGGTGGGGCGGGGGTTAGATGTCCCGTGGGACAGAAGTCAGGTGTTGGTCGAGACGTTCGGCGACCGCGAGCCGCTCGGCGCGTTCGTGGGCCACCTCGGTACGCAGGTGCCGGATGTCCCGGCCGTGTTCGGCCTGGCCTTCGAGGACTTGGTCGAGTCCGGCGATCACGCGGTCGAGGTCGTCCCGCAGGTTGCTGGAGTGGTCGTTGGAGACCTGGTCGCGGACTTCGCCGAGGGCGGCGCCCTGGCGGCGCACCAGCTCGACGAGAACGCCGACGAGTGCGGCGGTGACGACTCCTCCGGCAGAGACGAGGGCGACCTGCACGGTGGGGTCGAGGGTCAGGACGACTCCCCGATGCGGGCCTCCAGTGCCGCGATGCGGGCCTCCTGGGCCTTCACGACGGACACGAGGGCGACAGACAGGAGGTCGTACCGCAGGCCGTCGACCTCCCCGTCCAGGTAGTTGATGAGCCAGGGGAGATGTGTCTCGACCTCCTCGGCGATGAGTCCCACCTCGCCCTCGCGGCCCTTGGCGACCGTGCCGTCCTCGGCCGTCTGGTCCTTCCGGTCGTAGATCACGGGACGAAGGGACAGAACCGCGTCGGGACTGATCTCGTAGTCCCTGATGTTCTGCTTGAACTTTCGCGAGCTGACGTTGCGGGCGAAGGTCCCGTCCCCCTGGACCCAGACGGCGTAATACGTCCCGGAGCCGCTCACGCTGTCGTTGTGAACGCGCTTCGTTCCGTTGGCCCACGCGATCGTGTCCCCGGACTCCAGATACGAGCCGTGCGAGTGCGAGGACGGGGGAAAGCTGCCGGGCCTGCCGGTGATGCTGGACCACGAGTGCGCATGGGAGGAAGGGGCGAAAGTGGAGGGACGGCCGGTGATGTTGTCCCAGTCGTGCCCGTGCGAAGACGGGGGAAAGGACGACGGCTTGCCGGTGACCTGGGTCCAGCTGTGGGTGTGCGCGGCGGGAGGAAGACTCGACGGGGCATCGCTGATGTCCGCCCACCTGTGTGTATGGGCGGTGGGGACGAAACTGTTCGGCTTGCCGGTGAGGCTGGCCCAGTCGACCGTGGAGACGAGCGGCGACCACGCGGTGCCGGTCCAGAACTCCCAGGTCGAGCTGTCCGTGTTCAGGCCGAGGCGTCCCCGGCGGGGTCCGGTCGGGCGGGTCGCGGTCGTCCATGTACCGATCCGGTGTCCCACGACGGGACGGGTCGAGACGATGTCCCCGGCGCTGATCGTGGTGGCGTTCGCGGCGACGGTGAACTGGGCGAGCGGCAGCTCGAAGACGGCGGTGTCGGTCTGGGTCAGGGACGGCGGGGCCGATGTCCCGGCCGTACCCGTCTTCACGGCGAGGCCGATCGAGTTGGCGGCGGGGTCGAGCCGCAGAACGACCCGGTCGACGCGGCTGGAGGTGCCGGCCGCCGGGACGGGGAGGGTCTCGGTCGCCGTCGAGTGCACCATGTGCCCGCGCAGGATGGCGGTACCGGACTGGACGGTGACCGCGAGCCCGCTACCGGGGGCGACCTGGAATCCGGCCGAGTCGGCTGAGGCGACTACGCCGGAGTCCTGGAACTCCCGGAACAACCGGCTGAACTCGGTCTCGGTGACGGCCTGGCCGTCGAAGGGGTAGGCGGTGATCGCCAAAGAGGGGCTCCTTAGAGGGCTGCGCCCGCGTCCTCGACGACCAGGGTGGAGAGGCCGCCCGGTAGGAAACGGACCTGCCCGTAGGTGGCTGCCGGGCGGCGCGCGTAGAGGGTGACTCCGATGGTCACGGGGCCGGGCGGGGGGTTGTTGATGTAGCAGGCCATGTCGAGACCTGTGGACGTGAGCGAGTCGTCGTCGAAGGTCGTGCTGTAGAAGTCGCCGACCATCCGGCTGTTGGTGGTCACGGAGGTGCCGGACGCCCATCGGACAGTCGTGTAGGCAGTCTGCTTGGCGTACCGGAGCGTGGCGTGGTCTCCGGTGCCGTCGGTGTCGACGGACGCGACCCGGAGCGCGACCTTGTAGCAGCGGCCCGCCTCTGCGGTGAACTGCTGGGTATAGACGACGGTCGCGGAGTCCCCGACATACGGGGTGGTACCGAGTTCCTGCATGGCGACGACGCCCTTGGCCGACTTCTCGTTGTGGGCCGAGGTGCGCCACGCGGTCCAGCCGGAGGCGCTGCTCCCGGAACGGGTCCACTCCTCGGTGACGGTGGGGCTGAGCCGTAGCCAGGTCTGGTGGGCGTAGGTCGCGCTCGCGGGCCGGATGGTGCGCAGGACGCCGTACCGGCTGCCGGTGCCGAAGGCCCAGCCCCCGGCCGCTGCTTCGGCGGACTCCAGCACGAGGGTCGATGTGCCGAAGGGGTACGCGGACGGCAAGGACGACTGCGTGACGGATGTCGGGGTCAGCGTGTGCTCGAAGGCGGTCTGCCGCCAGGGCGACCAGCCGGAGGCTTGGCCACCGCGTACCCACACTTCGTGCGACGTGCTGCCGGAGTGGACGCGGCGCCAGGTCTGGAGAGCGTCGCCGCCTGCCCACACCTGGGTCTCGACGATGCCCCACTTGCCGGCGAAGTCCCATCCGCCGACCGTGGACGCCTCCGCGCTCAAGTAGAACTGGACGGTCTCACCCTGGGGGTAGCCGCTGGGCGGAGTGGCCTGGGTGATGCCCGTGTACGACGGACTGATCACGCGCGGACCGGGCGGAGTGGCCTCCGCCGTCCGCTCCAGCGAGGAGACCCGCGACTCCAGCCCCGTGTGAGCGGAGGCGGCTGCCGCGTCGGCCGACAGCGGCGCCGGGTCCCCCAGGGCCGCGCCGAGCCGGTATCCGTCCTCGGTGACCTTCAGGACCATGCCCGTGACGACGGCTGCCATCTCGGTGCCGCCGACAATGACCGTCACCCGGTCCCCGAGACCCCAGTCCTTCCCGAAGGTCAGCGCGGAGTCCTCCATGGGTACGGCCTGCGCCGATCTCAGGGTGGCGCCCCCGTCGGCGAGGGCCTCGGTGCCCTTCTGGGTGAGTTCGGCGGTGTCCTTGGAGGAGCGCTCGTCGATGAACCGCTCGATGCGGCGGCCCCAGTCGGCCTCGGAGGCGATGGAGCCCGGGTTGTCGACGGGGACGACGACGCGGTGAGAGCCGTCTCCGTCGCCACCGACGATCACCCGCGTCTTCTGCGGAGTGGAGGTGGAGGTCCGCTGTCCTGCGAGGGTGTTGTTCACGACGCCGAGCCGGGTGTCCTTCGTGCGGTCGGCGACCGCGTACGTCTCGAACACGAGCTGCGGCCCCCGCTGGACGATCCGGAAGCCGAGGTTGTTCGGTTCGGCCAGTTCCTTGCACAGCTCGCCGAGCGGCTGGAAGCGCGGGCTCTTGGAGACGATGCCGCCGCGCTTGCCGTTGGTCCCCAGGGTCAGACCGGCCCGGCGCCTGGCGGCCGGGGCGTTGGGGCCGCAGTTCGCCGAGACGTAGTAGTGCATCAGCGTCTCGGCCGCGTCCGTCTTGTCGTCGGTTCCGACCGTCTGCGTGGCCGCGTCGCCGTTGGACGGCTGGGGCCAGGCGAGCATGTCGGCCAGGATCACCGTGTCGTCCACGCCCTCAACCGTCAGGGTGCCGAGCGGGTCGGTCGCGGTGACGGCGCTCTCGGTGCGGGTGACCGGTCCGGAGAACAGCACGTCCGTCGGGCCGGTGACGATCAGGCCCGCGCCGGGCGTCGACAGCACGTCGGCCAGGGGGTGATCGGCGCCGAGCTGGAGTTTCCAGGTGCCGACGTTGTTGTGGATGTTCTCCGCTTCGAGCAGCAGGAGATCCGCGGGGATGGTCCCGACGCGCGACAGAGACTTGTCGCGCACCTCGACCAGGAGGTCATCCTGCTTCATTAGATGACCACCCACTTCCGGGGACGCCAGGAGACGACGATCCGCGAGGCGGCCGTCGTGTTCAGCAGAGCGACAGAGGCTGTCGAAGTCCCCGGTGGGACCGACCAGAACCGGGGGGCGGTGGCGAGGTAGCGGTAGACGTTGGCGCCGGAGCCGTCACGGACGATGCCCGCGCCCATGTCGACGGTGATGCTCCCGGTCGACGTGATCGCCCCGGTGTAGTGGAGGGCCTGGCCGTCCGGCCCGATGGCCTTGAAGTTGTCGCCCGGCCCGTACACCTGGAACACGGGGTAGGCGGCCACGTCACCATCGTTGGTGAGCTGTACGTCGCCGATCGCCTGCGAGGCGGCGAGCGGCATGGCAGCGAGCGCGGAAAGGAACGGGGCGGCGGTGGCGCCGCCGATGGTGACCGTCTGCCCGGCCTCCGCCAGGAAGTACGGGCTGGGGGCGCGGAGCGTGATGACGGTCTGGGTGTCCCGCTGCCCGGCGCCCGGGTCGATCGCTCCTCCACCGGTCCATCGCACGGGGGTGCTCCAGCGGGTGCCGGTGCTGTCGGTCACCGTGAGGGTGCACTCGTCGGCCAGGACGCGCACCAGCCGGGTCACCAGCTCGGAGAGGTGCGCCCGGTCGCGGCCGACGATGTCGAGGGGGATATCGATGTCCCGGGGCAGAACCCTGCGGCCCCGGTAAGACGCGCCGTCCCCGGCGCCTTCGAGCCACTGCGCGGAGAGCTGGGGCAGACCCATGCCGGTGATCCCGGCAAGGGCCTGATAGCCCACTCCGCCCGCCTCCCCCTCGGACAGGTCCAGCGAATCCGAGGGGGAGTTGAGTGAGAGCGTTACCAACCGACCATCCTTGCCCGCGAGGCAGCCGCGAACAGCTCCTCCTCGGACGAGAGAGAGGAACTGGCGTTGCCCGCGTAGTAGTTGAGTACCTTCGACACCGGGGCCTGCTGGCCGCCGGGGCGGGCCAGACCGGTGGACACGGCCGCTGTGATCTCGCCGGACGCGCCGGTCGCGGCGCCGTGGGCCAGTGCCCGGCCGGCACGCTCGACGCGCTGCGTCTCGTCCTCGACACCGAGGCCGAACCCGCGCCCCGCGAAGGAGCCGATCCGGCGCAGCAGCCGGGATGGGCTGCGGATGTCGAGGGCCTTCTTGATCGCTGCGACCATGCTCGTGGCGATCTTGAGCATGGTCTTCTCGATGACGGCCTGCTTGGCTTCGAGGCCCTTCACCAGGCCCTCGGCGGCTGCGAGGCCCGCTTCGTACATGTGCTTCGAGGCGGTCGCCCCGGCAGCGTTGGCGTGCTTCTCCAACTCCTTCTGGAGCTGGTTGATCTCGTTCACGCCGCTGTGGCCCGCGTTGGCGATGGCGTCGGCTGCGGCGAGACCCGCCTCCGGCCCGGCCATGGCGATCTGGCCGAAGGTGGCCTGGTTGAGGCCGAGCTTCTTGAGCTTCGCCAGGACGGCCGCGAACTTCTTCGCCTGCTCGACCGCGTTCTTGAGCGAGTCGGTGATCGAGGAGAAGGAAGCGTCCTTGACCTTGGTCACGTCCCCGGTGGCTAGGACCCGGTCGGCGACCTGGGCCGCGTAGCCCCGGGCTTCCTCGCGCAGCCGGTCAAGCTGGTCGCGGGCGGCCTCCAGCCGCTTCGCTCCGGCCTCCCACTGGGCGGCCAGCTTGAGCAGCTCGGTGCGGTCCCGGTTCACCCGGTCCTTGAGCCCCTTGGACGCGTCCTTCGGGATCTTCGCCGTCAGCTCGGCGAGGGACTGCTTCACCTTGTCGTACTGCGACTCCAGACCCTTGACGAGGCCGGAGATGATGAGCCGTCCCGCGTCGTAGAGGAGTCGGGCGTCCTTTTTCGGAGGGCCCTTCCAGTCGGTCAGCTTGTCGGTGAGTTCGCCGAGCTTGCCCTTGACGGCCCCGAACATCGACTTGATGCCGTCGATGAGTCCCTGGATGAGCTTCTTGCCCGCGTCGATGAGAGTTGAGCCGAGACTTCCGAGGGCCGACTTCGCCTTGCCCGGCAGCTCCTTGAGGACTGTGAGCACGCGGCCGATGCCGTCCGAGACTGCTGTCCGCAGAGAGGTCATCGCGGTTCCGGCGACGGACTTGATCGAGTCCCAGGTGCTGGAGAAGAAGCTCTTGATCGAGTTCCAGATCGAGGACCAGATGCCCTTGATCGCATTCAGCCCGTCGTCGATGTAGCCACGGACGCCCGTCATGAAGACGCCCGCCGCACCCCTGATGCTGTTCCACAGGCCGATCGCGAAGGATTTGATTCCGTTCCAGATGTCGTCCCACAGGGACTTCACTCCGGAGAGGATCTTCTTCCCGACGCCGAGGATTCCGACGCTCAGGAAGACCATGAACAAACCCTTGATGGTGTCCCACAGGCCGGAGAGGAATCCCTTGATTCCGTTCCAGATTTGCTTCAGGCCGTCGGAGAACATCGACCAGTCGCCGGTCAGGGTTCCCTTGAAGAATCCGACGACCACCTTGAAGTAGCCGACGATGTAGTCCCAGACGCCGACGAAAATCTTCTGCAATCCCTCAAGGACATTGGCTACGCCGTTGATGGCGGTCACCAGCACGTCCAGAAAGAGCCCGGCTATGAATTCGATCGCCGGAGCCAGGATCGGCATCAGGAAATCGACTATCGCCTCCAGCGCCTCAAGGAAGGGCTGGAGCGCTTCCATGACGGCCGAGAAAGCGGCCGAAATCTGAGGCAGATATTCGGCGGCGAGCGATTGGACGACCGGGATCAGCGGCAGAATCGCAGCCGTCAAAATCTGCATCAGGATTTCGACGACGGGCTGAAGCGCCTCCGACATCACCGCGAAGGCGGCAGTGATCAGCGGGATGATCGGGGCCAGCCCGGCGACGAGGGCCTCGACGAGCGGGACGACGGCCGCGACCACCGTCATGAAAAGCGGGGTCAGCGCCGCGACGATCCCCATCAGCCCGTCACCGAGCAGCCCGATCAGCGGAAGAACCGCAGCTCCGAGCAGAGTGAACGTTTCTGCAAGGGGGGTTAGAACGGCGGCTGCGAGGGGGCCGAGGATGGCCGCGAGGGCGCCCGCGATCTCCAGCAGGGTGCCGAGGGCGGCTCCGGCCGGCATCATCGCGGGGGCGAGCGCCTCGACGGCGGACTGAATCCCGTCGAACAGGGACTTGACCCCGTCGACCACCGCGGGCTGGGACAGCGCCGAGGCGATGGCGCCGAGCGCGGTTCCGATGATCGCACCGACCTGCGGGAGGATGTCCCGCAGCAGACGGCCGAACGTCTTGAAGAACTCTTCGACCGCTGGGCCGGAAACGGTGGCGATTTCCCGCATCGCCTCATGGGCGGCGTAAAAGAGCTGCGTCAGTCCGGACTGGAACGACGGGCTGTCCACAGTCCTGTGGACACGCTCCAGCCCGCTCGCCATGGAGTCGAGCGTGGAACCCCCGGCCGCAGTCGCGGCCCGGGAGAACCCGGCGAGGATTCCGCCCGTGTGGAAAAGGACCGAGCCGAGATCCTTGAGGGCGTTAATTCCCTCGTCGATCTCCTTCTTGAGCCCGATCTCACCCTTGCGCTTCAGGAAGGCGTCGAACTTCTCCGAAATGGTGACGAACCACTGCGCCAGCTCGGGAAGATAGGAAGTGCCGACCTTCCCCAGAATGGCGATGACCGACGCGAAAGTATCCGTCCCGGCCGTCGCAATTCCGATGGACTCGGAAAGGTCCGAGAACATCTGGCCGAGCGCGGGAACGAGTGCGCCTTCGAGGCCGGTGGCGAGGCCGCCGAAAAAGCCGCCGAGCTGAGTCGCGGTCTGCTCGACCCCGTCCCGGAACTTCGGGAGCAGCTCCTCGACGAGGGAGCGGATCGGCTCCCGCGCCTTCTCCCAGAAGTTGCCCGAGATCGCGTCCTGGAGACCGGCGAGCGCCTGCTTCGCCTCCGGGATCTCCTTGTTGAAGTCCTTGAGGGCGGCGACCGTGACACCCAGGCCGACCGCGATACCGCCGAGGAGACCGGGGAGAAGGAGGGCGGTGTAGCCGATCTGCGCCAGCGACGCGGAGAGGGCGGCCAGGTTGGACGCGGCGGCGATGCCCCACCCGGCGAGGCCCGCGATGGCGGTCGCCATCGTCCCGATGACCGGCACACTCTTGTCGAGGTTGCTGATCGTCCGGCCGAGACGCTCGAACATGCTGTTGATGACCCGAGCGCCGGAGAGGGCCTGGAGCATGGAGGACGCGGTAGCCGCAGCCGACAGCCGCACCCGGGGGACCAGATGAACGATCCGGTCCCGGGCGAGCGCGGCAATGTGGGCGAAGGCCGCCATCATCCCGGTGCGGGACACCTCGGGCTCGATCTCGGCCCGCAGCCCGTCGATCCGCTCCTGGAGGTCTTCCATGTCCCGCTCGACGGCGCGGACCGCGAGCGCGTCCAGCTCGGGCGTGATCTTGGCGCGCAGCTCCCGCATCCGGGCGAACGCCGCCTCCAGCTCGCGCTTGGTCTTGGCGACGTGCGCGTGGTCCAGCTCGGGGCGGATGTCGATGCCGTCCAGCTCGGCCTGGATCTCGTCGGCGGCCTGCTGTGCGGCGGCCCGCGAAGCGGCCAGCAGATCCCGCCTGGCCTCCTCCAGCGAATCCCGGTCGAGCCGTACGGTCAGCTCGGTCTCGGCGATCCGCTCCAGCTCGCGGTCGAGACGGGCGACCGCGCTGCGGACGGACGACTCGGAGGCGCGGTCGACCTGGACGGAGACCGTCCCGATGTCGTCGAGCTGCTCCTCGAACATGTCGACGGCTGCCTGCAACGAGGCTTCGTTCAGGTCGACCTCGATGGTCGTCTCGCGCAGGGTGTCGAGCGCCCGGCGTGTGCGGGCGATGGCAGCCCGGACGGAGTCCTGGTTGTCGAGGTTGACCCGCAGTCGGAGATCCTTCATCTCCCGCTGGGCGTCGCGCCGGGCGGAGCGGGCCTGCCGGCCGAGTTCCTCGCCGTCGAGGCGGGCGTCCACCGTGACATCAAGGTCCCGCTCGATCCTCTTGAGTTTGTCCTTGAGGTCGTCCTTGAACCCGGCGGTGTCCGGCATGACCTTGACCGCGACCCGGCCGACTATGTTCGCGTCCGACAAAAGCGCCTACCTCCGCTGGAAGTGCTGGTAAATCTCCGCAACGGAGCGCGGCTTGGCCGGAGTTTCCTCCGAAGCCGTCTTTGCCTGCGGGCGCGGGTAGGCGGGAATCTTCGGGGCCTTGCCCTTTTCCCACTGCCCGGTCGCCCGAGTGTTCTGGTTGATTGCGTCGTACAAGTCGGCGGCCAGGTGGCGGTCCTGGCCCCAGCCGAATTGCTCACGGCCCCCGGACGCGAGGGCGGTTGTCAAAGAGGTGTCGGGGAGCCTCTGCACGAGCAGGAGGACGAGGGCGGGGGTGGGGCCCCGGCCCGCTATCACTTCGAGGAGATCGACGCCGAAATGAAAGAGCAGGTCCGGATAGAGCCCCTCCCCGTATTCGTCTATCAGCCGTGCGAGGCCGAGGCTTCCCCCGCCTGGGTGCTCTCCCCGTATCGGCCGAACACCTCGGCGAGGACGGCGAGATCGCCGCCGATCTCGGTGAGGAGGGAATCCGCGGCCGTCTCCGACTGGGCCACGGTGCGGATCGCCTCCGACAGAAGCGCGGCCTGGTCGGCGTCGTCGCGGACCATCTCCTCCTGGAGGCCGAGGAGCGAGTCCCGCTTGGCCTTGGTCAGCCGCAGGGGGTTGAGGAGCCGGACGGTCTCCCCGCTCACCTCGATGTCGGTGGAGCCGTACTTGCGGTCGGCGGCGGAGCGGATGTCGTCGAGGGTGTACGAAGCCAAGGGGGCAGACCTCCGGGAGCTGGGGGAAGGGGGTGAGGTGTTGCGGACCTGGTGGGGGAGGGGTCCGCGCAGGCCCTGGTCCGCAGGGGTCCGCGCAGGGAGCTGTCAGACGGCCTGGCCGGCGGCCCACGCAGTGCCGGTCCAGTGGGCCTTCGCGGCGTCGCCGAGAACGACGTGCTGACCGGTGGCCCATGCCGCCGTCGGGGTGGCGATCACGGACGCGAGGGCTCCGAGATCGGCCGGAACGGTGGCCCCGTCCGGGGTGAATGCACCCGGGGACCCTGCGGTCGCGCCGGTCGCCAGGACGCCGCCGAGCGGCGTGATCGCATACGTCCACGAATTCGAGCCGTGAGCCATGGGCTTCACGCCGAGGGGGAGGCCCGCAAGGGACTCCGTATCCGCGATTGCCATGTCGTCCGCCCGGTAAATCTCCGAACGCGGCGCGTAGAAGGCGAAATGGTTCTCGCCGTCGACGAAGATGGCGAGAAACCCCGACTGTGTCGGCTCCGGATTCGTGGGAACGCCCACCGAACCATCCGGGAGAATAGGTGAGTTGGCGCCGAAGTACAGTCGAAGGGCGGCGGTGTCGAACTGCTGGAGGGTGAAAGTCATGGTCTCCGTGCGCGCCGAATATTTCGTGCGGAGAGACTTGTTCTGGAGCGATCCGATGGTGGTCGCTTCGCCGCCCTCTGACGTGATGCCGAAAACGTCCTCAAGTGAGGTATGGCCGACGGTCTGCCAGGGGGAAGTGGGGGTCAGAAGGTCGGCGGGCATAGGCGTCCCGACGGGCGCCGTAAGGTAGTTGCCACTGCCAACGACGAGCGTTGCAGAATCATTGATCGGCAAGAAGAAACGTTTCCTCAATCGGGCACAAAAAAGGGCCCGACGGGGAGCGTCGGGCCCTTCGTGTTGTGTAAGTCGTTCAGGGGAGGGGGTAGGGGCGGCGGCGTGGCTTGCGGATCTGTACGTCGAAGATGGCCTCGTAGCGCCAGACCCCGGTCGGGAGGTCCGCGTACTGCACCGGACCTGTCGCCGAGGCCCAGTCCGCCGACCGGCGCGGAGCGCTGTTCATGTCCACGCGGATGATGTGGCCGAGCTGGGGATAGACCTGCTGGTTGAGCCAGGCGTCGCGGAGGACGACCCGCACGGCCTCGCTCAGGATCGCGGCGTCCTGGTCGCCGTCGGGGTCCGGCGCGAACGCGTTGATCACCACGCGGGCGGCGTCGGTGAACCGGGGGTCACCGGCCCATTCGCCCCAGGTGGGGTCGCGGCGGACCAGGACCAGCGGGAACTTCTCGTGGCGGTCGATCAGGGACTTCACGCGGACGCCGGGCAGGCCATCCCTCAGCACGGCCAGGAGAAGATCCTCGACCGGGGACAGTTCGGCGAGGGCCTTGATGTGGTCGGGGATGCCGGCCATCAGAGGTGCACCTTCCCCTTCCGCTTCTTCGGCAGGTTCGCGGCGCGGGCCAGGATGAACAGGCCCTCGCTCGCCGGCAGCACGTCGAGGTAGGTGGAGCCGTCACGGGCGCGGCGAACGACGATCGACTCAGCGCGGCCGAACTCGATCGACAGGGCGGCTCGCTTGCCGCGTTCGTCGTCGAGGACCACGTACTTGTCGACCCGGCCGTCCTCCACGTCGATGGAGGCGTGGCCCTCCCTGCGGTGCTGGAGGAGTAGCTCCTCAGCGCGGGCGGCAATCTCGAACCGCGCTGCGTCGAGCGCGTCTTGGACGCCGGGCAGCAGGGCGAGAACCTTCTCCAACTGTCCACCGCGGACTCGGTCGTAGACCTCAGCCATCAGGGACGCTCCCGCAGGTCCATGCTCCAGTGCCGGGTGCGGCGGTCCCCGTGGTGGTAGGCGGGCGGGGACACGATGTCCCACTGGCGGCCCGCGTACTCGACCCGGGACCACAGCGATACGCCCGGCAGGTGGCTGTCGACGATCATCCGGACAACGTTGATCTGCTGCTGACCGGTGACCTCCGCGCGGGCGGACCGCTGGGGAACGAACGCGGCCCGCACCGAGATGGGCCCGGCTGGATCGGCCATGGCGACGGTGTTTCCGCGCTGATCGGTGACCTCGACCGTGCGCCACACGCGAGCCTTCTGGCCTCGGCGGCGCTGCACGCTCACCACGGCCCCCGGTCGTCGGAGAAGAACGGGAACGAGGACCCGGGTCCCTCAACGGGGACGCGGCCGGTGCCGACGGCCGAGCCGAGGACGGTGCCCCAGGCCATCACGGGGACGCTCGCCAGGGTCGGCCGACGCCCAGCCAGCTCCTCCAGAAGGCGGATCTCCTCGCGGGTGAAGTACACCGACCCGGCGTCACGGCCGTGGGCGTCGCCCCAGGCCAGCGTCTCGTCACCGGCCCTCGACTGGACGTATCCGTTCGGATTGCGCAGGTAGCGGGCAGCGGCCTTGAGGACGAGAGTCTTCACCAGGCGGGGAACGGTGGGCGCCGGCCACTCGCGGCCGTAGGACATTGCCAGGTCGGACGCGTCCTGGAGCGCCGAGGCGGCGATCCGCAGCTCGTCGGCGTCCAGCTCCCAGTCCATCCGATCCGTCAGCTCATCGAGAGTCGCGTACACGGCAGCTTCCCTTCAAGCAGACGGCTACGGCCCGGCGCCAGGGGCGCCGGGCCTGCCGGGCGGAGGTCACGCGTTGGCCGGGTCGTTCTCCGGCTTCGAGCCGGTCGGGGTCCACACCTTCGCGTCACTGATGCCGGTGATCGTCGCCAGCTCGGATGCGGCTGGCGGGTAGTCCGACTTGCCGTCGAGGGTGAGCTTGATGCCGCGAACGAAGTGCTCGTCCGTGGAGATGATTTCCTTCTCCGCGACCGGGTCCCAGCCGACGAGAATGTCTTCGACGGAGCGGAAACCCTGGTAGCAGTTCACGATGCTGCGGTCCTGGAAATACTCGGAGTCGTAGTCCCGGAGCCAGCGCAGCGCCAGGCCCTCGAAGGATGTGGTAGCGCCGAAAGGAACGCTCTGCGGCACCGAAGGAGCGGCGGACGCGAAAATGAACGCCGAGGACGCGAACGCGAATGCCGAGTCAGCCGGGATCGTCTGGTCCACGATGAACTTGAAGCCGTACCGGCTGCCGAGAGTCGCGTTCACGAGAGCGGATTCGGCCTGGTTGTCGCCGACGTTCGAGGCCAGATTCAGATCCGGATCGGAAAGCAGCACGGTCTCGAAATCCGAGCCGACGACCATGTACCAGGCGCCCTCGGGGACGTTGAACTTCCGCAGGACACGGCGGGCCTCGATGAGTGCCTTCCGCATAGCCTGAGCAGTGTTGCCGATGGTGACCGCGTAGGGCTGGTCGACCAGGGTCTTCACAGCCCTGCGCTGGAGGCCGCGTGCCACCGCCTTCACCTGCGGGCGCAGGAGCTTGCCCCACTGCGTGATATCGAAATCGTTCTGCTCGTCCGTCAGCTTGACGCCGTTGTAGACGTTGCCGCCGAACTTCACGGGAATGGTGCGCTCGGCGTACTCGTCGAACACAACCCGCTGACGGACACCGGGGGTCGAGCTGCCCGCCGAACCGGAGCGCCACTCGTAGTCGTGAAAGGGAAGAACACCCTCCACGGTGACATTCACCGTGTCGTTCTTGGCGCCCTTGAACCGGTCGACGCCTTCCTTTATAAACAGGTTCGGAACGGTGAGTTCCTGCTCAAGCATTCCGATGGCGGTCGCAATGAGCTTTTCGGGCTTGACTACCTGGTGTTCGGCTGTCACTTAGCCTCCTGGGGGCATGAAAAAAGCCCCCGGATACCGGAGGCGAGCTAATGGAAAGGGGAAGGGTCAGCGGCGGGTGAGACGCGCGAGCTTGCGCGGGTCCATCTCGCCGTCGTCCTCGTCGGAGGGATCGAGCCCGCCAGACAGGACCGGAGGGGCGACCGGAGCGAGAAGCGACTGAAGCGCCTTCGCGTCGGCCTCCAGCTCCTCGGCGGACTCGCCGCGCAGACGGCCGGCCAGCTCGTCGGGGAGGTCGAAGCGCCGAGCGACCGAAGCGACCACGAGGGAACGCTCCAGGGCGGCGTTCTGCGCCTTGACCTCGGTGAGCGCGGTCTCGAACTCCTCGGCCGACTTCGCGCCGGACAGCCGGTTCTCGGCGTCACGGAGCCGGGTGCGGTACGACGCGGCCTCCGACCGAATCTTGGTCAGCTCCTTGCGGGCCCACTCCGGGAGGGCATCCTCCGGAGCGCCGGCCGCAGGCTGCTCATCCTGGATGGCGGCGGCCTCGGGCGCTTGCTCGGCCGGGGAGGTCTCATCGTCGGGCGCGGGGGTGTTCTGTTCAGACAGGGGTCACGCCTCCTGGGCTGTGATCGTGGACTGCCGCTCGGCCTCCTGGGCTTCTGCGGCTCTGTGCTTCTGGCGGATGAACCGGCGCCACGCCGAGACGGCGGCCTTGCCGGACAGACCCTTGGTGACCTTGGGCCACAGGGCCCCGTACTCGCGGGACAGGGCCATCAGCTCGGAGCCCTGGAACTGCTGCCGGTTGAAGACCGGGGCGGCGTAGCAGACGCAGTTGTCGTGGTAGCGGTCACCGTCGGCGAAGGTCGCGGACTCGCGGGACTTGTAGACGGCGCCCCGGCTGATCAACATCGCGCACCAGCCGCACGGCGTGCCCGACTTGGAAAGCCGGACGTAGCCGAGGGCCCGCCCATCCCGCCGCATGTGGTTCCACGTCGCTGACCGGGCACCGTTCATCGCGACCCGGGACGCGGCGGCGGCCTGCTGCGCACCGGCCTGCCGATGGGCCTCGGCCCGCTCGCGGTCGGCGACCCGGGCGGGCTGCCCGTCGTCTACCTCGGCCACCTTGCGATGCAGGTTCAGAATGCCGAGCGCTTCGAGGACCGTGGCGAGTTCCTCCTCGGCCTGGCGCTCGATCGCCTCCTCGGCCTCCCGGAGACCAGGCAGCTCTTCGACAAGAACCCGCTCGTCCTCGACGGCCGGACGCGGGGCTTCCCCGGACTCGCCGGTCGCGGCCCCACCCCCGGCCGGAGCCATGGGACGAGCGGCCCCCGCCAGCGCCGCGAACTCCCGGCGCAGATCGGCCAGGGTGACGTGCGTCGGTTCGGGGTGGTAGGGATCGGCCACCGTACGGCCGGTCTGGAGAGCACGGGCGAGACGGTAGAACGCCCTGGCGAGATCCCTCGACCGCCGCCGCTGACCCATGACGAGCGTGATCGCCCGCCGCAGCCAGCCCCCGGCCGTCGCCGCACGCAGATCGGTCGGCACATCCGCCCACAGGGCCATCGCCCCGACGGCCGTCTCCGCGCCGATCTGCGCCAGCGCCACATGGAAAGCCGCGGTGGCCTCGTCCGTCTCGGTGGACCGGGCGGCGGACACCGTCACGCCGCCACCGCTTCAACCGGGCGGGACTCGGGGGTCGCGCGGGTGATCGCGCCCGCGAGCTGCCCCACCGAGTCGTCGTCCTCCCGCATCTCCTCCCAGTCCTCAAGTTCGGTCTGGGTCACACCCGGCACGCGGCGCCACAGGCCCCGCTCAGGGATGCCGAGCTGTTCGCGCAACTTGCCGAGGGCGTCGGCGGCCTGGGCGAGCGACCGGGACTCCATGTCCCGCCACACGACCTCGCCCCGGTGGTCCTCGGCCGACGCCGTGTTGCCGGACAGCTCGCCCGCGAGCCTGAAAACTCTTTCCCACGACTCGCCGAAGCCCGTCCGGAACTCCGCGATCATCCGGGACAGCGAAGTCTCGGCCGCTTGGAGCGCCTCGGCGCTCAAGTTGGCGATCTGCCCCAGCATCGCGTGGGGAGGCACCTGCGCGAGCGCGCTGAGATGCCGGATGCTCATCTCCAGGGACTCAACGAAACCAGCGAGTGGCGTCTCGTCGAGGCTCCCGAATCTTGTGTCGGGATCTTCGGCGAACAAGAATCGGCGGGCGTTGTGGTTGATCGACAGGGGTATGGGGTTGCCGGATTCGTCGAGGACCGGCTCACCAGTCTCGGGGTCCCGCCGGACTGGCGGCGCCATGCCCGTAACGGTCCTGACCTTGGTGGAGCCGTAACTCTGCGCCAGGAGCAAGTCGAACGACGTTTGATTGATTCGATCTTGAGTGGCGATCATCGGCTCGATCACGCCGACAGTCCGACCCTCCAGATCCACGGAGGCCGCGAACCGGGTCACCGGACACTCGCTCGCCCCGTGGACGAGCCCACCGTCGACCCGCACCGAGTCCTCGTCAGCCGCAGACCGGAAGACCACCTCGTACACCCGGCGGGCGTCCCACAGCCGGGCCCGGCCCAGCGACTCACCCACCGGCCAGGCGGTCACCGTCAGTGCGGCGGCCGGCACGTCATCGTTCGCCGGGTCCTCATACAGCGCGCTCGTCCGCAACGCGGACAGACCCCGTGTACGCACCTGGCCGTCCCGGGACCGCTCGGTCACGGTGAAGCTGTGCCCGTACGCGAGCGCACCCCTATATACAGCGGCCTGCCGAGCATCCAGCCGGGACCGCTGCCAGTGCTCCCACTCCGGCGTCGCCGAATCCGGCTGCACCGCAGACTCTCCGCTCCGACCCGGCCGGTGCCCATCCACGTAGAGGGCCTGCGCCGGGGTCGAGACGAGCAGGGGCATCCAATTTGACACCGACCTGCGAGCCAGCAGCCGATACTCGTCGTCCGCCTGGGGCGGCATGTACGGATCGCCATGTCGACCGTGCAGATAGTCGTCGATCCGGCGCAGCCGGTCACCGTCACGATGAAGGACGCCGAGAAGCTGTCGAGCGAGCGACATGGGGGAAGAAGCGGCCACGGTTCACCACCTCTAGTTACATGTTGACACTTGGTTCAAATGAAGAAGCCCCGGCCGGTCCGCTTGCGGACGCGCTTGCCGCGGGCACGGAGATCGGTGAGAGCCTCGTGCGCCAACATGAGCGCCGCGTACGCGTCGACCTTCTTCGGGCTCTCCCGGCTTTCCTTGCCGAACGAGACGCCGTAGTTGTTCACCCGGCGCCGCGCATTGAGCGCGTGCCGACGCAGCTTCAGGTCGCCGTCGTGGCGGAGCTTCCTGTCGAAGATGGAGCGCATGAGCCGTTCGTGCGCGAGGGTCGAGGACTTGAGGCTCGACCGCATGTCCCAGCCGATCGCGTCCTTGCCGGGCGCCTTCACGGCCAGGCCCTCGCCGTACGCCTCCGACCACTCGGAGATGTACGACTCCCAGAGGGCAACGTCGGCATACATGCCCTGCACCGAGAAGACACGGAAGGTGTCGTGCACGGCCGAGTCAACCTCGGCCTTCGGAACCTCCCAGTTCGCCCCGGCCGGGCCGTCTGGCTTCTCCCACAGGCCGATCAGGAAGGCGGCCATGTCGGAGACGCGAACGGCAACCAAGGCGGTCGCGTCGTCCCGGAGGCCGCCGTCGAAGCCGACTGTGATCTCGTCGCCGGGCTTCAGCGAAAGCGAGGTGTCCCGTAGGACATCCCACTCGGCCGGACCGTGCACCGCGTCCTCTTCGGCGACGATCTGATTCAAGTACATGCGCCGCGAACGCGCGGCGGAGATCGTCAGGTTGAGGACAGACTTGATGATCGTTTCGACTTTGAGCCACACCGCGTCACCCCTGATTTTCGGGATGACGATGCGCAGGGCCTCGGCCGTCAGGGGCGTCGCAGGGTGAGCCTCGATCGAGTCGTACAGCGCGCCGACATCGGCCGCCAAGCCCTCCCGGACCTTCTCGTACGCCTCGCGCATCCGCTCGGCGACGCTGTCCTCGCCCGGCATGAAGGCGTTGGTGATGCTGAGATAGCGGGAGTCCATTTTTGTGGCGTTGCCGTCGATGGTCTCGTACATCTTGACGCCGCCGTTGCCCAAGACCCAGTGATGAGTTTCATTGAGCAAGGTGAAAGTTGTTCTCTTGCCCTCGATCGCGCGATACGAGCTGGTCACGGCCTGGAGGCGCTTGCGCCCCCGGTCCGCCCGGATCAGCTCGGCGCCAAGCTTGATGCCGTACGTCGAGATCAGCTTCTCGGACATCAGGACCGGCAGGTAGCCCATGGTGTTCACCGTCTGCTCTTGGCTGACGGCCGTCACCTGCACCCACGCCTGTGGGTGTGGCTTGGCTACCGGCTCGCCGTTCTCGTCCCAGTGGGAGAAGCGCGACGGCCCGACGAACTCCACGAGCGAGATCACCGCGAGAAGCGGGTCCTTGCCCCAGCCCTTGAGTCTCTGCAAGACGCCGGTTCTGTAGACGAACTCGCCGTCCTCGCCGATGGCGTACCACCACAGGAGGAAGCGGAGCTGCTCGCGGGTGAAGCGCCAGGGGACACGCTTCTCGTCGGTCGAGCCCTCGCCGTCGAGGTACTCCGCGCACCAGCCGGCGACCTGCCAGCCGAGAGTGCGCGCCGGCAACTTCCACTGTCCGAAGGCATCCTTCCGCCAGGTCGGCCCGTGGAACTCGGGCTCCAGGGCCTCGATCTCTTCGTCGGTGAGGGTAGGGATGAGACTCCTCCCCCCTCACAGGCGCACAACCTACTGCCCGATTAATCATTAGCCGATTTCCATCCGTAAGCCGCAGCTCAGGCGCTACGCTCGGAGCTAATGCGTGACGAGAGGTGGCGCAGACCTTGAGCTGGAGAGAGCCCAAATGCCTAAGGGATTCAAGTGCCCCGTGTGCGGTACGAACACCGTTCAGCGGGTCAGCACCAACAAGTTGCAGTGCACGAAGTGCAAGTCGCGCTACGACAAGAGCGTCTTCGGGCTCTGACCTGGTGCCTTACTCGGCGAGTCCGAGATCCTTCTTGTAGTCAGCGATAGCGAGGACCGCCGCAGATTGCTCGTCGGGCACAGGCTCGTGCAGTTCGATACGCACACGGCGCCGGTCGCCCTCGGCAACGAGGAGCCGCTCGAAAGCGGAGTAGATCGTCTGAAGCATCTGACCACTGCGCTTCCCCGACGCCTTGTAGTAGGACAGGTCTTCACACAGCGAGTAGGCGAGGGCCCAGTCGCTCGCCTGGTAGAAATCCGCCTGACCGGACTCCTTCAGGGAGTCCCACAAGCGCTTCGCGATCGGGTGCCAGGAGCGGTCGCCGTTCGGGACCTTCGCGGGCCGGGCGACCCCGCGCGACACCGACTGGACATCGCCACCCTTGCGCTCGCGGGGGCGGGCGAGGTCGTCCTCGCGATTGGGTACGGGGCCGGGCATGAGCCTCACCCCCAAGCGTGCAAGCGGTCCTGGCCGGGGCCTGGTTGTCAGTGGTGCGCGTTAGCCTCACGGCATGGCACAAGTTCGAAAGGCTGTCCCCGCGGAAGTGAAGCGGGCCGTGCTCGTTGAGGCGGGGCACCGATGCGCGATCCCAACGTGCAAGACCAGTACGACGGAGATCGCGCACATCAAGCCGTGGCGCGTCGTGCGCGAGCACAAGTTCGAGAACCTCATTGCGCTCTGCCCGACGTGTCACACGCGCTTCGACGGCGGAGAGATCGATCGCAAGGCGATGCTCCAGTACAAGGCGAACCTCGGCGTGATCAACGGACGGTACGGAGAGATCGAGCGCCGTGTCTTGGCGCTGTTCGCCGAGAATCCAGAGATCAACTCGGTGCCGATGCCCGCTGCCTCCGACATCGCAATGATGCACCTGGTGAAAGACGGGCTTTTTGCGCGCGGGCTGAAGCCCAACTTGGGCATCATGATCGCCAACGGGGCTTGCGCAACGATCGACTTCACGGGGAAGACCCAGGAGTTCTACACCATCACCGAGAAGGGCCGAGACCTTGTGTCTAGGCTCACGGAGGCGCGCTCACTGAACTGACATCAGAACGTCCCGCCCGTCAGGAAGTGCGCGGAGAGCCAAGCGAGGAACGCGACCAGGACGAAGCGGCGCAGTCGGGTGGTCCGGTCCGGCGCAGTGTCCTTCGCGGTGTGGAACCAGCGCCAGACGTGCTCGGACAGGGTGTCGCCCGGCTGCTTCCGGTAGAGGGCGATGCCCTCGATCACGCAGAACGCGACGATCCACCCGGCCCATGCGGCAGTGAACACGGCCACCCCCTATATCAGGCCCGGGTGGGCTTCCGTCCGCCTGAAGCGCTTGTTCATCTGGCGCCGCCGCGCCGCGAGTGCGAGGGCTCCCTCGCGAGAGGACTTGGCCTGGTGATGATGCCCGCAGAGCGCTCGTAGGTTGATCTCTCGATGGTCATCACCAGGCACGATGTGGTCAACGTCCGTGGCCAACTCCTCGCAGCGGTCCCCGTACTGATCGCGGTGAGTGCAACGGTGGCCGTCTCGCCGCAGAACGCGCACGCGTTTCTCCGGCCAGTCCTGCGGAAGTCCGTCACGCCTGCTGGAGCCCTCCCAGTTTGGGATGACGATCTCCAGCCTGCGAAGTACGTACATACGTACTTCGTCTTCATCGGGCGAGCCCCGTCAGGGGCTCAAGCCTTGCGGCTAACGTACTTACACTTATAAGTCGCTAAACGATCTTGATTTCGGAAACGGGAACGTGCGTGATCGTGCTCACACTCACGTGAGGCAGCGGCGAAGAGCAGTGGCACCCGAAGGGTGCCCAGCAGCGAAGACGAAGGGCCGCCCGGAGGGCGGCGCAGAGGCAAGTCGCCCAACGTACATATGTGCTTGAGGCTTCGGCGACCGTCCTTCGGGCAGGATGGCCCTTCGGCGCCACCGCCCGGCCGGCGGCCCGCTGACACCCTGGGGATCAAGGAGAGGGAACTCATGGAAGATGACGCCAATCTCAATGCGCAAATCCATCGCACGAGGGCGGCGGCGCACCGCATGGCGGCCTCCGCACACGACCTCTCAGCGACGGCTATCGCCATGGCCGCCTCGATGAAAAAGGTCGTCGACATTCAGACCGCCGCCGAAGCTCAACAGGTGGCAGCGCATCCGGACCTGGCCGAGCTGAATGTTCGCCTGGATGGCTTCTATGGCGAGGCCGGCGAGTGAGTGGCCCTTCGGCCGGCCTCCGGCTGTGAGCGTTCCCGTGCAGTGATGGCGGCAGTGCAAAAGGCCACCAAGGTCCCCTGACCTGCCGTTTCGCTGTGCGGGGCGTAGCGTTCGGAGTGATTCGGCGACCTTGGAACCGTGGCAGTTTTCGAGCTGCTAAGACATGGCGGTGCGGGCTTTCGGCCGTCGGGGGTCACCCCCCACACCCCCCAGGGGGAACGCGTGCGCGTACGCGACGCGCGGTGCCGAGGAACGCGCGCACTCTGGGCACCGTGGGGCGGGGATGGGGTGCAGTGCCGTTTGCGGCCCGTTCTTGCTCCGCGAGGGGTGGAAATGAGGTCAAGCGAGCTAACGAAAAGGAGCTCTGACCTGCACGTTTGGACAGAGTGCCAACATGTGACTAATGTTCTCCATGTCGCCACCACCGACCGGCCGAAAGGCAGACAGGGGGAAGCGGCAGGCAGACCGCCCACAGGGAGCGTCCTACGCAGCCAGTACCCACGGGCAACCGGAGCGCGTTTACGCTGGTCAGCCAAGGCAGGCAGGAGTCACAGGTTGACACTCGCCGGACCGACCGCCTAGAGTCGGAACCACCGCAAGGCCGCTGAGAACGGGGCTCCTGAGAGTCGCCGCCGGTTGGTCCCACGGGAAACCGCCCCCTCGGGGGTATCGATCGGCCGCAGGTGTTAACCTGTAACTGATTAAATCGCCGGGCTTCACAGCCCAGCGCACCAACGTTGCATGGGCGCTCGATCCGGCCCCTGTCCCGCAAGCGGGACACCGGATGTCGCAACCGGGTCTCTCCGGTGTGGATCGAGCGTAAGGGCTGAAAGCCGCACCCCTCCGGGGGTGTAGCTCAAGCTCGCGGACCCTTCGGGGTCTGAGGAATCATCGCCCGGCCAAGGGGCGTGGAAGGTCTAGCGGGGTGACCCTGCGTAGTACGGACTGGAAGCGCGCTGGACTGTTCGGGTACGAGGTTCGGGTACAGATCGCAAGTGAACGCAACTGCCGTACCGGCCGGGACTATCCATCCCGGCGCGACGGGAGCGTACTTCTTTGGCTGAACCCATGCTGACCTGCGGAGGGCACCCGATGCAGGCGCGGTATGGGGTCGAGGGGTGCGTGAGGTAGGGGCCTGATTGTCGATCCAGGGCTCACCGTCCAACGGACGGCCGGATACGGACCGACCGGGAGGGAAACCACCTGGAAGGAACGTGAACGGCAAGACTGCGGACGGTGAGACGGGCGCTGAGTGGGCGTCCGTCCCAAAAGCGAAATCACTCACTCTGTTCTACCGGTCAGCGACAGCGGCCGGGGTCGCTCGCCTCTGGCGAGTGGCCGCATAGCCCCCCACAGGGTCACACCTCTGGGGGGTACGGGCTCCCTCCGCCTTCGGGCGGGGGTTCGAGCCGGGCCTCGCGGCCCCTTTTCTTCGATTCAAAGTGTCAACCTGTAACTGAAAGGCTTGGTTCACATGGCTGTCTCCCTGATCAAGGACAACCCCCTCGCATACTCCGGTCGTTCCCTGCTGGACGTGGCCATGGAGTCCGCGCACAACACCAGCGAGCGTGCATTCCAGCTCGGTCGGGAACTGGACGCCACCCGCCGCGAGCTTGAGGGCGCCGAGGCACTGCTCGACCTGCACCGCTTGGCGGGCTTGTGTCTGGTCACCGAACTCGACCGTTCCGACTCGAACTTGACGCACGCGGAGGCCGAGGTCGCGGCTCTCAGCGACGCACTGGCCGAGGCTGAGAGCGTGATCGCGATCCTTCGGGATGTCCTGGTCGAGGTCCGCCGTACCCGCGACGAGCGGGAACAGGTACTCCGCGACGAGCTGGAGTGCTACCGGGCGCTCGCGTCCTCCTCCTAGCCGTCATGGCCCGCCCCTCCCGCGTTGGAGGCATGGAGGGGCGGGCCCCGAACGATTGCGACCCCATGTACTTCAGGACTGATCCGCCATCCGACGAGGCGATGGCCCAATACGCCGAGCTGCTCAGCGACGCTAACCGCTCCTGGCCTTCGTACTACACGGGACCGCTCCCCGGAGACGAGCCCACGCACGTCGAGATGTTCTTCTGGCGCGGCGACGAGGCCGGGTGGATCGGCGACAAGTCGAACTTCGAGACTGCCCGCGACCTGATTCGCGGGGTAGCCGATGAGCGCCGCACCGATACGGAGCTGTCGGACGAGCAGGTCTACGAATGCGGCGGAGGCTCCTCCGCATGGGACGTGGCACAGCTCTACGTCCAGGTCTACGAGGGCGGGTGTCCCGCGGAATGCCCCGGGACACACACGGAGGAATGCCGGCCTGGGTGTGACCCGTACGTCGACTTCTGCCACGGGCAGGAATGCGAGGGGGACTGCCACGGAACCCAGACGTTCACCCCCGCCTTCCGCACGGCCGTTGCCCTCGCCGAGTACGTCAAGAACGATCATCCGTTCCTCAGTGAGGACGACTACCACGAGCAGCGGCGCGACGTATTTGAGGCGAACCTCGACGAGGTGCTGGAAGACGTCAAGCTGCACTACCCGTACGACACCGAGGGCGACCATCGGAGCATCGTCGAGCACGCCTCCGATGCCTTGTGGGAGCTGTACCACTACGAGCCAGACGGCTATGTGGACTGGGACGCCGCGCGAGACGCGTATGACCAGGGTCGCTCGGAGCACTTCCTCGACCTGGGCCGCACAGTCCTGCGCAACGAGATTCCCGGGCAGACCGCCCTCATGCCCGCCTGACTCCCCTGTTCCGCCGCCCCTTCCGCCCCCGTCGGGAGGGGCGGCCCCTAGCCACGAATGTGAGGACATATGCCTACCATCGCCCGCCCCTACGAGGTCCGCGTCTGGAACGAATCCTCGGACCTCATCGGCCTGTGGAACATCCGGCGAGCCGGACGCGGCCGGTACGTCGTCACCGACGATCGGCACGAGGAGACCCCGTTCGAAGACGAGGGTGCCGCGCTGGACTTCGCCCGTTTCGGCGCGGAGGCGCTCGCCGAGACCTCCCGCCGAGACTGCCCGTGTGAAGGCGACCCCGAGTGTGGCGTGTGGGAGCCGCACGGCATCTCGGTCCAAGAAGTGGACGGCGAGGTCTCGCTGATCACGCCGCCGTTGCTCTGCCTCTAACTCTCCCTGAAAGAAAGGCATACCTGTGCGCAACTTCAAGCGCGCCTGGTCCTACTCGCTCTTCCCCAAGCTGAAGCACCTGGTGGGGATCGCGTCGGCCGCCACGGCTAGATCTAACCTCACCCTGAACCCCTGGGCTGAGCTGCGCAGACAGCGCAAGGCGATCATGGCGCTGGTCCGCGCTTCCGGCGAGATCGTCAACAGCTACGAGCGGGAGATCAGCAGCCTGCGCACCGCGACGGACACCCTCTCCGCCCTCTTTGACGACTCCATGCTCGCGTGCCATCTTGCCGCAGGGCTCACCTGTGCCGAGGTGGATCAGCTCGCCGACGGCTTCCTTGCCGCCGGGCGTGAGGACATCGCCGATCTCTGGCTGACCTGCCACGCGGAAGGCGACACCGACGAGGGTGACCTGCACATCAAGGAGCCCGCCGAGTACGCCGTGGCGGCCTGAGATGACTGTCACCACTTGCGACTTCTGCGGCTCCCGGTCCGCGACCTTGCTCTACACCGTGCCCGAGGAGAACATCCCACTCCTGGTCGCGGAGGGCCAGTCGAGTGCCGTCGCCCTGCCCGCTGACGACGGTCTGTGGGCGGCCTGCGCCACCTGCGCGTCCTTTGTGGATCGGAAGGACATGGCTGGGCTGCTGGCCCATGTCCTCGCCAGCGCCCGTGCCCGCCGAGTGGCGTTTGTCGAGGACCCCCTCTTCCACGCACTTCTCATCGGCAAATACGCCCCCCTCATGGTCGAGGGCACGAGCAAGGTCGACCTCTGACCAGGGTGTCAACTTGTAACAACAGCCCCTCCCGCGTTGGAGGCAGGGAGGGGCTGTTTCCCGACAGAGCCAGGAGAAGAACATGAACCCCCCTGCCCCCGAGGCCGAGAAGGCCGCCCGCGAGGTCACCAAGCGTCTCGTCCGTGAAGGCCGGATGCGCCGGGCCGAGGCAGCGCGCCTCCTCCGCGACGGCTTGCCCATCATCTTGAACGGATTCGCCGTGGCTCGGATCAACGGAAGGCCAGAGGCGGCCATCACCGCCGAGCTGGAGGCCGCCCACGCCGAGGCCGAGCATCGATTCTCCACTGCCCGGACCGCCTTCTCCCGCAGCCTCGCGGAGAAGGACCGCACGGTGGCCGATTTCGCCATCGCAGCCTGGGGCGGAATCCGCCGCGACCTGGCTAACCACCTCGCGGCCAACTGATCACAGGCGCAAAGGCGAAACCCCCTTCGGGGGTCGGCGGGAGGCGGTTCCTCCCCCCTGAAGATGCCAGCCCGCATACCGCCGTGCTCGGCGGGCCTGTACCGAAGCGAGGAACATGCGATGTCCACAACCACCACCGTCCGGCCCCGCGCCTGGATCGGCTGTCTGGCCTGCTACAACGCGGGCCGACTCGTCGGCGACTGGCACGACGGCGATGTAGCCGGTCTTGTCACGCCCGAAGACCTCCATGGCCGCCCCACCACCCACGAAGAGATGTGGGTCATGGACCACGAGAACTACTGCGGCGCGATCACGGGCGAGTGCTCTCCCTCGCACGCCGCAGAGGTCGCCGAGGCCCTGGCTGAACTCGACGAAGGGGATGCGGAGGCGTTCGCCATCTGGATGCGCCATTGGGGCATGTACGCGGATCGAGACGAGTGGGTGGATCAATTCCGCGACGCCTACCGCGGATTCCATCGGAGCGAGGCCGAATATGCCCAGGAGTGGGCCGAGGAGATGGCCAGCCCGGAGGAGGTGGCCCGTATGAACACCTGGCCGTTCAGCGAGATCGACTGGGACCGCGCTGCCGAAGTCCTCTTTGCCGACCTTCACGCCGAGGCGTCGGCCGGCGGCGTCCACGTCTTCTGGTGCGAATGATCACCGAGCCCTGCGTCGAGTGCGGCCACACGCCCGAATTGCTTGACGAAGACCTGACCTGCACCCCTTGCCGCACCCGCATCCATCTGGAGGGAATCCCTGTGAAGAAGACTGTCAAGTTCCCGGTCGAGATCGTCACACACGGCGAGATCGAGATCACCGTCGCAGTGCCCGAGGACTTCCTCACCGAGGAAGGCGAGGTCTTCGACGAAGACGGCCTCCGCGACTGGCTCAACGACAACCCGAGCACATGGCATGACATCGTCCCGGCTTTCGAGGAGATCCAGTCCCAGGAAGTCATCGAGATCGCCAACGTCTACTGATGCGCCCGGCGATCCCCGTGACCGAACAGATCAAGCATCTCGTCAACGAGCTGGACGAGACCATCAAGGCCATGCGCCAGGAGCCCGAAGAAGGGCAGTCCTGGTCCTGGGCGGACGAGCACGCGGCGGGGCTGAATGTTGCCGACGCGGCTGAGGCGCTGATCCTCGCCCTCCCCTCCGGCATCTGGCCGTCGTCATGGTTCGTCGAGCCGGAAACCGAGTCGCAGGAACGTTCCGTCGATGTCGATGTCGATGCCGATGCCGATGCCGATGCCGAAACGCCGACAGTCGGCGAGCTTCACCGGCTGCTCTTCCCCTGAAACCGACACGCCCTCGTCCCTCCCGTTGGAGGAGGGAAGGACGAGGGCTGCCCGAAAGGATACCCATGAGCGAGATGACCTGCCGAGACTGTGACCTCGGAGGGTACTTGGTACGCCCCGGCGGCCTAGTCCAATGCACCGAGTGCAGGCGAACGACGGCCATCAGCGACCTCTACCAAAACCCCGACACGACCTGGGACGTGTCCGATTCCATGCTGCTTCAGCAGTACCTCAACCCAGATGCCTGCCTGGCCGCGCTGGACGACATCGCCCGCTGGGACACGGGGGACTGGGCCAAGGCCCAAGAAGCCCTGGGTCACTACAGGCGCCTCGTCGCCGAACTGTCCGCGTCGCTACACGTCGGCCTGCGCCCTGCCCTAGCGCCACACCGAGGACCCGCCCATGACTGACCCCGAGTACGAAGCCGTGTACGAGTTCCCCGAGGGGAAGCTCTACATCAACATCCTCCCTGCGAGGTCCGGCAAGGAGCATTGGGGCGACGAGTGGCAGCGCGTGACAAACCACCGGCTGTCTGTCAGCTCGTCCGGCCGGGACGATGAGCCCCTCAAGATCCGCGGGCGCCGCTACCAGCTCGGTATCGCCTTCGCTCGAATTCCCGCCCAGGCAGAGGTCTGGCTACGAGCCCGGAGCGACGAGCCCGAGCTGTTCCAGTGGGACAACTCCCTCCGGCGCTGGTCGATGACGAACGGGGACGGCAAGGAGCTGGGCTGGAACACCGCCGCCCGGGAGCGCTTGGCGGAGATTGCCGCAGAAGCCGCCCTGCGCTTCGAGAACGACCACCCCGAATGGCGCCTCACCAGCGAACGCCTGGAGATCGAGAACGAACTCCGTGAGGCCGAGGCCGCCATCAGCATCGCCCGAGAGTCCGTGGTGAAGGCGGAGTCTCGCGCTGTCAGACTCCGCGTCCAGATTGCCATGTACCCCGTCTGATCGACACCGCGCGTGGCCCGCCCCTCCCGCGTTGGAGGCATGGAGGGGCGGGCCGCGCTGGAGAAGCCCTTCATGTTCACCCTTGTCAATGCCCCCTGCCCGGACGCGCCCTGGCTGGCGGAACAGTGGACCACCAAGCAGCTCGAAGCCGTCGCCGGACCATGGCCCGTGCGCTGGCTCTTCCCCCCGAATCCCGGCGACCCGCCACGGGTCGTGTACCCCTTCAGCGGACCCGGCGGCCTGGAGACCGGCATCAGGGACGTGCTTGGGATGGACCTCGACATCGTCGGCATCGAACTGAAGGCCGACGCATCCGCCACCGCCGTCAGCGCCGGGTTCCAGCGGATCGTCGCGGACATCCGGACACTTGACCCCCACCATCCGGCCCTCCGATGGACTACCGGACTCCTGCTCACTGCCCCGTGCCAGTGCTGGACCCCGGCCGGCAAGCGCGCCGGACTCGACCCTCACAACCAGCAGATTTTCCTCGACATGCTCACCTGCGCATGGGAGGCGACCATCGGTGTCTGGCAGGACCAGGAGTGCTCCGAAGACTGCCCGACCACCTGCTTCGACTGCTTTGAAGGCTGGTCGGGCCCGATCTATGGGCTCGATGAAGTACGAGGTATGGCAGTCGAGTTGACCGACGCTCGCATTGGCCTCCTCGCCGAAGTGGTCATCTGGGGCCTCGGCCTCTCCGTCGCCAGCGACGACTTCCGCTGGATCGCCATGGAGCAGTCCAGCGCCCTTCCCGAGGAGATCATCGAAGGCATCCGCGACGAGTTCGTCTGCGCCGGGTGGCTCTCCACCGACTTCCACGTCCTCGACGCCGTCGACTACGGGCTTGCCAGCCGCCGGAAGCGGGCGTTCATGCTCGCCTCCCGGCACACCTTCCTCGACCCTGACCACGTCAAGCCCGTCGCGGACATCCCCACCACCAGCGCGGCCAGCGCCCTTGGCTGGCCCGAAGGCATCCGCGTCAACACGAGGGGCGAGCGCAAGACGGCTGGCGGGAACTGCTGGTCGGCGGACAAGCCCGCCACCGCCATCACCAGCAAGATCAGGGGCTGGTACTGGGAGCACGACCCGGCACGCAGGTTCAGCCTTGACGAGGCCGCCCTTCTCGTCGGCTTCCGCCCTGGATACCCGTGGACCGGCTCCCGGTCCGGCTGTACCCAGCAGATCGGCGACGTGGTCGCTCCGCCCATGGGCGCCGTCGTTGTCGGCAGCCTCCTCTCACGCCCGTGGGAAGACCGGCTCCGTCAGTACCTCGCCGACATCTATGACCACACGCCCAGCGAGCGTGGACACGCGCTCGCCGCATGACCGAAGAGGGATCATGTCCGGCTTCCGGCACCGCCCGAACCTGCTGCTCATGTCCATCGCCCGAGCCCCGCTGGACTGCGCTGTGTGTGAGGCCGACCGCCTCACATCCATGGCCGACGCCCGTACAGCGATCTGTACGGCGACCGGCGTCGCCATCGACGCCATCGACCCGACCACCGGCTACAACCACTCCCACAGCGCGTACCGGCGTGCGCGGCAGTCCTGGATCGACCTCATACGCCAGCACGGTGCCAGCGAGTTCCACGAGGTCTGCGACATCGCCGAGGCCCGCGATAAGTGGACCGGGATACGCGCCGACTTCGTCGAGGACGACTGGCTGACCGCCGCGTACGACGCCCACCGCGAGCACGTCGCCGCCCTCGGCCGTCCGTGCCGCAGGGACAACTGCGTCGTTCACTACCCCACCCCCTGATCGAGAGGAACGCCATGACCGAGATCATCACCTCTGGCGATGCCCGACTCCGGGCCCGACTCGTCACCGACGAGTACGCCACGAACCCGCGGCAGAACCACGACCACCTGGGCTACGTGATCACTATCGACACCCATCTTGGCCACTACGCCCCCGTGGACGAGGAAGGCGGCCCCCTGGCGCACGGCTGGAGCCGGGTGAGCTGGAACCGGTGGAAGGGAGTCGAGATATTCACTCGCTGGGCTCGGATCTTCCACGGCGCCATCGTTGTTGAGTCCCGTCCCCCGCAGGGCGCCGTCTCCCTCTGGTACCTGATGCCCGAAGACGCTCAAGACCTCGGGCTCTTGCCCGAGGCGTACCTCAACGCCGAGCGCGAAGAGTACGAGGCATGGGCCGCAGGAGAGGCATTCGGCATCATCATCGAGCAGTCCGTCGAATGGCAGCGGACGGACGGCCGCAGCGGGGCCCTCACCACCTGGGCCGAAGTCGACTCCACCTGGGGGTACTACGGGTACACCTGGGCGTCCGCCGAAGCCCGGCGAACCCTCGCGCGCCACGCCGGCACCCCGGAGCTGGCCGCATGAACACCACTGCACACCTCGGCTGCCCGAAGTGCCGATCAACCGCCATTGCCCTCCAGCCCCGCGAGTGGGCCCGCTGCGCCGCCTGCTCGTACGGCGGCACATGGGGTGAGTTCCAAGTCTGCGAATGCTGGGGTTACGAGTGCCCGCCCATCACCGTCCATCGCGAATCTCATCAGACCGTCCCCCTCTCGACCGGAGCCTTCCTCGGCGTCCGCGTCGAGCAGGGACTTGCCGGGGACGTGATGCTTCACGAGAGGAATCCATACCACCTGGCCGGCCGCAGCCGGATCTACTGGTGCGGCGGCAGGCTCCACCTAGCGGTGGGCGACGAGACCCCCCTCATCCCCATGAAGAACCCTCGCTTCGAGACTGCGGGTACCGCCGATGACGCCGCAGAGCTGGCCATCGCCTTCTTCGCGGAGTGCGCAGAGGTCAGCATCCAGCACGCCCGAGCCGAAGGCATCCCCGTTGAGCACTGCTACGCCCACTATGTCAACCTGTAACAAGCGCGAGGTTTACATGAGCCCGAACCGCGACACCTGGACCACCGAACAGATCCGTGCCGAAGACCTCCAGCCCAACGATGTGGCCCTCTTGGCTGGACGATGGCGCGAGGTGCTCTATCACTACCGTTGGAACGACGACCCCACGTACGACTTTTGCGATTGGGACCCAGCGCTCCAGCAGGTTTTCGGGATCATCAGCCGCGCCGGGAACAGATGGATAGCAGTCGCACTGATTGACGACAGTCCCAGCGCGACCGACGAACCTGAGAGGGAGATCGTCGCCTTCCTCTGGTGCGACCTCGTCACCGTGCAGAAGAGGGTGCCCCGCGAGCCGTCAGCGGGCAAGGCGTCCCCTCCCGGTGACGCAGCCTCCTAGTCAGCTCCCGCCTGACACCCCCCGCACCCCCTACACCCTGAAGAGAGAGATCGTGAACGTGCACGAGAAGCTCGCGGCGGCGCTGGACCACCTGAGCGAAGACGAGCGCCAGACGCTGATGAAGGACTTTCGCAACGCGATTCTTGAGAAGGCCGCGAGTGTCCTCGACTACACCGACGACGGCAGGTGCGGGCTGGCTGACTGCTGCGGCCTGCACGCTGATGACTTCGCTTCGATCATCCGCGCAATGAAGGCCAAGTGAGTCATCACCTGCGGAAGCGCCCCGAAGGCCGCCTTCAGTGCACCCGATGCCGGGCGGCTTTCGTCACCCGCGAGAGCGCCGGCCGGGCTCGCTTCGACTGCCCCGATGAGGCGCTGGCGCACGGACTCCTTGGCCAGCGCGAGCACGTTGTGTACCCGACCTGGTCGAAGGACCGCTCCTGCTCAACCTGGGGCTGCCCCGACCCCGACCCCGCCCACGACTTCCACGGGCCCGACCCGTTCTGCGACGAGACCGCCTGCGGCACCTGCCTGCACGACTGCGACTGCGACGTGTGCGAGGGCCGCGCCACCGCCCCCGGCCTGTACCGGCTCATCGACAGCCGCGAAGTCTGACACCGAAAGGGACCACCATGCCCACCCCGAAGTACCGCCTCCACCTCCCGCCGTTCAGCAGCCCCGAAGAAGCGCTCGAATGGTTCGACGGCCTCCGCCGCAGCGGCGCGTTCCCGGAGGCGGCCGAGCTGTTCGAGCCGGACTCGCTAGACAAGGCACGGCACGGATACACCTCCCGGGACCTCATCATCGGTCGGCGCGGGGATCGAGCCCCTCAGCTCGCCGTCCGCAACCATCCCCGGCCGCGGCAGGCAAGGACGCAGAAGTAGGGAACATGAACGTGATCACAGGCACCCCCACTCTCATCGGCTTCGCGGGCGCCGCCCGCTCAGGGAAGGACACCGCCGCCTCCGTTCTCGTCGAGCGCGGCTGGCAACGGAGAGCCTTCGCGGACAAAGTGCGGGACATGCTGTACGCCCTCGACCCGGTCCTTATTGACCGGCATGACGCCTTCGGCGGACGCGGCCTGCGTGAGCTGGTGGACGCGTACGGCTGGGAGAAGGTCAAGCAGGTCCACCCGGAGGTGCGCGGCTACCACCAGCGCCTCGGCACCGAGGGAGGGCGGGAAGTCCTCGGCCAGGACGTATGGGTCGATGCGCTCTTCCGCGACCTCGACACATGGCGGGGCCGGCCGACTGTGGTCACCGACGTGCGGTTTCCCAACGAGGCGGAGGCGATCAAGAGCAGGGGAGGGCTCGTTGTCCTCCTTCACCGCCCGGGACAGTTGCTCATCGACGGGTCGGACCATGTCAGCGAGAACGCACTCGGGGGCTGGGCCTTCGACGCCACTGTGATCAACGGCGGCGACATCGGAAGCCTCCGTCGATCCGTGATCAGTCTCACCAGCATGTCAACCTGTGACTGATGTGTTAACCTGTGACAAGAAGGAAGGGGTCGTGAAAGCGACCCCCAGCAGAGACGGCTGAAGAAGGAAGACCCGTGTACCTGTCACCTGACGTAGATGCCCGTTGGCAGCCGGAGTCGGACGATCCGTTGGCGGCTGCGTGAGAATCACCCCCCGCAAGGAGGAGGTGGCCGCCGTGGTGGCGCTCTTGGAGGACGACTCCTTCGAGAGCGCCGGCCACCTGGCGAAGGCTGTAATCAAGGAAGTCGGCGAGATCCTCCAGATGAGGGACTGGGTCGCCCTGGTCCACACCTGGGAAAGCGGCCACCGCGGACTGAACTTCGCTCCCTTCGCCTCCGAGGCCGAGGCTCGCTCCTTCGCCTCCAAGATGGCGTTCGGCGGCACGGGCCGCCTGGTGCCGCTCCACTCCCCAGGGGTGATGCTCGCCAACCACGACGGCAAGGGCAAGAAGTGGAAGGGCTACTGCCAGAACGAGCAGTGCACTCACGCCCCGTTCACTCACTCCGCCGCCACGGCGGCCCGGGGCGCCTGTCAGATCCCCACCTGCCCCTGTAACAAGTACCAGCCCGCGTAGAACAGAGAGCCCCCTGATGAAGCCCGTCGAGTGGCGGTCGTGCGGGTGCAGCCCGAAGCGCGGCTTTGCCGACCTCTTCGCCGCCGAGAAGGCCCTTGGCAGAGCGCAGGCGAAGCGCGATCGGCACGCCGAGCGCCTGGGCGTCCGCCGAGGACTCGCCCGCGAACACCGCATCTACGGATGCGAACACGGCCTTTTCCACCTCACCAAGCAGAACCGGCGTCACCGAGGAGTAGTCGCATGAAGCCCACCCCCCAGGCCATCAACAACGGATGGAGCTGGGTTCTCGGCTTGTCGGGCGAGGAGTGTCGCGTGCGGCGGCACCCCGACCCCAGCCCCGTGCAGACCCTTGCCCAGGTCGCGGAACTCCTCGGCGTCGACGACCCGGCGCGAGTTCCGGCCGTCGTCCGTCAGCTTCAGCAGGATCGGAAGCGGGCTCTCGAATCAGCGGCGAAAGCTTGGTCAGCCGTACACCATCTCCTCCAGGAGGGAAGGGGGGAGACCGCGTGAGCACTGCCGAACCTTCCGGGCTTATGTCGCTCGATGAGGTTGCCAGGTACCTGGCAGTACCGAAGAGCTGGGTCTACGGCAACTGGAAGGGGCGGGGAATCCCGTTCAAGAAGGTCGGGAATGCCCTTCGCTGCCGACCTTCAGACCTGGATGAGTGGCTCGACCGCCAAAGCCCCTAGAGAGAGGCAGCGGTCGAGCGTAAATCAGTCCGAGGCAATCGGGCGCGAGAGTAAGGAGGCCCATGGGTGGCGAGAAAGGGTAACGGCCTGGGAGGCTCCCCGGTCGAGATCATAAGGAGCGGCCGGCCGAACACCTGGGGGGTGAGGACGCCCCTCCACTACGATCCGGTGCAGGGGAAGAAGATTCGTTTCTGGATCGGCCGCGACTACTCGACGAAGACCGAGGCGAGCCGAGCCCTCAACAAGTGGATGGCAGAACACGACAGCGGAGCTGTCGTACCTCGCTCCGACATGAAGTTGGGCGACTGGCTGGACAAGTGGTTCGCCGGACATCGAGTTGAGGACACCACTCGCTCCGGTTACGAGCCGAAGATCAGGCTCCACATCAAGCCGCACATCGGGTCCAAGAAGCTCAGGGACATTACCGATGACGATCTGGATGCCCTTTATCGAATGCTCGAAACTGCGCCCTGCTCGTCGAACGGGGGAAAGCCCCTGGGGGCAAAGTCGGTTCGCCACATTCACAACATCCTTTCGGGTGCCTTCGACGCCGCAGTCCAAAAGAAGTTGATCCCGGCGAACCCGGCGGCCACGGCCAACCCGCCCACGCTTCGGCAGATCAAGTCGCAGGGACGCAAATTCCAGACGCTCGACGATGCGGACACCTCCCGCTTCCTCACCGACATCTGGGCACCCTGCGGAAGGCGGGGGTGCGGCCCCCTGCACGGCTGCACGCGCGACGCGCCGCTGTGGACCGTCTACACCGCGACCGGCGTCCGGCGTAGCGAGGCTCTGGGGATGATGTGGGACCTCGTCCATTGGGACGAGTGCGCGATAGAGCTGGAGTGGGTCGTCGTCGAAGTCGGCAACCAGAGCGTCTTGCGCCGCCTGACCAAGGATGGCGACGACAACGCGATCATCTACGTTGATCAAGCCCTGATGAGTGTGCTGAAGGTTCAGCGCGAGCGTCAGGAGATGTGGAAGGAGAAGGTTGGCCCGCTCTGGACCGACCACGGCCTTGTCTTCGCCCGCGACGGGTACATGCCCCGCAAGGGCGGCCTGAGACCCGGCGATCCGCAGGACGCCGGCCAGGTGAGCGCCCGGTGGCGGACGGTTCGGAAGAGGCTGGGCCTGCCGGAGCGGTTCCGTGTTCACGACTGGAGACACAGCAAGGTGACCAACGACCTGGACGCCGGGGAGAACCCGGTGGAAGTATCGGCAAATGTGAGGCACCACTCACCCGGATACACGATGGCCCAGTATGGCAAGCCCCGCGTCGCAGGTGCCCGAAAACTGGCGTCAGGAACGGCCCGGCGCATCGGCCTGGGGGAGGTCACGTGAGTCGCCTGACGCGCTGGTCACGCTGCTGGTCATGCCACCCCCGTGGGACCAGTAAAGCCGCAGGTCAGGGCCGCAGAATTAGTAACGACGACCGGGGCCGCCACCCCCCACAGGAGAGGCCCCGGTCGCCGCACGGCACGGGCCGCGCGGCGGCCCGTATCTAGTACTGCGCCAACGGCTCGATTTGTGTCACACCCCACTCGTCCGAGGGGTAGTTGCGTCTTGTACAAACATGGACGCGAACCCATTTCAGGCCGTAGCGTGCGTTTCGCGCCGAGTGCGGGCCATCAAGGGCCGCGGTCATTCAGGGACCGCGACCATTGAGGGGAGTACCACGACGGTGAACAGCCGGTTCCGCGGAAGCGGCGCCGGTTCGGGCGCAACGAGGGAGTGCGTTGAGTGCTGGGGGACGACGCGGAGTTGACCGCCGCGGTGCTGGCGGCTCAGCAGGGGGATGACGGGGCGTTCCGTACTGTGTACCGCTCGGTGCACCCACGGCTGCTGGGCTATGTCCGCACGCTGGTCGGTGACCCGGACGCGGAGGACGTGACCTCCGAGGCGTGGCTCCAGATCGCCCGCGACCTCGACCGGTTCAGCGGCGACGCGGACCGCTTCCGGGGCTGGGCGGCGCGGATAGCGCGCAACCGCGCCCTGGACCACATACGCATGCGCGGACGCAGACCCGCGATAGGTGCCGACGAGACGGAGCTGACCGGTAAGCCCGCGGAGTCGGACACCGCCGGTGAGGCGATGGAGGCACTGGCCACCAGCCGCACCCTGTCGTTGATAGCGCGCCTTCCGCAGGACCAGGCCGAGGCGGTCGTGCTGCGGGTCGTCGTGGGGCTCGACGCGAAGACCGCCGCGCAGACCCTCGGCAAACGTCCCGGCGCCGTCCGCACGGCCGCCCATCGCGGGCTGAAACGTCTCGCCGAACTGCTCGGCGACGAGCCCGAAGAGGATGATCCGGCGCCGACCGGACGCCTCGGGGGGCGCCTTGACGCGGTGCCCCCACCCCGCCGCCCACCGGCCCGCGCGGGCACGCCCGCCGGTGTGACGCATTCGCGAACGCGGACGCTGAAGGACATGTGATGCCCGACGAGCAGGACCGGTGGCTGGACCGGGAGGCGGCGGAACGCCTGCTGCGCGGGGAGCCCCCGAAGGCCGTCGGCGATCACTCACGAGAGCGTGCCGACCGGCTCGCCCGCCTTCTCGACGCGTTGGCGGCGGAGGCGGCCCGGCCCCCCGGCCCGAACGCCCCACTCCGGTCCGGCCACTCCCGCAACTCCGGCCCCTCCAGTCCTTCCAGCCCCTCCACGCCTTCCGGTCTCTTCGGTTCTCCTGGTTCTCCTGGTTCTCCTGGTTCCTCGGGTTCCTCCGGTTCCGTCGGCCCCTCTGGTTCCTCCCGTCCCTCCGGCCCTTCGGCGTCCGGCGGTGAACTGCCCGGCGAGGAGGCGGCGGTGGCGGCGTTCCGCGCGGCCCGCGCCTTCCGGTACGGCGGCCGGCCCGGGATCGCGGGGGCCCGCGTCGACTCCTGGACCGGGCTGGGACTCCCCGGCGCGGACCGGTTCCGCGCCGCCGGGACGGGCGGCGGTGCCGTGCCGCACGGAACGCCGCGGCCGAGCGGGGCCCCGGGAACGTCCGGCGACCGGGACGGGTCCGGTGAGGGGGACGGGGTCGGTGACCGGGACGCGCTGGGCGGGTTCGGCACCCACGGCACCCACGGCACGCGGGATCGGCGTGGCGCTCGTGGTGGACGCGGTACCCAGGGCGGACGCGGTATCCACGGTCGGGACGGCGGCAGCGGGGGACGCGGCGCCCGGGACCCGCTCGGTGCGCGCGGCGGATTCGCCGGGTTCGAAGGGCCCGGCGCACTCGGCGGACCCGGCGGGATCATCGGACCCGGCGCCCTCGACGGGTTCTCCGGGCGGGGTTCGGACGCAGGCCCCGACCTGGACCCCGATCCGAACCCCGACCTGGACCCGGACCCGGAGCTCGGCACGGACGCCGGGACGATCCGGATCACGGGTGCGCCGGGGCCGGGCCGCCGTCGGCCGCGCTGGGCGAAGCCGGTCCGCTTCGCCCTCGCCGCCACACTGGCCGTCGGCATGATCGGCGGGGCCGCGTTCGCCGCGGGCACCGGAGTGCTCCCCCTGCCGTTCGACGGCGACGACCGGCGGCCCACCGCCGCGGCGGAGGGCGCCCCCGCCCGGACACCGTCGCCCCCGGTCCCGAGCCCTTCGCAGTCCGCCGCCGACCCGTCCCGCCCGCCCGCGTCCGGTACGGGCAAGAGCGTGCCGAAGTTCTCACCGGAACCGCCCCCGGGCCTGAGCGCGGGGCCGAGCCGCACCGCCGGGGGCACCCAGAAGCGGATGCGGGTCCCCACGGACTGGCGCAGCGGTCAGGTCACCGCGTGCCGCGCGTACGAGCGGGGAAAGCTGGACGCCGAGGGCAGGCGCGGACTGGAGAGCGCCGCCCGGGGCCCGGACCGGGTGGCCCGGTTCTGCGAACGTCTGCTCGCCCGCCACGGCGAGGACGACCGGCCCGGCGAGGACGACCCTTCGGACGACTCCTCCGAGACGGACGGTGACGGGGACGGGGGCGATCAACCCGGTTCCGGCGGCAAGGGGGCCGGCGGCAGCCACGACCACGGCCACGGCACCGACGGCCGCAAGGGCGAGGGGGACGGCAGGGGGGAAGGCCGCGGCGAGGGCCGGGGACGGGGCGGCGGTCATGGCGGGGGCGGCGCACCCGTGGGGGGACGACCCGTGGTGGGGCAGTCGCCCGATCCCGACCCCTTGATCAGCCACGAGCCGTCCGCGCCCGCCACCGCGCCCACCTCCGGCCCGGTACCGATGCCGGTCCCCGGCCCTGGCGCCTCTCCCTCGGGCGGCGTCACCCCGTCAGGCACTCCCGGACCGACACCTCCCGCGCCGACCGCTCCCGCGTCGGCCACCCCTTCCGCGTAGCCGCGACCCGTCCCCGCGACGGCCACCCCTTTCCGCGGGGGCGCAGTCCCTTCCGCAGGGACGCAATCCCGTCCGCGTGGACGCGACCCGCGCCCGGTAACGGCGAGTACCAGCCACATCACTCCCGCACATTCGCCCCATATATCCCAACTGTCCCCCCTCCCACCTGCACTGTTCCCGTCATGGGAGAGGTTTTTCCCGCCAGGTGTGACGTTTTGCCGAAGCATGGCGCAGTATCAAGTGGGCCGACTGGTCATCGGCCATGCACGAGCCGGGGTTCCCCCCGTACCTTCGGCTCGTCGCCACTGGCGCGGGCGGGACACGTTCCCCCGGTCCCGCCCGCGCCACCGTGACATCCCCCCGGTGACGTACACCGTCACCAATGGACGATCACCTTGTCGCCGTCGCGCACCTGCTCGAACAGGGCCGCGATCGCCGCCTTGTCCCGGACGTTGACGCAGCCGTGCGACGCGCTGCCGTAGCCGGTCGCCGCGAAGTCCGACGAGTAGTGGACCGCCTGGCCGCCGCTGAAGAACATCGCGTACGGCATCGGGGTGTCGTACAGCGTCGACACATGGTCACGCGATTTCCAGAGCACCCGGAACGCGCCCTCGCGGGTCGGGGTCTCCCGGCCGCCGAAGCGGACGTCCATCGTGGTGCGGACCTTGCCGTCGATCAGCCAGCTCAGGGTGCGCGAGGTCTTGCTGACGCACAGGGCCCGGCCCGTGAGGCACCGCGGGTCGGGGGTGTCGGCGGGGCGGCCCCCGTCGGCGTACAGCTCGTCGTCCGTCGGGCGCGGTGTCATCGCGGTCAGCCGCTGCCAGGTGACGGTGTCGACCGTCCCGGTGCGGGGCAGCCCCCGCTTGCCCTGGAAGCCCCGGACCGCCGTGGTGGTCGCCACGTCGTACGTCCCGCTGGGTCCTTCGAGGAGCCAGGCGATCCGGCGGAGCCGGGCCTGGATCTCCCGGACCTTCGGCCCCCGGTCGCCCGGCCGCCACAGCACCCTCGCCGGGGGCGCCGGTACCCGGGTCGTCCGGGGCGGCCGTGGCGGTGGGACCGGCACCGGGTCCCCGGTGCCGGATTCCCGCACCTCCGGTATCCGGCTCTGGGTGCCGCGCCTCGGCTTGTTGTCGGCCGGTGCGGTGCCGGAGGGACGGGTGGGGGCCGCCGTACGGCCCGGGTGCGCCGTACCGGACGGGGTGCTCCCCGGGGACGCGGCCGTCGCCCCCCTCGGCTGGGAGTACGCCGGAGCCCGGCTGACCGGTGCGGCGCCCGGCCCCCGCCGGTCGCTGACCGTGGTCTCCCCGCTGTCCGCGACGTACGCGGAACAGCCGCCCGCCAACGCCGTCGCGGTGACCACCGCGAGGGACGTCCGCCAGGCCCGCGTACGCGCGCCTGGCGGCGCGACCCGACCGCCGGCGGCCACGGTTCCCGGTGGCGGGACCCGTCCGCCGTCGGCCGCGGTCCGGCCGCTTCGGCCCTCACCCCTGTACTGACGCATGACCACACTCCCACCGGCTGTCGGACCACCGGTTCGTCGTCCCCGTCCTGTCCGTTCCGTGCGCCCGTTCGCCCTTCCGGCCCGGCCGGTCCGCCGTACGGCCATCGCCTTCCGATCTACTGCCCCCGGCTGCTCACCAAGAGGCCTCGCATCCCCAACTGGTTGCGGGCGCAGGCGGTTTCGCGCCATGCGCCGAATGTTGACGGCGAGGGGGTCCACCGGGAGTCCGCGCACCCGGGGCCGGGCTCCGGATCGGCCACCGCGACCCCCCGGAGGTGCGGGAACGGCCCGCGCACCGGACTCCTGGCCGACGGCCGAACGGGGGTACGGGCCCACCGGACCGAAGGACCGCGCCCCGCACACCCGACCCGGGCGCCGGGAACCTCCCCGCACACCTGGGGGCGCCTACCCCTGAGGACACACGCGTCCGGTTCCACGGCATCCCGCCCCACCAGGTCTCCCACCCCGCCGACGGCCCCCACCCCGGCCGCCCCGCCGCTGCCACATCGCCCACCCGTCCCCGGGGAGCGGGGCACGCCCGGCGGCGGGCTTCCCCGAACCGCCTGGCAACGATGTCCTGAAGGCGTACGTCACCCGATGGCACACACGTACGGACCGGGACGAGCGCATCCGGGACCCGCCGCCCCTCACCCCGTTCCCTCACCCCGGGGCGCGCCGGCCCGCGTCACCGTCCCCCTCACCAGGGCCCAACTCGCCACCGCGCGAATGCCTTCCGTTCGCTTGCTCACCGGCCAGCTGATGGGGAAGCCGTACCGGGGTGGTGTACGGGACCGCGCGGGAGCCCTGCTCGTAGGTGCGGGCGTGGGCCGCGCAGAGCCAGTACGTGGGGCCCTCCGGGGTGGTGACCTTGCTCAGGCCGCCCCACTCCTCCGCCGGGTCGAGTTCCTTGAGGAGCGCGTGCATCCGGCGGTACTCCGCGTGGTCGGCGGCCCGGACCGCCGTACGGGACTCCCCGTCCGCGAACCGCCGCCCGGCTTCGCCCGGCGCCCCGTCCAGCAGCGCCTTCATCAGATCCATGTCGTCCTTCATCGCCTTGCTCAGCCCCTCCGACGCCACCCCGAGGGACGCGCCGAACACCGGGACGACGAACTTCAGCACCTGGAGCGTGCGGTGCACATACGGCAGGACCGTCTCCGTGAACTCCTTGCGCGCCGGGAGCTCGTACGGCTCCACACCCTCCAGGAGATGCCACTCCCCGGGCGCCTCGCAGCACAGATGGAGCTGGAACACCTCACCGGGCAGCAGCTTGCGGCCCGCGGCCCGTCGCGAGAGCCGCCGCACCCACACCAGGCTCGGGCACAGCACCTCCTGACGGCTCTGCTCGCGGCGCAGCGAATGCAGAAAGCCCCGCTGCTGCTCCGCGACCCGCGCGCTCAGCTCGGCATGCCGGCGGCGCCCTGCCACCTCCAGCGAGTCCACCTTGGACACAAGCTGCCGCAGCAGCTCCTCCGACCGTCTCCCGCCGGGCCGTTCGATGCCCTGGAGGAGATACGGCACCTCGACGTCCTCCAGATGCTCCGGGCACTCGATGCGCTCCCGGGGCGGGTCCATCGCCAGCCGGTTCACCAACTGCTCATGACGGAACTCGTGCCTGCACGCCCGCCCCTCGCCGTCCCGGGTGGGGCAGGGCACCAGCCGGGTGATGTCGAGCCCCGGATAGCGCTGGAGCGTCTGCTCGAACCCGTCCTTCAGCACCGCGAAGAAGTCCTGCGGATAGGGGCCGCGCACCCGCAGCTCCGCCGTCCTCGCGTGCCGGTCGACCGTGATCAGCGCGGCGTGCGCGCCGTCCGGGTGCCTCAGCAGCGCGCCGGAACGCCAGCGCAGCGGGGTCGAGAAGCGGTGCTCCCGTGCGATGAACCAGGTCGGGATGCCCGGCGGGACGGTGTGCAGCCGGTACCGCAGCCGCAGTTCGCGGGTCCCGGCCCCGCCGTGGGTGTCCCAGTCCTCCTGGAACGGCGGCGGGTTCCACGGAAGCAGCTCCACCACCAGGCTCGCCGTCCGGTCCTCCGTGCGGTACGAGAGGTCGAAGTTCTCCATCATCCGGACGAAATGGTGGCGCAGCGGACGCGGCGCGTCGCTCCACAGCGTGCTCCCGAACGTATGGCGGAACAGCCCGCCCTCGTTCAGCACCTCCTCGGAGTCCAGGACCCGGCTGATGTACCCGGTGAGCCACTGCGGGCGCAGCACCACCAGATCGCACAACTCCTCGTCGTCCGGGTAGTGCAGCAGGTCCCCGAGGCTGTGCAGGGCGGCGACCAGCGAGGACTGGTGCGAGGGCTCCCGTACGCCCGCCTCCGCGAGGAGTTCGCCGAGCTCCTCGGGGGCGGCGTGGTCGTCCGGGTGCGTGCGGACCGCCTCCGCCGCGCGCAGCCAGGTACGCGGCCAGGCCACCCCCATCAGCGGCAGCCGCGCGACCTCCTGGCGGACCCGCTCCAGGACCTCGGCCACGCCCCGCCCGCTCGCGCTGTCCGCGCTCAGACTGCCGGCGATCAGCCCCGGATACGTCTCCTGGAGCTCGCTCAGCGGGAGGTCCGGCGGGCGCGGGCCCAGATGCGTGGCCACCAGCAGGACCGGGGCGTGCGGGGCCCGTGCCTTGATCATGTCGAGCCAGTAGTGGAGCTTGCTGGCCTCCCAGCCGATCTGCGCGTCCCACAGGAGCAGGAACAGGGACCGGTCGGTGAGGAAGAACTGATGGGTGGCGTGGTAGATCTCCTGCCCGCCGAAGTCCCAGGTCGCCAGCCGCATGGTGACCGGCTCGGCGGGGTCCGGCGGATCGGGGTGCGCGAGGTCGAGCCCGCTGACGGTCAGCCCATGGGTGGTGCTCTCCTGCGGATCGTGCGCCTCGCCGCGCAGCGCCTTCAGCAGCGAGGTCTTCCCGACCCGCCCTTCCCCGACCACGACGACCTTGGACGCCCACTGCCGGACGGGGTCCTGGCCGAGGTCCCGCAGAAAGGTACGCACGGCGTTGGTCCCACCGGCGACCACTTCGGGCGGCGGGGTGGTCAGGGGGTTGCCCTCCAGACCCAGGACGGTCAGCCGTCGCAGTCGGCCCAGCGCGGTCGGAAGAGTGGTGAGGCGGTTTCCCCCTAGATGGAGCTCGATAAGCCGCTCCAGTGCGCCGATGCCGTCGGGCAACGAGGCGAGGGCATTGTTGTGGAGGGACAGGTACTCCAGACCGTGCAGCCGGGTGACACAGCCGGGTACCTCGGTGAGACGGTTCGCCTCCAGCGCCAGCAGTTTCAGGGAGGTGAGCCCGCCCAAGGAGTCCGGCAGGGACTCCAGGTCATTGCAGTCGAGGTACAACAACTCCAAGTCGGTCAGTTGGCTCAGTCCAGCGGGCAGACCGGTGAGGCAGTTGTCGTTGAGTGAAAGGTGATGCAAGTGCCGCAGATGGGCGATCCCGGCCGGGAGTTCGACGAGCCTGGTGCCGGCGAGGTACAGGGTGACGAGCGCGGTGAGATCCGTGACCTGTGCGGGCATGACGCCCAGCGGGTTCCCATCGAGGAACAGGTCGGTGAGCCCGGTGAGGCCGCCGATGGTCTCCGGGACCGTGGTGAGCCCGCAGTTCGCCAAGGAGAGGCTGGTGAGCTGCGACAGATCACCGAGCCAGTCGGGCAGTTCGACGAGATCGTTGTCGTCCAGCACCAGCGAGGTGACGTGGGACAGCTCTCGTATCGACTCCGGCAGCTCCGTCAGCCCGGCCTCGGACAGATCCAGGTCCGGATTCCCCGTCTCCCGGCTCTCCTGGATCAACTCCGACGCCAGGAAGTTCTCCTCGGCCGCCCGCCCGCTCCCCAAGGCCCTCGTCATACGTCCGCCCCCGCCCCGTGAACCCGCCCCCGGGGACCCGCACGCCCCCGCACCCACCAACCTAGGCGCACCCACTGACAACGCGTGGCCGTTCGGGTACGGAGCGGGACCCCGGACCCGCTTCGGAGGCGGACGGGATGTGTCCCACCCGACCCCCCGCGCCTCTGTCTGATTGTCGTAATTTCATGCGACACTCCGGCTCATGCTTGGTGTCACAGACCTTCCCACGTACCTCGTGGGCCTCGTCCTCATCATCCTGCTGCCGGGGCCGAACTCGCTGTACGTGCTGTCGGTCGCGGCACGGCAGGGGGTGCGGCGCGGGTATGTGGCGGCCGCCGGGGTCTGGGCCGGGGACATCGTGCTGATGGTCCTGGCCGCCGCGGGTGCCGCCTCGCTGCTCACGAGCAACGCCGTGCTGTTCGGGATCGTGAAGTTCGTGGGCGCCGGGTATCTCGCCTGGCTCGCGATCGGGCTGCTGCGGGCCGCGTGGACGATGTGGCGCGAGCGGGACGCCCGTACCGAGCGGGCGGACGCGGCCGACCCTGCGCAGGCGCCCGGGGCGTCCGCCGAGCGGCCGTTCCGCCGGGCGTTCGTGATCAGTGTGCTTAACCCGAAGGCGATCCTGTTCCTCATTTCCTTCTTCGTGCAGTTCGTGGACCCCGCGTACGCGTACCCCGCCGTGACGTTCGTCGTGCTCGGCACCTGTCTCCAGGTCGCGAGCGCGCTGTATCTGTCGGCGCTGATCTTCGGCGGTTCCCGGCTCGCCGCCGTCTTCCGCAGCCGCCGCAAGCTGTCCGCCGGGGCGACCACGCTGGCGGGCGCGCTGTTCCTCGGGTTCGCGGCGAAGCTGTCCACCGCCGGGGTGTAAGCGCCGGGTGCGGCGCCGGACCGGGTGCCGGGTACGGGTACGGGTACGGGGGCCGGGTGTCCGGCGCGGCCGGGTCAGTGGTGCCAGGCCTTGCCGTCCACGTTGTGGATCATGCGTTGCAGCACCTTCAGGGCCCGGACGAACTCCTCGTCCGTGACGCCGTCGTGGATGACCTCACGGCGCGCGGTCTGGGTCTTCACCGCCGCGGCCTTCAGGGCCTCCCCCTCGGGGGTGATGTGCAGCCGGTCGTGGTCGTCGGTGGTGACGAGGCCGCGGTGTACGAGGTTCCCGACCGCCTCCTCGATCGCCGGGTCGCCGACATCGAGGTAGCCGCCGAGGAACCGGGCGAGTTCCGCGAGTTCACGGCCCTGCGGTGACTCCGCGAGCTGGTTGAGGACCCACCACTGCGGCTGGGTCAGATCATGGGTGGCCAGACCCTCACGGATATAGGCCACCACGGCGTCGGACGCCGCCCGGCCCCAGTAACCGATGGGCTGGGTGGCGAGTTCTTCGTCGTTGTGCGAGTAGTCCATGCCGCGACCGTAGAACCTCCAGCAACCTTGAGGTCAAGGAGCCTGCCCGGCGCCCGTTCCCCGTACCCGTGCCCCCGAGGTCAGCGCGTTCCGCAGCCACGGGGTGGCCCTGTCCTCCACGAAGCGGTTGAGCAGCCACGCCAGTGCCAGCATCGCGGTGACCGTCAGCGGCAGGGTCGCGTACGCGGGGACGCCGAGGGTGCGGTGCAATGCGCCGATCACGACCCAGCCGAGGTGTTCATGGACCAGGTAGAACGGGTACGTCAGCGCCCCCGCGACCGTCAGCCAGCGCCAGTTGGCCCAGGAGAACCACCCCAGCGCGATCGCCGCGACCAGCGCGAACCCGGCCGTCACGATCAGTACGATCACCCCGGCGGAACGGTACGAGAAGAAGTCCGGGTCCGGGGCGTGCCACAGGTCGGCCACCGCGTGGTGCTGGCCGGTCAGCCAGCTCACCACGACGATGCCCCAGGCGGTCGCGTCCCGCCGGTCGCGGTGCACCAGATACAGACCGATACCGCCGATGAAGAAGGGCGCGTACTCCGGCATCAGCAGCGTCTTCAGGAACGGTTCCCCGGACGCCTGGGCCATCGCCGCCGCCAGCGTCCACACCGCGCAGAACAGCACGACCCGGTGCCGGGTCACCCCGGGCAGGACGACGGCCACCGCGAACAGCGCGTAGAAGCGGACCTCGGCCCACAGCGTCCAGCACACCCCGAGCACCCGGTCGACGCCGAGCGGCTGCTGGAGCAGGGTCAGGTTCAGCAGCGCGTCGCTCGGGGACACCGCCCGGTACACCACGGGCGGCAGCGCGAAGACGACGGTGACCAGCACGATCGCGGCCCAGTACGCGGGCATCAGCCGGGACACGCGGGACGCGAGGTACGCGCGCGGGGTGCGGCCCCAGCCGCTCATGCAGATCACGAACCCGCTGATCACGAAGAAGACCTGCACCCCGAGGCAGCCGTAGGCGAACCACTCGGACGCGGTGGGGAACTGGAGCCTCGGGGAGGTGCCCCAGGCCGTGGAGACCTCACCGTCACGGCCTCCGTAGTGGTAGGCGGCGACCATCAGCGCGGCGAGCAGCCGCAGTCCGTCCAGCGCCCGGAGCCGGGGGACCCGCGCGGGACGCGGCCCGGCCGGCTCCTTCACCTGCACCGCCCCTTTCACCGGCACCGCCCCCTCCACCGGCACCGGCCCGGGAGCGGTCCCGGTCGTGGCGCTCATCCGAGGGTGGCGCGCTTGACGGCCCGCGCGCGGCGGGCGACCCGGCGCACGGCCGCGCTGCGGGGGATGAAGGCGAACTGGGCCGGGAGCGCGCCCGGCAGCCCGAGCGCGGTGAGCCTGCGCCGCTTGAAGTAGCGCCGGGTCCGCTCGTCGAGGTGACGGCTCAGATACCGCTCGGCGTCGGCGCGGCGGCCGGGGTGCAGCTTCGGCTGCATCGCGTAACCGACGGCCGTCACCAGGTCGTTCAGCTCCGCGGTCCGCGCGGGGGAGCGGTCCATGGCCTGGGCCCGGACGGCGTCCTGGTCGTCGAGTTCCGGCAGCAGCGCGTCCACGAGGGTGACGGGGACCCGGTTGCTGTTCTGGTACGGGGCGAGCCGCTCCAGCAGGAGCTCCGTGCCCACCCGGGCGACCGGCAGACCGTGGAACGCGGACGCGGTGAGCAGCGCCGTCGAGAAGCAGCCGACCACGAGCGCGGGCCGGGTCCGCCGGTACAGCACCTCGGCGAGGACCGGGGTGTCCAGCACGGTCAGCCGCGCGCCGAGCGCTTCGGCCTCCTCCTCCAGCCTGCGCGACCGGTCGGCGGGCGCGGTGGGGTGCGGTTTGAAGACGATCCGGCGGTGCCCGAGCGCGACCGTGCCGCGCAGCATCCGTAGATGCAGGTCCTCCTCCTCGTCGGGGGTGAGGATCTCCAGCGCGGACAGGTACTGCCCGAGCAGCAGCGCGGGCGCGGGGCCGTCCGCCGGTTCCTGGCCGGGGCCGTCCGCGCTGCCCCTGCCGTCCGTGCCGTTCGTGCCGTCCTCGCCGTCCGGTCCGGCGAGGGCCTTCAGGACGCCGGGGCCGCCCGCGTCGTCCAGTTCGGCGAGCACCTTCAGGAAGGCGTCCGTCGGGACGATCTCCGCGGGCACGCCGTACTCGGTGAGCAGCAGGGGCACCAGGCCCGGTACCAGGTCCAGATGCAGCAGCCGGCGTACCCGGGTGCCGACCAGGGGGTCGATACGGTCGCGGGTGGGGCCGTAGCTCATCAGGCCGTCCGCGTAGACGTGCACGGGGGCTCCGGTGAAGATCCGGGTCACCGCGAGCGCCGGGTTGACCTGGAGGGACTCCACGACGAGTTCGACGTCGTCGTCCCCGAGGTCCCAGGCGAGGCGCAGATACCTCTCCCACAGCGGGAGGTCGTCCGCGCGCGGGGACCAGCCGCCCGGATGGAACGGGGCGATCGTCGCGTTCCACGAGACCACCGAGTCGAAGCGGTCGCGCAGCGGGCCGAAGCCGGGCGCCCCGTTGAGCGCGGGGGTGGTCTCGGGGACGGCCGCGTTGTTGCAGACCAGCAGGACATCGCGGTCCGCCGGGGCCAGCCGCCCCGCGTCGAGGGCGGCGGCGAGGGTGGCGGCGCCGTACAGGGTGGACGCCAGGAGGACTCGGGTGGTCACGCGGCGGCTCCCGGGGTCAGGGGGCGGCGGCGCAGTCGGCGCAGCCGGGTGGCGCGCTGGAGGTCCATCCCGTCCAGCGTGGCGCCGAGGACGTGCTGGGGCATCCGGCGCAGCGCGTCCGCGCTCATCGACTTCAGGGCGCGCGCCACCGGCGGTTCGAACTTGTCCAGCCGGCCGAGGTGATGGGAAATGATCGCGCAATAGGTGCGGACCGCTTTCGGGAGCAGTTTCTCCGCCTCCGGGTCCGCGGCGGTTTCCGCCACCACCTGGTCGAATGCCCGGATGAAGTCGAGTTGCCGTACATCGCCGATCTGGGTGAGCGAGGAGGCGACCCCGCGCCGGTAGAACACCCCGAGAAGTCCCGCTATCGCGAAGGATTCCGCTTCGCGGTGCAGCCGCCAGATCCAGGGCCGGTCCTCGGCGGTGCGCAGTCCGTCGGTGAAATGCAAGAGTCCGCCGTCCACGAGCCGCCGGTGGTAGATCCCGGCCCACGCGTACGGATAGTCCACCGGGGTCGACCGGTCGGCGGGCAGTATCACGTCCCGGGGCCGCAGCACCTCCCCGCGCCGCCCGTGGGGGACCCGCTGCACCGAGCGGGCGCGGCCGGTCGTCCGCACATGATCGGTCCGTACGAAGTCGCAGCCCAACGCCTCGATGTACGAGACGAGTTGTGCGTAGTAGCCGGGGGCGACCCAGTCGTCACCGTCGAGGAACGTGAGGTACGTGCCGCGCGACGCGTCGATCCCGGTGTTGCGGGCGGTGGCCAGACCTCCGTTCCGCTCGTGCCCGAGGACGACCGCGCCGGGCAGGTCCCGCGCGGCACGTTCCAGGACGTCGCGGGTCCCGTCCCGGGAACAGTCGTCCACCAGGAGGAATTCGAAGTCCTCGCGGGTGTTCGCCCGCAGACTCCGCAGGGTGTCGGGCGCGTATTGCCGCACGTTGTAGAACGGCACGATGACGGAGAGCTTGACCACCCGAGTGACGTTAGGCGCCGGTCCGGCATTCGTCTTGGCCCGGGAACGGATACCAGGTGAACGACGCGCGGCGGAACGGTGAACCGGACGCGTTCCTGTGCTTCCCGGCGGCCGATTCCCCGTTCGGCGGTGTGCTGTTAACCCTTTGTTGCGTTCCGGTTGGGCCGCGCATCGGAATTGCTTCCTAGCGTCTGCGATGTGCCTTCACGTACTCCGAAGTCCCCGCGGGTCGCCGTACTCGCCGATTCCGACACCCGATGGAAATGGGGCGCCCTCACCGCGGGCCGCCTCGTCCCCGGGGGCCGGCTCGACGGCTTCCTGCTGCGGGGCCGCGCCACGCCCACGGCCCGTCAGCTCCAGGAGGTGGGCGTCCCCGCGGACTCCCTCACCGAGGTCACCACCGCGGGGTTCCTGCGGACGATGGCCGAGGAACGGTACGACGTGGTGCTCCTCGCGCTCGTCGGCGGCGGGGTCCAGGCGATGCTGCACGGACTCGCGCACACCTGGCGCGGCGCCGGACGCCGCCCGGTCGTCGTCACCGGCTATGTCGGGGTGGTCTACGAGAAGCTGGCCGACGGACTCCTGCTGCGGCACGGCGCCGATCTCGTCCTCGCCAACTCCCGTCAGGACGCGGAACGGTTCCGCGCGGTGTACGAGGGCGTCGGCGCGGACGCCTCCGGGGTGGTCGAGGTCGCGCTGCCGTTCCTCGGCGGCGAACCGTACCGGGCGGCCGACCCCTACCGGGTGGTGTTCGCCGCGCAGCCCTCCGTACCGGGTGACCGGGCCGGCCGCGCGTACCTCCTGGAACGGCTGGTCCGGCACGCCCGGCGCCACCCGGACCGCGAGGTGCTGCTGAAGCTGCGCTCGCGCCCCGGTGAACACACCACGCACATCGAGGAGACCCCGTACCAGAAGCTCGCGCGACCGCTGCGGCTGCCGCCCAACCTGCGGCTGGTGTACGGGCACATGGGCGAGGTGCTGGACGGCGCTGACCTGCTGGTCACGGTGAGTTCCACGGCGGCGCTCGAAGCGTTGCACCGGCGGGTGCCGACGGCGGTGCTCACGGATCTCGGGGTGCGTGAGGCGCTGGGCAACCACCACTTCGTGGGGTCCGGCTGCCTGATGTCGTGGGACGCGCTCGACGCGGGGGCGGTGCCCGTCGCGGACCCCGGTTGGGTGGCACGGCAGGGGGTCGCGGCGGACGGCTCGTACGAGGCGGCGTACGACGCGGCGCGGGAGCGGATCGCGCGGCTGGGGGGCGGGGCGGGGCCCGGGGGGATCGCGCCCTATTACACGGCCGCGACCGCGCCCGGGTATCTGCCCGGGGTGCTGCGGCGGTACCACCTCGCGGTGGACGGGGCGGTGCTGCCCGGCGCGGCGCGGGTGTCCCCGGGGTCCGCCGGGCCGGTCCGGCGGGTCGTCCGGCGCGCCGCGCGGGGTGCCTACCGGCACGGGGTGCAGCGGGTCGCGCCCGCGATCCGTCGCATGGGGGAACTGTGAGCCCCCGGCGGGTCGCCTTCGCTTGCGCCGCTGGGGTTCCACACCTCGCCTTCGCTGGCGGGTCCGGGGTTCCACACCTCGGCGCACTTGTTCCTGTGCGGGTCGTTCGTGGGGGCGCAGTTCCCCGCGCCCCTGAGGTCTGTGCACCTGAGCGCACTTGTTCCTGTGCGGGCTGTCCGGGGGTGCGCAGTTCCCCGCGCCCCTTTGGGGCGCCCCTGGCCGCCGGTTCTCCGGCTGCGGAACCGCACTCCGGACGGGACCGCGCCGCACCACCGAGTACCCGCACGGGAACAAACGGGCCCGGCACCGGAAACGCATATGAGGACGACGAGGAGCACCGGACGATGACCGTGACAACAGCCCCCGCGCAGCGAACGCAGCGCACGCAGCGAAGGCCGCAGGTCGTCCTCGCCGTGATCCCGGCGCGGGGCGGCTCCAAGGGCGTCCCCGCCAAGAACCTCGCCCCGGTCGGCGGTATCCCCCTGGTCACCAGGGCCGTCCACGCCTGCCGCACGGCACCCCGCGTCACCCACGTCGTCGTCTCCACCGACGACCCGGCGATCGCCGCCGCCGCCCGTGCGGCCGACGCGGAGGTCGTCCTGCGCCCCGCCGCCCTCGCGGACGACACCGCGACCAGCGAGGCCGCGGTACTGCACGCGCTGGACGCCCATGAGTCCCGTCACGGACACCCCGTGGACGTGGTCGTGCTCGTCCAGTGCACCAGCCCCTTCCTCACCTCCGGGGACCTGGACGCGGTCGCCGCCGCCGTCACCGACGAGGGCGCCGACACCGCGGTGACCGTCGCCCCCTTCCACGGCTTCGTCTGGCGTGACAGCGACGGGGACGGCGGCAGCGACACCGCCTGGGACGGGTACGGCGTCAACCACGACAAGTCCGTCCGCCCGCGCCGCCAGGACCGGCCCCAGGACCTCCTGGAGACCGGCGCCGCCTACGCGATGACCGCCCCCGGCTTCCGCGCGCACCGCCACCGCTTCTTCGGCCGCACCCGACTCGTCCGCACCGACGCGTCCCGGGTCCTGGAGATCGACGACCCGCACGACCTCACCCGGGCCCGCGCCCTCGCGCCGCTCCTCGACGCGGACCGCCCCGCCGCCCTGCCGGGCCGCGCGGACATCGACGCGGTCGTCCTCGACTTCGACGGCACCCAGACCGACGACCGGGTGCTGATCGACGCCGACGGACGGGAGTTCGTCTCCGTCCACCGGGGGGACGGGCTCGGTGTCGCCGCCCTGCGCGAGGCCGGGCTGGCGCTGCTGATCCTCTCCTCGGAGCGCAACCCGGTCGTCGCGGCACGCGCCCGCAAGCTGGGGATCGCCGTCCTGCACGGCGTCGAACGCAAGGACCTCGCGCTCAAGCAGTGGTGCGACGAGCAGGGCATCGCCCCGCAGCGGGTGCTCTACGCGGGCAACGACGTCAACGACCTCCCGTGCTTCACCGTCGCCGGCTGGCCCGTGGCCGTCGCGAGCGCCCACGAGGTGGTGCGCGGCGCCGCACGCGCCGTCACCACCGCGCCCGGCGGCGCCGGAGCGGTCCGGGAGCTGGCCACCTGGCTCCTCGGCCCGTCCCTCGACCCCCACACCCCCCGGCACCCGCAGGGCCGCCGGGACTCCCCCGACCACCCCGTCCCGTCCGTACCCACCGACGTACAGACCCAAGTACCCACCCACGTACACACCGAAAGGTAAAGGAACCCCTCATGTCCCCGAACCCCTCCCGTCTGCGCACCCTCGGCTCCCGGACCGCGGGCCCCGGCCGGTCCGTCTACATCACCGGTGAGATCGGCATCAACCACAACGGCGACGTGGAGAACGCGCTCGCCCTCATCGACGCCGCCGCCGACGCCGGATGCGACGCCGTGAAGTTCCAGAAGCGCACCCCCGAGATCTGCACCCCCCGCGACCAGTGGAACATCGAACGCGACACCCCCTGGGGCCGGATGACCTACATCGACTACCGCCACCGCGTCGAGTTCGGTGAGGACGAGTACCGGACGATCGACGCCTACTGCAAGAAGCGCGGCATCGACTGGTTCGCCTCCCCGTGGGACACCGAGGCCGTCGCGTTCCTGGAGAGGTTCGACCTCCCCGCCCACAAGGTCGCCTCCGCGTCCCTCACCGACGACGAACTGCTGCGCGCCCTGCGCGCCACCGGGCGGACCGTGATCCTCTCCACCGGGATGTCCACGCCCAAGCAGATCCGGCACGCCGTCGAGGTGCTCGGCTCGGACAACATCCTGCTCTGCCACGCCACGTCCACCTACCCGGCCAAGGCCGACGAGCTGAACCTGCGCGTGATCAACACCCTCCAGCAGGAGTTCCCCAACGTCCCCATCGGCTACTCCGGCCATGAGACGGGCCTCCAGACCACCCTCGCGGCCGTCGCGCTCGGCGCCGTCTTCGTGGAACGGCACATCACCCTCGACCGGGCGATGTGGGGCTCCGACCAGGCCGCGTCCGTCGAGCCCCAGGGCCTCGCGCGGCTCGTCCGCGACATCCGCACCATAGAGTCCTCGCTCGGCGACGGCGTCAAGAAGGTGTACGACTCCGAGCTCGGCCCGATGCGCAAGCTGCGCCGGGTCCCCGGTGTCGTCGCCCAGGCGGAGATCGCCACCGCCGCGGGCGAGCCGGTCACGGTCTGACGGCCCCCGACCAGCGCCCGGAGCGACAATTGAGTCCCCGAGTCGGGCCGGTGGGCCCCACCCAGACCCTCGCGTTCGTCGAGAGCCCCGTCCAGCTCCTCAACGTGCTGGAGTGGGCGCACCACAGCGACGGGCGGCCCCCCGCCGCCCCGTCCGGCCCGGCCGGGGCGCACCCGCGTGCCGCGGACGACCCGTCCTGGCTGACCCTGGTCGTCCTCTCACCGGGCGACCCGATGACCCGGGGCCAGCTGCGGCGGATGGCGGAACTGGCGCGGGGCGAGGGCCACCGGGTGCGCTGGGAGGAGGCGCGCGGGGGACCGACGGCGCCCTTCCGGACGGTCGGCGCGCTGGCGCCCCTGCTCCGGGGGGCGGCGCGGATCGTCATCGGCGACCCGTTCTCCCGTTACGTCCAGCTGCTGCTCACCCTGGTCCGGGAGGCGGGACTGGTCGTGGTGGACGACGGCACGGCGACCATGGAGTTCGTCGCCCAGCTCGCGGGCGGGGAACGGCTGGTGCGCTGGCACCGGCGCGGGGGCCGGCCCGGCCCCCGTGACCTGGTGTTCGCGCCGGTCTCCGCGCTGGCCCGGCGGCGGCTGGCCCCGGCGGACGGGAGCACCGTCGAGGTGTTCTCCGCGATGCCGATCGGGACGGTGCCGGACGGTGTACGGGTCACCGTCAACGACTTCGCGTGGACCCGGTCCCGCTTCGGGCCGCCCCGGCTCACCAGGGGCGCCGACCTCGTCGGCACCTCGCTGGTGGAGACGGGCGTGGTCAACCCCGACCGCTATCTGACGGCGGTCCGCTCGCTGGCCCGCGACCATGGCGCCACCCGGTACTTCGCACACCGGCGGGAGAGCCCCGAGAAGCTGCACCGGCTCGCCACGGCCACGGGACTGGAGGTCTGCCGCCCGGATCTGCCGCTGGAGCTGATCGCCCGGCGGGGGCCCGTCGGGCGGACGATCCTCAGCTTCCCGTCCACCGTCGTGCACACGCTGCCGCTCGCCCTCGCGGGTACGGAGGTACGGATAGCCGTCTGTGACATCGATCCCACCTGGCTCACCGACCATGCCTCGCCCCGGGCACACGGCTTCCTCAGCGGGGTCACGGGCACCGCGCGTGACGTGCACCGACTGCGCTCGGTGGGTGCGGGGTGACTTCGTTCCCTACCCATCCCGAGTGAAGATCATGCGTCCACATCCTGGAATCGTTACACCAATCAGGCTGAACTTTCATAGATCACCGCGCAGTTGACCCCCCTGTCGCTTTACCCTTCAAAGGGTGAACCAACTGATGTCCGCTGACACAGACTCCACGTCCGACGCCGACCGGCCCGGGATGCCGCTGCTGCCCGGTACCCTGCCCGACGCGCTCCGTGCCGAGCTCATCGCGTTCCGCCGCGACATGCATATGCACCCCGAGCTGGGCAACCAGGAGTTCCGGACCACCGCCGCGATCAAGACCCGCCTGGAGAAGGCGGGACTGCGTCCGCAGGTCCTGAAGCTCGGCACCGGACTGATCTGTGACATCGGCACCTGGGACGGCGTACGGCCCAGGCTGGCGCTGCGCGCCGACATCGACGGGCTGCCCATCCCCGACATGAAGACCGGCTGCGCCTACCGGTCCACGGTGCCCGACCGGGCCCACGCCTGCGGGCACGACGTGCACACGTCCGTGGTGCTCGGCGCGGGGCTGGTGCTGGCCGGGATGGACCGTGCGGGCACGCTTCCGCATCCGGTGCGGCTGATCTTCCAGCCCGCCGAGGAGGTGCTGCCGGGCGGCGCGACCGACGCGATCGCCGCCGGTGTGCTGGACGGGGTGGGGCGGATCATCGGGGTGCACTGCGACCCCCGGGTCGACGCGGGCCGAATCGGGCTGCGGCACGGACCGATCACCTCCGCGTGCGACCGGCTGGACATCTCCCTCGACGGGCCCGGCGGGCACACCGCGCGGCCCCATCTGACGACCGACCTCGTCATCGCCGCGGCCAAGGTGGCGACCGAGGTCCCCGCGCTGGTCGCCCGGCGGGTCGACGCGCGGTCCGGGCTGGCCCTGACCTGGGGGCGGATCGAGTCCGGGCACGCGTGCAACGTCATCCCGCAGCACGCGGAGCTGTCCGGGACCGTGCGGTGCCTCGACCTCCAGTCGTGGCGGCTGGCACCGGACCTGGTGCACGCGGCCATCGACGAGGTGGCGGGCCTGTACCGGGCGAAGACGGAGATCACCTACGTCCGCGGGGTGCCGCCGGTGGTCAACGACCCCCAGGTCACCAAGCTGCTCCGGGACGCGATGACCGCGCGGCGCGGCGCGGCGTCGGTGCAGGATACCGAGCAGAGTCTCGGGGGCGAGGACTTCTCCTGGTACCTGGAGCATGTGCCGGGGGCGATGGCGCGCCTCGGCGTGCGCAGGCCGGGGGAGCGGACCGTGCGGGACCTCCACCAGGGGGATTTCGACGTCGACGAGTCGTCGATCGCCGTCGGCGTCGAACTCTTCACGGCGGCGGCCCTCCTCGACACGTAGTCCCGGTCGCCGTTCCAGGTCCGTCCGGGTGGACGCGCTTGTTCCTGTGCCGTCGCTCGTCGTTTTTGCGCGGTTCCTCGCGCCCCTGGGTTTCGTGTGCTGGGCGTACTTGTCCCTGTGCCGTCGCTCGGTGGTTTCGCGCAGTTCCCCGCGCCCCTGTCGGGGCGCTGCCTGTCTGGTGTTGTCGGCCGGGTGCGGGTCTGCCCTCGTTTTCGCGCAGTTCCCCGCGCCCCTTTGGGGCGCGTCCGGCCGGTTCTTCGGGTCGGTGCCGGTCGGGATTCTCCGTCCTCGCTCCAACGCGCTCGGTAGGGACGGGAAGGTGACCCCACTGGTGGCGTCGGAGTCTGCGGGCAGAGATTCCCGCCCACCCCCTCCCGCAGCCGGGCGGGTGCGCGAGGAGGATGGTTCCGCAAGCTGGCTGCGTACCGAATGGATTGAAGAGTCCGGTCGATGGATTTGAGGCGCCATACACACGCCGACGCACAACACGTCCGGTCCCTGTTGCTGGACCTCCACGATGCGGCGTACGTCGACAACCCTGACCCGTTCCACTCGCGTGAGCGCTTCTCCTGCTTCCTCGACCTGTGGTCGTCCCGTGAGAACTGGCAGTGCGTTTCAGGGTGGGAAGCGAGCGGTCCGGTCGGCTACGCGTACGGCTCCATGCTGAAGCCCGGCGGATGGTGGAAAGGGCACGCGCGGCCACTCGGGCTCCGCGGGCCTGTGTTCGCCCTCTCGGAGCTGATGGTCGTCCCCGAATGGCGCGGTACGGGGGGTGCTCGCCAGCTCCACGAAGCGCTGCTCGCCCCGGTGCCGGCAAGAGTCGTCACCCTCCTGGTGGAGACCGGGAAGCCAAGGGTCCAAGCCCTGTACGAGAGCTGGGGCTACGACAAGGCGGGCGAGACAACCACCTGCGACGACTCCCCGACAAGTTCGGTAATGGTCCGGAAGCCATGAGTCACCCCCCTCCCCGCGCAGTCGCCCTGCTACGGGAGGGGGTGGGCGGGAATCTCTGCCCGCAGACTCCGATGCTCTTCAGTAGGACCAGTGAACGTCCGACCGAGCGCGTTGGAGCGAGGACGGAGAATCCCGACCGGCCCCGCCCCGAAGAACCGACAGAAGGCGCCCCAAAGGGGCGCGGGGAACTGCGCACAACCACCGAGCGACGGCACAGGACAAGCGCGCCCAGCACAAGCAACCCAGGGGCGCGAGGAACCGCGCACCCCACGAGCGACGGCACAGGGACAAGCGCGCCCACCCGGACAGACCTCAGAAGCGCAAGCGAAGGCGACCTGCGGGGAACTGCGCGAAACCACCGAGCGACGGCACAGGAACAAGCGCGCCCACCCGGACAGACCTCAGAAGCGCAAGCGAAGGCGCGCCCGGCAACGCCGGACCCGGAGCCGCCGGGGAGCGGGGGACCCGGGGTGACCCCGTAACCCCAGTGGCCCCAGGAAACCCATCCTGACCTGGGACGAAGCAGGTCAGGACCCGCACACGTCACCCCCCGCACCCCGTGAGGTAACCCCGCGTTCGCGTCGATCCGATAACAGCTCACCAAGACCCCTTTATCTGACATCTACGCGCGTTACGATCGCGGCGAAACCAGCGCCGGAAGTGGCGCTTCGGTCAGGTTGAAGGAGCCTCCCTTGCGCCGGGTAGCCAAGATCTCCGCTGCGGTCCTCGCGTCCGCAGCGCTCACGTTCACCGCCACGGCCTGTGGCAGCACGTCCTCCGAGAAGAAGGACTCCGGTTCCGACTCCTCGTCCTCCGGTGGAGGCAAGGGCGTCAAGATCGGCCTCGCCTACGACGTCGGCGGCCGCGGCGACTTCTCCTTCAACGATTCGGCCGCCCGTGGCGCCGACAAGGCGACCAAGGAGTTCGGCGGGGAGCTCAAGGAGCTGACCGCCAAGGTCACCGACACCGAGGCCGACCGTGAGCAGCGCCTGTCCTCCCTCGCGGACGCGGGCTACAACCCGATCGTCGGGGTCGGCTTCGCCTACGCCGCGTCGATGACGAAGGTCTCCGCGAAGTACCCGGACACCACCTTCGGCATCGTGGACTCGGTGGTGGACGCCAAGAACGTCTCCAGCATCACGTTCACCGAGGAGCAGGGCTCCTACCTGGCCGGTGTCGCCGCCGCGCTGAAGACGAAGAAGGACCACGTCGGCTTCATCGGCGGCGCGGACATCCCGCTGATCAAGAAGTTCGAGGCGGGCTTCATCCAGGGCGCCAAGGAGACGAACCCGAAGATCAAGGTCGAGAGCCAGTACCTGAGCCGCGGCTCGGACACCTCCGGCTTCGCCAGCCCCGACAAGGGCAAGGAAGCCGCGCAGGGCCAGCTCGACAAGGGCGCCGACGTGATCTACACGGCGGCCGGCTCCTCCGGCACCGGCGCGATCGAGGCCGTCGCGGGCGTCAAGGGCGCCTGGGGCATCGGCGTCGACTCGGACCAGTACAACGTCCCGGGTCTCGCCAAGTACAAGGAGTCCGTGCTGACCTCGGTCGTCAAGAACGTCGACATCGGCGTCTACGACCTGATCAAGTCGATCAAGGACGGCAAGCCGCTGACCGGCGTCAACACGTACCCGCTGAAGGACGACGGCGTCTCGCTCTCCGTGAGCGGTGGCTTCCTCAAGGACATCCAGCCCAAGCTGGACGAGGCCAAGAAGAAGATCGTCGACGGCTCCATCAAGGTCAAGACCACCCCGTAGCACCACGCCGGGCCCCCGGGGCCCGGCAGGCGGCGGACGGACCCACCGGGGCATCCCGGCCCCCGGGTCCGTACCGTCCCACCGGCTCGGCACGGGAGGGAAGCGTCATCACCTCCCGGCCGGGCCATAACGATGTGTCAACTCTACGCGTGTAGCGTGGAGTTGAAGCGCTACGTTCTCCCGGCGCCGTGACGACAGTTCCCTGAAGTCGCCGTACCGCCGACGATCCAGGGATCTCGCGTCGCAGACGCCCGCCCTCCCACGCCTCGCCTGCCCCTTCCCCCGAGGAGTGCGCCATCAACGCGTCCACCCCGTCACCGCCGCAGGCCGCCGCCGTCGAACTGCGCGGAATCACCAAGCGGTTCCCCGGCGTCGTCGCCAATCGTGACATCGACATCACCGTCCGCAAGGGCACCGTCCATGCCCTCTGCGGCGAGAACGGTGCCGGCAAGTCCACCCTGATGAAGATCCTCTACGGCATGCAGAAGCCGGACGAGGGCACCATCACGGTCGACGGCGACCAGGTCTCGTTCAGCACCCCGGCCGACGCCATCGCGCGCGGTATCGGGATGGTCCACCAGCACTTCATGCTGGCCGACAACCTGACGGTCCTGGAGAACATCGTCCTCGGCGCCGAGAAGCTGCACGGCATCGGCGCGAAGGCCCGCAGGCGGATCAAGGAACTGTCCGACGCCTACAGCCTCGGGGTACGGCCCGACGTACTGGTGGAGGAGCTCGGCGTCGCGGACCGCCAGCGGGTGGAGATCCTCAAGGTCCTCTACCGCGGCGCGCGCACCCTCATCCTGGACGAGCCCACCGCGGTCCTCGTCCCGCAGGAGGTCGGCGCGCTGTTCGACAACCTGCGGGAGCTGAAGTCCGAGGGCCTCACGGTCATCTTCATCTCGCACAAGCTCGGTGAGGTCCTGTCGGTCGCCGACGACATCACCGTCATCCGGCGCGGCACCACCGTCGGCACCGCCGACCCCCGCACCACCACATCCAAGCAGCTCGCGGAGCTGATGGTGGGCAGCGAGCTGCCCTCGCCGGAGACCGAGGAGTCCACGGTCACCGACATCGCGACCCTCGACCTCGCGGCCGTCCGGCTCACCCAGACCGACCTCGACGGCATCGAGCGGATCATCCTCGACGACATCACCCTCACCATCCACCAGGGTGAGGTGCTCGGTATCGCCGGAGTCGAGGGCAACGGCCAGTCCGAGCTGGTCGAGGCGATCATGGGCATCCGCCGTCCCGACAGCGGCACGATCACCCTCGGGGACGCCGACATCTCCCACGCCCCCACCCGGCACCGCCGCGAGGAAGGCATCGGCTACATCCCCGAGGACCGCCACCGCCACGGACTGCTCCTCGAAGCGCCGCTCTGGGAGAACCGGATGCTCGGCCACATCACCGAGCGCCCCAACTCCCGCGGCGGACTCCTCGACATCAAGGCCGCCCGCGCCGACACCGAGCGGATCGTCGAGGTGTACGACGTCCGCACCCCCGGGATCGACGTCACCGCGGCCTCCCTGTCCGGCGGCAACCAGCAGAAGCTGATCGTCGGCCGCGAGATGAGCCACGCGCCCAAGCTGCTCATCGCCGCGCACCCCACCCGGGGCGTCGACGTCGGCGCGCAGGCCCAGATCTGGGACCAGATCCGCCGCGCCCGACGCGAGGGCCTCGCGGTGCTGCTGATCTCCGCCGACCTGGACGAGCTCATCGGCCTCTCCGACACCCTGCGGGTCATGTACCGGGGGAAGCTGGTCGCCGACGCCGACCCCGCGACGGTCACCCCCGAGGAGCTGGGCTCCGCCATGACGGGCGCGGCCACCGGCCATCTGGAACACACCGAGGACCCCGCCCCCGGCGCCGCCCCCGCGGCCCCCGGGGCGGACGGTACGCAGTCGGAGGACGACACCCGATGAACAAACTGACCTCCCGCATCGACAAGGAGCGGGTGCTCCTCGCGGTCGCGGCCCCCGCCCTCGCGCTGGTCGCCGCCGTGGTGATCACCGCGCTGGTGCTGCTCGCCACCGGCAAGGACCCGTTCGCCGCGTTCGGCGACATGCTGACGTACGGCTCCGCCAGCGACAGCCAGGTCTACATCCTGAACAAGGCGACCACGTACTACCTCGCCGGTATCGCCGTGGCCATCGGCTTCCGGATGAACCTGTTCAACATCGGCGTCGACGGCCAGTACCGGCTCGCCGCGTTCGTCGCGGCCCTGCTCGGCGGCGCGCTCACCGCGCCCGGCTGGCTCGCGATCCCGCTGATCATCCTCTGCGCGATGGCCGTCGGTGCCCTGTGGGCGTCGATCGCGGGCATCCTCAAGGTGACCCGGGGCGTCAGCGAGGTCATCTCGACCATCATGCTGAACGCCATCGCCACCGCCGTGATCGGCTACCTCATCCAGCCCGAGCAGCTCGGCCAGCTGGACAAGGCGGGCACCCTCGTCTCCACCAAGCCGCTGCCCGAGGGCTCGTGGTTCTTCGCCTTCGACACGGGCGCGGCCGGTGAGGTCTGGGGCTTCGTGCTGATCGCGATCCTCGTCGGCGTCCTCTACTGGTTCACCCTGGGCCGCACCCGCTTCGGCTTCGACCTGCGGGCGGTCGGCCAGTCCGAGTCCGCCGCCGCCGCGAGCGGTGTCAACGTCAAGCGGATGATCGTCACCAGCATGGTCCTGTCGGGCGCGGTCGCCGGGCTCGTCGGGATGCCGACCCTGCTCAACGACAGCCACCAGTTCGCCAACGACTTCCCGCTGGGCATCGGCTTCACGGGTATCGCCATCGCCCTGCTCGGCCGCAACCACCCCATCGGTATCGCGCTCGGCGCCCTGCTGTGGGGCTTCCTGGAGCGCACCACCAGCCATCTGGAGCTCCAGGGCTACGACAAGGAGATCCTCGGCGTGATCCAGGGCGTCATCGTCCTGTGCGTGGTCATCGCCTACGAAGTCGTGCGTCGCTACGGCCTCAAGCGTCAGCAGCAGCGTGTCGGCGCCGAACTCGCCGCCCAGGCCGCCGCCCGTACCGAGAAGCAGGAGGTGGCGGGATGACTGCCACGTTGACCGAAACGCCGCCGCCCGCGGCGCCCAAGGCGGATCGCGGCCAGCGCCGCAAGCGCTGGACCCTCTCCCGTGTCCTGTTCGCCATCGCGGGCGCGCTCGTCCTCATCTCCGCCGTCCGTGTCGTCACCGGCGCCGACCAGATCACCTCCGAGGGCCAGATCAGCGCGGCCCTGCGGCTCGCCGTGCCGATCGCGCTCGCCGGACTCGCCGGACTGTGGGCCGAACGCGCGGGAGTCGTGAACATCGGCCTCGAAGGCATGATGATCCTCGGCACCTTCGGCGCCGGCTGGATCGGCTGGCAGACCAGCCCCTGGCTCGGGCTGGCGTGCGGTATCGGCTTCGGCGTGATCGGCGGACTCATCCACGCCGTCGCCACCGTCACCTTCGGCGTCGACCACATCGTCTCCGGTGTCGCGATCAACCTGCTGGCGCTCGGTATCACCCAGTACCTCGCGAAGATCTTCTTCGCCGGGGGCGACGCCCTCACCGCGGGCGGCAACCCCAAGCAGTCCCCGCCCGCCGAGTCCCTGCCCGAGTTCACGGTCCCGGGTCTGTCCAGCGGGCTGAACAGCGTCCAGGACCAGGGCTGGTTCCTGGTCTCCGACGTCGCGGGCATCCTCGGCGGCCTGGTCACCAACGTCTCCGTCGTCACCCTGATCGCCGTGCTGCTCTTCGTCGGCAGCTGGTGGGTGCTGTGGCGGACCCCGTTCGGACTGCGGCTGCGGTCCTGCGGCGAGAACCCGGTCGCCGCGGAGTCCCTCGGCGTCAACGTCTACTCGCACAAGTACCTCGCCGTCGCCATCTCCGGCGGCCTCGCCGGACTCGGCGGCGCCTTCCTCGCCCTGGTCACCGCCCATATCTACCTGGAGGGCCAGACCGGCGGGCGCGGCTACATCGGCCTCGCGGCGATGATCTTCGGCAACTGGCGGCCCGGCGGGGTCGCCATGGGCGCGGGCCTCTTCGGCTTCTCCGACGCCCTCCAGCTGCGCAACGGCGGCGAGGTCGTCCACGCGATGCTGCTGCTCCTGGTGGTGCTGCTGGTGGTCCTCGCGGGCTGGAAGGTGTACCGCAAGGCGATGCTCCAGGCGTCCATCAGCGCCGCGATCGCCGCGCTGGTCCTCGTCTGGTACCTGCTGACGGACGAGGTCCCCGGCGAGTTCGTCGGCGCCACGCCGTACATCGTGACCCTGTTGGTCCTCTCCCTCGCGGCACAACGGCTGCGGATGCCGAAGGCTGACGGTATGAGGTACCGCAAGGGCCAAGGGAAATGACGCCCACCACGGCGCCGGACGCCCCCGAGATCGACTGGGACGCGCTGCGCGAGGCCGCCCGGGACGCCATGTCCCGGGCGTACGCCCCCTACTCCCGGTACCCGGTCGGCGCGGCGGCCCTGGTCGACGACGGCCGCACGGTCACCGGGTGCAACGTCGAGAACGCGTCGTACGGGATCGGGCTGTGCGCCGAGTGCGGGCTGGTCTCGCGGCTGCTCGACACAGGCGGCGGGCGGCTGACCCACTTCACCTGTGTGGACGGCCGGGGCGAGGTCCTCGTCCCCTGCGGCCGCTGCCGCCAGCTCCTGTACGAGTTCGGGGGCCCCGAACTCGTCCTGGAGACACCGGCCGGACTGCTGCCGCTGTCCGCGATGCTGCCGCAGGCGTTCGGCCCGGACCACCTCGCGTAACCCCGGTTCGCCCGACGGCCCCCGTCCCCCGCCACGAGCGGAGGCCGGGGGCCGTCGGCGTCCCCGGACCGGCGCGGGTGCCGGTCCGCCCGGCCCCGCGACAGCTCCGCCCGCTCGGGGTCCTGCGGCGAGCGCCAGCCCGCCAGCCCGCCAGCCCGCCAGCCCGCCAGGCCGGTCGGCCTGGTGACCTGCGCCTGCGGCCCTCCGTCCGGTTCAGGGAGCCTCGGGCAGCTTGTGGACGGTGGTGTCCCCGGGGCCCAGACGGCGTCCGTCCGCGGCCCGCACCTCCAGCGCGCGCAGCGGGAGGTCCTGCCGCCGGTCGACCAGCTCCGAGTGCGGTTCGCCGGGTTCGAAGAGGTTCTGTTCGCCCCACTGCCGGAGCGCCACGACGACGGGGAACAGCGCCTCGCCCTTCGGGGTCAGGACGTACTCGCGGTAGGCGCTGCCGTCGGACGCGGGGACGGAGGCGAGGACCCCGCCGTCGACCAGGGCGCGCAGCCGCGCGGTGAGGATGTTCTTCGCGACGCCGAGGCCGCGCTGGAACTCCCCGAAGCGCCGGCTCCCGTCGAAGGCGTCCCGCACGATCAGCAGGGACCACCAGTCGCCGATCGTGTCGACGGACCGCGCGACGGGGCAGTCGCTGTCGTCGAACCGCGTCCGTTTCACCATGCCGTTCCCGCTTTCCCGTCTGGTTGCAACATGCTACCAAGTCCGGCTACCGTCCATCTGGTAGCAAGATGCAACCAGCAGGGGCGGGGTCGCCGTACGGACCCCGGCCGCGCGGAGCGGACGGAGGATGCCATGGCGGGGAACCACGAGGTCGGCGGCGGTGAGGCGGCGGCGCCACGGCGCGGGACCGGCGGGGGAGAAGGCGCTTGCGCGCCCGCGCCGACGCCCCGCGGGGTGATCCCGCTGCTCGCCGTCGCGGGCGGGGCCTCGGTGGCCAATGTCTACTTCGCGCAACCGCTCCTGGTGACGATCGGGCGCGACCTGGGGATGGCCCCGGCGCTCGTCGGCGCCGTCGTGACCCTCACCCACGTCGGATACGGGCTGGGGCTCTTCCTGCTCGTGCCGCTGGGGGACATGAAGGACCGCCGACGCCTCATCGTGACGCAACTGGTCCTGCTGGCAGGCGCGTTGGCCGTGGTATCCGTCGCCCCCACGGCGGCGCTGCTGCTCGTCGGCATGGCGGCCGTGGGGCTGCTCGCCGTGGTGACGCAGACGCTGGTCGTCCACGCCGCGTCGCTGGCACCACCCGCCCGGCGCGGGCGGGTCGTCGGGCAGGTGACCGGCGGGGTGGTCATCGGCATCCTGCTCGCCCGCGCGGTGTCCGGACTGCTGGCCGACCTCGCGGGCTGGCGGTCCGTCTACCTCGCCTCGGCGGGGCTCACCGCCCTGCTCGCCCTCGTCCTGAGCCGCTCGCTGCCGCGGAGCCCCGGCGGGGCCGCGCCGCCCGCCCTGGGCTACGGACGGCTCCTGCGCTCCACGGTCGACCTGTTCGCGCGGGAACGGCTCCTCAGGGTCCGCGCCCTGCTCGGCCTGCTGATCTTCGCGGCCTTCAGCACCCTGTGGAGCAGTGTCGCGCTGCCGCTCAGCGAGGCCCCGCACTCCCTGTCCCACACCGCGATCGGGGCGTTCGGACTGATCGGAGCCGTGGGCGCGCTCGCCGCCGGGGCGGCGGGACGGCTGAACGACCGCGGACTCTCCCGCTGGACCACGGGCGCCGGCCTGGCGCTGCTCGCCGTCTCCTGGGTGCCGCTGGCGTTCACCGGCAGCTCGCTGTGGGCACTGGTCGTCGGGGTGGTCGTCCTGGACCTCGCCGTGCAGGCGGTGCACGTCACCAATCAGACCCTGATCTACGCGCTGCATCCCGAGGCGGGCGGCCGGCTGATCGGCGGATACATGATCTTCTACGCGATCGGCAGCGCCACCGGCGCCCTCGCCGCCACTTCTCTGTACGCGGCGGCCGGGTGGGGCGCCGTATGTGTACTGGGTGCCGGGATCAGCGTTCTCGCCTTTCTGGTGTGGGCGCACGAAACACGCGCCCGGCCCATTCCGCGAGATCGTTACGGTAAGAGCTCTCCGGAAAGGGCCGGGCGGTCGCGCGGGTGATTCCCGGCGAGAGAATTCGATCTCCGGTTCGGAAGGGTGTCAGGTGGATCAGGCGGTGAAGTTGCCTTTTCCTTCGGGGAGGAGGATGGTTCCTCCACTGTCGACCCTCATCACCCAGATGGTGACCGGGGTGCCTTCCGTGAGGTTGCCGGAGATCCACGCACTGCAGGACGGTGCGGGGTGACCCTTGGTCCACGCCGTCCGGTCGATCGAGCCGTTGCGGTTGACGTCCAGGTCGACCCTGACGTAATCGCCGTCCGAGCCGGTGTCGCACGCCCTGATCGAGTCGCCCGGGATCGAGCCGCTCGGGTCCGCCTGCCACTGGCCGTAGCCCCCGCCGTCCGGCACATTCACGGTCTGCGCGGCCAGGGCGGTCCCCTGCATACCGAAGATCAGCGCCGCGGAACCCGCCAGGGGAATTGCTACCCGCGTAAAACGCTTCGCCTTCAATGGTCTCTCCTTTAGTCGTGGCGAGGAAATGGATATTCCCCCGTCGGGTTCTGATGGTTCGACTCAACTCCCTCATGATGCCTTTGCGTGCCTGCTTCTATGCTCCCCCGAAGGGGGTTGACGTCTTTACGCCAGGAAGGTTTGCAACGATCACCGGGTGCCATTCCATAGAAATCCCGCCCGGTGATCAGCGGAATTCCGATTTTCCTCGCGGCGGACCAGGAACCGGCGTCCGTCCTGCGGTCGTCCCCACTCGTCACGCAGCGCGCGGGCGCGCGGCCCGCCCGGGACGTCCCCGGGCGTACCCAACCTCCCTCTATGCGCGTAGAGTCGATTCCCGTGCCCCCGGGCGGGCGGCACGGGTGTTCGGAACCGCTGGAAGGACATGCCATGGACGTCATCTCCGTCATCCGCGCGAAGCGCGACCGCGAGGAGCTGAGCGACGCGCAGATCGACTGGGTCATCGACGCCTACACCCGGGGCACGGTCGCCGACGAGCAGATGTCCGCGCTGGCCATGGCGATCCTGCTCAACGGCATGAACCGCCGCGAGATCGCCCGCTGGACCGCCGCGATGATCGCCTCCGGCGAGCGCATGGACTTCTCCTCCCTGTCCCGCCCCACCGCGGACAAGCACTCCACCGGCGGTGTCGGCGACAAGATCACCCTGCCGCTCGCCCCGCTGGTCGCCGCCTGCGGCGCCGCCGTCCCGCAGCTCTCCGGCCGGGGCCTCGGCCACACCGGCGGCACCCTCGACAAGCTGGAGTCCATCCCCGGCTGGCGCGCCCTGCTGTCCAACGAGGAGATGCTGTCCGTCCTCGACGGCGTCGGCTCCGTGATCTGCGCGGCGGGCGACGGTCTCGCCCCCGCCGACAAGAAGCTGTACGCCCTGCGCGATGTCACCGGCACCGTCGAGGCCATCCCGCTGATCGCCTCGTCGATCATGTCCAAGAAGATCGCCGAGGGCACCGGCTCCCTGGTCCTCGACGTCAAGGTCGGCACCGGCGCGTTCATGAAGACCCTGGACGACGCCCGTGAGCTGGCCGCCACCATGGTCGGCCTCGGCACCGACAGCGGCGTCCGCACGGTCGCCCTGCTCACCGACATGTCCACCCCGCTCGGGCTGACCGCGGGCAACGCCCTGGAGGTCCGCGAGTCCGTCGAGGTCCTCGCGGGCGGCGGCCCCGCCGATGTCGTGGAACTGACCATCGCCCTGGCCCGCGAGATGCTGGACGCGGCCGGGCTGCGCGACGCCGACCCCGAGAAGGCGCTCGCCGACGGCTCCGCGATGGACGCCTGGCGCCGCATGATCGCCGCCCAGGGCGGCGACCCGGACGCGGCCCTCCCGGTCGCCCGGGAACGGCATGTCGTCACCGCGCCCGCGTCCGGTGTCCTCACCCGGCTCGACGCCTACGGCGTCGGCGTGGCCGCCTGGCGGCTCGGCGCCGGCCGGGCCCGCAAGGAGGACCCGGTGCAGGCGGGCGCCGGGGTCGAGCTGCACGCCAAGCCCGGTGACCGGGTCGCCGAGGGCGCCCCGCTGATGACCCTGCACACCGACACCCCCGAGCGCTTCGAGTACGCCCTCGAATCGCTCACGGGCGCGTACGACATCGGCACCGGCGAAGGCTTCGCCCCGTCCCCGATCGTCCTCGAACGCGTCTCCTGACCCCGCGCCGGGAGAACCGGCCCCCGCCTCGATGCCGTCCTTCCCCGAAGGGCGGCATCGCCGCGTACGGGGGACCAGGGGGAGGACGCGGACCGGTGATGGCCGTCTCGCTGGTCCGGATGCTCCATGTGACACAGCGGCCCTGACCGGTGGTCGGCCGCCGGAATCCGGTGGAGGCGGGCCGCCCGGGGCGGCGATGATGACGGGATGACCGAACGTACGAAGCCCGTCGAGGCGCTGCTCGTGGTGGATGTCCAGGTGTCCACCGTCTCCGGCCCGAGGGCCGTGCCCGGCGCGGCCCGGCTGCTGGACCGGACGGCCGATCTCCTCGCGCGGGCCCGCGCGGCCGGGGCGCTCGTCGTCCATGTCCAGAACGACGGGCCCGCCGGATCGCCCGACGCCACCGGGACGCCCGGCTGGGAACTGCACCACCCCGTGGGCGACGGCCCGGGGGAGACGGTGGTCCGCAAGTCCGAGGCCGACGCCTTCGCCGGGACCCCGCTGGCCGGTCTGCTGTCCGGCGCCGGTGTGCGGGCCGTCGCGGTGTGCGGGGCGATGTCCGAGATGTGTGTCCAGGCGACGGCCCGGACCGCCCTGGCACGCGGCCACCGGGTGGTCCTGCCGTACGACGCCCACGCCACGCAGAATGTCCCGGCGGCCCCCGGTATCAGCGACGAGATCCCGGCCGCGACCGTCTCCCGGGTCGCCGCGTGGGCCCTAGGCGGCCGGGCGGAGATCACCGCCCCGGCCGCCGCCGTCACCTTCACGGCCCCGCCCGGCCGCCCCGGACCGCGGCAGCCCACCGGACCGCGGTAACCCATCGGGTCGGCACGGGGCGCCGGGCCGGACACCGGTACGGGGACCCCGGCTCGCGGTACGGCTGTCCCGGCCCGAGGTACGGGCACCCCGGCTCGGGGTACGGCTGTCCCAGCACGCGGTACGGGCACCCCGGCCTGCGGTACGGGCATCCCAGCTCGCGGTACGGACGCCCCGGCCCGAGGTACGGACGCCCCGGGCCGCCGCCGTACGGGTCAGGCGCGCGGGGCGCTGAAGTCGGTGCCGCCGGTGTACACGGAGAAGTCCCGGGGCTCACGGCCCAGTGCCCGCCGCACCCCGTCCCCGATCGCGGCGCTGCCGTCCGCGCGGATGTGCTGGAAGAGATACAGCAGCAGATCCGCCATCTCCTGCGGCACCCCCGCCGCCTTCTGCTCCGCCAGGTACTCCTCGTCGGTCAGCGCGACGAAGGCCAGCGGACGGCCCGCCGCCGCGGAGATCTCGGCGACGGCCTCCCCGAACGTCAGCGCGCGCGGCCCCGACAGCACGTACTTCTGGCCCGCGTGCCCGTCCTCGGTCAGCGCCACGGCCGCGACCTCCGCGAGGTCGTCCAGGTCGACGAACGCCTCCCGGCCCTCCCCGGTCGGGAGCCGCAGCTCACCGGCGGTGAGGAGCGTGTTGACGAACGGCGCCTCGGTGAAGTTCTGCGCGAACCACGCGGGCCGCAGGATCGTCCACGCGAGCCCCGACCCGGTCACCGCGTCCTCGACGGCCAGCCCCTCGCGGCTGCCGTTGTCCAGCTCCTCCCACACCCGCGCCGACAGCAGCACCAGCCGCTCCACGCCCTGATCCGCGGCGAGCCGGACGAACGCGCGGACCTGGTCGGGTGCCTCGGGGCTCTCGGAGTCCACGAGATAGACGGCCCGCGCTCCGTCGATCGCCGCCTCCCAGGTGTCCGGGTCGGACCAGTCGAAGCGGGTGTCGCCGCGGCGGGAGGCCGGGCGCGCGGTGTGGCCGCGCCGGGTCAGTTCGGCGGCGACCCGGCGGCCGGTCTTGCCGGTCCCGCCGAGGACGAGGACCGGAGCGGTGGAGGAGGCGGATGAGCTCGTTGTGTTGGTCATACGGATCAGTGAACCCCCGACGGGCGGGCGGCACGATGGCTGTTGCGCTCGATTCGATGTCCGATCGTCCCACCGCCCCTAGACTCACCCGTATGGATGACGCGCTGACCACCCTGCTGCACGACGTCCGGCCCCGCGGTGCCCTCTTCGACCGGTCGCTGCTCCGGCCGCCCTGGTCGCTGCGCTTCGAGGAAGGCACCCCGCTCGCGCTGCTCACCATGCTCAGCGGCCGGGCGTGGGTCACCTCCGTGGGCCCGGCGGACGGCCCCGGCGGCGCGGAGCCCGTCCCGCTGGACCCGGGGGACGTGGTGATCGTCGTCGGCTCCGACCCGTACGTCGTCGCCGACCACCCCGCCACCGCCCCCCTCGCCGTCGTCCACGAGGGGAACCGCTGCACCACCCCCGACGGGGCCCTCCTGCTGGACGATCTGCCGATGTGCGGCGGTGACCCGGACGCGCTGGACGACCTCCCGATGTGCGCCGGGGACACGGACCCGGCCGACCTCGCCGGGGCGCCGGCCGGCCGCCCGCACGGTGTGCTGCTCAAGGGGACGTACCAGGTGGCGGGCAGTGTGTCGGCGCGGGTGCTGGACGCGCTGCCGAGGATCGCCCGGATCCCGGCGGTCCCGGAGGGCCGCCCGGCCCTGGAGATGATCTCCCGGGAGATACGCAGGGACGCCCCCGGTCAGCAGGTCGTCCTCGACCGGCTGCTGGATCTGCTGCTGGTGTCCGGGCTGCGCGAGTGGTTCGAACTGCCCGAGGCGCGGGCGCCGTCGTGGTACCGGGGCCACGCCGACCCCGTCGTCGGCCGCGCGCTGAAACTCATGCACGGGGAACCGGCCCGCCCCTGGACGGTGGCGTCGCTCGCCACCGCCGCCGGGGCGTCCCGGGCCCGCTTCGCCCAGCGGTTCACCGAACTGATGGGACAGCCCCCGATGACGTACCTCACGGAGTGGCGTATCTGCCAGGCCGCGGATCTGCTGGCGCACACCGACGACACCGTCGAGGCGGTGTCCCGCCAGGTCGGCTACGCCAACGCGTACGCGCTCAGCGTCGCCTTCAAACGCACCATGGGCATCCGCCCCACCGAACACCGCAGGACCGTCCACCGCTGACCCGCGCGGCGGCACCCGGAACCACGACCGGGGCGCGGCACGCGGAACCACCTGGGGGCACCTACGGGCATACCGGTGCCCACCCGGACCCGCACCGGCCCCGGGCCGCCGATGAGTTACCGGCGCACCCCGGGTCTACCGTGCGTGGACGAACCCGAACCCCCTGCCCCGATACTCCCGGTCGCCCCCGCCGGCGAGGAGGACCTGTCACGGCTGTGCGACTCCGCGCGCTCGCTCCTCGCGGCCACGGGCGCGACGGAACTCGTCTGTGACGCGTCGGCCCTGCCCCCGGACCTCGCCGCCGTCAACGCCCTGGCCCGGCTGGAGCTCACGGCCCGCCGCGCGGGCGCCCGGATCGTCGTACGCGACCCGGACCCCCTGCTGCGGAACCTGCTCGAACTCGTCGGCCTACCGCTCCAGATGGAGGGGCAGGTCGAACAGCGGGAACCACCGGGCCGTGTCGAGGAAGGTCGTGATCTCCACGATCCTGCCCGCTGAGATCTCCACCACCTGGAGCGCCCACGGCTCGAACCGGCCCGGCGTCTGCGTCGGGTGGTACTGCGCGAACGCGGGCGTGCCGTTCGCCACGGTGGGGACCAGCAGCGAGCCCCGGCAGACCGAGCCGTGGCCGAGCATCCAGCCACTGATCTCGTCGTGCCCCTGGAGCCACAGGTCGTAGGGCGGCATGGACAGCACCGCGTCGTCATGGAGCAGCGCGGTCAGCTTCACCATGTCGTAGCCCTCGAACGCCTCGACATACTGCTTGAGGAGCTTCTGCTGCTCCTCGTCGGCGGGCTGCGCCTGGTCCGACTCGCGGATGTCCGCGGCGGAGAGGGTGGAACGCGCCCGCTGGAGCGCGCTGTTGACGGAGGCGACCGAGGTGCCGAGCAGATCGGCGACCTCCTGCGCCCGCCAGGCCAGCACCTCGCGCAGGATCAGCACGGCCCGCTGCTTGGGCGGCAGATGCTGGAGCGCGGCCATGAACGCGAGCCGCACCGACTCCCGGGCCACCACGGCGCGTTCCGGATCGGCCGTGTCCGGCAGCACCCGGCCGTCGGGCGCGGGCTCCAGCCAGGTCGGCTCGGCGCGCTCCTTCAGGACGGCGGTCGCGTGGTGCTGCGGCTCGCTGAGGTCCATGGGGCGGGCGCGGCGGTTGCCCGCGCTCAGCATGTCGAGGCAGACGTTCGTGGCGATGCGGTACAGCCAGGAGCGCAGCGACGAGCGGCCCTCGAACTTGTCGAAGCTGCGCCAGGCGCGGACCATCGTGTCCTGCACCGCGTCCTCGGCCTCGAACGACGAGCCCAGCATGCGGTAGCAGTAGCCGGTCAGCTCCACCCGGTGCTTCTCCAGCCGGGCGTCCAGCTCGATCGTCGCCGTACTGTCAGTCATGGTCCAGCCCACCCCTGTGGTGTGTCCGTCGCCCGTGTGCGGCGCCAGCAAGGGGGAACGTACAGGACCGCACTGACAGTCCGGGCTGACCTGCGGTTCCGGCTGCGCGCGGGCCCGGTTGCCCGTAGCCTGACCGGTCGGCCACCGCACCCGCGCAGCACCCCGGACACCCGTTCCGGTGCCGGTCCCGGTGCCCGTCTCAGTGCCGGGCCGCCATCACGGGCGCCGCCCGCCCGGCCCGCACCGACCCGCCCAGGCCCGACCCGCTCCGGCCCGATCCGTCGCGTCCCGCAGAGCCCTGGCCCGAACCACCCTGGCCCGAACCGCTCCGGACCGCGCCGCCCCGGGCCACCGCCGCGTCCCGGCGTACCCGCTGTTCGACGCGGGCGGCCCGGGTGCCCAGCAGGGTGATCGCCACGACGCCCGTCACGGCGAGCAGTCCGAGGGCGACGGCCGCGGCCCAGCCCCCGGCGTGGAACGCCAGCGCGCCGAGCGTGCTGCCCGCGCTGGAGCCCAGGTAGTAGGCGGACTGGTAGAGCGCCGATGCCTGGGCCCGGCCATGGGTGGCGGTCCGGCTCACCGCCGCCGACGCGACCGCGTGGCCCGCGAAGAACCCGGCCGTGATCAGCACCAGTCCGGCGAGGACCGGGATCAGCGACCCGGCGAGCGACAGCAGCAGCCCCGCCGAGGTGGTGCCCCCGGCCAGGTACAGCGTGCCGCGCCGGCCGAGCCGGGCGACGAGCCGTCCGGCGGCGGCCGAGGAGACCGTACCGACCAGATAGACCAGGAAGATCGAGCCGACGACGCCCTGCGGCAGCGAGAACGGCGCCTCCGTCAGCCGGTAGCCGATGACCGTGTACACCGCGCCGAACACCGTCATGAACAGCGCGCCGATCGCGTACAGCCGCCGCAGCAGCGGGTCCGAGAGATGGTCGCGGACCGTACGGCCGAGGGCCCGGGGGCTCAGCGGCGCCGGGGTGAAGTGGCGTGGCGCGGGCACCAGGGCGCGGAAGGCCAGCGCGGAGACCACCGCGAGCAGTCCGAGCACCCCGAGCGCGACCCGCCAGCCCCATTCCTGGGCGACCCAGCCGGTCACGACCCGGCCGCTCATCCCGCCGATGCTGTTGCCCGCGACGAACAGTCCGATCGCGGCGACCAGCGCCCTGGGCCGTACCTCCTCCGCGAGGTACGCCATCGCGGAGGCGGGCACACCGGCCAGCGCGGCGCCCTGCACGGCCCGCAGCGCGATCAGCGCTTCGAGCGAGGGCGCGAACGGGATCAGCAGCGAGACCGCCACGGCGACCGCGAGGGACACCGTCATCAGGGTCCGCCGCCCGAACCGCTCGGACAGCGCGCTCAGCGGCAGGACGAACAGCGCCAGCGCGCCGGTCGCCGCCGACACCGTCCAGCTCGCGTCCCCGGCGCCGACCGCGAAGTCGGCGGAGATCAGCGGGAGCAGGGCCTGCGTCGAGTAGAGCAGGGCGAAGGTGGCGACCCCGGCGAGGAACAGCGCGAAGCTCATCCGGCGGAAGCCGGGCGCGCCCGGCGCGCGCCGGCGGTCCTCGCCGGCGGGCGGGACGGGAGCGGCGGGCACGGTGGAGGCGGGGGCGGGGGAGTCGACGGCGGGGACGGAGGAGGCGGCCGCTCCGGCGGTCGCCGGGGTTGACCCGGCGAACCGTGCGACCGCCCCGGTACTGGCAGCAGGCATATGCCGAACGTACGGCCGCCCGCTTCATGCGTCCAATGCATGGAACGTCCATAATCGATCCCATGGAGCATAAGAACAGCTCACGGGCGCGCCTGTCACCGTCCAGTGACACAGAAGACATCGTCACGCTGCTCGCGCCCCGGCTCGCGTACTTCGCCGGGGTCGCCCGCACCGAGCATGTGACCCGCGCCGCACAGGAGATGCAGGTCCCCCAGTCGACGCTGTCACGCGCGATGGTCCGGCTCGAAGCGGACCTCGGGGTGGACCTCTTCGCCCGCCGGGGCCGGACCGTCGCCCTCACCCCGGCGGGCCGTACGTTCCTCGCCTCCGTCGAACGCGCCCTCGCCGACATCGAGCGCGCCGCCGAGGAGGTCCGCGCCGACGCCGACCCGACGGGCGGGAAGGTCGCCTTCGGCTTTCTGCACACCCTGGGCACCGAGACCGTCCCCGGACTGATCCGCGGCTTCCGCGCCGACCACCCCCGGGTCCGCTTCAGCCTGGTGCAGAACTACGGCGAGGCCATGCTGGAACGGCTGCGCGCCGGTGAACTGGACCTCTGTCTGACCTCGCCGGTGCCCGACGCCCCCGATCTGGAGGCCCGCCGCCTCGACGAGCAGCGGCTGCGCCTCGTCGTCCCCGGTGACCACCGGCTGGCGGGCCGCCGCCGGATCAGGCTCGCCGAGGCCGCCGACGAGACGTTCGTGACGCTGGAGCCCGGCTACGGGCTGCGCCGGATCACCGACGATCTGTGCGCGGCGGCCGGGTTCCGCCCCCGGATCGCCTTCGAGGGCGAGGAGGCCGAGACCCTGCGCGGTCTGGTGCAGGCGGGCCTCGGCGTCGCGCTGCTGCCCCCGCCGACGGTGGCGCGGCCCGGGGTGGTGGAGCTGACGGTGACGGCGCCGCGCGCGGTCCGCGAGATCGGGGTGGCCTGGCTCGCGGGCGGCGGCCCGGACACCCCGCCGGTCGCCGCGTTCAAGCGGTTCCTGCTGTCCCGCCGGGGCCATCTGCTGCCCGAGTGAGCGGCCGGCGGCCCGGCGCCCCGGTCGGCAGCCAGACATCGGCCGGACGGTCCGCCGCGTGCCGGGTGACGTACGCGACGAGCCGCCGCAGCCCCGGATGCCGGTTGCCGGTGTGCCAGAGCAGCGACCACGGGTAGACGGGGGTGGGTGACACCACCGGTACGCGCCGCAGCCGCCGTCCGGTGAGCCCCACCAGCCGGGTCCCGCGCCCGACGAAGGTCAGCAGCGCCGGCGACCCGGCGAGGGCGTCCAGCAGCGCCTCGATACCGAAGTCGGGCCCGGTGGGGTCGATGGTCAGCCCGAACGCCCCGGCGAGCTCGGCGTAGAAGGCGCCCCATTCGCTGCCGTCCACGATCCCCGGCACCCAGCAGGTGTACGGCACCAGGTCCGCCGGGGTGACGCAGGCCGCTTCCGCCAGGGGATGCCGTTCCCCGACGACCACCTCCAGGGCCTCCAGCAGCACCGGGACGGCGGTCAGCCGGGCGTCGGTCTCCCGCACCGGCCGCCGGGGATACCCGAACGCCGCGTCGACGTCCCCGTCCAGCAGGGCCCGTACCGCGTGGTCCGCGCCGCGCAGGGCGGCGATCTCCAGGGGCAGTTCGCGGTGTGCCTCGTGGAAGGCGCGCAGCAGCGCCGCGGAGGCGACCCGGTTGTCCAGGACGTCGACCCGCAGCGGCCGGGCGGGGTGGCGGACCGACGCGACGGCGTGCCGGATCGCGGTGAGCACCGCGCGGGCGTGCGGCAGGAACGTCCTTCCGTCGGCGGTCGGTTCGGCCCCGGTCGGCAGCCGGTGGAACAGCACCACGCCGAGTTCGTCCTCCAAGGCGGCGATCCGCTTGGACACGGCCTGCTGGGAGATCCCGAGCCGGTCCCCGGCGTGCCGGAACTGCCCTTCCTCGACGACCGCGACAAAGGCCCGCAGGAACTCCGGATTCATCCGGCCGAAACTACCAGCCGCGCCGCCCGACAACCGCTGGTTGTCGGCCGGACGCCTTCCGTTGTTTGATCACCGGCTCCGGTACGGGTTCCCTGGGGCGCGCACTCGTCCCCTTCCGCCGCGATTCCGCCGAATCCTGTTCCGCCAGGAGCGCGTATGCCCCGTCATTTCACGCATTTGCACGTCCATACCCAGTATTCGCTGCTGGACGGTGCGGCGCGGTTGAAGGACATGTTCCACGCGTGCGACGACATGGGGATGTCGCATATCGCGATGACGGACCACGGGAACCTGCACGGGGCGTACGACTTCTTCCATCAGGCGACGAAGGCGGGCATCACGCCGATCATCGGGATCGAGGCGTATGTGGCGCCGGAGTCGCGGCGCGACAAGCGGAAGATCCAGTGGGGCCAGCCGCACCAGAAGCGGGACGACGTCTCCGGTTCGGGTGGCTATACCCATAAGACGATCTGGGCGGCGGACGCGACGGGGCTGCACAATCTGTTCCGCCTCTCCTCGGACGCGTACGCGGAGGGCTGGCTGACGAAGTGGCCCCGGATGGACCGCGAGACGATCTCGAAATGGTCCCAGGGCCTCATCGCCTCGACCGGCTGCCCCTCGGGCGAACTCCAGACGAGGCTGCGGCTGGGGCAGTTCGACGAGGCGCTGAAGGCGGCGTCCGACTACCAGGACATCTTCGGCAAGGACCGCTACTTCCTGGAGCTGATGGACCACGGCATCGAGATCGAGCGCCGGGTCCGCGAGGGGCTGCTGGAGATCGGGAAGAAGCTCGGCATCCCCCCGATCGTCACCAACGACTCCCACTACACCCACGCCTCCGAAGCGGTCGCCCACGACGCGCTGCTCTGCATCCAGACCGGCAAGAACCTCTCCGACCCCGACCGCTTCCGCTTCGACGGCACCGGCTACTACCTCAAGTCCACCGACGAGATGTACGCCATCGACTCCTCGGACGCCTGGCAGGAAGGCTGCGCCAACACCCTCCTCGTCGCCGAGCAGATCAACACCGAGGGCATGTTCCAGCAGCGGAACCTCATGCCGAAATTCGACATCCCCGAAGGCTGGACGGAGATCACCTGGTTCAAGGAAGAGGTACGCCGAGGACTCGCCCGCCGCTTTCCCGGCGGAATCGCGGAACGCTATGAACGCCAGGCCGCGTACGAGATGGACATCATCATCCGGATGGGATTCCCCGGCTATTTCCTGGTGGTCGCCGATTTCATCATGTGGGCCAAACGGAACGGTATCGCGGTGGGCCCGGGACGCGGTTCCGCGGCGGGTTCCCTGGTGTCGTACGCGATGGGCATCACCGACCTCGACCCGCTGGAACACGGGCTGATCTTCGAGCGGTTCCTGAACCCCGAGCGCGTGTCGATGCCCGATGTCGACATCGACTTCGACGAGCGCAGGCGTGTCGAGGTGATCCGGTACGTCACCGAGAAGTACGGCGCCGACAAGGTCGCCATGATCGGTACGTACGGCACGATCAAGGCGAAGAACGCCATCAAGGACTCCGCCCGCGTCCTCGGCTACCCGTACGCCATGGGCGACCGCATCACCAAGGCCATGCCGCCGGACGCGGGCGGCAGAAGCATCGAGCTCGCCGGGATCACCGATCCCGCGCATCCCCGCTACGCGGAGGCGGGCGAGGTCCGGGGGATGTACGAGAACGAGCCGGACGTGAAGAAGGTCGTCGACACCGCGCGCGGGGTGGAGGGCCTGGTCCGGCAGATGGGCGTCCACGCCGCCGGCGTCATCATGTCCAGCGAACCGCTGACCGACCATGTCCCCGTCTGGGTACGGCATTCCGACGGCGTCACGATCACCCAGTGGGACTATCCGAGCTGTGAGTCGCTCGGCCTGCTGAAGATGGACTTCCTCGGGCTGCGCAACCTCACGATCATGGACGACGCCGTCAAGATGGTGAAGTCCAACAAGGGCATCGACATCGATCTCCTGGGGCTCGCGCTCGACGACCCCAGGACCTTCGAACTCCTCGGCCGGGGCGACACCCTCGGCGTCTTCCAGTTCGACGGAAGCGCGATGCGCTCGCTGTTCCGGCTGATGCGCCCCGACCAGTTCGAGGACATCACGGCCGTGACCGCGCTCTACCGGCCGGGCCCGATGGGCATGAACTCGCACACCAACTACGCCCTGCGCAAGAACGGCCGGCAGGACATCACCCCCATCCATCCGGAACTCGAAGAACCCCTCAAGGAGATCCTCGACCTCACCTACGGCCTGGTCGTCTACCAGGAACAGGTCCAGCGGGCCGCGCAGATCCTCGCCGGATACTCGCTGGGCCAGGCGGATCTGCTGCGCCGGGCGATGGGAAAGAAGAAGAAGGAGGTCCTGGACCGGGAGTTCGGCCCCTTCCGTGACGGCTGCCGGGCGCGCGGCTACTCCGACGAGGCGGTCCAGGCGGTCTGGGACGTCCTGGTGCCGTTCGCCGGATACGCGTTCAACAAGGCCCACGCGGCCACGTACGCGCTCGTGTCCTACTGGACGGCGTACCTCAAGGCGAACCATCCGGCCGAGTACATGGCGGCGGTGCTCACCTCGGTGAAGGACGACAAGGACAAGTCCGCGGTCTACCTCAACGAATGCCGCCGGATGGGCATCAAGGTGCTGCCGCCGGACGTCAACGCGTCGCTGTCCGACTTCACCGCGCACGGCGACGACACCGTCCTGTTCGGGCTGTCCGCCGTACGGAACGTGGGCGCCCCTGTCGTCGAGGCGATCGTCCGCGCCCGCGAGTCCAGGGGGAAGTACATGTCCTTTCCCGACTACCTCGACAAGTCCGAGGCGGTCATGTGCGCCAAACGCGCCACCGAGTCCCTGATCAAGGCGGGCGCGTTCGACGCCCTCGGCCACACCAGGAAGGGACTCACCGCCCGCTACGAACCGCTGGTCGACGCGGCCGTCTCCGTCAAACGCCGCGAGGCGGAAGGCCAGTTCGACCTCTTCAGCGCGGACGGACCGGACACCGCCCCCGGGACGCTTCCCGCGCTGGACCCGGACTTCCCCGCGCAGGAGTGGGAGAAACCGTATCTGCTCGCCCAGGAGCGCGAGATGCTCGGCCTCTATGTCTCCGACCACCCGCTGTTCGGGATCGAACACGTCCTCGCGGAACGGTCGGACGCCCCGATCGCGCGGCTCACCGGCGGCGAGCACCCGGACGGGGCGGTGGTCACCCTCGGCGGCATCGTCTCCGGTCTGCAACGCAAGATGACCAAGCAGGGCAACGCGTGGGCGATCGCGACCGTGGAGGACCTCGGAGGGTCCGTCGACTGTCTGTTCTTCCCCGCCACCTACCAGTTGGTGGGGACCCGGCTCGTGGAGGACGCCGTCGTCTTCGTCAAGGGACGGCTGGACAAACGGGAGGACGTGCCCCGGCTCGTCGCCATGGAGCTCACGGTCCCGGAGGCGACGGCCCTCGGCGCGGACGCGCCGGTCCGGCTGGCGATCGAGGAGTCCCGGGTCACGGGTCCCTCGGTGCGGCGGCTGAAGGAGATCCTGCGGTCCCACCCCGGTCCCGCCGAGGTCCAGCTGCGGGTGACGGGCCGGACCCGGACGACCGTCTACCGGCTGGGTCCCCGGATCGCCCCGCGCCCGGAGTTCTGGGCTGACCTCAAGGCCGCGGTGGCGGTCACCCGCTGGGGATGAGCCGTCCGTGTGGACCGCAGTTGAGCCACCGGACGCGTCCGTTCCACCGGTCCGTCACGGCACCCCGCGTCCGGCGTACCACGCACCGCCGTACGACCCCCCGACTGCTGGGACGTCCGTCGCCCACCGGGACCACACACCCCTCAACCGTTTCGCGCTCAACCATCGGGTGAGGTGAATCGGGTGGGTTCCTCCGTGTTCCTGAGTGTCCGAAACCAGCGGCGACACCGTCAACCGGCCGAAATATGCTGGTGCTTGGTCTAGACCATGTTGATGACTCCGCCTCTCCCCACGACAGACCGAGGCACCCCCACCCCTGGAGTGAACATGCGTAGGAAATTGAGTACGTCCCTGCTCGGGATAGGCCTGGCCACGGCGGCGCTCTTCGCCGCCACCGGCAGCGCGCAGGGTCATGGCTACGTCGACTCGCCCATCAGCCGCTCGGGAGTGTGCGGCAACGGTTCCGTGCAGGACTGCGGGCAGATCGAATGGGAGGCGTGGAGCGTCGAGGGGTACAAGGGCTTCCCCGGGCGCGGTCCCGCCGACGGCCAGCTCTGCGCGGGCGGCAACGGCCGCTTCTCCGAGCTGGACGATCCCCGTGGGGGCAACTGGCCCGCCACGAACGTGTCCGGCGGGCAGAGCTACACCTTCAACTGGCGGATCGTCGCACGCCACGCCACGACCGACTTCCGCTACTACATCACCAAGAACGGCTACAACCCGGCCAAGCCGCTCACCCGGGCGGACCTGGACCCCCAGCCCTTCCTGACGGTGCCCTTCAACGGCCGTCAGCCCGGCGCGACGGTCACCCACTCGGGTGTGCTGCCGCAGAAGACCGGCAAGCACCTGATCCTCGGGGTGTGGACGGTCCACGACACGGAGAACGCGTTCTACTCCTGCTCGGACGTCAAGTTCTGACGCCCCCCTGACAGAACCACCCGATCCCGGGGCCCGCCCACCACACCCACGCCAGGGCGGGCCCTTTTTTCATGTCCGGGGGCCGCATTCGCTTGCGCTTCCCAGGTCTGTCCGGGTGGGCGCGCTTGTTCCTGTGCCGTCGTTCGTGGGTTTCGCGCAGTTCCCCGCGCCCCTTTGGGGCGCATCCGGCTTGTTCTTCGGGTCGGTGCCGGTCGGGATTCTCCGTCCTCGATCCGACACGCTCGGTACGACGTCCAGCGGAGCTACTGAAGAGCATCGGAGTCTGCGAGCAGAGATTCCCGCCCACCCCCTCCCGCAGCCGAGCGCCTGCGAGAGGAAGGGGGTGCCCCTTAAGGGGCGCGGGGAACTGCGCAAAAGCGAGGGCAGGCCCGCACCCGAAGAGCGACCGAACGGGGCAGCACCCAGGGGCGCGGGGAACTGCGCACCCACGGACGGCCCGCACGGGAACAAGTACGCCCAGGCGGGGAACCTCAGAAGCGCAAGCGAAGGCGACCTGCGGGGAACTGCGCAAAAGACGAGGGCGCACCCGCACCCGAAGAGCGACCGAGCGGGGCAGCACCCAGGGGCGCGGGGAACTGCGCACCCACGGACGACCCGCACGGCAACAAAGTACGCCCAGGTGGGGAACCTCAGAAGCGCAAGCGAAGGCGGCCCGCGGGGAACTGCGCAAAAGACGAGGGCGGCCCGCACCCGAGAAGCGGCCGCAAGGGGGCAGCATCCAGGGGCGCGGGGAACTGCGCACCCACGGACGTACCCGCACGGGAACAAGTACGCCCAGGTGGGGAACCTCAGAAGCGCAAGCGAAGGCGACCTGCGGGGAACTGCGCACCCACGGACGGCCCGCACGGGGACAAGTACGTCCAGCCGGACGGACCCCGGAAGCGCGAGCGAAGGCGACCTGTCAGGGTTTTCGGAGGGTGCGGCCGAAACCGGAGGCGAGGGGCATCCGCAACCCCAACGGCGGCGGAGCCGCGAACGCGTCGGCCACCGGCCGGGAGAACGCCGCCCCGAACAACGTCCCCAGCACGAAATCCGCGGACAGCGCCAGCACCTCCGCCCGGTACTGCCGCAGCCCGTGCCCGTCCGCGTGCACCTCGAACCGGCAGATGTCCCGGTTCACCTTCTTCACCCGGGCCGCCAGCCGGAACGACCGTTCGGGATCGGTCCGCCCGTCATGCGTACCGTGCACGATCATCACCCGCCGCCCCGCGAGCTGCTTCACCGGCTCGGGCGCCCCCGCCATGTCCTCCGCCGGCAGCCACGGCGCGATCGACAGCACGGAGCCGACCGCCGGATGCCCCGCGGCGCGCAGCGCCGCGCGGCCCCCCATCCCGACCCCCGCCAGACAGACGGGCACGTCCCCGTACCGCCGTACGACCTCGTCGGCGGCCCACTCCGCGTCCCCGGCGAGCCCCGCCCGCTCACCGTTCCAGCCGCGTACCCGGTAGCGCACGACATGGGTGGCCAGCCCCTCCGGGCCGCCGCGCCGGGCCAGGTGCCCGCTCAGCGCCCGGACCGTCCCCGCGGCCAGCGGGGAGGGGCGCCGCTCGGAGACCTCCTCGCCGCCCGGCAGCAGCAGGACGACCCCGCTCACGGCTTCGCCCCGGGGCCCGCGTACCTTGCCCAGCCGCGCGGTGTGCTCCGCCCCCGCTCCCAGTCCCATGACAGAACAGTGTCAGAAGTGGTGGTGCGCACCACACGTCCTTGGGGTCACCTTTACGTATCGGCGACCGCGGCCCACTCGGCATCTACGCGCGTAGGACGTAGAGTGACAAGATGACGAGCCAGACCAGTCAGCACCCCGAGACCCCCAGCGCGGACCAGATCCGCCGGGCTCCCAAGGTCCTCCTGCACGACCACCTCGACGGCGGCCTGCGCCCCGGGACCGTCGTCGATCTCGCCCTCGCGACCGGGTACGACGGACTCCCCGAGACCGACCCCGACAAGCTCGGCGTCTGGTTCCGCGAGGCCGCCGACTCCGGCTCGCTGGAGCGGTACCTGGAGACCTTCGCGCACACCTGTGCCGTCATGCAGACCAAGGAGGCCCTGTTCCGGGTCGCCGCCGAGTGCGCGGAGGACCTCGCCGAGGACGGCGTCGTCTACGCCGAGGTGCGCTACGCCCCCGAGCAGCACCTGGAGAAGGGCCTCACCCTCGAAGAGGTCGTGGAGGCCGTCAACGACGGATTCCGCGAGGGCGAGCGCCGGGCCAGGGAGAACGGCCACCGCATCCGGGTCGGCGCCCTGCTCACCGCGATGCGGCACGCGGCCCGCGCGCTGGAGATCGCGGAGCTGGCCAACCGCTACCGCGACCTCGGGGTCGTCGGCTTCGACATCGCGGGCGCCGAGGCGGGCTTCCCTCCCACCCGCCACCTCGACGCCTTCGAGTACCTGAAGCGCGAGAACAACCACTTCACCATCCACGCCGGTGAGGCGTTCGGGCTGCCGTCCATCTGGCAGGCCCTCCAGTGGTGCGGCGCGGACCGCCTCGGGCACGGCGTCCGGATCATCGACGACATCCAGGTCGCCGAGGACGGCACCGTCAAGCTCGGCCGGCTCGCGTCCTACGTCCGCGACAAGCGCATCCCGCTGGAGCTGTGCCCGACCTCCAACCTCCAGACGGCCGCCGCGTCCTCGTACGCGGACCACCCCATCGGGCTGCTGCGCAAGCTGCACTTCCGGGCCACGGTGAACACCGACAACCGTCTGATGTCCGGCACCAGCATGAGCCGCGAATTCGAGCACCTGGTCGGCACGTTCGGATACACGCTCGACGACATGCAGTGGTTCACCGTCAATGCGATGAAGTCGGCGTTCATTCCTTTCGATGAACGTCTGGCCATGATCAACGACGTGATCAAGCCCGGATACGCCGAGCTGAAGTCCGCATGGCTGTTCCAGCAGACCGCTTCCACCAGGGGTTCTTCCTCCTCCTAGCGGAAAAGACGCTTAGCGCGGGCGGCCGGGTGAATCAACACTCCGGCCGCCCGCGCGTGTTTGCGGCGACCGTGTGCCCTGGTTACGTTTCTTGACCGCTCGTCCCGTCATTTCCGGCGGTCATCGGCAACGCAGACCGCTGTACCGCGCACGCTCGCGCACGCACACACTCAAGGACGCGATTTCACGATGAAGCAGACTGCCGCCAGGACCCTTGGTGCCGCCGCCCTCGGCGCGGCCATCGCCGCCACCGGCGCCGGTGCCGCGAACGCCGCCGCGCCCACCGCCACGGCTCTCGACGGTGTCACCAGCACCCTGCCCCTCGGCGACGCCACGAAGGCCCTTCCGCTGGGCGACGCCACGAAGATCCTCCCCCTCGGCCAGCTGACCCAGCTGGTGCCCGACACCCGCTCGGTGGAGGCCGCGAAGACCGCCCTCGGCACCACGGCCGCCACCGCCCAGCCCACCGTCACCCAGGCCGCGACCGGCGCCGTGCCCGCGCTGGGCCTCCTCGGCGGTCTGCCCCTGAAGGGTCTGCCGATCAACGGCATCCCCCTCGGCTGATCCCGCGCGCGTGGGACGGGCCCGCCGACGAAGGTGTCGGCGGGCCCGTCCCCTTGCCTGTGCGTGTCCGGCGGCTACCAGGCGTGCTGCGTCGCGGTCTTCTCGTTCGGCAGGAAGAACCACAGCGCCAGGTACAGCAGGATCTGCGGGCCGGGCAGCAGGCACGAGACCACGGTGGCGATGCGCACGGTCGTCGCGGAGAGGCCGAAGCGCCTGCCCAGCGCCGCGCACACGCCGCCGATCATCCGTCCGTTGGTGGGGCGGGCCAGGGCGGTCATGGGCTGCTCCTTCGTTGACTGTCCGCGGTACGGGTGCACCGGCTCGTCATCGGGTTCCCCCGATGGACCGGGCCGAACCGATGACCCCAACGCTACGGACGGGAAGCGGGCAAAGCGTCGCTCTGCGGGGCGATCCCGACCCTGGAAATCGTCGGGGTCGGACCCTGAGCGCGCTCCTCCCGGCGGAGGGGGGCCGGCCGTGGCCGCTCCACCCCGCGGCGGAGCCGGGCCCGGACGGCCGGCACCACGACGAGATGCGTGAGCGCGACACCCAGGGTGTTCAGCAGCAGCGAGTCGACGTCCACGACCTGTCCGGGCACCCCGGTCTGGAACAGCTCGATGCCGAGCGACAGCAGGGCCGCGACCGTCACCGTGCGCAGCAGTGACCCCCACGGGGAGACATGGAGCCGGCCTCCCACGGCCGGCAGCAGGAATCCCAGCGGGGCCAGCAGGGTCAGCGCTCCGCCGATCTGGCGGGCCGCCGTCCGGGGGCCCAGCGCGAGGTCCGCCCTGATCCCGGCGAAGGGGTGGAGGTTCGGTGCGCTGACCCAGGGGACGTCCAGGGGGCGCAGTGTTACCCACCCCACGAGGAGGAGGTGGGCCAGCAGGAGGACCCCTCCTGCCGCGCGGATGCGGAAGCCTTTGCGCTGCACGCAGGGAAGGACGACACCTTCCCGCCCATCGGTTCCGTCCCGCCCAGCGTGTCCCCCGTCACGCAACGCCTTCGCTCGCGCTTTCCAGGTCCGTCCGGCTGAGCCCACTTGTCCCTGTGCGGGTCGCCTTCGCTCGCGCTCCCGAGGTCCGTCCGGCTGACCGCACTTGTCCCTGTGCCGTCGCTCGTGGGGTGCGCAGTTCCCCGCGCCCCTTGGGCTGCGCCCCTTGCGGTTCCCGTTCGCGTGCGGATGGCCCTTGGTTGCTCGCGCGGTTCCTCGCGCCCCTGGATGCTGCCCCCTTGCGGTTGTTCGTCGGGTGCGGGGCCGTCCTCGTTCTTGCGCAGTTCCCCGCGCCCCTTTGGGGGCGCCCGTCTGGGGCTGCGGTCAGGCTGCGGGCTGTCATCAGCCCGGGGCTGGGGTTCAACCACCCTCCTCGCGGACTCGCTCGGCTGCCGAAGGGGGTGGGCGGGAATCTCTGCTCGCAGACTCCGATGCTCTTCAGTCGGGTCACTGGACGTGTTACCGAGCGTGTCGGATCGAGGACGGAGAATCCCGACCGGCCCCGCCCCAAAGGACCGGCAGAACGCGCCCCAAAGGGGCGCGGGGAACTGCGCGAGAACGAGGGCGAACCCGCACCCGAGAAGCGACCGCAAGGGGGCAGCATCCAGGGGCGCGGGGAACTGCGCACCCCCGTCCGACCTGCACGGGAACCGGTGGGCCCAGGTGTGGAACCTCCGGGGCGCAAGCGAAGGCGACCCGCGGGGAACTGCGCACCCACCGAGCGACGGCACAGGAACAAGTGCGCTCAGCCGGACAGACCGAGGAAGCGCGAGCGCAGGCGACCCGCACGGGGACAAGTGGGCCCGGCCGGGAAGACCTCAGAAGCGCGAGCGAAGGCGTTACGTGGGGGTGAGGACCGTGTGCGGGGGCTCGTGGGTGCCGGGGCGGGACCGGACCTCCGGGGTGCACTCGTAGGTGCGCAGCGGATCGTCCCCGGGCCCCCCGAGGATGACCCGCCCGTCCCGCGACGCCGCCGCCGAGTTCGCCAGCGTGCACACCAACTGCGCCAGCGCGAACTGCGACAGATCGTCCACCGGCGCGCTGATCCGCAGCGCGTCGTCGGGATCGCTGCCCCGGGGCCCCGACACGGTGAGCCCGCCCCGGACGTCCGTCGTGTACCCGGCCTGCCGCTCCGCCGCTGAGGGCGCCCGTTCCAGCTGGGTGAGGAGGGCCTGGGCCACCCGGCCCCGGTCCTTCTCGGAGGTCTGGCCCGTCGGCAGTTCCACGGTCCGGTCGACGGTCACCAACTGCGTCGAGCACAGCAGGAACACCTGCACGGGGATGCCCCGTACCGGATGCGCCGCCGCGCCCGGCTCCGACAGCGCGCACGGCGCCCGGGACGGCGCCGGTCCGAAGTCCGTCGGCACGCCCGTCGTACGGATACCGCATCCGGTGACCAGCAGGGCCACCAGCGACACCGCTCCCACGGCGGCCCTGCGCCGCCCCCACGCCGTCACCGGGCACCGCCCTGCGGGTCGGGCACCCCGGAGGGTCCGCTCGTGTCGGAGACGTCACGGGGCAGCCGCAGGGTGAACACCGCTCCCCCCTCGGGTGCGTTGGCGGCGGTCAGCTCCCCGCCGTGGATATGGGCGTTCTCCAGCGCGATCGACAGCCCGAGCCCGCTGCCCTCCGAACGCGGCCTGGACGCGCTGGCCTTGTAGAAGCGGTCGAAGACATGCGGCAGCACCTCCAGCGGGATTCCGGGACCGTGGTCGCTGACCTCGATCAGTACGTCGTCGGCGCCGTCGGTGACATCGGTGCGCACCGCGATCCGTACCGGCGAACCGCCGTGCTTGAGCGCGTTGCCGATCAGGTTCGCGAGGATCACGTCGAGGCGCCGCGGGTCGAGCCGTGCCATGATCCCGCGCGCCGCGTCCAGTTCGACGGCGTCCAGCCAGGCGCGGGCGTCGATGCAGGCGGTGATCTGGTCGGCCAGGTCCACGTCGTCGAGGACCAGCCGGGCGGTGCCCGCGTCGAAGCGGGTCACCTCCATCAGGTTCTCCACCAGGTCGCCCAGCCGCCGGGTCTCGCTCACCACGAGCCGTACCGCCGGTTCGATCATCGGGTCGACGCTGCCGGTCTCCGCGTCCAGTTCCTCCTCCAGCACCTCGGTGACCGCGGTGATCGCGGTCAGCGGGGTCCGCAGTTCATGGGACATGTCCGCGACGAACCGGCGGGACGCCTCGTCCCGGGCGCTCATGTCCGCGACCCGCTTCTCCAGGGCCGCCGCGGCCTGGTTGAACGTCCGTGACAGTTCGGCGAGTTCGTCGGTGCCGGAGACCCGCAGCCGGGTGTCCAGCTTGCCCTCGCCGAGCCGTCTGGCGGCGGCGCCCAGCCGGTGCACCGGTCTGAGGACGGTCGTCGCGGCGGCCTGCGCCAGCAGCGCGGCCCCGATCAGCGCCAGACCCGTCGCGATCCCCAGTGACCAGGCCAGCGAGTTGAGGTCCTTGGCCTCCGGCTCCAGCGACTTCAGCATGTAGCCGGTCGGCCCGCCGCCGATCAGCCGGGTCCCGGCCACCAGGTACGGGGTGTCGTCGTCGGAGATCCGCTGCCAGTACAGGTGGTACGGCGACTTGTTGGTGGACGACAGCCGCTGGCGCTGGTCCACGGCCTCGCGCAGCGACTCCGGTACGTCGGAGAGGGAGAAGGTGTCCAGGTCGGAGTTGCCGACAACGGTGTCCCCGACCGCGTCGCGCGCTATCAGCAGCACACTGAAGTGCTGGTTGCTCGTCGCCATCTGCCCGGCGGTGTTCTCCAGCTCGGTCTGGGTGGGACGGCCCGGCAGGGCGCCCGCCCGGTTCTGCATCTCCTGCTGGAAGTCGTTCAGCGCCGCGTCCTGGGCGCGGGTGAGCACCGCTTCCCGGTTCAGCCAGTACGCGATCCCCGACGCCGACACCGCCGCCGTCAGCGCCACCAGGGCGAACACGAGGACGAGCCGCAGCCGCAGACTGGTGAACCGCATCCCCAGGGACACCGCCCGGCGCGTACGGGCCCAGCCGCGCGGTGTGCCGGTGCCGGCACCCTTCCGGTCGCCGGGTCGCCCGGCCTGGTCACGCTCTGCGGTCACTGAGGACTGTCCAGCCGGTAGCCGACCCCTCGCACCGTACGGATGAGCGTCGGGGACGACGGGACGTCCTCGACCTTGGCCCGCAGCCGCTGCACACACGCGTCCACGAGCCGGGAGTCACCGAGGTAGTCGTGCTCCCACACCAGCCGCAGCAACTGCTGCCGTGACAGCGCCTGACCGGGCCTGCGGCTCAGCTCCAGGAGCAGCCGCAGTTCGGTCGGGGTGAGTTGCAGGTCCTCGCCGTTCTTGGTCACCGTCATCGCGGCCCGGTCGATGACCAGGCTGCCGAAGGTCGCGGAGTCCGTCGACTCGCGTTCCCCCCGGCGCAGCACCGCGCGGATCCGGGCGTCGAGCACCCGGCCCTGCACGGGTTTGACGACATAGTCGTCGGCGCCGGACTCCAGTCCGACGACGACGTCGATGTCGTCGCTCCGCGCGGTCAGCAGGATGATCGGCAACTGGTCGGTGCGCCGGATACGGCGGCACACCTCGAATCCGTCGATGCCCGGCAGCATCACGTCCAGCACGATCAGGTCCGGCCGCTGCTCACGCAGGAGCTGCAAGCCGTCCTCGCCGGTGGCAGCGGTGGCCACCCGGTGACCCTGGCGTGTCAGAGACAGCTCCAGGGCCGTACGGATGGCGTCGTCGTCCTCGATCAGCAACAGGGAAGGCACGGGCCTCATTCTGTCCCATAGCACGGTGGGGTTTCGACTGCCGGGGCCCGTCCGCTCCCCGGCGCCCCGCGCGCACGCCCCGCCGCCCGGTCCGCCTGAGCGCCCCGGACCCCTGTGACAGGCCTGTGACAGTCGGCGGACACCGCCATGAAGTGCCCCCGGCAGGATTCTGGTCATCGCAGGGAACACGGGGGAACACCACCGACGGGGGGCGCGAGATGAACAAGCCGCACGGCATCACCGCGAGCGCGGTCGTCACGCGTCTTCACGACGGCGGACGGGGGAACGGTTCCATCGAGAAGGCCGGTGCCGTGAGCGGGCGGGGGTGCGCTCGCGGCACCGGGCGTCAGCACACCGCCTATATGACGGTGGTCGACGCGCCGAACGGGGGCAGTGCGCACGGGGAGGCCACGGGGGAGCGCAGGACCGAGCCGAGCGCCGAGCAGGCGTTCACGGCGTACGTCCAGGAGCGCCGGGCCTCCCTGTACGCCACGGCGTACCACCTGACCGGGGACCGCTTCGAGGCGGAGGACCTGCTCCAGAGCGCCCTCTTCTCGACGTACCGGGCCTGGGACCGGATCAGCGACAAGGCCGCCGTCGGCGGTTATCTGCGCCGCACGATGACGAATCTGCACATCAGCGCCTGGCGGCGGCGCAAGCTCAACGAGTACCCGACCGAGGAGCTGCCGGAGACGGCCGGCGACACGGACGCGATGCGCGGCACGGAGCTGCGCGCGGTCCTGTGGCAGGCGCTGGCCCGGCTGCCCGAACTCCAGCGGACGATGCTGGTCCTGCGCTACTACGAGGGCCGCACCGACCCGGAGATCGCGGAGATCCTCGGCATCAGTGTCGGCACGGTGAAGTCCAGCATCTGGCGCTCCCTGCGCCGGCTGCGTGAGGACCAGGTCCTCAGCTTCGGCCGTGACGAGGAGGAGTCCTTCGGCGAACTCGTCGCGTAGCGGCGGACCGTCGAAGGGCCCGGTACCGGGCCATCGGGGGAGGCACGGCACCGGACGGGGGGAAGAAGTACCCCACGGGGGTGGGAGCACGATCGGGGGTACGGGGGGAGGACGCGCCCCACGGCGGGGGATGCCGGGGGAGCGGGTCCGTCGGGGGACGGACCGCACGGGGGACGTGGACCCACCGGGGGGTGGGAACACGGGGGAGATCGGCCCGACGGGAGAGCGGTGACCACCGGGGGGTGGGAGTCGCGGGGGCCGTGACAGGAGAAGCAGGACCGGAGGCCGGGGGGTCTTCCCGGTCCTGCTTCTTCGCGTTCCCGGTGGCCTTGCCTGCCGGGTCCGTCACCGGTGTGCGCCGCCGGACCGGTCCGTCCTGCGGTGGTGCGCTATCCGGCGGTGACGGGCACCGGCTCGTCCAGCAGACCGCGCTGATGGATCAGGACCCCGGCGTGCAGCCGGGTACGGGCGCCGAGTTCATGCATCAGTTCCGAGATCCGCCGCTGGCAGGTCCGCGGTGAGATACCGAGCCGCCGCGCGATGGCCTTGTCGTCATGGCCGTTGGCGAGCATCCGCAGCAGCGACCGGTTGAGGGTGTCCGACACCAGCCGGATCTCGTCGCGGTCATAGGTCGGACGGAACGGATCGGCGGTGTCCCAGGACCCCTCGAAAGCCTCCGCCACGAAATGCACGAGATCCGGATCGCGGACCAGCAGCGCACCCCGGGAATTGTCGGCGAGGGGTATGACGGCGGCGCTGCGGTCGTAAACTATCGCCCGCTGGAATCCGCCGGTCGTGGTCCGTACTTCGGCGCCGCCCTCGGAAATGCGCTCCACGTATTCCCGGGTGGGCTGATCGAATCGCGCGGTGTGCTGGTAGAGCGTCCGCATCCGCACCCCGCGGTCGAGCACCTCACGGTCGCGGCGGGCGGCCTCGCGCAGCACCCCGACATCCCGGGCGCCGCCCGGCTGCGAGGTGATGACCTCGGTCCGGCACTGCTCGGCGAGCTGGCCGAGGACCCCGCGCACGGTGTCGAGGTCGTCGATGCGCTGGATCTCGGGCCCGGACTGTTCCTCGGGGAGGTTCGCCCGGTACAACGGCAGCAGACTGTGCATCTGCTGCCGGATCTGCTCCAACTCGTTCTGTCTTGATCGAAGTTGCTCGTCGTACGGGGCGAGGAGCTGAAGGGACGCGGACAGCGGGTTGACCGCGACATAGGTGGCGCGGCAGCCATGGGCGGACAGCAGCAGCCGCAGGTCGACCAGGTCGCGCACGGTGCGCTCGGCCTCCTCGCGGGTGATGCCCAGCTCGCGGACGCATACCTCGGCGTCGACGAAGTCGCTGTGCAGCGCGAGTTCGTACACACGGTTGGCGAGCGTCCCCGCCTGAGGGACCTCCGGGAGATCCCTTATGTCGCTGTTTCCCATGCCCTGTCACCCCTCCAGTTTGCGCCTGGCATTACTTGGAGCCTATGCGAGAAAGGCGAACAGAAGGTTTCTGTGGTGATGTTGAAGACGTAGCACCATTCGCACCGAGCACATCGCCATAGAAATTTCAAGAACTCGACATGCGGGGGTTACAAATGAACCGTGACGATCAGGGCTGGGGCTGACGGAAACCATGACCGATACACATCGCTCCCCCGTCCGCCGTGGTCTGGAGTGCCTTTTCGTGAAGTCCGCGTGCCACGGCCGCGCGGATGTCGTCGGTCGCGGTGTGCTGGGCCGGGTCGCCTACGCCCGGGGCGGCCAGCCGCCCACCCTGCACGAGGGGGCGCCCCGCCTCACGGTGCATATGGCGGGGGACAACACCGAACCGTTCACCGAGATATGGGTGACCGACCGGCCGGTGCGCGCCGGGGTCGAGGGCAGCCTCGTCTACGCGGAGGACGGCGACCACATCTTCTGCGCGGTCCGGATCGACGAGCGGGGCGTCTACCAGAACGCCGTGCAGTCCGCCTACGAGCAGGCGTTCGCCCTGCTGTCCCGGCTCGGGTACACCGAACTGTTCCGGATGTGGAACCTCGTCGGCGCCATCACCGGCGACAACGCCGAAGGCATGGAGAACTACCGGGACTTCTGCGTGGGCCGCGCCCGCGCCTTCGACAAGTGGCCCGGCCGGATCCCCGCCGCCACCGGCATCGGCAGCCTCAGCCCCGGGATCGACCTGTACTTCCTCGCCACCCGCGCCGGGGTGCCCCGCCATCTGGAGAACCCGAACCAGACCCCCGCGTACAAGTACCCCAAGCAGTACGGCCCGAAGTCCCCGAGCTTCGCCCGCGCCACCCATCTGCCGGCCGCCGACGGGTCCACGGGCACCGTCTATGTCTCCGGGACGGCCAGCATCGTCGGCGACGACACCGTCCACCACGACGACATCGCCGCCCAGGTCGACGCGACCCTCGCCAACATCGAGGCCCTCATCAGCCCCGGCAACCTGCGCGAGCACGGTGTGGAGGGCGGCTACGGCCTCAAGGACCTCGACTCCATCAAGGTCTACGTACGCGACGAGCACGATCTGCCGCTGGTGCGCGCCAGGTGCGCGGAGGTCTTCCCCGACCACGCCGACATCGCCTACCTCAACGTCGACGTCTGCCGCCCCGATCTGCTGGTGGAGATAGAAGGGATAGCCGGATGAGCATCGCACCCGTCCGTCCCGCGCCCGCCGTGCCCGTCCCGGTCCCCAGCGGCAATCTCGCCGAACTCCTCGCCGCCACCGCCCGCGCCCACGGGTGGCTGGGCCGCCGCGCCTATGTCGTCGAAGGCCGCTCGTACCTCTTCTCCGAGGTCCACGAGGGCGCCGGACGGGCCGCCGCCGCGTTCATCGCCCGCGGCCTCGGGCCCGGCTCCCGCATCCTGATCGCCGTGCCCGACGGCATCGACTTCGTCCGCGCCTTCCTCGGCGCCCTGCACATCGGCGCCGTCGCCGTTCCCGTCAATTCGGCCCTGCACGCCGCCGAACTGACCCGGGCCGCCGCGCTCGCGGAACCCGCGGCGATCGTCTCCGCCCCCGAACTCGCCCGGCACTTCCCCGCGCCGCTGGTCCTCACCCCCGGTGAGCTGCGCACCCCCTCGCCCGGCGCGCCCCCGTACGCCCGCGTCGGCGCGGACAGCCTCGCGTTCGCCGCGTTCACCTCCGGCACCACCAGCGACCCGCGGCTGTGCTTCCACACCCACGGCGACCCGGAGGTCTTCAGCCGGGCCGCCGGGGAGGCCATCGGCATCGGACCCGACGACACCGGCTTCTCCGTCTCCCGGCTCTACTTCTCCTACGGACTCGGCAACTCGCTGTTCTTCCCGCTGCTGCGCGGCGCGACCACCGTGCTGAGCCCCCGCCGGGCCACCGAGGACGACACCCTGAAGGCCGTCGGGGAGCACGGCGTCACCGTCCTGTACGGACAGCCCAGCTTCTACGCCCGGCTGCTCGACCACCCCGCGCACGGGGTGCTCGCCACCCTGCGGGCCGCCGTCGTGGCCGGTGAGGTGCTGCCGCCCGTACTGGAACGACGGCTGCGCGCGATCCTCGGCGAGAAGCTCCTCAACATCTTCGGCACCACGGAGATCGGGCACGCCCTGCTCGCCAACGGCCCCCACGGCATACGCGAGTACACCCTCGGCCGGGTCCTTCCCCCCTACCGGCTGCGGATCGTCGACGACCACGGCGACGAGGTGCCCGCCGGCACCGAGGGCCGCCTCCAGGTCGCCGGACCCACCATCGGCCCCGGGGTCGCCCGCGGCGGCGCCGAACCCGCGCGGCTCACCCCCGACGAGTGGTACACCACCGGTGACGCCGCCACCGTCGACGCCGACGGCTACGTCAGTGTCCACGGACGGCTCGACGACATCGAGATCGTCGGCGGCCAGAACGTCCACCCCACCGAGATCGAGGACCTGCTGACCGCGCACCCCGCGGTACGGGAGGCCGCCGTCGTCTCGGTGCGCCGCGCCGGGGGCGCCACGTCCCTGCGCGCCTACGCCGCACTCCACGACGGGGCGCGGCCGGGGGCCGTGACCGCCGAACTCCTCGCCACCGCCCGCTCCCGGCTCACCTGGTACAAGGTCCCCGACGACGTACTGATCGTCCCCGAACTGCCTCGCAATCCCACCGGAAAACTACTGCGCCGCGCGGTACGCGCGCTGGCGCGGGAAGGTGATCCTCACTCATGACCACACCACCCCGCTCCCCGGACACCAAGGCGCTCCTCGCGATCAGCGTCACCATGCTGCTGTGGGCCTCGGCGTTCGTCGCCATCCGGTACGCCGTCGAGGACTTCCATCCCGGGTCGATGGCGCTGGGACGGCTGCTCGTCGGGGGCCTCGCGCTCGGCGCGCTCCTCCTCGCCCGTGGCGAGGGGCTGCCGAAACGGGAGGCGTGGCCCGGCATCCTCGGGGCGGGTGTCTTCTGGTTCGGGGTCTACATGGTCGCCCTCAACTGGGGCGAGCAGCACACCGACGCGGGCACCGCCGCGCTGATCATCGGCATCGGCCCGATCCTCGTCGCGCTGCTCGGCGGACGGGTGCTGGGCGAGGGCTATCCCCGGCCGCTGCTGCTGGGCCTCGGGATCTCCTTCGTCGGCACGGTGATCGCCGGGGTCCTCGGCGGGGAGGGCAGCAGCTCCGTCTGGGGTGTGCTGCTCCTGCTGGTCGCGGCGGTCGGGTACGCGATCGGGGTCGTCGCGCAGAAGTCGTCCCTGGGGCATGCCTCGGCGCTCCAGGTCACGACGTTCGCCTGCCTGGTCGCCGCGGTGGCGTGCCTGCCGTTCGCGGGGCAGCTGGTGTCCGATGTGCGGACCGCGCCGACGGGGGTCACCCTCTCGGTCGTCTACCTCGGGCTGCTGCCCACGGCGCTGGCGTTCTGGACCTGGGCGTACGCGTTGTCGCGGACCACGGCGGGGAAGCTGGGGGCCACGACGTACGTGGTGCCCGCGCTCGTCGTCGCGCTGTCGTGGATCTTCCTCGGGGAGATCCCCGGTGCGGTCGCGCTCGCGGGCGGTGCCCTGTGCCTGCTGGGCGTAGCGGTCTCCCGCCGCCCCGCCCCACCCCGCCCTCCGGTCCCGTCGGCCCCTCTCGACCCGGAACCCCAGAAGTCCTGACAGTCCGCGGGTCGCCTTCGCTTGCGCTTCCCAGGTCCGTCCGGGTGGACGCACTTGTCCCTGTGCCGTCGCCCGTGGGTTTGCGCAGTTCCCCGCGCCCCTGGATGCTGCCCCTGTTCGTCGCTCTTCGGGTGCGGGCCGGTTCTCGTCTTCGCGCAGTTCCCCGCGCCCCTTTGGGGCGCTCCCGGCCGGTTCTTCGGGTCGGTGCCGGTCGGGATTCTCCGTCCTCGCTCCAACGCGCTCGGTACGGACGTTCAGTGGTCGTACTGGTGGCGTCGGAGTCTGCGGGCAGAGATTCCCGCCCACCCCCTCCCGCAGCCATGCGACTGCGCGAGGAGGAGGGTGAAGAACAACCTCAGGGGGCGCCCCCGAAGGGGCGCGGGGAACTGCGCAAGAACGAGGACGGCCCCGCACCCGACGAACAATCCCGAAGGGGCAGCATCCGGGGGCGCGGGGAACTGCGCGAAGACGAGGGCGGCCCCGCACCCGAGCAGCGACCGCAAGGGGGCAGCATCCAGGGGCGCGGGGAACTGCGCACCCCCGTTCGGCCCGTACAGGAACGAAGTACGTCCAGCCGGACAGACCTCACAAGCGCAAGCGAAGGCGACCCGCGGGGAACTGCGCACCCACGAACGGCCCGCACAGGGGCAAGTACGTCCCGCCGGAGAGACCTGGGAAGCGCGAGCGAAGGCGACCCGCGGGGAACTGCGCACCCACGGACGGCCCGCGCAGGGACAAGTGCGCTCAGCCGGACAGGCCTGAGAAGCGCGAGCGAAGGCGTTGCGCCGCTGTGGCCCGTGACAGACGGGCCACGGCCTCGTCCCCGTCACAGGCCACCGCCCCGAGCGCCACCTGCCGCCCCACGATCCCCCGCTCGGCCCGCATCAGCCGCCACCCCCTGCGCAGCAGGAACCCCACCGGCTTACGCGCCTCGCGAAGATCCCGCAGCAGCCGCCGCCGGAACGTCGTCACCGGCCGCCCGCGCAGGCAGATCGCGTCCGCGAGTATCCCCAGCTCCCGGCACCGCGCCACGACATCCGCCGCGAAGATCCCCTCCGCCACGAACAGCGGCGCCCCCCGGAGGTCCAGCACCCCCGCCCCCGTACGGGAACTCGTGGAGATGTCGTACACGGGGACCTCGGTCCGTCCCTCCCCGCACAGACGTGCCAGCGCGGCCACCGCCGTGTCCGCGTCCCAGGACAGCGGTGAGTCCCAGTCGATGTCGGACGAGCCCGCGACCCGGGGCAGCGAGGGGTCGTCCCACTCCTTGTAGAAGTCGTCGAGACACAGCACGGGCAGTCCGCTGCGCGCCGCGAACGAGGACTTGCCGGAACCGGAGGGTCCGGTGAGCAGCACGACACGGGCCGGTGACACCGGTATGGCGGGATGAGAAGTCACGAGAGACCAGTGTGGGGCATGTCCGCGCGGTTGCCGACCCCGCGGGTCGGCATTGGCGGCCACCGCCCCGCTCAACTACTCTTCGTGAGTCCATGATTACCCTCCACTCACCCCAGGCGGCACCCATGGCACGTCACCAGGCCCGTCCGACCACCACCGCACACCGCGTCCTGCTGCGCGCCGGACTCGCGCTGACCGCCGCAGGGATGGCGTTCGGCGCCACCCCGGCATCGGCGGCCGGGGTCGACGCCCCCGCCACCGCGGGCGAGCTCGACGCGCAGGCCGCCGCCGGTTCCGTGCCCGGCATCGTGGGGTACGCGATCGCCCCCGTCACCGCCCTCCAGATCAACCCGCTCGCCAACACCGGCGTGGACCCGCTGGCCAACGGCCTCGGTACCCAGATCGCCGACTTCAAGCCGCTGTCGACCACCGCCGCTACGGCGCCGCTGGCCCGGGGCGACTCGCTGGCGGAACTCCCGCTGGTCGGTCCCGTGACCCAGCTGGTGACGGGCTGACCCCCGGGCTCACCCCCGTACCGTCCCCGTCGTCGTCCCCGGCTCCGTCACCCGCCCCGTCGGGGCCGCCCCCCGTAGCGTCCCCGGCCAGTTCCTCCTCGGCCGAGCGGGTCCGCAGCGGTACCTCGCGGATGAGCCAGGCCAGCGCGAACGACAGGGCGCCCAGCAGCAGCGCCCCGAGGGCGACGGCGTGCAGCCCGCCCGTGACCGCCTCGCGCAGCGCGTCGGCCTGCGCCGCGGGCAGCTCGGCCAGGGCGTCCGGTGCGAGCTGTCCGGAGCTGTCGGTGAGCCGGCCGCCCGCCGCGCCCAGCCGCTCCTCCAGGGTGCCGTCCACCCGCGCCGCGTAAGCGGAGCCGAGGACGGCGACGCCCAGCGAGCCGCCGATGCCGCGCAGCAGTGTCACCGTCCCGCTGGCGGCGCCCAGGTCGCGCGGCCCGGTGCTGTTCATGGTGATGACCATCGTGGACTGGAGGAGCAGCCCCAGGCCCGCGCCGATCACCAGGGACAGGGCCGTGACCACCCAGGTCGAGGTCCCCGTGCCGACCAGGACGAACAGCCCGAGCGCCCCCGCCGCGACGACGGCACCGCCGAGGATCGGGTAGATCCGGTAGCGGCCGGTGGCGCTGATGAGCCGTCCGGTCACGAGCTGCACCACGATCATGCCCATCGACAGCGGGAGCAGCAGCAGCCCGCTCCCGGTGGACGAGGCGCCCCGCGCGTACTGGAGGTACTGCGGCAGATAGCTGCTGAGCGCGAGCATCGCGGCGCCGACCAGCAGACTGATGGCCTGGGCGGTGGCGAACCCCCGGTCGCGGAACAGCCGCACGGGCAGCACCGGTTCGGGGACGCGGCGCTCCACCCGCAGGAACCAGTACAGCGAGCCCGCCGAGAGCAGCGCGAGTCCGGCGACGGGCGCCGACCACCAGGGGTACGCCGTCCCGGCCCAGGTCGCGAGCAGGGTCACGGCGAGGATGCCGGTGGTGAGCAGCGCCGCCCCGAGGAGGTCCACCGGCGCCTTGATCCGGGGCTGGCGCAGCCGGACCCGGGTGACGACGATCAGCACGGCGAGCGCGCCGAGCGGCACATTGACGTAGAACGTCCAGCGCCAGCTCAGCTGGTCGGTGAGGAAGCCGCCGACCAGCGGGCCGCCCAGGAACGCGGCGGGCAGCACCGCGCCGATCATGGCCTGGGCACGTCCGCTCTCGCGTGGCGGCAGCAGTGTCCCGATCAGGGCCAGCGAGCCGACGAACATCCCGCCGGCGCCGAGGCCCTGGAGGGTGCGGAACGCGATCAGCTGGCCCATGTCCCGCGCGAGTCCGCAGAGCACGGAACCGGCGAGGAACACGCCGATGGACACCAGATAGGCGCCCTTGCGCCCGTACAGGTCCCCGGCCTTGCCCCACAGGGGGGTGGCGACCGAGGAGGCGAGCAGATAGGCGGTGACCACCCAGGAGAGCTGGTCGACACCGCCGAGGTCGCCGACGATCACGGGCAGCGCGGTCGCGGTGATCGTCCCGTCCAGGGTCGCGAGCACCACACCCAGCAGCAGTCCCAGCAGGGTGAGCCGGGAGGGTGAGGTGCCGGTGCGCCCGGCGGTGGGGGAGGGGTCGGACACGGTCGCCGTCCTCAGGCCACGTACGGGTGGACGGACTTGGCGCTGCGCAGGGCGCGGCCCCACCAGGTGAGCTGGTCGAGGAACCCCTTCGCGGCGGCTTCGGCGGCCGGGTCGACGGAGGCGCCCTCACCGAAGGAGCCCCACGCGTTGTGGAAGCTGACCGTGTCGCGGATGGTCACGGCGTGCAGTTCGGCGAGGACGGGCCGCAGATGCTCGACGGCCCGCAGTCCGCCGGACAGTCCGCCGTAGGACACGAATCCGACCGGCTTGGCCTGCCATTCCGGTCCGTGCCAGTCCACGGCGTTCTTCAGGGACGCGGGATAGCTGTGGTTGTACTCCGGCGTCACGATCACGAAGGCGTCGGCGACGGTGAGCCGGGGGGAGACATCGGCCAGCAGGGCGATGGTCTCCGCCGGTGGCGGGGTGCCGAAGGCGGGCATCACCGTGGGCAGCGGGGTCGCGACGAGGTCGATCACATCGAGGCTCATATCGGCGCGGGCCCTGACACGGTCCGCGATCCAGTCGCTGACCAGGGGGCCGAAGCGGCCGTCGCGGGTGCTGCCGGTGATGACCGCGACATGCAGGGGGGCGCGGTCGGTGGGCGCGGAGGTGCGCGGGGACAGGTCGTCGGGCATGGGTTTCCCCCGGAGGATCAGGCCGATGTGTACGGCGTATCTGGTGTGTACAAGGTATCCCTCAATGTGTACGCCGTCCACAGGGCATACGCTGTACATGATCGGAGGTCACCGCGGACCGCCGGAGAGGAGCGTGTGGCGATGGCCGCGCAGAACAAGAGGGCCGACCCGGGCGGCCCCGGCGGGCGGCAGCCCGAGGCCTCCCTGTGGGAGCGGCTGGAGCGGCCCGCCCCCACTCCCCGGAACACCCTCACCCCCGCCACCCTCGCCGAGGCCGCCGTCCGGATCGCCGACGCCGAGGGGATGCAGGCGGTCACCATGCGCCGCCTCGCCACCGAACTCCGGGTCGCGCCCATGGCCGCGTACCGCCATGTCTCCGGCAAGGACGACCTCTGGGCGCTGATGGTCGACCGGGTCGCCGTCGAGCTGGTCGTGCCCGACGAGGTCACCGGCTGGCGCGAGGTGCTGCGGGAGATGGCCCTGCGGACCCGCGGGACGACCCTCGCCCACCCCTGGCTCACCACCGTGCCCGCGCCGCTCTCGCTGCTCACCCCGCACCGGATCGCGGCGGCCGAACGCCAGATCGCCGCCCTCGACGGCCACGGGCTGGACGCCGACACGCTGATGGTCGCCTTCCGGACCGTCAACGCGTACGTCCAGGGCGCGGTGCAGGCCGAGGTGGCGTTGCGCGCATACATGGACGAGCAGGGCTGGGCCAGCGGCGACGACATCCGGCTCGGGCTCGCCCCGACCATGAAGTGGTTGATGGGGACGGACCGCTACCCCGTCTACGGCCAAACCCTGCGGGCACTGCGGCGCCGCGACGACCCCGCGTGGGAGTTCGCGACGGGACTCGACTGCGTCCTCGACGGCCTGGCCGCCCGCCTGGGCCTGCCGTAACGGCCCGCGCCGGGGCCGCTCGCCCGGGGAACGGCCGAGCGCGCCGTACGGGACCCCGGTCGGGGTCCGCACGGCGCGCTCGGTGGAACGTCCACCCTGCTACGGGCGCGAGGCCCGGTTCAGGTCTGTTCAGGCCGGTTCGGCCCGGTTCAGTACGAGGAGCCCGAGGCGCCCAGTGAACCGGTCGGGTGCCACACCGTCTTGGTCTCCAGGAACGCGGTCAGCCGCCGCATCCCCGGGTCGGCCGACCAGTCCTCCGCGCCCGGCCGCAGCACCCGCTTGAGGTTGTCCGCCGCCGCGATCTCCAGCTCCGTGGCCAGCGCCTCGTCCGCGCCGGTGAGGTCGATCGCGTTGACGTCGCTGTGCGCGGCGAGCGGGGCCGCGATCTCCTTCGTCCGGCCGGACAGGATGTTGACCGTCCCGCCGGGGACGTCGGAGGTCGCCAGGACCTCGCCGAGGGACAGCGCGGGCAGCGGCGCCCGCTCGCTCGCCACGACCACGGCCGTGTTGCCGGTCGCGAGCACCGGGGCGAGCACCGAGACCAGACCGAGGAACGACGACTCCTGGGGTGCCAGTACGGCCACCACACCCGTCGGCTCCGGGGTCGACAGATTGAAGAACGGGCCCGCGACCGGGTTGCCCCCGCCGACGACCTGGGCGACCTTGTCGGTCCAGCCCGCGTACCAGACCCAGCGGTCGACCGCCGCGTCCACCCGGGCGCCCGCCTTCGACTTCGACAGGCCCTCCGCGTCCGCGACCTCGCGGACGAACTGCTCCCGGCGGCCCTCCAGCATCTCCGCGACCCGGTACAGGACCTGGCCGCGGTTGTACGCGGTCGCCCCCGACCACGGACCGAACGCCTTGCGGGCGGCGACCACCGCGTCCCGGGCGTCCTTGCGCGACGACAGCGGCGCGTTGGCCAGCCAGCCGCCCTTGCCCGGCGCGGCAGCGCCTGATGCCTTCGACGTCACCTCGTACACCCGTCCGCTCTCGCTGCGGGGGAACTTGCCCCCCACGAACAGCTTGTAGGTCTTGAAGACGCTCAGCCGGCTGTTGTCAGACATCGAGGTACGCCTCCAGGCCGTGTCGGCCGCCCTCGCGGCCGAAGCCCGACTCCTTGTACCCGCCGAACGGCGAGGCAGGGTCGAACTTGTTGAACGTGTTGGACCAGACGACTCCCGCGCGCAGCTTGTTCGCCACGGCGAGGATGCGGGAGCCCTTCTCGGTCCAGATGCCCGCGGACAGGCCGTACTGGGTGTTGTTCGCCTTGGCGACGGCCTCGTCGGGGGTGCGGAACGTCAGCACCGACAGGACCGGGCCGAAGATCTCGTCCCGGGCGACCGTGTGCGCCTGGGTGACACCGGTGAACAGCGTCGGCGCGAACCAGTACCCCGACGACGGCAGCTCGCAGGGGGCGGACCAGCGTTCGGCGCCCTCCTGCTCACCCTGCTCGGTCAGCGCCGTGATCCGGGCCAGCTGCTCGGCGGAGTTGATCGCGCCGATGTCGGTGTTCTTGTCGAGCGGGTCCCCGAGGCGCAGGGTGGCGAGGCGACGCTTCAGCGACGCGATCAGCTCGTCCGCCACCGACTCCTGCACCAGCAGCCGGGAGCCCGCGCAGCAGACCTGGCCCTGGTTGAAGAAGATGCCCGTGACGATGCCCTCGACGGCCTGGTCGACGGGCGCGTCGTCGAAGACGATGTTGGCGCCCTTGCCGCCCAGCTCCAGGGTCAGCTTCTTGTCCGTGCCCGCGACGGTCCGGGCGATCTGCTTGCCGACGGCCGTGGAACCGGTGAACGCGACCTTGTTCACGTCCGGGTGCGCGACCAGCGCGGCACCCGCGTCACCGTAACCGGGCAGGATGTTGACGACACCCTTCGGCAGACCGGCCTGACGGCAGATGTCCGCGAAGAACAGGGCCGACAGCGGAGTCGTCTCGGCGGGCTTCAGCACGACCGTGTTGCCGGTCGCGAGCGCCGGGGCGATCTTCCACGCCAGCATCAGCAGCGGGAAGTTCCACGGGATGACCTGGCCGGCCACACCCAGCGGCCTCGGGTCGGTGCCGTAGCCCGCGTGGGAGAGCTTGTCGGCCCAGCCCGCGTAGTAGAAGAAGTGCGCGGCGACCAGCGGCAGGTCCGCGTCCCGGGTCTCCCGGATCGGCTTGCCGTTGTCGAGCGTCTCCAGGACCGCGAGCTCACGGCTGCGCTCCTGGATGATCCGGGCGATCCGGAACAGGTACTTCGCGCGTTCGGCGCCCGGCAGCGCCGACCAGCCCACGAACGCCTTGCGGGCCGCCTTCACCGCCCGCTCCACATCGGCCTCACCGGCCCGCGCGACCTCGGAGAGCACTTCCTCCGTGGCGGGCGACACCGTCTTGAAGACCTGGCCGTCGGCGGCCTCGGTGAACTCGCCGTCGATGAACAGCCCGTACGAGGGCGCGATGTCGACGACCGCGCGCGACTCGGGCGCGGGCGCGTACTCGAAGATGCTTGCCATGGTGATCAGTCCACCGTCACGTAGTCGGGGCCGGAGTAGCGGCCGGTCGCCAGCTTCTGGCGCTGCATCAGCAGATCGTTCAGCAGGGACGAGGCGCCGAACCGGAACCAGTGGTTGTCCAGCCAGTCCTCGCCCGCCGTCTCGTTCACCAGCACCAGGAACTTGACCGCGTCCTTGGTGGTACGGATGCCCCCGGCCGGCTTCACCCCGACCTGGACGCCGGTCTGGGCGCGGAAGTCCCGGACCGCCTCCAGCATCAGCAGGGTGTTCGGCGGGGTGGCGTTCACGGCGACCTTGCCGGTCGAGGTCTTGATGAAGTCGGCGCCGCCGAGCATCCCGAGCCAGGACGCGCGGCGGATGTTGTCGTACGTCGACAGCTCGCCCGTCTCGAAGATGACCTTGAGCCGGGCCGCGCCGGACGCCTCCTTCACGGCGCGGATCTCCTCGTACACCTTCATGTACCGGCCGGAGAGGAACGCGCCCCGGTCGATGACCATGTCGATCTCGTCGGCCCCGGCGGCGACCGCGTCCCGCACATCGGCGAGCTTCACGTCGAGCGCGGCGCGGCCCGCCGGGAAGGCGGTCGCCACGGACGCGACCTTGACGCCGCTGCCGGTGACCGCGGCCTTCGCCGTGGCCACCATGTCCGGGTACACGCACACCGCGGCCACCCGGGGGGTGGACCGGTCGGTGGGGTCCGGGTACACGGCCTTGGCACCGAGGGAGCGGACCTTGCCGGGGGTGTCGGCGCCTTCCAGGGTCGTCAGGTCGATCATCGAGATCGCCAGGTCGATGGCGTACGCCTTCGCCGTCGTCTTGATCGAACGGGTACCGAGCGCCGACGCACGGGCTTCGAGGCCGACCGTGTCCACGCCGGGCAGTCCGTGCAGGAACCGGCGCAGGGTCGTCTCCGACGAGGTCACGTCGGCGAGGCCGTGATCGTCCGCCGCGCGGGGGCCCGGGGCCGGGGCCCCGGTGGTGGTGGGGTCCATGAGGGTGGGTTCCTGCTCTGGGGGCGAGGTACTGGACATGGTCACGAGCTGAGCATATCTACGCGCGTAGCAGCTGTACAGGTCGCCTTCGCTCGCGCCCCGCAGCCACACGTCGACCGTACCCAGGTCCGGACCTCGCCGTCGCCCGCGCCCCTGGGTTTCCTGTGCTGGGCGTACCTGTTCCCCGTGCGGGTCGCCTTCGCTCGCGCTTGTCAGGTCTGTCCGGGTGGGCGCACTTGTCCCTGTGCCGTCGCTCGTGGGGTGCGCAGTTCCCCGCGCCCCTGGGTTTCCTGTGCTGGGCGTACTTGTCCCTGTGCGGGCCGTTCGTGGGTGCGCAGTTCCCCGCAGGTCGCCTTCGCTTGCGCTTCCGAGGTCTGTCCGGCGTGGCGCACTTCGTTCCTGTGCCGTCGCTCGGTGGGTGCGCAGTTCCCCGCGCCCCTGGATGCTGCCCCTTCGGGTTTGTTCTTCGGGTGCGGGCCGGTCCTCGTCTTTGCGCAGTTCCCCGCGCCCCTGAGGTGCTGCCCTCTTGCGGTCGCTCTTCGGGGGCGGGTCTGCCCTCGTTTTTGCGCAGTTCCCCGCGCCGCTTTGGGGCGCCCACCTGGGGCTGCTCTGAGTCTGCGGGTGGGGTCAGACAGCGGGCTGGCGTCAGCCCGGCCGGGGTTCAAACCCCCTTCCTCCCGCAGGCGCATGGCTACGGGAGGGGGTGGGCGGGAATCTCTGCTCGCAGACTCCGATGCTCTTCAGTAGGACCACACGTACGTCGTACCGAGCGTGTCGGATCGAGGACGGAGAATCCCGACCGGCACCGACCCGAAGAACAAGCAGAACGCGCCCCAAAGGGGCGCGGGGAACTGCGCACCCACCGAGCGACGGCACCGGAACGGAGTGCGTCCAGCCGGACAGACCTCAGACGCGCAAGCGAAGGCGACCCGCGGGGAACTGCGCGAACCCACCGAGCGACGGCACCGGAACGGAGTGCGCCCACCCGGACAGACCTCAGACGCGCAAGCGAAGGCGACCCGTGTAGCGGGGCTCAAGGTCGGTGGATGAGGAGGCGGGCCACCTCGAAGGACATCTCCGAGACGGACGGGTCGGGGCGCGGGTGGTAGCGGCCCGCGCAGACGGAGAGGTTGACGATGAGGTACGCCTGCCATCTGCGTCCCACCCCGCGCCGGTCCGCGTACACCCGCGTGCCGTTCACCCACCACACCACCGAACGCACCCCGAACTCGACCTTCAGGTCGAGCCATCCGCCGGGGGCGATCGCCGGGTCCCGGTAGTAGGACTGACCGCCGCGGACCCGGTTGGACAGCTCCAGCAGGTCCGGGTTGTCGGGGTGGTACTCGAACGCGTCGATCTCCTGGTCCCCGTCGAGCCAGGTCCAGATCGCGGGCCAGGCGCCCATCTCCTCCGGCAGCCGCACCCGGGCCTCCAGGGTGTCCCCCGCGCGCACCATGAAGCCCTCGTCGCTGCCCTCGGTGGTCAGCAGCCCCGCGTCCCACTTGCCGTCCGGGCGGCGCGTCGCGCGGAAGACCCCGGAACGGCTGTAGCCGGGGTCCGCGACCAGATGGTCCAGCTTGTTGTCGCCGAGGTTCGTCGGACCGCCCCCGGGATACGCCCAGGTGCGGCCCGCCACCCACTGCGAGGTGGAGGTGAAGTCGGCCGTGAACACGGGTGTGCCGGCGGTGGTGTCGATAGGGGGCCGCGGTCTGCCGACGAGGCGCCGGAGCCGCCCGCGGAGCCGGGCCAGTCCTTCGGTGAGCATGTCACTCCTCCCCGGGACGGGGTGTCCGGGGAGTTCTGCCCGGGGGTAGCCCGCATATGCGCACGAAGGCGACTTTGTGCGGTTGGTTCATCACTTTAGGTGATGTTCCCGGAGTGGAAGTGACCTCCCGGCCCCGGAACCCGTCCCGTCAGGACCGGTTCCGGGCGGCCCGCCAAGGCTCCGGGTCGAGGAAATGCACGTCGTAACGGTCCTGTTCGGGCAGCAGGCTCGTGAACGGCTCCAGCCCGTGCTGGACCCGGCCCAGCGCGCGGAAGTAGCCGAACCGGTCGAGCCCCGGGGTCAGCACCACGAACAGCCGCGCGGCGGACCCGGGCGCCGCGCCGAAGGCGTGCGGCAGCCCCGGCGGGACGACCACCGTTCCGCCCGCCGCCACCGGGGTCAGCGTCCCGTCCAGCAGGAACTCGACCGTGCCGGTGAGGACGTGGAACAGCTCGGTCGACCGGGTGTGCAGATGCGGCAGACCGCCGTCCGCGCCCTCGGCGAGGTCGAGCCGGTTGGCGCCCAGCGCACCGCCCGTCGACCCGCCGTCGACCAGCAGGCCGAAGCCCCCGCCGGACGGCAGCGGCACCCGCTCGGCGTCCTCGGCGCGTACGACCAGCGCGCGCGGGGCGCCCGTCCCGGTCGGGGAGAGGTCTCGGTCCATCGGCTCGGCTCCTGTCCGTCCGGGCGGCCCCGGCGGTCCTGCCGGGTGCCTGCCCGCGTGACCATTCGACCCCGGGAACAGAACCTGAACCAGCAGCGGTTGCCGATCGTGGGGATCACCGATCGTGATGCGAGGGCGGACGGGGCGGGACCATGGAACTGCGGCAGCTCCAGTACTTCGTGGCGGTCGCCGAGACCGGCGGCTTCGGGCGGGCCGCCGAACACCTCGGCATCGTCCAGTCGGCGGTCAGCCAGCAGATACGGCGACTGGAACGCGCACTGGGCGTCACCCTGTTCGACCGTTCCGCACGCCGGGTGCGGCTGACCGGGGCCGGGGAACGGCTGCTCCCGGAGGCGCGCACGGCACTCGCCGCCGCCGACCGCGTCCGCCGGGTGGCCGCCGACATCGCCTCCGGCACCGGCGGGCTGCTGCGGCTGGGGGTGATCAGGGGCCCGGGGGACCGGGTGTACCGGCTGCTCGACGAGCTCGCGGCCCAGGCCCCCGGGCTGCGGGTCCGCACATCGAGGATGCCCGTCACCGAGCGGCTGGCGGCCGTCCGCGCCGGTGAGCTGGACGCCGCGCTCGTCCGGGCCATGCCCGCCGCGCCCGGACTGGAACTCCTGCCCCTGTGGACCGAACCGCTGTACGTGGCACTTCCCGCCGCGCACCCCCTGGCGGACTGCCCCGAACCACGCCCGGAGCAGCTGGCGGGACTCCCGCTGCGGCTCGCCCCACGGGCACGGAACCCGCCGTTCCACGACCTGGTCACGGACCTCGTACGCGCCACCGGGGCCGAACCGGTGCCCGGACCGCCGTTCACCGACCTCCAGGACACCCTGGGCGCGATCGCCGCCGACCCGCCGTCCTGGACCGTCTTCTACGACGTCACCGGGACCCTGCCGACCCTGACCGGGGTCGCCGTCCGCCCGCTGGCCGCCCCCGGGGCGCCCACCTCGCTGGCCGTACCGCCCGGGGTGCCCGGCCCGGCGCTGCGCCCGCTGATCCGCGCGCTGTCCCGGCGGCCCGGACCGGACGGGGCCCCGCCGGGCCCCGCCAGAGAACTCAGGTGAGCGCGAGGACCACCGCGAGCAGCACCGCGCCCGCGGCCGACGGGCCGAGGATCTCGTACGCCCAGCGGATCTGCGGGCGGCCCTGCGCGGACTCCGCGCCGCCGCGGCGCTCCGCGAGCTCCCGCAGGTCCTCCACGGTCTGGTCGGAGGGCGAGCGGACGGATGCCGCCGTCAGGGTGGTGCGGCCGGACAGATCGTCCACGGCGGCCCGGCTCTGCTGACGGGCCGCCTTCTTGCGGGCCCGCAGCGACACCGGCACCGCCCAGAGTTGGTACTTCACCCCGGTGTCGTCGAAGACCTCGTTGGAGTAGCCCGCGCGGAGATTGCCCACACAGCTCCAGGGCAGGGTGATCGTCCGGAACGGGTTGCGGATCCGCAGGCGGTCCTCGTTGACGAAGACGGCCGGACGGAGCGTGTACGCCACGACGAGCGGCACCAGGAACAGCAGCGTGGCGAGCGCCAGCCATGGCGCGGTGCCCTCACCGCGGACCAGCGCGTCCACCCCGAGCCAGCCGCCCAGCGCGAGCAGCAGTACACCGCCCGCGATCGCGGCGGAGGACCGGAAGACCCGGTCCTGGTACACGGGCTCCTCCGGGTTCCCCGAAGGGGGCGGGGACGGCGTGCGGCGATCGGAACTCGTCATACGAACGATTCTGCCCCACCTGGCCGGAACGGGTCCCCGGAGCCCTCGCCCGACGCCCCTTCCCGGCCGCCCCCAGCCGCCCTCAGCCGTCGAGGAACAGGGACGGGCCGCCGGGGCCAGGGGTGCGGGCGGGCCGGCTCACCAGGAGGGATGGACGAAGAAGGACACGCGGGACTCCAGCCAGAGCAGGCACAGCCAGCCCAGCAGGGCCAGGGTCGCGCCGACCACCGCGACGAGGACGGCCGCCCGGGGGAACGGGGCCAGCCGGTCGCGCAGCGCGGCGCGGCTCACCGACCAGACGGTCAGCGTCAGGGCGGGCACGCCGAACAGCATCAGGGGCAGCTCGCCGTAGACGAGGCTCAGGTCCCGCTCGCCCTCGAAGCCGCCGCGTATCCCGGGCCGCGCCCCGTGCAGCCACACCGTGAGCCCGACCGCGCCCGCCAGGATCGCGACCAGGCATCCGGCGAGCGCCCCCGAGGGTCCGTCCGCCGGTGGGCCGGGCTCCTCCCCGGCCTGGCCGGGCCGTGTCTTGATACCGGTGTTCTGCCCGTTCTGCTCGTCCGCCTCCATGCACCCGATGACGTCCGAAAGCCGTCAGGAGTTCCTTCTCGGCCGACCCCGAACCATTTGGTGCGCACCTTTTGGTGAGTTCGGCACTCTCATGTGCCTTCTTGTCCGCGGGTCCGGCCGCCTCCAGGGTGGAAGGGCGGGTCCGGCCGGGCCCGTTGCCGGGGTGAGGGAAGAGGCGGGGCCGCGGTGCGCGGTGATGTGAGTGTGCTCGGGCTGGGCGACATGGGGCGGGCGCTGGCGGGAGCGTTCCTGGACGCCGGGCGGCGGACCGTGGTGTGGAACCGGACAGCGTCCCGCGTCGACGCCCTGGTCGAGCGGGGAGCGGAACGGGCCGCCGACGCCGGGGAAGCCGTACGGGACGCCCGGCTCGTGGTGGTCTGTCTGCTCGACCCCGCCGCGGTCCGCGAGGTGCTGGAACCCCTCGCGCGGGAGCTGCGCGGCCGGACGGTCGTCGATCTGACGAACGGCTCGCCCGCCCAGGCCGCCGAACTGGCCGGGTGGGCCGCCGGGGCGGGCATCACCTGTCTGGACGGAGGGATCATGGCCGTCCCGGGGACCATCGCCTCACCCGGGGCGTTCGTGCTGTACAGCGGGCCCCAGGAGGCGTTCGCCCGCTGGCGGACGGACCTGGAGGTGCTCGGCACCGCGCACTGGCTCGGCGAGGACACCGGGCTCGCGTCGCTCCACGACATCGCCCTGCTGAGCGCGATGGACCTGATGTTCCACGGCTTCAACCTGGCCGTCGCCATGGCGACCTCCCGTCCCGGCGGCAGCGCGGCCGGGGTGACGGAACTGCTCGTGCCCTGGCTGGGCAGCATGGGGGCGCTGATGCCGGCCTTCGCGGCGGAGATCGACGCCGAGGCCGCCGACGGCACCCCGCCGCGGCTCACCCAGGGCCTCGACGTGCAGACCGCCGGGATGCTGAACATGGTGGCGACGGCCCGGGACGCGGGAGTCGACACCGAGTGGCTCGATCTGTCGCCGGCCCGGCTGCGGGCGCTGTCCGCCGGGGGCCACGACACCTGGAGCGCGCCGCTGGGTGTCCGGCAGCTCAGGGCGGCCGTCCGGGAGAGCTGACCGTTCCCGGAAGGACGCACGCCCTCCGGGAACGGCCGGGACGTCAGATGCCCGCGGCGGCGGCCAGATCCCGCTTCAGGGCCGCCAGCAGGTCCAGGGCCTCGGTACGGGCCCGGGGCAGCTCCTCGCGGGCCCCGACGGGCACGACGGCCTCCAGATAGCACTTCAGCTTGGGCTCGGTGCCGCTCGGGCGGACGATGACCCGGGCGCCGTCCAGGAAGTACCGCAGACCGTCCGTGGGGGGCAGCTCACCGCTCCCCAGGGTCAGGTCCTCGGCCCGGGTCACGGGACGGCCCGCGAGCGCGGCGGGCGGGCGCTCACGCAGCGCGCGCATGGCGTCGGCGATCACCGACAGGTCCTCCACCCGTACCGAGAGCTGGTCGGTGGCGTGCAGCCCGTGCTCGACCGCGAGGTCGTCCAGCAGGTCCAGGAGGGTACGGCCCTCCTCCTTCAGCTCCGACGCCAGCTCGGTGATCAGCAGCGCGGCCGTGATGCCGTCCTTGTCGCGGACGCCCTCCGGGTCGACGCAGTAACCCAGCGCCTCCTCGTAGCCGTACCGCAGACCGTCCACCCGGGCGATCCACTTGAAACCGGTCAGGGTCTCCTCGTACCCGAGCCCGGCCTTCGCGGCGATCCGGCCCAGCAGCGACGACGACACGATCGACTCCGCGAACGTGCCGCTGACGCCCCGGCGGACCAGATGCGCGGCGAGCAGGGCGCCGACCTCGTCCCCGCGCAGCATCCGCCACCCGCCGTCCGGGTCGACGGCGTCCACGACCGGTACGACCACCGCGCAGCGGTCGGCGTCGGGGTCGTTGGCGACGATCAGGTCGGGGCGGGCGGCGCGGGCCGTCGCGAACGCGAGGTCCATCGCCCCGGGCTCCTCCGGGTTCGGGAACGCGACCGTCGGGAAGTCGGGGTCCGGCTCGGCCTGCTCGGTCACCAGCACCGGGGCGGGGAAGCCCGCGCGGGCGAACGCGGCGAGCAGCACGTCCTTGCCGACCCCGTGCATCGCTGTGTAGACGGTGCGCGCGGTGCGCGGGGAGCCCGTCGAGAGGACGGCGTCGGTCCGCGCCAGATACGCCTCGGTGACCTCCTCGCCGAGGGTGTCCCAGCCGCCGTCCGGACGGGGTACGTCCGCCAGCGCGCCGACCGCGGCGATCCGCTCGGCGATCCCGCTGTCGGCCGGGGGCACGATCTGCGAGCCGTCACCCAGGTACACCTTGTAGCCGTTGTCCCGGGGCGGGTTGTGGCTCGCGGTGACCTCGACGCCCGCGACCGCGCCCAGATGGCGGATCGCGAACGCGAGGACGGGGGTGGGCAGCGGGCGCGGCAGCAGCGCGGCCCGCAGGCCCGCGCCGGTCAGCACGGCCGCCGTGTCCTGTGCGAACCGGGCCGACATGTGCCGGGCGTCGTAACCGATCACCACCAGGCCACCCGTGTGGCCCTCGTCCTTGAGGTACGCGGCGAGTCCCGCGGCGGCCCGTACGACCACCACGCGGTTCATCCGCATCGGGCCCGCGCCCAGCTCACCGCGGAGCCCGGCGGTGCCGAACTGGAGGGTGCCCGCGAACCGGTCGGCCAGCTCGGCGGCGGCCTCCTTGTCGGCGGTGCCCGGGTGCAGCCGCTCCAGCAGGCGGGCCAGCTCGTCCCTGGTCCCGGGGTCGGGGTCCTCGGCCAGCCAGGCACGGGCGCGGGTGATCAGCTCGTCGTCCTGCACGGTTCTGCCTCTCGGGTGGTGTCCGGGTGGGCGCGGTCTTCCCTCGCTCTACCCGGTGACGGGGCGCGCCCACCGGGAACGCGGACGCGTACGGCCGCCCGTGGCCGGGGTGTGGACCCGCCACGGGCGCGCGGGTGCCGTCAGATGCGGCCCAGCACCTGGGTGAGCAGGTCGCCCATGTGCGTGGCGGAGTCGCGGCCCGCCTGGAGGACCTCCTCGTGGTTGAGGGGTTCCCCGGTCATGCCGGCGGCGAGATTGGTGACCAGCGAGATCCCGAGCACCTCGGCGCCCGCCTCACGGGCGGCGATGGCCTCCAGCACGGTGGACATCCCGACCAGGTCGGCGCCGATCGTCCGGGCCATCCGGATCTCGGCGGGCGTCTCGTAGTGCGGGCCGGGGAACTGCGCGTAGACGCCCTCCTCAAGGGTGGGGTCGATCTCCTTGCACAGGGCGCGCAGCCGGGGCGAGTACAGATCGGTGAGGTCCACGAAGTTCGCGCCCACGATCGGCGAGGTCGCGGTGAGGTTCAGGTGGTCGCTGATGAGGACCGGCTGACCGGGGCGCATGCCGTCGCGCAGACCGCCGCAGCCGTTCGTCAGGACGATGGTCTTGCAGCCGGCCGCGACGGCCGTGCGCACGCCGTGCGCGACGGGTGCGACGCCCCGGCCCTCGTAGTAGTGCGTACGGCCCAGGAACACCAGCGCCCGCTTGTCGCCGATCCGGTACGAGCGGACGGTGCCGCCGTGGCCCTCGACGGCGGGCGGCGGGAAGCCGGGCAGTTCCGTCACGGAGAACTCGTGCTCGGGCTCGCCGAGCGCGCGGGCGGCGGGGGCCCAGCCGGAGCCCATCACGAGGGCGACGTCGTGGGTCCCGGCGCCCGTCAGCTCACGGAGGCGGGACGCGGCGGCGTCGGCCGCGGCGTGGGGGTCGCCCTGGATGTCGTCCGGAAGAAGAGATTCGTTCACGCGGATGAGCGTAGCCCTAATTCGCCTACGCGCGTAGATAGAGAGGGAACGGTTACGAGGATCGTTGCCTGGTCGTTTCCCTGGGTCTCAGATCCCGGACCAGCGGGTCGCCTTCGCTCGCGCTTCCGAGGTTTCCTGTGCTGGACGTACTTGTCCCCGCACAGGTCGTTCGGTGGCTCGCGCTTCTGAGGTCTGTCCGGCTGGGCGTACTTGTTCCCGCACAGGTCGTTCGTGGGTGCGCAGTTCCCCGCGCCCCTGGATGCTGCCCTCTGGCGGTCGCTCTTCGGGTGCGGGCCGGTCCTCGTCTTCGCGCAGTTCCCCGCGCCCCTAGGGTTCCCCACCTGGGCGTACCTGTTCCCGCACAGGTCGTTCGTGGGTGCGCAGTTCCTCGCGCCCCTGGGTGCTGCCCTCTGGCGGTCGCTCTTCGGGTGCGGGCCTGCCCTCGTCTTTGCGCAGTTCCCCGCGCCCCTTTGGGGGCGCCCACCTGGGGCTGTTCTCAGGCTGCGGGTGGGGTCAGGCTGCGCGCTGGCGTCAGCCCGGGGCGGGGTTGAACCATCCTCCTCGCGGACTCGCGCTGCTGCGGGAGGGGGTGGGCGGGAATCTCTGCCCGCAGACTCCGATGCTCTTCAGTCCGACCACAGGAACGTCCGACCGAGCGCGTTGGAGCGAGGACGGAGAATCCCGACCGGCACCGACCCGAAGAACCGACCGGATGCGCCCCAAAGGGGCGCGGGGAACTGCGCAGGACGAGGACCGGGCCGCACCCGAAGAACGACGGACAGGGGCAGCACCCAGGGGCGCGGGGAACTGCGCGAAGCCACCGAGCGACGGCACAGGAACGAGTGCGCCCACCCCGGACGGACCTGGGAAGCGCAAGCGAAGGCGACCCGCGGGGAACCGCGAAACCACCGAGCGACCGCACAGAAACAAGTGCGCAAGGCCGGACAGACCTGGGAAGCGCAAGCGAAGGCGGTCAGCAGGGGCGTTTGCGCAGCTCCATGACGTAGTCGTGGGGCGCCCCCGCGGACTCGGCCGCGTCGGCCAGCTCCCCGAGGTACCGCGCGGACGGCAGCCCGCCCTCGTACCCGTTGAGCACGTACACCCAGGCGGGCTCCTCCGCGTCCAGCGTATGGACCCGCACCCGCATCCGGCGGTAGATGTCCAGCCCGACCCCCTCCCACCGGTCCATGGAGTCCTCGTCCATGGGCGCGATGTCATAGAGGGCCACGAACACCTGTGACCTGGGCGCCTCGACGATCGTCGAGAGCGCACCCTCCCAGCCCATGTGCTCCCCACCGAAGGTCAGCCGCCAGCCGTTCAGCCAGCCGGTGGCACGCAGCGGCGAGTGCGGAGCGCGGCGTGACATGAGCCGCGCGTCGAGATTGCCGGCGTACGCGGCGTAGAGCGACATGGAGTCGAGGGTACGGCAGCGGCGCCGTGTGCCCCTCCCGTACCGGAAGTACCCCTCTGAAGAGGGAGGTCATGCCCCGGGACACGCGGTGGCCACCCCGGAGGCGCGCGGCTTGAAGCGTGCGGGACAATGGGGTACGTGACTCGGATCGTGATCATCGGTGGAGGGCCCGGCGGCTACGAGGCGGCGTTGGTGGCCGCCCAGCTAGGCGCGGAGGTGACCGTCGTGGACTGCGACGGTCTGGGCGGAGCGTCGGTACTCACCGACTGCGTGCCGTCGAAGACGTTGATCGCGACGGCCGAGGTGATGACCACCTTCGACTCGTCGTACGAGGAACTGGGGATCATCGTCGCCGACGACACCCCCCACATCGACGCGCCCGCCCGCGTCGTCGGTGTGGACCTCGGGAAGGTCAACCGGCGGGTGAAACGGCTGGCGCTCGCCCAGTCGCACGACATCACCGCCTCCGTCACCCGCTCGGGCGCCCGCGTGGTGCGCGGCCGGGGCAGCCTGGAGGGGCAGCAGGCGGCGGACGGCAGCAGGACCGTGGTGGTCCGGGCGGCCGACGGCACGGAGGAGCGGCTGACCGCCGACGCCGTGCTGATCGCCACCGGCGGCCACCCGCGTGAGCTGGGCGACGCGCTGCCCGACGGCGAGCGCATCCTCAACTGGACCCAGGTCTACGACCTCACCGAGCTCCCCGAGGAACTCATCGTCGTCGGCTCCGGTGTCACCGGAGCCGAGTTCGCGGGCGCCTACCAGGCCCTCGGTTCCCGGGTCACCCTCGTCTCCAGCCGGGACCGGGTGCTGCCCGGTGAGGACCCGGACGCCGCGGCCGTCCTGGAGGACGTGTTCCGGCGCCGCGGCATGAACGTCATGTCCCGCTGCCGCGCGGAGTCCGCGAAGCGGGTGGGGGACCGGGTGGAGGTCGTCCTGTCCGACGGCCGGGTCATCAGCGGTACGCACTGCCTGATGGCGGTCGGCGCGATCCCGAACTCCAGCGGGATGGGCCTGGAGGAGGCGGGCGTCCGCGTCCGCGACTCCGGCCACATCTGGACCGACAGGGTCTCCCGTACGACGGCCCCCGGGGTGTACGCCGCCGGTGACGTGACCGGCGTCTTCGCGCTGGCGTCCGTCGCGGCGATGCAGGGACGCATCGCGATGTACCACTTCCTCGGTGACGCGGTCGCCCCGCTCAACCTGAAGACCGTGTCGTCGAACGTGTTCACCGACCCGGAGATCGCGACCGTCGGCTACAGCCAGGCCGATGTCGACTCCGGCAAGATCGACGCCCGCGTCGTCAAGCTGCCGCTGCTGCGCAACGCCCGCGCGAAGATGCAGGGCATCCGGGACGGCTTCGTGAAGATCTTCTGCCGTCCGGGCACGGGCATCGTGGTCGGGGGCGTCGTGGTCGCGCCGCGGGCCTCCGAGCTGATCCACCCCATCTCGCTCGCGGTCGACAACAACCTCACGGTCGAGCAGATCGCCAACGCGTTCACCGTGTACCCGTCGCTGTCCGGGTCCATCGCGGAGGTGGCACGGCAGTTGCAGACGCGGAAGGCCGCGGACGAGGCGTAGCCGCGGCGCCCCGGACCCGGTACGGTACGACCCTCCCGTGCCCCCTTCGGGGGGCTATACCACTCGGTGCGGTCCGGTGCGAACAACTTCTGCTATTCGGCGGAAACTGCTGAAAGCAGTCGGTCGTTGGGGTTACTGTCAGTTTCGTGTTCGCTGCAGAACGTCGTCAGTTGATCCTCGAAATGGTGCGTGCCAACGGAGCCGTGTCGCTCCGTGAGCTCGCCCGCGTCGTCCAGACCTCCGAAGTGACCGTACGGCGGGACGTGCGGGCGCTGGAGGCAGAAGGACTCCTCGACCGCCGGCACGGCGGTGCGGTATTGCCGGGCGGGTTCACGCGAGAATCCGGCTTTCCGCAGAAGTCTCATCTCGCGACCGCCGAGAAGACGGCCATCGCCGATCTCGCGGCGGGACTCGTCGAAGAAGGCGAGGCCATCGTGGTGGGGGCCGGTACCACCACCCAGGAACTCGCCCGCCGTCTCGCACGGGTCCCCGGCCTCACCGTGGTCACCAACTCCCTCCTCGTGGCCCAGGCGCTGGCCCACGCCAACCGTGTCGAGGTCGTCATGACCGGCGGCACCCTGCGGGGTTCCAACTACGCCCTCGTGGGCAGCGGCGCCGAACAGTCCCTCCAGGGGCTGCGGGTGTCCCGTGCCTTCCTCTCCGGCAGCGGCCTGACCGCCGAACGCGGGCTGTCCACCTCCAACATGCTGTCGGCCAGTGTCGACCGGGCGCTGGTGCAGGCCGCGGCCGAGGTCGTCGTCCTCGCCGACCACACCAAGCTCGGCACCGACACGATGTTCCAGACGGTGCCGACCGATGTGATCACCCGGCTCGTCACCGACGATCCGCCACTCCACGACGACCGCGCCGCCACCGAACTCCAGGCCCTCGCCGATCAGGGCGTACAGATCACGGTCGCCGGTGGCCAGAGCGGCACAGTGGGCCCCGACCCGGTCCCGACGGGGCGCCAGCAGCGCCGGGACATGCCCCTGCCGGGGCCGCGCCGGGGCCCGCAACTGCGCAGTGCCGCCGCTTCGATGCTCGGGGAGAGCACGGCGGGGGAGCGGAGCGCGGCGGCGCGGGTCGCGGACATGCGGCGCCGCTGAGCCGCCGCGGCGCTACGCGCGGATGCCGCGGAGCGTCAGGTTCAGCAGCCGGTCCGCCAGCCCGGGGTCGTCGGGGGTCTCCTCGGCGGCCAGCGCGATCGCGTTCGTGAGCTGCATCAGGTCCGAGACGGACACATCGGCGCGGACCGCGCCCGAGCGCTGGGCGCGGGTCAGCAGGGCGGTGCCCGCCTCGCGCATCGGGGTGCTGCACCGCGCCAGTGCGGAACTGTCGTCGTGGCACGCCGACATGAGCGCGTGCGACAGACCCCGGTACTCGCTCGCGTGGGTGATGATCGCGCGGAGCCAGTCGACCAGGGCGGTGCAGGACTGCGGGGCGTCGAGGAGGGCGCGGGAGCGGGACAGGAGGTCGCTCACGGCGTCCTCGAAGACCGCGCACATCACCGCGTGGCGGGTGGGGAAGTGGCGGTACAGCGTGCCGATCCCGACGCCCGCGCGGCGGGCCACGTCCTCCAGGGACGCGTCCGTGCCGTGGTCCGCGAAGACCTCGCGGGCTGCCGCGAGCAGGCGTTCGCGGTTGCGGCGGGCGTCCGACCTCATCGGCCGGGGGCGGGCCGGGGGCTGCGAGGTGCTGGCGCTCATCCCGGTTCCTCCGTCCTCACGTCTACCAGGGTCCCCCCAGCATGTCACCTTCGTTCGCGCTTCCGAGGTCCGTCCGGCGGGACGTACTTGTTCCCGTGCGGGCCGTTCGTGGGTGCGCAGTTCCCCCGCAGGTCGCCTTCGCTTGCGCTTCTGAGGTCTGTCCGGCTCGGCGTACTTGTTCCTGTGCGGGCCGTTCGTGGGTGCGCAGTTCCCCGCGCCCCTGATGCTGCCCCATTGCGGTCGTTCCTCGGGTGCGGGTCCGCCCTCGTCTTTTGCGCAGTTCCCCGCGCCCCTGAGGTGCTGCCTTCTTGCGGTCGCTGTTCGGGTGCGGGCCGGTTCTCGTCTTTTGCGCAGTTCCCCGCGCCCCTTTGGGGGCGCCCTCCTGGGGCTGCCGTCTGCCTGCGGGCCGGCATCAGCCCGGGGCGGGGTTGAACCATCCTCCTCGCGGACTCGCCCCGCTACGGGAGGGGGTGGGCGGGAATCTCTGCTCGCAGACTCCGATGCTCTTCAGCCGGGTAAGGAAACGTCGTACCGAGCGCGTTGGAGCGAGGACGGAGAATCCCGACCGGCACCGACCCGAAGAACAAGCCGGTTGCGCCCCAAAGGGGCGCGGGGAACTGCGCGAAAACGACGAACGACGGCACAGGAACGAAGTACGGCCAGCCGGACAGACCTAGGAAGCGCAAGCGAAGGCGACCCGCGGGGGGCGCAACCAAAAACGCCCCCCGCAGACGAAATCCCGCACCCCCGGAGGGGGTCAGTCCTTGATCTCGCAGATCACCGCGCCGGAGGTGACGGAGGCACCGACCTCCGCCCCCAACCCCTTGACCGTCCCGGAACGATGCGCGTTGAGCGGCTGCTCCATCTTCATCGCCTCCAGCACGACCACGAGGTCCCCTTCCGCGACGACCTGGCCCTCCTCGACGGCGACCTTCACGATCGTGCCCTGCATCGGCGAGGCCAGCGCGTCACCCGAGGCGGCCGGCCCGGACTTCTTCACGGCCCGCCGCTTGGGCCGCGCGCCCGCCGCGAGACCGGTGCGCGCGAGCGACATCCCGAGCGAGGACGGCAGCGACACCTCCAGCCGCTTGCCGCCGACCTCGACGACCACCGTCTCGCGGCCGGTCTCGTCCTCCGCCTCCGCGTCCGCGACAGCGGAGAACGCGGGGATGTCGTTGACGAACTCGGTCTCGATCCACCGGGTGAAGATCCGGAACGGCGAGGACGTGAACGCGGGGTCGGCGACGACCTTGCGGTGGAAGGGGATCGCCGTGGCCATCCCCTCGACCCGGAACTCGTCCAGTGCCCGCGCGGCCCGCTGAAGGGCCTGCTCCCGCGTCGCACCGGTCACGATCAGCTTGGCGAGCAGCGAGTCCCACGCGGGACCGATGACGCTGCCGGACTCGACACCCGCGTCGAGCCGGACACCGGGCCCGGACGGCGGGGCGAACACGGTGACGGTGCCCGGCGCGGGCAGGAAGCCGCGTCCCGGGTCCTCGCCGTTGATCCGGAACTCGAAGGAGTGGCCGCGCACCGGCGGGTCGTCGTAGCCGAGGGCCTCACCGTCGGCGATACGGAACATCTCGCGCACGAGGTCGATCCCGGTGACCTCCTCGGTCACGGGGTGCTCGACCTGGAGCCGGGTGTTGACCTCCAGGAAGGAGATCGTGCCGTCGGCGCCGACCAGGAACTCGACGGTCCCCGCGCCGACGTACCCGGCCTCCTTGAGGATCGCCTTGGACGACGCGTAGAGCTGGGCGTTCTGCTCGTCGGAGAGGAACGGCGCGGGGGCCTCCTCGACCAGCTTCTGGTGGCGCCGCTGGAGCGAGCAGTCACGGGTGGACACGACCACGACATTGCCGTGGGTGTCGGCGAGGCACTGGGTCTCGACATGCCGGGGCTTGTCGAGATAGCGCTCGACGAAGCACTCGCCGCGGCCGAACGCGGCGACGGCCTCACGGACCGCCGAGTCGTACAGCTCGGGGACCTCCTCCAGGGTGCGGGCCACCTTCAGCCCGCGCCCGCCACCGCCGAACGCGGCCTTGATCGCGATGGGCAGTCCGTGCTCCTTCGCGAAGGCCACGACCTCGTCCGCGCCGGACACCGGGTCCGGCGTCCCGGCGACCAGCGGCGCGCCCGCGCGCTGGGCGATGTGCCGGGCGGCGACCTTGTCGCCGAGGTCGCGGATGGCCTGGGGCGGCGGACCGATCCAGGTCAGGCCCGCGTCGGTCACGGCCTGGGCGAACTCCGCGTTCTCCGACAGGAAGCCGTAGCCCGGGTGCACGGCGTCCGCGCCCGAGTCCGCCGCCGCCTTGAGTACCTTGGTGATGTCGAGATAGCTGGCGGCGGGGGTGTCCCCACCCAGCGCGAACGCCTCATCCGCCACCCGGACATGCAACGCGTCACGGTCCGGCTCCGCGTAGACCGCCACACTCGCGATCCCCGCGTCCCGGCACGCCCGTGCCACCCGAACCGCGATCTCGCCGCGATTGGCGATGAGCACCTTCCGCACGATGGCTCCCTCCTTGCAGTTTTCGACCGGGGGGCCGAACCCCGGACTCCGGCCCGCGGCCCACGGGCCGACGCGGTCCACGGGTCCCCGTGCCGCTCACTTCGAAAGACTTCCCCGGAACACGCCGAGTTTAGGGACTGCCGACACGGCCTTACGACCTGTTCCCCCTGGTGAGCTTGCCCACACAGAGCGTGAGAACAGGTCCCGTGCGCGGTGAAATCCCTCGTCATACCCGGTGCGCAGGAATCCTGTGGAGAACCCTAGCCCCGCCGTGTGGCCAAGGTCTCTATGAGAGAGCGCTGCCGGAGATCGGGTTTCTTTGTGGAATCCCTACGAATGGCCCAACGGTTCTTTGCGTCGCGCGGGCCGCCTCCGGCCGCCCTACCCGTGAGTAGGCGCGGGTGGGGCGGCGCGGCAGGTCAAGGACGCGGCGTCCACAGGTCGGTGATGCCCACGCCGAGCTCCGCGAGCAGCCGGCGCAGCAGCGGCAGCGAGATCCCGATGACGTTGCCGTGGTCGCCGTCGATGCCGTCCACGAACGGGGCCGAGCGGCCGTCCAGGGTGAAGGCGCCCGCGACGTGCAGGGGCTCGCCGGAGGCGACGTACGCGGCGATCTCGGCGTCCGTGGGCTCCCCGAAGCGCACCACGGTCGACGCGGTCGCGGAGACATGTCGTCCGGTGCGGGCGTCGTACACGCAGTGCCCGGTCTGGAGGGTGCCCGCGCGGCCCCGCATGGACTTCCAGCGGGCGGTGGCCTCCTCGGCGTCGGCGGGCTTGCCGAGCGCCTCGCCGTCGAGGTCGAGGACCGAGTCGCAGCCGACGACCAGCGACCCGGCGCGGACGACCTCCGGCCGGGCGGCGACCACCGACGCCTTGGCCACCGCGAGCGCGAGGGCCAGTTCGGCGGGGGTCGGGGCGCTCACGGCGTCCTCGTCGACCCCGCTGACGATGACCTCGGGGTCGAGGCCCGCCTGACGCAGGAGCCCGAGCCGGGCGGGGGACTGGGAGGCCAGGACGAGGTGACGTGCTTCGCTCATGGACAGAGCGTAGGGCAGCCGGACGGGGCGCCCGGCAGCGGACGGGCCCGGCTGGGACGGGTCAGCGCAGACCCAGGGTGACCATCGCCAGGATCATGGCGAGGGCCAGCACGATGCCCGCTCTGCGCAGCATGCCCTGCATGTCGCGCAGTTCCTCGGGCGGCTTGTTCTCGGGGTCGGACCACAGCATGTCTTCGATGGTGGAACGGACCGCCGCGCGGCGCCTGAGTACGGGTACCTAACTTGCCCCGGCACCCGCCCCACGGCTGCGACGGCCGGGCCGCTACGGCCGGTACGTGCGGGGCGTCCCGGCTACGACGGCCAGTACGTGCGGGTCCAGGACGACGGGCCCGGCGTGGGCGTGCGGTGGCGGGCCACCCGGGACGGATGGGACCAGGCGTCCGGGAGCCGCCCGGACGACCCGTCCCGGGCCGCGAGCGCGGCGGCGGCCCGCACCCGGACCACCGCCAGGGCGGCGGCCAGCTCCTCCGGGGTGGGGTTGCCCCTCACTACCTTGATCATGGCGGCGACTCCTCAGCGACGGCCGGGACGGGGGTACGGGGAACAGGTCCCTACAGCGGGATGTTCCCGTGCTTCTTGGGCGGCAGGTTCTCCCGCTTGGTACGGAGCTGGCGCAGCCCCCGCACGACATGGCGGCGGGTCTCCGAGGGGACGACCACCGCGTCGACATAGCCGCGCTCGGCGGCCGTGTACGGGTTCAGCAGGGTGTCCTCGTACTCCTGGACGAGACGGGCGCGGAGCTCCTCGCGCTCGTCCTCGGGCACCCCGGCGATGGTCCTGCGGTGCAGGATGTTGACGGCGCCCTGTGCGCCCATCACGGCGATCTGCGCCGTCGGCCAGGCCAGGTTGAGGTCCGCGCCCAGATGCTTGGAGCCCATCACGTCGTACGCGCCGCCGAACGCCTTGCGGGTGATCACGGTGATCAGCGGGACGGTCGCCTCCGCGTACGCGTAGATCAGTTTGGCGCCCCGGCGGATGATGCCCTCGTGCTCCTGGCCGACACCCGGCAGGAACCCGGGGACGTCCACGAAGGTGAGGACGGGGACATTGAACGCGTCGCAGGTACGGACGAAGCGGGCCGCCTTCTCGGAGGCGTCGATGTCCAGACAGCCCGCGAACCGCATCGGCTGGTTCGCGACGATCCCCACCGGACGCCCCTCGACCCGGCCGAAGCCGGTGAGGATGTTCGGCGCGAACATCGCCTGCGTCTCCAGGAACTCACCGTCGTCCAGCACATGCTCGACGATCGTGTGCATGTCGTACGGCTGGTTGGCGCTGTCCGGGATCAGGGTGTCCAGCTCACGGTCCTCGTCCGTGAGCTCCAGCTCCGCCTCCTCGGTGAACGCGGGCGGCTCGCTGAGATTGTTCGACGGCAGGTACGACAGCAGCGACTTGACGTACTCGACGGCGTCCTTCTCGTCACCCGCCATGTGATGCGCGACACCGGACGTCGTGTTGTGGGTGCGCGCCCCGCCCAGCTCCTCGAAGCCGACGTCCTCACCGGTCACCGTCTTGATGACATCGGGGCCGGTGATGAACATGTGCGACGTCTCGTCGACCATCACCGTGAAGTCGGTGATCGCGGGCGAGTACACCGCGCCGCCCGCGCACGGGCCGACGACCAGCGAGATCTGCGGGATCACCCCGGACGCGTGGGTGTTGCGGCGGAAGATCTCCCCGTACATCCCGAGGGCCATCACGCCCTCCTGGATACGGGCGCCGCCGGAGTCGTTGATCCCGATCACCGGACAGCCCGTGCGCAGCGCGAAGTCCATCACCTTGACGATCTTCTGGCCGTAGACCTCGCCGAGCGCGCCGCCGAAGACCGTGAAGTCCTGCGAGAACACCGCCACCGGACGCCCGTCGACCGTGCCGTACCCGGTCACCACCCCGTCGCCGTAGGGGCGGTTGTCCGCCAGCCCGAAGGCGGTCGAACGGTGCCGCGCGAACTCGTCCAGCTCCACGAACGAGTCCTCGTCCAGCAGCAGACCGATCCGCTCACGGGCCGTCAGCTTGCCCTTCGCGTGCTGCTTCCCGACCGCCCGCGCCGAACCGGCGTGGGTCGCCTCGTCGACACGCCGCCGCAGATCGGCGATCTTCCCCGCCGTGGTGCGGACGTCGATCGCCGGACCGCCCACGGCGGCCCCGGGCTCGGAGGTAGGGGACTCTTCCGGCTTGGACATCGGCGTGCGGCTCCCTGGATCACGTGGCGGACGGCTGGACGGGGACGGGGGGAACCGGCCGGCGGGGAAGCCGCTACGGGCGGCCTCGGCGCGGTGACCGGGGGCTACGTTTCGTAGCGTATCGGCGGCGATACCGTTCGGCAGTGCGGCGTTTGCCACACCTAGGGTGGCTTGCATGACGTCACCGGATGCTGCTGACAATCGCTGGTCCGACCTCGACCGACCGCCGCTGAACGCGACGGCGCTGCGGCGCGCCCTGGTCCGGCCCGGGTCCCTGTGGACCTCGCTGGACGTCGTCGCCGCGACCGGCTCCACCAACACCGACCTCGCCGCCCGCGCGGACACCCTGCCCGAGGGCGCGGTGCTCGTCGCGGAGGCCCAGGACACCGGCCGGGGCCGTCTCGACCGCCGCTGGAACGCGCCGGCCCGCTCGGGGATCTTCGTCTCCGTCCTCCTGAAGCCCGGCGACCCGGACCGCGGCCCCGTCCCCACCGAACGGTGGGGCTGGCTGCCGCTGCTCGCCGGGGTGGCCGTCGCCACCGCCCTGTCCCGGGCGGCCGGGGTCGACACGGCACTCAAGTGGCCCAACGACCTCCTGGTCACGGTCGACGGCGAGGAGCGCAAGGCGGGCGGCATCCTCGCCGAACGCGCGGGCGCGGACGCCGTCGTCCTCGGCATCGGCCTCAACGTCACCCTGCGCGCCGACGAGCTGCCCGTACCCGGCGCGGGCTCCCTCGCGCTCGCGGGCGCCGTCACCACCGACCGCGACCCGCTGCTGCGGGCCGTGCTGCGCTCCCTGGAGCAGTGGTACGGCGACTGGCGCGCGAGCGGCGGCGACCCGATGGTCTCCCGGCTCCAGAGCACGTACGCCGCGGGCTGCTCCACCCTCGGCCGCACGGTGCGGGCGCTGCTGCCCGGGGACCGGGAGCTGGTGGGTGAGGCGGTCGCCGTGGACGGGGACGGGCGGCTGGTCATCGCCACCGCCGGCGGCACCCGGCAGGCCGTCGGCGCGGGCGACATCGTCCATCTGCGTCCGGCGGCGGACTGACCCCCCGTCGTTCGAGGTGGTTCCCGTCGCCGGACCGTCCGGTCGGGAGTGAGCCACGGCACACCTGCCGTACTGTGTCTCTTCGGGGGCCTCTTCGGAGGCGTCCCTGACCGCGTGGCAGATCGGAAGGCAGCAGGCGTGACCGTCGACGACACGGGCCCGGGAGCCGAGAGGGGCGGCGTCCCCGACGGCGACCCCGGCGGCACGGACGCGTCCGGCGGCCCGGGTGGTCCCGACGGACCGGACCTGCCGGGCGGCGCGGGCGGACCGGACGAGGAGGAGGGGGACGACCCCCTCGCGCTCCGGCTCGAACAGCTGATCCTCGGCGCCGAGCGCCGCTACACCCCCTTCCAGGCGGCCCGCAGCGCGGGTGTCTCCATGGAGCTGGCGTCCCGCTTCTGGCGGGCGATGGGCTTCGCCGACATCGGCCAGGCACGCGCCCTCACCGAGGCGGACGTCCTCGCGCTGCGGCGGCTCGCCGGACTCGTCGAGGCCGGGCTGCTCAGCGAGGCCATGGCCGTGCAGGTCGCCCGGTCCACCGGGCAGACCACGGCGCGGCTCGCGGAGTGGCAGATCGACTCGTTCCTGGAGGGCCTCACCGAACCCCCGGAGCCGGGGATGACCCGGACCGAGGTCACCTATCCGCTGATGGAGCTGCTGCTGCCGGAGCTGGAGGAGTTCCTCGTCTACGTCTGGCGCCGCCAGCTCGCCGCGGCCACCGGCCGGGTCGTGCAGGCCGCTGACGACGAGGAGATGGTCGACCGCCGGCTCGCCGTCGGCTTCGCGGACCTCGTGGGCTTCACCCGGCTGACCCGCCGGATGGAGGAGGAGGAGCTGGGCGAGCTGGTGGAGGCGTTCGAGACCACCTCCGCGGACCTCGTCGCCGCGCACGGCGGGCGCCTCGTCAAGACCCTCGGGGACGAGGTGCTGTACGCGGCGGACGACGCGGGGGTCGCGGCGGAGATCGCGCTGCGGCTCATCGAGACGATGGCCGGTGACGAGACCATGCCCGAGCTGCGCGTCGGTATGGCCTTCGGCACGGTCACCACACGTATGGGCGATGTCTTCGGTACGACGGTGAACCTCGCCAGCAGGCTGACGTCGATAGCTCCGCGGGACGCCGTCCTGGTGGACGGGGCGTTCGCCGAGGAGCTGACGCGTACCGGGGACGCGCCGAAGGCCGGGTCGGAGGGCGACCCGAAGGACCCCGGCGACGGGGGCGCCCCGGCCCACCGTTTCGCCCTCCAGCCGATGTGGCAGCGCCCCGTGCGGGGACTGGGCGTGGTCGAGCCCTGGCTGCTGACACGCAACACCTAGACGGGGTCCGTGGGTTTCCCGTGCGGGTCGCCTTCGCTTGCGCTTCCCAGGTCTGTCCGGCCTTGCGTACTTCGTTCCTGTGCCGTCGTTCGGTGGTTTCGCGCAGTTCCCCGCGCCCCTTTGGGGCGCGTTCTGCTTGTTCTTCGGGTCGGTGCCGGTCGGGATTCTCCGTCCTCGATCCGACACGCTCGGTACGACGTCCCTGTGGTCCTACTGAAGAGCATCGGAGTCTGCGAGCAGAGATTCCCGCCCACCCCCTCCCGCAGCAGCGCGACTGCACGAGGAGAGGAGTGCCCCTTCAGGGGCGCGGGGAACTGCGCAAAAGACGAGAACCGGCCCGCACCCGAACAGCGACCGAACGGGGCAGCATCCAGGGGCGCGGGGAACTGCGCACCCCCGAACGGCTCGCACAGGGACAAGTACGTCCAGCCGGACAGACCTGGGACGCGCAAGCGAAGGCGACCCGCGGGGAACTGCGCACCCCATGAACGGCCCGCACAGGGGCAAGTGCGATCAGTACAGGGAACCCGGGGGCACTGGCGGGGGCGGACGGTGGAATGATTGGGTAACGGTCGTTAACGAGGAGGCGGGTGTGGACGAACTCCGGTTCGGGGACTTCGTGGTCGTACGGCGGCACGGCAGCGTCACAGAGCTGGTGCTGGACCGCCCGAAAGCGATGAACGCCGTCTCGACGGACATGGCCCGCGCGCTGACAGCGGCCTGCGCCGACCTCACCGCGGACCCCGCGACCCGCGTGGTGGTCCTGACCTCCACCCACCCGAAAGCCTTCTGCGTGGGCGCGGACCTCAAGGAACGCAACAGCTTCACCGACCAGGACCTCCTGCGCCAGCGCCCCGTGACCCGCGCCGCGTACACCGCGGTGCTCGACCTGCCCGTCCCCACCCTCGCCGCGGTCCACGGCTTCGCCCTCGGCGGCGGCTTCGAGATCGCGCTCTCCTGCGACCTGATCGTCGCGGACCCCACCGCGGTGGTGGGGCTGCCCGAGGTCTCCGTCGGGGTGATCCCGGGCGGCGGCGGCACCCAGCTGCTGCCCCGCAGGATCGGCGCCGCCCGCGCGGCCGAGCTGATCTTCACCGCCCGCCGGGTCCCCGCCGTGGAGGCCCACGCGCTGGGCCTCGTGGACGTCCTGGCGGAGGAGGGCGAGGACCGCGAGCAGGCCCTGGCCCTCGCCGCCCGTATCGCCGCGAACTCCCCGGTCGGCCTGCGCGCCGCCAAGCGCGCGCTGCGGCTGGGCCACGGTCTCGACCTGCGCGCCGGCCTGGAGGTCGAGGACGCGGCATGGCGGTCGGTCGCCTTCTCCGGTGACCGCGCCGAGGGTGTGGCCGCGTTCAACGAGAAGCGGACGCCCGACTGGCCCGGGGAGTGACGAGCGGCGGTACGGGCGGGACCCGTCCGTACCGCCTGCCCCATCAATGCGCCAAAACCAGCCAAACATCCCTAACCTGTCATGATGGGTGACGATGTGCGGCTGCGGGGTGTCGTGGAACTGGCGCAGGGCATGGCGGCGGCCCGCACCCCCCGGGAGTCCTGGCGTGCCGCCGCGGAAGGCGCCTGCCGCGCCCTCGCGGGGGACTTCGCCGCGCTGTCGGTGTGGGAGCGGGAACTGGGCCTGCTGAGGGTCCTCGTCAACGCGGGTGAGCGGGTCGCGGGCGAGGAGGAGTTCCCGGAGCGCGAGGTGTACCCCGTGCACGAGTTCCCCGAGATCACCGAGTTCCTGCACGAGCGCTGGGTGGGCGGCGGCGAGCCCGACGCCTGGGTCGAGACCGCCGAGGGCCCCGCCGGGGGCACCCCCGGCTACTGCCATCAGCGGGTCGCCGCGCTGCGCCGCCGCGGCCGGGGCTGCTGTGTCGTCGCGCCGATCGTGCTGCACGGCCGGGCGTGGGGCGAGCTGTACGTGGCGCGCGCCGCGGGGGCCCGGGTCTTCGGCCAGGTGGACGCCGACTTCGCCACCGTGCTCGCGTCCGTCGTCGCCGCCGGGCTGGCGCAGACCGAGCGGCTTGAGGAGGCCCGCAGGCTCGCGTTCACCGATTCGCTCACCGGGCTCGCCAACCGCCGTGCGGTCGACGCGAACCTGGACGACGCGGTCGACCGGCACCGCTCCGAGGGAGTCGTCGTGAGTCTGGTGGTGTGCGACCTCAACGGGCTCAAGCGGGTCAACGACACCCAGGGACACGCCGTCGGCGATCAACTGCTGGAACGGTTCGGCTCGGTGCTGTCGCTGTGCGGGGCCATGCTGCCGGGCACCCTCGCCGCGCGGCTCGGCGGTGACGAGTTCTGCCTGCTCGCGGTCGGTCCCCCGGCGGACGAGGTGGTGCGGGTCGCGGAGGAGCTGTGCCGCCGGGCCGCCGCGCTCGGGCTCGGGGACGGTGTCGCGTGCGGGGTCGCCTCCACGGGCGACCCGATCGGCGCGGTGCGGTCCGCCCGGCGGCTGTTCCGGCTCGCGGACGCCGCCCAGTACCGGGCCAAGGCCGCGCGGTCGCCGCTGCCGGTGGTCGCGGGCCGGTCCGGGCCCGACGACCCGGTCGTCCGGCTCGCGGACGCCACCGCCCCGCCCGCCGGGGAGCCCGCCCCGCCTGTCGGGGAACGCCGCCGCTTCCGCCGCTGGCGGGACCGTCAGGGGTAGCGGCGGCGGGGGTGTGTGAAGCGTGTCGGATGTGGCGTGGATCACTTGCCGTGGTGGATGAGAACGTCCGTGCTGTGCTGTCTTCCCTGTGAAGAGCCCGTCGGCAGTCGTCGGCGGGTGTGCAGCGAAGGGACGCCATTGCCATGACGGCCGCCGTGAAGGGCCCCGCGAGTTACTTCCCCGCGATCGAGAAGAAGCACGGACGCCCGATCGCGGAGTGGCTGGAACTCATCCATGCCTCGCCGCTCACCAAGCACATGGAACTGGTCGCCTGGCTCAAGTCCGCGCACGGACTGGGTCACGGCCACGCCAACGCGCTGGTCGCCCACGTCCGCGCGGGCGGCAAGTGACGCGTGGGAGGCCCCTTGCGGGGCCCTTCCGGGTGTGAGGAGTCCCGTCCTGCCGGCGTCGTGACAAGCCGGAATTCACTGCGTACGCTCCTGAATATGGATATGCACACTGTGGTGGTGGGGACCTCCGGGACCACCGCGGCCGATGTCATCGCCGTGGCCCGGGACAACGCGCGGGTCGAGCTGTCCGGGGAAGCGGAGACGGCGCTCGCCGCCGCCCGCGCGGTCGTGGACGCCCTCGCGGCCAGACCCGAGCCGGTGTACGGCGTCTCCACCGGGTTCGGCGCCCTCGCCACCCGGCACATCGGTCCCGCCCTGCGCGCACAGTTGCAGCGCAACATCGTCCGCTCGCACGCCGCCGGGATCGGCCCCCGGGTCGAACGCGAGGTCGTGCGCGCGCTGATGTTCCTGCGGCTGAAGACCCTGTGCTCGGGCCGCACCGGCGTCCGTCCCGAGGTCGCCCGCACCATGGCCGATGTGCTCAACGCGGGCATCACCCCCGTCGTCCACGAACACGGTTCGCTCGGCTGTTCCGGCGATCTCGCGCCGCTCAGCCACTGCGCGCTGACCCTGATCGGCGAGGGCGACGCCGAAGGGCCCGACGGGGTGCTGAGGCCCGCCGCCGAACTGCTCGCCGCGCACGGCATCGAGCCCGTCGAACTCCGGGAGAAGGAAGGGCTCGCCCTTCTCAACGGCACCGACGGGATGCTCGGCATGCTCGTCATGGCCCTCGCCGACCTCGACCGGCTGTACACCTCGGCCGACATCACCGCCGCGCTCAGCCTGGAGGCCCTGCTCGGCACCGACAAGGTCCTCGCCCCCGAACTCCACGCCATCCGGCCGCATCCCGGGCAGGCCGCCTCCGCCGCCAACATGCTCGCCGTGCTCCAGGGCTCGGAGCTGACGGGACACCACCAGGACGACGCGCCGCGCGTCCAGGACGCGTACTCCGTGCGGTGCGCCCCGCAGGTCGCGGGCGCGGGGCGGGACACCCTCGCGCACGCGCGGCTCGTCGCCGAGCGGGAACTCGCCGCCGCCGTGGACAACCCCGTCGTGCTGCCCGACGGACGGGTCGAGTCCAACGGCAACTTCCACGGTGCGCCGGTCGGTTACGTCCTCGACTTCCTCGCGATCGCCGTCGCCGACCTGGCGTCCATCGCGGAACGCCGTACCGACCGGCTCCTCGACAAGAACCGTTCGCACGGGCTGCCGCCGTTCCTCGCGGACGACGCCGGGGTGGACTCCGGGCTGATGATCGCCCAGTACACCCAGGCCGCGCTGGTCAGCGAGCTGAAGCGGCTCGCGGTGCCCGCGTCGGCCGACTCGATCCCGTCCTCCGCGATGCAGGAGGACCATGTGTCGATGGGGTGGTCGGCGGCGCGGAAGCTGAGGACTGCCGTCGGGCATCTGACGCAGGTGCTCGCCATCGAGCTGTACGCGGCGACGCGGGGCGTCGAGCTGCGGGACGGGCTGGTGCCGGCGGGGGCTTCCCGTGCGGTGATCTCGGCGGTGCGGGGGGCGGGGGTCGGGGGGCCCGGTCCTGACCGGTACCTCGCGCCCGACCTCGCGGCGGCGGAGTCCTTCGTCCGGGACGGCCGCCTGGTCGCGGCGGCGGAATCAGTCACGGGCCCCCTGTCCTGAGGCCCGGTCCGCCCTGCGGCCCCTGCGGTTGCTTGTGCTGGGCGTACTCCGTTCCCGTGCCGTCGCCCGGTGGTTTCGCGCAGTTCCCCGCGGGTCGCCTTCGCTTGCGCTTCCCAGGTCCGTCCGGCTGAGCGGACTCCGTCCCCGTGCCGTCGTTCGTGGGGTGCGCAGTTCCCCGCGCCCCTGGATGCTGCCCCTTCGGGTTTGTTCGTCGGGTGAGGGTCGGCCCTCGTTTTCGCGCAGTTCCCCGCGCCCCTATCGGGGCGCATCCGGCCGGTTCTTCGGGTCGGTGCCGGTCGGGATTCTCCGTCCTCGCTCCAACGCGCTCGGCACGACGTCTCCCTTGCCCGACTGAAGAGCATCGGAGTCTGCGGGCAGAGATTCCCGCCCACCCCCTCCCGCAGCAGCGCGAGTCCGCGCGGAGGGGGGTTCCGCAAGCATAAGGACCCGCACCCGAGGGGCATCCCCAGGTAGGCGCCCCTTCAGGGGCGCGGGGAACTGCGCGAAGACGAGGACGGCCCCGCACCCGAAGAGCGACCGCAAGAGGGCAGCATCCAGGGGCGCGGGGAACTGCGCACCCACCGAGCGACCTGTGCGGGGACAAGTGCGTCCACTCGGACAGACCTGGGAAGCGCAAGCGAAGGCGACCCGCGGGGAACTGCGCACCCCCGGACGACCTGTGCCGGGACAATTGCGCCCAGCACAGGAAACCCGGGGGCGTGAGCGAAGGCGACCCGCCGGTCAGGTGAGGGTGCGGGCTCGGTGGACCGAGAAGGCGACGAAGCCCGCGCCGACGCAGAGGAACACCGTGCCCCCGAACACATAGGGCCCCGTGTTGAAGCTCCCGGTGTCGGCGAGCCGGGCCGGCGTGCCCCCCTCGGCCCGAACCCCTCCGTAAGAGGCGGAAGCCACCCGGCTCCCGTCATCCGTGCGGAGCTCCGTGACGGCCGGCGGCCGCCGCTCCGCGCCGGGCGGCTCCACGCCCGTCGCATTGGCGGAAGGAACGAACCACAGCGCACCCAGCAGGGTCCCCGCGGCGGTGGCGGTCAACAACGAACGGCGTGCGGCGGACACGGAATATCGATCCCCTTGTGACGCTGACGAATTGGCCGTGTGCACCGATGCTAGTGAAAGCCGCGGGTCGCGGGAAAGTCGCGGTCCCCGGGACCCGTACGCTCCAGCCCATGACCAATCCAGAAACATCCCGCTATGTACGTCTCCGAGTGGATCTCGTACTGGAAGTCCGGGACAGCGGCGCGCTGACCGGCGGCGCTCTGCGGCAGATCGCCGAGGACGCCCGGATCTCCCCCGTCGAAGCGGCGCAAGCGGAAGAAGCTGTGAAACAGGACACAGCGGAGGCGCTCGCGTATCTCGTCGACCCGTTCGACCTGGTCAGGAAGGTTCCGGGGATCGACCTGACCCAGGCGTCCTGGAGCAGCGAGGAAGTCGCGTACGACCCCGATTCGTCGGATTGGGACGACGACGAGGATGATGTGCCCGAGGGCGTCGGCAGCGCTCTCCGGTAGCACCTCGCCGGTACCTGACATCCACGACCGGGCCTCACGGCCGACCGGTCGGCACACGGCGCACCGGGCCCCGGACGGCATCCGCCGCCGGGGCCCCACCGGCTCCGGGGGGAGTGGTCCCGTACCCGGGGGGCACCCGGGGAGGAGCGCACCGTACGGTTCGTACCAGTGGACGTGGTGTGTCCCACACAGGTTCGCGACATGGAACCGGACGGTGTGGTCAGCGCGTTGTAACGGCGGCAGGGCAGCCGTGTGTGCGGGGTATCGGTGCGAGGGAGAGGCGTGTGATGACGGACAGTGTGCGGCGCAGGGGACTCAGGGCCGCGTCCGTACTGCTCGGTGGGGTGCTGGTGCTCTCAGCGTGCAGCGACGGGGGCGGGGCGAAGTCCGACGGCGGTGGCGGGGGGCAGTCGAAGCAGCCGCAGGCCGAGGTCGACGAGGCCGCGGCCGAGAAGGCGTCCGAGGCGCGGATCAGCATCCTCCCCAAGGACGGCTCCGGCAACGCGAGCATCAACAACGCCGCGAAGGTCTCCGTGACCGACGGCACGCTGACCAAGGTCACCATGACGACCGGTGAGGGCACCGCGGTCAGCGGTGCGATATCGGCCGACAAGAAGAGCTGGAAGCCCGCCGCGCAGCTGGAGCGGGCCACCCTCTACAAGGTCGTCGCCGCCGCCACGGACAAGGACGGCCGCAAGGCCCACGAGAACGCCTCGTTCACCACGGTCTCGAAGTCCAACAGCTTCATCGGCAACTTCACCCCGGAGGACGGCTCGACGGTCGGCGTGGGGATGCCGGTCTCGCTGAACTTCGACAAGGACATCGTCAACAAGGCCGAGGTCCAGAAGGCCGTGACGGTGGATACGTCCAGCGGGCAGGAGGTCGTCGGCCACTGGTTCAGCCCGAAGCGCCTCGACTTCCGCCCCGAGCAGTACTGGGCGGAGAACTCGAAGGTCACGCTGAAGCTCGCGCTCGACGGTGTGGAGGGTTCCGAGGGCGTCTTCGGTGTCCAGCAGAAGACGGTCACCTTCACCGTCGGCCGCAACCAGGTCTCCGTCGTCGACGCCAAGACGAAGCAGATGAAGATCACCCGCAACGGCAAGGTCGTCAAGACCATCCCGATCTCGGCGGGGGCTCCCGAGACCAAGACGTACGAGGGCCAGATGGTGATCTCCGAGAAGTTCGAGGAGACCCGGATGAACGGCGCGACGGTCGGGTTCACCGACGACGACGGCAAGGGCGAGTACGACATCTCGGATGTCCCGCACGCCATGCGGCTGTCCACCTCGGGCACGTTCATCCACGGCAACTACTGGGGCGCGAAGTCCATCTTCGGCAGCGCCAACACGAGCCATGGCTGCATCGGGCTGCCCGACACCAAGGGCGCCGCCGACGACGGCACCCCGGGTTCCTGGTTCTTCACCAACTCGCTGATCGGTGACGTGGTCGTCGTCAAGAACACCGGCGACACCACCATCAAGCCGGACAACGGTCTCAACGGCTGGAACATGAACTGGGCCCAGTGGAAGGCCGGTTCGCAGGTCTGACCGGCCCCGGGCCCTCACCCGGTCATCGGACGGCCGCCCTCCCCGCCATGGGGAGGGCGGCCGTCCGTCCGTGTGCCGTCCGCGCACAGGTGTTTCCCCGCCACTTTCCTCCCTCCTGTTTCTTCCGGACGGTTGAGCCGCTGACGGCCCCTCGGCATACTGCGTCGACCGGGGGGCACGTCCATGTGTGCGAGACCACCCCCGTCCGGATGAACCGACGTTCGTCCGCTGCTCTTCATCTCCAGGGGGAGACTTGCGCAGAAAATGGAACAGAGCGCGCGTGACCACGCTCGCCACCGCGGTGGCGGTGGTTCTGACGGCGGGGCTGACCACCCCGGCGTCGGCGGGTCCGGGCGACACCGACCGGTCCGCGTCCCCGCGGCCCGCCCCGGACCCGGCCCACTCGCGGGCCGCCGGGTCCGCGCCCGACCAGCGCGTCACCCTCATCACCGGTGACCGGGTGTTCGTCGACGGCGAGGGCCGGGTCGTCCGGTTCGAGGCGGCCGAGGGGCGCGAGGGGATACCCGTGCGGCGCCGGACCATGGCGGGCCGGACCCATGTCATACCGCTCGACGCGGTCCGGCTGGTGGAATCGGGCCGTCTGGACCGCCGGTTGTTCGACATCACCGAACTCACCCGGGTCGCCACCCGCCGGGCCCAAGGACAGGCTCTCAAGGTGATCGTCGGCTACCGGGGCGCCGCCGCGCAGGCCCGCGCCGAGGTCCGTTCGGCCGGTGACACCCGGCTGCGGCGTTCGCTGAAGACGCTGAACGCCGAGGCGCTGACCACGCCGGAGCAGGACACCGCGCGGTTGTGGGAGGCCGTCACCAGCGGCCGGGACGGCAGCCGTGACACGGCCTCCGGGGTGAGCCGGATCTGGCTCGACGGGGTCCGTGAGGCCGTCCTCGACAAGAGCGTGCCGCAGATCGGCGCACCGAAGGCCTGGACCGCGGGCTGGACCGGCAAGGGCGTGCGGATCGCGGTGCTGGACACCGGCGTCGACACCACCCACGACGATCTGCGCACCCAGGTCGTCGCCGAGAAGAACTTCACCCCGTCCCCCGACACCAAGGACCGCTACGGCCACGGCACCCATGTCGCGTCCATCGCGGCCGGTACGGGTGCCAAGTCGGGCGGCAAGCACAAGGGGGTCGCCCCCGACGCGAAGCTGCTGAACGGCAAGGTCCTCGGCGACAACGGATTCGGTGACGACTCGGGGGTCGTCGCCGGTATGGAGTGGGCGGCCGAGCAGGGCGCCGACATCGTCAATCTCAGCCTCGGCGGCCCCGACAGCCCGGGTGTCGACCCGATGGAGGCGCAGATCAACAAGCTGTCGGCGGAGAAGGGCATCCTCTTCGCCGTCGCCGCGGGCAACGCGGGCCCGCGCAACATCGATTCACCGGGCAGCGCCGACCACGCCCTCACCGTCGGCGCGGTCGACGGCGGCGACGCGCTCGCCGACTTCTCCGGCACCGGCCCGAGGACCGGCGACGGCGCCGTCAAGCCGGATCTGACCGCCCCGGGCGTGGGCATCACGGCCGCCGCGGCGGACGACAGCCTCCTCGACGGGAGCGTCGGGCAGGACCCGGCGGGCTATCTGACGATCGACGGCACCTCGATGGCCACCCCGCATGTGGCGGGCGCCGCCGCGCTGCTGAAGCAGAAGCACCCGGGCTGGTCGTACGCGGAGCTGAAGGCCGCGCTCACCTCGTCCGCGAAGGGCGGCGCGTACTCGCCGTTCGAGCAGGGCAGCGGGCGGGTGCGGGCCGACAAGGCGCTCGACCAGACGGTGGTCGCGGACCCGGTGTCCCTCGGCTTCGGGACGGCCCGCTGGCCGCACACCGACGACACCCCGCTCACCCGGCAGCTGACGTACCGCAACCTCGGCGGGCAGGACGTCACCCTCGATCTGGCGCTCACCACCCGCGACCCCGCGGGGCGCCCGGCGCCCGCCGGGTTCTTCACCCTCGCCCAGCCCCAGGTCACCGTCCCGGCGGGCGGCACGGCGTCCGTCGCGCTGACCGCCGACACCCGGCTCGGCGGCACCGCCGACGGCATGTACAGCGCGTACGTGGTCGCCACGGGCGGCGGGCAGAGCGTCCGTACCGGCGCGGCGGTGGAGCGCGAGGTCGAGTCGTACGACCTGACGGTGCGGACCATCGGCCGGGACGGCAGGCCCGCGAAGACCTACGAGAGCGATCTCACGGGGATCTCCGGAGCGGCGAACGGGCTGTCCTACGACGTGTCCGATCCGTCCGGCACCGCGACGGTACGGGTGCCCAAGTCGGGGTACGTGCTCGACAGCACGGTGTCCGCCGACCCGGTCGACCACTCCAAGGGCACCGACTGGATCGTCCAGCCGAAGCTGCGGGTGGACAGGGACACCACGGTCACCGTCGACGCCCGCAAGGCGAAGCCGGTGACCCTCACGGTGCCGGACCGGTCCGCACGGTCCGAACTCTTCCTCGGCAGCTTCACCGTGGCGAACGCGGAGATGGACCTGACGATCGGCACGGGCTTCAGGAGTCTGCGCAACGTCCGCACCGCGCACCTCGGGCCGAAGGTCACCGACGGCTCGCTCAGCCAGCAGTGGGACGGTCACTGGAGCAAGGGCAACAGCCAGTACAGCACCCTCCTGCTCGGGTCGCCGCAGCAGTTCTCGACCGGGCTCACCAAGCACTACAAGGCCGGTGAGCTGTCCACGGTGAAGGTCGCCGTCGGCGCGTCCGCCCGCGGCGTGACCGCGGGACCGGTCGTGCGGGGTTTCGCGGCCGGCACGCAGTGGAGTATGTCGGAGGTCGTCATACCGAAGCCGGTGCCCGGCACCCGGACGCTGCATCTGTCGACCTCCAACCAGGTCCGCTGGACCGTCGACGTCCAGCAGTTCGGGGGGGCCGGCCCGGGCGGCATACCCGTCCTCGACACCGTGACGCTGCTCGGCGAGCCGCAGCTGTTCAAGGCGGGCCGTACGTACACCAAGACGTTCAACGTCGGTGTCTTCGGACCCCGTGTCGGCGGCGAGTACGGGGTCGGCCGGGACGGTGACACCCTGTTCGGCTACATACCGCTGTTCACCGACGGGCAGGGTCACGCGGGCTTCCCGGCCTCCGACCGCACGTCCGCCCGGACGACGCTGTACCGCGAGGGCAGGAAGCTCGCCGGGAACCGTGATCCGCTGACCGGCGAGGAGTTCACGCTTCCGGCGGGGGACGCGGCGTACCGGCTGACGTCGTCCGTCACCCGTGAGGCGGGGGTCGCGAGGATCTCCAGCCGGATCGACACCAGCTTCACGTTCCGGTCCAGGCGGACGGCGCGGCTCACCCACCTTCCCGTGTCCACGGCACGGTTCGGGGCGGTCGTACGGCCCGACGGTACGGTGCCCGCCGGGCGTACGCAGGTGGTGCCCGTGAAGGTGCAGGGGGCCGCGGCGGGCCGGGAGCTCAAGTCGCTCCTGGTGTATGTGTCGTACGACCAGGGACGCGTCTGGAAGAAGCTGACGGTCTCCGGCGGCAAGGTGTCCGTGAAGAACCCGGCGGCGGGGAAGGGGATCTCGCTCCGCGCGAAGATCACCGACCGGGCGGGGAACGGGTCGACGGTGTCGATCCACAACGCGTACTACGGGAAGTAGTTCCGTGCAGTGACCCGGGGTCCGCCGTGCACACCGTACGGCGGGCCCTTCCGCGTGCCCCGGCGCGGGCGCGCGGGGGCTCAGGTGCCGCCCCGGGACCGCGGCGGCGTCATATGCCCGCCAGCACCCGCAGGGCCTCCTCCGACGGGGAGCCCGGCTCCGGGTGGTACGTGATCAGCAGCAGCTGCGGATCGTCCACCGGGCGGAACACCTCGTACGCCAGCGACAGCTCGCCCACCCGCGGATGCCGGAACCTCTTCACCCCGTGCCCCTTCTCCTTCACGTCGTGGGCCGCCCACAGCCGCCGGAAGTCCGCGCTCTTCAGCGCCAGCTCACCCACCAGCGCCGCCATCAGCGGATCGTCCGGATAGCACCCCGAGTCCATCCGCAGCGAGCTGACCACGTCGGTCGCCTTGCCCTCCCACTCCACGAACACCTCGCGCGAGCGCGGCTCCAGGAACACCCACCGCGCCCAGTTCCGCTCCCGTGGAGCCAGCGCGCCCCAGTCCGTGAACAGCGCCGCCGCCAGCGCGTTCCAGCCGAGGACATCGGAACGCCGCCCGGCGACATACGCGGGCACACCCTCCATCGAGTCGAGGAACCGTTGCAGCGCGGGCCGCATCTGCGGGTCGGGGCACGTACCACCACGCCGCTTCTTGTGGCTCCTCGGCTTCGCGAGACGCGTCAGATGCGAGTACTCCGCGTCGCTCAGCCGCAGCGCCCGCGCGATCGAGTCCAGCACCTCCACCGACACATTGCGCCCGTTGCCCTGTTCGAGGCGGGTGTAGTACGCCACCGACACCCCCGCGAGCTGCGCCAGCTCCTCCCGCCGCAGCCCCGGCACCCGGCGGTGCCGCCCGAAATCCGGCAGCCCCACGTCGTCCGGCTTCAGCCGGGCGCGACGGTTGCGCAGGAACTCGCTCAGCTCGGCCCGCCGGTCCAGCGCGGGCTCGGCGGTGGCGTACGCGGGCGCGCGTTCGGGCAGGTGTTCCATGCTCCCAGTATCACGGACCTGCCGGGCCGGCCGGCCGCTGCCTGTCCCCGCCGGTGGTAGGACCACGGGACGTAGGTACAGCGGTGGTCTGGGTGCGCGGCCGAACACGGGGCAGGCTTGGCCATGACGTCACACACAGCAAGCACCGGAGTGCGCCGCCGACCGGCACCGCGTACCCCCACCACAGCAGGACCGGTGCACCCGAACCACCGAGGAGACCCCCGGCATGCCCACCATCCCCGTCTACGCCGCACCCTCCGCGAAGGCCCCGCTGGAGCGCACCACCGTCGAGCGCCGCGCGATCGGCGAGTCCGACGTCCTGATCGACATCCACTTCGCCGGAATCTGCCACTCCGACATCCATCAGGCCCGTGACGGCTGGGGCGAGGGCATCTACCCGATGGTGCCCGGCCACGAGATAGCCGGGACGGTCGCCGCGACCGGACCGGGCGTCACCCGCTTCGCCGTCGGGGACCGGGTCGGCGTCGGCTGCCTCGTCGACTCCTGCCGTGAGTGCGACAACTGCCGCGCCGGACTGGAGCAGCACTGCTCCGGCGGCGCGGTCCCCACGTACAACGGCCGCCACAAGGACGGCGAGCCCACCTACGGCGGCTACGCCAAGCAGATCGTCGTGGACGAGAACTACACCCTCCGTATCCCCGACGCCCTTCCGCTCGACGTGGCCGCGCCGCTGCTGTGCGCGGGCATCACCACCTACTCCCCGCTGCGCCACTGGAACGCCGGGCCCGGCAAGAAGGTCGCCGTCGTCGGTATGGGCGGTCTCGGGCACATGGCCGTGCGGATCGCGCACGCCCTGGGCGCCGAGGTCACCGTCCTCAGCCAGACCCTCGGCAAGCGCGAGGACGGGCTGCGGCTCGGTGCCACCCACTACCACGCCACCAGCGACCCGGCGACGTTCGAGGAACTGCGCGACCGCTTCGACCTGATCGTCTCCACGGTCTCCGCGCCGCTGGACTTCGACCGGTACCTGTCGCTGCTGCGCACCGACGGCGCGCTGGTGAACGTGGGCGCCCCCGAGGAGCCGGTCAGCCTCAACCTGTTCTCCCTGCTGATGGGCCGCAAGACCCTCGCCGGTTCCAACATCGGCGGTATCCGGGAGACCCAGGAGATGCTGGACTTCTGCGCGGAGCACGGCATCGGCTCGGAGATCGAACTGATCGAGGCGCACCAGATCAACGACGCGTACGAGCGGGTGCTCCGCTCGGACGTCCGCTACCGCTTCGTGATCGACACGGCCACCCTCTGACGGTGTCCGGACGGGCGGCGGCGGTGCATCCCCCGCCGCCCGTCCGTGCGGTGCGTGTCCTGCGTTTCCTGCGGTGGTGCTCAGTGCTCCACCGGTGTCTGGACGAGGACGCTGTGTGTTCCGCCTCCCACCCCGGGCGCCAGCAGGGTGAGTTCGTACGACGCCGGTGGCGCCCCGGTCTCCGGCGCGGTGAGCCGTACGGTGCGGGGCGCGAAGCTGCCCACGGTCCGGCATCCCCACCAGTGCGCCAGATCGGGCCGGACGGTCCGCAGCCGTTCCCCCAGCTCCCGCACCCCGCGTCCGGCGGGTCCCGTGTCGGCGGTGCCCCGGAAGTGCCGGTGCAGATCGATCACCACGGGCTCCCAGTCGGGCAGCACGCGTTGATGCGCCGGGTCCCCGATCAGCAGGAGCAGCAGATTCCGGTCCGCCGCGGGGACCGCCCCCGGATCGGGCCAGACCTCCGTCCACGCGGTGTTCCACGCGGCGATCCCGAGGACGGTGTCCAGCACCAGCGCGGGTGAACGGGGCCAGGCGCCGATCATGCGGCGCAGTGCGCCGGGCACCTGGTCCGGGGCGTCCTCGCCGTCCGGCGGCGGTGCGGTGTATCCGGCGAGCCGCAGGACGTGCCCGCGTTCCTCGGTGCCGAGCCGCAACGTCCGGCTCACCGCCTCCAGTACGGCACGGGACGTCTCCACCCGCCCCTGTTCCAGCCAGGTGTACCAGGCGACCCCGACCCCCGAGAGCGCGGCGACCTCCTCGCGGCGCAGTCCCGGGGTGCGGCGGCGGGGCCCGCTGGGCAGTCCGACCTCTTGGGGTGCGAGCTGTTCGCGGTGGGCCCGCAGGAAGCCGCCCAGTTCGCGGCGGCGCAGGGCGGGGGTGCCGGCGGGGCCCCGGTCCGGGGTCGGTGCGGTATCCCGGTCCGGGGTCGGCGCGGGGACTGGCGCGGGGGACGTCATACGCCGAGGGTAGGCCGCGCGGAGCCGTTGCCTATGACCTGTGGTCACCGTACGAGCGGACGACTGGTCGTCCGGCGCGGTGGCCGGGAACCTGGGCCCATGACACAACATCCCTCCGCCGGCGGCGTCATGCGGCGCCGCTCGAACGACTCCTCCGACCTCGTCGAACCCCGGGTGTTCCTGCGGGTGTTCACCCCGCCGGGCACGCTGGAGGAGGTCACCGCGTCCTACGAACGGCTGCTCGGCGTCGCCCGCGACATGTGGTTCACCTACCCGGAGAAGGGGCTCGCGCTTGCGGCCGTCGGCGGCTTCCTGCTCATCGAGGGCGCGGACGATTTGGTGGCGCGGTTCCGGTCCACCTCGGGAACCCTCCTGGTCGATTCGGCGCGGGCGTTTCTGGAGCGGCTCGAAGCGGAGGGGGCGGAGATCGTCAGCCCGTTGCAGTCGGTCCCTACGGGGTCGGGGTTCACCGCGCGCCACCGGGACGGCCTGATAGTGGAGTACGTGGAGCACCGGCCTACACCGGACGGCCGTTGACCGCGTTCGGCTTGCGCTTTTGAGGTCTGTCCGGCGGGACGTACTTGTTCCTGTGCGGGTCGCTCGGTGGGTGCGCGGTTCCTCGCGGGTCGCCTTCGCTTGCGCCTCATAGGTCTGTCCGGTTGGACGAACTTGTTTCCTGTGCCGTCGCTCGGTGGTTTCGCGCAGTTCCCCGCGCCCCTTTGGGGCGCGTTCTGTTTGTTCTTCGGGTCGGGGCCGGTCGGGATTCTCCGTCCTCGCTCCAACGCGCTCGGTACGGACGTCCAGTGGATGTACTGGTGGCGTCGGAGTCTGCGGGCAGAGATTCCCGCCCACCCCCTTACGTGAGTCCTGCGACTGCGCGAGGAGAGGGGTTTGAACCCCGGCCCCGGTCGCTGACAGCCCGCAGAGGGAGGACAGCCCCAGTTGGGCGCCCCTTCAGGGGCGCGGGGAACTGCGCAAAAGACGAGGGCGGACCCGCACCCGAGGAACGACCGCAATGGGGCAGCACCTCAGGGGCGCGGGGAACTGCGCACCCGACGAGCGACCTGTGCGGGGACAAGTACGCCCAGCCGGACAGACCTCAGAAGCGCAAGCGAAGGCGACCCGCTACTCCGCGGAGGCCACGCCGATCGGGCAGGAGACGCCGGTGCCGCCGATGCCGCAGTAGCCGTTCGGGTTCTTCGCGAGGTACTGCTGGTGGGGTGCCTCGGCGGGATAGAAGACCCGGCCCTCCGCGGGCAGGATCTCCGTGGTGATGCCGCCGAGCCCCGAGGCCGTGAGGACCTCCTGGTAGCGGTCGCGGGAGCGGTCGGCCGCGGCGGCCTGCTCGGGCGTGTGGGGGTAGATCGCGGAGCGGTACTGGGTGCCCACGTCATTGCCCTGGCGGAAGCCCTGGGTGGGGTCGTGGGACTCCCAGAAGAGCTTGAGCAGGGACTCGTACGACACCACGGAGGGGTCGTACACCACGCGGACGGCCTCGGTGTGGCCGGTCATGCCCGAGCACACCTCGTCGTACGTCGGGTGCTCGGTGTAGCCGCCCTGGTAGCCGACGAGGGTCGTCCAGACACCCTCCGTCTGCCAGAACTTGCGCTCCGCGCCCCAGAAACAGCCCAGCCCGAAATCGGCGGTCGCCAGGCCGTCGGGGTAGGGGCCGAGCAGCGGGTTGCCGAGGACCGTGTGGCGCGCGGGCACCTGGAACACCGGCTCCGGACGGCCGTTCAGGGCCTGCTCCGGGGTCGGCAGCTTCGGGTTACGGCTGTGCAGGAACATGGTTCTCCTCCGGAGGGCCACCTGATGTACCCGTCTCAACGTGCGGGCGCGGCGCGTGATTCCCCGGGCGCGGGTCCGGCCGTGTCACCCCGCCCGGTCACGGCCCGGTGACGACCAGGGGGGTGCCCTTCCCCGGGCCTTGCCCGACCAGGTATCTTGCATCGCATGGAACCAGGTGATCCGACCATGCAGGCCCGTGCGGCCACCCAGCTGCGCAAGGGGGTCCTGGAGTACTGCGTGCTCGCCCTGATGCGGGAACGTCCGCGCTACGGCGTGGAACTCCTCCACGCGCTGGAGGACTCCGGCGCGCTGGCCACCAGCCAGGGCACGGTCTACCCGCTGCTCTCCCGGCTCCGCCGGGACGACCTGGTCACCACCACCTGGCAGGAGTCCGCCTCCGGACCGCCCCGCCGCTACTACGCGCTCACCGACAGCGGCCGGGCCGCGCTCGATGAGTTCACCCGTGTCTGGCCCGGCTTCCGCGACGCCGTCGACACCTTCCTGACCACCCCGCACCCCCCCACCGGAGACCCCGCATGAAGACTTCCGCCGACCCCGTACGCGACTACCTCTCCGCCGTCGGGCGCGAGGCCACCGCGCTTCCCGCCGACCGCCGCCAGGAGCTCCTCGCCGACCTCGCCGAGCACATCGAGGTGACACGTGCCGAGCGTCCCGACGCCGCGATCGGCCAGATCCTCGCGGAGCTGGGGGACCCCCGTACGATCGCGGCGACGGCGCTGGCCGAGGCGGGGAACGGGGCGCCGGGCCGGGGCGGTGCCGAGCCCGGCGCGCCCGTCCGGCGCGGCAAGGTGCATCCTCTGGTCCCACTGCTGATGCTCGCCCTCGCGCCGCCCCTCGCCATGCTCCTGTCCGGCACCCCCGGCGTGGTCCCCGTCTTCGCGTTCCGCCTCACCGGCGCGGTGCTGCTCTGCACCTCGGTGCACTGGACCGCCGTCCAGAAGACCACCGGCATACTGCTCACCCTTGTGGTGCCGATCGCCCTCGCCACGACCTGGAACCTGGTCTCGGGCCACGCGGTGGCGGAGATCCCGGCCCTCCTGGCCAACCTGGGCTCGCTCGCCCTGATAGCGGGCACGGCCGTATGGCTCTGGAAGGTCCGCCGCGCCTAAGACAACGCTCAGTGGGAGAGCGTCGCCGGGGTGCCTCCGTTGGCCTCGTAGCCCGCTACGGCCAGCGCGCGGTACACCGCGTACTCCGCCGCCGGTTCCCGGGACAGCGTCCACGGCAGGGCGCCCACATGGCCGTCCACCCGGACGAGCTGGTTCATGGCCTCGCCCCAGCGCTCGGAGCGGACCAGGAAGAACACCAGCAGATGCCGGACGTGCGCCAGCATCGGGTCACCGGGGCGGGCGGAGTGGGCCGCGAACAGGGCGCCCTCGATCGCCTTGCGGACGACCTCGGTGCCGTAGAAGTCGTTGACCAGGGCGATCTCCGGCAGATGCTCGTACACCGCGAAGAGCGGCAGCGACGACAGCAGGGAGCCCTGCGGGGCACGGGCGGCGGCGGCCTCCGCGAAGGAGTACGCCTGCGCGCGTGAACCGTGCCACTTCTCGCACCAGTAGTGCAGCGCGGACAGATGCGCCCCCATGTGCGCGGGCGCGCGGTCGAGGATCTTCAGCCAGACCTGCTCGAAGTCCGCCTGCGGGTAGCCGAGGCCCCGCGCGATGGACAGCTCGATGATGTACGGGACCGGGTCCCCCGGGGCCAGCAGCGCGGCCTGGCCGCACGCCTCGCGGGCCTCCTCCAGGATGATCCGGAACTCGTCCGTCCCGGCCGTCGCGGTGCGGAACGCCTGCTGCACCAGGAACTCGGCCTGCACGGCCGCGCCGCCCGCGTCCTTCGGCGCCTCCGCCCGCCAGGAGCGCAGCCACTGGCCGCCCGCCCCGGCCCCGGCCGTCCCGCCGGGACGCCGGCTCAGCTCCAGCGACGCGGCGCCCGCGAACGCCTGCACACGCTGCCACCGCCGCTCACCCCCGGCCTCCGTACCCGCGAGGAGCTGGGACGCGGCCCGCCACTCCTGGGTGCCCTGCACGACGTCCAGCACATCGATCAGGTCCTCGTCGGGGCCGGGCATCCGGATGTCCAGCAGCTCCTCGCGCATGAATCCGTAGTCCGCCGGGTCCGCGGCGTCGGGCGCGTCCGGGCTCACCAGTTGTATTCCCGAGCGTCGGCGCCGCAGGAACGGGGTGAGCACCGCCGCGAGCATGAGCGACGCCATCAGGAACCAGAGAATCTCCATGAGTACAAGCGAACCAGACGGGTCCGACAATTGGCGAACCTGTCACATGGCGGGGCACGGCCCGGTGCCCGTCCGCATTACGCTCGGTGTCCATGAGCGACTCGCACACCACGCATTCCTTCGAGACCGTCGCGATCCACGCGGGGAACACCGCCGATCCCCTCACCGGCGCGGTGGTCCCCCCGATCCACCAGGTCTCCACGTTCAAGCAGGACGGCGTCGGGGGGCTGCGCGGCGGCTACGAGTACAGCCGCAGCGCGAACCCGACCCGGACCGCCCTGGAGGAGAACCTCGCCGCGCTGGAGGGCGGGGTACGGGGGCTGGCGTTCGCCTCCGGGCTCGCCGCCGAGGACTGTCTGCTGCGGACGCTGCTCGCGCCCGGCGACCATGTCGTGATCCCCGACGACGCGTACGGCGGCACCTTCCGGCTCTTCGCGAAGGTCGCCGCGCGCTGGGGCGTGGAGTTCTCCGTCGCGCACACCTCCGAGCCCGACGCGGTTCGCGCGGCCGTCACCCCGCGCACCAAGGCGATCTGGGTGGAGACGCCCTCCAACCCGCTGCTCGGCATCACCGACATCCCCGTGCTGGCGCAGATCGCCCGGGAGACCGGGGTGCGGCTCGTCGTCGACAACACGTTCGCGACGCCGTACCTCCAGCAGCCGCTCGCCCTCGGCGCCGATGTCGTCGTCCACTCGCTGACCAAGTACATGGGCGGCCACTCGGACGTCGTCGGCGGCGCGCTGATCGCCTCCGATCCCGCGCTCGCGGAGGAGCTGGCGTACCACCAGAACGCGATGGGCGCGGTCGCCGGGCCCTTCGACTCCTGGCTCGTGCTGCGCGGCATCAAGACGCTGGCCGTGCGGATGGACCGGCACAGCGAGAACGCGACCCGGGTCGCGGACATGCTGACGCGGCATCCGCGGGTGACGAAGGTGCTGTACCCGGGGCTGCCCGAGCACCCGGGGCACGAGATCGCCGCGAAGCAGATGAAGCGGTTCGGGGGGATGGTGTCCTTCCAGGTCGCCGGGGGCGAGGAGGCGGCGGTCGCGGTGTGCGACCGGGCCGAGCTGTTCACCCTCGGGGAGTCGCTGGGCGGGGTCGAGTCGCTGATCGAGCACCCGGGGCGGATGACGCACGCGTCGGTCGCGGGGTCCGCGCTGGAGGTGCCCGGGGATCTCGTCCGGCTCTCGGTCGGCATCGAGAACGCGGACGATCTTCTCGCCGACCTCCAACGCGCACTGGGCTGACGGCGTCCCCGTCTTCGCCGGCGCCCCCGGAGTACCCGCAGCCGGACGTACCTGTCCCCGTACGGGTACGTCCGGGGGTGCGCAGTTCCCCACGGGTCGCCTTCGCTCGCGCTTCTGGGTTTCCTGCGCTGGGCGTACTTGTCCGGGTGCGGGTACGTCCGGGGGTGCGCAGTTCCTCGCGCCCCTGGGTGCTGCCCTCTTACGGTCGCATTTCGGGTGCGGGACCGTCCTCGTCTTTGCGCAGTTCCCCGCGCCCCTTGGATCGCGCCTCTTGCGGTACCCGTTCGGGTGCGGATGGTCCTTGGTCGCTCGCGCAGTTCCCCGCGCCCCTGGGGTTCCCCACCTGGGCGTACCTGTTCCCGTGCGGGTACGTCCGTGGGTGCGCAGTTCCCCGCGCCCCTGGGTGCTGCCCTCTTGCGGTCGCTTTTCGGGTGCGGGCCGGTCCTCGTTTTTGCGCAGTTCCCCGCGCCCCTTGGATCGCGCCTCTTGCGGTTCCCGTTCGGGTGCGGATGGTCCTTGGTTGCTCGCGCAGTTCCCCGCGCCCCTGGGGTTCCCCACCTGGGCGTACCTGTTCCCGTGCGGGTACGTCCGTGGGTGCGCAGTTCCCCGCGCCCCTGGATGCTGCTCCCTTGCGGTCGTTCGCCGGGTGCGGGTCAGCCCTCGTCTTTTGCGCAGTTCCCCGCGCCCCTTTGGGGGCGCCTCTTCAGGCTGTCGGTCAGGTGCGGGCCTTTGCTTGCGGAACCACCCTCCTCGCGGACTCGCCGGACTACGGGAGGGGGTGGGCGGGAATCTCTGCTCGCAGACTCCGATGCTCTTCAGTCCGGCAAGGACACGTCGTACCGAGCGTGTCGGATCGAGGACGGAGAATCCCGACCGGCACCGACCCGAAGAACAAGCAGATGGCGCCCCAAAGGGGCGCGGGGAACTGCGCGAAACCACCGGGCGACGGCACAGGAACGAAGTGCGCCCAGCCGGACAGACCTGGGAAGCGCAAGCGAAGGCGACCCGCGGGGAACTGCGCGAAACCCACGAACGACGGCACAGCAACGAAGTGCGCCACGCCGGACAGACCTCGGCGCCGCAGGCGAAGGCGACCCCCGACCAGGGTCACCAACCGGTGAGCGGCGGGGTCGTCACCGAGGGCGGGACCGACCAGGGGCGGACCAGCGACGCCCACACCACGAACGCCACCGCGACACCGAGCACCAACAGCCACAGCACCCGCCGAACGACCCGCCGCCGCCCCCGCACCCGCCCCCCGCGCCGCACCGCGTCCCCGCACAGCCCGGCCGGCACCACCGGCGCCCCACCCGCCAGGAGCCGCCGCACGGCGTCCTCCTTGCGGTCGCCGCTCACCGAGGGCCGCCCGCACCGGCACCCGCACCGGCACCCGCACCGGCCCCGGCCCCGGAACCCGCACCCGCCGTCCTGACGGCACCCCCCGGCACGCCCCGCCCGGCCCGAGGGCCCAGCACCGTGGCCACCGCCCGCGCGCAGAGCACCCGGACCCGCTCCGCGGACAGCCCGAGCAGCGCCGCGATCTGCTCCTCGGCGACCCCTTCGTGCAGCCGCAGCACGAGCACGAGCCGCTCGCGCGGGCCGAGCGCGGCGAGGACGCCGCCCGGGACGGGCGGCGGGTGGTGGCGGGGTGCGCGGGGATGCCAGCTGTCACGGTCGTAGCGGGTGACGAGACGGCCGCGGGCGTGGTCGTACGGGTCGTCGCCGCGCAGCCCGTCCCAGTCGGCGTAGGTGAGCGCGAGGGCGTGCGTGAGCAGGGCCCGCGCGCGGGGGACCGGGGTGTCGGGGGGTTCGGCGGTGAGCAGGGCCGCGGTGTGCAGCAGCCGGGGGGCGGCGCCCGCGACGAACGCCGCGAACTCCCTTTCCCGGCGGGCGTCACGGCTCGTGTGCCGTGTGCGCATCGCGCCTCCCGACCCCGCGTGCGGCCCTCGGCGGGGCCATGTCGTACGGGGCACCGGTACGCGCCCCGCTCCCACTATCGGGGCAGGGACGGGGCCGGGGTCAAGGGTGCGTACGGCTCCGGGGGCGGGGCGGGGATCCGCGTGGCCCCCGGGGTTCGGGGCCCGGGTTCTGTTCGACGGATGTCCGGGTCCAGTCGGCGTCGGCTCCGGACGGTCGGGCGGCGAGAACCCGGGGCGGGTGGATGGGTGGACGGGGGTGACTCAGCCCGTACGGACGGGAGTTGTCCGGCGGTGCGTCACGCGCGCCGGTGGGCGCTGCCCGGTCCGGGGGCGGGGCGGTTCAGGATTCGGTCACGGGGTCCGTGCCGGGTGCGGGCGCGGCCATCCGGGCGGACAGGGCGGTGTTGAAACGGGTGAGGAGGGCGCAGAACTGTTCGCGTTCGACCGGTTCCCACTCGTCGGTCAACTGGGCCATCAGCTCCCGGCGGGAGCAGCGCACCTCCTCCAACCGGCCCTGGCCGCGCGGGGAGAGCTGGAGGACGACCGCGCGGCCGTCCTCGGGGTGCGACGTGCGTTTCACCAGTCCGGTGTCGACGAGCGGCGCGACCTGGCGGGTCACGGTCGAGGAGTCGATACCCATACTGGCGGCCAGCGCTTTGACCCCCATCGGTCCTTCCTTGTCAAGGCGGTTGAGCAGCAGATAGGCGGCGCGGTCCATCGAGTTGCGCACCTGCCCCACCCCGCCGAGGCGGGTCTGTTCGGCACGGCGGGCGAAGAGCGCCACTTCGTGCTGGAGGGCGTCGAGAAGACCGGTGTCGCCGGAGGTCATCATGTCCATCGACATTTCTGGTGTTGTGGGCATGGCCGGAGGCTCACTTCATGCGTGGGGAAAGAATTGGGGGACAGAGTACGCGGGAGAACGGCCCCCCGTACGGGCGCTGGAGAAACCGGCGGCGCCCCGGGGCGCGGACGGTGTGAGCTGCGAGACTTGCGTCATGAGCTACCCCGCCGCTGACTCCTTTCTCCCCGTCGACCAGCCCGTCACGCTCGACGACGTGAGCGGTGCCCGGAAGATGCTCGCGGGGGTCGCCCGGATGACCCCGATAGAGGGAAGCCGTCATCTGTCGGCGCTGGTGGGCGCCCCGGTCCGGCTCAAGTGCGAGAACCTCCAGCGGACGGGTTCGTTCAAGGTGCGCGGCGCGTACGTGCGGATCGCGGGTCTGCTGCCGGAGGAGCGCGCGGCGGGGGTCGTCGCGGCCAGCGCGGGCAACCACGCGCAGGGGGTCGCGCACGCGTCGGCGCTCCTCGGGGTGCGTTCTACCGTGTTCATGCCGTTGGGGGCACCGCTCCCGAAGATCGCGGCGACCCGGGAGTACGGCGCGGAGGTGAGGCTCCATGGTCAGGTCGTCGACGAGGCGCTGGCCGCGGCGCAGGAGCACGCGGAGCGGACGGGCGCGGTGTTCATCCACCCGTTCGACCACCGGGACATCGTCGCGGGTCAGGGCACCGTCGGGCTGGAGATCCTGGAGCAGTGCCCCGAGGTGCGGACCATCGTGGTCGGGATGGGCGGTGGCGGGCTCGCCGCGGGGATCGCGGTGGCGGTGAAGGCGCTGCGCCCGGATGTGCGGATCGTGGGGGTGCAGGCCGCGGGCGCGGCGGCGTATCCGCCCTCGCTGGCGGCGGGACGGCCGGTGTCGATCCGGCACCAGGCGACGATGGCCGACGGGATCAAGGTGGGGCGGCCGGGCGGTGTCCCGTTCCGGATCGTCGCGGAGCTGGTGGACGAGGTGCGGACGGTCTCCGAGGACGAGCTGTCGAGCGCGCTGCTGCTGTGTCTGGAGCGGGCCAAGATGGTGGTGGAACCGGCGGGCGCGGCGCCGGTGGCCGCGCTGCTCGGTGACCCCGGGGCGTTCACGGGGCCGGTGGTGGCGGTGCTGTCCGGGGGGAACGTCGATCCGGTGCTGATGCAGCGCATCCTGCGGCACGGGATGGCCGCGGCGGGCCGTTATCTCGCGGTCCGGCTGCGGCTCACCGACCGGCCGGGGGCGCTCGCCACGCTGCTGGGCGTTCTCTCGGAGGCCGACGCCAATGTCCTGGACGTGAGCCATGTGCGTACCGATCCGCGGCTCGGGCTGACGGAGGCGGAGGTGGAGCTGCATCTGGAGACCAAGGGCCCCGACCACTGCGACGAGGTCCGTGACGCCCTGCGGACGGCCTCCTACACGATCATCGAGTGACCCCGGGGGGTACGGGCGCGGGCGTCTCCCCGGAGCCCGCCCGCACCCGCCCGCACCCATCCCACGCGCCCGCCCGAGCCCATCCCACGCGCCCGCCCCCGCCGGTCCCGGACGCCCGGCCCGCACCCCGTCCTCTCCTCGCCCCGAGGCCCCGTACCGACTTCGGTGAAATCCGTTGAGAGACGCGATACATCGCGTTATGGTGTGGCCTTCGGTCCGCCCGGCGCGGGCCCGAGCCGTCGCTGCCCGGATTCCGCACGGCTGTACATATAGCGACAAATCCGGCAAATTTGACTGTCTTGAACGAGTCGCCCGCCTGCCCGGGGGCGACCGGACCACTGGGAGAAACCACATGCCGGCCGCCATCCACGCGGAAGGTCTCGTGAAGACCTTCGGCGATGTCAGAGCGCTGGACGGGGTCGACCTCGACGTCCCCGAAGGCACCGTCCTCGGCCTGCTCGGCCCGAACGGCGCGGGGAAGACCACCGCGGTGCGCTGTCTGACCACCCTGCTCCGCCCGGACAGCGGCCGCGCGGTCGTCGCGGGCATCGACGTCCTCAAGAACCCCAACGACGTCCGGCGCTCGATCGGCCTCTCCGGCCAGTTCGCCGCCGTCGACGAGTATCTGACCGGCCGCGAGAACCTCCGTATGGTCGGCCAGCTCTACCAGCTGAAGTCGAAGGCCGCCAAGGTCCGCGCCGATGAACTCCTGGAGCGCTTCGGGCTCGCGGACGCCGCCGACCGCACCGCCAAGACGTACTCCGGCGGTATGCGCCGCCGGCTCGACCTCGCCGCCGCGCTCGTCGTCTCCCCGCCCGTGATGTTCATGGACGAGCCGACCACCGGACTCGACCCCCGTAACCGGCTGGCCCTGTGGGAGGTCATCCAGGAACTCGTCGCGGGCGGTACGACGCTGCTGCTCACCACCCAGTACCTGGAGGAGGCCGACCACCTCGCGCACGACATCTGCGTGGTCGACCACGGCAAGGTCATCGCCCGCGGCACCTCCGACCAGCTCAAGGCCCGCACCGGCGGGGAACGCGTCGAGGTCGTCGTCCACGAGCGCGAGCACATGACCACCGCGTCCGGGGTGCTCGCCGCGCTCGGCAAGGGCGAGGTGAGCACCGAGCAGCACACCCGCAAGCTCACCGTCCCGGTCGACGGCGGTGCCAAGCTGCTCGCCGAGGTCATCCGCGAACTCGACTCCCGCGGCATCGAGATCGACGACATCGGACTGCGCCGCCCCACCCTGGACGACGTGTTCCTCTCCCTCACCGGCCACGCGGCCGAGGCCGGTGAGAGCGGCGGCCCCGACTCCCCGCCGAGGCCGGGCGAGGGGCAACGGCCCCGGCTGCCCATGGAACCGGTGACCCCGACCGCCACGACCGACGAGGAGACGGGCCGATGAGCGCAGCGACCGAAACGGTGCGGCCCGCCGCGCCGAAGGGCTCCGGGGGCGTCGTCCAGTCCGTCCGGGACTCCCTGGTGATCGCCCGAAGAAACCTGATCCGGATGACCCGGATCCCCGAGATCGTGCTGTTCGGCCTGATCCAGCCGGTGATGTTCGTCGTCCTGTTCAGCTATGTCTTCGGCGGCTCGGTGAGCGTCGCGGGCGACACCAGCCCGCAGGTGTACCGCGAGTTCCTGATGGCGGGCATCTTCGCGCAGACCGTGACCTTCGCGACGGCCGGCGCGGGCGCCGGGATCGCGGACGACATGCACAAGGGCCTCGTCGACCGCTTCCGCTCGCTGCCCATGTCACGCGGCGCGGTCCTCACCGGCCGCACCCTCGCGGACCTGGTCCAGACGGCGCTCACCGTCGTCGTCCTGGTGGTCGTCGCCCTCCTGGTGGGCTGGCGCGCCCACGAGGGCATCCTGAAGACGCTGGCGGCGTTCGCCCTGCTGCTTCTGCTCGGCTACGCCTTCTCCTGGATCGGCGCCCTGATCGGCCTCTCCGTCCGCACCCCCGAGGCGGCGACCTCGGGCGGGCTGATCTGGCTCTTCCCGGTCACGTTCATCTCGAACGCGTTCGTGGACTCCAGCCAGATGACCCCGTGGCTCCAGCATGTCGCGGACTGGAACCCGTTCAGCGCGACCGTCCAGGCCTGCCGCGAACTCTTCGGCAACCCGGGCGTGGTCGACTCCCCGGCCTGGCCCATGCAGCACCCCGTCTGGGCGTCCCTGATCTGGTCCGTCCTGATCATCGTCGTCTTCCGCACCCTGGCCGTCCGCAAGTACCGCGACGCGGCTTCCTGACGGGAGGGTTCCTCGTCCCTGTGCCCGTCGCTCGGCTCATCGCCGCGCGGCGGGCACACCCGTGTGCAGCTCCACCACGGTCACCTCCGCCAGCCGGACGATGAGCTGCGCGGCCCGTGTCCAGCGGATGCGTTCGTCGCCGTAGAGCACACCGCCGTCCGTCTCCGCGACCGGGAAGGGGAACCCTGGCCGGTAGACCATGCCGTGCACGCCGATCGGTGTGCGGCTCCGGGCGCGCACGGCGGTGCACCCGCCGCGCAGGTACGGGCAGGATCTCGCCGCCTGCGCGGCACACGGGACGCAGAGCGGTGGATGGCTGGTCGTGAGCTCGGCGGCGTCGTGTTCCCCGAGCAGCCACAGCACACCGTCGCCGTCGCGGTCCGCGGCCCGGCCGCAGACCTGGCACAGCAGCCTGCGCATCGCCCGGCGCTGCCGCATCAGATGGACCCGCCCGAACTCCGGCCTGCCCCGTCCGGGACTGACGGACTCCCGCATCCACAGGACGCCGTCACCGTCCCGGTCGTAGGGGGACTCGTCCGCGTAGCCGATGCCCGCGCCCCGGACGATCACGGGCGGCCGCTGCGTCCGCTCGGAACTCCAGGCCGTGATGTACGGGACCAGGTTGGGGTGATGAACCCTATTTGTGAATGACGACATGGCGATCTCTTCTTTCATGAGGACCGTCCGACATCTCTAGAGAACCTCGGATCTCTAGAGATGTCAATTGGCACTCATGGGTCGCAGGGCCTGCCGGAGGTGGGTGTGTTGTTGGCCGTTTAGGATCTCTAGACAGGATCAGGGAGGAGAACGGGTGTCCACAGGTAGCGGTCGCCGACCTAAGTACCAGCTCATCGCTGATGCGCTGCGGGAAGCCATCCGGTCGGGTGCATACGGTCCAGGCGATCGCCTGCCAGGCGAGAACGACCTCATGGCTGAACACCAGGTGGCCCGGATGACCGCGCGCCAGGCACTCGGCGTGCTCCAGAACGAAGGTCTGGCAGAGTCACGTAAAGGTTCAGGTGTCTTCGTTCGAGAGTTTCGACCTGTGCGACGACGCGGGATCACCCGGCTCGCGCGGGACGGGTGGGGGGCCGGGCGGTCCGTGTGGGACGGGGATGTCGGGGAGCGGGAGCTCGTCGTCGATCAGCTCGTCGTGCGGGAGGAACACGCTCCCGCGCATGTGGCGCGGGTACTGGGGCTGGAGGCCGGGGCGGACGTGCTCGCGCGCGGGCGGCGGTTCGTCCTCGACGGGAAACCCGTCCTCCTCGCCACCTCGTACTTTCCGGCCGATCTCGTGGCCGGTTCCGCGATCACCCGGGACGACACCGGACCCGGTGGCAGCTACGCCCGGCTCGCCGAGCTGGGGCACGGGCCTGCCCGGTTCCGGGAGGAGATCCGTTCCCGGATGCCGACCCAGGACGAGGCCGCCCGGCTCGGGCTCGGCTCCGGCACACCCGTGGTGCTGATCTGCCGGACCGCGTTCGGCGCGGACGGGCGGGCCGTCGAGGTGAACGAGATGACGCTCGACTCCGCCGCGTACGTCCTGGAGTACGACTTCGAGGCGTGAGGCGGTGGCCGGGCAACGCGAGGGCCCCGGGAAACGTCGCCCGGGGCCCTCGTACCGTGTGTGGGGTCAGCCTGTGTACGGCTTCGCCGCCAGGACCGTCACCGACGCGAGGTTGCCGTTCGGCAGTTCGTAGCTCGCCACCTCGCCGACCTTCTTGCCGTTGACGCCCTTGCCCAGCGGGGACTGCGGAGAGTACGTCTCGATGTCGGACGTGGCGTACTCACGCGAGGCCATCAGGAAGGTGAGTGTGTCGTCCTTGTCGCCGTCGAAGGCGATCGTGACGACCATGCCGGGCTCGACGATGCCGTCGTCCGGCGGGGTCTCGCCGATCTTCGCGTTCTCCAGGAGCTGGGTGAGCTGGCGCACCCGGAGCTCCTGCTTCCCCTGCTCCTCCTTGGCCGCGTGGTACCCGCCGTTCTCCCGCAGGTCCCCCTCCTCACGAGCCGCCTCGATCTTCTTGGCGATCTCGGTGCGCGCGGGACCAGACAGGTACTCCAGCTCGGCCTTGAGCTGGTTGTACGCCTCCTGCGTAAGCCAGGTGACGCTCTCACTGGTCTGGGTCACAAGGTGCTCCTCGTCGGTACTGGGAATACAAAGCATCGCCCTACCGGGGACAGTGAGCGTCCACGGTCGGGCGAAACCACGAGCCTAACAATTCAGGCGTGGAAGGGGGAGGACATATCGCATCAGACATACGTCAACGCAGGCCGGCGCCGGTATGCGAGCGCAAAGACCCTGAGAAAAGCATGCGCATGCCGAAGCGATGACAAACATGTGCACGTGGGACGGACCCACGGAGCCGGGGGCTCGTGGACGGACCGGTCGCGATCAGCGCGGGGCCGGTACGCCCACCTACGTGTCCGACTCGCAGCCCACCAGTTCGACCGCGGTGGCACGCGCGGTGGTCCGCAAGGTGACCACCTCGTCCACCCGGTCGCTGCGCTGGTCGAACCGGAAGTCCGCGCGGCCCACCTCGGCGCCGTCCTCGGACTGGGCGCGGACGGTGCAGAACCCGCGCGCCTCGGAGTCCTTGCGGACCTCCAGATGCGTCTCGATCGCACGGTCCGAGACCACCTTGAACCGGATCATCTCGCCGCTGAGCGTCTGGCTGGAGATGTATCCGTAACCGATCCAGGTGACCAGCCCGAGCAGACCGGCACCCAGTACGGCGCCGGTGACCCTGAGCCGCCGATCGGTGCGCTCCTCCGCGGAACGGCCGTAGCGGCCCTCCGGCGGTTGCTCACGGACCGCGCTCATGATCGTCCTCCAGGGAGGGGTGACGGGGACAGGGTCCCGGAATTATTCGTCCCCCGTTTCGGTCACTATAGAAGCCGCCCAACGCGCCCCCACATCCGGGCGCCGAATTCGATGAGGTTTCGAGTCTTGACTGAGCAGCTGCGACTCATGGCCGTGCACGCCCACCCGGACGACGAGTCGTCCAAGGGCGCGGCCACCATGGCGAAGTACGTGTCCGAAGGGGTCGACGTGCTGGTGGTGACCTGCACGGGCGGCGAGCGGGGCTCCGTCCTCAACCCCAAGCTCCAGGGTGACCCCTACATCGAGGAGAACATCCACGAGGTCCGCAAGAAGGAGATGGACGAGGCGCGCGAGATCCTCGGCGTCGATCAGGAGTGGCTCGGCTACATCGACTCGGGGCTGCCCGAGGGCGACCCGCTGCCGCCGCTGCCGGAGGGCTGCTTCGCGCTGGAGGACGAGGACGGGGCGGCCGGGCGGCTGGTCCGCAAGATCCGCGCGTTCCGTCCGCAGGTGATCACCACGTACGACGAGAACGGGGGCTACCCGCACCCCGACCACATCATGACCCACAAGATCTCGATGATCGCCTTCGACGGCGCGGGGGACCCGGAGAAGTACCCCGAGGACGACTTCGGGCCCGTGTACCAGCCGCGCAAGCTCTACTACAACCAGGGCTTCAACCGGCCCCGGACCGAGGCGCTGCACCAGGCCCTGCTGGACCGCGGGCTGGAGTCGCCCTACGGGGACTGGCTCAAGCGGTGGGACGAGTTCGAGCGGGTCGAGCGGACGCTGACCACGCACGTCCCGTGCGCGGAGTTCTACGAGATCCGTGACAAGGCGCTGATCGCGCACGCCACACAGATCGACCCCGACGGCGGCTGGTTCCGGGTCCCGATGGACATCCAGAAGGAGGTCTGGCCGACCGAGGAGTACGAGCTCGCGCGGTCGCTGGTCGACACCTCCCTCCCCGAGGACGACCTCTTCGCGGGCATCCGGGACAATGCTTGACATGAGCGTGAGCGTGAGTGTGACCCAGGCCGTCTCGAACCTCGTGCCGCTGGCGGCGGATCTCGACAAGAACAAGGTCACCCCCGGGGTGCTGGGGTTCGTCGTCTTCGCGGTGATGGCCGTCGCCGTGTGGGGGCTGATGAAGTCCATGACCCGGCACATGGGCAAGGTGGACTTCAAGGAGGCCCCCGTGGCGGGGGTGGACGAGGCAGGCCGGGCGTCCGACCCGAAGGCCTGACACCGGGTCCGGTACGGGTGCGGCTGCCGGTGCCGGTGCGGGATGCGCGGTCGCCCCTCGGGGGCGCGGGGAACCGCGCCCCCCTTCGGTACCCGCGCGGGAACAAGTGCGCCCACCGGGGAAGCCCTGGGGCCGCGAGCCGGGGCGATCCGCGCAGGTGTCAGGGCAGGGGTACGCCCATCACCTCGCGGGCGTGCCTGCCCGGGACCATCCCGAGGCGCCATGCCTGCCAGCCCTGCTCCAGCGTGACCCCGCGCTCCAGCAGCAGCCCGTACGTGTCCACGTACTGATCCAGCTTCCCGTCCCGCGCCGGATGTCCGTCGCGCGCGAGCTGTGTCAGTTCCTCCTGGGCGACCGCCGTCCCGATCTCCACCCCGCCGGGTGACGCGTACGGCAGCAGCGTGCAGCGCAGGAACCGCGCCCAGTCCTCCCCGCGGAGGTCCCCGTACCCGGCGAACAGGGCCGCCGCCTCGTCGCACAGGGCCAGCGCCTGCGCCGCGCGGGCGTTGCCCGCGTCGACGACCGCCAGCTCCAGACACGTCCACGCCTCGCCGTGCGCGACCCCGATCCGCTGGAAGTCGGCCCGCGCGTCGACCAGCAGCTGCCGGGCGAAGCCGCTGTTGCGCAGGGAACCGGTCTGCGCGGCCCGCTGGTCGCGGGTGACCCGCGCGCTGTGGTGGCGCGCGCACGCGAGCCCGTACACGTCCCGCATCCGCGAGAACATCGTGCGGGAGCGCTCCAGCTCCCGTACCGCCTGGTCGAGGTCGCCGGTCTCCTCCAGCGCCTGCCCGAGGTAGTACAGCGTCCACGCCTCGCCGCGGGCGTCCTCGTTGTCCCGGTGGCGGGCCCCGGCCTGCCGCAGCCCCTCGGCGGCCTGCGCGGCGTCCCCGGCCACGATCCGGGCGCGCGCCAGCTGGGTCAGTGCCCATGCCTCGCCGCGGGCGTCCCGGGTCCGCCGGTACAGCTCCAGCGCCGCCTTCAGCTCCGTCTCCGCGCGCGGTACGTCCCCCATCCGCAGCCCGCACTGGCCGAGCTGGAAGTGCGCCCACGCCTCGCCGTGCACGGACTCGCCCTCGCGGTGCAGCTCCAGTGCCGTGCCGAGCAGTTCGAGGGCCTCGGCGAGCCGGGCCCGGTCGCGCTCGACGGCGGCCAGCGCGTGCAGGGTCCACGCCCGGTCGGCGGCGAGCGCGTCGGACGCCTGGAGCGCCAGCGCCTCGCGCAGCTTCGCCGCGGCCTCGGTGAGGTTGCCCTGGTGGTGCAGGGTGATCCCCAGCGAGCACAGCGCGCGGGCCACCCCCGCCTCGTGCCGGGCCTCGCGGTACAGGTCGACCACCGAGGTCAGGGTGGTGCGGGCCTTGTCCAGCTCGCCGAGCTGCCGCGCGGCGATACCCGTACGCCACTGCACCGACCGCATCAGCAGCCCCTGGTCGATGGCCTGCGTCAGCTCGTTGATCTCGCCCAGCCGGTAGAGGTCGCCGCGCAGCAGGCAGTAGTCGCACAGCGCGCCCAGCAGGTTCAGCACCGCGCCCTGGTCGACGCCCTCGGCGTGCCGCAGGGTCGCGGTGATGAAGCTGGACTCGTCGTCGAGCCAGCGCAGCGCGTGGTCCAGCGAGGTGAAACCGTGCGGGCCGAACCGGTCGGCCCGGGTCGACATCTTCCCGTCGACCAGCCGGATCACCGAGTCCGCCAGCTCGGCGTAGTTGACGATGAGACGTTCCTGCGCGGCGCCCCGCTCCCCGGGCTCCTCCTCGTCGTGCAGCCGGGCCTGCGCGAAGGCGCGGACCAGGTCGTGGAGGCGGTAGCGGCTGCCGCGCACATGGTCGATGAGTCCGGCGCGGCTCAGCGCCGACAGATGCTTGGCGGCCTCGGTGTCATCGGTGGCGAGGAGGGCCGCCGCGGCGGCGGTGCCGAGCGAGGCGCGGCCGGCCAGGGTGAGCCGCCGCAGCAGCCTGCGGGCCTGGTCGGACTGGTCGGTGTAGCGCAGCCACAGGGCCCGCTCCACGGGGCCGACCGGCCCGTACGCGGCGAGGTCCCCGGCGAGCCGGGGCCGGGTGCGCGGGCCGAGCGCGGAGCCCGCGATCCGCAGCGCCAGCGGGAGCCCGCCGCACAGCCGGGTGATCCGCTCGGTGGCCTCCGCGTCGTACGGCCCCGAGCTGTCCTGCGCGGCGGCGGCGAGCAGTTCCTCGGCGGCGGCCTCGTCCAGCGCCTCCACGGGAAGGTGGTGCACATGGGCGGGCAGGTCGTCGGGCAGGCGCAGCGGGTCCCGGGAGGTGACCAGGACGAGGCTGTCGGAGCGTTCCGGTATCAGGGTGCGGACCTGCTCGGCGTCGCTCGCGTCGTCCAGCACGATGGTGACGGGCAGCCCCGTCAGATGCTGGTGGTACAGCTCGCCGAGCCGCTTCAACTGGCTGTCCTGGGTGGCGCGTTCGCGGAACAGGAGCTGTTCGCGGGGTGCGCCGAGGCGGTTGAGCAGATGCAGCAGGGCGTCCCGGGTGGGCAGCGGCGACTCCTCGGGGTTGTCGCCGCGCAGGTCCACGACGCAGGCGCCGCGGAACTGGTCCTTGAGGTGATGCGCGGCGCGGATCGCGAGGGTGGTGCGGCCGGAGCCGGGGGCGCCGTGCAGGACGACGACCGTCGGCCGGGTCTCGGTGCCCGCGCGGGCGGCGTGCACCCACTGGGCGATCCGGCTCATCGCGGCACGGCGGCCGGTGAACGGGCCCTCCACCGCGGGGAGTTGCGCGAACGACTGCTCCATCACGGTACGGCGGCGGGCCGCGGCGCTCTTGTCGGTGCCGCGCAGCCGCGGGGGCTGCCCCCGGTCACCGCTGCCGCCGGTCGCGGACGCGAGGACGCGCTGCTGGTCGAGGAACGGGCGGATGCCGCGGACCTCCAGGGCGGTCAGCCACTGGAGGCGGAGCTGCTGCGGGCCGCCGGGCTGGCTCAGGGCGCCCTTGCGGCGGCTGGCGGCGGGGAGGTGGGCGGCGGTGACCCTGGCGACGACGGCCGTGGCGGAGGCCACCGCGACGGTCGCCCCCGCGACGGTCGCCACGGAGGCGCTGGTGCCGAGTGCGAGGTCCGCCGCGACCGTCGCGGCGGTGGCCACGGCGGTGACGAGCAGGCCGGTGGCGCCGCCCTCGGCGCGGAAGCGGCCGCCGAAGGTGAGGGTGCCGGCGCCCGCCTCGTCCAGGGACTGGGTGTACGCGGTGTACTCCTGGTCGGCGGTGGCCGCGAGGGTGTCCAGGGCGGTCTTCGCCCGGGTCAGCAGGACCGTGCCGTCGACGCGGCCGCCGGTGCGGCGGACCTCCTCCTCGACGGCTCGGGTCAACAGGTGTTCGGCTTCGGTCCGATGGGTGGGTCGCATGTCATGTCCCCCTTCATGTCTCATGCGTGGTGGTCGCGGATCAAGTGTCCTGCGGGACGCTGCGCCGGGCCATGGGGTGACGGGGGATTCTCCCGCCCACCCGCCCCTTCCGCCTCCGGCGCGGACTCCCGGGACGCCCGACGGGGGCCTCGGTGCGCCGCGGGTCGCCTTCGCCCGCGCCGCCGGGTTCGCCCACCTGAGCCCACTTGTTCCGGTGGGGGTGGTCCGGGGGTGCGCGGTTCCTCGCGCCCCTGGGGCCGCGTCCCTTGCGGTTCCCCTTCGGCTACGGGTTGCACTTGGTTGCTCGCGCAGTTCCTCGCGCCCCTGGGGTTCCACACCTGGACGTACTTGTTCCCGTGCGGGTACTTCGTGGGTGCGCAGTTCCCCGCGCCCCTGGATGCTGCCCCCTTGCGGTCGCTCCCCGGGTGCGGTCCGCCCTCGTCTTCGCGCGGTTCCCCGCGCCCCTTTGGGGCGCCTGTTGCTGTGGCTGCTTCGGTGCGGGTCGGCCGTGTCGCGTTGGGGGCGCTGGATGTTGAGGAAGTGATGGTCTGGCAGAGGAAGGGACGGTCATGGGCGGCTACAAGCGGTGGCGGGACATTCGTGCCGTGCACGTTGCACGGGCCGGTGGGGAGGAAGCCGTCCGGGAGGGCAGGGAAGAGTTGCTCGCGGAGGTGACCGGGGAGCGGCTGGCGGAGCTCCGTCGGGCGAGGGGGCTCACCCAGCAAGACGTGGCGGACCGTATGACCCGCTCCGCCGACCGTCGCACGGCCGGCTACCCGCAACCACCCGCACGGGAACAGGCACGGCCAGGGGCGATGCCCCAGGGGCGCGGGGAACTGCGCACCCACGTCCGTACCTGCACGGGAACAGGTACGTCCAGGTGGGGAACCCTAGGGGCGCGGGGAACTGCGCGAGCGGCCAAGGGTATTGCGCAGCCGAACGGGGAACCGTAAGGGGCGCGACCTCAGGGGCGCGGGGAACTGCGCACCCACGTCCGTACCTGCACGGGAACAGGTACGTCCAGGTGGGGAACCCTAGGGGCGCGGGGAACTGCGCGAGCAACCAGGGGTATTGCGCAGCCGAAGGGGAACCGTAAGGGGCGCAGCCAGGGGCGCGGGGAACTGCACACCCCCGGAGTACCCGCACGGGAACAGGTACGTCCAGGTGGGGAACCCTAGGGGCGCGGGGAACTGCGCGAGCAACCACGGGCGTTGCGCAGCCGAACGGGGAACCGCAAGGGGCGCGACCTCAGGGGCGCGGGGAACTGCGCACCCACGTCCGTACCCGCACGGGAACAAGTACGTCCAGGTGGGGAACCCTGAGGGGCGCGGGGAACTGCGCACCATGAACCACCCGCACGGACGGGAAACGTTCAGGTACGTGTACCCGACGGGTGTGGTGGACGTGCCGTACGCGACGCGACCGCCGGTCCAAGCGCCCCGGTGCGGGGGCTGTGGACCGGCGGTCGCGGCGGGTGGCGGGGTCAGGCGTCGCGGCGCTTGAGGAGGTAGGCCGCGAGGGCGAAGAGGACCGCTGTCCACAGGCACAGGACGCCGAAGCCCTGCCAGGGGGAGAGCAGGTCGTCCGCGCCCTGCTGGGCCTGTCCGATCAGCGGGCCGGCCTCCGTGGGGAGGTAGGCGTTGACGTACTCGCCGACCTTCCCGGGGAGCAGCTGCGCCAGCGGTGCCAGCACGAACACGAACGCGATCACCCCGGTGATCCCGGCCGCCGGGTGCCGGAAGATCGCGCCGATGGTGAGCGCGAACAGGCCGAGCACCGACAGATAGAGCCCACTGCCCACGACGGCGCGGAACACGCCCTCGTCGCCCAGCGAGACCGGGACCTTGCCGTTCAGCATCGCGGCGCCGATGAAGAACGAGAGGAACGCGGCCACGAGGCTGACGCCCAGCACCAGCAGGGAGAACACCGCGGCCTTCGCGGTGAGCATCGGCACCCGCTTCGGCACGGCCAGCAGACTGGCCCGGATCATGCCGGTGGAGTACTCCGACGCGATCACCAGCACACCGAGCACACAGATCGCGAGCTGGCCCACCAGGAAACCGCTGGTGAGGATGACCGCGGCCGGGTCGGCCACGATCAGCGCCCGGTCCGCGGCGCTGGTGTCGTCCCATCCGGCGACCACCAGGCTGACGAGCAGCGCGGTGAAACCGGGGAAGAGGACGAGAAGCAGCGCGAGGGACCAGATGGTGGACCGGACCGACCGGATCTTGGTCCACTCCGACTGCATCAGCTGGAAGAAGCCGGCGCGCCGGGTGTCCGGCGCCGCGACGGTTCCGGCGGTGACGGCGCTCATTCGGCACCTCCCTGCTTCTTGGCGGCGCCACCGGTGCCACCGGTGGCCTCGTACTCCACGCTGTCCCGGGTCAGTTCCATGAACGCCTCCTCCAGCGAACCGCGCTGGCGGACGACCTCGTGCAGCACATGTCCGCCCGCGGCGGCGATCTCGCCGATCCGGCCCGGCTCCATGTCCTCCACGCTGAGCTCACCGGAGTCGAGCAGGGTCACCTTGCCGCCCTCGCGGAGGATCGCCGCCCGCAGCTGCTCGGCGTCGGGGCTGCTCACCAGCACCGACTGCTGGACCTGGTTGCGGTCGATGAACTCCTGCATGGAGCAGTCGGCCACCAGGCGGCCCCGGCCGATGACGATGAGGTGTTCGGCGGTCACCGCCATCTCGTTCATCAGATGGCTGGACACGAAGACGGTCCGGCCCTCGGCGGCCAGGTCCTTCATGAGGTTGCGGATCCAGAGGATGCCCTCCGGGTCGAGTCCGTTGACCGGCTCGTCCAGGATCAGCACCTGCGGGTCGCCGAGCAGCGCGGCGGCGATACCGAGCCGCTGTCCCATACCGAGGGAGAAGCCGCCGGCGCGCTTGCGCGCGACATCCTTCAGTCCGACCAGTTCGAGCACCTGCTCGACGCGCTTGCTGCCGATGCCCTGCGTCTGGGCCAGGCACAGCAGGTGGTTGTAGGCGCTGCGGCCGGTGTGCACGGCCTTGGCCTCCAGCAGCGCGCCGGCCACCCGGAGCGGCTGCGGCAGGTCCTGGTAGTGCCGGCCGCCGATGGTGGCGTCGCCGCCGTCGGGGCGGTCGAGCCCCAGCAGCAGGCGCATGGTGGTCGACTTCCCGGCGCCGTTGGGGCCCAGGAACCCGGTCACCCTGCCCGGCTCGACCGAGAAGGAAAGTTCGGCCACGGCGGTCTTCCCGCCGTACCGTTTGGTCAGGTTCTTGGCTTCAATCATCTGTTTCATCCTGGCTGGTGCCCCTAGAGGTCGAGGGGAAGATGCGCACGGCCGCCCATCGCGCCCGCCGCTGCCGGACTTCGCTGCCCAGGACTTTCACGCTACGGGCGAAGTGCCGTACTTGGCTTCTCCGTTCCTGACCGGCTGTCATGACTCGGGCAAAGCAGCCCTGAAGGTCCACCGGTGCTCGACCGGACCTGCTGGCGGCCCCGTCACCCTGCGGGAGAACCGTTTCCATAAAGGAGCATGCAGAATGGCGGACAAGGGACGGCACGTTGCGCGGATGTATCCGATGCCGGGCGGTTCCCGGCGCTCGCGGAGCCGGACGGCCTCCCGGGGGCGGTCATGACCACCTATGCCGCTCCGCCCGCCCAGGCCGGACGTCCGCCGTACGTCAGGAGCCGGGACGACTGGTTCGAGCGCGTCGAGCTGATCACCCCCGCGATGTGCGGACCGAACTCGCTGTTCATCGGTCAGCTCGGGGACTGGACCTGGGACGCGGTGGGCGCCTCCTGCGGAATCAACCCGTACACGGCGGCCGACCCCGAGGGCAATCCCGTCTACCTGTCCTTCGCCTACTTCCGCGTCCGGGCCGACAGCGGGCTGAGCGCCGAGGAACTGACCTTCGGCGACCGGCTGCGGGTCCGCTCGAAGGTGGTCTCCTCCGGCGGCGACTCACTGCTGACGATGCATCAGGTCACCCGGGACGGCGACGGGGCCGCGCGCGGTCCCGCCCCCGGCGTGGACGGCTTCTTCCGCTACGACACCCCCGGCTGCATCCATGTGGAGAACTTCAACCGCTGGATTCAGCGCTCCGGCCATGACACCAACCACGGGCTGCGACGGGCGACCCCCGCAAACTTCCGCTCCGACCATCTGGAGCGGGTCCCCGACGCGCACTCGCCCCGGCGGGTATGGGCCGACGCGCGCAAGGCGTCCGGCTTCCGGACCCCCGCCGAACCGGCCCCGCAGGCGGGGCTCGTGCTGAACTACCAGGTGAGCGCGAGCCGCGACCTGAACGGGGTCGGCCTGCTGTACTTCGCGTCGTACTTCTCGATCGTCGACTGGGCCGTGCTCTCCCTGTGGCGCAGCCTCGGCCGGCCGGCCCGCAGCTTCCTGGGCCGCCGGGTGCTGGACAGACAGCTGTGCTTCCTCGCGAACGCCAACGCCGACGACGTCCTCGACATCGAGGTCACGTCCCACTGGGACACCGCCGGGACGGACGTGGTGGATGTGACGCTGCGCCGCCAGGACGGCGGCCTGCTGGCGGTGTCGCGCCAGCGCATCGCCCACGACCCGCACGCGTAGGCCGGGCCCCGGCAGGCGGAAGGCCCGCCGCTCCGTCAGAGGGCGCGGCGGACCTCCGGGGTCACCGGGTCCTGAAGCGGCGGAAGAGGTTCCGGGCCACGTACACCCCGGGGCCGCCGAAGCCGACGAGGTCGAGGCGTCCGTCGCCGGTGATGTCGGCGAGGAAGCGCGGGTGGCGGCCGACCCGCCAGCTGCCCGCGTCCTCGCCGTACCCGAATCCGCGGCACACCAGCCGGGCCTGGTCGAACAGGCCGCCGCCGAGGCCGTGCGACACCCAGACGCCCTCGTCACCGAAGCCGACGATGTCCGGGACGCCGTCGCCGGTGAGGTCGGCGAGGAGCCGCAGGTGCTTTTCGCCGCTCCACCCCTGGGCGGTCCCGAAGTCGTTCAGGACGAGCTGCGCGGGCCCGAACGTACCGTCGCCGAGTCCGCGTGACACGACGACGCCCTGCGGTCCGAACCCGACGAGGTCCGGCGCTCCGCCGGTGGTGGCCCCGACCAGGAACCGGGGGTGCTCCCGGACCGAGCTCCATCCCTGGTCGACGCCGAAGTCGTCGAGGGTGTACAGCGGTTCCGCGAACGTCCCTTCCTCGTCCTGGAGGGAGATCCAGACGCCGTCGTCGTGGCAGCCGACGAGGTCGAGCCTGCCGTCGCCGGTGGTGTCCGCGAGGAACCGGGGGTGCTTGTCGGCGAGCCAGCCACCTGCCTTCTCGTGGTGGCCGAACGCCCGCAGAACGGGTTCCTCGGGGAGCGGCGCGAACTTTCCTTCCTCGTCCTGGAGGGAGATCCAGACGCCGTCGTCGTGGCAGCCGACGAGGTCGAGCCTGCCGTCACCGGTGGTGTCCGCGAGGAACCGGGGATGCTTCTCCGCGAGCCAGCCGCCCGCCTGCTGACCATGACCGAACGCCTTGAGGGCCGGTGCGCCGCCCGGGGCCGCGAACGCCCCGCCCTCGTCCCGGGGGGACACCCGGACACCGTCGGCGGCGAGCACGACGACATCGGGGCTGCCGTCGCCCGTCGTGTCCACGAGGGTCCACAGGTCCGCGGGATCGCGGGCGGGCGGCGGCTGGTGCAGGACGCGTTCGTCGTCGAACGTCCCGTCGCCCCTGGCACCCGAAACCACCGCCCCCTTCGCGGGTTTGAGTCCGACGATGTCCGCCCGGCCCGCTCCCGTGTCGGCGAGGAACCGTGTGTCGGCCCCGCCCCACCAGCCCGGCTGCCCGCCGGGGGAGTGGCCGGCCGCGTCGCTCTTCCAGCCGCCGGCGTCCTGGTCGCTCCCGAACCCCTCCAGGACCAGCAGCAGGTCGCTGAAGGAGGGCGTCGCGTCGGGGGCCGGGCGCAGCGCGGCCGACCGCGCCAGCCGCCAGGACCGGCGGCCGTTCCAGTGGCTCAGCTGAGCCCAGCGCAGCACGGGGTCGCTGACGCGTTCGGGCGCGGCCGGGACGAACCGCCACCACTGGCTCTCCGCGCTGTCGTCGTGCTCGCGCAGGACGATCCGGGTGTCGTCCCCGCCGGGCTCGGCGAGGTCGAGAACGGCTCCGTCGACCGCGCCCTCGATGAAGTAGAGGCCCGCTTCGCCCTCGACGGGGACGATGTGCCACTGCTGGCCCTTCCGGCCCGCGGTGGCCTGCCACTGGCGGACGCCCCGGTCGGCGGCGGCCGGGTTGTCGAGCACCTTGCCGCTGTCCGCGTTGCGGATCACGTACACCTGGTCGTCCTGCGCGGGGGCGAGCCGCCACTGATCCGGGCGCGGGCCGTCGTCGGGGAAGTCGCGGACGACGAGCGCGCCGTCCGCGCCCGGCGCGGCCCTGGCGCCGAGGGGCTTCCCCGTGGCGGCGTTGACGATCTCCAGCTTCAGTTCTTCCGTGGGCACGGGCATCGTGGTGCCTCTTCCAGGCGGTACGGGCGTGGGCTCGGGACGGGTGCGGCGCCGCGGGGGCCGCGGATCACGTGAAGACGTGGTGGTACGGGACGTTCCACTCGCTGGGCAGCCTCGGGTAGAACGTGTTGATGACCGTCCCGGTGAAGTCCCCGCCCCAGTTGTAGGTGAGACGCGCCTCGCTCTCGGCCGTCACCGCGTGGTCCTTGAACCCGAGGATGGCGTCGGGGTGGGTGATCGGCACGAAGGTGATCCCGCCCCACGGCGTCACCGTGACGACCCAGAGCTGGGTGTCCTCGGGTGCGCCGTTCTTCCCGCGCCACTTCTCGCCGACCTTGCCGGGGAGGCCGACCTGGACGGTGTCGGCCGTGCTCTTGGGCGCGTCCTGGTGGACGCTGACACGCCGGCGCTGCGGCTTCGGGGCGCCGTCGTCGCCGCGCCCGGCCTCGGCCTCGCCCGCGACGGCGGGCTTGGGTGACACCTGGCCCGCGGCGCTCTCGATGTAGTAGAGCGGGCGCTGCCCGAAGAAGCCGCCGGGGGTGATGTACCAGAGGTGGCCCTGCGCCTCCTTGGTGGCCGGGTCGAGCGCGGTGGCCAGCTTGACCCCCTTGTCGTGGCTCTCCTCCTTCAGCTCGGCGGGCCGCAGATAGCCGCCGTTGAAGGCATGGACGAGCATGACCGGTCGGCTCTCGACCAGCGCCGCCACGATGGCGTTGTCGTAGCTGTTCACCGCCACCGGTCCGCCGACCACCAAATTCGCCATCGCCGTGCGTTCCTGGGTGTACATCGCGGAAACCTCACCTGATTCTTGATATGGAGAACAACGCGCCGGGCGCTCGGGGCTGCATTGTCCTCAAGGGTCACCGCAAGCCCGAGCGCGCTCGTTCGAAAAGGCGCCGGGAAGCGAATGGATGACCGGATCGAATACCTTCGTCCACGGCGACGGCCGAGGTCGCGACACTTGCGGACGCGACTGTCGGAAGATCCTCGACCGGGTGATCGCCGACGGTTCAAAGTACCTGTGACCAAGGGTAGTTGGGGTGCCTCCGGGTCTCTGTCACCCGATTGAGCGTCATGCCCGCAGGCGCTCGTCCGGGCAATGCGCACCGTGCTAGCTTCGGATTTCGGAACGTGCGCAGATTTCTGTTTCCGCTTCACCGAGCGCGGTTCGACCGGAATTAGTCGAGGACGGGGAAATGCCTTCCAACGCGTACAACCTGGAACGGTCCAAGCGTCAGCCGCTGACGAAGAGGAACCTGCGGGAACTCAACATCGAGCAGACCTGGCAGTCGGTCCTGGACCACCCTGACCTGGTCTATGTCGACGACTACGGTGTGCGGCACAAACCCGTCGGGTTCTCTGTGAACAAGTCGAGCTTCGGCGCTTTCCCCGGGACCGCGTCCAAACTCGGCTGGCTCGCCTATATGAACCTCGGGGAGCCGCTGATCGAGGAGCGGCGCAACATCAGCCAGCCTCCGCCCGACACCTTCTCGTCGCGCACCTACGTCAACCGCAGCCAGGTGTCCCCGATGACCTTCACCGACTCGGTCGAGTTCACCGTGTCGAACGAGGTCACCTGGTCGCTCCAGGGGCAGGCCCAGCTCACCTTCGGCGGCAGCGTCAGCGCGGAGCTCCAGCTCCAGTTGCAGAGCCAGCTCCAGATGGCCCTCCAGACGCAGCTCGGGGCGCAGCTCCAGAACGACATGGAGAACAAGAACACGACCACGGTGACCAACCTGAACAGCAAGGACAACATGGGGGTGAACAACGAGAACGCCACCGAGACGGGCGTGAAGAACTCGGCGACGAACTCCGTGGCGAACTCGATCGCGAACTCGGTGGCGTTCACGACCCAGGGCAGCGCCACCGGCACCGCACAGGTCAACGCCCAGCTGGCGCTGGGCATCACGGCCTCCGTCGGCGGCACCCTGACCACCAGCTGGGCCTCGAACTCGCAGATCTCCGGCGAGGTCCCGCCGGGCTCCCGGGTGGAGACCATCGTCACCCAGCGGCGTACCCGCAAGCAGTACTCGTACGAGATCCCGGTGAGCTTCTCCGGGTTGCTCGCGGTGATGTACGACGTGCCGGTGGCGGTCCTGTCCCCTCCGCAGCCCGGCCACCATCCCGGTCTCGACCGGCTGGTCGCCCGCGACATCGGCGATGTCGGACTGGCGGGCGGCGGCTTCCGGATGAAGGGGCTGGCCGAGGTCGTGTCCGCCCTGGAGGTCCACCACACGATGTTCGACGGCGAGAGCCTGACGGACAGCCCACGAGCGCCGCACAAGCAGCCCTGACCGGGCGGGCGGACACGCGGCGCCGCCGCGACGACGACAAGGGATGACGACCATGGTGTTCGACAACATCTTCGGCTTCGCGGGCAAGGGCGCGGGGCTCTTCTCGGTGACCACCGACGCCGCCAGGCCGCAGCCGGGGGCGGGCATCGACTTCGAGGACGCCGAGGACGACACGTACGACGACACGAGCACGAGCCTGTTCAACAGCGCGATCCACGGTGCCTCCGCCCGGGCGAAGATCGTGCGGGAGGAGTCGCCCGAGGCACGGGCGGTCCTCGGCTTCCTCGGCTCCTTCATCCGGACCACCCAGGCGTCCGCCGGTGAGCAGGCCCAGTACGCCCAGGATCCCGGCTCGGTGTCCGCGGCGGCGTCCGCCGGGATGCGGGAGTCCAGCGCGACGGTGACGGAGCACAGCGGCCTCCAGAAGAACGAGGACCTGGAGAGCGAGCCGAAGAAGAGCGACTACACCAAGCCTCCCAAGGCCCCGGAGGCACCCAAGGCGGCCAAACCGGCCGCCGAGGAGCCGTCCGGTTCCGAATAGCGGCCGGTTCCGCGGAGTTCGCGGGTTCCGAGGGGTCAGGGGCGTCCGCGCCCCTGACCCCTCGTGCGTCACACAGGGAGCAGCTGCCACTGCCTGTCCCGGTGGTCGCCCTCCGCCCCGTGCTGCTTGATCACCGTGCGGGCCGTGGTGTCGGCGCGCAGGAGCAGACCGCTGTTCCGGTTGGCGATCTCGTACACCCGCTGGGTGCCGGTCGCGGGGCCGACCGGGATCAGCCGCCAGTGCTGGTGGCGCGCGTCCCCGCCCTCGTAGGCGCGTTGCGCGACCACCGCCCCGGCGGCCTCCTGCGCTCCGACGACCTCCAGGACCTTGCCGCTGCGCACGTTCTCGATCGTGTACAGGACGTCGCCGTTGTCCTGGCCCGCCACGACCAGCCGCCACCGCTGGTGGGCCCTGGGAGCGGGGAGGGACTGGTGGATCTCGGCCCCGTCCTTGACGGACTCGCGCTGGACCGCCATCCGCAGTTTGCTCCGGACGTTGGCCCACGAGACCACCGTGCCCGAGCCGGGCAGCCCGGCCATCTTCGGCGATGCGATCTTCCGGACCCGGTTGTTGCTGTGGTCGGCGATGTGAAGTGCGTCGACACAGTCCACGGCGACCCCGTAGGGCTGGTTCAGCTGGGCCGATGCCGCCGGGGCGTCGTCCCCGGCGAATCCCGCGGTGCCGGTGCCCGCCACCGTACCGATCTTCCCGTCGGTGGTGATCCGCCGGACCCGCTGGTTGCGGAGGTCGGGGACGTAGAGGGTGCCGGTGCTGTCGAACATCACCCCCACCGGGAAGTTCAGCTGGGCCGATGCCGCCGGACCGCCGTCACCCCCGAACCCCGCTGCCCCCGTCCCGGCGACAGTGCTGATCTTGCCGTCGGCGGTGACCTTCCGGATCCGGTGGTTGTCGGCGTCGGCGATGTAGACGTCGCCCGCGCTGTCCACCGCCACTCCGTACGGACGGTTCAGCTGAGCGGACACCGCCGGACCCCCGTCGCCCCTGAATCCGCCGACCCCGCTGCCCGCGAACGTACTGATCTTCCCGTCGGTGGTGATCCGCCGGACCCGCTGGTTGTGGTACTCGGTGACGTAGAGGACGCCTGTGCTGTCCACCGCGATCCCCAGGGGGAGGTTCAACTGTGCCGCGGTGGCCGGGCCGTTGTCGCCCCTGAAGCCCGCGACGCCCGTCCCGGCGACAGTGCTGATCTTGCCGTCGGCGGTGACTTTCCGGATCCGGTGGTTGTTGGCATCGACGATGTAGACGTCGCCCGCGCTGTCCACCGCGACCCCGCGCGGGCAGTTCAGCTGGGCCGGGAGGGCGGGGCCGCCGTCCCCTCGGTAGCCCGCGGTGCCGGTGCCCGCGACCGTGCTGATCCTCCCGTCGGTCGTGATCCTCCGGACCCGGTGGCCGCTGTAGTCGGAGAAGTACAGGGTGCCGGTGCTGTCCATCGCGATCCCGTACGGACGGTTCAACTGAGCCGCGCCCGCGGGCCCGTCGTCACCGGCGGACCCCGCGACCCCGGTCCCCGCGATCGTGCTGATCGGAGGGGCGGGGGGTTCGCCGTCCGTGGCTGCCGTCTGGGTAGTGCTCATCGTCATCCTTGCGTCGGTAACTGACCGCTCGCTACGGGCGGTTGTCGGTTGACTTCAGCAAGTCATAGGAGCTGTCCGGGGGACAAGGTCACTTACGGGTGCTTCCCTTGGACCGTGATTGACGGCACCCGCGGTGCATGGCCTCTGCCGGGCGTCTGACCAGGCCGTACGTCATTCGCCCAGGGTCGGTACCGGTCCGGCGGTCACGCCACGGGACACCAGTCCGAACCCGTGACGCGAACTGCCGTCGGCCCGGTTCAGGCCGCCGGGAGCCGGGCGTTGACGAAGTCGACCAGCTCCCTCGGGGTCCTGACCCGGCCCAGGTCGTCCTCCGCGATCTCGACGCCGTAGTCGCGCTTGATGCGGCTGTGTGTCTCCAGCAGCGCGAGCGAGTCGTACCCGTGCTCGTCGAAGAGCCGGTCGGGCGCCTGCTCGAACGACAGCCAGTCGCCCTCCCAGACATGCTGACGCATGATGTCCTCCAGCTCCCGCAAGGTGATCGGCTGCACGGCTTGTCCCTCTCTCCTGGCCGGTCGGGTCGTCCTGAGCGTGCGGTTCGCGGCTGGAGGGCCGCTCGAAGCCGGACGGAAGGTCCCGGGGACGGGACCGGACTACGGTGCGGTCAGGCCCAGTCGGGCGAGCGCGGTGGTGAAGTGTTCGGCCTCGCGGTCCGGCCCCGACGCGGGCGGGCCGAGCAGCGACAGCACCTCGCAACGGCCGGAGCGGACGTCCCGCAGCTGCCGGGCGAGGGTCGTCAGCCCCTGGCCCGGACCGCACTCGACCAGCAGCCGGGGCCCGTCCGCGACCAGCGTTTCGAGCGCGGGCCAGAACAGCACCGGGTCCACCGGATGCCGGGCCCAGTACGAGGGGTCGACGGCCTCGGCGTCGGTCAGGCGTTCCGCGGTGTACCCCGACACCATCGTGATCCGCGGAGCCCGCGCGGGCAGGGCCGCCAGCAGCGGGCGGGCCGCGTCGACCACCGGCTGGAGCACCGTGCTGTGGAAGGGCGCCACGGACTGGACCCGCGCCCAGCGGAACCCGACCTCGCGCAAGGCGTCCAGCGTTTCTCCCAGCGGTTCGTCCGCACCGGCGATCACCGTCTGCCGGGGGGCGTTGACCGCGCCGATGTCCACCCCGGGCCGTAGATACGGCTCGATCTCCGCCCGGGTGGCCGCGACCGCCGCCATACCGCCCGCCGGCGCGCTGTCGAGCCTTCCGATCCGGTGGCAGACGATCCGCGCGGCGTCGCCCAGGTCGAAGACCCCGGCCAGGGCGGCGGCGGCCATCTCGCCGACGCTGTGCCCGAGCATGACCGCCGGTTCCAGCCCCCGGTCCATCAGCACCCTGCCGAGCGCGTGATCGAGGGCGAAGAGCAGCGGCTGGGAGCGGCGGAAGTGGTGGATGGGGAGGCGGGGCCCGGCGGCGAGCCAGTCGGAGCGCAGCTCGTCCCCGGCCGTCCCCATGGCCCGGAACACCTCGTCTACGGCCGCCGTGAACGCGGGCAGGTCCCGGTACAGTCCGGTGCCCATGCCCTGGTACTGGGCACCCTGTCCGGGCATCAGCAGGGCGGGCGGCAGTGCCCCGGGGGCGTCGTCCGGGGCTCGCGGCTCCTCCCGGGGCAGCTGCTCCACCGGGGATACCGGCTCGTCCCCGGGCTGTCGCCCGCCGGTGGGGACCGACTCGCGGTCGGCGGTCCGGGTGTCCGGCGTCGGCATGCTGCGGCCTTTCTGCGTGGCGGCCCGTGGGCCGACGGACGGGACGGCGTCCCACGGGGCGGGGCCGGCCGCGAGGCCACCGGGCGTCGGGCGTCGAAGCGCTCGCCCGGTGGGCCGGGCGTCGTGGGGGACGGGCGCGGGAAGCGCGGTGGCCGGTACGCGCGGGTGCGCCCTGGGAGCCCCGCGGGTCCCGGCCCGAACCGGCGGACGGCTACGGGCGCAGCACCATCGCGGAGTTGAAGCCGCCCCGGCCACGGGCGATCACCAGTGCCGGGCCCGGCTGCCAGGGCCGGGGCTCGTCCAGGACCAGATCGAGCCGGGAACCGGCGGCGACCGTGCGCACATTGACCGTCGGCGGGATCAGCCCGTCGCGCATCGCCAGCAGGGCGCACGCCAGGTCGGCCGGGGCGCCGCCGGAGCTCATCCGGCCGGTCATCGTCTTGGGCGCGGTGACCGGCACCCCGCCCGGACCGAACACGGCCTCGATGGCCTCGGCCTCGACCTGGTCGGCCTCCGGGGTGCCCGAGCCGTCGGCGAAGACGACACCGATGTCGCAGGCGCCGATCCCGGCGTCCGCGAGCGCCGTCTCGACGGCGCGCCGCACCCCCGGTTCACCGCCGTGCCGGGCGGCGGCGTCGAACGTCGCGCCGTATCCCGCGATCTCGCCGTAGACCCGGGCGCCGCGGGCGCGGGCGGCCCCCGCGTCCTCCGTGACGAGGATGGCGCCGCCCTCACCGGGGACGTGTCCCTGGGCGCGTACGTCGAAGGGGAGGTAGGCGGTCCGCGGGTCGTCTCCGGTGCTCAGGCCCCCGCCACTCATGCGCGACACCCAGCCGTACGGGCAGAACGAGCTGTCGACGCCCCCGGAGACGACGAGCCGGGCGCCCTTGCGGATGTTGCGCCGGGCCTGGGCCACGGAGTCGAGCCCGCCCGCCTGGTCGCTGACGACGACACCGGCGGGGCCGCGCAGCGAGTGCCTGATGGAGATCTGGCCGGTGTTGACGGCGTAGAACCAGGCGAAGGACATATACACGCTGACGTGCTCGGGGCCCTCGGTCCAGAGCTTGTCGAGCTCCCGCTGGCCGTACTCGAAACCGCCGAACGCCCCGGCCGTCGTCACGCCCATGTCGGTGCTGTCGTAGGTGCCGGGTTCCAGCCGGGCGTCCGCGAACGCCCAGTCGGAGGCGGCGAGGGCGATCTGGGTCATCCGGTCGGTCTGCGGGATGAGGCGGCTGGGGAGGTGGTCGGCGGGGTCGAAGCCGGTGAGCTCGCCGCCCAGCCGGGCCGGGTAGCCGCTCACGTCGAAGCGCTGGACGGCGCCGATGCCCGACTCACCGCGCAGCGTCGCCGACCAGAACTCCTCCGTGCCGAGGCCGTTCGGCGCCACGACACCGATTCCCGTGATGGCGGTCGTCGTCATTTCGAGCTCCTGCCGGGACGGGCGAGGACCATGGCGCTCTGGAAGCCGCCGAAGCCGCTGCCGACGTTGAGGACGGCGTCCACGCGCAGTTCGCGGGCGTGGAGCGGCACATAGTCGAGGTCGAGTTCCGGGTCCGGCTCGTGGAGGTTGGCCGTGGGCGGGATGAGGCCCTGGTCGATGGCGAGCGCGCACGCGGCGATCTCGATGGAGCCGATGGCGCCGAGCGAGTGCCCGATCATGGACTTGATGGAGCTGACCGGGGTGTCGTAGGCGTGCGGGCCGAGTGCCCTCTTCAGCGCGGCGGTCTCGTGCCGGTCGTTCTGCTTGGTGGCCGTGCCGTGGGCGCTGACGTAGTCGATGGCCTCGGCGGGCAGCCCGCTCTCGGCGAGTGCCGCGCTGATGGCGGCGGCCATCTCGGCGCCGTCGGGCTTCAGTCCGGTCATGTGGTACGCGTTGGTGCGTGAGGCGTACCCGGTGATCTCCGCGTAGATCCGGGCGTCCCGGGCGCGGGCGTGCTCCTCGGATTCGAGGACCAGCACCGCGGCGCCCTCGCCGAGGACGAAGCCGTTGCGGGTGCGGTCGAAGGGGCGCAGCGCGGTGGCCGCCTCCCCGTTGTTCGGCGAGGTCGCCTTGATCGCGTCGAAGCACGCCACGGTGATGGGGGAGATGGGGGCGTCGGTGCCGCCGGCCAGCATCACATCGGCGGAACCCTCCCTGATCAGGTCGGCCGCGTGGCCCACGGCGTCGAGGCCCGAGGTGCACCCGGCCGAGACCACGGTGACCGGGCCCTGGGCGTTGACCTCCCGGGCCAGCTCGGCGGCCATGGACCCCGGCATGTAGTGGTCGTACAGATGCGGGTCGGCGTAGGTGTGGTCGAGGGACCACCGCCGGCCGCTGTCGCTGAGGACCAGGTACTCCGACTCCAGCTTGCAGGTGGCACCGGTCGCGGTGCCGAGACTGACGCCCACCCGGGTGGGGTCGAACCGGCCCGGCTCCAGGCCGCTGTCGGTGACCGACTCCCGGGCGCCGACCAGGGCGAACTGGGCGGCCCGGTCCAGCCGCCGTATCTCGCGGTGCGACAGCCCGGACTGCACCGGGTCGAAGTCGACCTCGGCGGCGATCCGCGACCGGAAGGCCGCCGCGTCGAACGCGGTGATCCGCCGGGTCGCCGTGCGCCCCGAGGTGATCGTCTGCCAGAACGCCTTGGTACCCGTCCCACCGGGCGCCACGACCCCGAGCCCGGTGATCACAACCCTCCGGCCGCTCATCGCGACACCGCCACTCTGGACCTCGCAACCCGCATGCTTCTCGACTCCTGCCTTCGTGTTCGGCACAGACCTCCCTGGTCCGCGGCCCGGCCACGTTCCACTTCGAGCCTGCGGTCGTCCTCTGGAGGGCCACTCGACACCGGACGGAGCTCAGCCCGCCTTGCCGCTCATCCCGCGGATCACCTTGAGCATCGACTCGGTGTCGTTGACGTGCGGGAAGTCCTCGCCCGGCGGCGGCGCCACCCCCAGGAAGTCGCAGAGCGGCTCCCAGCCCTGTTTCACGTCCCAGACCAGCAGGTTGTCGCGCCCGACGGTGTCGATGACCCGCTGGTTGTGCCGGTGGTAGACCTCGATGGCGAACTCCTTGTCGGAGAAGCGGCCTTCGAAGAGCCCGTTCCAGACCAGGGCGTTGGTCAGCCGTCCCATCCGGGCCTGCCGCGAACCTGCCTCCGGGGGGTTCGCCGCGCCCCGCACCGCGAACTGGTACAGCGTGTCGTGCGTGCTGCGGTACCAGCCCTCCGCGTCGCGGACGGTGAGCATGACCTTCGCGTCGGGGAAGGTCTCCCGCATCTGCGGGTAGTAGAGGGCGCAGGGACCGTCCACGGCGGACGTGTAGCCGTCGAACACCGCTTTCCAGTCGGCGGGCTTCCCGTCGCAGACGATCCGCTCCCACTGCGCCAGCCGCTCTTCGCTGCCGACGATGTCGAACATATGGAAGCATTCCCCGAACCCGAGGCGTTCCAGGGCCACTTGGAGTGATGTCGTACCGGTCCGGCCCAGGCCGGCGTTGATGAGCTTCAGCAAGGCGAACTCTCTTTCGGTCGCACGGGATGTCGGTCGCGCGGTGGGTGGGCAGGGCGCGCGGGGCTCAGCTGTAGTCCGCCGGGACCTGCCGGGTGGTGACATTGACGCAGTTCCAGAGGTTGACCAGGCCGATCTGCATCATCAGTACGCCGAGCCCGCGCTCGTCGTAGTGCCGGGCGGCCTCCTCCCAGACGTCGTCCGGCACCGGGTCCTCCTCCTCGCTGAGCCTGCTGGCGCCCCCGGCCAGCGCCAGCGCGGCGCGCTCGGCGTCGCTGTAGCAGGGCGCGTGGCGCCACTCGGCGACCCTCAGCAGCCGCTCGTCCGTCGGCTTCCTCGCGTCACCCTCGCCGAGGTGCGCGGGGACGTGGATGGGGCGGCCGTTGACCTGGCTGACCCGCAGCCGGATGAGGTCGAGCGTCAGCTGCGGCACACCGTTGGTGCTGAGGACCTTCGTCAGGTCGAGCAGGGGTTGCAGGGCGCCGGGAACGACCAGCGAGGGGTTGGTCATCCGTGCTGACATCGCTTCGTCTCCTGGGGGTCGGGGGTGGTCCTTCGCAGCGGTCCGCGAGCGGCCCCCGGGTGCTTCCCGGGAGTACGCGGCCGGGCTCACCGCGCGAGGGCGGTCCGGGGGGACGTGCTCCTGGCCGCCTCGGCGAGCGCCCGGTGCAGTCGCTCGTCCGCGATCTGTCCGGCCTCCCACTGCACGCCGACCACGAACGGCCGGTCGGTCGCCTCCACCGCCTCGACCACGCCGTCCGGCGCCCAGGCGGTGGCGGTCAGGCCCGTCCCGAGCCGGTCGACGGCCTGGTGGTGATGGCAGGCGGCGTCGGGCGGATCACCGTCGTAGACCTCCGCGATCCGGCTGCCGGGCCGTACCTCCAAGGGCTGCCGGCCGAAGGTGTGCGTGCCGGTGGACGGGCAGTGGCCGTCGTCGCCGGTGACCTCGGGCAGATGCTGGTGCAGCGTGCCGCCGCGGTGCACATTGAGCAGTTGCATACCCCGGCAGACGGCGAGGACCGGCAGTCCGGCCCGGTACGCCCCGTCCAGCAGGGCCAGTTCGGCGGTGTCCATCGCCGGGCCGACGGCCCGGGTCATGGGGTGCGCGCCCTGCCCGTACAGCGAGGGGTCCACGTCCGGGCCGCCGGGTACGAGCAGTCCGTCGAGCCGGTCCACGAGGTGCTCCGCACCGGGTACCAGCGGGACCACCACGGGTGTGCAGCCCGCCGCGGCGAGCAGGTCCACATGCGGCTGGATGACGAGGCTGACGGTGAGATCGAGCCCTTGCAGGACGACCGGCGCCCGTCGTGCGCATATTCCGATCACGGGCCGTCCGGAGGACTTCCGCGCGCTTTGCGAAACGTTCGACGCCGAGTTCATGGCCACCCTCGTCATTCCCGTGTGAATTCCTCGGAACACGCCGTCCGCGGCGATCCGCGTGAAAGGGAAATTCGTCCGCGCTGCTGAATTCCCGGCTACGGGCCGAGAGTAGAACGGCGCTCCGACGGCCCGCAACGTAGGAAATGAACCGCCGCCGCCGGTGTTCAACCGGGGATCGCGCGCAGACGGAACAGGGCGGTGCGGGGGCCTTCGTACCCCGGCCGTACCTCGGCGGTACCCCGGCCGTACGCCGGTCACGGAGGTGTGGAAGGGGTGTCGGCCGGGGCGGCGACGGGACGGGGTCCGGGCGGGACCTGGGCACCTGGATATACCGCGGGTGCGGAGGTGTGCGCGGGTACGGACCGGTTTTCCCGGGGTCCTCCGGCCTGCCGTGGCGGGCCGGTCGGATACCGGGTCGACTCCCGCTCGACCGAGAATATCGGCGCGCCGACCACACTGCTGCGACACCGTATCGACGAAGGAGCGGGTGGAATGGCGGACAGCGGACGTGATGGGGCAGGCGAGGCGCCGCATGTGGTCGTCGTCGGGGGCGGGATCGCGGGGCTGGCGGCGGCGTTCTTCCTCCGGGACGAGCCGGTGCGGGTGACGGTCCTGGAGGGGTCGTCCACGCTCGGCGGCAAGCTGGCCGTCTCGGAGGTGGCGGGCGCCGCCGTCGACGAGGGCGCGGAAGGGCTGTACATCTACCGCCCCAAGACCACCGGGCTGATCGCGGACGCGGGGCTCGGCGAACAGGTCGTGACGGCCAGTGCCGTCACGACCTCCATCTGGACCAGGGGCGGGCTGCGGCCGCTGCCCGTCGGCCAGTTCATGGGAGTGCCCTCCGACCTGGACGAGCTGGCCGCCTCCGGCCTGCTGTCCGACGCCGGGGTGGCCCGCGCCCGGGAGGACGTGAAGCGGCCCGCGTCGCCACGGGACGGGGACGTGTCCGTCGCGTCGTTCGTCGCGGAGCGGTTCGGCCAGGAGGTCGTGGACCGCCTTGTCGACCCGTTCCTCAGCGAGGTGTGCTCCGGCCGCTCGGAGGACCTGTCGTTCGAGGCGATGCTGGCCCCGCTGGCCAACGCGTCCCGTACCCACGCCTCGTTCGCCGCCGCAGCAGGTTCGCTGATCCCGCCGCCGCCCCCGCCGGGGGAGGAGCGCCCGCCCGGTATCGCCACCATCGCGGGCGGGCTCGGCACGCTGCCCCCGGTGCTCGCGGACGCCGTACGCGACTCCGCACCGGGATCGTCGGTGCGGACCGGGGCGGCGGTGAGCGAGCTGGCGCGCACCGAACGCGGCTGGCGGCTGACCGTGGGGTCCTCGGCCGATCCGGAGTACATCGACGCGGACGCCGTCATCGTCGCGGTGCCAGCCGGTCCCGCCGGCAAGCTGCTGGCCGGGACCCCGGGGGCCGCGGCGGCCGTCGCCGGTCTCGCGGAGATCCCGTACACCAGCAGGACGGTCATCACGCTCGCCTATCCGCGCGGCTCGCTGCCCGCCGCCATCGCCGCCCAGGGCTGCTGCGGCTACCGGGTGCCCGCGGTGGACGGGAAACTGGTCAAGGCGGTCACCTTCTCGACGGTGAAGTGGCCGCACATGTCGGACGAGGTGGACCTGGTGCGCTGCACGCTCGGCCGGGTCGGCGAGGACGACGTACTGATGCGTGACGACGCCGACCTCGTCGCGGTGGCCGTCGCGGAATTCGCCGAGGCCACCGGGACGGCCGCGGCACCGGTGGCGACCCGGGTGAACCGCTGGGTCGACGGGCTGCCGCAGTACACCGTCGGACATCTCGCCCGGGTGGCCCGTATCCAGGCTTCCGTGGCGGAGCTGCCCGGTCTCGCGGTGTGCGGCGCCGCGTACGAGGGCGTGGGCGTCGGCAACTGCGTCGCCAGCGCCCGCAAGGCCGCCCGCCAGGTGGCCGCGGTACTGCGCAAGCGGGCCGCCGCCGGTTCGTAGGGCACGCGAGCGAGGGCCCGTCCGACCCCTGGAACTCCGGGGGACGGACGGGCCCTCGCGGTATGGGCACGGTTCGTGGGCGCGGGTGGCGGATGGCGATTCAGGGTTCGCGAATGCCGGTGCGGGGTGCGGGGTGCGGGGTGGCGGTTCGGGGTTCGCGGGGCACGGGCACGCGCGGCGTACGGTGTCCGACGCGTATCGCCCGTCGCCCGACGCGTAACGCCCGCCCCCATCGCCCGACGCGTAACGCCCGCCCCCATCGCCCGACGCGTAACGCCCGCCCCCATCGCCCGACGCGTAACGCCCGACGTCCGGCGCCCGGCCCCCACCGCCCAACGACCCCCGCTCCCCCCGCCCGACGCGCGGCGGCGCCCGTCCGGGGCCGGCTGTCGCCGGATCCGGGCGGGCGCCTTGTCCGTCCGCTCACGCCTCCTGGGGGACCAGGGACGCGGCCGTCTGGTGCTCCAGCACATGGGCGACCGCGTGGGTCAGCACATCGACCGGGTTGTCGACCGCGTCCGCGCTGCGCCACGCCACATGGTTGTCGGGCCGTACCAGCACGGCGCCCTCGTCGGTCGTCTGCCGGACGGCCGCCCACCTGCCGTCCGCGTCCGTGTACTGGCCGCCGTCCCCGATCCGGGCGGTGACGATCGGGACGGAGAACTTCTCCGCGACCTGCGCGGCCGCCTCGCACCACGCGCTCCCGGCCGGTCCGGTGAGCAGTGCGAAGCCGGTCGCGCTGCCGGTCAGGTCGTGCGTCGACAGCCGCTGTCCGTCGCGCTCCAGCCAGGCGTGCGGCAGCACGTGCCCGGGGCGGGTGGTGGGGTGGTGCTCGTCGCGCATGGGCGCTCGGGTCGGCGGTCCGCTGCCGTCGGGGACGACCGCGCCGGCCTCGTAGGCGAAGCCGATCTCCAGGTCGTGCGCCTGGCAGCCGCCGCGGTGCGTCACGAACATCTCCCGTGCCCGGGTCCGCGCGAGCTCGCCCATCGGGGAGTCCTCGAAGTACGCGGTGAACATCTGTTCCCGGCGCTCCAGCGGGATGCGCTGGCCCAGACCGATGGCGTTCATGATCGCCTGGTGGTGGAGGGACGCGGACACCGCCCAGTCGACGTTCAGTCGGCACACGGGCCGCCGCTCCGCCTCATAGGTGTCGAGGAGGCTGTCGTCCGCGCGGCCGGAGAGCACCGCGGCCAGTTTCCAGGCGAGGTTGTGCGCGTCCTGGATACCGGAGTTCAGACCGAGCCCGACGGTCGGCGGCTGACGGTGCGCGGCGTCACCGGCGAGGATCACCCGGCCGACCCGGTAGCGCTCCGCCAGCAGCGCCTCCACGTTCCAGTTGGTCACATGGAGCAGGGTCAGTTCCAGGTCGGGCAGTCCGAGGACCTCACGGATCTTCGGGGCGACCTCCTCCTCGTCGAAGCTCGCCGCGTCGCCCGGGTGGAAGTGGAGGACCCATTCCTCGCAGTGCTTGCCCCAGGTCGGGCCCATCTCGATGAGGTTGCCGGAGAGGTCCGGGTGATAGGGGTTGAGGAAGTGGGTGATGAGGGTGCCCTCGTGCCACCACGGTGACAGATCGGCGGAGAAGTACGCGGTCTTCACGTCGAGGAGTCCGGGGCGGCCCTGCATCCGCACCCCGAGGGCGGCCCCGATGCCGCGTCCGCCGTCGGCCGCGATGACGTACCGCGCCTTGACGGTGGTGATCTCCCCGGTCGCGGTCTCGCGGACCTCGGCGACGACATGGTCGCCCTCGTCGGAGAACGAGGTCATCTCATGGCCGAAGAGGACCCGGCCGGGATTGCGCCGCTCCGCGGACCGCCGCAGGATCGGCTCCAGCCGGACCTGCGGCAGCTTGACGGGCAGGACCGGACCGGCCGCCGCGTACGTCTCGCGCAGCGCGCCGCCGCCGAAGGCGTCCATCTCGTGGACCACCCGCGCGTCCAGCGGACCGTCCCCGGCAAGCGAGGTCAGCCAGCGCACCTGCCCGAACTCCTCCAGCGACGCGCCCTGTTCGGTCATCGGGCCGTCGAGTCCGTGCTGGCGGTAGATCCCCATCGTGCGCTGGTTGAGGTAGTGCGCCTTCGGTATCCGCGAGGTGTCCGTGTGCCGCTCCACCAGCAGATGGGCGACGCCGTGATCGGACAAGAAGTTGGAGGCCGACAGGCCGCATCCCCCGCCGCCCACGATCAGAACTGGGACCTCGATTGCTCCCATATCCTTCCTTCCACATGTGTGCTGCGAACTTCCGGAATGTTTCCGCGTAGGGAAATGCGAGCTGTCCCCACGGCTCACCGGCGCCCTTTCCGGACCCGGTTCAGTAGACGGAGTACCCGGTTCGGGGAACGGCGGACGCCGTACGGTGGCCCTGCGGCGGTGCTACGACGCCCCGGCCACGCTGAGCTGGGTGTTGACCGCCGCGATGAGGACCCTCGGGGTCTGCGCTTCGAGCAGTGCCGTGTCCTCCAGCTTGATCCCGAATTCCCGCTCGATACGGCTGCCGGTTTCGAGCCGGGCAAGTGAGTCGTAACCGAGCTCGGTGAAATCCGTGTCCAGGGTGCCGGCGCCGACATCGGCCCCGTCACTTTCGCCGGCGGCCTCGTGCAGGATGCGCCTGAGGTCGCTGACGGTGAATTCGCCGGATGCCATGGAGGCTCCTTCCCCTCGGGACCCTGCCGGTCGGTGATCGCAGGGTGACGGCGGAGCCCGACGTTAAGCGGGCGCGTCACCGGGCCGCAACTTCCGTATTTCCTCGGAGTATGGCGCTGAACGTTCAACTGAAGAATCGGCATGGTCGAACCGGAGCGGTCCACCGGCGCTCGACCGAGATTATGGGAATCGCCGCGACGCTGCCGGAACACCGTATCCACGAAGGGGTTGGGATGGCGGAAAACGGAGAGCAGGTAGCACTGATCACCGGCGCTACGAGCGGAATAGGCCTCGCGGTCGCCGAGATCCTCGCGGAGCGCGGGCTCACGGTATTCATCTGCTCGCGGAACGCCGACGCCGTCGCGGAGACGGTCGGCAAGCTCCGGTCGAACGGCCACCGCGCCGACGGCTGCGCCGCGGACGTGCGGCGTCCGGAGGACGTCCGGCGGCTCGTGGCCACCGCCGTGGAGCGGTACGGGCACATCGACGTCCTGGTGAACAACGCCGGACGCAACGGCGGCGGCGTCACCAAGGACATCGACGACGAGCTGTGGGACGACGTCATCGACACCAATCTGAACAGCGTCTTCCGGGTGACCCGCGAAGTGCTCAGGTCGGGGAAGCTGCTGGAGCGCGGCTGGGGCCGGATCATCAACATCGCGTCGACCGGCGGCAAGCAGGGCGTGGTGCTCGGCGCCCCCTACTCCGCCTCCAAGCACGGCGTCATCGGCTTCACCAAGGCGCTCGGCCTGGAACTCGCGAAGACGGGGGTCACCGTCAACGCGGTGTGTCCCGGCTATGTCGAGACCCCGATGGCGCAGCGGGTGCGCGAGGGCTACGCCGCCCACTTCGAGACGACGCAGGACGCGATCCTCGAACGCTTCCAGGCGAAGATCCCGCTCGGCCGCTACTCCACGCCCGAGGAGGTGGCCGGCCTTGTCGGCTATCTGACCAGCGACGCGGCCGCCCCGATGACGGCGCAGGCGGTCAACGTCTGCGGCGGCCTCGGCAACTACTGAGCCCGGAGGTCCCGCGGTGAAGGGAATCGTCCTGGCCGGCGGCTACGGCACGCGGGTGCACCCGATCACACTCGGGGTCTCCAAGCAGCTGCTCCCGGTCTACGACAAGCCGATGATCTACTACCCGCTGTCGGTGCTGATGCTGGCGGGCATCACCGAGATCCAGATCGTGTCGTCCCCGGACGATCTGGCGGCGTTCCGGCGGCTGCTGGGCGACGGCTCGTCGCTCGGCATCCAGCTGAGCTACGCGGAGCAGGACAAGCCGCGGGGCCTCGCGGACGCGTTCCTGGTCTCCGCCGACCACATCGGGGACGACTCCGTCGCCCTCGCGCTGGGCGACAACGTGTTCCACGGCGCCGGGTTCGCGGCCCTCCTCCAGGAGGCCGCGCGCAGCATCGAGGGCTGTGTCCTGTTCGGTCACCCGGTACGTGACCCGGAGCGCTACGGGGTCGGTGAGCTGGACGAGCGGGGCAACCTCGTGGCGATCGAGGAGAAGCCGACCAGCCCGCGGACCAATCTGGCGATCACCGGGCTCTACTTCTACGACAACGACGTGGTGGACATCGCCGGACGGCTGCGGCCCTCCGAGCGCGGCGAGCTGGAGATAACCGACGTCAACCGCGCCTATCTGGAACGCGGGGACGCCAAGTTGATATCGCTGGGCCGGGGATTCGCCTGGCTGGACACCGGTACGCATGACGCCCTGATGGAAGCCGGGCAGTACGTGCAGGTCCTCCAGCGCAGACAGGGCGTGCGCATCGCGTGCCTCGAAGAAATCGCCTGGCGTATGGGATACATCGACCGGGAGGCCTGTTACCGCCTCGGCAGCCGGCTTTCGAAGTCCCCCTACGGCCGGTACATCATGGCGATCGCCGAAACCGGTTGAGGGCCGGCCACCACCTCGTTACCACCGCATTCCAACGGCGAGGGAAGAAGACGATGCCACACACTTATCAGGCCAGCCGGCAGTGGGAGCGGATCAGCAGGGACTGGGTCACCGCAGAGGCGGCCGTGGACCTGACCGACTTCAAATCCGAGCGGCCGAACCACAAGATATCGCTCTGGGACCCGGGGTCGAACGGCGTCCGGTATCTGAAGACGATGGTCCACAACATGGCGACGGGTCTCTCCCCCGCCGACTGGGACCGGCTGCGCCGGACCCGCAACCGTGACGTGGGCAATCCGCACGCGGTGCGGTGGGACGGCGAGGACATCTGTCTCGACTATCTCCAGGCCACCCTCGAACTGGGCTTCATCGAGGAGCGGGTGGAGCTGCGGGGCGCCGCCGTCCTGGAGATCGGCGCCGGATACGGACGGACCTGCCACACCCTGCTGTCCAACCACGACATCGCGACGTACTGCATCGTGGACCTGCCGACCACCATGGAACTCAGCAAGCGGTACCTGCGGACGGTCCTGGACGACGAGCGGTTCGCGAGGATCGACTTCGTCACCGTGGACGAGGTCGACGACGCGCTCGCCTCGCGCCGTTTCGACCTCAGCATCAACATCGACTCCCTCGCGGAGATGTTCCCGGAGACGGCGGGCAACTACCTCGCGCTGATCGACCGGTGCTGCGCCGCGTTCTACACCAAGAACCCGGTCGGCAAGTACCTCGACCGCACCCTGGACGGCCGACCCGAGGGCGAGGACGAACTGCTGCCCGCGGCGATGGAGACCGGTCTGCTCCGGCAGGTCCTGGACGTCCACGACAGCCGCGCGGTGCGGGACGCCGTCCCCGGCTTCCTGGACGCCTACCGGCCGGGGGACGGCTGGAGCAGCGCCGCCGACGCGTGGGCCGCGCCGTGGAGCTTCTACTGGCAGGCCCTGTACCGCAAGGGCGGAACGGCCGGGAACGCAGGGACGGGCGGGAAGTCCGCGGGAGCCGCCCTGTGACGGGCGCCGGGGACCGGCCCCTGGTGACCGTGCTCGGAGCCTCCGGCTATCTGGGCTCCGTGCTCACCGCCCTCCTCGCGGACCTCCCGGTCCGGCTGCGGGCCGTGGCCCGGCGGCCCAGCCCCGTGCCCGCGCGGACGACGGCCGATGTCGAGGTGCGCACCGCGGACCTCACCGACGCCACGAGTCTCGCCGCGGCGGTCGCGGACGCGGATGTCGTCCTCCATCTGAGCAAGCACAGCGGCGGCTGGCGCGACGCCGAGGGGAACCCGCAGAGCGAGCCGATCAACGTCGGGGTGATGCGCGAACTCGTGCGGGTCATGGGCGGCCGGACCGCCGCGGGCCCGCCCCCGGTGGTGGTGTTCGCCGCGACGACCTCCCAGGTCGGCCTGCCGCCGGAGCACCCCATGGACGGCAGCGAGCCCGACCGCCCCGAGACGGTCTACGACCGGCAGAAGCTGGCCGCCGAGCGGATGCTGCTGGCCGCGTCCGCCGAGGGCGTGCTGCGCGGGGTGAGCCTGCGGCTGCCGACGGTCTTCGGCCGCAGCCCCCTGTCGGCGGTGCCCGACCAGGGCGTGGTGTCCACGATGATCCGCCGCGCGCTGGCCGGTGAGCCGCTGACCATGTGGCACGACGGGACGGTGCTGCGCGACCTGGTCCCCGTCGAGGACGCGGCCGGGGCGTTCCTGGCCGCGATGCGCCGGCCCGACGCGCTCGCCGGACGGCACTGGCTGGTGGGCACCGGCCGCCAGGACCCGCTGGGCACGGTCTTCCGGACGGTGGCGGAGTCCGTCGCCGCGCACACCGGACGGCCACCGGTCCCGGTGACATCGGTGGAGCCGCCCGCGAACGCGCCGGTCATCGATTTCCTGAGCACGACCATCGACCCCGCACCCTTCCGGCTCGCGTCGGGATGGAGTGCGCGCACCGGACTGCGGGACGCTGTGGACCGCACCGTGACCGCCTTGCTCGACGAGGCCGCGACCACAGGGAGGGAGCCCAGTGTACGGAGGTGAAGTCGCCGAGATCCACGACGACCTGAACAGCAGCCGGGGCAAGGACTACGGCTCGGAGGCCGAGTACGTCACCGAGGTGATCCGCCGCCACCGGCCGGGGGCGGCCTCGCTGCTCGACGTCGGGTGCGGGGCGGGCGGGCATCTGGAGCACTTCGCGCGGCTCTTCGACCGGGTCGAGGGCCTGGAGCTGTCCGCTGACATGCTGACCGCCGCGCGCCCCAAGCTGCCCGGGGTGCCCCTGCACCTCGGCGACATGCGGGACTTCGCCCTCGAAGGCCGGTTCGACACGGTCGTCTCGCTCTTCGGCTCGGTCGGCCACACCCGCGACGAGGACGAACTGCGCGGCACGCTGGAGTGCTTCGCACGGCATCTCACCCCCGGCGGTGTCGTCCTGGTCGAACCGTGGTGGTTCCTGGAGAGGTTCATCGACGGCTATGTCTCCGGCGACGTGGTGGAGACCGGCCGCCGGACCATCGCCCGGCTCTCCCACACCGTGGGCACCGGCGACGCCGCCTCGGCCATGGACGTGCACTTCCTGGTCGCCGACCGCGAGCACGGGGTGCGGCACTTCTCGGAGCGCTACGAGCACAAGCTGTTCCGCCGCGACGAGTACGAGTCCGCCTTCGCCGCGGCGGGCTTCGAGGTGAGCTACGTCGAGGACGTCCAGGGCGGCCGGGGGATCTTCGTCGGCGTCGTGCGGGGGGAGCAGCCGTGACCATTCGGGTGTGGGACTACCTGGCCGAGTACGAGAAGGAGCGCGAGGACGTCCTCGACGCGGTGGGGACGGTGTTCCGCTCCGGCCGGCTCGTCATGGGCGACAGTGTGCGCGGCTTCGAGGAGGAGTTCGCCGCGTACCACGGCATCGCGCACTGCGTCGGCGTGGACAACGGCACCAACGCGATCAAGCTCGGTCTCCAGGCGCTCGGCATCGGGCCCGGCGACGAGGTGATCACCGTGTCGAACACGGCCGCGCCGACGATCGTCGCCATCGACTCGGTGGGCGCCAGGCCCGTCTTCGTCGACGTCCGCGCCGAGGACTACCTGATGGACACCGCGCGGGTCGAGGCGGCCGTCACCGCGCGGACCCGCGCCCTGCTGCCGGTCCATCTCTACGGCCAGTGCGTCGACATGCGCCCGCTGCGGGAGATCGCCGACCGGCACGGTCTGCGGGTCCTGGAGGACTGCGCCCAGGCGCACGGCGCGCGCCACCACGGCGCGCTCGCCGGGACGATGAGCGACGCCGCGGCCTTCTCCTTCTACCCGACCAAGGTCCTCGGGGCCTACGGCGACGGCGGCGCCACGATCACCGCGGACGCCGAGGCGGCGGAGAACCTCCGGCGGCTGCGGTACTACGGCATGGAGGAGCGCTACTACGTGGTGCGGACCCCCGCCCACAACAGCCGTCTCGACGAGGTGCACGCCGAGATCCTGCGCCGCAAACTGGGCCGCCTCGACACCTATATCGCCGACCGGCGCGCCGTCGCCCAGCGCTACGCGGACGGCCTCGCGGACACCGGACTGGAGCTGCCCCGGGTGACCGCGGGCAACGACCACGTCTACTACGTCTACGTGGTGCGCCACCCCCGGCGCGACGACATCATCGAGCGGATGCGGGCCCATGGCGTCGAGCTGAACATCAGCTACCCCTGGCCCGTGCACACGATGGTCGGCTTCGCGCATCTGGGCTACGAGAAGGGCGACTTCCCGGTCACCGAGAAGCTCGCCGGGGAGATCTTCTCGCTGCCCATGTACCCCTCGCTCCCGATCGGTCTCCAGGAGAAGACGATCGGCGCGCTCCGGGAAGTCCTCAGCACGCTGTGAGCGGTTCGAGCCCCAAGGGAGAGCAGTGAAGGCGGAAGAGCTTGCGGTCGAGGGTGCGTACGTGTTCACCCCCGAGGTGTTCCCCGACCAGCGCGGATTGTTCGTGTCCCCCTATCAGCAGCACGCGTTCACGGGCGCGCACGGCGCCCCGTTGTTCCGTGTCGCGCAGACCAACCACAGCATGTCCAAACGGGGCGTCGTACGGGGCGTCCACTACACGCTCACCCCTCCCGGCACCGCGAAGTACGTCTACTGCGCCGCCGGTGAGGCCATCGACATCGTCGTCGACATCAGGGTGGGCTCGCCCACCTTCGGCAAGTGGGACGCCGTACGGGTCAACCCCAAGGAGTTCCGGGCCGTGTACTTCCCCGTCGGGGTCGGTCACGCCTTCGTCGCGCTCGCCGACGACACCGTCATGTCGTACATGCTCGCCGCGCCCTATGTGGCCGAGTACGAGCTGGGGATATCCGTCCTGGACGAGGAACTGGGGCTGCCGATCCCCGGTGACATCGACCCGATCCTGTCCGACCGGGACCGGATCGCCCCGGGGCTGGCGGAAGCGGCGGCGGCGGGACTGCTGCCGGACTACGAGCGGTGCCGGGCCATCGAGAGGGATCTCGCATGACGTCCGCCCCGGCCCGGCACGACAGCGCCGCGCGGATGTTCACCGATTCGGTGCTGGCGCCCCGCGCGGCCGACCGGTTCGCACCCTGGTGGGCGGAGCGCGCCCGGTCGAACCGCTTCGACGTCACCCAGGTGCCCTTCGACGAACTCGGGGACTGGCGCTTCGACCCGGACACCGGGAACCTCGGCCATGTCAGCGGGAAGTTCTTCTCGATCGAGGGCATGGACGTCCGCAGCGACAGCGGCCCCGTGCGCCAGTGGTCGCAGCCCATCATCAACCAGCCGGAGATCGGCATCCTGGGCATCATCGTCAAGGTCTTCGACGGGGTGCCGCACTGTCTGATGCAGGCCAAGATGGAACCCGGCAACGTCAACACCCTCCAGCTGTCCCCGACGGTCCAGGCGACCCGCAGCAACTACACCCGGGTGCACCGCGGCGGCCGGACCCGCTACCTGGAGTACTTCGCGGAGGGCGAGGACCGCGGCCGGGTGCTCGTCGACGTCCTCCAGTCCGAACAGGGCTCCTGGTTCTACCGCAAACGCAACCGCAACATGGTCGTCGAGGTGACCGGGGACGTCCCGCTGCACGACGACTTCTGCTGGCTGCCGCTGCGCGAGGTACTCGACCTGCTCCACACGGACAACCTGGTGAACATGGACGCCCGTACGGTGCTGTCCTGCATGCCGTTCGCCCCGCCGCCCGGCGACAGCGGCTCCCGTCACGCGCCCGCCGCGTTCCGTGCCGCGCTCGCCCGGTCCCTGGACCGCTCCGCGGGCTCCCTGCACGAACTCGGCGATGTGCTCAGCTGGTTCACCGGCGAGCGCACCCGGCACGACATGTCGGCGAGCCTCGTCCCCGCCAACCGGATCACCGGCTGGAAGCGCACGGCCCACGAGATCGTCCACGAGGACGGCAAGCACTTCCGGGTCGTCGGGGTCGACGTCAGCGCCACCTCGCGGGAGGTGCAGTCCTGGCGGCAGCCGCTGCTGGCACCCGTCGGACGCGGTGTCATCGCCTACCTCGCCAAATCCGTCGACGGGGTCATGCATGTGCTCGCGCACGCCCGCGTCGAACCCGGCTTCGTGGACACCGTCGAGCTCGGCCCGACCCTCCAGCTCATCCCGGAGAACTACACGGGCCTGCCGCGGCCCCGCTATCTCGACGACGTGCTCGGCGCCGACCCCTCCCGTATCCGGTTCGACGCCCATCTCTCGGAGGAGGGCGGCCGGTTCCTCGACGCCCAGAACCGCTACCTGGTGGTCGAGGTGGAGGACGACTTCCCGCTGCGGGTCCCGCAGGACTACCGTTGGGTGACCCTCGGCCAGCTGAGCGGACTGCTCCGGCACAGCCACTACCTGAGCGTCCAGGCACGCACCCTCGTCGCCTGCCTGCACAGCCTCTGGTGAAAGGACGCACCGCATGCACGTGGTCCGCATGGGAGTCCTGGGGTGCGCGTCCATCGCGTTCCGCCGGGTCCTGCCGGCGATGCAGGAGGCCGACGGGATCGAGCTGAAGGCCGTCGCGAGCCGCGACCCGGCCAAGGCGCGCAGGTTCGCCGCGCACTTCGGCTGCGCCGCCGCCGACGGGTACGACGAACTGCTGGAGCGGCCGGACATCGACGCGGTGTACGTCCCGCTGCCGACCGGTCTGCACGCCCACTGGGTGAGCCGGGCCCTCGCGGCGGGCAAGCACGTGCTGTCGGAGAAGCCCCTCACCTGGGACCAGACCACCGCTCTCGACCTGGTGGACCAGGCGCGCAAGGCCGGGCTGTGGCTGATGGAGAACTACATGTTCCTCCACCACGGCCAGCACGCCACGGTCCGCGGCCTCGTCTCGGACGGCCGGATCGGGGCGCCCCAGGTGTTCTCCGCGAGCTTCGGCATCCCCCCGCTGAACGAGGCCGACGTACGGTACGACTCCGGGCTCGGCGGCGGCGCCCTGCTGGACGTGGGCGTCTACCCGATCCGCGCGGCCTCCTACTTCCTGGGGCCCGAGCTGGACGTCATCGGCTCGGTGCTGCGGCTGCACCCGACCCGTGGCGTCGACGTGGCCGGCCACATCCTGCTGGCCGCCCCGTCGGGCGTCACCGCCGAACTGTCCTTCGGCTTCGAGCACTCCTACCGGTCCTGGTACGGGATCTGGGGCGACCACGGCCGGCTCACCCTGGACCGGGCGTTCACCCCGCCCCCGGCCCGGCAGCCGGTGATCCGGATCGAGTCCCAGGACCACGCCGAGGAACTGACCCTCCCCGCCGACCACCAGTTCAGGAACATCGTCGAGTACTTCGCCCGCTCGGTCCTCGACGGCGCCGACTACGACGCGCAGGCCGAGGCGATCACCCATCAGGCGGAACTGGTCGACCGGGTCCGCTCGCACGCGGTACGCGTCACCGCCTGACCGCGCGAAGAGCGCGAGAAGCGCGAGAAGCGCGCAGAGCACAGCGGGAACGGCCCGCCGGCCCGGATGCCACCGGGCCGGCGGGCCGTTGTCCGTGGTGGCCGCCGCGGGTCAGCCGCCGGCCATCGTCTCCAGCTGCTCGACCACGTCGTACGGTGTCGGCAGCGCGGCGATCTCCTTGGTGAGCGCGCGGGCCCGCTCGGCGTAGCGGGGATCGCCGAGGATCTCCCGGCAGCTCGCCGCGATGACCTCGCCCGGGTCCTCGTCGGGGCGTTCCTGCGGCACCACCGTGAGGGCGCCGCCGAAGCCGGTGAAGGCCCGCGCGATCGCCTTGGCGTAGTCGTTCTCGGGGGTGATCAGTTGCGGCACCCCGGCGCTCGCGCCCGTCATCGCGGTGGACGCCCCGCCGTGATGGACCATCAGATCGCAGGTGGGGGCCACCACGTCCAGCGGCAGCCAGCCGACCCGGACATCGCCCAGTTCCGTGCCGAACTCCTCGGCCGCACCGGGCGGCGCCGCGACCAGCACCTCGGCCCCCGTCAGCGTCAGTTCGTCCACCAGCCGCCGCATGGAGGCGCCGGTGTTGCGCAGCCTGAAGGCCCGGGTCCCCGCGGTGATCAGCACCCGGGGGCGCCCCTTGGGACGGGTGTACATCCAGGGTTCGAGCCGCAGCTGCCGGTTGCGCGGCACCCAGCGCATCGGCCGCGCGCCCGGGGTCGGCGAAGGACGCAGGCACGGCGGACAGACATCGATGAACAGGGCGTGCTCCGGCGGCCCGGTCAGGCCCATGCGCTCCAGCAGCGGCGGCAGCGCGGGCTCGTCCCGCAGCGGCACGATGTCCCAGTAGTGGCGCACGTACGGCACGTCGAGATGGGCGGCGAGCAGCCCGGGGACGTACGACAGACCGCCCACGACCACATCGGGCGTCCAGTCGCGCGCCAGCTCCAGCAGCGCGTCCAGCCGGGCGGCGGCCTGTCCGGGGTGGGGGGTCGGGGCCGCGGGTATGCCGATGGCCTCCGCGGTTGCCAGCGTCGGTTCGTCGACGGTCAGCAGGATCTCATGTCCCGCGTTCCGCGCGGCCGTCGCGAGCGGGGCCATGGAGAAGACGGTCGAGTGGCTCCCACCGGCGGTGAAAAGAAACTTCATGGGGATTCATCTGCTTCCCGTGAGACGGCGGACCGATGTCGACAGGCGCGGTCATCGTCCCGTGGCCGTCCTTTTGTTCGCAATCCTCGCCGGGCGCCGCCGGGTGGTCCCGCCCCGGACGCGGCCGGGACAGCCGTCGGCCCCGTTCAACTGACCGGGGGGGAACAGTCGAACGGGGCCGACGGGGCCTTGGGAGCGGGGTCAGGCGCCGACGTATGCCGCCAGATGCTCGCCGGTGACGGTGGAACGGGCGGCGACCAGCTCGGCGGGGGTGCCCTCGAAGACGATCCGGCCGCCGTCGTGGCCACCGCCGGGACCGAGGTCGATGATCCAGTCGGCGTGCGCCATGACCGCCTGGTGGTGCGCGATCACGATGACCGACTTGCCCGCGTCGACCAGCCGGTCGAGCAGCCCGAGCAGCTGCTCGACATCGGCGAGATGCAGACCGGTGGTCGGCTCGTCCAGGACGTAGACACCGCCCTTGTCGCCCATGTGCGTCGCGAGCTTGAGCCGCTGGCGCTCACCGCCGGACAGCGTGGTGAGCGGCTGGCCGAGGCCGAGATAGCCGAGGCCGACGTCCACCAGCCGTCCGAGGACCGCGTGCGCGGCCGGGACACGGGCCTCGCCGGAGCCGAAGAACTCCGCCGCCTCGCTGACCGGCATCGCCAGCACCTCGCTGATGTCCCGGCCCCCGAGCCGGTACTCCAGCACCGACGCCTGGAACCGCCTGCCGCCGCACTCCTCGCAGACGGTCGAGACACCGTCCATCATCCCGAGGTCGGTGTAGACGACGCCCGCGCCGTTGCAGTTCGGGCAGGCGCCCTCGGAATTGGAGCTGAACAGCGCGGGCTTGACGCCGTTGGCCTTGGCGAACGCCTTGCGGACCGGCTCCAGCAGCCCGGTGTACGTGGCCGGGTTGCTCCGGCGCGAACCGCGGATCGGTGTCTGGTCGACCGACACCACACCCTCGCCGGGCGGGATCGAGCCGTGCACGAGCGAGCTCTTGCCGGAACCGGCGACCCCGGTGACGACCGTGAGCACCCCGAGCGGGATGTCGACGTCGACGCCCTTGAGGTTGTGGGTGTCCGCGCCCCGGATCTCCAGGGCGCCGGTCGGGGTCCGCACCTTGTCCTTGAGCGTGGACCTGTCGTCCAGATGACGGCCGGTGAGGGTGCCGCTGGCCCGCAGCCCCTCGACGGTGCCCTCGAAACAGACGGTGCCGCCGCCCGAACCGGCGCCGGGACCGAGGTCGACCACATGGTCGGCGATCGCGATCGCCTCCGGCTTGTGCTCCACCACGAGCACCGTGTTGCCCTTGTCCCGCAGCTGGAGCAGCAGATCGTTCATCCGCCGGATGTCGTGCGGGTGCAGCCCGATCGTCGGCTCGTCGAAGACATAGGTGATGTCGGTGAGCGAGGACCCGAAGTGGCGGATCATCTTGACGCGCTGCGCCTCACCGCCCGACAGGGTGCCCGAGGACCGGTCCAGCGACAGATAGCCCAGCCCGATCTCCACGAACTTGTCGAGGGTGTGCCGCAGGGTGGTCAGCAGCGGCCCCATCGACGGCTCGTCCAGTTCGCGTACCCATACGGCGAGATCGCTGATCTGCATCGCGCACAGGTCCGCGATGCTGACCCCCTTGATCTTCGACGAGCGGGCCGGGGCGCTCAGCCGGGTGCCGCCGCACTCCGGGCAGGCGGTGAAGGTGACGGCCCGGTCGACGAACGCCCGGATGTGAGGCTGCATCGCCTCCCGGTCCTTCGCCAGGAACGACCGCTTGACCTGGAGCACCAGCCCCTCGTAGGTCATGTTGGTGCCCGCGATCTTCACCTTGGCGGGCTCCCGGTACAGGAAGTCGTGCAGCTCCCGCTCGGTGTAGTCGCGGATCGGCTTGTCGGGGACGAGGAAGCCCGACTCGGAGTAGAAGCGCACCGACCAGCCGTCGGCCTTGAAGCCGGGCACGGTGATCGCGCCGTCGACCAGTGACCTGGACGCGTCGTACAACTGGGTGAGGTCGATGTCGGAGACGGTGCCCCGGCCCTCGCAGCCCGGGCACATCCCGCCGGTGAGGGTGTAGGTCGCCTTCACGGTCTTCTTGTCGCCGCGCTCGACGGTGACCGCGCCGGCCGCGCGGACCGAGGGGACGTTGAAGGAGAACGACTGCGGTGAGCCGAGGTGCGGTTGCCCGAGACGGCTGAAGAGGATGCGCAGCAGCGCGTTGGCGTCGGTGACGGTGCCGACGGTGGAGCGGGGGTTGGCGCCCAGGCGCTCCTGGTCCACGATGATCGCGCTGGTCAGCCCGTCGAGGACATCGACGTCCGGGCGGGCCATCGTGGGCATGAAGCCCTGCACGAAGGCGCTGTACGTCTCGTTGATCATCCGCTGGGACTCCGCGGCGATCGTCGCGAACACCAGCGAGCTCTTGCCCGAGCCGGACACCCCGGTGAACACCGTCAAGCGGCGCTTGGGGAGCTCGATGCTGATGTCCTGGAGATTGTTCTCGCGCGCGCCCCGCACCCGGATCATGTCGTGGCTGTCGGCGGTGTGCGGCGCGGGCGAGGGCGGGTCCGTCCTCGGGGTCTTCGTCATCGTTCTCCCTGTCGTCGGGCGGGGCCGCCCTCACGTTCACCCGCCGCGGCGGCGCCCGGCCCCTCGCGGGCCGGGCGGGTGCGGTGCGCAGGCTCGGACCCTACGCGGCGGTCACCTTCCACAGGAAGCCGTCGGGGTCGCTGAAGTGCCCGGAGTACCCGTCCCCGGTCTCGCCCGCCTCGACGGCGATCAGTCCGCCGGAGGCGGCGGCCGCCGCCAGGGTCGTGTCGACCTCGGCGCGGGAGCCGGCCCTGCGGTGCAGCACCGCCGCGCGGAAGCCGCTGCCGCCGTCCTCGACGCCCGCGTCCTTGGCGAGGGTTCCGCGCGGCATCAGGCCGAGCCGGCAGCTGCCCGCGTCCGGGTGGAAGTCGGCGTAGTGCTTGTAGTCCTTGTCGACCTTCATGCCCAGCGCCTCGTAGAACGCCTTGGCGGCCTTCATGTCGGCGACGCCGAGCAGTGCCGCGGTCTCGGTCGGCACCGCGGGGCTCGCGGCGGGGCCCTTGTCCTTCTTGGTGGGGGCCGCGACCTTCCAGATGGAGCCGTCCGGGGCCTGGTACACCGCGGAGAACGCGCCGAACAGCGACTTCTTCGCGGGCTTCAGGACCTTCGCGCCGCCCTGGACCGCGGCGTCCACCACGTTCTTGACCTCGGTGGGCTGCTTGACGATGAAGGTCATCATGTAGCCGCGGAAGCCGGACGCGGGCTCCGCGTCCTTCCCCGCGTCCGCGGCGAGCGCCTCGGTCCCGTACAGGGCGACCTGTCCGGTCCCGTGCATGTCGAGGTTCACATGCCGGCCGCGGTCGTCGGCGGTCGGTGCGAAGGTCGTGGTGTAGAAGGTCCGCGCGTCCTCGACCTCGGGAACACCGAGGCCCATCGCGTCGAGCGAGAGCGTCATCCTTGCCTCCAGGGGCGTGGGTGAGGGGAGTGGGTGAGCGTACGCCTGGGGCTGGTGCCGCCTCGGCCGCCGGTCGGTGGGGTCAGCGGATCTCGCTGATACGGATGTGGTTGCCCGCGGGGTCGCGCACGGCGCAGTCACGCACGCCGTACGGCTGGTCCGTCGGCTCCTGGACGATCTCCGCCCCGCCCGCCTTCAGCCGCCCGAAGAGCGCGTCGACATCGGCCGTGGACAGCACCACGCCCGCGTACGTCCCCTTGACGATCATCTCGGTGATCGTCCGGCGCTCGTCGGGGGTGACGCCCGGGTCGGCGGCCGGCGGTTGCAGCACGAGGGACGTACTGGGCTGGCCGGCGGGCCCGACCGTGATCCAGCGCATCCCGTCGTAGCCCACGTCGTCCCGGACCTCGAAGCCCAGCATGTCGCGGTAGAAGGCGAGCGAGGCGTCCGGATCGGTGTGGGGAAGGAAGCTCGCGTGAATGGCGATGTCCATGTGATCACGCTAGACGGGGACCGGGCTCCCGCGCTTCTCCGATCCTGACCGGTCCGGCCGGCCGGACCGGTCCCTCTCGGCCCCGCGGGTCAGGCGCGGCGGGGCTGGGTGAAGCGCAGCATGTTCCCGGCGGGGTCGCGGAAGGCGCAGTCGCGGACGCCGTAGGGCTGGTCCACGGGCTCCTGGACGACCTCGCCACCGGCCGCGCGGATGCGCTCGTAGGTGGCGTCGCAGTCGTCGGTGTCGAAGATGACCCCGCGCAGCTGGCCCTTGGCGAGGAGCTGGGCCATGGCCTGCTTGTCGGCGGGCGAGGCGTTGGGGTCCGCGACGGGCGGCTCCAGGACGATGTCCACGTCGGGCTGGTCCCGGGAGCCGACGGTCACCCAGCGCATGCCCTCGAAGCCCACGTCGTTGCGGACTTCGAGCCCCAGGACATCGCGGTAGAAGGCGAGTGCCTTGTCGTGGTCGTCGACGGCGATGAAGCACTGCGAAAGGTTGATACTCATGAGTTGCATGCTAAGGGCTGTCCCGTGGTCCCCGGCGGGACCGCGACGCGACAGCGGACCGCAACCCGCCGGAGGGCTCGGTAGGTTGGCGGGATGAGCGATCAACTCAATGTGGAGACGGCCTGGCACCGCCTCATGGACTGGCTGGAGGCGCATGCCCCGGTCTCCCACGCGTCCCTGCTGCCGCCCGCCCCGGAGCAGGCCATCGAGATTGCCGACGCCGAGCTGAGGCGGTACCTCGGCTTCGGTCTGCCCGCTGAACTGGGCGCGCTCTGGCGGCTGTGCGGCGGTGTGGAACACCAGTACATCGAGGCCAACGAGGTGGCGGGTGAGGTCCGTTCGGGGGAGTTCCTGCCCGGCGGGATCCTGCTCGGCCCGGCGGACGCGCTCTGGCCGCGGCTGCCCGGGATCGACGGTGTCGATGTGTGGGGCGGCGCCCCGGTGGTGCCGTGGCTGACCGGCGACGAGGCGGGCCCCGAGTCCGGGGACTACGTGGGCGCGGACGGCGTCGGCACCTGGTCGCACCCGGACAACCTGGCCTGCGACCAGCCCCGCTACGCGTCGATCGCCGCGTATCTCGAAGCCGTGCACCGCACGCTCACCGAAGGGCCGGCGGACGCCATGGGCCCCGATGTGCCCGGCCTGGTGTGGGGGTGCCTGATCTGGGACTGGCCCGAGGCGCCGCTGCTGGACGACGCGCTGCCGCACTGGCACCCCGTCCACTGACGCACTGCCGACGACCAACCGCACAGCCACGGAGATCACGAACCGCGATGGACCGTCAGCGATCGTCCAACTCGATGAACCGGCTCGCCCATGCCCTGAACCGGTCGTCGGACTCCTCGCGCCCGGTCCAGAGCGCGTGCGGGTCCTCCGGCGGTTCAAGACCGAAGGTCTGCTTCAACCAGACGCGGAACTCATGGTGCCCCTCGCTGTGTTCCTCGACGTCTTCAGCGTCGAGAAACCCGAAGTCGTACATTGGCTCGCTGTCGATGAGCAGAAGCTGGAACAGCTCCATCAGGTCTCGCGCGATCACATAGAGATGGCCTTCGTCGCCGACCAGGACGACGGGCAGCGTGGCGAGGTCGGTCCGGTCGTCGCACCGCCACAGCGCGTAGTCGGAGCCGGAGCCGTTGGCCCGCGCGAAGGGGATGAACCGGCTCAGGAAATCCGGATGCTCCGACCAGGTGTCGAGGCCGGAATCCGCGCCGTACTCGCGCAGCTCGAAACCGTCCGAGTAGTAGACCCGGCCGATCCGGCCCTCGAAATCCTTGAGCAGGTTCAACTCCGGGATCGGCGAGTACGCCTCGCTCATATGGCCTCCTTGCCGGGCCGGGCCGCCTGGCGCGGTCGCGGACGTTCCGCGCTGTCCAGGTGATGCTACCCACGCCGGGGGCAGCCCTCAGCCTTCGGGCGCCGCCTTGGAAGTGCCGCCCCGGACCGGGCGGGTGTGGATCTTGGCGACGCAGGCCGGGATGGCGGCTCCGTCGTCGTGGCCGCGGGCGCGGTAGGCGCTCGGGCTCTCACCGACCAGCTCGGTGAAACGTGAACTGAACGATCCCAGCGACGTACAGCCGACCGCGAAGCACACCTCGGTCACCGTCAGATCGCCCCGCCGCAGCAGCGCCTTGGCCCGCTCGATCCGCCGGGTCATCAGATAGCTGTACGGGGTCTCCCCGTAGGCGGCGCGGAAACTGCGGGAGAAGTGGCCCGGGGACATCAGCGCCGTACGCGCCAGCGCGGTCACATCGAGGGGTTTCGCGTACTCACGGTCCATCAGGTCCCGTGCCCTGCGCAGCCGGACGAGATCTTCCAGTATCACACCACCACCATCCCACAGGATTCGGCGCCCGCCGCCCGCCGCTGCCGCCCGGCCCCGACCGATGCTCGACCGGCGGTCAACCGGGGTACCGGAAATTTGCGGCGCGAACACATGTCCATCCGGGGTGAGGAGTGCGTGATGCGCAAGGTCGTTTCGCGGGACGGCACGACGATCGCCTACGAGAAAACGGGTGAGGGACCGCCGATCGTGCTGCTGAACGGCGGATTCCGCGATCACACGATCTTCGATCCGCTGGTGCCGGAGCTGGCAGCGCACTGCACCACCTATGTCTACGACCGCCGGGGGCGCGGGGAGAGCGGGGACTCCCCCGAGTACGCCGTCGAACGGGAGATCGAGGACCTCACGGCGGTGATCGAGGCGGCCGGCGGCGAGTCGGTGGTGTTCGCCGGTTCGTCCGGCGCCAATCTCGCGCTGGAGGCGGCCATGGCCGGCGCCCCGATCACCAAGCTGGCACTGCACGAGCCGTACTTCCGCATCGACGGCTACCCGCAGCCCCCGGCCGACTTCCTGGCGGCCCTCAAGGCCCTGCTCGCCGGGGACAAGCGCGGCGAGGCCGTCGAGTACTTCCTCGCCGAACTCGTGGGCTTCACCCCCGACACCATCGCGGAATGGCGGCAGACCCCGCTGTGGGCGATGAACGAGGCGAACGCGCACACCCTCCCGTACGACGCGGCCATCTGCGGCGACTTCAAGGTCCCCGCCGAGCGGCTGGCCCCGATGCGTGTCCCGTCGCTCGTCGTCAGCAGCGACAGCACCAGCGACTGGCTGAGCGCGGCGGCACGGGCGACCGCGCAGGCGCTGCCCAACGGCTGGGGCATGGAGCTGCCCGGCTCGTGGCACCGGGTGCAGACGGACATCCTCGGCCGGGTCCTGGCCGGTTTCACCGCCACCCGGTGAGGACGACCTGGTTCGAGTCCGCCGCGCTGTCCGTCCTGAACCTCCTCGGTGAGGGGTTCATGTGGATGGGGCTGATGTGGATGGGCCCGCCCTACGGCATGACCCCGGTCCCGCCGGGCGTCACCGCCCGGACGGCACGTACGACCGGGGGGACGCCCGGACCGGTGACCGGACCGGGCGACGGGCGCGAACACCGGGAACAGCTCTCCGGCACACCCCTGTCGCGTGCGGAGCGCGCCGAATGGGCAGCGCTCCAGGAACGGCTCCGCTAGCGGCTCCCGACCGGACGGACACCGACGACGGACACCAACGACGGAGGCATCGCCACCATGCACAGCAATCTGATCGTGGCCAGGATGGACCCCGGGGCCACCGCCGACGTGGCCCGGCTCTTCAGCGCTTTCGACACGACCGGGATGCCGCACCGGATGGGAACGCGGCGGCGTCAGCTCTTCGCGTTCCGCGGCCTGTACTTCCACCTCCAGGACTTCGACACCGAGAACGGCGGCGAGCTCATCGAGGAGGCGAAGGCCGATCCGCGTTTCATCCGGATCAGCGAGGACCTGAAGCCGCACATCGAGGCCTACGACCCGGCGACCTGGCGCACGCCCGCGGACGCCATGGCGACGAGGTTCTACAGCTGGGAGTCCGAGTGACCGGTCGGCGCACGGCCGGCACGGGCACCGGGCGACCGGCGGGGGAGAGGCGTTATTGAGTACCGCCGAATCGAGGACCGGGACGACCGGCGCCGCCGCGGAGTCCGCGGAGTCCGCGAAGTCCGGGGGGCCGGGGACGACCGGGCAGCCCGGGATACCCGGGAACGCCCGGACTTCCGGGATACCCGGTAAGCCCGGTAAGCCCGGGAAGCCCGGGGAAGCCGGGGAGGCCAACCCCCGGGTGCCGTTGCGGCGTATCGTCCGGCTGTTCCTCCCCTACCGGCCCAGTCTGCTGCTCGTCGGCGCCCTCGTGGTCGCCTCGTCGCTCGTCTCGCTCGTCAATCCGTTCCTGATCCGCGAGATCATGGACGTGGCGCTGCCCGACCGCCGCACCGGTCTGCTGAGCGTGCTCGCGCTCGCCATGGTCGTCGTGGCCGTCGCGAACAGCTCGTTCAACGTCTGGCAGACCTATGTCTCCACCAAGGTCGGCCAGCGCGTCATGCACGATCTGCGCAGCGCCATGTACGGGCACCTCCAGCGCATGTCGCTGGACTTCTACACCAGGACCCGCACCGGCGAGGTGCAGTCGCGTATCGCCAACGACATCGGCGACATGCAGGCCACCGTCACCACCAGCGCGACGACCCTGGTGTCCGACGTGACCGTCGTGGCCGCCACGGTCACCGCCATGGCCGTCCTCGACTGGCGGCTCACACTCGCGTCGCTCGTCATGGTGCCGTTCTTCCTCTGGGTCAGCCGGCGCGTCGGGACCCAGCGCCGCCGCATCACCCGCGACCGGCAGCGCCAGCACGCCGCGATCTCCTCGATCGTGCACGAGTCCCTGTCGGTGAGCGGTGTCCTGCTCGGCCGCACCATGGGCCGCTCACGCTCGCTGACCGGCCACTTCACCGACGAGTCCGCCAAGCTCTCCGATCTGGAGGTGCGCTCCATGATGGCGGGCCGCTGGGCCCAGTCCACGACATGGATCGTGCTGGCCTCGATGCCCGCGGTCATCTACTGGGTGGCCGGACTGGCGGGCCGCGGCGACCATATGGCCATCTCCATCGGGACGCTGGTCGCCTTCACCACATTGCAGCAGAACCTGCTGCGCCCGGCCGTCTCGCTGCTGGAGGTGGGCGTGGAGATCCAGACCTCGCTCGAACTGTTCGCCCGGATCTTCGAGTACCTGGACCTGCCCGTCGAGGTCCCCGAACCCAGGAACCCCCGTGCCCCCGAGCAGTTGCGCGGTGAAGTGCGGATGCGGGGCGCGTGCTTCTCGTACCCCGGTACGGGGGAGCGCACGCTGGACGCCATCGATCTGACCGTCCCCGCCGGGAACAGCCTCGCGATCGTCGGCGAGACCGGCTCCGGCAAGACGACCCTCAGCTATCTCATCCCGCGGCTGTACGACGTGGACGCCGGGAGTGTCACCATCGACGGCGTCGACGTACGGGACATGTCCTTCGACGTACTGGCCGCCGCGGTCGGCATCGTCTTCCAGGAGACGTATCTGTTCCACGCCACCGTCGCGGAGAACCTGCGGTTCGCCAAGCCGGACGCGACCGACGAGGAACTCGTCGCCGCGGCGCGCATCGCCCATATCCACGATCATGTGGCGTCCCTGCCCGGGGGCTACGACACCGTGGTCGGCGAGCGCGGATACCGGTTCTCCGGCGGGGAGAAACAGCGCCTGGCGATCGCCCGCGCGGTACTGCGGGACCCGCCCGTCCTCGTGCTCGACGAGGCCACCAGCGCCCTCGACACCCGGACCGAACAGGCCGTCCAGGAGGCCATCGACGCGGCGAGCGCGGGCCGCACCACGATCACCATCGCGCACCGGCTCTCCACGGTCCGGGACGCCGACGAGATCATCGTGCTGGACGGCGGCCGGATCGTCGAACGCGGCACCCACGACGAACTGCTCGCCAAGGGCGGCCGCTACACGGCACTCGTCGACCGCGACGCCGACCTGGCCGAGGCCACCGAGGCCGTCTAGGCCGCCGGGGCGGGCGGCAGCGCCGGGATCACCAGAACCGCCGGGTCCACGAAAACCGTCGAAGCCGTCCGAGAACCGGTTACCCGGCTCCCGGACGGCTTCGCGGCCGTTCCTGGAGGACCAGCCCGTGCCCGCTGTACCTGCCCGCCCGCCGTACCCGCCGGGTCGGCTCCACCGGCTCCAGCACCGCCACCGGCGGGTACGGCGGGGTGTCAGGGCCGGGGGACCGGCGCGGTCCAGTTGGCGCGCAGCCAGGTCTCCAGGGTGATGAGGTCCGGCCGGAGGCGGCGCAGTTCCGGCAGGTCGGCGCGGTAGCCCTCGCGGTCGAACCAGTCGAACATGGTGGCCAGGTCCTCGCGGACCGCGCGGAGCTTCTCGATCGGCAGGTACTCGTACCGGGTGGGGACGCCGGACACCCGCGCGTACGCCTCCGCCATCTGCGGTCCGGTCAGCTCGTCCCCGGCGATCTCGACCTGCCGGCCCGCCCAGGCGGCCGGGTCGTCGAACGCGTCCGCGGCGAACGCGGCGATGTCGTCGGTCGCGATGATCTGGACCGGGACCTCCGGGCGCAGCCACATACCGAGGACGAGTCCGTCGTCCACGCGGCGGGGGCTGATCTCCTCGAAGACGTCGTAGAACATGGTGGGCCGCAGGACGGTCACCGCCAGGTCCAGGGTCCGCAGATGCCGTTCGACGTTCCACTTGCTCTCGAAGTGCGGGATGCCGCTGGCGCGTTCCGCGCCGCCGACGGAGCTGTAGACGAGGTGTGCCACCCCGGACCCGGCCGCGATGTCGCCCACCGCCCGGCCCTGGCGCTCCTCGGCGGCCACCCCGCCGGGGGTCCGGAAGGGCTGGACGCTGAACACTCCGTGGACGCCCTTCATGGCGGCCCGCAGCGACGCCTCGTCGTCCATGTCGCCGTGGACGAGCACCGCGCCCGCGTCCGCGAGCGCCCGCGCCCCGGGCGCCTCGGGATCACGCACCAGGGCATGCGTCGGCCTTCCCCGGCGCAGCAGTTCGCGCACCAGCGCCCCGCCCTGCCGGCCGGTCCCGCCCAGCACCAGGATCGTCCCGTCTACCGCCACCGTGTTCCTCCATGTCTGCTTTCCCGGCCGGAATTCTCTTCGCCGCCGGGCTGCTCTCGCGGGTGATGCCGTGCGATCCGGCAGGGTGTTCCTCCGGGAGCCGCGCGGAACGGGAATGTCCGGGCGGCGTCACGGAATTTCGGGGGGTGCCGTTACCAGGGCACGGTTCCGTCGTCGGAGAGGCATGCTCCCGAGGGTCCCGAGTCGTCGAGGGTGGCGAGTCGCACCGCGATCACGGCGCCTTCCGCCGCAGTCCGCTTCCCCTGATGGCCGTTGATGTCGGTGGCCACGATTCCGGGATGGGCGGCGTTTATTTTGACCGTCGTCCCCCGCAGTTCTTTCGCGTATGCCACCGTGACGGCGTTCAGCGCGGTTTTCGAGGACTGGTACGCGATCATGTTGATGCGCGCGAACGGGGTCCCCGGGTCGGAATTCAGGGTCAGCGACCCCAGATGGCTGGACATGTTGACGATGCGCCCGGCCGCCGAACGGCGCAGCAGGGGCAGCATCGCGTGGGTCACGGTCACCACCCCGAAGACATTGGTCTCGTACACCTCCCGCATGTCGGCGGCGGTCGCCGCGCTGGGCGCCCCGGTGAAGCCACCGGCCACGCCCGCGTTGTTGACCAGCACGTCCAGCCGCCCGTAGCGCCGTTCGACCTCGGCCGCGGCGGCGGCCACGGAGGCCGGGTCCGTCACATCGAGGCGCAGCGGCACCGCCGTGACGCCGCGGTCCACCAGCGCGTCGGCGGCCCGCTTGCCGCGCCCCTCGTCGCGGGCGCCGACGAGGACGACACCTCCGAGCTCGCCCAGTTGCCGCGCCGTCTCGAATCCCATGCCCTTGTTGGCGCCGGTGATAAGCGCGATCCTCTCCACCGTCACGTCGGAGTCCCTTTTCGTCGGCTTTCATGGTCGGAGAACTGCGATACCGCCCCACCAATGAACCGTCTGTCCCCCGTGGCCGCAAGATTTCCGCGTTCACCGTGAAGTGCCGTACGGACAAGGGTGTCTCCGTGGTTGCGGTCGGCGAAGCGTTCAACCGTGCTCGATCCGCAGTCGAACCGCGGCCCGGTGTAGTTTGTCGGCGCCGATTCCAGAGCCACAGCGCGGAGGACCGGAAGATGAAGTCTGGCGTAATAGTTGTCGGTGCCGGTCCGGTCGGATTGATGCTGGCCGGTGAACTCCGAATGGGCGGGGCGGAGGTCACCGTCTACGACCGGCTGACCGCCCCCGCCGGGGAATCCCGTGCCCTCGGCTTCAACCGGAGGGCCGCCGAATCCCTGGGGCAGCGCGGGCTGCTCGCGAGGCTGGGGGACTTCCGCTGGGGCGCGATGGGCCACTTCGGCGGCGTCCGCTTCGACCTGGGCCTGCTCGACGAGGACCAGAGCGGCGTACTGGGTCTGTCCCAGGCCAGGACCGAGGAGGCACTGGGCGGCTGGCTGGCCGAGCTGGGTGTGCCGGTGCGGCGCGGGTACGAGGTGACCGGCTTCCGTGAGACGTCCGACGGCGTGGTGGTGGCCCTCGACGGGCCGGACGGCCCCGGCGAGGACACCGGCGCGTATCTCGTCGGCTGCGACGGGGCCCGCAGCACCGTCCGCGCGCTGGCCGGGATCAAGGCCCCCGGCCCGGCGTCCACCCGGGGTATGTACACGGCGGAGATCACCGGGGCGGAGCTGCGCCCGCGGCCCATCGGCGAACGCCTGCCCGGCGGGAACATGGTGGTGAGCACCCCGCTGGGCGGCGGACGCTGGCGCATCGTGATCCACGACCGGAGCCTGCCGAAGGACCCCGACCCCGGGACGCTCACGTTCGCACGCGTCGCGGACGCGTGGCAGCGGCTCACCGGCGAGTCCGTCCACGGGGCGCGGGCGGAGTGGGTGTGGGCCCGTGGCAACGGGACCGCGCTGGCCGACGCGTACCGGCGCGGGCGGGTGTTCCTGGCCGGGGACGCCGCGCACGATCTGCCGCCACTGGCCGCCTGGGGGCTCAGCGCCGGACTCCAGGACGCGGTGAACCTCGGCTGGAAGCTCGCCGCGGTGACCGGCGGCCGGGCCCCGGACACCCTGCTCGACACCTACCACGCCGAACGCCACCCGGTCGGCCGGCGGCTCGTCCGCGACACCCGGGCCGCGTCGATGGTGTACCTCGGCGACGACAGCATGGAACCGCTGCGCGGGGTGCTGGGCGAGCTGGCGGGCCACAAGGGCGCGGCCGGTCAGCTGTCCGGGATCGTCAGCGGGCTCGGCATCCGCTACGACATGGGTCCGGGCGACCACCCGCTGCTGGGCCTGCGGATGCCGCCCGGCCACGAGGTGATCCGCGCCGACGGAAGCCGGGTCCGGGCCGGGGAACTGCTGCGCGCCGCGCGCGGGGTGCTCGTCGTGACCGGCGGCGCCGCGAAGGCGGGCCGTCTCGCGGGCGGCTGGGCCGACCGGATCGACATCGTGACCGGCGACTGGGCGCCCGGCCAGGAGCCGTTGCCGGACGCGCTGCTGATCCGCCCGGACGGCTATGTCGCCTGGACCTCGTCCGGCAGCGGGCGCGGGCTGTCCGACGCGCTCGGCCGCTGGTTCGGCGCCGCCCGCACCGATGCCACCGCGACCCCGGCCGTCCGGTGACCGGCCGCAGCGGACCGATGAGGAGTGTGGGAATGACCAGGGACGTGATCGTCGTCGGCGGGGGCCCGGTCGGGCTGATGGCGGCCGGCGAACTCCGGCTCGGCGGCCTCGACGTCGTCGTCCTCGAAAGGCTGCCCGCCCCGTCGCGGGAGTCACGCGGCGCCAGCTTCACCCGGCGCACCGCCGAGTGCTTCGACCAGCGCGGACTGCTCGGCAGGCTGGGCGGCACGGAACGCGCCGACAGCCACTTCGGCGGGGTCCCGATCGACCTCGGCGTGTTCGAGGAGGACCACTTCGCCGCCCGGGGCATCCCCCAGTACCGCACCGAGCGGATGCTGGAGGACTGGGTGACCGAGCTGGGTGTGCCGGTGCGGCGCGGGTACGAGGTGACCGGTTTCCGTGAGACGTCCGACGGCGTGGTGGTGGCCTTCGACGGGCCGGACGGCCCCGGCGAGGAGAGCGCCGCGTATCTCGTCGGCTGCGACGGCGGCCGCAGCACGGTCCGCGGGCTCGCCGGTATCGGCTTCCCCGGCCCGGAGCCCACCCGCGGCTTCTACACCGCCGACGTCACCGGTATCGAGACCCGCCGCCGCCGGATCGGCGAGGACCTGCCGGGCGGCAGCATGGTCATGGCGATGGACCTGGAGAACGGCGTCACCAGGGTCGTCGTCCATGAGCGGGGCATGGGGCCACGGGACCGGGACTCCCTGACGTACGCGGAACTGGCCGACGCCTGGCAGCGGCTCACCGGCGAGTCCATCCACCACGGTGACTGCCGCTGGATCAGCTGCTTCACCGACGCCTCCCGGGTGGCCGACGAGTACCGGCGCGGCCGGGTGTTCCTGGCCGGGGACGCCACCCATGTACAGCCCCCGGCCATGGCGCAGGGCCTCAGCGTGGGGGTGCAGGACGCGGTGAACCTCGGCTGGAAGCTGGCCGCGGTGATCGGCGGCCGGGCCCCGGACACCCTGCTCGACACCTACCAGTCCGAACGCCGCCCGGTCGGACGGCAGCTGGGCCGCAACGCCCGCGCCGCGATCGAACTGCGCCTCACCGGCGAGGAGATGGACCCGGTCCGCGAGGTGCTGACCGAACTGATGGGCCACAAGGACGCCGCCGGTCATCTGGCCGGGATGCTCAGCGGGCTCGGTATCCGCTACGACATGGGACCGGGCGACCACCCGCTGCTCGGCCTGCGGATGCCGCCCGCCCAGGAGATCGTCCGCCCCGACGGCTCCCGCGTACGCGTCGTCGAACTGCTGCGCGCCGTACGGGGTGTGCTCGTCGTGACCGGCGCCGCCACCGACGCCGCGCGGATCGCGGACGGCTGGAACGACCGGGTCGACGTCGTCACCGGCGACTGGGCACCCGGCCGCGGCACCCCGCCGGACGCCGTACTGATCCGCCCCGACGGCTACGTCGCCTGGACCTCGACCGGCGGCGGGAACGGACTGTCCGACGCGCTCGGCCGCTGGTTCGGCACCGCCCGCACCGGCGTCACCGCACAGCCCGTCTGAACCACCCGCACCCGGAAACTCGAATCCGCTCCAGCCGTGCGTCCAGCCGCCCTCGACTCCGGCTAAAGACGCCTCTGCCACTCTTCAGGGCACGGCAGCAGAAAGGAGCACACTGAATGGCTCTGGACCATGGGCGGGCCGTCCTGATCGCGGGCGACTTCGGCTCTGTCACGCCGGATGCCGATGAATCGGTGACCAACGACGGATTCGATCTGAAGAATTTCGAGCAGCTTCCGGTACGGGACGTTCCGGTGAGCGATCTGTCACCGGAACAATATCTGCGCAAGGGCGGCACCAACGCCGCCCATGTCCAACTGCTCGTCGACGCGGCGGGAACCTCGGCGCTGCCGCCCATTCTCGTCCAGGAGGACGGCTGGCGCGTCATTGACGGGCTGCACCGGCTGGAAGCCGCGAAGCTGCGCGGCGACCATTTCATCGAGGCACGCTTTCTCGACTGCACGGATTCGGAAGCGCTCGTCCTCGCCATGAAGGCGAACAGCTCGCACGGGCTGCCGCTGTCGAAGGCCGACCGGGTCTCGGGCGCCCAGCGCGTCCTCACCACCCATCCCGACTGGTCCGACCGCGCCATCGCCGGTATCACCGGGCTGAGCGCCAAGACGATCGCGTCGCTGCGCGGCCGGTCCCCGGGCGGGACCGCCTCCGCCAAACGGCTGGGCCGGGACGGCAGACGACGGCCGGTGGCCGCCGGTGAGGGCCGGCGGCGCGCCGCCGAGTACATCCGCGCGCATCCCGACGCCCCGCTGCGGCAGGTCGCCCGGGACACCGATGTCTCCCTCGGCACGGTGCACGACGTCAGCTCACGGCTGCGCCGCGGCACCAGCCCCGAACTCGACGGGCAGCGGGCCCCGGCGCCCGTAGACCTGCCCGCGCCCGGGACCACCGGCCGGCCGGTGCTGCGCGCGGCCGACGAGACGGCGGAACGGGACACCGACGGGCCGTCCGGCGGCGGTGTGCCGCTGCGGCGCAGGAACCACACCGACGCGCCGGTCACCTGGTCCGGGATCGCGGGCAAGATGGCCAAGGACCCGACCATCCGGTACACCGAGGCGGGCAAGGAGTTCTTGCAGTGGATGGCCCTGCACGCGAACGATCCTGACGGCTGGCGGGAGTTCGTCAGCTCCATCCCGGAGCACTGGCAGAGCGTGATCGCGCCGATCGCGGAGAGCATCGGCCGCGAGTGGAGCACGTTCGCGGAACGCCTCAAGACCAAGCAGGAGGCGGTCTAACGGGTTACCCTCGCTCGCGCTTCTGGGTTCCCCACCTGGACGTACTCGTCCCCGCGGGCCGCCTTCGCTCGAGCTTCCGGGTTTCCTGTGCGGGTCGCCTTCGCTCGCGCCCCTGGGGTTCCCCACCTGGGCGTACTTGTTCCTGTGCGGGTCGGACGGGGGTGCGCAGTTCCCCGCGCCCCTTGGGTCGCGCCCGCTTGCGGTTTCCGTGCGGGTGCGGATGGCCCGTGGTTGCTCGCGCAGTTCCTCGCGCCCCTGGGGTTCCCCACCTGGGCGTACTTGTTCCTGTGCGGGTCGGACGGGGGTGCGCAGTTCCCCGCGCCCCTGGGTGGTGCCCCATTACGGTCGCTTTTCGGGTGCGGGACCGTCCTCGTTTTTGCGCAGTTCCCCGCGCCCCTTTGGGGGCGCCTCTTGAGGCTGTCGGTCGGGTGCGGAACCATCCTCCTCGCGCACTCGCCGGACTGCGGGAGGGGGTGGGCGGGAATCTCTGCTCGCAGACTCCGATGCTCTTCAGTCGGGCAACGAAACGACTTACCGAGCGTGTCGGATCGAGGACGGAGAATCCCGACCGGCACCGACCCGAAGAACCAGCAGATGGCGCCCCAAAGGGGCGCGGGGAACTGCGCGAAGACGAGAACCGGCCCGCACCCGAAGAGCGACAGCAACGGGGCAGCATCCAGGGGCGCGGGGAACTGCGCGAACCCACCAAGCGACGGCACAGGAACGAAGTACGCCCAGCACAGGGAAACCTCGGAAGCGCAAGCGAAGGCGTCACGCGGTGGCGGCCACCGAAGGCAAGGCACTCGCAGGGCACCCCGCAGGGGCCAGCGGCGTACGCGGGGGCTCCAGATCGGGCAGCGCGAGCAGCACGGGCGGATCAGCCGGCCGGTCCCGCCGCAGCCGCACCGCCGTACTCGTGACAGTGCCCGCACCGACGGCGACAGCCCCGTGCCCCCCGACCAGCGAGGTGCGACGGGCCCGGGGATCGGGCCCGACCCCGTCGGCGACGGCCACCGCGTGCACGTACCACGTCCCCGCGGGCACGTCCGGCAGCCGGTAGCAGGAGGGCCGCCCGCTGGGCACGTCGACGACGATCCCCGCCGCGGCCGGATGCTGGACGACGGGCGTCGGGAAGGCGCCCACGTACACCCGCGCGTTCCCGTGCCCGTCCGGCAGACTGATCGTCCCGGCGACCGCGCCGGACCCGTCCCGCGCACCCGGCCACGGACCGGGCAGACCTGGACCGGCGAGACCTGGACCGGGCGGACCCGGAGCGGGCAGAGCCGGACCGGGCGCACCCGGCCCGCCGCCGGACCGCGACAGTCGGCGGAACCGTCCGGGGGAGACCCCGACCCCGGCCGTGAAGCTCGTGGTGAACGAACCGAGGCTGCTGTACCCGACCGACGCCGCGATGTCCGCGACGTTCAGCGAGCTGCTCAGCAGGAGCCGTTTGGCCTGGTGCAGCCGCACCGCCGCGAGGAACCGGCCGGGCGTGATCCCGGTCGTGTCCTTGAACAGCCGGGCGAAGTGGAAGCGGCTGAGCCTGGCGCTCTCCGCGATGTCCGTGAGCGACAGCGGATCGCCGTACCGCTCCCGGATACAGGCGACCGCCCGCCCGACCGGATCGTCCCCGCGTGTCTCGCACACGTCACGCATCTCTCCGCCTCCCGTCCAGGGGCTCAGCGTCCGGCTCCGGACACGATCGCCGTCCGCAGCCGCTGGAGCCTCGGGCACGGCTCGATGCCCAGCTCCCGTTCCAGCACCGACCGGAGCCGGTGGAACGCCTGCAACGACCGCCCGACATGTCCCGCCCGGTACAGCGCGGTCATCAGGAACGCGCACAGGTTCTCGTTCATGGGGTGCTTGGCCGCCACGAACGTCAGCTCGCCCAGCAGGTCGGCGTGGCGCCCCAGATGCAGATCGGCCTCGATACGCAGCTCCAGCGCCTTCAGCCGGTGCTCCTCCAGCGACTGCGCCTCGATCTCCAGTACGCGCCCGAGCCGGACGCCCACCAGTGCCGCGCCGCGCCACAGTTCCAGCGCGCGGCTCAGCTCCTCCGAGGCGTACCGGTGGTCGCCGGCCTCGGAGGCCTCACGTCCGGTGCGCACCCGGTGGTGGAACAGTTCCACGTCCGTCTCGCACGCGTCCTCCTCCAGCTGATAGCCGTGGCGGCGGGTGCTGAGCAGCTGCCGTGCGTCCGGGTGGCCGGAGTCGACGGCGGCCAAAGCGTTGCGCAGCTGGAGGATGTATGTCTGGAGGGTGGTGGCGAAGCTGCGCGGCGGGCTGTCCCCCCACAGCTCGTCGACGAGTGTCGGCACCGTGACGGTCCGGCCGGCGTTCACCGCGAGCAGCGCCAGCACCTGGCGCTGCTTGGGGGCGCTGGTGCGCACCGGCTTCTGGTCGAGGCGCAGCGACAGCGGGCCGAGGAGCCCGATGCTCAAGTGTCTGGACTCACGATTCATGCCGTCTCCTCAGAACCCCTCGGTCACCGACGGATCGCGCGCCCCTGGGGCGGCTCGGACCGGTCGTCAGCGGGTCGCCCTCACCGGTGCGCGGTCCGCCCCCTGGCGGAACCGGTCGGTCACCACGGGGCCCTGCCCGACGGCGCACCGTACGACGGCGCACACCCGGCGGATGTCCGCGGCGGTGACGGTGGGCCCGGTCGGCAGGGCGAGCACCTGCTCCGCCAGCCGTTCGGTGTGCGGCAGCTCGACGGGTCGCTCCGTGCGGTACGGCTCGACCTGGTGGCAGGCGGGGGAGAAGTACCGCTGGGTGACGATGTTCTCCTCGGCCAGCACCCGCATCAGCAGATCGCGGTGGATGCCGGTGACGTTCTCGTCGACCTTGACGACCACGTACTGGCAGTTGGGGCTCTGGTCCTCGTCGTAGGTGACGACCTGTACGCCGTCGAGTCCGGCCAGCTCGGCCGCGTAGTGCGCGAGGTTGGCGCGGTTGTGCAGGACGGTTTCGCCGAACGCCTCCAGGGAGGTCAGCCCCATCGCGGCGGCCGCCTCGCTCATCTTGGCGTTGGTGCCGGTGCGCTGGCTGTTGCCGTCGGGTCCGAAGCCGAAGGAGCGCAGGGACCGCAGACGGCCGGCGAGGTCGTCGTCGTCGGTGACGACGGCACCGCCCTCGAAGCTGTTGACCACCTTCGTGGCGTGGAAGCTGAACACCTCGGCGCCGCCGAAGCCGCCGATGGGCCGGCCCTGGTAGGTGCAGCCCAGGGCGTGCGCGGCGTCGAAGAGCAGCCGCAGACCGTGCCGGTCGGCGACCTTCTCCAACTCGTCGATCGCGCTGGGGCGTCCCCACAGATGGACGGGGACGATCGCGGAGGTACGGGAGGTCACCGCGGCCTCGGCCGCGCGCGGGTCGAGGCAGCCGGTGGCCGGGTCGATGTCGCAGAACACCGGCGTGAGGCCCAGTATCCGGGCCGCGTGCGCGGTGGCCACGTAGGTCATCGGGGACATGATGACCTCGCCGGTCAGCTCCGTCGCCATGTACAGCAGTTGCAGTGCCATGGTCGCGTTGCAGGTCGCCACGGCGTTGCGGGTGCCCGCGACCTCCGCGACCCGCTCCTCGAACTCCCGCACCAGCGGGCCGCCATTGGTGAGCCATTGTTCGTCCAGCGCCCCGTTCAGCCGCTCAAGGAAACGCGAACGGTCACCGACCGTCGGACGTCCCACGCACAAGGGCTGCGGGAATTCCGCCGGGCCGCCGAAAAGGGCGAGGTCATCGAATTTCTGCTTCACGCCGGGATCTCCATCGTGGCCGTGGGTCCCGCGGTCCGGCTTCACACGGGTTCTCCCCGGCACAGGAGCATTCCGTACGTTCCTCGTACCCCGGTCGAGAGCGGCTTGTGCGGTACCGGTTCCAGCGGCACTCCACCGGGTGTCCGCCGTGTTCACCGACGCTCGGGTACGCGGAATTCCTTTCCGGCACGGCCGCTGAGATCGGAGCGCTGATCGGGTTATGAGAATACTCGTCACCGGTGGGGCCGGATTCGTCGGCTCGCAATATGTGCGCAGTGTCCTCGACGGCTCGTACCCGGGCCACGAGGACACCAAGGTCACCGTCCTCGACAAGCTCACCTATGCGGGCAACCTGGCGAATCTGCCGCTCGGGGAGGAGCGGCTGACCTTCGTCAAGGGCGACATCTGCGACGCGGACCTGCTGCTCGACCTGCTGCCCGGCCATGACGCGGTCGTCCACTTCGCGGCGGAGAGCCATGTGGACCGGTCGCTGCTCGACGCCACCCCGTTCACCGTCACCAATGTGCTCGGCACCCACACCCTGCTGGAGTGCTGTCTGCGGCGCGGTATCGGGCGGGTCGTGCAGATCTCGACCGACGAGGTGTACGGCACGATCGCCGAGGGCTCCTGGACGGAGGACCACCCGCTGCTGCCGAACTCGCCCTACGCCGCGTCGAAGGCGTCGGCCGATCTGCTCGCCCGGTCCTACCACCGCTCCCACGGGCTGCCGGTGGTGATCACCCGCTGCTCCAACAACTACGGCCCCTACCAGCACGTCGAGAAGCTGATCCCGCGCTTCGTCGCCGGTCTGCTGAACGGGCAGCGGGTGCCGCTGTACGGCGACGGCCGCAACGTCCGCGAGTGGGTGCATGTCGCCGACCACTGCCGGGGTGTGCAACTGGCCCTGGAGAAGGGCCGGGACGGCGAGATCTACCACTTCGGCGGCGGTGTCGAGCTGACCAACCGCGAACTGACCGCCCGGCTGCTGGAGAAGTGCGGCGCCGGCTGGGACTCGGTGCGCTTCGTCGAGGACCGCAAGGGCCACGACCGCCGCTACTCCCTCGACGACGGCAGGTCCCGCCGCGAACTGGGCTACGCCCCGCGGGTGCCGTTCGAGGACGGGCTGGCCGACGTCGTGTCCTGGTACGACCGCCACCGCGACTGGTGGACGGATGAGTTCACGCCGTTCGGGGCCGGTTCCTGAGCATTCGGGACGTCCCGGCGCACGTAGGCGGGAACCCGCCGCGCTACAGGCACCCGGAGTTGGGCAAGATGGAGTCCGCCGCCGAGTGTGCGCTGTGCACAGGCTCAGCGGCACAACTCGGGCTGCCGACACGGGTGGTGATGATGAACGCGTTGACGAAACGATCCGCCCGCGGGTCCGGAAAGCGGGGAGGATGACGGTTCCGCCGCGGGACCCGCCGGCGTTCACGACCACCCGGATCACCGCCCGGGGCGACCCCGCGGAAGTGGCCCGACGGCACCGGGAGTACGGGGCCGGGCTGCGCGGCAGCCCCGGGTTCGACCTGCTGGTCACGGTCCGGGTGGCCGGACCCCAGGACACCTACGCGACGTTCGTCCGCTGGCGCCGCGCCCGTGACCTGCTCGCCGGTGCGCACGCCGACGGGTCGGCCGACGCGCTGCGGTCCCTGCACGCCCTGGCCGCACCGGACGCGGACCCGGAGCCGGACCAGTACCTGAGCGTCGGACGGCTGCCCGACCGGCGGCACGACGACGGCGGCTTCCTGCTGCTGCTGCACGCCGATCTGGCGGGCGTACCGGCGGAGTTCGAGCAGTCCTTCGGCGCGCTGGTCGCCGGCTGCGCCCGCGCGCCCGGCTTCGCCGGGGCCGAACTGCTGCGCTCCACGCTGCGGCCCTACCGGTACCGGGGGCTGGTGTGGTGGTGGGACGAGCAGTCCTGCGGGCGGGCGACGGACGGTGAGCGGTTCCGGGAGGGGTCGGCCCGGCTGACCGGGACGGAACGCGTCGACATGGAGCGTGGCCGGTGTGTCGCGCGGGTCACCGCACCGATGGCGCGGTGAGGCCCGGCGGTCCGCCGTCCCCGGGCCGTGAGCGGGGACGCCGGGGAGCGGTCAGGGTATCCAGCCGCCCTCCTCGGCTATCCGGATGGCGTCCACGCGATTGCGGGCGTTGAACTTGGTGACGATCGCCGTGAGGTAGTTGCGGACGGTGCCGGGGGAGAGGTGGAGGGTGCCCGCGATCTCGGCGGCTGCGGCGCCCCCGGCGGCGTGCCGCAGTACTTGCAGCTCCCTGGGGGAGAGCGGGCAGGACGGGGCGTTCCAGGCGGCCAGCGCGAGTTGGGGGTCGATGACACGCTGTCCGGCCGCGATGGACCGGACCGCCTGGGCCAGCCGGTCGGGCGGCGCGTCCTTGAGCAGGAAGCCGGAGACCCGGGTGGCCATGGCCCGCCGGAAGATGCCGGGCCGGTTGAGGTTGGTGAGGATCAGGGTGCCGCACGAGGGCAGCTTCTCGTGGAGTTCCGCCGCCGCCGTGAGGCCGTCCTTCCCGGGCAGGTCGACGTCCAGGACGGCGACGTCGGGTCTGACCTCCAGCGCCGTTTCGAGGATGGTGTCACCCCGTTCGACCGAAGCGACCACCTTCAGGCCCGGCTCCAGTTCGAGCAGCGCCGCGAGGGCCCCCCTGATCATATGGACGTCTTCGGCTAGAAGGATGCGCACCGATAACATGTGTCCCCCGTCGATGTCGTCTGGTTGGCAGCGTACGTGTCCGGGACCGGAGAAATCGTTTCAGCTGAAGATGTCCATCAGCTGGGGACACCCAGCGAAAGGTGGCCGTCCGCCGGCCGTACGCCCACGGGGTCGACCGGTGCCTGCGCGCGGAGGACGAACCGTCCGTCGGCCCCCACACCGGCCCGGAAGCTGCCGCCGATCGACTCCAGCCGGTGCCGGAGGTTGCCGAGACCGCTCCCCCTGGTCCCGGTGGCCTCGACCGTGGCACCGTCGCGCACCCCGTCGTTCACCAGGGTCAGCCGCACGGTCCCGTCGTACCGGGTGACCGTGATGCCGACCTCGCGGGCGGTGCTGTGCCGCAGGATGTTGGTGATGCCCTCGCGCAGGACCGTGGCGAGCACGGTGTCCACGACCGGGTGCAGCGGACCGCAGTCCACCGTGGTCAGTGTCCGTACCTCGGCGGTGGCGAGGATGCTCGTCCCCGACGCCATCTCGGACTCCACGGTCAGATCGCGGTAACCGCTGGCCACCAGCCGTACATCGGCCAGTGCCTGACGGGCGACCGTGAGCACGTCCCCGACCTCCTCACCGGCCCGCTCCGGCCGGTCCGGCAGCAGCCGGTGCACCAGCTCCGCCTTGAGGGTGATGGCCGAGAGGCTGTAGCCGAGCAGGTCGTGCAGGTCCCGGGCGAAGCGCAGCCGTTCCCGGGTCACCGCCGCGTAGGCCCGTTCGGTGCGGGAGGCGTCGAGCCACACCACCAGGGAGGTGAGCCGGGCGAGGGCGTAGAGGAACATCCCGATGTACGCGGTGACGAGCCCGAGGTAGATCGTCCGCAGCAGGCTGTGCCCCGCGAACAGCCCCATGCCGACCTGCGCGGACACGATGACCCCGAAGACCGGCGCCGCGGCCCGCATCGGCAGCAGATACAGGACGGCCCCGGCCAGCGGCCCGCCCATGCTTCCCCAGCTGAACCCGAAGAAGGCGAAAGGCAGATGGGTCGCCACCGCCTGGACGCCGAGGGCCAGCCAGCGGTGGGAAGCGGGCCAGCAGGGCGCCTTCGGCGAGGTGATCAGGAAGCTCACACCGATGGCGGCCAGCGCGAAGGCCAGACAGACCGCGTACTGACCGCTGGTGGCGCCCGTCCAGTACACATTCATGAAGGCGATGGCGCCGAGGCTGCACAGGGCGAACGCGGTTATCGCACGGGCCGTCCGGGGCGCGGGCATGACCGTCGGGGCGAGAAGCGGGTCCGCGGAAGCGGGACCTTCCTTCCGCCGGGCGCTGACGGCGCAGCAGTGCGCGTCGGCTGTGTCGACAGCATGGTCCACTTCCCCGTTCAACAAGCTTCTCCCAAGAGAGGACGCTGAACCGGGTGGTTCAGACAGGCCGGTCCGCGTGGGCCTCGTCCAGAGTAACGAGCAGATTCGAACAGAAGGAAGAAGGAAGAACGCGTTTGATGGCTGGGCTCACAAAAAAAGCGACACCGGATTGAGTTCGTCGCGCCGCCGCGGCCGGCCGAGCCGTCCGAGCGCCACCGGAGCGTCGTACAGCCTGCCCGGACCGAGCCTCGCCCAGAAGTGCCGCAGACCGGGAACGATCACCTTCATCACGGGAATGCCGACGTCGGGGCGGGTCTGGTCGAGCACGAGCAGCTCCATGCCCCGCTCCCGCACCAGTTCCTCCACCGCCTCGACGTCCGCGCGCAGATCGTCGCGGCGCCGGTACGGGTGGGTCCCGGGGACGGTGGGCGGCGCGGCCGGATCGGGGCGCAGATACGGGTGGCCGACGACGGTCGCCTCCGACCACCAGGTGGCGAGATCGGCGGGGACACCCGCCGCGTACCGGCCACCGGCCGTTTCCGGGCCGGGCACGGCGGGCAGGAACTGGCCGAGCTCCGTGACGGCCCGGCGCAACGCGACCCGGGGGTCCGGGTGCGCCCCGAAGCCGAGCAGGATGTCCTCCGCCGCCCGGCCGGTCCCGTCCGCCCTGTCCGCTCCGTCCGTCCGGTCCGTCCGCCGGGAGACCGCGGCCACCACCGGGACGCCCAGGTCGGAGGTGACGTCGAGCGCCCACAGCTCCCGGCCGAGCGCGCGGTACGTGCCGCGCAGCGCGGCGAGCCACGGCTCGTCGAAGGCGTCCAGGTCGACGGCCGGATGGCGGGTGCGGTTGTACCACCACAGGGCCACCGCGTCCCGCTCGACCAGTTCGTAGAAGCCCTGGAGCAGGGCGTCCTCCGGACTGCTGCCCGCGGCCTGCCCATTGGAGTCGGCGACCAGCGCGCCGGGCGGGCCGTCCGGGCAGGCGTCGAAGTACAGCATGGACGTGGGCAGCAGCCGGTGCCTTTGGTGGGTCAGCGACCAGACGGGGGTCCACTCCACCGGCTCGTGCTCGTCGAAGGGCAGCGGCACCTGGTGGAACGCGCCGTGGGCGGCGTTCCATCCGTCGCGCTCGCGGAACTGCCAGTCGGCGAAGAGCTGGATGTCGTCGGGGTGGACCGCCTCGTCACCGAGCGCGGCGTAGGTGCCCAGCCGGACGGCCTCGTCCCCCTGCCGGGTCGCGGAGTAGCGCTCGACGGCCTCGCACAGCGCGCTGACCCGGGCGTCGGTGTCGGTGAGGCCCTTTCCGCCGCTCATGCTCCGCAGTCCGCCGCGCAGTTGGGACAGGGTGCGCGGGGCGAAGGCCGGGTTCCAGCCGGAGAGATACGCGTGCACGCCGTCGGGCAGCGACGGCGGCCGGCGCAGATCGGACACCACCCCGGTCACCCCGCTCACCAGGTGCCCGTGCGCCGCGAGCATCTGCGCGGAGGACAGCGCGCGGTCGCCGCCCCGGTGGTCGGCCTTGGCGCGCGAGCGCGGTACGACCGGCTGCCAGGCCCGTGCCGCGACCAGGCCGTCGTCCCCGCACGCGGGGCACTGGGGGCGGCGGCTCAGCGGGTGGAGGGTGCTCCCCTGGGTCAGGGTGTCGACGACGCACACGGCCGACTGGTCGGGGCCCCGGACCCCGGCGAGCCACTTGACCGCCTCCAGGGCGGCCCGGTGCAGACCGAGCAGCCGGGTCGCGGGGAGCGAGGTGGCGGGCCGTGCGACGGGGCCGCTGAGCCCGAGCGCGTTGCGCAGCGGCTCCTCGGCGCGGCGGTGCAGCCGCAGCCGCTGCGCCAGACAGGACCAGCACGGCCCGTCGGGACGGAACACCGGTCCGACCCGTACCTCCACCCCGTACGGGTCCGCGAGCAGCCAGGGGCGGCCCAGCGCGCGGTGTTCCGCGTCGATACGGGCGAGGCCGGGGTCGAGGTAGTCGTCGCACAGCACCAGACCGAGGGCGGCGGGCCCGGTGTCCTCACCGGCGACCAGCAGTCCGGCGGCCCCGCAGGCCGAGCGGGCCTCCGCGAGGTCCGCCCGGCCCATGGTGACGAGGTCCACGGGCGATCCGGACACGGTGGCCTCGGTACCGGGGCCGTCGAGCCCGGCCAGCTCCCAGTACGCCTGGGCGGCACGGGCGTTGTCGTGCGCGCGGGGGGTGGCACCGGCCGTCGCGCCCGTGTCGACCCGGCCGATCAGTCCGGCCCGGTCCAGCTCGTCGAGCGCGCGCCGGGCGTCCTCGGCGGGCACCTCCCGGGCCGCGTCGCGGAGCAGCCGCGGGAGGGTGCGGGTGCCGTCGAGCAGCCGGGCCAGCGCCGGTACGTGCGGGCCGTGCAGGGCGATGACCCGGCGGGCGGACAGCAGGTACACGGCCTCGCCGGGCACCACCTCCGCCCGCAGATGGCGGCGGAAGCCGATCCGCGGGCCCTCGTCCGTGCCGGCGTCGCCCGTGTCCATCGGGTTCCCCTTCTGCTGGCTGGCTGGCTGGCTGGCTGGGTTGGCTGGGCGGGTTGGCCGGGTTGCCGACCGGCGACCGCTCACCGGCGACCGCTCACCGGCGACCGGCGACCGCTCACCGCCGACCGCCGACCGCTCGCTCGTGGTGCGGCGGTCGGCGGTCGGCGGTCGTGCGCGGGGGTGACCGGGTGCGCGCCGGTCGGTCAGCGGTCGGCGGTGGCGGTCCGCGCCGTCAGTGGTCCGAGGTGCCGGAGCGGCTCAGCAGCGTCGGCAGCGCGAGCGCCGGGGCGGCCGTCCAGTCGAGGTACTCGATCGTGACGGCCGGTGCGGCGGTGCCGCCGTCACCGGTGGACCGGAGGCCGTCGGGGCCGGCGGAGGTGCTGGAGGTCCGGGCGTACCGCGTGCTGGTGTGCGTGTTCATCCTGAATGCCCCTCTGTGTTCCATGTGGCCGGTGTGCCAGTAGATTTTCCGGTGCGCTGTGCCTGCGTTCCGATGCCGCGGCGTGTCCGCGTATCGCCGATTCCCGGCTACTGGGGTGTGGCCGGATCGACGCTCGATTCTGGGCCGCACCGGCTCGAAGGGGAAGTGTGTCCGTCACCCTCCGACCATGAGGAATTCATGGTCGCAACCGTGAGAGGCTCCCTGGCCCACATGGCACAGGGGGCGCAGGATCACCACTGGCTCATGCGACGACACCCGCCGGCCTCCGACCGGAGGGAGCGAAGGGGACTGAGCAATATGGAGATCAACGTACTGGGACCGCTGACCGCTCACGAACGCGGGGTGTCCTTGGTGCCGAGTGCCACCAAGCCCCGTCAGATCCTGGCCGTGCTGGCGCTGCAGACGGGCCATGTGGTGACGGTGCCCACCCTGGTCGAGGAGGTCTGGGGCTCCGACGTCCCGCGCAGCGCCGCGACCACCCTCCAGACGTACATCCTTCAACTGCGCCGCAACATCGCCGCCGGGCTCCGGGGCGAACCGGGCCGCTGTCCCAAGGACGTGCTGGTCACGCAGCACGGCGGCTATCTGCTCGACATAGGCACCGGCCGGGTCGACGCGCAGGAGTTCGACGGCCTGGTGCGGGCCGGCCGGTCCGCCTACGCGCGGGACGACTTCGCGTCGGCGTCCGACCTGTTCGGCCGGGCCCTGGACCTGTGGCGCGGACCCGCCCTCGTGGACGTGCGCGTCGGCACCGTGCTCGAACTGGAGGTCCTGCGGATGGAGGAGAACCGGATGGCCGCGCTGGAACGGCGCATCGACGCCGATCTGCGGCTCGGCCGGCACCGTGAACTCGTCCCCGAGCTGCATGTCCTGACCGCCCGGCACCCCATGCACGAGAACTTCTGCGCCCAGCTCATGCTGGCACTGCACCGCTCCGGCGGCGCTTGGCGGGCGCTGGAGTCGTACCAGCGGCTGCGCAAGGCGCTGGTCAGCGAGCTGGGCCTGGAGCCGTCGCAGAACCTTCAGCGGCTGCACCGGGCGGTGCTCTCCGGTGACCCGCAACTGGAGCTGCCCGAGGCCGTCGCCGACCGCAAGGGCGGGCGCTGACGGCCGCCGCCCGCACCGCGGACTCCCCGGGGACGACCGGCCCCGGCAGGCCCGACCCCCACGGTCCACGGTGCCTCCGTGGTCCCGTACGGGCCCGCTCAAGTCCCGTTCGAGCGCGGTTCGAGGCGTACTCGACCGGCTCTCGACGGGGTGTGTTGTAGGGATTGAGCAATACGGGAGAAGCTCGGCCGCTTCCGGGAGGAAGCGAGCCGTTCCGGTGAGCCTGCGCGGCGCTGTGCCGCGCGACGGGCCCGGGACGGTCGGACCGGTGCTCACCGAACTACGGAGGAAATGCCATGGCGGAGCATTCGCCGGCGGTGACGAAGCGTCTGTACGAGGCGCTGGACCGGTGCGACCTGGAGGCGCTCGTCGGGCTGTGCGACCCCGCGGTCGAGGTCGTCGCGCCCCCCTCGCTGCCCTGGGCGTGCGGCACCCGCACGGGTCTGGTCGGTGCCGTCGACTGCTTCACACGCGCGTTCGGGATGCTGGAGCGGACCCGCTTCTCCGTCACCGAGATGCGGCCCACGGGCGACGACCGGATGACCGTCGTCGGGAACTGGTGGGGCCGGGTGCGGGACACCGGCCGTGAGTTCGACGTCCGCTTCGTGCATCTGTGGACGTTCCGCCACGGCATGGTCGTCAAGGCCGAGGTCATCATCGACAGTGCCGGCATCCTGCGCGCCTTCGAGTCCGGAGCGGGCCCGTAGCAGGGACGTACCCCCACGTCCGGGAACCGGACGCACGACGGCCGTGGCCGCGGCGGGCATCTCGCCCGCCGCGGCCACGGCCGTCACTGTCGTGCCCGTGCCGGTGCCGTGCCTCAGCCGAGGCCGGGCGCCGCCGCGAGCGGGGTGGGGGCCGACGGCTGCGGGGGCGGGCTCGCCTCGCAGTGGGCGTCCGGGCCCGCCGCCGAGGACGGCCGGGTGCCGTTGCGCAGATAGTCGGCGACGTACGTGTTCATGCACTGGTTGGCGTTGCCCGTGAGGGACGTACCGTGGAAGTTGCCGCCGCGCTCCAGGACGAACCGGGAGTCGGGGAACCGCTGGTGCGTCTCGTGGGCGCCGGCGACCGGGGTCGCCGCGTCGTTCTCCGCCTGCACCAGCAGCATGTTCACACCGCTCGCGCCGACGTTCTGCTTCTGCCGGGGGAGCGCGGTCACCGGCCAGAAGGCGCACGGCGCGTTGTACCAGGCGTTGTGCCAGGTCATGAAGCGGAAGCCCTCGCCCTGCTGGCGGGTGTGGTCGGTCTTCCAGCGCTGCCAGTCACGCGGCCAGGCGGAGTCACGGCACTGGGTCGCCGCGTACATCGCGTAGGTGTTCTGCGCGCGGTAGTCGCCCGGCATGTGGTTGTCCCGCAGCCCCGCCGGGTTGCCCCGCAGCACCCAGTCGGCCAGCACCTCGGCGTGGTAGCTCCAGATGTAGGTGCGGTAGCCGTTCACGATGAAGATGTCGTTGTACTCGGCCGGACCGATCTTCCCGTCGATCGGGGCGGCACGGAGCTTGTCCATGCCCTTGTAGTAGTTCGCCTCGACCTCCGCCCGGGTCGCGCCCAGGTGGTACACCGAGTCGTGCCGGGCGATCCAGTCGAAGTAGATCTCGGCGCGCTTCTGGAACGCCACGTTCTGGTCGAGGCCGCCCTGGTACCCGACCGTGCTCGGCCGCACCACACCGTCCAGCACCATCCGGCGCACCCGGTTCGGGTACAGCGTGGCGTAGACCGAACCGAGGTACGTGCCGTACGAGTAGCCGAGGTAGTTGATCCGCTCCTGGCCCAGCGCCCGGCGGATCAGGTCCATGTCGTGGGCCATGTCCTTGGTGCCGAGGTGCTTGAGCGAGGCGCCGTACTTGCGGCTGCAACTGTCGGCGAAGGCGCGGGCCCGGTCGAGCCATTCCCGCTCCTGCGCGGCCGTGCGCGGCACATAGTCCGGCCGGGCCTTCGCCGGGTACAGATAGTCCGGGTCGCAGGTGATCTTCGGCTCGCTGGCCCCGACCCCGCGCGGGTCGAAGCCGATCCAGTCGTACGTGGAGCCGACGTCCTTCGGCAGTCCGGTGGTGCCGTCGGCGAACCGGGTGGGCAGGTCGCGCCCGATGGTGCCGGGCCACTGGCCGCGGTTGAGCAGTACGGCGCCCTGGTACTTCTTCGCCGGCGAGGTGTGCTTGGCCCGCGTCAGTTCCAGGGTGATCTTCCGGCCCTCCGGCCGGCTGTGGTCGAGCGGCACCTTGAGCGAGCCGCACTCCAGCCCCATGAGGTAGTCACCCATGAGCGGGTCGTTGGCCGGACAGGGGGCCCACGCGATGGTGCCCACCCGCGGTCCGGCCGGCGCCTCCTGGGGTATCACCACCTGTGCGCCCACCAGGACGGCCGCGGCCGCCGTGATCACGACGAATCTCTTCATTCATACCCCCGTGGTCGAGCGCGGGCTCGTCGAACGAGTCCGGACAGCAGAAAGTAGGCGTGGGGGGTGGCGCGAAGACAACCATGGGGGTACGTGGCCTGTCCAATCGCAACAGGCCATCTTGGAAGCCGAGTTGTCGCCATCCGTCGGGTGGCGGGTGGGCCGCCGGAGGCCCGGCCCGGCCGCGGACCGGCGAAACCGCTGTGACCAGGCATGCCGGTTGAGTGACATCGGTACGGTCGCCGCCGGTCAGGGGGGCGGGAGCGGGGTGCGGGGCCGTCGGGGGCCGGGTGCCTTTCGAGCCATCCCGGCCCCGGTCGCGGTCGGGTTCCCTGCGGGCCGGGTGATATCCCCCACACACAGAACCGGCCGCTCAACTCCGTTGGGGGCGAACCGGATCGCGTCGCGCACGAGGTATGTGGCGTGTGCTCACAGCGGTGTTCGTCAGCAGGCGGCTCAACTCGTTCCGGATACGCGCAGGTTCTCCATCATTCCCACCACCTCGGCGGGTGTCGGGAGCCCGGCGATCTCGTCCGCGAGGTCCCTGGCCCGGCGTGCGTAGCCGGGGGTGCCGAGGATCTCCAGGCAGCCCGCGGCGACCAGCTCGCCCGGGTCCTCGTCCGGATGGTCGTCCGGTGTCACGGTCAGGGCCGCACCGGAGCCGGTCAGGGCCGCGGCGATGAGCCGCGTATGGGTGTTGGGGGGCATCAGCAGCTGCGGTACGCCCGCGGCCATGATGGTCATGGCGGTGGTGGCGCCCCCGTGGGTGACCGCGAGATCGCAGGTGGGGGTCACCGCGTCGAGCGGGAGCCATCCGATACGGACGCCCTCCGGCAGGGCGCCGAGCCGCTGGGCGACCTCCTCGGGCGCCGCGATCACCACCTCGGCCCCCGCCCCGGTCAGCCGGTCCACCAGCAGCCGCAGCGAGTCGCCGGGGAGCATCAGGAAGTGGGTGCCCGAGGTGATGAGCACCCGGGGACGGTCCACCGGGCGGGTGTACATCCAGCTCTTCAGCCTGCGTTGGGGGTTCCTCGGGATGAACCGCATCGGCTGCGCGTCCGGCGCCCCGGGCGGGCGCAGCGAAGGCGGGCAGACATCGATGAACAGATCCGGCTCCGGTAGCCTGGCCGACCCCAGGCGTGCCAGCTCGGGCCGCAGCCCCTCCTCGGCCCCGACGTCGATGCCGGTGACCGGGATCGCCAGGTACTCGGCGTGCCGGACGTACGGGACCTTCAGGCGGGTGGCGAGCAGCCCCGCCGCGTAGCTCATCGAACTGCCGACGACCAGGTCGGGCGGCCAGTCCTCGGCCAGCCGGTACAGGGTGTCCAGCTCGGCGACGGCCATCCGGGCCAGCCCGTGGCCGGTGGTGGTCAACTCGGCTTCGGTGTCGGGGCCGTGCGCGTCGTTCGGGGTGTCCGAGGGGGCGTCGCCCGGGTCGCCGGCCGTCATGAAGTGCCGGATCGTCTCGGGCAGGACGGAGACCGTGGGCACCCCGATGGCCTCCGCCGCCTCCATCAGCGGCTCGTTGGTGGCCAGCAGGATCTCGTGACCGGCGTTCTGCGCGGCCGTCACGAGCGGGGCGACCGCGGAGAGGGTCACATGGCTGCCGGTGATGAGGAACAGGATCTTCATGGATTTCGGGCGCTTCCCGTGAGACGGCGAGGGCGGCGGACGTGGTGGCGGACGTGACGCACGCGTCTGACGTGATGGACGCGTCGGGCATGACGGGCCTGCGGCGGCCCGGCGCGGGCCGTTCGACTGCGTGGGATCGGCAGTCGAACGGGCCCGCGCCCGGCCGGGTGCCGCGCTCTCAGCTCGGACGGCTCTCGATGATGAAGTGCCCGGACGGGCTCTCGCCCGACGCCGAGACGGTCAGCCCGGCCTCCGCGGCCAGTACCCGGAACTCGTCCAGGCTGCGCGGCTTGCCGCCGGTCATCACCATCAGCAGCAGCCCGCCCTTGCCGGCCGCCCGGTCGGCGGACACGCCGCCGACCACGACGACCCGGCCGTTCGGCGCGGCGGCCTCGGCGCACCGGGTGAGCAGCCGGGTGGCCTCCTCGTCCGGCCAGTCCAGCAGCACGGACTGGATCAGATAGACGTCGGCCCCGGCGGGGAGCGGTTCGAAGAAGCTCTGCGGCGCGACCGTGGCGCGGTCGGCCACCCCGGCGGGCCCGAATATCTCCCCGGAGCGGGCGACGGTACGGGGCAGATCGACCAGGGTGCCGTGGACATGGGGCCGGGCGCGCAGGATCTCGGCGAGCATCGCGCCGGTGCCGCCGCCGACGTCCACGACATGGTGGACGTCCGCCCAGTCCCCGTCGTGCACGAGGACCGCCGGGTCCGGCACATGACGGCCCTCGACCATCATCGAGTCGTAGCTCTCCGCGAGGCCGGGATGGGCGTCCAGGTCCTCCCAGAACGGCAGCCCGAAGACGCCCTGGTAGGTGGGGCGGCCACTGCGTACGGCGTCGAGCAGCCCGGTCCAGGCACCGGCCAGCCGGCCGCCGTGGCCGTCGAGGTTGAGTCCGCCGCGCAGCGGGCCGGGCTCCAGGAAGACCCGGGCCGCCTCGTTGAGCGTGAACTCGTCCTCGGCGGGCTCCTCGAAGAGGCCGTTCGCCACGAGACGGCGCAGCACCCGGGCCAGTGACTCACCGTCGCAGTCGGCCCGCCGGGCCAGTTCGCCGACCTTCGTGACGCCGTCCGCCATGTGCTCGGCGACGCCCAGGGTCACCACCACGCGCACGCACCAGGGGGTCGCCAGATCGCTCAGCGCCCAGAGATCCACATTGTCCGACACTTCTTGCCTCCAAGGTGATTGGGGCCTGCCCGTGTCAAGACAGTAGAGAGGGGGACGGCGGCGTCACCACTGAATGCGGGAATGCGCGTTCAACCGGGACCGGAAACGCGTTCAACCGGTGACAGGAATACGCGTTCAACCGGTGAGCGGAATGCGTGTTCAACCGAGGTGGGAATGCGCGTCCGGCCGGGGACGGTAACAGGCGTTCAACCGGGGAGCGGTGGGAATCCGGAAGTTGTGGGCGGGAACCCGCCGACCTATCGTCGGCAACCTGAGGCCGACAATTCCTCAGGGCCACGAATTCCGGAGGTATTCCCATGTCCGCAGTGCCCGCCGCACGGGACCAGTCTGCCGCGTACTCGTTGCTCGATCTGATCCAAGGCTCGGTGATCACCCAGGCGATCTCCGTCGCGGCCAGGCTCGGCATGGCCGATGTGCTCGCCGAAGGGCCGCTTACCGCCGAGGACATAGCCAAGCGGGTCGGCTCCGACCCCGACGCGACGTACCGGCTGCTGCGCACGCTCTCGGGCTTCTCGGTGTTCGCCGTCCAGCCCGACGGCCGGTACGCGCTGACGCCGATGGCCCAGGCGCTGAGGGAGGACGCGCCGGACTCCATGCGCGGCCTCGCCATGCTGATGGGCCACCCGCTGCACTGGGAGGAATTCGGTCATCTGATCTCCTCCGTGCGTACCGGCGAGGCGAACCTGCCGAAGCTGCGCGGCAAGGGCGCGTACGAATTCCTCATGTCGAACCAGGAGTACGCGGCGGAGTTCTTCGGGGGCATGCGCAGCATGTCCGAGTCGGAATGCGACCCGGTCGTCGCGGCGTACGACTTCACCCCGTTCCGCAGGATCGTGGACGTCGTCGGGGGGCGCGGCACCCTGCTGTCCACGATTCTCGGGCAGGCGACCGGGGCCCAGGGCATCCTGTTCGACCAGGAGGCCGCCACCGCGGACGCCCCGGCGGTGCTCACGGCGGCCGGTGTCGCGGACCGGGTGACCGTCGAGAACGGCGGCTACTTCGACAAGCTGCCGGTGGGCGCGGACGCGTATGTGCTGAAGCACATCCTGCACGACTTCGCGGAGCCCGACTGCGTCCAGATGCTGAAGAACGTCCGGGAGGCGATCGCCCCCGACGGGAAGATGCTCGTGATCGAGTACGTGCTCAACGAGAACAACGAGCGGCACTACGGCAACATCATCGACCTCTGGCTCCTGCTGCTCCTCGGTGCCAAGGAGCGCACGCTGCCGCAGTACACCGAGCTGTTCGCCAAGGCGGGCCTGAAGGTCACCAGGTCGATCGCCACCACCTCCCCGGTCTCGATCATCGAGGCGGTCCCCGTCTGAGACCCGCCGGCCCGGGTCCCGGGGCCCACGGCCCGGCTCCCGTCGCCCGGTACCTGGTGCTGAGCGCCGGGCCCCGGGACCCGGCGCCGGACCCCACCGCTCGTCAGCCCCGCCCGCATGCCCCCGCGCATGCCCCGCTCGAAGCCGAGGACAGGAAGTGGATGTAGTGGACACGGATGTGATCGTTGTCGGCGCCGGGCCCACGGGGCTGATGCTCGCGAGCGAGCTCCGGCTCGGCGGCGCGGACGTCATCGTCGTCGAACGGCTCGCCGAGCGCAGCTGGGAGTCGCGCGGGATCGGGTTCACCGCGCGCGCCGCCGAGGTGTTCCACCAGCGCGGACTGCTGGAGCGGCTGGAGAACACCGAGATCACCCGGCAGGGGCACTTCGGCGGGCTGCCGGTCGACTACGGGGTGCTGGAGGGCTCGCACTTCGGGGTCCGCGGCGCACCCCAGTACAAGATCGAGGAGATGCTGGAGAAGCGGGCCCTGGAGCTCGGGGTGTCCGTGCACCGCGGATTCCGGGTGACCGGGCTGGCCGACACCGGGGACGGCGTCACCGCGACCGTGGAGGGGCCCGACGGCCGTGCCGAGTACGCGGCCCGCTATCTGGTGGGCTGCGACGGCGGCCGGAGCACCGTCAGGAAACTCGCGGGCTTCGGCTTCCCCGGCTCCGACGCCACCCGCGAGATGTATCTGGCCGACGTCAGCGGCTGCCGTATCCGGCCCCGGCCGATCGGTGAACTGCTGCCGAACGGCATGGTGATGGCGGCCGGTCTGGAGGAGGGCTTCTTCCGCATCATCGTGTGCGAGAACGGCACCCCGCCGGACAAGGACCGGCAGGCCGGCTTCGCCGATGTGGCGGACGCGTGGCAGCGGCTCACCGGCGAGTCGATCCACGGCGGACAGGCCCGCTGGGTGAGCAGCTTCACCGACGCGACCCGGCAGGCCGCCGAGTACCGGCGCGGCCGGGTGCTGCTCGCCGGGGACGCCGCCCATATCCATCTCCCGGCCGGCGGCCAGGGGCTGAGCATCGGGGTGCAGGACGCGGTCAACCTCGGCTGGAAGCTGGCCGCGACGGTTACCGGCCGGGCCCCCGAGGCCCTGCTCGACACCTACCACAGCGAGCGGCACCCCGTCGGTGAGCGGGTCCTGCGCAACACCCGAGCCCAGGGCACGCTCAACCTCAGCGGCACCCCGGCCGCACCGCTGCGGGACGTGATGTCCGAGCTGATCGCGCTCCCGGCGGTGGCCCGGCATCTGTCCGGCATGGTCAGCGGGTTCGACATCCGCTACGACGTGGGGGAGCGGGGCCACCCGCTGGCCGGTGCCCGGATGGCCGACCGTGAGCTGGAACTCGCCGACGGCGGCACCGACCGGATCGCGCGGCTGCTGCACCCGGCGCGCGGCGTCCTGATCACCGCCGACGGCTCCGGGGGGACCGGCCGGACCGCCGAAGCCTGGGCCGACCGCGTCGACGTGGTGCGGGTGAAGAGCTTCCCGGCCGGACCCGAGGAAGGACCGGCCGCGACGGAGTCGGTGCTGCTCCGCCCCGACGGACACGTCGCCTGGGCCGCGCCCGGCGGGGGCCGCCTCACCGAGGCGCTGGAGCGCTGGTTCGGCCCGGCAGGCAGAACCCCCGGCACCGAGGCCGCACCCGGCACCTCCGACACCGCGCCCGATACCGGCACCGCCTCCGGTCCCCAGCAACTGACTTCCGCCGGTTAGCCGTTCCGTGACGCAGAGGAGAAGAATCGTGACTACGAGCGCGGTCCGTGCCACGGAGCACACCGTGGACGTCGCGGCCCCCGCCGACCAGGTGTACGCGTTGATCGAGGACGTCGGCGGGTGGCCGGAGGTCTTCCCCCCGACCGTGCACGCCGAGTGCGTCGAGCGGACCGGGAACGCGGAGGTGATCCGGCTCTGGGCGACCGCCAACGGCACCGCCAAGACCTGGACGTCCCGGCGCGAGCACGACCCGGAGCGCCGGAGCATCACGTTCCGCCAGGAACGCTCCCAGCACCCGGTCGGCGGCATGGGCGGGGAATGGGTGGTGGAGCCGGTCTCCGCGACCGCGTGCCGGGTCCGGCTGCTGCACGACTTCTTCGCGGCGACCGACGACCCCGCCGACCTCGACTGGATCAGCCGGGCCGTCGACCGCAACAGCGGCTCCGAGCTGGCCGCGCTCAAGACCCGCGCGGAACTCGGCGGCCCGGACCAGCTGATCACCTTCGAGGACTCGGTGACCGTCGACGGCAGCGCCAAGGACGTCTACGACTTCCTCAACGAGGCCCAGCGGTGGGCGGACCGGCTGCCGCACGTCGCCCGGGTGGAGCTCACGGAGGACACCCCCGGGCTCCAGACGCTGGAGATGGACACCAGCACCAAGGACGGCTCGGTGCACACCACCCGGTCCGTACGCGTGTGCAGCCCGCACCGCGCCATCGTCTACAAACAGCATGTCCTGCCCGCGCTGATGACCCTGCACACCGGCCGCTGGCTGATCGAGGAGCGTGCCGGAGCGGGCGTGTCCGTCACCTCGCGCCACACGGTGCGGATCAACACCGAACGCGTTCATGAGGTGCTCGGCCAGGACGCGGACGTGCGTACCGCGCGGGAGCTGGTCCAGAAGGCCCTCAGCGGCAACAGCATGGTCACGCTGCTCGCCGCGAAGGCCTTCGCCGAGGGCGCCGCCGGCGGGCGCACAGGGCCGTGACCCGCCCCCCGGCGACCCCACCCGTCGCACCGGCCCCATCGCCCGTACCGCCCGTACCGCCCGCCCCGGTCGTCGTCGTGGGCGCGGGACCGGTCGGACTGCTGCTGGCCTGCGAACTGCGGACGGCCGGGGTGCCGGTCGTCGTCGTGGAACGGCTGGCGGAGCCGATGACGGAGTCCCGCGCGAGCCAGCTCACCGCGCTGACCGCCGAACTGCTGCACGAGCGCGGGTTCGACGCGCTGCTCGCCGAGGCCGCCCACGAACCACGGGCGCACTTCGGCGGGCTGGGGTACGACCTGTCCGCCCTGGACAGCCCGTACGCGGGCAACTGGAAGGTGCCCCAGTACCGCACCGAGGCGTCCCTGGGACAACGCGCCGCGGAACTCGGCGCGACCGTGCTGCGCTCGACCGAACTCACCGGACTGACCGAGGGCCCGGACCACGTCCTGTGCGAGGTCCACGGCCCCGCGGGCCCCCGCCGGATCGAGGCGCGGTACGTGGTCGGCTGCGACGGCGCCAACGGCGCCGTACGCAGGCTCGCCGGGTTCGCCGTCACGGCCACCGCGCCGACCAGGGAACTGCTGCGCGCCGACGTGACCGGCCTGGCCGTCCGCGACCGGCGCTTCGAGCGGCTGCCCGGCGGGTTCGCGGTCGCCTCGACCCGCGACGGTGTCACCCGCGTCATGGTCCACGCCACCGGCCGGGCCGTCACGGCACGCACCGGGCCCCCGGAGTTCGCCGAGATCGCGGCCCGGTGGGAGCGGGTCACCGGCGAGGACATCTCCGGCGGTCGGGCCGTCTGGCTGGACGCCTTCGACAACTCCACCGCGCACGCCACCGCCTACCGCCGGGGCCGGGTGCTGCTGGCCGGTGACGCCGCCCACCACCATCTGCCGATCGGCGGCCAGGCCCTCAACACCGGCCTCCAGGACGCCGTCAACCTCGGCTGGAAGCTCGCCGCGACGGCGCGCGGCCTGGCGGCCCCCGGACTGCTGGACACCTACCACGACGAACGGCACCCGGTCGCCGCGCGGGTCCTCGCCCATGTGACCGCCCAGGAACTCCTGCTGCTCGGCGGCTCCGGGGCCGAACCGCTGCGCGCGGTCCTCACCGAGCTGACCGGCCTGGACCGGGTCCGCACCCATCTGGCCGCCGCCGCGTCGAACCTCGGCGACCGCTACGGCCCGCCAGGACCCGGGCTCACCGGGCGGCGCGTCGCGGGGCTGCGGCTGCGGACAGCCACGGGCCCGCTGCTCGCGACGGGCCCCGGGCCCGTCCTCCTGACGCTCGCGCCCGGGGCGGCCGGCCCCGGCCGGTTCCCCGTCCCGGTGCTGCGTGTCATCGACGAGTCGGGGTCGCTCCCCGGCATCACCACCGTCCTCCTGCGGCCCGACGGCTATGTCGCCTGGGCCGACGACAGCGAGGAAGACCTGGACCAAGCCCTCGGGAAACTGCTGCATCCGGAAGTGAGGAAGCGAAATGCAAGGCTTTGATGCCGATGTCATCGTGGTGGGGGCAGGCCCCACCGGGCTCATGCTCGCCGGTGAACTGCGCCTGGCCGGAGTACGGACCCTCGTGCTCGACCGGCTGGCCGAGCCGATGAGGCAGTCGCGCGCCCTCGGCTTCTCCGCCCGCACCATCGAGGAGTTCGACCAGCGCGGGCTGCTGCCCGGCTTCGGTGAGCTGGCGACCATACCCGTCGGCCACTTCGGCGGGCTGCCCATCGACTTCCGGGTGGTGGAGGGCGGTTCCTACGGCGCGCGGGGCAAGCCCCAGTCCCTCACCGAGGGTGTGCTCAACGGATGGGCCACCGGGCTCGGCGCCGAGGTCTACCGGGAGCACGAGGTCACCGGGCTCACCCAGGACGAGGACGGCGTCACCCTGGACGTCGTCACCCCGGACGGCACCAAGCGGCTGCGGGCCCGCTACGCCGCGGGCTGCGACGGCGGCCGGAGCAAGGTCCGCAACCTGGCCGGGGTCGACTTCCCCGGCACCGACCCGACCCTCGAACTGTGGTTCGCCGATGTGGCCGGCCTCCAGCTGCGGCCCCGGTTCTCCGGCGAGCGGGTACCGGGCGGGATGGTCATGGTGCTGCCGATGGGCCCCGAGATGAACCGGGTCGTCGTCCATGAGCGCGGCGGCGAGCGGCAGGGCGACGGCCCGCCGTCCTTCGAGGAGGTCGCCGCCGCGTGGAACCGGCTCACCGGCGAGGACATCAGCGGCGGCAAGCCCCTGTGGACCAGCTACACCACCGACGCGAGCCGCCAGGCCGCCGAGTACCGCAAGGGCCGGGTGTTCCTGCTCGGTGACGCCGCGCACATCCATCTGCCGGTCGGCGCCCAGGGCATGAGCGCGGGCATCGGTGACGCCATGAACCTCGGCTGGAAGCTCGCCGCCGCGCTGCGCGGCGACGCCACCACGGAACTCCTCGACACCTACCACGGCGAGCGGCACCCCGTCGGGGCCCGCATCCTCGCCAACACCCTCGCCCAGCGCATCCTCTACCTCAGCGGCGACGAACTGGACCCGATGCGCGAGGTCATGACCGAGCTGCTGGCCTACGAGGAGGTCCAGAAGCTGCTCGTCGGCATGGTCACCGGCCTCGACATCCGCTACGACGTCGGGGCGGGCGGCCACCCGCTGCTCGGCCGCCGGCTCCCGGACACCGAACTGACCGGCGACTTCGCCCCGTCCGGCACGGCGAACGCCTTCCAGCTGCTGCACGCCGGACGCGGCTTCCTGCTCGACCTGCGCGACGACGAGGAACTGCGCGCCGCCGCCGCGCCGTGGACCGGCCGGATCGACGTCGTCACCCCCAAGTCCCGCCCCCAGGGCGCCCTCGCGGACGTCGAGGCGGCGCTGGTACGCCCCGACGGCTACCTCGCCTGGATCGGCTCCGGCGGCTCCGGGACGGCAGGACTGACGGACGCCCTCGGCCGCTGGTTCGGCGCGCCGGGCGACCACGACCGGACCCAGGCCCCCGCCGCGGCGGGCGCCCGCCCGTAGACCGGGTCCGCCCCTTCCCGCCCGGCCCGCGACCGGTAGCGACCGAAACCAGAGGATGCGAGGAGAGCATGCCCTTCATCAACCCCGAGAACGGGTATCTGACCGTCATCAACCTGTTCAAGACCGACCTGCCGGAACGGGTGGACACCCTCGTCGGCGAGATGCGGTCGATCGTCGACACCGCGGCCTTCCCCGGCTGGGTCTCCAGCACCGTCCACCGGGGCCAGCAGAAGATGGGGACCGCGAACTTCATCCAGTGGCGCGGCACGCAGGACCTGGAGTCGCGCTACCAGGACGACGAGTTCAAGCACCGCACGGTGCCGGTCTTCCATGAGATCTCGACGTTCATCCGGCTGATGCAGACCGAGGTGGAGGTCGCCCAGCGCCACCCCTCGCTCGGCGACGTCACCGAGATATCGCCCGACCGCGACGACTACACGGTCATCGAGGTCCTCGGCGTCGCGTCCGCCGACCAGCGCGCGCTGATCAGCACCCTCGGCTCGGCCCACGACTGGCTGGTGGACGTGCCGGGCTACCGCTCGCAGAACGTGCTGCGCGGCATCCGCTCCCGGGGCACCCTGGACGGCGCCCTGACGGCCTTCGGCAAGGACGACGACTTCGTGGTCGTCTACTCCCAGTGGGACGGCCGGGAGTCCTACGAGACGTTCCGCACCATGACCGAGGACAAGCAGCCCGACGCGCGCCGCAGGAACCGGGCCAAGCGCGACTCGCTGACGACCGCGGCCGACTGGAACGCCTACCGCGTCGTCCACACCCGGTCCGCGCCGCAGCCCGCCGGGGTCTGACCACCTCACCCGGGGCATACGCCAGGGGCCCGCCGACCGTTGTGGTCGGCGGGCCCCTGGCGTATGCCCCGGCCGGGCGCTACCCGGCGATCCGGTCCCAGTGCCACTGGCTGTCGAACGTCCCGATCTCGACGTCCGCGCCGTCCGCGACCAGCGCCGCGGCCAGGCTCGTGGCCTTCGCGACGAACCCCGAGGCGCGGTGCGCGGCCAGCAGGTCCTGCTCGTCGAACGGCTTCCCCTCGCAGCGCAGCAGCCGCAGATCGACGAACCCCCCGAACGTCCGGCCCAGCACCTCGACCGCCTGCGGACTGCGGATGCTGAAACGCACCTTGGCCGCGACATGCCCGTGATGGTGCTGGTCGGAGTGGTACGCGATGTCCGGCAGCGTGGGCGGCACGAAGTAGTCCCGGGCCTCGACCTCGGGCACCTTCGGCAGATTGCCGACCAGGAAGTGCCACGAGTTGTACTGCATCCGCGCCGACATCGACCACGCCATGTCGGCCAGATGCGCCGACGAGTCCCCGAAGTACCGCCGGGCCCCGGGCGCGGGCACGACACAGCAGAAGAAGTGCGGGGTGTCCCACTCCGCGATCCTCGGCCACTCCTCGGCCCGCAGCGCCGCGACCAGCGCCGTCAGCGACCGCATACCGCGGCTCATCGCGAAGTCGGCGGCGAACACCTCCGTCGCCGCGGACACCGTCTCGTGCACCAGGGACTCCAGGCCGCTCCCGTAGCCCCCGTGCGGCTCGGCCAGCCAGCCGGGCGCCGCCCCGGCACCGGCGGCCAGCCCGTCGAACGTGTCACCGTCACCGACCGGCAGCCGCTCGCGCAGCCGCGCGCACAGCTCCGCCTCCAGCCGCCGCGCACCCTCACCGGGAGCGCCGGCGACCCGTTCGACCTTGTGCATCAGCGGGCCGTGGATCTCGCGGTAGAGCTGGACACCGGCCGTGACCTCCCGGCGCCGCCGCCCGAGCGCCTCCGCCAGCCCGGCCAGGTCCGCCGCCCCGGCCGAGGCCGCGGGCGCCACCCGGGTCCCGCCCGGCACGCCCTCGTACGCCCGGCGGGTGTGCTCCAGGAGGTGGGCCACATGGTCGGTGGTGAGCTGGGTGCCGTTGGCCTCCTCGATCCGGGCGAACCCGGCCGAACGCACCAGCAGCGTCAGGCACACCACCATCCGCACATCGCTGTCCGACCACAGGTCGAGCGGGACCGGCGCCAGACTGCTGAGCGCGCAGTCGGGATGCCCCGGCCACAGCGTCTTGCCCGTCAGCGTGTTCTGGTCCCGGAAGTTGGTGTACTGCCGGTCCCCGGAGTACAGCACGAAGGGCGCCGTCCGCAGGGCCGCCTCCTTCAGCCGCTCCAGCATCTCGCGACGGCCCTCCGGCCCCGCCTGCGCCAGCCACTTCCGGCAGTCGGCGTCCGACTCGCCCAGCCGCTCGGCGCCACGCAGCGAAGCGGCCCGGTACTCCGCGAGATCGCGCCCGGACCACGGCACGCGCAGCACACCGCCGACCAGTTCCTCCCGACCGGCCAGCGGCTCCTTCGACGGGACCCGCACCACGACCCGGCCGCTGGTGTTCAGCCCGATCTCCCCGAGGAACGCCGTACCCGCGGGATGCTCCTCCCCGGTGCCGGTGCCGGTGCCGGTGCCGGTGCCGTCCGCCGGACCTGTACGGACCGCGGAGCCGGAGCCAGTACGCGAGCCGCCACCGGCACCCTCCCCGCCTCCGTGCCCCGCCGCCCGCCACGTCCGCCCGAGCAGGACGTCCAGCGCGCACTCCTCGGGCGCGGGCAGCGCCCGCAGCTGGACGTCCGCGGGCACATGCCCGTCGAGCGTGAGCAGCACCTCCACCGCCGAAGGCAGGTCCGCCGCGGCCGACGCCCGCTCCCAGGTCCGCTTCAGCAGCCCCGGGAACCCGGCGTCGTCGGCCACCACGTAGTCCGGCTCGGGCGCCGACCCCGCCCGCCGGCCGAGCCGGCTGGGCCGCCGGCTCTGCCGGGCCTTCGCCATCGCGGCCTTGCGGGACAGTCCCGCGTCCCGCTCGGTGGGCAGGGTCATGGCGCAGCTCCTTCGGCGGTCAGCTCGATGTGGTCCCACATCCGGTCCCCGGTGGGCGACCACTCCTCGTCCACATAGATGCAGTCGACGGGGCAGACCAGCACGCACGCGGGGCAGCCGGAGCACAGCTCGGGGACGATCACGACATCGAGTCCGCTGTCGAAGATCGCCCCGAACTCCGGCGGGCAGTTGCGCAGGCACAGGTCGCAGGTGATGCACTCCGACGCCTCGATACGACGTGGCGCCTTCTTCCAGTTGTCACCGCGGGAGCGCTCCGCGATCCGCTCGGCGCGCCCGGTGCCCGCTGTGGATGTGTCCTTGTCCCTCGGCATGTCGTGCTCCTCAGCTTCCTGGCGTCCCGGGCCCGTGCCGCCACGGGCCCGGGACGCGTCGAATCAGGTCCGGTCAGCGGGAGCCCTCGGGGAACGCCCCGAGAATGCCGTCCCACAGCCGGATCCGGGCCGCGAGCGCGACGTTGATGGTCTCCTCGCACTCCGCCCACTTGCGCTCGTCGTCGCCGCACAGATCGGCGAGCATCTGCATCGCCATCGGGGTGTGCTCCTCGGCGTCCACCTGGATATGGCGGCGGAGGTAGTCGACGAACGTCGACAGCTCGGCGTGCTCCGCGCCCAGCGCGGCGACCTGGTCGAACATGTCGGGGATCAGGTCCTCGCGGCTGAACGCGAAGGCCGCGGCCTGCCGGTGCGTGGGCGCGTTCTCGATGAACTCCCAGGTCGTGGCGACGAACTCCGCGGAGGGTTCCGGCACGCCCGCCTCCTTCAGCGACGGCAGCACCGGCCGCCCCTCGCGCAGCAGCGCGATGAAGGAGTCGACGCGCGCGGTGTCGGCGCCCGCCTGCCGCATACCGTCGAGATACAGCTCGAAGTGGCTGATGAAGCCGTCGCCGAGCTCGTCGCTCTCCTCGACGAGGACGATGTCGTTGATGAGCCGGCGGCTCCCGGTGGGCCCGTCCGGCACCCACGGCACCTCGACACAGGTCAGGCTGCGCTGGAGGGACTTCAGCAGCGACATGAAGTCCCACACCGCGAAGATGTGGTGCTCCATGAACGTGACGACGGCTTCCTTGGTGTTCAGCTGGTGGTAGACCGGGTGGCCGATCACCTTCTGCCGGGCGGGCGCGATGGCCTGCTTGAGCCTGTCGATGCCGGGGTTCGTCTCGCCCCATTCGTACCGTGACATTGCTGTTCTCCCTCTCGTCCGGACAGTGCTGTGCGGTGGTGCGGTGGTGGTGCCTTGGGTGCGGTGGTGCTGGGGTGGTGCCGTGCGGTGGTGCCGGGGTGGTTCTGAAGGTGGTCCTGAGGTGGGGCCGGGGTGGGCGCCGGGACAGGACCGGGATGGGCCCGGGGTGGGTGGCCTGGGTGGTCAGAAGGCGTCGAAGTACTCGCGGTGCTCCCACTCGGTGACGTCGCCGGGGGGCGGGCGCTGCGCCTCGCACCACGCGTCGAACCGCGCGAGCTCGCTCTCCTTCAGCTTCGTCAGACAGGTCTTGAGCGGTGCGCCGAGCAGCTCGGTCGCGCGGTCGCTCGCGCGGAACGCGTCCAGCGCCTCGCCCAGCGACACCGGCAGCGCCGGGTACGCGGGCCGGTGCGCGGCCGGGCCCGCCACGATCCCGGCGTCCATCCCCGCCAGGCCCGCGTGCAGCTGGGCGGCCATGGTCAGATAGGGGTTGGCGCACGGTTCCCCGATCCGGTTCTCGGCGTGCGTCGAGCTGCCGCCGCTGAGCACCCGGACCATCACGCTGCGGTCCTCGTAGGCCCAGTCGACCGAGGTGGGGGAGAGCGTGAACTCCGGTGCGAGGCGCCGGTAGCCGTTCACCGTCGGCACGGACAGCAGACAGAACTCCCGGGCCCGGGACAGCAGTCCCTCGACATACGCGGCGCCCGCCGGGGAGATCGTGTCCGGTCCCTCGCCCGCCGCGAACACATTGGCGTCCGTCTTCGTGCTCGCCACGGACTGGTGCAGATGCCAGCCGCTGGAGTCGAAAGCGTCCAGGCGCGGCAGCGTCATGAACGAGGCGTGGTGGCCGCGGCTGCGGCAGAAGCGTTTGATCTGGGTGCGCAGCAGCAGCATCGCGTCCGCCGCTTCCAGGGCGGCCATCGGGGCGAACGTCGTCTCCAGCTGCCCGGGTCCCGACTCGTGCTCCATCGTGCGCAGCGGCAGTCCGAGCGACATCAGCGTCAGGGCGAGCGGGTCCGCGATATGGGCCACCGAGTCGTACGACGCGTCGAGGTTGAACTGGTAGCCGGGGTTCACTGCCTCCACCGCCGGGGCGGCGCCCTGCCGGCCGAAGCCGTTGTCCGTGTTCCCGGGCGGCCCGCCCAGCAGCCGGGTGAGGTACCACTCGACCTCCAGCCCGACGACCGGCGCCAGATCCCGCTCGGCGTACGCGGCCAGCACCCGGCGCAGCACACCGCGGGGGGAGAGCGGATGCGGCGTGCCGTCGCGCAGGTACTCGTCGCCCTGCACCCACGCGGTCCGCGTCCCGGTGCCGGGCAGCACCTGGAACGTGCACGGGTCGGGGACGAGTACGAAGTCCCCCGCGCCGCGCAGTTCGTCCACGCCCACACCGGGGTCGGTGAGGAAGTCGACGGCGACGGCGTGCCCGGTGTCGAAGAGGAACGGTCCGGCGCTGAAGTCCATGCCGTTGCGCAGCACCGTGCGGAAGACCTCCGCGGGCACCGTCTTGGAGCGGGCCAGCCCGTGCGGGTCGCAGAAGACGACCCGGACGAGGTCGATGTCGTCCAGCTCGGCCGCGATCCGTTCGGCCGCCGCGATCCGGCGTTCGTCCCAGAGCCCGAACTCCGCGACGAACGAGGGGCGTCCGACCCCGCTCTCCTCGCCGGTCGGGGACCATGGTCTCGGCATCACGCTCGTTCTCCTTTCGTTTCCCGGCCGGGCGGCACCATCGCGAGGCCCAGCCCGGCCTCGACCCGGGCGGCGGCCGTGAGCACCAGCTCGTCGTCCCCCACCCGGCCGACCAGCTGGAGGCCGACCGGGAGCCCGCGGGACGTGAGACCGGCGGGCAGCGACAGGGCGGGCTGGCCGGTGAGGTTGAACGGGTAGGTGGCGGGCGACCAGGCGAGCCACAGCAGGTCGTCCGGGTCGGTGGCCCAGGGCGGGGCGATCGCGTCGGCGGCGAACGGCTCGGTGGGGACGGTGGCCATGGCCAGCAGGTCGTAGTCCTCCATCACGGCGGCCAGCCGCGCCCGCAGCGCCATACGGGTCTCCTCGGCGCGCGTCACCGCCGCGCCGCTCAGCGAGTGCCCGTACCGCACCAGCGCGAGGCGCCCCTCGTCGCACCACCGCTCGTCCTCCGGCGCCGTGCCGGCCGCCTCCGCCGCCGCGAGGACGTCCACCAGCGCGCCGTACGGGTCGGGGAACGGGACGTCGATCCGCTCGACCCGGTGGCCCTGCGCGGCCAGCACCGGCAGGGCCGCCTCGGTGACCGCGCGGACCTCGTCGGACGTCCGGGGGAACTCGATCCATCCGACGCGCAGTCGCGCGGGCTCGCCCGTACGGCCGGTGGGGGCGTGCAGCGAGTCCGGGTCGCGGGGGTCGGGGCCCGTCATCACCGCGGTCAGCACGGCGGCGTCGGCCACGCTCCGCGTGAGCGGCCCGACATGGGCCAGCCGGTCGGCGCCGGGCGGTACGTAGGGGACGCGGCCGAAGGACGGTTTGAACCCGACCACCCCGCAGAACGCCGCCGGGATACGGATCGAGCCCGCCCCGTCGGTGCCGACCGCCGCGGTGCACAGCCCCGCCGACACCGCCGCGGCGGAACCCCCGCTGGAGCCCCCGGCGGTCCGGTCGGGTGCCCAGGGGTTACGGGTGGGGGCGGCCACCCTGCTGACCGTGCTCGCGCTCCATCCGTACTCCGACGTGGCGGTCTTCCCCACCACGACCGCACCGGCCGCGCGCAGCCGGGCCACGGCCGGCGGGTCCGCGTCGGGGCGGCGGTTGGGCAGCAGCGAGCCCCGCGTGGTGGGCAGGTCCCGGGTCTGGACGAGGTCCTTCACCGCCACCGTGACGCCGAGCAGCGGCAGTTCGCGGAACGCGTCCTCGCCGAGCCGGGCGAGGACCCCGTCGGCGGCTTCCGCCTCGGCGATCGCCCGGTCGTCGGCGACCGCCACGAAGGCACCGAGGGCGGGGTCCGTCTCGCGGATGGCGGCGAGGACGGAGCGCACCTGCCCGGTGACCGTGGTGCGGCCCCGGAGAAGGGAGTTCCTGGATTCATGGAGGGAAGGGGCGGCCGGCTGTCTCGTGATCTCGGTAGTGGTGACTGGCACGGCACCACTACAAGGCAGGGACCGAATGTCCGGCAACCGAGGTACGACAGGAAAAGAGTTCCGGAGAGCAATCCCGGAGAAATTCCGTGCGCGACGGCCGGATTCTTCCGTTCAACCGTGAGGAAAACGCAGTTGAACGACGGCAACCACGGAGAATTCCGCAGGTGGTCACGGCATCAGACTGCCATACCCCGCCACTTGAATAAGTATCCTGCGGCTGGCAAGAATGCCTGCGAAGGGACTCCGGTGATGATTTCCCGTTATTCGCTGCCCGAGATGGCGGAACTCTGGACCGACCAGGCCAGGTACACCACCTGGACGAAGGTGGAGGTCCTGGCGACCGAGGCGCAGTCCCGGCTCGGCCGGGTCCCCGCGAGCGCGCTCGCGGACATCCGGCGGGCCCGGGTGCCGGCCGCCGCCCGGGTGGCCGAGATCGAGCGCGAGCGCGATCACGAGATCCTGGCCTTCCTCGCCGCCTACTGCGAGGACATCCCCGACGACTCCGCCCGCTGGGTGCACCTCGGTATGACGAGCTACGACCTGGTGGACACGGCCTTCGGCCACACCCTCGCCCGCGCCTGCGACGTACTGCTCACCGCGGTGACCCGGCTGCGCGGCGTCCTGGTGGACAGGGCCGTCGAGCACTGGGACACCCCCTGCATCGGCCGCACCCACGGCATGCACGCGGAACCCACGACGTTCGGCCACAAACTCGCCGGCTTCGCCTTCGCCGCCGACCGCTGCGTACGGCGGCTGGAGACCGCCCGCGCGGAGGTAGCGGTCGGCACGGTCTCCGGCTCCGTCGGCACGTACGCGCTGATCGACCCGTACGTCGAGGAGTACGTGTGCGCCGAACTGGGCCTCGGCGTCGAGGAGGTGCCGAGCCAGGTCGTCTCCCGCGACCGGCACGCGCAACTGCTTCAGGCGGTGGCGACACTCGGCGCCTGCGTCGAGCAGATCGCCGTCGAGGTACGGCTGTTGTCACGCACCGAGGTCCGCGAGGTGGAGGAACCCCGGACGGCCGGCTACCAGGGCTCCAGCGCGATGCCGCACAAACGCAACCCGACGACGGGCGAGCGGCTGACCGGCCTCGCCCGGCTGCTGCGCGGCTACGCGGGCATGGCCGTGGAGAACGTCGCCCTGTGGCACGAGCGGGACCTGTCCCACTCGTCGGTCGAGCGGATCGCCGTGCCGGACGCGCTGACCGTCGCCCACTACCAGGCGACCGCCGCGGCGGACCTGATCGCCGGACTTGAGGTCTCCCCGGAGCGGATGCGCGCGGCGATCGACGCCACGGGCGGCCTGGTGTACAGCTCGGCGGTGCTGGCCGAGCTGCTGGAGGGCGGCACCGAACGGGAACACGCCTACCGGGCCGTCCAGTCCGCCGCGAACGGCGTCATCACCACCGGCGGTGACTTCGCCGCGCTGCTCGGGGCCGAGGGCATCGACACCGGACCGCTCGGTCCGGAACGCTTCCTGGTCCATCACGACGTACTCCTCAAGCGATTGGAAACCCTCCGTGGACATCAAGCGTGAGAACGGCGCCGATCTCGACCTGGACGAGGTGCTGGCGGTCTACCGCTCGTCGGGCCTCGGCGAACGCCGCCCGGTCGACGACACCGCGCGTATGGCGGCGATGGTCCGGAACGCCAATTTGGTGATCACCTGCCGGATCGACGGCGCACTCGTGGGCATCGCCCGCAGCGTCTCGGACCTCTCCTATGTCACCTACCTCTCCGATATCGCCGTGAGCCGCGAACACCAGCGCGCGGGCATCGGAAAGGCCCTCATCGACGCCACCCGCAAGGAGGCCCCGACAGCCAAACTCGTCCTGCTCTCGGCCCCCGCCGCGGCGGACTACTACCCGCACATCGGTTTCACCCGGCACGGATCGGCTTGGCTGCTGAACCCGTGAGGCGTGAGGCGTGAGCCGGAGTTCTGGGGTTCCGGGGCGGTGAATCCTTCGGGTCGGGGTCGGGGGTCGGGGGTCGGGGGTCGGGGTGCGAGGCGGTCGTGAGCGGGACGGGGTGCGGGGTGCGAGGCGGTCGTGAGCGGGACGGGGCGTCACCACCGGGACGATGCCCCGCCCCGAACGGGGTGGGTGCGGCCGGGCAACCGGAACATGGCGATCGCCGGCCGCTCGTACCCCTCACGGCACTCGGGGTCGTCGTCCCCCACCGGCACGAGCAGATGGTGGTCGCCACCGGTCACCTCGTCCGAGTCCCCGGCCGCCACACTCGCCCAGGCGGACCGCCAGGCGGGGTACTCGGGAGCGTCGTGCCCCGCGATGTCCTGGTGCTCACCGACGACCACGTGCCCCGCGCGTTCGGCGTGCCGCCGCAGTACGGCCGGCACCGCCGCCCCGCCCTCCTCGGTGGGGTACAGGGCGTAGAGCGACACGCGACGGGGCTCGTCGGCGACCGGGGCGCCCGTCGCGTGCGCTGCCCCGCTCCGAGGCTCCTCCGCGAGGTCCGCCGCGGTGGGAGCGGACGTGGCGTTCGCCGGGCAGGGCTCCTCCCGGGAAGTGCGCAGTCTCATCCAGACCGATTTGCCCGGGGTACCTGTGTCGACGGTGTGGGTGGTTCCCCACGCGTCGGCGATGCTCTGCACCATCTCCAGGCCGCGACCGTCCGTCCCGTCGTGGCCGGGGTGGCGCCGCAGCGGAGCCACGGGGGACCGGTCCCCCACGCTGACGCGCAGCGCTCCGGCGCCGAGCTCCACGGTCACCGCTACCGGATCACCGGGGAGCGATCCATGGACGATCGCGTTGACGACGAGTTCGTTCGCCGCCGCGGTGACCAGGTCCGCGTCCTGGGACAGTCCGGCACCCCAGGTGTCCATGACGCCCGCGATCAACCTCCGTACGGCACGGGCGTGCTCGGGCCGCGCCGGGAAGACGGCATGACACGCACGCGTCCGCTGCCCCTCCCCGCCGGAGGGCGAGGTGCGGGGGAGCGGGCCGGGGCGGCCCCGGAACAGCTTCCACGGCGACACCTCCCACGCGGCGGGCCGTACCGCCTCGACCCTGACCTGATCGGCCGCCAGTACCTCAAGAGCCGCCTTGCGCCCGGCGGTGCCGACGGCGAGTTCATCGGTGGAACGCACCACCAGGACGGCCGGTCCCCCGTCGGGGATCAGACGGCTCAGGAACCGCCACCCCGGACGGCACCCCAGCGCCAGGTCCGTCCCGACGGCGTCGCACACCGCCGCGCGGACCTCGTACCGCCGTTCCTCGGCGAAGCCGGTCAGGTCGGACAGCGCGGTCATCGCCGCGCCGACGTCGGGACGGCACGTGTAGACGAAGGCCGTTCTCACGGTGCTGTTGGACATGGGGGACCTCCGACTGGCGCAGGAGTGACGACGGCTGGACCGGACGTACGGGCGGACGCGGCGTCGGCCGGGAGGGCGCCGCGTTCCGGCCGGGACCGGAGCGGTGCGCGTTCCGGTCCTCTCCGTCGATATCCCTACCGATCGTGACGGTGCGGAATATCGTGGTGACACAGAGGAAACCGTCCTGGGTGGTGTGCGGGCACCCCCGGGGCGGCCCGGAAGTCGCCAAGGCCGCCAAAGATCATTTCGGAACCGAGGGACGCACGATGGCGCGCACACGCAACACCCGGCTCGCGGAAGTGATCCGGGAGACCGGCTGGCCGCAGACCCAGGTGGCGACGCACTTCTTACGCGTGGCCGCCGAAGCCGGAGCGGACGAACTCCTGACGGTGTCCCGCTCCCACGTCTCCATGTGGGTCGGCGGGACACGACCCGAAGGGCGGGCCGTGGCAGTCTTGTGCGAGACGTTCTCGCGGAAGCTGGGACGCGTCGTCACACCCGCACAGATCGGTCTCGCTCCGGTCGAGGAAGAGCAGCGAACCGGCAGCTGGGACATCGGCACGTTGACCGCGCTATCCGAACTCGGGGGTACCCAGATGGACATAGCCCGCAGGCGGCTCCTCAAGACATCCGCCTACTCGGCCGTCGGCACGGCACTTCCCCCCGACACCTGGTGGGACCAGGCCCTCACCGACGCCCAGGCCCGCCAACCCCTCTCGCGGGACCGGGTCACCGGCGCGCACGTCGAAGCGGTGCGCGACGCCCACGCCCACTACTCGCGCGGCGATCAGCTGCTCGGCGGGCGTGCGGGCAGGAGCGCGCTGACCGCCTACCTCCACACGGACGTCGCCGACTACCTGGCCGCCCGCATCCCCTCCGAACAGCTCCGCAAGGACCTCATGTCAGGAGCCGGTGAACTCGCCTACCTCGTGGGCTGGATGAGCTTCGACAGCGCCGAGCACGGTCGGGCCCAGCACTACTTCCGACTCGCACTGCGTATGGCCGCCGAAGCCGACGACGCGCCCCTCGCCGGACACATCCTGCGTGCCATGTCCCACCAGGCCGCCGATCTCGGCCACAGCCGCGATGCCGTGAACCTCGCCTCCGCCTCCGTCGAGCGCAAGCGCTACACCGCGGCAGGTCCCCGTGAACGGGCCCTCATCGGGGTCGTCCACGCCCGTGCCCTCGCCGCTGACGGTCAGCGGCGTGCAGCCGTCGCCGCGCTGAGGAGGGCCGAGGACGACCTCACCGCCGCCGACCCCGCCGCCGGTGCCGAACCGCAGAGGGTCTTCTTCTTCGGCGAGGCGTCCCTCGCCTCGCAGACCGCCCACACCCTGACCGCACTCGGTGATCTGGACGGCGCCGGACGGCAGTTCACCCGCAGCGTCCGCACCCGCCGCGCACAGACCTTCCGCCGCACCCACTCCGTCACCCTCGGATACCTCGGCGCCGTCCAGGTCAAACAGGGCGCCCTTGACGCCGCGATCGGCACCTGGACCGAAGCCCTCGACGCGATGGAAGGCGTCCACTCCGGCCGTGCCACGGAGACCGTCGTCCAGATGCGCCGCGCACTCAGCCCCTTCCGCCATCGCGGCAACCAGGCCGCCGGCGCGCTCGACGACCGGGCGCGCACCCTGTTGCGCCGCACAGGCTGACAGGCCCATGCCGGGACACCGGCGACGCAGCCCGGGACGTCACCCGGGCGCCCACGAACGAGCCGAGGGAGAACCGTGCCGGACACCTACGAGTCCACGCCCGTAGCCACCGTCGTCGGTGGCCACACCGGGGTCGCCGACGACTATCAGGGCGGCATGGAAGCGCTCATCCGGCTCCGGGACGACTTCCCGGCCGAAACCCTCCAAGGGCTGGCCGAGTTCTCCCATCTGGTCGTCACCTGGCACTTCCACCTCGCGCGCCCCGATGACGTGGCCCTCCATGTGCGCAGCCCGCGCGGCAACCCGGCCTGGCCCGCGACCGGCACCTTCGTCCACCGCAACCACCGCCGCCCCAACCAGCTCGCGACCTCGTTCCCCCGTATCCTCGGCGTCGACGGCCGCGACATCCGCGTCACCGATCTCGACGCGGTCGACGGAACACCGGTCCTCGACCTGGCACCCTGGTTCCCGTCCATGGGCCCACGCGGCGAGGTGCGCGTGCCGTCCTGGGTGGACGACATGCTCCCCGACTACTGGCGCCGGTCCGACGAACGCTGAGCCCGGCCCGGGCCCGACCGACGAGGGCCACCAGGGCCGGGCCCTGCTCGACCGGGGGTCGCAGCACCACGCGGATCCGTCGCCGGGCGCACAGCACGTGCGTGGGGAGCGCATCCCGACTGCCGGGCGCCCGGGCCGCGCCCCAGGACACCTGCCCCTTTGCGTCAGTTCCGGACGGCGGGGGCCGCCGGTCCATAGTGTGGGGACCCACCGAGCCGGGCGGAGGCAGAACCTGATGGCGGACCGAGCCGAACCGACCTTCACGACCTACATCGGTGACGGCGAGCTGGTGGTCCTGCCCGCCACCATCGACGGCATTCGCGCCGCCCTCCCCCCGGAGCGTCACGCCGCTTTCGAAACCGCCGTGGGCACCACCCACGCGGAAGAACTGCTCGCCGTGCTCCAGTACTGGGCCCAGGAGACCAGTCCCGAGCTCCGCGCCTTCCAGTACTCCGTGTTCGAGCGGTTGGAGCGCGGCGACGACAGCGGCTTCATCCCCGCCGAAGAGATGCGCGCCCTCCTCGGACACGACTCGCAGGGACCCTGGTGAGCGGCTCCTACCTCGTCCAGTACTCGAACCAGGCAGCGGACGCCCTCCGGAAGATGACCGTCACCGTCGTCCACCCGGATTGAACAGGACAGCGACCTCGTCCTCGGACACGGTCCCCGTGAAGTCGCCCTCCGCGATCCGCCGGAACGCGGCCTCCTTGTCAGCGATCAGGTCCGGCCGGGTCCGTTCCGCCCAGGTGGCGAGGAGTTCCAACAGATCCTCCGCGCCCGCGTTCTCGACAGCCTCGGTGAAGGCCGCTCGCTCGGCGCTGGGAAGGGCCTCCCGGATGTCCTTGAGGGTCGCGGACAACATGACCAGGTCGCCCCCGCTCAAGGTAGGTGCTGAAGGTCATTCCGTAGCTCTCGGACACCGTTCTTCTCATCCTTGTCGTCGTCGTTGTGCCGGACACCTGTGCCGCCATGGAAGGTGGTACGTCCGGGGCCGAAGTCGCTGGGCCGGAACAATGCCGCCTTGACGCGTTGAAGAGATCAGTCCGCCTGCTGCCGCCAGGGAGCCCGCCATGACGGCGGTCAGGGCGCGGGGACGACCCGGAGCACGGTGATCGTCAGCACCCCGCTGCTCACCTCGTACCGGATGACCGCGACGCAGCCGATCGTGGCGTCCCTGCGGTCCCTGTCCCCCTTCACCGCCCGCGATCCGCACCCATAGGGGGCTCGGGCGAGCACCGCGACGCCCGTGTCGAAGTCCTTCCGCCGCTTGGGGTCAAGAGTCGCCGCGTCCCGCCTTCGCCTCATCGGTGTAGGCGATCCGGTGGCTCATGGGGCGCTCCGGTACTCGTCGTCGCCCAGTTCGTCGGCGAACGTCACCCCCGTCAGATCACCAGCGGCCAGCCTCTCCGCCAGGGCTTCCTCCGCCTCATCGTGCGGGGTGGGAATCCGCATCACCCACCGCATCAGGGTCATCTGGAGCTCATCGGCGGACACGTTCTCGATCTCCGCCGTGAACTCGGCCCGTTCGGACTCGGGCAACGCCTCACGGACACCCCGGATGGTCGACGGCACTGTCACCGGGCCGCCCGTCATATACATCGTCAGTGGCTCACGCCCACTGTCATCGCTCATCCCGGGACCCCCTCCGAGCACGTGGGCGCGTGGCACCCGCAGGACGCAGAATGGCGCCCAGCGTAGGCCGTTCGGCCCGGCAGCGGACTGCCCCCGAGGAGGCGCGTGTGATTGCTGGGGGGCGCGTGAGGCTAGGGCCTGTCTCTCCGATCGGGAGAGTTGGGCCGGGCTGGGGCCGGCCGGCCCCAGCCGTGCTCAACCGACCGGCGGCATCGGGCGGGTTCGTCTCCTGCACTGGTGAACAGTGCGGTCAGCATGGGTGCGCCGTGCGCAAGGGTCTGGTGCGGCAGGGGGCCTGTGGCGACGAGGGACGCGAGTCCGTGGCCGATGGTCCAGCTCTGTGTCGCCAGTTCCTGCGGGTCGACCTCGTCGCGGAAGCGGCCGCTCGCCATGGCCCGCTCGATGGCCTCGACGAGACGGTGCAGGGTTTCATCCGCGGTGCCGGCGTCTTCGAGGTCGAAGCCCGCGTCGAACATGACGCGGTAGAGGTCAGGGTTATCCAGGGCGTTGGCCAGGTAGGCGCCGCCCAGGGCGGCGAGGTCTCGTACCGGGTCCGCGGACATCCTGACGGCCGCAAGTCGGGCGGCCAGGCGGGTGAAGCCTTCTTGTCGCAGTGCCTTCCAGAGGCCGTCCATACCGCCGAAGTATGTGTAGACGGCCATCGTTGATACGCCGGTTCCGGCGACCAGGGTGCGCAGCGTGACCGGTTGCCTCGTCCGCAGCATCTGTGCGGCCCGTCCGAGAAGCAGGGAGCGGACCGCTGGATCTTTCGTCCTTGCCATGGCCTCACAATACATAGCGTCGTTATGCTTTGATGAGTGCTGATCTTGCTGTTCCCCACGCCACGAGGAAGAGGCCGTTCATGTCTGTGACGCTGCTCAATCCCGAGGGATTGCCGAAGCCCGAGGTCTACCGGCAGATGTCGGTCGCCACCGGATCGAAGCTGGTGTTCCTCGCGGGACAGGTCGCCCGCGACGCTGACGGCCGGCCCGTGGGCCAAGGGGACTTCGCCGCTCAGGTCGAGCAGTGCTATCTCAACATCAGCACCGCTCTGGCCTCGATCGGCGGCTCCTTCGACGACGTGGCGAAGCTGACCGTCTACGTCGTCGACTGGAGTCCCGAGAAGATGCCGCTGCTGGGTGAGGGCGTGGGCCGGGCGGCAGCGAAACTGGGCATCGATCCGGTCAAGCCGATCACCCTGCTGGGCGTCGCGGCGCTGGGGGAACCTGACCTCCTGGTCGAGGTCGAAGCCACCGCGGTCATCGAATAGCCGTACCTCTGCGAACAGGGAGACTCTGGGCCTGCCCATGCTGAGTCGGGGGATCTGACGGGCGGCGAGTGGGCAGTGCTGGAGCCGTCTTTGCCGGTGGGCAACAACCGGTGCGGCTGTTGGCGCGATCACCGGCAGGTGATCAACGGGATCATCCACCCGCTGGGCACCGGGGTGCAGTGGCGGGAACTGAGTCCTTTTCAACCTGACCGTGGGGCTGTGGTGTTGGTCGGGGCGGGCTGTACGAAACGATGGAGCTCCTGGTAGATGGGTTCTCGACCAAGATCACCCGTGTCCGCCAGGCGTTTCGCGTGCTTGTCTACCCATCGTCGATCGACCTGTCCAGCAAGACCTTGCGGCACCCGGCCGGGCAGCTTGCAGTCCGGCGACGGGAGACCGGTACGCGGTGGCGACGGCTGCCAGCCGGCCGGCAGGCCCTGCTCGCCCTGGCCTATCTGCGGTGCGGCGACACCTACGCCCGGCTTGTCGCTGGCTTCGGAATCGGCATCGCGACCGTCTACCGGTACGTACACGAGGCCGTCGAAGTCCTGGCCGCTGGCGCACCGACCCTGGCTGAGGCGATAGAGACGGCCCGGAAGAAGGCGTTCGTGATCCTGGACGGCACGCTGCCGATCGACCGGATCGCCGCCGACACCCCCTACTACTCGGGAAGACACAAGCGTCACGGCTTGAACGTCCAGGTCCTCACCGACCCGTTCGGCCGACTGCTCTAGGCTTCCCCGGCCCTGCCCGGAGCCACTCACGACCTGACCGCGGCCCGAAGCCATGGCATCGTCGACGCACTCGCGGCCACGGGACTGAAGTGCTGGGCGGACAAGGCCTACCAAGGCGCCGGCCGGCACATTCGAGTCCCCCTCCGGGGCCGCCGGCTCAAGCGCTGGAAGCGACGGCATAACAGTAGTCACGCCAAGATCCGCTGCGTCGGCGAGCAGGCCATGGCCGTGCTGAAGGGTTGGCGCCTCCTGCGGAAGCTCCGCTGCAGCACCAACCGGATCACCGACATCGTGAAGGCCATCCTCGTCCTCCACCACACCTCAACATGAGGTTGCAAAAAGGCTCCTTGTGTGGGGGACCGGGAAACGATCGGGGCGGCGACATGGAGACATCGCCGCGCGCCGGTAAGGCAGTCGCTTCCTACCCCGAGGACGACCACCTTCACACTGCACGGATGGAAGCGTCCCACCCTTACTTGCTCGATACACCTAGGAACACTTCTTCGACGGAGAAGTTTCCGGCAGAACCGTGCGGAACCGTAATGCCCCCGGATGGCGCCAGGCGATGCGCATGCCAACCGAACAACACAGCAAGCGCCGGAGAGCACCGAGCATCCGAGATACGGCGAGTCCGGTCCTGGGAATCACCTGCATCCGGCGTGAATGGGGGACCCTTAACGGATTGGGAGCCGCTGTGGGCGGCGATGCCGATGGTCCTGAGCCGGAGAGCGATCCCGGGCGGTACAGGAGCGGTTTGCCGGGACGGCGCGTGTCGGACGACGATGGCAAAGTCCGTCCGTGCGACGTCCGTTGTGGCGGGCGGGCGGGCGGGCGGGCCGGCGCTCGCTCCTGCTCCCTGTCGAGCGAACTATGCTGTTGGCGACTCAACTGTCCACGTGTGAGGTGCCCTTGAGTAGGCTGCTGGATTCATACGAGACCGAGGTATCACCGAGTTACCGGATCTTCGGGTTGGTTGATACGAGTGTGGATACCTATTCGCCCCACACGGATCGCGCGAACTGGATCCTCTCTGCCCCGGGGATGGTCTACTTGCAGGTTCCACCCCAGGTCATCCGTGCGTCCGTACGGTTGGAAAGCTGGTCGACAACGCCGCCCGGGGACGATGCGCAGTGGTGTGGTATCGCGGACGTGGAGGTGCAACTGCCTTGTGGGGAACTTGCATTGGAAACCATCGACGGAGGCCAGACGCAAGTACCACTTGTCCTCCCGTCGCCTGGATTGTACGGAATGCGTTGGCATTGGATATTCAACCACCAGCGTGGGCCCTTCACCTCGCCGCTGGCGGACCATAGGTCCGCCCTGCTCATGGTGCCCGGGCGAGAAGAGGATTTGCGTGGTGCGGATCAGTACTGCCTTGTCCGGATCTGGCGCATCGAAGCCAGCGAAGAGGCAGAATGAACGCGAGGGGCCGGCCCTGTGGGCCGGCCCCTCTTGATGGCATTACCCGACAGCGGCGACGGCTCAGTTGCCGACCGTGATGATGAACGGGTCGTAGCTCAAGATGCGGTCGTTGTCGTACCATGCGCCGAGACGTCGCCCGGCTTCCTGATTCTCGATGGGGTCGATGTAGCGGACGGAGAAGTCGTCGCGGTACGGCTCGCCTTCGTACTGATGGCGCGCGGCACCCTGATAGCTGGAGGCGAAGGGGAATTCGTCGCAGTCGAGCTGCACTCCGGCCGGCGGCTGGCCTGGAACGGCGGGATTGTTGCACGTAGAGGTGACGACGGAGCGATTGGCGTCGTAACGCGCCTTCTCATTCGCGCCGAATCCGGGCACGAGCCGATGCATCGGGTTCAGGGGGCTTCCGCCGGGAAGCTTCTTGCTGGCTTTCGTCGGATACGTGCCGCCCGGGTTGTTGAGAGCGTCGCCGATGTGGTCCGCGACGGCCGCTACCCCGTAGTAGGGCTCCACGGGAGCAGTAGGAACGGACTTGTCGCTCCGGTCGTAGCGGAGGGCGGGCGTAGCGTCGGGGAAGACGGAACCTGCTTGCGCTCGCTGGTTGTAGGCAGCGCTGTCGAAGCGGATTTCTCCCTTTTCACCCCCAGCGGGTATGACTTGGGAGTATCCGGGGAGGGTGAATTTGAGGATCGGTGTGAACTGACCTGTGGCGATCTGATCGCCGTTGGCGAGGTCGGGCAGCTTGGGGGCGAGGGACCACAGGTCGAATGTGGTGTCGCCGTTGTGCTTCCACTGGCTGGGTGAATCAGTTCGTCCGACGTGGATACCAGGCTGGCAGGCGTCCTGTGCGGTGGGGCTTCCCGGCACTCCTATGGCCCAGTCCCCCTTGCATTCCAGTCGTGCTTCCAGCTTGGCGCCGGCTTTGTTGAAGTCGCCGCTGGAGAGGAAGACGTCCACATTGAAGTCGAATTCGGCGAAACGAGTCAGCGTGCTTCCGTTCAAGCCGCCGATCTGACCTCTACCGATCAGGGTGTTGGTAGAAATGAATGTGCCCTGTAGGTAGCAGCCGGGGGGCCACAAACCGCACTTGACCGCTGGCATGACCGTCATGGTCTCCTGGCAGTACGAGAAGCGGTTCTTGAGCCACCCCGACGCGTTGTCCGCGTCGTCAGCGTTTCGGCACTCGTTGGTGCTCGCGATGTACTCGTACGGGTGCTGGCCGTTGTTCTCCGGCTTGCGGCCCCGGTTGAACCGGTGACTGGGAACGGTGTAGGTGCGTTCCCAGACAGCCTTCGGCCCGACGGACGTCGGTGTGGTCTGGCCCATGGCGGGGCGTGTGCGCGGTTTGAGCCCCAGTGCTTCCAGATTCCCGTCCCTGTTGAGGATTTGATCGACCTGGGCGGGGTTGGCGATCAGAGCGGGATCGTTGATCGTGTAGGCGTCGCCGGGTTGGAGAGAGGTGGGAACGCCTGCGGCGGCGGTCTCCGCGACGAACGTCCGCCAAGGGGACCAGCCCAGGTTGTAGTGGGTGCCGTCGTAGGCGTTGGTGCGGAACTTGTACATCTTGCCGTCCACGAGCTGCCCGCCCGGCACCTGGACGGTCGCCCACGTGCCCGGGGTGACGAAGGCGGAGACGATCACGCCGTCCCCGGCAGGAGTGGTGATGGGCGTGTTGGTTTCCGCGTCGTAGACCTGGAAGCTGCCGTTGACCTTGTCGCCGTTCGCGTCCGTGAACTTGTCCCGCAGCGTCGGTGTGAGGGTATTGACACCCCAGACCTGGTTGTGGGTCCGAAAGGGCGGCCCTGCTTGCTGAGCCGTTCCGTCGGAGGGACGGTAGTTGTAGGTCACGGTCAGCTTTGGCTGGTTCGCCGTCGCGTTGCCTGAGTTGACACGCTTCCAGCCTCGGGTGTCCGCTGCGGCAGCGCGCAGGCCCATGTAGCCGCGGGTCGCCTTCGCCGAGGCCCAGGTCTGGACAAGGACGTCCACGTCGGCGTTGATCCAGCCGTCGGGCTGCGCGGCTGTGCAGCCGGGGTTGCCGCGAGTCTGTGCTGAGGCGTGGTACTGCTGGTGCCAGGTGGGCTGGCTGGTCCACCTGGAAGAGGTGGACGCCTGCGTGGTGTCCCACACCGTCCATTGTTGGTTGGTGCAGTCGGTGTTGCCGGAGTGGAAGTTCCACAGCGCCAGGTTCGTGTCGATGATCAACGCGTCCTGAATGGGCGTGGTGTTCCAGTGGATGAAGGACCGGGCGAGCCGGGTGGTGCCGTCCGGGTTCTTGGTGCCAGGGTCGCCGAAGTCGAGTTCGGTGTCGGTGGACAGATCGACGGCTTCGCCGCGCTGCACATACGTGTCGAACGTTGAGGCAAGACCGGAAGTCGAAGGGTCGACCGTGACTGGGTATCGGGTTCTGGGGTCGGCGAGGAATTCCGCGCTGGGTGTGACGACCAGGTCGATGCGGCCGGTGCCCTTGTCCACTACCTTCATGCCGACGCGGACACGACGAGTGTGTTCGCCGGACGGTTTGTCCACCGAGGCGTCCCACATGACTGGAGCGGGCATCACCGCTCGCCGCTCTCCGGTCTCGGTGTCGCTGAACGTCACCGATCCGTCTTTGTTCGCCTTGGCCTTCAGCCCCTTGGCCTTGATCGGCAGGATGTTAGGAGTATGCGCCGGAGGGCCTCTTGCCGATCTCCACGAACTGTTCGAAGCCGGTCCGGGTCGCTTCGACGATGACATCGGCCCCGGGGACTGCCTCCCGATAGCGGGCGGTGGTGCCGGTGAGCTCCGGAGCGGGAAGACCACCTTTCCACTGGAGCGTCACCGCTTGGTCACCGGTACCGAGGGTGACGAGGTCACGAGGGGCGGCGTTCTGGGCGTCGGCCAGCGAGCGCGGCACCGTGCCGCCGTCGCCTGCGAGGCGCAGGCCGTGGGCATGCTCCTTGGCCTTGACGGTGCCGTCGCCGGACCTGGTCAAGGTGGCATCGACCTTGCGCCACTTGCCGGCCCGCCACACTCGTTCGGGACCGGAGGTCAGGTCCGTGGTGAGGGTGCCATCCGGATTGGCCACCGTGTAGGAGGTTGCTGTCGTCTCGTCCTGGGCGACGACCGCTTTGCCGGTCTCCCGCGCCTCCAGGACCGCCCACGCTTTGGAGCCTTTGGAGTACCGGGGCGCTTGCTTTGCGCCGGTCGGCGAGGTCTTGGATGCTGTGGGCCGAGAAGACTCTGCCGAAATGCCGAGCGACTCTTGACCGCGCTCCGGTTCGGGAGCTGCCGCTGCCTGACCGGCGCCGACGACGCAGACCTCGGCGATCACCGCCAGTATGGTAGCCGCCGCAATTCGGCTACGTATTCTTTGTCCGTTTGAAGCCGCATGGGTGGGTAAGCTCATAAAATGCCGTTCCCTTCCTGCTGGACTGAACAGGCTGCCTGCGCGAAGACCGCACGGGCGTCAGTACCTTAGGCAGACGGGTCAGCACTTTTGGGAGCTGATTTCAGGACGCATGCAATTGGTCAGGCTTTTCGGACGTCAGACGGCATCGGTGTAGGTGAACACGTATGCCAAACGTCAGATGGATCACAGTGCGGCCAGTCTCGGGAAGAGGTAGCGATGTGCGTGTCCATTGCTATTTGTCTTGTGGTGCCCGGCAGTGCTCGCTGTGCTGGGGTCGCCTGCCCTTGATCGGTCGTGCGCTCGTGTTAAACGCTTTATGCTCGTACCGGTCTACGAAGGGTGCGAGAAGGTGAAAATGACGCATCGCACACCCGTGTGTGATGGTGCTCCGCTTATCCGGGGTGCCGACTACGCGAACTGGCTACGCGGGAACAAATGGACCTTCAAGGGCCGCTTGTGTGCTGCCGAGAGCGGAAAGGAAGAGCGCAAGGCTTACATCGGGCATTTTGGTGATTTGCGAGAGTGGCTGAATGAATCGCGGCTGAGAGTTTTATTTCGCGAGCGAATGATCTCGCCGATTTCGTGAGCATTCCGGATGCTTGTTTCGGGTACATAGTTGTGCGCTGCACGGCGAGGGGGCCCGGCTGTTGCCGAAGATCCAAGGTGGATCTGTATGCAGCTAGTGTCTCGTGATCCGGTTCGTGTCAGTTCAAGTTGTTATTGACGAGCTTCTTCACGTTGGTCTGGACGAGTCGGACCTTGGCGAGGATCTCGTTGGTGGTAGCGGTCCAGGTGAAGGGTTTCGGGTTCTGGTTCCAGGAGTCGATGTAGTCGCGGATCTGCTTGATCAGGACGTGGACGCTGGAGAACGTGCCGCGACGGATCGACTGCCGGGTGATGATCCCGAACCAGATCTCGATCTGGTTCAGCCACGAGGATCCGACGGGGGTGAAATGGAAGTGCACGTGAGGATTCTTCCCCAGCCATGCCTTCACCTCCGGGGTGGTGTGCGTGGACAGGTTGTCCAGCACGATATGGATCTCCTTGCCGGCATGCTGCTTCACCGCCTTCTTCAGGAAGGCCAGAAAGTTCGCGCCGTTCCGGTTCGGCTTGCATTCGCCGGTCACCTCGCCGGTGGCGATATTCAGTGCGGCGAACAGGTTCGTGGTGCCGTGCCGTACGTAGTCGTGGGTGCGCTTCTCCGTGGCTGCGAAGGCCACGGGCAGGACCGGCTGGGTCCGGTCCAGCGCCTGTACCTGCGTCTTCTCGTCGACCGACAGGATGACAGCGCCACCGGGCGGGTGCAGATACAACCCGACGACATCGGCGACCTTCTCCGCGAACGCCGGGTCTTTCGACAGTTTGAAGGTGCCCGACCGGTGCGGCTTCAGATTCTCCTCCCGCCAGATGCGGGCGACATAGTGGAACGAGACCTTGATGCCCTCGCGCCGCTTCAGATGATTAGCCAGCGTGCGCGTCGACCAGTGCGACAGGCCCGATTCCGGCGGCGGAGTCATCCTCGTCAGCGCGATCACCCGGCCGCGGGTCTTCGGCGGCACCTGCTCCTTTCCGCCACCGCGCTTCCTTTCCACCAGGCCCGCAACTCCGTGCTCCGCGTACCGGGTCCTGGTGCGGTCCACCGTCCGGGCGGACACCGCCGCGAGTTCGGCGATGTCCTTGCGGCGGCGGCCCTCGCCGGCCCACAACACGATGCGGGCCCGCAGGGCCACATCCGCTGTCACATGCCGGTCCGCCGTCAACGTTCGCAATTCTGCTGTCTGTTCCGAAGAGAGATTCACAAGTGTCCAACGAGTCAAAGAGCTTCAGGTGACACGAACCAGATCACGAGTCACTGAGGTTTTCTCAGTGAAATGATCTTCGCGGAGCGGGTTGATCGGTACACCCGGGTGGATTGGGCTGGACAGCCCCGGCTCCGAACAGACGTGAAGCCCCTGGTAGGACAGGTCTCACCACAAGATCATGTCCGTAACCACCAGAGGCTTCACGTTGGTCACCTATGTTGCCACGCTCGACGTCCCACGCCACGTCGTGGACTACCTGTCCCGCCTGCTCGCAGCACACCGACGGCACATCGGTACCCCGCGCGGCAGCCGGGCCCTGGGCCCGTTCCGCCAGGCCGTGCTGGTCCTGCGCTGGTTCCGCGAGCGCGGCTGCGTGCACTGCCTGGCCCGCGACGCCAACATCTCCCAGGCCACCGGCTACCGCTACCTGCACGAAGGCATCGACGTCCTTGCCGAGCATGCCCCGGACCTGCACGAGGTCCTCGCCCGCTGTCGACGCGAAGGCATGACACACGTGGTCCTGGACGGGACGCTCATCGAATGCGACCGCGTGGCCGGTGTCCGCGAGAACGGCAACGACCTGTGGTTCAGCCAGAAACACAAGGCATTCGGCGGCAACATCCAGTTCCTGTCCGCCCCGGACGGCACCCCATTGTGGGTCTCCGACGTCGAGCCCGGCAGCGTCCCCGACATCACCGCCGCCCGCATCCACGTGCTGCCCGCGCTGTACAAGGCGGCCACCGCCGGCCTGCCGACCCTGGCCGACAAGGGCTACATCGGCGCGGGCATCGGCATCCGCGTTCCCGTCCGCCGCCCAAAAGGCCGCTCCGAGCGCGCACTTCACATCGACACCCGCATGACAAACACCCTGATCCGACACCTCCGAGCCCTCGGCGAGCGCACCGTCGCCGAGCTCAAACAGCGATGGCGCACCTTGCAGCACATCACGCTCAGCCCCAGCCGGGTCGGCGACATCACCCGAGCCGCCCTCGTCCTCAACGGAATCTGGAAATGATCATCGCTGAGAAAACCTCACTAGGCGCCGTGGTGCGTGTCAAATCCTTTCGAACCTTGCCCTCCAGCGGAGGTGCGGCGTCGAATTACTTGCGTCGCATGAGCTGTTGCGGTCGGCGCGTTTCGCTGCCACGGAAGCAGCTGCCGCCGTGGGACCCGGCTGGACCGGTTCGGGCGTCGCCGAGTCGGCTGCTTCCGAGCATGTGACACGCCGATGTGAAGTGTCTGGCGACTCCCGATCGCCGCAGGCTCTGCCCGGCGGAGAATCTGGGGTGGGTTTCGCCGCGTAACAGGAGAAGTGAGGCAATGCGGACTCCTGCTTCGTGTGGGCGTCGCCCCCTCTGTTTTCGGCGGCTCCGGTTCGCCCGGCATCCCGGCGGCAACGATCACCGGACCCTCCCCCCGCTGACCGGCCAGCCCGAGAGCCCCGGAGCCTCACGCGGCGTCCCGGGCCGCGGCGGAATCGGGCTCTCAACCCAGGCCGACCCCGCCGATCGTCAGCTCCACCTCGTCCCCCGTGCGGACGAAATCCCGGACCAGCCAGGTACGGCCCTCGATCTGCCTGCCGGCCCTGGTGGTGTACGCGGGGACGGCGAATACGGCGTCGGCCGGGCCGTCGGTGCGTAGCTCCGCGTCGGTGGTGACCGAGTCCGAGAAGTGCAGGAGCACATCGACCGGCCGTGGCCGGTCGGCGAACGTCTGGGGGTCGGGCAGTCCCTGGAGGCGGCAGCGGGCACCGGGGTAGAGGTGCGTATTGCCGCACACGGCCAGGAAGGTGTCGGGCTGGGGCATGGGCGGGCTCCGGTGTGCGCGGTGGCGGTCGGGTCCCTCGCAGTCTGGTGGCGGGCCCGCCCGCGCCGTGGCTCGTCCTGGCCGGGCTGCCCCCGCCGTCACCCGGTCGGCCGGGCTGCCCTCGCGTCACCCGGTCGGCGGTAGGGCCACCGCGGTGCGTCGCTGATCAGGCATACGTCCTGTCCGCCTGGTCCAGCTCTTCACCTGTGGGGGGCGCTCTCTGGGACGAACACGCCCCCGGACCACTCCCAGGGCCTCACCGTGCTGGACAGGGCTGAACAGTGAGGTTGCCGTCCCGGCCCACCCGGGGAGCCGAACCGCACGCATGGCCCGTGCCGGACCAGAGGCCGAGACCGGGACACCGCCCCGGTCTCGGCCGGCCGCTGCGGACTCGGGCCAGCACACCAAGGCATCCGCACCGGGCGCTGAACGGCCCACACGGCTGGCGCCCTGTTCACCTGCCGGGGTTGTCCCCGTGGGCGCGAGGACGCTCTGCCCGCCTCCCCGGAGGTGTGGTGTTCACGGGGGAGCGTCGCGCTGGTGCGGTTCACCCGTCGAGGGCCCCGGCGGGTCCGGGTGGGCCTACACGGTAGCGGCGATCCAGCCGACGGTCTCCTCGGTGTGCGTGCCGTCGGCGGTGACCTTGCCGCTGGCGTGGAGTTCGTTGATACGGATCTTGAATCCCGTCGGGGTGACGTCCGCGATCCGCAGTCCCGGTGTGTCGGGGCCGTTGAACGTCTGGACGAAGGGGGTCACGATCACCGTGGAACCGGCGGGGAACGGGGCGGGGAAGGTGACCTGGGTGAAGGTCGACGTATCGCCGCCCGTCGTGGCCACAGGGCGTGTGGAGTTCAGCTGGAGCTTGCCCGTCTGGATCGCGCTCACGGCATCCACCTCTCAACGATCAGTCACCGCTTGAGGATTTGAACAGCCCGGCGGTGCTGGATGTCTGACGCCTCTTGTGGGGCGCCGCGAGGAGGCTGCCCGGGCGATCTCCGGTTTAGCGGAATTTCCACCCTTCAGGGTGGTCAATCTTCATAGGGCTGCGTCACCCGTCGGGATCTGCTTCCGTACCGGCGGACACACACCTGCCGGTACGGAAGCAGATCCCTGGCCGACGCAGCGTGAAGAGACCCCGAGGATCCCGGGACCGGTACTCGGCCTTCCGGTCCGGGAGCTTCCGGGCGTCACAGGTTCCGGCCCCCCGCTGATGGCAGGAGGGGCGCCCGGTGTCGGTCGGCCTCTGACCGGGTGCGGGTCGGACCCGGGTGGCCAGGCCGCGTCACGTCAGGTCGAGGAAGCTCCAGCGGGCGTCCGGTGCGGCGCCGCTCAGCCACTTGCCGCAGTTCTGGAGTACGACCGGGCTCGACGTGATGTGCTGCGCGCCCGTGCCGAGGTCGCGCAGGAAGCGGTCGAGCGGGCCGCGGCGGATCGCCGCCGAACCGGCCCAGCGGTGCACGGTGCGGCCCACGCCGGACACGGTCGAGGTCGTGTGATTGAGCGCGAGACGGATCAGGGTGTCCTGCTCCGTGCTCGGCAGCTCACCCTTGTCCAGCGTCCGTTCGACGTCCCGCCATACGTCGTTCGCCCAGGCGCGGGCGGCCCGCAGCCCGGCTTCGGCCGTCGCGTACTCGGCGTGGAACTGGGAGGTGTCGACCGCCGCGCCCCGCGAACCGGTCCGCGCCGCCGCGACCCGCTTCATCTCGTCCAGAAGGCGCCGGCCGACGCCGAGGGTCCACCCCGTGTGCCCGATCGCCGACAGGTTGACCAGGCCGAGGCGGTAGAGGGCGCCACCGTTGAGCGGGGTGTCCGTGGTCGCGGCGTAGGTGTACTCGTGCGGGACGTACACGTCGGTGCAGTGGTAGTCGACGCTGTGCGTCGCGCGCAGCCCGAGCACATCCCAGTTGCCGTCCAGGGTGACCTGGGACTTCGGCATCGTGAGGACCCGCTGCTCACCGGTGCCCTCGACCTGGAACGCGCTGTGGATGTGGGTGGCGTGCGCCACCCCGGAGGCGAACTGCCACTGACCGCTGACCCGGTAGCCGCCCTCCACGGGCACGGCCCGGCCGGGTCGCGTACCGTGCCCGGCCAGCAGCGCGTGCTTGCCGTTCGGTATGTCCGGGAACAGCTCGGCCGCGGTGTCCGCGGCGAGGTACGCCGCGGTGGTCCCGGTGATCATCTGGAGCGCGACCATGGTCCATCCGGCCGCGGCGTCGTGGTAGCTCACCCGCTCCGCCGCCTGGATCAGCTGCCGGGGCGCGAACTCGTACCCACCGAGGCCCAGCGGCAGCTCGGCCCGCACGATCCCCGTGTCGAGCAGCGCGCGTGCCGTGTCCTCGGGGAGCCGCCCCAACTCCTCGGCGGAGGGCGCCCGTTCGTCGAGCCTCGCCCCGAGCGCGTCGATCCGCTCCAGCACCCCGGCCAGTTCCGCACTGACATTCAGCCGGCCCTCGTCGCCCATGGAATCCCCCTCGTCGCGGCTGTGCCCGATTGTCGCACGCACGTCCCGCGCCCCCTCCGACCCGACCGCCACCGCGGCCCGGACCCATGCCCGGCCCACGCCGGTCCGGCGACAGCGCCGCCATCGTCCGATCCGGGTACGCGCCGTGCGACGATGCCGATATGAATCGCCTGGCGGACTGCCAGTCGCCCTACCTCCTCCAGCACGCCGACAACCCCGTCGACTGGTGGCCGTGGGCACCCGACGCCTTCGAGGAGGCGCGGCGGCGGCGCAATGTGCTTGTGCTGCTCAGCGTCGGCTACTCCGCGTGCCACTGGTGACAATGCATGTCACTAATGCACAAGTCCGCGGACATCTCGAATTTTGGTCCCGTGCCTCGTGAGTGCGAGAGGGGCCCCGGCTGGGCTGCGAACGGCCACCGTCCGCAGCCCGACGCGGGAATCTGGTCAGGCGTAGGCGGCGATCCAGCCGATCGTCTCCTCGGAGTGTGTGCCGTCGGAGGTGACCTTGCCGACGGGGGCACGTCCTCTTCGACGCGAGAGCCGGCTCGCCGCGCGGCATCCCGGCCCCGGTCGTCTGCGGCTTCGGCTCACGGCCGCGCATCCAGGTTGTTCGCGGCCTCGACGCCGCCGCCCGTGAGAGGCGCACCTGGTGATGGCCGGAGACCCCCGAGCCCGGTGCCGACGGAGTGTCGCGGGTTCTGCCGCTGTCGGCTGTGCTGAACGGGGTTTTCCGAGGGGTGGCTTGTCGTGCGTCACCCCGTGGACGCCCGGTGGCCCGTACGCGCCGTCGGGTGCGTACGGGCCCGGCTGAGCGGGTGGTCAGGTGCAGGTGATGTTGAGGCTGGTGGTGGCGGTGCAGGTGCGGGTGGCGGTGTCGTTGGCGGGGTTGGGGTCGGTGGGTGCGGAGGCGGTGCGGGTGGCGGTGACGGTGTAGGGGCGGCCGAGGCTGAGGGCGGCGACGCGGATGGTGAAGGCACGGGTGGCGCTGGCGCCGGGGGCGAGGCCGGTGAGGGTGCAGGTGACCTTGCCCGCGGTGGGGGTGCAGTCCGGGCTGGTTGCCGTCACGGAGCCGGGCAGGGTGGCGGTGACCGTGGCTTCGTCCAGCGGATCGGGTCCGTTGTTCGTGAGGTCGAGGGTGTAGTCGATACGGGCGTTGAGGAGGCCGGGGACCGGGGTCGCGGTGAGTGCGACGGCCAGGTCCGCGACCGGGGGCGGCAGAGCGCCGACCGCGATCGACGAGGGCGAGCGTCCGACGGCAACGGTGTCCGTGACGGCGTCGGTCGCGGTGTCGATCACGGAGACCGTGTTGGGGAAGGAACTGGCGACGTAGGCGCGGGCGCCGTCCGGGGACAGGGCCACGCCCCGAGGGCCATCACCTACGGTGACTGTGCCGGTGGCCGTGTTGGCGGCGGTGTCGATCACCGACACCGTCTTGCCGAGGGTGTTGCCGGCGTAGGCGTGGGTCCCGTCGGGGGAAACGGCCACGGCCCGGGGCCCCTCCCCGACGGCGACCGTGCCGGTGACGGTGTTGGACGCGGTGTCGACTACGGAGACCGAATTGGAGAAGGAGTTGGCGGTGTAGACGCGGGCCCCGTCCCGGGACACCGCCACCGACGCCGGACCGTTTCCGACCCTGACGGTGTCCGTGACCGTGTTGGTCGCGGTGTTGATCACGGAGACCGAGTTCGCGCCGAAGTTGGCGGTGTAGACGCGGGCTCCGTCGGGGGAGACCGTCACCGCCTGCGGACTCCTCGCGACCCGGACCGTCGCGGTCACCGTATTCGTCGCCGTGTCGATCACCGACACCGTATTTGCCTGGAAGTCGGCGGTGTATGCGCGGTCACCGTCGGGGGACACCGCCACCGAGAACGGCCCGTCCCCGACCGGAACTGTAGCGGTGACCGTGTTCGAGGCCGTGTCGATCACGGAGACCGAGTCGGAGTAGTCGTTGGCGGCGTAGACCCGTGTCCCGTCCGGGGACAGCGCGACCGACCGGGGTCCGTCCCCGACCGGAACTGTGGCGGTGACCGTGTTCGAGGCCGTGTCGATCACGGAAACCGAATCGCCGGCGGTGTTCGCGACGTAGGCGTGGACCGGCCCTGCGGCCGCCCGCCCCGGAGCGGAAGCCGGTGCTGGAGCGGCGGACGCCGACAGGGGAATCAGGCATCCTGCGGCCACCGTCAGCGCGACGGCGAACCGGGACATTTCGCGGACAGGGAAAGTGGAACGTAACAGCAAGGACCTCTCCTCGATCGTGCGCCCCCGCGTCCGTCTCCCGAGGACCGGACTCCCCGGTGAGGCAGGTGCGGGCCGGCTGGTGACAGCCCGGTCCGGCACGGGGACGGACGGCCGGAGCCGGCACAGAGCTGTCCCTCGCCCCCGGGGACCGGGAGACCGGCAAGGAGCGCGGCCTCCTCCGAGGCTCCCCCGACACACCAGCCGCCACAAGGGCGCTGATCTGCCCCCACGCGCCCCTGGCGTGCACCCGCGCGCACAGCAGGGCTGCCCGCCCCCCAGCGTGCCGGTCCGGAGTGGGCGGCTCCGGGACCGGCCCCACGCCGACGACCTGGCCCACGAGCGCGGGACCGACGCCCCGGCCCCGGCCAGGAGAGCCGGATGGCCACGCACAGTGACGCCGGGTACGGAGGGGGGCCTGGCTGGGCAGGGGGCGCTTCGGCGGTGCTGCCGGGCAGCCGCAGCGAAGACGGCCGGACGGGGCGGCCACCGGAGCCGCGACTCTCCGGCCGGTAGCCGCGGGGCGCGGATCAGCTGATCCGCACATGCCCGGGGCGCGGTGCCGGGGGATCATCGTTGTGGGGCGGTCAGCGGGTCGGGAAGGGCGAGCCGATGTTCGAGTTCGAGAGCTTCGAGGAGGCTGACGTCGCCGCCGCGCTCCTGACCGGCCCCCGGTACCGGCTGGTGCAGCGCAACCGGGCCTTTCGGGAACTGTTCGGTCTCTGGCGCAACGGTCAGGAGGCCGGTGTCGCCCTGGCCGGCGCCGGGCTGCGCCCGGTGCTGCGGGCACTGCACCGGGCCGGGACCGACCGCTCCCCGGCGCTGCTCGACGCGGCCGGGGTCACGGCCCACGGGCCGCCGGGGCATCGTTTCTGGGCGGTGAGCTGCCTGCCGGTGACCTCCCGGCACGGGCCGTCCGTACTGCTGCTCGCGCTCAAGGTGCCGCAGGAGCCGGGCAGCACCGCCGTGGTCGCGACGGCCTCAGCGGAGCACGGCGCGGACCTGGCCCGGTACGAGGCCCTGCACTCCGCCGTGCCGCAGGTGGTCTGGCGGATGACCCCGCAGGGCGAGGTCTCGGCCCTGGTGGGAAGCCTCGGGGACACCGGGGGCGGCCTGTGGCACCCCCGTCAGCCCGGTCCCGCCTGGATGGACGCCGTCCACCCCAAGGACCGCGACTGGTTCGCCGGGCAGTGGGCCGCCACGGCCCGCGGCGACGCACTCCTCGACGCCGTGGCGCGGATCCGGCAGGCCGGGGACCCCGTCCGCTACCGGCACATAAGGATCATCGCCGTGCCCGTCCTGCGCCACGGCGAGCTCCGCGAGTGGATCGGCACCGTGGCGGACGCCGAGGACCAGTGGCGCCAGCAGACCCGGGACCGTCTCCTCAAGCGCGCCTCGGCAGCCGCCTCCGCCCATGACCTGCGCGAAGCGTTCGCCACCACCGCCCATGCCGTGGTCCCCGATCTCGTCGACGCCTTCGTCGTCTTCCAACTGAGGTACCCCGAACACGCCCGGCCCGGAACCGAAGCCCTCCACGCCACCAGGGCGCGCAGGGCGCTCGCCCCCGGCGTACCGCCCCTCCCGCCGCTCGCCGACGACTTCACGCTCGGCCCGCTGGCAAAGACCGTGGTCGACAGCCGGCGGACGAAGCTGGTGACCTTCCCACCCGGCGAACCGCCCAGAGCCCTGGTGTCAGGGCCGTCCGCCGACTGGATGGCCCAGGCCCGCGCCACCAGCCTGGCCATCGTGCCCGTCGTCCTCGACGAACAGACCGTGGCGCTGGCCGCGGCCGCCACCTGCCTCGGCAACCCGCCGCCCGACGAAGCCGAACTCGGCCTGCTCGAAGAAGTCCTCCGCAGCGTCCGCGACCCGTTGCGCCGCACCCTGGAACTCCAGAGCGTCCGCCACACCGCCCTGGTCCTCCAGCGGTCCTTCCTCACCACCCCGCCCCCCGTCGACGGCGCGGAACTGGCCGCCGTCTACCAGCCCGCCAGCACGACGGCGGAGATCGGCGGCGACTGGTACGACGCGATCGTCCTCCCGGACGGCGCCATCGCCCTCTCCATCGGCGACGTCGCCGGACACGACCTCGACGCGGCGACCCAGATGACCAAGGCCAGCAGCATGCTCAGAGCACTGGCCTACGCAGACGGCCCGGCCGGACCCGCACACACACTCAGCCGCCTCGACCACGTACTGCAAGGCGTCAGCACCGCCCCTCTCATCACCGCCCTGCACCTCGTGCTCCGCCCCACCGCGAACCACGCCTGGAGCGTCACCCTGTCCAACGCGGGACACCCCCCACCACTCCTGATCCCGGCCCACGGCCCGCCGAACTACCTGCACGGCTCGCCCGCACCGGATCCGCCCCTGTGCGTCGCACCGGATGTGAAGCGCCGGCACTCGACCCACGAACTCACCGACGGCGACACCCTGCTGCTCTACACCGACGGACTGGTCGAAGTGGCAGGCGCCGACATCTCCGACGGCCTGCGACACCTCGCCGACCAGGCCACCCTCGCCCGCGACCCCGACCTACCCCTCACCGAACTCGTCAACACGCTGCTCCCCCCGCCCCACGACCGAGCCGACGACATCGCCGTCCTCGCGTTCCGCGCCGACAGCCGATCCCCACCACCGCAGGACCGGAACCCCACGAAGAGCCCACCCCACGCTGAAAGCGGCGCCGGACCGGCACGGTAGCGGTCAGCGGTTCCCGTCCCGGTCGGTGCGGGACACCTGACGCGGTGCACCGGGTGCGACAGCGGGGTCACGGCGTCGCTGCGGTTCGGTGGCGAGGCCGGTCAGGGCGTCGTGGAGGCCAGCGACGTTCCTGCGGTGGCACACCGTCGGCAGGGCCTTCGCCCAAGGGTGGGAGTTCCGCTTGGGGTCGCGGACCAGGGCGTGGGCGCCCTCGTGGAGGGGCCTGGACGGTGAGGGAGCGCGGGCGTGCGGTTGGTTGGCGACCGTCCAGGGTGTCCCCTGGGACCGGAGGACGCCGGTCCCAGGGGAAGGCTGCGGGGGCCGTGCGGGCCCTCGAAAGGCGAGTGCGGCACGGGCACCAGCGCGTGTCGTACCCACCCGGCGATGTCGGCGGCGCAGCGGCACCCCGGGCCTGCCGAACTCCGCACGACACCGACGACCACTCAGCCCGGTGTCGTGCGGCCCCGGGATCGGTGCCCTCGCGTGAAGAGGGCCGGAAACTCCCAGGAGAGTTTCCGGCCCTTGGGGAGCACCCCTATGTCTGTGTCGATCCCGCCCAGAACACAGGTGCCGCGAGATGGATAGGCGACGTGGGTGATCACCCTTCAATGCGGCCACTCCTCGAAGGGAACTGTCCGGAATGCAATTATCCGGAAAGTCCTCCTAGTTGAGCACCAAGATGTTGGTGCCGATCGGGAGGGCGTTCGCATGGTCGACGCGAATCTTGATTCGGACGCCACCGTCGAACGGGGTCACCTGCTCCACGATGAAGCCCCCCGAGGCGCCCGTGTGCGGCTTCCCCGCCGCGACTTCGAATGCCGATACGAAAACACGTGACGTGGCCCGAATCTGGTCACTGCTGTAACTCAGGAAGGTCGTTCCGTTTACCCTCGGCCAGTCGAGCTTCTGCACACTGTGAAGGCCAGGCAGGACCGGAGGGGGACTTGTACTCATCGCTGCTCCTTATCCAGGACCGTGAAACGGCCTTTAATTCTCTGACCACCGGAACGTACCCACCCCGAGTCCGCCACGTGCTCACGGGGAGCACATCTGACCCAAAGGCACATCTCCTGTCTCTCCACGCAGTCTTGATCGGGACCACCTTGATGTGCATAAGCGGTGGATGCGTTCCCGTAACGGAACACAGAAACCCCGATAGAACATTCATTCGCCTTCATTCGATTCCCGGAGGCATTCGATCCCGGAGGCATTCGATTTCCGGAGGTGCCGCCTTGCCCGTACGTCTCCGCTGTCCCAGGGAGCCCCGAGTTGGTTCCCGTGGTGTCCGCTGTGGGGGCGGGACTGTGCTGTCGGCCCCTCAGTGGTTTCTGTGCGGGCTGACCGTTCGTGCGCTGAAGTCCGGGTTCTTGCGGAGGATGCGACGGCGTCCGCTCTCCCGTGGTGGGGAGAGCGGACGCCGGGGACGTGCGGGTGGGGCAGACGTTGGTGATCAGGCCGGTGAGCACGGTGCAGTTGGCGACGCCGCTGTCGTCGGCGGGGTCGGGACCGGCGGGGCTGCTACTGGTGCGGACGGCGCCGGCGGGCAGGGAGCCGAGGGGGATCAGGTTGAGCTGCGCCGACGGCTCGGTCTCCCGTAGGCCCGACCCCCGGTCCGCTCCGGGGAGTCATCAACTCGTGTGCTCATCCGGCAGAGCGTTTGCATCGCTGGAGCGGTGGACGGGCCTGTGTTCGCACTGCCGTTCTGGGGGCACTCCTGGCCATGGCCTGCGGGTGAGCCGTGGGACGCGATGGCCGATAAGGTCGCGATCTCGCGGAGCGGGATACTGCTCCTGGTCGGGTGACAGGGGACGTGGCCTGAGCGTCCGTGCCCCATGCTTCTCCCGTGTCCCACCGCCCTCATAGAGGGGATCTCATCCGGCCGCGAGCGGCCCCTGCGGGCTCTGTGGCAAGAGGGCGTTCCGCGCCTTCTCCTCCTGGCCTCTTCCGCCCTCTGTTCCTGCCAGGGGCGCGGCTAGGTTGTTCCGGTGTCCCGGAAGGGGCGCCTCCGGGGCAGACGAGAGGAGCACGGCATGGGCGCGATTGTGCGCGAGCTGAGCGGAACCGCTCTCCCGGGTTCGAGCATGTCAAGCAGTGCTTCCTGTCCCGCGCGAACGAGTTCCGGGCCTGCAAGGCCGACCTCGATGTGACCATGACCAGCACCGCCGTTGCCTTCGGCGACGCCGGCGGTCCGGGGTACGGCGACGCGCTGCGAACCATGGATCAGCCGGGATTCCGCACCCTGCCGGCGCCGGTGCCCTGGGCGCGGAACAGACCCCGGTGACCTCGGCCGTGCGCAGGCGTCTGGTGCGTCAGGGGGGCGTGCGGGATCGGCGTGAGCGCCCTTGCAGGGACGGGGACGTCGCAGAAGTCTCGACGGGATTCTGTGCACGGTGCCGTGCGGGCTGTCGGTTCCCCCAATGATGACGCGTACCCGCCCAGCCGTATGTCCGGGCTCGGACGGGGCCCCGTTGCCGTCCGGCCGACCATCCGCGTCGCCACCGCCCAGGCCCCGGGGCGGTGGGGCCGTCCGTATCAACGAGGAGTTCCCTGTTGCCTGCCACTCCCGTCTCAGCCCCTGCCGTCCGGAAGCTGTCCCGTCTCGCCGTCGTACTGACGGTCGCCGCAGGCTGCCTTGCCCCCTGACAGCGTCCGCCGCGTCGGCCCCGGTGCGGGCCGCCGCGCCGCCGGTGTACGCCTACACGGCCGATATCAACGCTGGTTCGGGGTCGGTGATCGATACGGCCACGAACGCGTTCACCGCCACCGTCCCGGTCGGGAACGCACCCCAGTCGGTCACCCTGTCCCCGGACGGGACCCGTGTCTACACCGCCAACTACCTGGACGACACGGTGTCGGTGATCGACACCGCCACGAACACCGTCACCGACACGGTCTCCGTCGGCAGGAGCCCGGCATCGGTGAAGGTCTCGCCGGACAACTCCCGCCTGTACGCCGTCAACTACATCGGTGATTCGGTGTCGGTGATCGACACCGCGACGAACACCGTCACCGCCACCGTCCCGGTCGGGAACGCACCCCAGTCGGTCGCGGTGTCCCCGGACGGGACCCGCGCCTACACCGCCGACTCCGACGCCAACCAGGTGTCGGTGATCGACACCGCCACGAACACCGTCACCGGCACGGTCTCCGTCGGCAGGAGCCCGGCATCGGTGGTGGTGTCCCCGGACAGCTCCACCGTGTACGCCGCCAACTCCTACGGCGACTCGCTGTCGGTGATCGACACGGCGACCCATACCGTCACCGGCACGATCCCGACCGGGAATCTGCCCCGCTCGGTGACCTTGTCCCGGGACGGGCCCGCGCCTACACCGCCAACCTCGTCGACGACACGGTGTCGGTGATCGACACCGGCACCCGGACCATCACCGCCACCGTCCCTGTCGGGAACGGATCCCAGTCAGTCGCCCTGACCCCGGACGACTCCCGCGCCTACACCGCCAACGCATACGCCGGCACGGTCTCGGTGATCGACACCGGTACGAACACCGTCACCGCAACCGTCACCGTCGGCCAGGGCCCTGTGGCGATCGCCGTCGGCGCACTCCCGGCCCCCGACGCCGACCTCGCCGTCGCCCTGGCCGCGACCCCGGTCCCCGGCCTCCTCAACGGACGTGTGAACTACACCCTCACGCTCACCAACGACGGGCCCGCCACTCTTACCTCGGCGACGGTCACCGCCACCCTGCCCGGCTCCTTGACCGCGACCAGCCCGGACTGCACCCCCACCGCGGGCAAGGTCACCTGCACCCTCACCAATCTCCCCGCCGGTGACAGCGTCACCCGCCACTTCACCCTCCCCGTCGCCCTCCTCACCCTCGGCCGCCCCTACACCGTCACCGCCACCCGCACCGCCTCCGCACCCACCGACCCCAACCCCGCCAACGACACCGCCACCCGCACCTGCACCGCCACCACCTCCCTCATCATCAACTGCACCTGACCACCCCAACACCACGTGCCACCCCCGCGCCCATCGTGATGAATCCAGGTGCGGAACGGCCGAGGGGCCGGGCAGAGCACCACGGCACCGCCCGGCCCCTCGGTGAACGATTCCCGACTACGGAACCGCCCCGCGCAGTGCGCGGGCCGCGCCCCCCGGAGGGGCGGGTACTCCAGGAAACGACGAGATGAGGTCTGATGAGCGGTACCGTCACCGAACTGACCGACCATTCCTTCGAGGAGCGCGTGCTGCGGGCCGAAGGGCCCGTGCTGGTCGAGTTCTGGGCCGAATGGTGCGGGCCGTGCAAGATACTGGCGCCCATCCTCGACGAGATCGCCGCCGAGTACACCGGCAGGCTCACCGTCGCCAAGCTGAACATCGACCAGAATCCGGCCACCGCACCTCAGTACGACGTGAGGGCCATCCCGGCCCTTCTCGTCTTCAAGAACGGCATCGTGACCGCGACCAAGGCCGGCGCCATGTCGAAGTCCCAGCTCACAGAGTTCATCGACGCGAACCTCTGACAGCAGCACAGGGAAGAAGTGCCGGCGGCGATGATCCGCAGGCGCCGTCACGTCGGGGAGCCTTCGAGTCGATCGACCACTACCGGACCGGGAGTCCCGGCGGCCCGCCCACACCCCGCGCCCCTCTGCGGGCTCGAAGGCATGTACGGCGGACCCTGACGACCGATCCGTTCGTTCTCGGCCAGTCGCCTTCCCACAGCGAACCGACCCGGCGACCCTGGCCCCGCAAAGCTCGGCCGGAGGGTCCGGATCATGCGACGATGCCGGTATGAACCGACTGGCCGACGAGCAGTCGCCCTACCTGCTCCAGCACGTCTCCAATCCGGTGGACTGGTGGCCCTGGACGACGGAGGCTTTCGAGGAAGCCCGGCGGCGTGATGTACCCGTACTGCTGTCGGTCGGCTACTCCGCGTGCCACTGGTGCCATGTGATGGCGCACGAGTCGTTCGAGGACGAGGCCACCGCCGCGCTGCTCAACGAGCACTTCGTGAGTGTGAAGGTGGACCGGGAGGAGCGCCCGGACGTCGACGCCGTCTATATGGAGGCGGTGCAGGCCGCGACCGGGCAGGGCGGCTGGCCGATGACCGTGTTCCTGACGCCGGACGCGGAGCCGTTCTACTTCGGTACGTACTTCCCGCCCGAGCCCCGGCACGGCATGCCGTCGTTCCGGCAGGTGCTCGACGGGGTGCGCCAGGCGTGGGAGGGCAGGCGCGGTGAGGTCGCCGAGGTCGCCGCGAAGATCGCCCGGGACCTCGGGGAACGCGAGATCGGGCTCGGCGACGGCGAGCGGCCCGGGGAGCAGGAGCAGGCGCAGGCCCTGCTGGGGCTGACCCGGGAGTACGACGAGCGGTACGGCGGATTCGGGGGCGCCCCGAAGTTCCCGCCGTCCATGGTGCTGGAGTTCCTGCTGCGCCATCACGCCCGCACCGGCGCGGAGGGCGCGCTCCAGATGGCGCTCGACACCGCCGAGCGGATGGCGCGCGGCGGGATCTACGACCAGCTCGGCGGCGGCTTCGCCCGCTACTCCGTGGACCGCGAGTGGGTCGTCCCCCACTTCGAGAAGATGCTGTACGACAACGCACTGCTGTGCCGTGTGTACGCCCATCTGTGGCGGTCCACCGGCTCGGAGTCGGCCCGGCGGGTCGCCCTGGAGACCGCCGACTTCATGGTCCGCGAACTGGGCACCGAACACGGCGCGTTCGCCTCCGCGCTCGACGCGGACAGCGAGGACGCCGAGGGCCGGCACGTCGAGGGCGCCTACTACGTATGGACCCCCGCCGAACTCCGCGAGGTGCTCGGGGAGCAGGACGCCGAGCTCGCCGCCACGTACTACGGCGTCACCGAGGAGGGCACCTTCGAGGAAGGCGCGTCCGTCCTGCAACTGCCCCTCACCGAGACGGTGGTCGACGCCGAGCGCGTCGCCTCCGTACGGGAGCGGCTGCTCGACGCCCGCTCGCGGCGCCCCGCCCCCGCCCGTGACGACAAGGTGGTCGCCGCCTGGAACGGGCTCGCCATCGCCGCGCTCGCGGAGACCGGCGCCTACTTCGACCGCCCCGACCTGGTGGAGGCCGCGGTCCGCGCGGCCGATGTCCTCGTACGGCTGCACATGGACGACGCGGCGCGGCTGCTGCGCACCTCCAAGGACGGCCGGCCCGGCTCCAACGCGGGTGTCCTGGAGGACTACGCCGATGTCGCCGAAGGGTTCCTCACGCTGGCGTCGGTGACCGGCGAAGGTGTGTGGCTGGAATTCGCGGGCTTCCTGCTGGACCATGTGCTCGCCCGGTTCACGGGGGAGGGCGGCGCGCTGTACGACACCGCGTCGGACGCCGAGCAGCTGATCCGGCGCCCCCAGGACCCCACCGACAACGCCACGCCCTCGGGCTGGACCGCGGCGGCCGGTGCCCTGCTGTCGTACGCGGCGCAGACCGGCTCCGAACCGCACCGCACCGCCGCCGAACGGGCCCTCGGGGTCGTCAAGGCGCTCGGTCCGAAGGTGCCCCGGTTCGTCGGCTGGGGCCTCGCCGTCGCGGAAGCCGCGCTCGACGGGCCGCGCGAGGTGGCCGTGGTCGGCGCGGAGGGTGATCCGCTGCGGGAGCTGCTGCACCGTACGGCGCTGCTCGGCACCGCACCCGGCGCCGTCGTCGCGGTCGGCGAGCCCGTACCGTCCGCACCCGAGCCCGCAACCACGTCCGGGCCCGAGTCCGCGACCGAGCCCGCACCGCCCGCAACCGAGCCCGAGCCCCCGACCACGTCCGAGCCCGGACCCGCACCCGGACCCGCACCCGAGTCCGCCCCCACCCCCAGCGGGACCGCTCAAGGTGTCGCCGAAGGCCCGAAACCCCCTTCCCGTAAGCGTGTTGATGTGCGCGAGGTCGAACTCCCGCTGCTCGCCGATCGGGTACTGGTGCGGGGGCGTGCGGCGGCGTACGTCTGCCGGGACTTCACTTGTGACGCGCCCACCACCGATCCCACCCTTCTCGCGGACGCGCTCGGGGTACGTGTAGACGTCAACGACGGTGATATTCGGTCAACTTGAGAAGTCCCCCCTCGTACCGCCCCCGCCTCGGCGGGGGCGGCGCTGAGCGCACGTCCTCCTTGTCGCGACCGGAATCCCTCCCTCCTGTGCCCCAAACATCGGAGGACGGAACCAGGCCATCGGATTCAGGCCATTCCTCGGTCGTGCACCCCATCGTCATATAACCCTCTTACTCTCTCCACATCGGTTGGGGGGTACGACGACGTGTCGTACGACCGAGGGGGATCTGGGGGGATCTGTTGCTCACGTCCGTGTTCATCGCCGCCGTTTCGCTGGCGCTGTTCTGGATGGCGGCGTTCACGCTCTGGTGGCAGATGCACGCGTGGCGCACCCCGGAGACGCTCGCCGCCACCAGCTTCGGCAGGCCCGAGGGCGAGGCCGGACTGTCGTTCTCGCTGCTGCTGCCGGCCCGCCATGAACAGGCGGTGCTCGACCACACCATCCAGCGGTTGCTGGAGTCCGGGCACACCGACTTCGAGATCATCGTCATCGTCGGCCACGACGACCCGGACACCACCGAGGTCGCCCGCCGAGCCGAGGAACGCGACCCGCGGGTCCGGGTCGTCGTCGACACCCATGAGGCCAAGAACAAGCCCAAGGCGCTGAACACCGCGCTGCCGACGTGCCGGGGCGACATCGTCGGGGTCTTCGACGCCGAGGACCAGGTCCACCCCGAACTGCTCACCCATGTCGACCACGCGTTCCGCGCGACCGGCGCGGACGTCGTGCAGGGCGGTGTGCAGCTCATCAACTTCCATTCGAGCTGGTACAGCCTGCGCAACTGCCTGGAGTACTTCTTCTGGTTCCGCTCCCGGCTGCATCTGCACGCCCAGAAGGGGTTCATCCCGCTCGGCGGGAACACCGTCTTCGTCCGCACCACCGTGCTGCGCGAAGCGGGCGGCTGGGACCCCGAATGCCTCGCCGAGGACTGCGACCTCGGGGTACGGCTCTCCAGCGTCGGCAAGAAGGTCGTCGTCGCCTACGACTCCGACATGGTCACCCGTGAGGAGACCCCCGGCACCCTGATGTCGCTGCTGAAGCAGCGCACCCGCTGGAACCAGGGATTCCTCCAGGTCTACCGGAAGAAGGACTGGAAGCAGCTCCCCACCGCCGGTCAGCGCATGCTCGCCCGCTACACCCTGATGACGCCGTTCCTCCAGGCGTTCTCCGGGGTCGTCATCCCCGTCAACGCGGCCGTCGCGATCTTCCTCGACGTGCCCGTCGGGATCGCGTTCCTCACCTTCCTGCCCGCCGTGACCGCCCTGGTCACCTTTGTCTTCGAGGTCGTCGGACTCCACGACTTCGGCAAGCAGTACGGGCTGCGGGTCCGCGTCACGCACTACATCAAGCTCATCGTCGGCGGGCCGTTCTACCAGGTCCTCCTCGCGGGCGCCGCGATCCGCGCGGTCTGGCGCGAGCAGCGCGGCCGTCACGACTGGGAGCTGACCAGCCATGTCGGCGCCCATCTCGCGACCGGCCCGGCCACCGACCCCCGCCACGCCGATCCCCGAGAGGACGCCCACGCGTGACCTCCACCCTCACCGCGGTGGACACTGCCCCTGTCCCCGCGCGACGCCTGCGCGCGCCCCGGCGCCCCGTCATGACCTACCGGCCCGTCGTCCGGTTCCGGAGTTCACGCACCGACCTCGCCGTGTGCGCGGCGCTGCTGGCGCTGATCGTCCTGGTCCAGGGCTGGAACATCGCCCAGTACCCGTCGTTCAGCGACGACGAGGGCACCTATCTCGCGCAGGCGTGGGCCGTCCAGCAGGGCGAGGGCCTCGCCCACTACACCTACTGGTACGACCATCCGCCCGTCGGCTGGCTCCAGATAGCCGCGCTGACCTGGCTGCCCGCGCAGATCGCCCCCGAGTCGATGACCGTCGGCGTGATGCGGCTCGCGATGCTCCTGATCAGCGCCGCCAGCTCCGTCCTGCTGTACGTCCTCGCCCGCCGACTGTGGCTGCCGCGCTGGTCCGCCGCGCTCGCGATGGCGCTGTTCGGGCTGTCCCCGCTGTCCGTGATCCTCCAGCGGCAGATGTACCTCGACAACATCGCCGTCCTGTGGATACTCCTCGCGTTCTGTCTCGCCGCGTCCCCCAGCCGCCATCTGTGGCACCACTTCGCCGCCGGGATCGCCGCCGCGATCGGCGTGCTCAGCAAGGAGACGATGCTCCTGCTGCTGCCCGCGCTGATGTTCACCATGTGGCGCTACAGCCACCGCGACACCCGTAAGTTCGCCTTCACCGGCGCCATCACCGCGTGCGCCCTGATCGGCCTGTCGTACCCGCTGTTCGCCCTGCTGAAGGGCGAGTTGCTGCCCGGTCCGGGCCATGTCTCCCTCTGGGACGGCATCACCTACCAGATGAGCCGCCCCGGCTCCGGCTTCATCCTCGACGAGGGCTCCGGCTCGCACGGCGTCCTGCGGTCCTGGCTCTACTACGACCGCGTCCTGCCGGTCGGCGGACTCGCGGGCGCGCTGCTGCTGCTCGTCACCTACCCCTGGTCGGTCACCGCCCGGGCCCTCGCCGGACCCGCCGCGTCCGTCGCGATCCTCGCCCTGGTCGCCATGCGGCCCTCCGGCTACCTCCCCGCCATGTACGTCGTCCAGGCCCTGCCGTTCCTGGCCCTGGTGCTCGCCGGGGGCGCGGCGAGCGTCGCCCACGCGCTGCTGCGCACCTGGCGCCGCCCCGGCGAGAAGCAGGGCGTACGGGGACTGCGGCTCACCACCGCCGCCGTGCTCACCGCGTCCGCCGTCGCGTTCGTCCTCCCGCGCTGGTACGAGGGCAACCGCATCGCCCTCACCACCGACGCCAACGCCCCCTACCGGCAGGCCGCGCACTGGATGGCGAACGAGGTCCCCGACCCCGCCCGCACCCGCGTCCTCGTGGACGACGCGCTGTGGCTGGATCTTGTGCACGCCGGATACCAACCGGGCCTGGGAGCCGTCTGGTTCTACAAAGCGGATCTCGACCCGGCCGTGACGAAGACGATGCCGCGCGGCTGGCGGGACCTCGACTACGTCGTGTCGTCCCCGACGGTACGGCGGGACGCGGTGAACCTGCCCAACGTGAAAGCGGCGCTGGAGCACTCCGCACTCGTCAAGGTCTTCGGCGCGGGCGAGGACCGTGTCGAGATCCGGAAGATCGCGGGAGGCACACGATGAACGGCCACGAGGGCACGGTCCCGGGCGACCTGGACGCCCGGCTGGAGGACGACCCCGGGCCCGAACCAGGTGCCGTGACCATCGTCGTCCCCACCTTCAACGAGTCCGCGAACATCCGTGAACTGCTGCGCCGCGTCACCGACTCGGTACCGGCCGCGCTGCCCTGCGAGGTCGTCTTCGTCGACGACTCCACCGATGACACCCCGGAGGTGATCACCGAGGCGGCGCAGGACTGTCCGTTCCCCGTCACGCTCATCCACCGGGAGCGGCCCACCGGCGGCCTCGGCGGCGCGGTCGTCGAGGGCATCAGGGCCGCCACCTCGCCGTGGGTCGTCGTCATGGACGGCGACCTCCAGCATCCGCCCGCCCTCGTCCCCGAACTCGTCGCCGCCGGGGAACGCTCCCGCGCCACCCTCGTCGTCGCCAGCCGCTACATCGAGGGCGGCAGCCGCGCGGGACTCGCGGGCGGCTACCGGATCGCCGTGTCCCGGCTGTCGACCTGGCTCACCAAGGGCCTTTTCCCGCGCGGACTGCGCGGTATCAGCGACCCGATGAGCGGCTTCTTCGCGATCCGCCGCACCGCGGTCACCGCCGACGCGCTCCAGCCCCTCGGCTACAAGATCCTGCTGGAGCTCGCGGTCCGCCTCCGCCCGCCGGGGGTCACCGAGGTGCCCTTCGAGTTCCAGGACCGCTACGCGGGCGAGTCCAAGTCGACGGCCAGGGAGGGACTGCGCTTCCTGCGCCACCTCCTCGCCCTGCGGACCTCCTCGCGGCTCGCCCGGATGATCGTCTTCGGGCTGATCGGACTGACCGGGTTCCTGCCGAATCTGCTCGCCCTGCACGGCCTCACCACCGCCGGGATGCACTACCTGCCCGCCGAGATCGTCGCCAACCAGGCCGGGGTGGCCTGGAACTTCCTCCTCATCGAGCTGCTGCTGTTCCGCGACCGCCGCGGCCACCGCCACTGGGCGGACCGCACGGCCCGCTTCGCGCTGATAGCCAACGCCGACCTCGTGCTCCGTATCCCGCTGATCGCGCTGCTCGTCGGCCAGTGGCACATGGCGGTGCTGCCCGCCACCGCACTGGCCCTGGTCACCACGTTCGTGCTGCGCTTCGCCGGTACGGAGGCCCTGATCTACCTGCCCGCCCGCGACCGCACGGGACGCGCCGGTCGTACGGGAGGCGCTGGTCGTACGGGACGCGCCGGGCGCACGGGAGGCGCTGGTCGTACGGGACGCGCTGGTCGTACGGGACGCACGGGCCCCACGGGACACGACAGCCGCGACGGCCATGCCACCACCACCGGCACCACCACCGGTCCCGAAGGCACCACCGTCACCGGCACCGAAGGCACCACCGGCACCGAGAACACCACCGGCACCGAAGGCATCGCCCCCACCGAGGACGCCCCCCACCCCCACGGAACGAGCCGCCCGGCCCAGCACGGAAGGCAGTAGCCCATGACCCTCATCCCCGCGCGCCTGAGGCCAGCCGGACGCGCCCGCTCCCCGAGACGGCGAAGAACCGCGCTCATCGGGGTGGCCGCCATAGTCGGCGGGCTCCTGCTCGCCGCGCCCCCGCCCGCGTCCGCCGCGAACCTCCTCACCAACCCCGGCTTCGAGACCGCGGGCGCGGCGGGTTCCGACATGCCGCACTGCTGGGCGAAGTCCGGATGGGGCGACAACGACTTCACGTTCGAGACCGTCGCGGACGCGCACACCGGCACCAAGGCGATGAAGGTCGAACTGACCCGCCGCGCCGACGGCGACCGCAAGGCGATGATCACCGAGAACGCCGCCTGCGCCCCGAACGTCCAGCCGGGCAAGCAGTACGACCTGGGCTTCTGGTACAAGTCGACGACCCCGGACACCTCGGTGACGCTGTTCCGCCGGGACGCCACCGCCGGCTGGCAGTACTGGACGGATCTGCGGACCCTGCCGGTGGCCGCCGGGTACGAGCACGCCGAGGTACGCACCCCGGAGATCCCGCCGGGCACCGACCAGATCACCTGGGGCGTGTCCGTGTACGGCACGGGCTCCGTCACCACCGACGACTACACGATGCGGGATGTCACCGTCACCCCGCCGGACCCGGAGTGCACCGGGACCGCGCAGGAGTGCGCGGACGGCAAGTGGGAGGTGCTGCCGACGCAGAACCCGGTGCGCTCCATGCACTCCGTGGTCCTGCACAACGGCAAGGTGCTGCTGATCGCCGGTTCGGGCAACAGCGAGGAGATGTTCGAGGCGGGGACGTTCACCTCGGCGCTGTACGACCCGCAGGCGGGTACGTACACCACGATCCCCACGCCCAAGGACATGTTCTGCGCGGGCCACGTCCAGCTCAGGGACGGCCGGGTCCTCATCATGAGCGGCAACATGGCCTATCCGGCGGCGGACGGTTCCCACGGGTACAAGGGCTACAAGGACAGCTACGTCTTCGACCCGGCGACCGAGTCGTACGTGAAGACCAACGACATGAACGACGGCCACTGGTACCCGTCCGCGACCGCCCTCGGCAACGGCGACGTGCTCTCCTTCGGCGGGCTCAAGGAGGACTCCACCGGTTCGGTGACCGCCGAGCGCTGGTCGGCCGCCCAGAACCGCTGGCTGCCCACCTGGCAGGTCAACCAGACCTGGTCGTACTGGGGCCTGTACCCGTCGATGATCCTGATGCAGGACGGCCGTCTCTTCTACTCCGGCAGCCATGTCTTCGGCAACGGCACCCCCGGCACCGGCGCGTCGGTCTACGACTACGACGCCAATACCGTCACCGATGTGCCGGGTCTCCAGAACAAGGACCAGCGCGACCAGTCGGCGAGCGTGCTGCTGCCGCCCGCGCAGGACCAGAAGGTCCTCACCCTCGGCGGCGGCAACATCGACTCCAACCCGGACGCCAACCGGCTCACCGACATCATCGACCTCAAGGACCCGAACCCCCGTTATGTCGCCGGGCCGCCGCTGCCGCAGGGCACCGTCGACCGGGGCGCCGGACAGGTCCCGCAGACCGGTGACCAGGGCAAGATGTATCTGTCGGCGGTCCTCCTCCCGGACGGCAAGGTCCTGGAGACCGGCGGCTCCCTGCACAACCGGGCGGACCCCGTGTACTCGGCGTCGATCTTCGACCCGGCGACGGAGACCTTCGACAAGGTCGCGACCGACCCGCAGGCCCGGGGCTACCACTCGTCGTCGTTCCTGCTGCCCGACGGCCGGGTGATGTCGACCGGCGACAACCCCGGCAACAACAGCTACAACCACAACGTGTCGATCTACACCCCGCCGTACCTCCTGAAGGGCCCGCGCCCGCAGATCACGTCGGTCATCGACACCGAGTGGAACTACGGGGACACCCAGCGGATCACCGTGGACCGTCCGATCGTCAAGGCCGAGCTGATCCGCCCGGCGGCGGTCACCCACTCCTCCGACCCCAACCAGCGGTTCGTGGACCTGCCCCTGACCGTCGACGGCAACAACATCGACCTGAACGTCACGAGCAACCCGAACCTCGCGCCGCCCGGCTGGTACATGCTGTTCGGCGTCGACGCGAACGGCGTTCCGTCGGTCGCGAAGTGGGTCCGGCTGGACGGCCCGGCGGCGATGAGCTCCACCGCGCGCCAGGGGGCGTCCGACGGCGGTCCGTCCGCGCACGTCCACGAGTTCGCGGACGAGCTCAAGGCGAAGCCGCGCGGCCCCGGCAAGAAGCGCTCCTCGCACGACGTGGGCCCGACGGTGTCCGGCTGCGACCGGCACTACGGCTCCGCCAACGTCTGTGTGCCGACCAACTTCCCGCCGGAGGTCAAGCGGACGACCGTGTCCCGCTGCGAGTGGCTCGCCCGCCACGACTACGGGCGGCTGCGCGTCAACGGCAAGGACGACCCGCTGCGGCTCGACCCCAGCCGTGACGGCGTCGCCTGCGGAAAGGCGGACCTCCGCAGGCCCCGTGCGGGCCGCTGACCGGAACGTGTCGCGCTGAGGGTGAGGGGGGCCGTGTCGCGGACACGGCCCCCCTCGTCGCGCACACGACCCGGCGGCTCACCCCGACGGACGCACGGTCCGCTTCGCCAGCTCGTACGCGGTGCGCAGCCCCGCCTCGGCGTCGGCGCTCCCCCAGAGGTGGACGATGACGACGCCCTTCCCCGTGCCCACGGCGAACGCCCGCGACCGGTTCGCCATGGCCTTCTCCGTCCCGCTCTTCTCCGCGTACACGACCTCCGCCCCCTGGAGCCCACCGGCCGCGAAGCCACTGTGGTCGGCCGTCACCGGCCGGAGGGTGAACCCGTCCACGAACTCCTTCAGCGCGCGTTCCGGGTCCTTCTCCGTCCCGCCCGCCCAGACGCGCAACAGCCCCGGGGTCCCGGCCGCGTTGCCGCCGATCTCGCAGACGAGGGATACGGTTCCCCGCGGGTTCGGAGCCGCCGAAGCGGCGTCGGTGGCGCCCGCCTCCCAGTCCTTCACCAGCTCGAACGAGACCGGCAGCGCGCAGGGGGAGCCCGCGCCCCCGACCGTGGCCTTCCCGCCGGTGGCCTCGTTCCCGGAGGACTTCTCCGCGTCCGACGCGCCGCCGCAGCCCGCGAGCAGCACGGTCAGCAGGGCGAGTGGAGCCGTGCCCCGGACGAAGCGTCTCGCTGCCTTGGCCATCGGAAGGTCCCCCTGGTACGCGTACGGATGAGGTGATCGTGGTCGATCGTGGACAAGGACGCTCAGCCGTGCGGGAGCGGTTCGGTTCCGGTCGTGGTCCGCCCGGCCCCGTCCGGCCCGAACTCGGCGAGCGCGTCGGCCACCATCCGCTCCAACTGGCTGTGATGGGCGCCCCGCCAGTAGACGTTGCCGCAGTCGGCGCACTGCGCGAACACGTCGTACGACCGCTGGGTGCCGCCTTCGAGCCGGTCCGCGACCTCGTCCCTGGTCGCCGCCCGGAGGGTTCCGTTGCACGCGGTGCACCGGGTCCACGGCCGCAGCCGGGGCGCGAACCGGCCCAGCACATCGCGCAGTTGCTCGTCCGGCCGGTCGCTGTACACATAGGCGCCCGCCCACAGCTCCCGGCGGCGCAGCAGTCCCCGGTCCCGGCTGAGCAGCACCCGCCGCTCGGCGGCCGACCGGGTGGCGAGCGCCGGGTCCCCGATGTCGACGGCCTCGTACACGGTGTCGACCCCGAGCACGCGCATCCGCCGCGCCAGCGTCCCGAGGTGCACGTCCAGCAGGAACCGCAGCGGCGCCCCCGGTACGTCCTGCGGCCGGACGACGCCCCGCACCTCGACGGACTCCCTGCCCCGCGGCACGTACGACACGTCCACGTCCCGCCCCCCGACGACGAGCGAACCCACCTCGGTCAGCGGCACCCCGAGCGACTCCACGACATGCCCGAGGCTGGACGTCCCGTCCACCTTGAGCCCGGTGGCCCCGCCCCGCCGCTTGTGCGGCACGAACAGGGCCAGCCCGGGGGCGACCTGGACGGTGATCTCGGCGGAGCCGGGGTGCGCGTTCACGGGGCCAGGATCTCACCGGCCCGACGACTCACCCCTCGGGGGGCGCCTCGGTGAAGTGGTCGAACTCGCCCGCCTTGATCCCGAGCAGGAAGGCGCGGAGCTTCTCGGGGGTGGTGGTGACGACGGTGCCGGGGGTGTCGCTCTCACGGAGGAGGACGGTGTCGCCCTCGGTGGCTATCTCGATGCACTGACCTTCGTCGCCCCCGCTGGAGTGCGAGGACTTCTGCCAGTGGATTTCTGTGTGTTCCATGATGGATTCAGATTTCCTTCGTGGCCGCGTGAATCAGGTGTCGGGACGAATCGACGTCGAGCGCCATGTGCCGCATGCTATCGAGCAGCGCGCGGTACTTCCCGACCTGGGCGCCGGCGTCCAGATACTGTCCGGCGAACGAGCTGTTGACCAGAACCGAGTCCAGCTGCGGCACGGGTCCGCCCGCGAGCGTGAATGGCTGGACCGACGCCGTGACATCGGCTGCGGACAAGGGAATGACGCGCACGATCACTCTGTCGCGGTCGGCGGAATCCAGAAGTGCTCGCAGCTGGCGGCGCATGACATGGCTGTCCGCGTACCGGATGCGCAGCCCCACCTCATGGAGCAACACCTCAAGCTCCGGTGGTTCAGGCCGGTCGAGGATCTGCTGGCGCTGCATCCGGTGCTTGACCGCGGCGTCGATCGCCGCCGGTGGCCGTTTCGTGATCGCACCGCTGAACACGGCGTGCGCGTACTCCTCGGTCTGGAGCAGGCCGGGGACGATCAGCAGTTCCACCGTGCGCAGGGACACGGCGTGGTGCTCGAACTCGGCCAGGTCCAGGGCGCTGGCGGACAGTTCGTCGCGGAACGCGGTCCACCAGCCCTTGGTGTGGTCGTCGGCCATCTTCGCGAGGGCGTCGACGTACGCGGTGTCCCGGGCCGAGTAGTGGGCCGCCAGGTGCCGTACCCGTTCGCCGCTGACGCCGTGGCGGCCCGACTCGATGTGGCTGACGCGCGGTCTCTCCCAGCCGAGGGACGCGGCGGCCTGGGCGCTCGTCATGCCCGATGCCTCACGCAGCTTGCGCAGTTCCGCGCCGATCCGCGTCTGACGTGCCGTTGGCTGGCCTCTCGGCGGCACCCTGTTCCCTCGTCTCTCGTGGTCATGGTCCGGGTTCCAACTCTGCCCGTGTCACTCCTCCGTGGGCAATCGTGGGCTCACTATTGTGCCGTATCACTAGTGAGTCCTACTGTCCGTGGTGCCCGCCGGATGTCCCGTCTCATGGGGAAGTGTCCGTCGGTGGGCCCGAGTCGGCCGTGAACGATCACCGGGAGAACGCATGTCCGCACCACCCCTCGACCCCCCACGCCACAGCTACCGCTTCACCGCTCCCAACACCGGGACGACCGTGAAGGTCACCCGGGACCTGGTCGGGGCGCTGCTCGTGACGAACGGGCACGGGGAGCTCACCGACACCGTGCGGCTGCTCGTCTCCGAGGTGGTGACCAATGTGCTCCAGCACACCGGTGCCGCGCTGCTGACCTTGGACGCGACGATCACCCCGGAGGCGGTGACCGTGCGGGTGACCGACCGGGAACCGGGACGGCGGCCCGTGCCGCCCCGGTCATTTCCCGGGGACGCGGCCGAGGGCGGGCGGGGGCTCATGCTCGTGGACTGCCTGGCCGACCGGTGGGGGGTCAGTGTGAACGAGGGGTTCGACCCTGTCAGCAAGTCCGTGTGGTTCGCGCTGAACGGCAAGGGCTGACCGGAGCCGTCGCGGGGCCGGACAACCGGCTCCCGGGCGAGCCACAACCACCGGTTGGGCGCCCCTACGCTCGGGCGATGGATACCGAGGCAGTACGGACGTTCGTCCGCGCGGCCGAACTCGGACAGCTGCGGCACGCGGCGGACGAGCTCGGCGTCACCCAGCAGGCCGCGTCGAAACGGATCGCGGCCCTTGAACGCGAACTCGATGTGCGGCTCTTCGACCGGACCGCCCGGGGGGTCGAGCCGACACTGGACGGCCAGGTCTTCCTCCCGCACGCCCGGAACATCGTCACGGGTGCCGATCGTGCCGTCACCGCGATCAGACCGGGCTCGCGGGCCCTGCGGATCGACGTGCTCGGCCTGCGGTCCGCGCAGGCCGTCGTCCTGCACGACTACTGGCGGTCACACCCCGGGACCGACCTCGACGTGGTGACGCTCAGGGCCGACGATCCGCGTGTGGTGGTCGCCGCCGTCGAGGCGGGCGAGCTCGACGCCGCGTTCCGCTCGGTCACCGACCCGGCCGCGCTGCCGCGCGAGGTGCGGATGATCCACGCGTTCGGCTCCCCGCTGGAACTCCTGGTCGGCCCGCGCCACCCGCTCGCCGCCGCGCGCACCCTGACCCCGGCGCAGTTGCGCAAGCACCGGATCTGGGTACCGGGCATCGTGCCGCGCAGCGAGTGGTCGGACTTCTACGACCAGCTCGCCACGGAGTTCGATCTCCGGATCGACGCCGCGGGACCGAACTTCGGCAACGAGGTGCTTCTCGACATCCTCGCTGACTCCTCGGACGTGGCCACCTTCGTGGGCTCGCGTGACCGCTACCTCTGGCCGCCCGGCCACGACCTGCGACGTATCCCGATCGTGAACCCGGCGCTCGTCTACCCGCTCTCGTTCATGCACCTGCGGGCGAACCCCCACCCCGGACTCCGCCCGGTCATCGAGCACTTCGCGACCCTGTCACCCCTCCCCGAACCGGCGTGGCTACCGTCCTGGGCCCGGGCGCCACGCCGCGACGAGGAGACTCCCCGGCCCTGACGGCCCACCGTCCCCGCTGGGAAGGGACGGCCGCGGGCCGGCCGGGACCGTGCGGAGCGGGTCCGCCTCACTCCTCGGGCAGCGGCGGCGGTTCGATCACGTCGACGTGGGAGAACGTCTCGCCGCTGTCGAAACGGGAGTTGCCCGCTTCGTCCACCGCGACCACGGCCCAGCGGACGGGCCCGCCCTGGGGATCGTAGACCTCCTGGTGGTAGCCGCGGTACGGATCGTCGTCCCACGCGTAGTGGCCGACATCGCTCCACCGTTCGTACTGCCACACCCCGTCCACGAGCAGACCGCGGTAGACGCTGTAGTGGCTGACATCGTCCTCCGGGCTCCGTGCCCAGTACAGCAGGATCTCGTAGCCGTCCATCACCCCCGTCAGTTCCTCGACGGCCGCCGGGGCCAGCCCGGTGGACGGCGCGGTACCCGGGGCAGGAGCCGACGGGGCGGACGGGTGGCCCGCACGGTCCACGGTGGTCATCGTGTACGTGTACGAGGTGCCGTGCTTGACCCCGGTGTCGATGAAGGATGTCTGACGGACGGAGACCTCGTCGACGAGTCGGCCGTTCCGGTGGATCAGGTACTTCGACAGGTCGTACGCGATCGGCGAAGTCGGCGCTTTCCATGTCAGCTTGATGCCGGTCGGGTGCGGCGCGGCCTTCAGCGTGGTGGGTGCCGAGGGCGCTTGGTCGCCGCGTGAGATGAACCTGGGCGCCGACTTCGCGGAGGCGTTGCCGCCGGCGTCCACCGCCGTCACCCAGTAGCTGTAGTCCAGGTTCTCCTTGATCGTGGTGTCACGCCACGTCGGGGAGGTCACCGTCGCCATCTTCAGTACGGGATTGCCCTCGCCGTCGTACTCCCAGCGGCGGTGCACGACATAGGACTTCGCGCCGGGCACCGTCTTCCAGGCCACCGTGATGCCCGGCTGGCTGTTCTTCGCGGTGACCCCTGAGGGCTTGCCCGGAGGCGTCCTGTCGACGCTGGTGACGGCACGGTCGGTGCTGCCCTTGGAGGTGTTGCCCGACCTGTCGTAGGCACGGATCTCGTAGTAGTAGGTGGCGCCGGTGGCGGGCGGGCTGTCGGTGTGGGACCTCGTCTTCGTGGTGACCAGCTTCGTCCAGCTGGTGCTGCCCTTGACGCGCCGGTACACCCGGTAGCCCGAGAGATCCCGCTCCCGGTTCGCGGACCAGGTCACCTTCGCCTTGCGGGTCGAGGTGCTGTACGTCGCCTTGACGCCGGTGGGAGCGGCGGGCTTGACGGTGTCACGGCCCGCCGCCGCGAAGCGGGACGTGGCGAGCGCTCCGTCGGCGGCGGCAGGGGTCGCCACGAGGAGCGGGACCACCGTGCAGGCACAGAGCACGACGGCGACGGGCACGCCTCTGTAGGGGTTCATGTGTTCCTTCGGTCCTGATGATGGGCGGCCGGGAAGAGGGCGCCGGTCATCAGGACCGTTGTGCGGGGCGCTTGGTTGTACCCTCGGCCGTCCTCTCGGGACGGCCGGTACGCGGGTCAGCCCGGCAGGCCCCCGTCGATCGTCGTCAGGGCGCGGTCCACCAGGGTCCGGATGTCGTCGCGGTAGTCGGTCTCCGCCCAGTACAGGGACGCCTCGTGCAGGGCGGCGAGGATGCTCATCGCGTAGACCCGGACCTCCAGGGTCTCCTCGTCCAGCCCCGCGCGCTCCGCGATCACCCGGCACAGCATGCGCCCGGTGACGGACATGCTCTCCAGGGTCCGGGCGCGGACCGCCGGGACCTCGGCCATCAGCCGCATCCGGACCTTCGTGGTCTCCGGCTCCGTACGCAGCGCGAGTTCCAGCGCCTGGGCGAGGATCGCGCGCAGCGACTCCAGGAACGGCTCCTCGGCCGGCCGGGCCCGCAGCACGTCCTCCAGGACGGCGTCGTACTCGTCGGTGAGCACGATGTCCTCCTTGGTGGGGAAGTACCGGAACACCGTGCTGGGGGAGACCTCCGCCGCCTCCGCGATCTGTTCGACCGTCGTCGCCTCGTACCCCTGCTCCGCGATGAGCCGGTAGGTGGCCTCCCGGATCGCGATCCGGGTCCTCAGCTTCTTGCGCTCACGGAGCCCGAGCTGTGACGGGTCCACCGGCGGGAACGACGGCTGCGTGGTGACGGACATACCCTCATTGTCGGCCATCGGACGGGTCGGCGGGGCCGCCCGGGAGGCCGCCGCCCCGCTCCGGGCGGGCCGGGAGCAGGGCGAGCGCGGCCAGCGCGGTCAGCAGCGCGGCGACCGCGCAGACGACCAGGATCACGCCCATGCCCTGGACGTACGCGGTGTCCGCCGCCGACGCGAGCCCGGGCTCGCCGAGACGTTCCGCGACGAGATGCGCGGCCACCACCGACTCCCGCGCGGTGTCCGCGTCCCCGGCCGCCAGAGCGCCCGTGGCCAGCCGGTCCGCGTAGCGGCCCGCCAGCAGCGAGCCCAGCAGCGCGATCCCGAGGGCGCTGCCCATCTGCCGTACGGTCATCAGCAGGCCCGAGCCGCTGCCCGCCCGCTCCGGCGGCAGGGTGCCCAACGCCGTGTCCATCGCCGGGACCACCGCGAAACCGAAGCCCAGTCCGGCGAGCGACATCCACAGCGCCACGAACCCGTACGCCGAGCCCGCCTCCGTACGGCTGCCGAGGAGCGCGGCGAACGACAGCACCACCAGGCCCCCGCCGATCGCCGCGCGCGGCCCGTACCGCGCCACCACCGGGGCCGACGCCTTCGCCGCGACGAGCAGTCCGCCCATCAGTGGCAGCATCCGCACCCCGGTGCCCAGCGCGTCGTTGCCGAGGACGGTCTGGAGGTACGGCGGCAGCACGAACATCAGGCCCGACAGCACGAACATGACCAGCGTCGCGGTCAGCGTGTTGAGGAGGAAGTCGCGCCGGGCGAGCAGCGTGAGGTCCAGCATCGGACGGGCCGCCTTGCGCTCGCGGAGCACCAGCGCGGTGATCAGCGCGGTGCCGCCGAGCAGGGACCCGAGGGTGGACGGGTCCGCCCAGCCCCGGTGCGGGGCCTCGATCACCGCGTACACCAGGGTGCCGAGCCCGGTCACCGTCAGCGCGGCGGAGACGGGGTCCACCCGGGGCGCGTGCGGGTCCCGGGTCTCCGGGAGCAGCAGCAGACAGGCGATGATCCCGATCAGCGCCATCGGGATGTTGATCAGGAAGACCGAGCCCCACCAGAAGTGGTCGAGGAGCCAGCCGCCGACGATCGGGCCGAGCGGCAGCCCCAGCGCGGACGCGGCCGACACCGCGGCGATGGCCTTGGTCCGCTCGTCGGGGGCGAACAGCGACGGCAGGACGGACAGGCTCAGCGGCATCACGAGAGCCGCGCCGACGCCCATCGCCGCGCGGGCCGCGACGACCGTGGCGACGTCGTCCGCGAGCGCGCCCGCCACGGAGCCCAGCAGGAAGAGCACCAGCCCCGCGATCAGCGCGCGGCGGCGTCCGAAGCGGTCGCCGAGGAGCCCGGCGGGCAGCATCAGCGCCGCGAGGACGACCACGTACGCGTCGGCCGTCCACTGCTGCTCGCCCGTGGTGGCACCGAGCTCTCCGGCGATCGTCGGCAGCGCGACATTCAGGATCGTGAGATCGAATCCGAGCACCAGCAGACACGCGACCAGGGCCCCGAGGGCCCACCAGCGGCGGGGGTCCCGCCGCATCTCCAGCTCTGAAGTGACAGCAACCATGAAGTGACAGTAACCTCTAAGTGAGAGTCGCTGTCAATTATTTGTCGGGTCGGGTCGGGTGGGGTGGGGCGGGGCAACGAAAAGGTGGCCGTGACCCTCAGGTCACGGCCACCTCGGCCGAATGTGTGTCCGCCGCCGCCCGGGGCGGTTCAGCCGTGCCGGTACGCCACCAGCGAGATGCCCACGTAGTGCACGACGAACGCGGCGAGCGTGAGCGAGTGGAAGACCTCGTGGAAGCCGAACCAGCGGGGGGAGGGGTTCGGGCGCTTGATCCCGTAGATCACACCGCCCGCGCTGTAGAGGAGCCCGCCGACGATCACCAGGACGAGGACGGCGATGCCGCCCGTGCGCAGGAAGTCCGGCAGGAAGAAGACCGCGGCCCAGCCCATCGCGATGTAACAGGGGGTGTAGAGCCAGCGGGGGGCGCCCACCCAGAACACCCGGAAGACGATCCCGGCCGCGGCCGCCGCCCAGACGCTCCACAGCAGCCACTGACCCTTCGCGCCGGGCAGGAGCAGCATGGTCAGGGGCGTGTAGGTGCCCGCGATGATCAGGAAGATGTTGGCGTGGTCGAGGCGGCGCAGGACACCGCCCGCGCGGGGGCCCCAGTCGCCCCGGTGGTACAGGGCGCTGACGCCGAACAGGAGGCAGGCCGTCAGGACGAAGATCCCGCACGCGACGCGGCCCCGGGTGGAGTCCGCGAGGGCGGTCAGGAACAGTCCGGAGACGAGGACCGCGGGGAACATGCCCGCGTGGAGCCAGCCCCGCAGCTTGGGTTTGACCTCTTCGCGCAGGACGGTGGCCATCGCTTCGATCGGGCCGTCGGCGGAGGTGTCCGCGGTGGCGGTGCCGCCCTGCGGGTCGTTCTGCGGGATGCCGGCCAAGGCGATGCCTTCCTGCGCGGTGCCTGCCGTGGCGGGGCCTTGTGGGGTGGTGACCGCCCCGGCGGTCAGCCGGGGGGCCGGGAGGACCGGGGAGTCCGGGAGTGCGTCGGGGACGGGCGCAGTCATGCCCGGCATCGTACCTACGGCCCCGTAAGTACAGTGCAAGTGGTCAGGCCCGGTCACCTTTCCGGGTGCCCGTCAGTACGGCTCGCCTTCGCTCGCGCCCCCGGGGTTCCACGCCTGCCCGTACTTGTCCCGTGCGGGTCGTCCGTGGGTGCGCAGTTCCCCGCGCCCCTGGATGCTGCCCCGCCCGGCTGTTCGTCGTGTGCGGGCGCGTCCTCGCGTTTCGCGCAGTTCCCCGCGCCCCCGGATGCTGCCCCTTCGGGTTGTCCTTCGGGTGCGGGTCCGTCCTCGTCTTCGCGCAGTTCCCCGCGCCCCTTCGGGGGCGCCCCGAGTGACCGACTTCACGTCCGCACCCCTCTACAAGGTTGACGCCCCACCCCCTCATCGGCCACCCGGAGCCGCCCCCAAAAAGCCGCGAGGAACCGCGCACCCACGAAGTACCCGCACAGGAGCAAGTCGGCCCAGGTGTGGAACCCAAGGGGCGCGAGGAACCGCGCACCCCTGAACGACCCGCGCGGGAACAGGTGCGCACAGGTATGGAACCCAAAGGGGCGCGAGGAACTGCGCACCCCCGGACGACCCGCGCGGGAAACAGGTGCGCACAGGTGTGGAACCCCGGAGGCGCAAGCGAAGGCGACCCGCAGGGACAGGCGCACCCAGCCGGGGAAGACCTCGGAAGCGCAAAGCGAAGGCGCCCCGTGGGGAGAGTCACGCCGCTCACCTGTGAGGCCCTCTGGACATATGGGCGCAACCGTCGGATGATCAAATGAGTGCGGACGGCACCGGATGAGCGCCGGGGCGCGGGCTTCTCGGCCCGCACCATGAAGCATCCGGGTCGCGGCCCCCAAGGGGCAGAAAACAACAAACCCCCATTTAGGAGCAATCGTGGCGCGCGACATCGCGGCTCCCACCACCAGCACGACCACCCGTACGGACACCGGCGTCCCCACCACCCACCAGGGCCTCATCACCTGGGTGAACGAGATCGCCGAACTGACCCAGCCCGACAAGGTCGTCTGGTGCGACGGATCGGAAGCCGAGTACGAGCGCCTGTGCGAGGAGCTCGTCGCCAAGGGCACCTTCCGCAAGCTCGACCCGGTCAAGCGTCCGAACTCCTACTACGCCGCGTCCGACCCGACGGACGTCGCCCGCGTCGAGGACCGCACCTTCATCTGCTCCGCGAAGGAGGAGGACGCGGGCCCGACCAACCACTGGAAGGCCCCCGCCGAGATGCGGGAGATCTTCCAGGGTGAGGAAGGCCGCGGCGGCATCTTCCGCGGCTCGATGCGCGGTCGCACCCTGTACGTCGTCCCGTTCTGCATGGGTCCCCTCGGCTCCCCCCTGTCCGCGCTGGGCGTGGAGCTCACCGACTCCGCGTACGTCGCCGTCGCGATGCGCACCATGACCCGGATGGGACAGCCCGTCCTCGACGAGCTCGGCTCCGACGGCTTCTTCGTCAAGGCCGTCCACACCCTCGGCGCGCCCCTCGCGCAGGGCGAGGCCGACGTCCCGTGGCCGTGCAACAGCACCAAGTACATCTCGCACTTCCCCGAGGACCGGGAGATCTGGTCGTACGGCTCCGGATACGGCGGCAACGCCCTGCTCGGCAAGAAGTGCTACGCGCTGCGCATCGCCTCCGTGATGGCCCGCGACGAAGGCTGGCTCGCGGAGCACATGCTGATCCTCAAGCTGACCCCGCCGCAGGGCGAGGCCCGCTACGTCGCCGCCGCGTTCCCCTCCGCCTGCGGCAAGACGAACCTCGCGATGCTGGAGCCCACCATCAAGGGCTGGACCGTCGAGACCATCGGCGACGACATCGCGTGGATGCGCTTCGGCGAGGACGGCCAGCTGTACGCGATCAACCCCGAGGCCGGGTTCTTCGGCGTCGCCCCCGGCACCGGTGAGCACACCAACGCCAACGCGATGAAGACCCTGTGGGGCAACTCCGTCTTCACCAATGTCGCCCTCACCGACGACAACGACATCTGGTGGGAGGGGATGACCGAGGACACCCCGGCGCACCTCACCGACTGGAAGGGCAACGACTGGACGCCGGAGTCCGGCACCCCGGCCGCCCACCCCAACGCCCGCTTCACCGTCCCCGCGGCCCAGTGCCCGACCATCGCGCCCGAGTGGGAGGACCCCAAGGGCGTCCCGATCTCCGCGATCCTCTTCGGCGGCCGCCGCGCCAGCGCGGTCCCGCTGGTGACCGAGTCGCTCGACTGGAACCACGGTGTCTTCCTCGGCGCGAACGTCGCCTCCGAGAAGACCGCCGCCGCCGAGGGCAAGGTGGGCGAGCTGCGCCGCGACCCGTTCGCGATGCTGCCGTTCTGCGGCTACAACATGGGCGACTACATGGCCCACTGGGTGAACGTCGCCAAGGACAAGGACCCGGCGAAGCTGCCGCGGATCTACTACGTCAACTGGTTCCGCAAGGACGCCGCCGGCCGCTTCGTGTGGCCCGGGTTCGGCGAGAACAGCCGGGTCCTGAAGTGGATCGTCGAGCGGCTGGACGGCACGGCGGAGGGGGTCGGTACGCCCATCGGCGTCCTGCCGACCAAGGCCGCCCTGGACACCGACGGCCTCGACCTCTCCGACGCCGACCTGGACTTCCTGCTGACGGTCGACAAGGAGGTCTGGCGCGAGGAGGCCGCGCTGGTGCCCGAGCACCTCAACACCTTCGGTGACCACACCCCGAAGGAGCTGTGGGACGAGTACCGGTCCCTGGTCCAGCGTCTCGGCTGAGGCCGTCCCGATCGGACCGGGCCTGTTCCCGACCTGACCGGGCCCGGACCCGTACCCGTCCAATGACGTACGGGTACACACAGCAAGGCCCTCGCGGGACCGTCACGACCCGCGAGGGCCTTCTGTGCGTGGGCGCGGCCCGTGGTTCCCTGTGCTGGACGTACTTGTCCCCGCGGGTCGCCTTCGCTTGCGCTTCCGAGGTCTGTCCGGGTGGACGCCCTTCGTTCCTGTGCCGTCGCTCGTGGGGTGCGCAGTTCCCCGCGCCCCTTTGGGGCGCGTTCTGTTTGTTCTTCGGGTCGGGGCCGGTCGGGATTCTCCGTCCTCGCTCCAACGCGCTCGGTCGGACGTCCCTCTTGCCGGACTGAAGAGCATCGGAGTCTGCGGGCAGAGATTCCCGCCCACCCCCTCCCGCAGCAGCGCGAGTCCGCGAGGAGGAGGGTGAACAACAACAGCAAGGGGCTGAGGCGCCCCCAAAGGGGCGTGGGGAACTGCGCAAAAGAGGAGGACCGGCCCGCACCCGAAAAGCGACCGCAAGGGGGCAGCATCCAGGGGCGCGGGGAACTGCGCACCCACGGACATACCCGCACAGGAACAAGTACGTCCAGGTGTGGAACCCCAGGGGCGCGGGGAACTGCGCACCCACGAACGGGCCGCATGGGGACAAGCTACGTCCAGGTGTGGAACCCCAGGGGCGCGGGGAACCGCGCACCCACCGAGCGACCCGCACCGGGACAAGTTCGCCCAGTACAGGAAACCCGGGACCGACGGGGACCGTCAGTGCGTCGGGGACAGCTTGTGCCGCCGGGCCCCACGCCGCGCACCGCCGGACGCCAGCTCGGGACTCCGCTCCGCGGCGGAACCCCGCACGGCGACGGCGTGCGCGTCCATCCGCTCCGCCGCGAGAATCGCCACAGTCGTGTCGGCCCGCGACGCCGCGACGACCAGCGCACGCCCCGCGAGGGCGTGCGCACGCTGATGCAGCGCCCCGAGCCCCGGTTCGTGCACGGCTCCGGCGACCGCCGCCCGGACCGGCGCACCGCCCCCGCGCAAGCGGGACACCTGCTCCGCGACCCGTTCGGCCGCCTCGTCGAGATCCGGGCCGGGGCTGAGGACACGCAGCTCGTCGGTGACGGCGAGCAGCGCGGCGAGATGCCCGGCGAGCTGGATGTCCAGCTCCTCCTCGCGCGAGCGGTGGGGGTAGTCCGCGGCGGTGCCGGTCGTGGTGTGGACCGACTTGGTGCGGATCGGCTCGTACATGGACGGCCTCCTCTGCTGTGACGAAGCCATCCTACCTTGGAACTCGTCTAAAGTTGAGCGAAGTCCCAGGAAGGGGCGTCATTCCGCCCGCCGCCGCGGATACTCAGTCCGCGGTGCCCGGTTTGGTGCCCCAGACGAAGATCGCGTCGTCGACGTCCAGCAGGTCCCACAGGTCCCGCGCGTCCGACAGCCGCAGATTCACGCACCCCGCGGAGCCGCCTCCGTCGAACAGGTCGTCGGGACGGCCGTGCAGCGCCTGGCCGCCGTCGAAGAACTGCGCGTACGGCATCGGTGCGTCGTTGTACTCGGTGGAGACATGGTCGATGTCCCGCCAGTAGATGGCGTGCCACCCGGGCCGGGTCTCCTCGTCGTCGCGCCCGGTCCGGATCGGTACGGGGTCGAAGACCACCTCTCCGTCGGTCTGCGTCCACAGGATCTGCCGGTCGAGGTCAACGCACGTCACGCTGTACGAGCGGTCGGGGCACATCCGTTCCGCGTTCGGATTGCCGCGGGCGTCCACGGCCGTCATCGTGCGGTAGGTGACGAGGTTCGCGTAGCCGTCGGCCGGGGTGATCGCCTCGGAGGTCTGGAAGGCGCGGATCGCCGCGCAGTCCTCCGGCGACTGGACCCCGTCCACGGGCCGCCTCAGATACCCCTCCAGCTCCCGCTGGTAGGGCCCGGTGGACGACACGCACTCGTCGGCCGCCGCCCGGCCGCGGTCCTCCCCGGCCCCGACGGCCGCCGGGGGCGCCACCGCGAGCAGCAGCCCCGCGCCCACCGCCACCGCCCCCGCCCGTTTCCGCGCACCCGGGGCCCTGACCGCACCACCGCCCCCGGATACCGCGCCGCCCCCGGCCGCCCCCGTACCGTCCGCCCCGCCCTGCGTGCCGCGTATGCCGCTGTCCCCGGTCATCGAATGTCTCCGTTCGTCGGGTCCTCCCAGAGGTACCAGCAGCCGTTGCCGGGCGCCGGGGGGATTGGGCCGATGCAGTGAGGCCGGGGGCCGCGTGTGCGGTCCCCGGCCTCATGGTTGTGCGGGTGGGTTACTTGCCCTTGCCGGGCTCCCCGCGCTTGTTGGCGATCTTGACCGTCACGGTCTCACCCGCGTCCTCGGGGGTGATGACGATCGGGCCGCGGACCGGGTTGTCGGGCAGGACGTAGCCCTCGGGCACGTCCGTCTCGCGCACGTAGTACGTCCCCGTCGGCAGTTCGTCGAAGACGCACAGTCCCGCGCGGTCCGTGGCGCAGCCAGGACCGGTACGGGTGTCGGGCGGGGTGGAGCCGGAGGGCCGGGTCTGGAGGCCCGGGACGCCGTTGGTCTCCTCCCACAGTTCGAAGACCGCGCCCGCGAGGGGGCGGCCGTTCTTCGCGTCGGTCTTCTCGACCTTGATGACGCTCTCCTCGGCCGGGGTGCGGCTGTTGCCGGCCGTGACCGTGACGCCCTGTCCGGCGTTCTCCGGCGTGAGGTTCAGCGGGCCGAAGACCGGGTCGGAGGGGAGGTCGTACCCGTCGGGCGCCTGGGTCTCGCGCCAGTAGTACGTACCCGTCTCGACGGTGCGGGTGCACTGGCCGTTCGCGGGGGTGGTGCAGGAGCCGCCGACCTGGGTGTCGGGGTTGCCGCCGGTGGTCTGGAGACCGGCGATGCCGTTGGTCTCCTCCCACAGCTGGAACACGGCACCCGGGAGGTTCGCCCCGGTGTCCGAGTCCTTCTTCACGACCGTGACCGCGCCGGTGGCCGGACCGGTCGGGGTGTTGTTCGCCGTGACCGTGACGCCCTGCTCCGCGTCCTCCGGCATGATGACGAGGGGACCGAAGACCGGGTTGGCCGGGAGGTCGTAGCCGGTGGGCGCCTGGGTCTCGCGCCAGTAGTAGGTGCCGACCTCGACGGTGCGGGTGCACCGGCCGCTGGCCGGGGTGGTGCAGGACGCACCGACCTGGGTGTCGGGGTCGGCGCCGGTGGTCTGGAGGCCGGGGACGCCGTTGGTCTCCTCCCACAGCTGGAACACGGCTCCGGCGAGGTTCGCGCCGGTGTTCGCGTCCTTCTTGACGACCGTGACATCACCGGTGACCGGAGCGGTCGGGGTGTTGTCCGCCGTGACGGTGATGCCGTCCTCGACGTTGTCCTCGGTCAGGTGCAGCGGGCCGAGGACCGGGTCGGCGGGGAGGTCGTACCCGGCGGGCGCCTGGGTCTCGCGCCAGTAGTACGTACCTGTCTCGACCGTGCGGGAGCAGCGGCCGTCGGCGCCGGTGGTGCAGGAGACGCCGATCTGGGTGTCGGGGACACCGCCGGTGGTCTGGAGACCCTCCTGGCCGTTGGTCTCCTCCCACAGCTCGAACACCGCGCCGGCGAGGTTCGCGCCCGTCACGGAGTCCTTCTTGACGACCGTGACCGCGCCCGTGACCGGGGCCGTCGGTGTGTTGTTCGCGGTGACGGTGACGCCGGTCGGGGCGTTCTCCGCGGTCAGGACGAGCGGTCCGAAGACCGGGTTGGCGGGGAGGTCGTACCCGGGAGGCGCCTGGGTCTCGCGCCAGTAGTACGTCCCGATCTCGACGGTGCGGGTGCACTGGCCGCTGGCCGGGGTGGTGCAGGGGCTGCCGATCTGGGTGTCGATGTCGCTGCCGGTGGTCTGGAGGCCGGGGACGCCGTTGGTCTCCTCCCACAGCTGGAACACGGCTCCGGCGAGGTTCACGCCGGTGGCCGCGTTCTTCTTGACGACGGTGACCGCGCCCATGACCGGGGCCGTTCCGCTGTTGTTCGCGGTGACGGTCACGCCTTCCGGGGCGTTCTCCGGTGTGAGGTTCAGCGGGCCGAAGACCGGGTTGGAGGGCAGTTCGTAGCCGGTGGGCGCCTGGGTCTCGCGCCAGTAGTAGGCGCCGGTCTCGACGGTGCGGGTGCACTCGCCGTCCGCGCCGGTGGTGCAGGGGGCGCCGACCTGGATGTCGGGGTTGCCGCCGGTGGTCTGGAGGCCGGGCGTGCCGTTGGTCTCCTGCCACAGTTCGAAGACGGCTCCGGCGAGGTTGGCGCCGGTGTCCGCGTCCTTCTTGACGACCGTGACCTCACCGGTGACGGGGGCGGTCGTGGAGTTGTTGGCGTTGACGGTGACGCCGGTGGGGGCGTTGGCCTCGGTCAGGACGAGCGGGCCGAAGACGGGGTTGGCCGGGAGGTCGTAGCCGTCGGGGGCGCGGGTCTCGCGCCAGTAGTAGGTGCCGAGGTCGACGGTGCGGGTGCACTGGCCGTTGGCGGGGGTGGTGCAGGGGCTGCCGACCTGGGTGTCGGGGTCGGTGCCGGAGGTCTGGAGGCCGGGGATGCCGTTGGTCTCCTCCCACAGCTGGAACACCGCGCCCGCGAGGGGTGCCTGGGTGGTGGAGTCCTGCTTGACGACGGTGACCGTGCCGGTGACCGGGGCGGTCGGGCTGTTGTTCGCGGTGACGGTGACACCCTGTTCGGCGTTCTCGTCGGTCAGCGCGAGCGGGCCGAACACCGGGTTGGTCGGCAGTTCGTACCCGGGCGGTGCCTGGATCTCGCGCCAGTAGTACGTGCCGGTCTCGACGTCGCGGGTGCACTCGCCGTTCGCGCCCGTGGTGCAGGACGCGCCCACCTGGACGTCGGGGTTGCCGCCGGTGGTCTGGAGACCGGCGATGCCGTTGGTCTCCTGCCACAGCTGGAACACGGCACCCGCGAGGTTCGCGCCGGTGTCCGAGTCCTTCTTCACCACGGTGACCGCACCCGTGACCGGGGCTGTCGCCGTGTTGTTCGCGGTGACGGTCACGCCGGTCGGGGCGTTCTGGTCGGTGAGCACCAGCGGCCCGAAGACCGGGTTGCCGGGCAGGTCGTACCCGGCGGGCGCCTGGGTCTCGCGCCAGTAGTACGTACCCGCCTCGACGGTCCGGCTGCACCGGCCGTCGGCCGGGGTGACGCAGGAGTTGCCGATCTGGGTGTCGGGGTCACCGCCCGTGGTCTGGAGACCGGGGACGCCGTTGGTCTCCTCCCACAGCTGGAACGTCGCACCCGCGAGCGGGGCCTGGGTCACGGAGTCCTGCTTGAGGACCGACACCGCGCCCGTGACCGGGATACGGGTGTCCTGGGCGGTGATGCTCACCCCGTCCGGCAGATCACCGGCGCCCAGGGTCAGCGGGCCGAAGACCGGGTTCGCCGGGAGGTCGTACCCCGGTGGTGCCTGCGTCTCACGCCAGTAGTACGTCCCGAGGTCGACGGTGCGGGTGCACTCGCCGTTGGCGTCGGTGGTGCAGGTGGCGCCCACCTGGGTGTCGGGGTCGGCGCCGGTGGTCTGGAGACCGGTCTGGCCGTTGGTCTCCTGCCACAGCTCGAACACGGCGCCGGGCAGGTTGTCACCCGTCGCCGCGTCCTCCTTGACGACCTTCACCGGCCCCTGCACGGGGGCCACGGTGCAGTCGGGAAGGTTCGTCGCGTTGAACGGGTAGGCGTGGAACTCCTGACCGCCACCGCCGCCCGGCGGGCTGGTGTGGGTGATGGTGCCGGTGCTGAAGAAGCGGCCGTTGACACCCGGCAGGGTGACCGTCGCCTGCGACGCCTGGTTGCCGATCAGCACACTGCCCTGGAACTGGCCGGTACCGGCCAGGTTCACGGTGGTGGCGTCCGGGAAGTTCCACAGCAGCCGCGAGCGCAGCTGGTTGAGCGGGTCCGTGTCGAACGGGCTGCCGCTGTAGGTGCTCAGCGTGCGGGTGGTGCCCAGCACGTTGACCAGCACGGTCGCGTTCGCGGGGATGTTCTGGAAGACCAGCCCCTGCTGGCCGCCGCTCGCCGTCGTCATGTCGAAGTCGACGTTGAAGATCTGGAGCGCGGAGGTGTTGTCGCCGGTGAAGACGGTCTGACCGCCCTGGTTCACCGCCGTGCCCGTCGCGGGCCGGGTCCCCTGGTCGTCACGCGCGTAGCACTGGCTCGCGGTCGTGAGCTCACCGCGCAGCGCGGTGTAGGGGGCGGCGGCGTTCGGGTCCTGGACCACGGTCCCGGTGATCGTGCCGGTCGCGGTGCCCGCGTGCCGGACCACTCCGCCGTCGGCGAGGAGCCGTTCCCCGGCGGCCACGGTGACGTCGCCGCCCGTGGTGAGGAAGTCGGCCCCGTCGGACGGCGGCACCCGGGAGCCCACACCGACGATGCCGACGTTGTAGATGGCGCTGGCGCCGGCCACCTTGTCCTGGTCGAAGTCGCCGAGGACGACGACCCGGCCCTCGGCCTCGGCGGCCCGTTCCCGGACCCGGAAGTCCCCGCCCGCGAAGACGTTGATCGCGTTGTCCCGGCCCATGATCGGACCGTTGCTGATCGGCGGGAACGGGTCGGGACAGTCGCCCGGCACACAGGGGCCGAGGCCCCCGGGCAGGGGCGCGGCGACGGCCGGGGCGGCGGCGGTGCCGAACGCGATCAGCGGTGCGGACGCGGCGGCCACGACATAGGCGGTGGCCAGGGTCCACGCGCGTCTGCGTGTGGACCGCGGGGCTGCCGGTCGCGGCCGGTCGGGGCCGCGTCCCGGCAACCGGGAAAGGAGTGGTCTCATACCCGCCGTTGTCGCACGCGCGCGGGAGACCGACCGGGCGGGACACTCGGCCCTGCCCGTTTGCCGTACGGCGAATCACCCGTGTGCTGCCACGGATGCCCGCCGGGACGGTTTGCGCCCCGGTTCCCGGCCGGGGGCCGGGGCCGGTGCGGGACCCGCGTCAGGAGCGGTACCGGATCTGTCAGGGCTGGCTGTAGCCGTCCAGGAAGTTGCCGATCCGGGTGACGGCCTCGGTGAGCTGGGCGACCGTGGGCAGGGTGACCACCCGGAAGTGATCGGGCTCCGGCCAGTTGAAGCCCGTGCCCTGGACGACCATGATCTTCTCGCGGCGAAGCAGATCGAGGACCATCCGCCGGTCATCCTTGATCTTGAACACCTTGGGGTCCAGCCGGGGGAACAGGTACAGCGCGCCCTTGGGCTTCACACAGCTCACCCCGGGGATCCGGGTGAGCAGCTCGTACGCGGTGTCCCGCTGTTCCTTCAGCCGCCCGCCGGGCAGCACCAGGTCGTCGATCGTCTGGCGTCCGCCGAGGGCCGCGACGACCCCGTGCTGACCGGGCATGTTCGCGCACAGCCGCATGTTCGCCAGTATCGTCAGCCCCTCGATGTACGAGTCGGCGTGCGCGCGGGGCCCGGAGATCGCCATCCAGCCGACCCGGTACCCGGCGACCCGGTACGCCTTCGACATCCCGTTGAACGTGAGGGTCAGCAGGTCCGGGGCGATCGCGGCGGTCGCGGTGTGGGTGGCGTCGTCGTAGAGGATCTTGTCGTAGATCTCGTCCGAGCAGACCAGGAGGTTGTGGCGGCGGGCGATGTCGGTCAGCCCGCGCAGCATCTCGTCGTCGTAGACGGCCCCGGTCGGATTGTTCGGGTTGATGATCACGATCGCCTTGGTGCGGTCGGTGACCTTCCGCTCGATGTCGGCGAGGTCCGGCATCCAGTCGGACTGCTCGTCGCAGCGGTAGTGGACGGCGGTGCCGCCGGACAGCGACACGGCGGCGGTCCACAGGGGGTAGTCCGGCGCGGGGACGAGGACCTCGTCGCCGTTGTCCAGCAGGCCCTGCATCGCCATCACGATCAGCTCGGACACACCGTTGCCGACGAAGACGTGCTCGACGTCCGTCTCGATGCCGAGGGTCTGGTTGTGCATGACGACCGCGCGGCGGGCGGCGAGGAGGCCCTTGGCGTCGCCGTAGCCGTGGGCGTCGCCCAGATTGCGGAGGATGTCCTCCAGGATCTCCGGGGGGCAGTCGAAACCGAACGCCGCGGGGTTGCCCGTGTTGAGCTTGAGGATGCGGTGGCCCGCTGCTTCCAGCCGCATCGCCTCTTCGAGGACCGGGCCCCGGATCTCGTAACAGACATTGGCGAGCTTCGTCGACTGAATCACCTGCATGCGGGTCACCTTACGGTGAGGTCGCGAGGTGGGGGCTGTGTTTTGCAGCACGGGGCGCCTTCGCTTGCGCTTCTGAGGTCTGTCCGGTTGGGAGTACTTCGTTCCTGTGCGGTCGTTCGTGGGGTGCGCAGTTCCCCGCGGGTCGCCTTCGCTTGCGCTTCCTAGGTTCGTCCGGCTGGACGCCCTTCGTTCCTGTGCGGGTCGGACGGGGGTGCGCAGTTCCCCGCGCCCCTGGGTACTCGGTGCTGGCGTACTTGTTGCCTGTGCCGTCGCTCGTGGGTTTTGCGCCGTTCCCCGCGCCCCTTTGGGGGCGCCTCAGCCGCCTGGGGTTGCTTTTCACCCTTCTCCTCGTGCAGGCGCACGGCTGCGGGAGGGGGTGGGCGGGAATCTCTGCTCGCAGACTCCGATGCTTCAGTGGGGTCACCTTCCTGGACCTACCGAGCGTGTCGGATCGAGGACGGAGAATCCCGACCGGCACCGACCCGAAGAACCGGCAGGGGGCGCCCCAAAGGGGCGCGGGGAACTGCGCACCCCGCGAGCGACGGCACAGGGACAAGTGGGCCCAGCCGGACGGACCTGGGGAGCGCGAGCGAAGGCGACCTGCGGGGAACTGCGCAAAAGACGAGGGCGGACCCGCACTCGAAGAGCGACGAACAGGGGCAGCATCCAGGGGCGCGGGGAACTGCGCACCCCACGAGCGACGGCACAGGGACGAAGTGGGCCCAGCCGGACGGACCTGGGGAGCGCGAGCGAAGGCGACCCGCGGGGAACTGCGCACCCCCGTCCGACCCGCACAGGGACAAAGTGGGCCCAGCCGGACAGACCTCGGACGGAGGGAATCGATCGGGTGTTCGAGTGGGTGGGGTAGGGTGGGGATATGTCCCAGTCACTGCAAGGTTCCCTCTTCGGCCAGGTCGGGGAAGACCCCCGCGGGGACGGCGCGACGCTCGGGGACCTGGGCGGGGCCCGCCGGGTGGTGCTCGGCGCCGGTGCCTGGGTGGACGTGCTCCCCGGGTGGCTGCACGGCGCCGACGAGCTGTTCGAGCGGCTCGCGTCCGACGTCCCCTGGCGCGCCGAGCGCAGGGAGATGTACGAGCGGACGGTGGACGTGCCCCGGCTGCTGTGCCACTACGTGGAGGGCCGGGAGCTGCCCCACCCCGCGCTGGACGAAGCGCGCACCGCGCTGAACGCCCACTACGCCCCGGAGCTGGGCGAACCCTTCGTCACGGCGGGCCTGTGCTACTACCGCGACGGCCGCGACAGCGTCGCCTGGCACGGCGACCGCATCGGCCGCGGGGCCCGCGAGGACACGATGGTCGCCATCGTGTCCGTCGGCGCGCCCCGCGATCTGCTGCTGCGCCCCCGTGGCGGCGGCGGCCCCACCACGCGGTACGCCCTCGGCCACGGCGACCTGATCGTGATGGGCGGCTCCTGCCAGCGGACCTGGGAGCACGCCGTACCGAAGAGCGCGAGAGCGACCGGGCCCCGGATCAGCGTGCAGTTCCGTCCGCGCGGGGTGCGCTGAGGCCCGACTGAGGGGGGCTGGGGTCAGCCGACCGTCGAGGTCTCGCTGCCGAAGATCGCCGCGTGCTCCAGTACGTCCTCCGCCGGGTCGTCGATCTCGCCGATCGAGACCAGGGTGACGTGGTGGCCGTTGTGCGAGTCGATATGCGTCTCGTCGTCGGCCGTCGCCGTACCCGTGGGGAGGGTCGAGGCGAGGGCCACCGCGCCCAGAGCGGTCAGTGTCAGCCGCGCCCGGGTCCGGGACTTCGTGGTCTTCCTGGTGTCGCTCATCGACTCGCCTGCTTCGTCGTCGGGATGCCGTTCGTCATCTCGTCTATCCGGCGGGCGGGCCAGGGGTCACGCGGTGATCCGTCCGGCGCGGCATATGCCCGGATGGTCGACCCCGCGTGGGCGACCTCTCGTACGTATGCGCTAGGCGGGGGCGGGGGTGTAGATCACCACGGTCTGTTCGCAGGCGTTGTCGGCGAAGAGCTTCAGCGACTCCAGTTCGTCCTTGTCGACGCTCAGGTTCCAGCGGTGCTTGGTGGACACCCATTCGCCGATGTACCGGCAGTACTTGTCGCCCGCGAGCGGCAGCCAGTCGGCCACGTCCCGCGCGGCCTTCTCGCGGACCGTCCGGGCGGTCACCACGGTCAGCGTCGTGGGGACGCCCTGGTCGTTCGCGTACGCCTCACGGCGCGCCGATGTCCACGAGGACGCGCCCGATCCCCAGGCCTCCGCGAGCGGGACGACATGGTCCACGACGAGTCCGTCCGTGCCGTTCACGGTCTGGTTGTCGTAGTACGAGACCCACTTGCCGCCCTTGATCGCGCAGCGGGCGCCCACGGTCGGCGCCTCCACGGCCTCGGCGATCAGGACCTCCTTACGGGTGTCGCAGCCGTCCGTCCGGTCCGTACCGGCGTTCCAGTGGCGGAACTTGTCGGGGGTGTACCCGGCCCGCCGCTCGTCCTCGGTGAGCAGCGTCGAGAGGGCGTCCTCCAGTTGGGCGATCACGGTGCCGCGGGCGGCGGTGGGTGCGGGGGCCGCCGTGGCCGGGAGGGCGGGGGTGAGGGCCAGGGCCAGTCCGAGGGACAGCGCGGGGGCCAGCGTGGTGCGGGCCGGGCGCGGAAGCTTGGTCATGAACCCTGGGATAGCGGATGAAGTCGCCTCCGAACCGGCCGAACGGTGATCAACTCACCCGTAAGGGTGGAGATTTGCGGTGCGGGGCCCGGCGTGGGGCGTCCGGGGAGGCGGGCCCGTGGCATCGTGCGCCCCCGCGCATGACCGGCTCACGCGGGCGCATGGGTGGGGCATGTGGACGGACGTGCGCCGGTTGTGGTTTTTGCTGGCTCTTGCCGGTTTTCGGCCAAACTCACTCGGTGTCGTTGATCCACACCCGTACGTGTTCGAGGACCGCTACGTTCGGTCCGGGCTGCCACCCGTGACACCACGTCAGTGCACCGGCGACACATCGGAGGACCCGTATGACCAGCGAGGACATCCCCCAGCAGGACTGGAGCCTGTTCGGCGTCGAGAACCCGCCCGCGCCCCCGGCGGAGCCGGACCACATCGTGTGGGACTTCCCGGGCGGCGAGGCCCATGTCCACCTCGCGCCCGGCCCGCGCGTCCTGCGCCGCCCGGTGATCGTCTCCGACGGCTTCAACGCCGGTCCCAGCAACTTCGCCGCGCTCTACGACGCCCTGGAGCGCGCCGACTTCCCGTTCGTCACCGAACTCCACAACCGCGGCTACGACCTGATCCTCCTCGGTTACGAGGACCGGGCCGCGTCGATCCTCGACAACGCCAAGGTCGCCACCGAGTGCGTCTTCCGGGCCCTCTCCGAGCGCCAGGGCGATGCCCCGCTCACCGTCGGTGGCTTCAGCATGGGCGGGCTCATCACCCGCTACGCGCTGGCCAAGATGGAAACCCAGAAGATGGATCACCAGACCGCGCTGTACTTCAGCTTCGACAGCCCGCACCGGGGCGCGTCCATCCCCATCGCCCTCCAGGCCCTCGCCCACTTCCTGAAGCCGACCGCGCCGAAGCTGAGCGCCCAGATCAACAGCCCCGCCGCCCGGCAACTCCTTTGGCGGCACATCGAGACCGTCCAGGCCGAGCCCGTCGAGGACCCGCTGCGCACCGAGTTCCTGGAAGCGCTGAAGCGGGTCGGCGACTGGCCCATGCGTCCCCGCAAGATCGGTATCGCCAACGGCCGCGGCGACGGTACGGGGATCGACGTCCCGGCGGGGGAGCCCGCGCTGGAGTGCACCAAGGGCGGATTCCGGCCCACCACCCTGCGTACCCAGAGCCCGGACAACCGGGTCGTCCTCGCCCATCTCAAGGACTACGTGCGCGAGATCGACGTCCGGCACCGGGGCCTGGCCGCCGCCGACGGAGCCCCCGGCGGCACCCTCGACTCCTACGACATCGCCGCCAAGAACCTCACCAAGCCGTTGCTCGGCATGGCGGCCGTGGCCCACCACCCGGAGATCTGTTTCGTCCCCTCCGGCAGCGCGGTCGACCTCCGGGACATCGACGACAGCACCCTGTACGAGAACCTGAAGGACGCGAACCAGCAGGAGAGCGGCCTGGACGAGATCCTCTTCTCGAACGAGAACACCCGCCACTCCCGGGTGACCGAACAGCTCGGCACCTGGCTCCTGGACCAGCTGCCCCGCCACTAGTCACCGTGACCGGCCCCGCGAGCCCCGAGTCCATCGGGGAGCGCGGGGCGTTCGCATCGGCGCTACGCGCGGACCGTCCCGTCCCAGCGCCAGGTGGCCGGCCGGGGGCGGCCGTCGAGTTCGGCGCGGCCGGTGGCCCACAGCAGGGTGGTCCAGGGGTCCGTGGCCGCCGGGGCGTCCGGGAACAGCCGGGCGAGCACCCGCGCGCACAGATCGGCGGGCGGGTTCCAGTCGAGCCCGATCCCCTGCGCCAGGTCATGTGTGTGCACCAGGGTCTCCACGACGCCCATCGCCGCGAAGCCCGCCGCGTCCGAGACGCCGAACACATGGTAGGCGCGCACCTCCGGGGCCGTCGTACGCACCATGGCGACCAGCAGCGCGCCGCTGGCCTCCAGCACCTGGAGCAGCCCGGCGGGTCCCGCCTTCCGGTCGGCCCGGACGGTGACCTCCGGACCGCCGGGCCGCCGGCTCTCCCAGACGAAGGGCACCTCGGTGTCCAGGGGCGGTTTCCTCGGCCCCAGTTGCACGGCGTAGGCGAAGAGGTCGTCACTCAGATGCTCGACGGTCTCCCAGCAGTCCCACTCCAGCGAACCCGCCTTGCCGTCCCACGCGGCCGGCGGCGCCTTACGGAGGACCGCGAGCGCGAGCCGCACGGCGAGATCGAGATCGTCCGCGCCGACGGGGGACGGGGCGGGGTGGGATGCGGCTGATCGGGACATGGCGAGACCGTATCCCGTGATGCCTGGGTCCCGCCCGCCCATTGATCACGGGCAGCGCGGCTCCGCGACGCCGACGGTCACCGCACCGGCCCTCGCGCACGGCCGTACGGGATCGGTAGGACCGGTTCGCGTGGGTCACTCCCAGACGACGGACCAGACGTAGGTGCCCTCCGGGGCCTTCGGGACGTCGCGGTAGGCGTCGACCAGGCCGAGGAACACGTCCGCCTCGAAGCCGTCCACCCACTGCGCGCACGCGGCCTCGTCCGCCGGGGTGCAGACGGCTATCGCCTGGGCGGTGAGGGTGCTGGTCTCCACCGAACCGGGGTGCAGCTGGACCCGCACCCACAGGACATCCTCGCGGCGCTCGATCTCCCGCAGCCTGGCGGTCAGTTCGGCGAGCGGCGGGCGTCCGTGGCCCCACTGCTGGGGGGCCACGCACTCCTCGTCGGTGTTGCCGTCGAAGAACTCGTCCAGGGTGAGCAGGGGCATCTGGCCGTTCACGCCCGAGCGCCGGATGACCTCGGTTGCTGTGATCATGGGACGGGATGGTGCCATGCGCGACCGGTTCGCGGGAGGGGCAAATGGCCCCGGAGTCACGGCCGGTAGGCGGCGCCCCGGACGGTGCGGCCCGCGATCACGTCGGTGCGGAGACCGTCGCGCATCACGAACCTGCCGTCGATCAGGACGTACGGGATACCGGTCGGGTACACCCGGGGGTCGTCGTACGTGGAGCCCGCGGCGACGGTGTCCGCGTCGAACAGGACGAGGTCGGCGCGGTAGCCCTCGCGGACCAGGCCCCGGTCCGCGAGCCGCAGCCGGGCGGCCGGGCGGGACGTGAGGTGGGCGACGCACTCCGCCAGCGACAGCACGCCCTCGTCGCGGACGTACTTGCCGAGGTACTCGGGGAAGGTGCCGTACGCGCGGGGGTGGGGCTTGGCGCCCTGGAGGATGCCGTCGGAGCCGCCGGTGTGGACGGGGTGGCGCATGATCGTACGGACGTTCTCCTCATGGCCGACGTGCTGGAGGATCGTCGCGCCGAGGCGGTCGTCGAGCAGGAGCCGGCGGGCGGTCGTCCAGGGGGTCTCGCCGTTCGCGCGGGCGGTCTCCAGGACGGTGCGGCCCACGTAGGGGGTGTTGGCGTCGTCGGTGACGCCGGAGATCTCGATGGTCTCCCACTCCATGGGGACACCGTGGCAGCCGTCGGAGCCGATCTCCTCCAGATGGTGGCGGATGCGTTCGGCGGTGTCGTCGTCGCGCAGCCGGGCGAGGGTCGCGTCGGGGCCGCCCTCGCTGGCCCAGCTCGGCAGGACGGCCACGAGGGTCGTGCAGCCGGGGGTGTACGGGTAGGTGTCGAGGGAGATGTCCGCGCCGTCGGCGAGCGCCCGGTCTAGGAGTTCCAGCAGGTCGGGGGCCTTGCCCTTGTTCACACCGAAGTTCATGGTGGCGTGCGCGAGGTGCAGCGGGCAGCCCGCCTCACGGGTGAGGGCGACCATCTCCTCGTACGCGGCGAGGGCGCCCGCGCCGTAGCTGCGGTGGTGCGGGCAGTAGTAGCCGCCGTGGGCGGCGACGGTCCGGCACAGCTCGGTGAGCTCGGCGTCCTTGGCGTACATGCCGGGGGTGTACGTCAGACCGGAGGACATGCCGACCGCGCCCGCGTGCATCGCCTCGGTGATCTCGGCGCGCATCAGGTCCAGTTCGGCGGCGGTGGGGTCGCGGTCGTCCCAGCCGAGGGCGAGCATCCGCAGGGTGCCCTGCGGGATCAGATAGGCGGCGTTGACCGCGATGCCCGTACCGCCGTGCGGGTCGGTGTGGGCGCGGTCGAGGCGGTCGAGGTACTCGCGGACCGTGCGCCAGTCGAAGTCGATGTCGTCGCCGCTGCCGTTCCAGCCCGCGATGGCCCGGCGGATCGTGGGCAGGGTCGTGTCGGTGACGGGGGCGTAGGAGATGCCGTCCTGGCCGATGACCTCCAGGGTGACGCCCTGGGCCGCCTTCGCGGTGTGCTCGGGGTCGCGCAGCAGGGCCAGATCGGTATGGGCGTGCATGTCGATGAAGCCGGGGGCGAGGGTCAGCCCGTCCGCGTCGAGGGACTCGCCGGTGGTGGCCGGGGGCGGTCCGTCGCGGTGGATCTGCGCGATCCGGCCGTCCCTGACCGTCACGTGCGCGGGGTATCCGGCGGCGCCGGAGCCGTCGACCACCTGGGCGTTTGCGATCACCAGGTCCATGGGGGTTCCTCTCGGGTCGGGGACGGGCAGGCTGTCGGGGTCGGCCGGGTCAGAAGTACGTGCGGATGTAGTCCGTGACCGTGCCGTCCGCCTCGACGAGGGGGATCAGCTGCCACTTGTCGAAGGACGTGCAGGGGTGCGAGAGGCCGAGCGAGATCCAGTCGCCCACCCGCAGATCCGCGTCCCCGGTGGTGGACACCCAGCCGTGCTGGTCCGACAGGGACGTGACGCGCACCCCGGTCGCCGGCCGCTCCACCCCGTCGCGGCGCACGGTCTGCGCCACGGGCAGATCGAGGTCGTACGCGGCGTCCCGCTTGCCCGCGTTGGTGAACGCCTGCTCGGGGGAGGGGCGGGACACCACCTGGGTCCACAGCCGGAACGCCGGGTGCAGGGCGCCCTCCTCGGGGACCCGGTTGAACGGGGTGAGGTGCTTGTAGTGGCCGTCGTCGTGGGAGACGTACGCCCCCGAGCGCAGCAGCTTGAGCGTGGGCGCGGAGAGTTCCGGGAGCTCGGCGAAGACATCGGCGACCGCGTCGAACCAGGCGCTGCCGCCCGCGCTCACCACGATCTCGGGCACTCCGGCGAAGCGGCCCGCCGTGTCGAAGGCGACGGCCAGCGCGGTCAGGCGGCGCAGCCAGGCGCGGACCCGCTCGGGGTCGGCGTCCGGGACCTCGCCCTCGTAGCCCGCGACCCCGACCAGCCGCAGGGTGTCCGTGGCGGCGACGGCGTCCGCGATCGCCGCGCACTCGGCCTCGGTGCGGGCTCCGGTGCGGGCGCCCTCGCCCGCACCGAGCTCGACGACGACGTCCAGCGGGCGGGCGCAGCCGCGCAGCGCCCCGTCCATGAGACGGACCGCGTCGACGGAGTCGGCGTAGCAGACGAAGGTGAAGTCGGGGTCGGCGGCGAGTTCGGCGGCCAGCCAGGCCAGGGCGGCGGCGTCGACCAGTTCGTTGGCGAGGAAGATCCGCCGTACCCCGAAGGCGCGGGCCACCCGTACCTGGTGCGGGACGGCGAGGGTGACGCCCCACGCGCCGCGCTCGATCTGCCGGGCGAAGAGCTGGGGGGCCATCGAGGTCTTGCCGTGCGGGGCGAACGCGAGACCGTGGCGCGCGGCGTACGACTCCATCAGCGCGAGATTGTGCTCCAGGCGCTCGGCGGAGAGGGCGAGCACGGGGGTGGTGAATCCGCCGGTGAAGAGGTTGCGCCGCTGGGCGGTGAGCTCCCCGACGGTCAGCCCGTCGGCGTCCGGGGGGAGCGCCTTGAAGCGGTGGTCGACACGTTCGCCGCGGAGGGCGGCGACGGCGGGGTGGGGTGTCGTGGTCTGCGCGGCGTCGTCGGCGGCGGCCATGAGGTCTCCCGGGGTCGGGGCGAGGGTGCCAGGGGTCTGCGGCGTCCAGTCTGCACATTGCGACATGTGCAACGCTCATTGCGTATGTCGCAGACAGGTGTCTAACATCCGAGCCGACGCCCGGTCAACGGAGCCGGACACCCCACGGCCGGCCGACGACCGGCCGACGACCAGCGAGGAGCCCCACCGTCGTGACCGCACCCGGAGCCGAGACGCCCCGAGCCACCACCGAGCCCGCCGCCCCCGGGACCGGCACCCCGGTACGGCACGACGACGGCGGGCGGCCCGAGGTCGTCACCCTCGGGGAGTCGATGGTCACCTTCCTCCCCACGGTCCCCGGACCGCTCGCGGACGTACCCGCCTTCGAACGCGGCATCGGCGGCGCCGAGTCCAATCTCGCCTGCACCCTCGCCCGCGCCGGTCACCGCGTCCGCTGGATCAGCCGGGTCGGCGAGGACGGCTTCGGCACCCACCTCGTACGCGCCATCGCCGCCTGCGGTGTCGACACCGGCGGGGTGCGCCACGACGACCGCAGGCCCACCGGGATCTACTTCCGCACCGCCGGGGAGCGCGCCGTCCGCAAGGACGAACGCGCCGCCGCCGAGGCCGCCCCGCTCGCCGAGGTCGTCTACTACCGCGCCGGATCGGCCGCCTCCGCGATGTCCCCCGCCACCATGGACGTCCCGGCCCTCCTCGCCGGGCGGATCCTCCATGTCTCCGGGATCACCGCCGCCCTCTCCGCCGGCTGCCTCGCCCTGCTGCGCGAGGTCACCGCGCCCCGCCCCGGACGCCCCCTCGTCTCCTTCGACGTCAACTACCGGGTCAGCCTGTGGCCGGACGCCACCGAGGCCGGGGACGTGCTCCGCGTCCTCGCGGACGCCAGCGACCTCGTCTTCGTCGGCGAGGACGAGGCCGCCGTCGCCTGGGGCGTCACCGGCGGACCCGAGGCCATCCGCGCCGCCCTGCCGAAACCCGCGCTCGTCGTCGTCAAACAGGGCGCCCACGGAGCCGTCGCGCTCGGCGCCGACGGCTCCCGCGACTTCGTGCCCGCCCTCACCGTCGACGTGGTCGCCCCCGTCGGCGCGGGCGACGCCTTCGCCGCCGGATTCCTCTCCGCCACCCTGCGCGCGCTGCCCGTCCGCGACCGGCTCCGCCACGGACATCTGATGGCCGCCGCCGCCCTCACCGTCCCCGGCGACCTCGCCGTCCCCCCGTCCCGCGAGCGCGCCGACCGGCTCGTGGCACTCGACGACACCGCGTGGGGCACACTGCGACTCGGCCCCGGCTGGACCGACGCCGACCCCAGGGCCCAGGAGGAGGTACCCACCAGATGAGCCAGACCGTCGACCGCGCGCTGTCGATCCTGCCGCTGCTCGCCGAAGGACCCGCCGATCTCGGCAAGGTCGCGAACCGGCTGGGCGTCCACAAGTCCACCGCGCTGCGGCTGCTGCGCACCCTCCACGAGCACGGGCTCGTCTACCGGCAGTCCGACCAGCGCTACCGGCTCGGCGCCCGGCTGTTCGCGCTCGCCCAGGAAGCCGTCGAGAACCTCGACGTACGCGAGATCGCCCACCCCCACCTCGTCGCCCTCAACGAGAAGATCGGCCACACGGTCCATCTCGCCGTCCACGAGGAGAACGAGGTCCTCTACATCGACAAGGTCGAGAGCCGCTACCCGGTACGGATGTACTCGCGCATCGGCAAACCCGTCGCGCTCACCGTCGCCGCCGTCGCCAAACTCCTGCTCTCCGACCTCCCCGAGAACGAGCGGCGCGCCATCGCCGAGAAGCTCGACTACCCCATGTACACGGCCCGTTCGACCCCGAGCGCCGCCGCCTTCCTCCGGGAACTGGCGGCCGTCCGCGAACAGGGCTGGGCCACCGACCTCGGTGGCCACGAGGAGTCCATCAACTGCGTCGGCGCGCCCGTCCGGGGCGCCGACGGACGGGTCGTCGCCGCGATGTCGGTGTCCGCGCCGAACGTCGTCGTCACCGCCGACGAACTCCTCACCCTCCTTCCCCTGGTGCGGCGCACCGCCGACGCCATCAGCCGCGAGTACTCCGGCAACCCGGCCGCCTCCGGCCCCGCCGGTGCCCACGGCACATCCCGAACGATCCCGACCAAGGAACACCCATGACCGACACGCAGAAGACCGCACTCGTCCCCGCCACCCACACCACGCCGCCCGCGAAGTTCTCGCACGGCGTCCGCAAGGGCAACATCCTCCAGGTCGCCGGACAGGTCGGCTTCCTGCCCGCCGTCGAGGGCCGGCCCCCGACGCCCGCCGGCCCGGGTCTCAAGGAGCAGACGCTCCAGACCTTCGCCAACGTCAAGGCGATCCTGGAGGAGGGCGGCGCCTCCTGGGACGACGTGATGATGATCCGCGTCTACCTCACCGACGTCGACCACTTCGCCGAGATGAACGGCATCTACAACGCGTACTTCGAGGAGCAGGGCCTGACCCAGCCCCCCGCCGCCCGCACCACCGTCTACGTCGGCCTGCCCAAGGGCCTGCTGATCGAGATCGACGCCCTGGCCGTCCTCGGCTAGAGCCGTCCCCCTCCGGCGGGCCCCAGGGCCCGCCGGACCCGGCCACCGGGCCGCCGACGGCCCGGACCCCCGCATCGGCTCCCGCCGGTCCTCCTCGGTACCGCAGCGGCCCTGCCCGTACCGAGCCCCAGCACCGCGTACCGCACCACGACCGGTGCGGCGCCCCGCACGGCGCCGTACCGCGATCCGCCCTGCCCGCAGCGCCGGCGGAGGCGTCCGGCAGCCCCCTGTGCACGGGGCGCACGGCGTCGTACGGCCCACCGGCGCGCCACGGAACCACGAGGACCCCTCATGCACCTCCTCGCCCACCGTCCTCCCACCCTCACCCTCGCCGCCGGAGGCGACCCCGCCGCCCCCGAGACCCCCACCACCGGACTGCTGGCGCTGATACCCGGCACCGCCGGACTCCTCACCGTCGCCGCCCTCGGCATCGTGCTGCTGCTGTTCCTGATCATCAAGGTCAGGCTCCAGCCGTTCGTGGCGCTGCTCGCGGTCTCCATCGCCGTCGGCCTGTCCGCCGGGCTCTCCGTCACCCAGCTCTTCGGCACCGTCCAGAAGTCCGACGCCGTCTCCCTCATCGAGTCCGGGATGGGCGGCACCCTCGGCCATGTCGCCATCATCATCGGCCTGGGCACCATGCTCGGCGCCATCCTGGAGGTCTCCGGCGGCGCGGAGGTGCTCGCCTCCCGGCTGCTCGGCCTCTTCGGCGAGAAGCGCGCACCGCTCGCGATGGGCCTCACCGGCGTCATCTTCGGTATCCCCGTCTTCTTCGACGTCGGCATCTTCGTCCTCGCCCCGATCGTCTACGCGGCGGCCAAGCGCGGCGGCAAATCGATCCTGCTGTACTGCATGCCGCTGCTCGCCGGTCTCTCGATGACCCACGCCTTCCTGCCGCCGCACCCCGGCCCCGTCGCCGCCGCCGGACTCCTGCGCGTCGACCTCGGCTGGGTGATCCTGATGGGCGTCGTCGTCGGTGTACCGGCCGTCATCGCCGCCTGGGTCTACGCCGCGTGGATCGGCAAGCGGCTCTTCGTCCCCGTCCCGCAGGACATGGTCGAGGCCGCCGAGGAGTCACGGGCCGCGCTCGCCGCCGAACAGCGCGCGTCGGGGACCGTGCCCCGGGAGGAGCCCGTCCCGCTCGCCACGGTGCTCTTCATCATCGGCACCCCGCTGGTCCTCATCCTGCTGGCGACGTTCTCGTCGATCGCCTTCGACCCGTCCACGACCCGCTCGGTCGTCGAGTTCTTCGGACACCCCTTCGTCGCCCTCACCCTCGCGCTGCTGCTCGCGTACTGGCTGCTCGGGGTCCGGCGCGGCTGGTCCCGCAAGTCGCTGGAGACGGTCTCCACGTCGTCCCTGAAGCCGGTCGGCAACATCCTGCTGGTGGTCGGCGCGGGCGGGGTCTTCGGCGCCGTCCTCAAGGGCAGCGGGGTCGCCCAGGCGCTCTCGGACACGTTCAACGACCTCGGGCTGCCCGTGATCGTGCTCGCGTATCTGATCTCGCTGGTGCTGCGGGTGGCGCAGGGCTCGGCGACCGTGGCGATCGTGACGACCGCCGGGATCGTCTGGCCGCTGATCGAGGCCGGGGACCACTCGCAGCCGTTCGTCGCGCTCGTCATCATGGCGATCTCGGCGGGCTCGATCTTCGCCTCCCACGTCAATGACGGCGGGTTCTGGATCGTGGCCAAGTACTTCGGCATCTCCGAGCGCGACACGCTGAAGTCGTGGACCGTTCTGGAGTCGGTGCTCTCCGTGGCCGGCTTCGCCGTCGCCGCCACGCTCAGCCTCTTCGTCTAGGGCTGTCGTTCCCGCCCGGAAAGGCCGTACAAACGGTCCTTTCCGGGCGGGAACGACACGATCGGGCACCCCGCCCATGCACGTCACAGGAATCTCGGCCATACTGCGGTGCCGTGGAGCAGCCCATAGGCAAGAACCCCCCGCTCGTCGACGCCGCAGCCATCGACCCGGCGCACGTCCCCGGCCTCGCGACCCCGGTCGCGCTCACCAAACCGGGGGCGGTGGGCCGCCCTGACGGAGACGGGCGCAAGGAACCCCGGGACGAGCCGCGGGCCGTCCCCGGGGACGTGACCGACGACGACACCCCGGACGGCCGCCCGGACGCCGTCCCCAAGGACACGGCCGGTACGGACGACACGGACGACACGGACCACCCTGACGGCACCGACGACGCCGACGGCCCGGAGGAGTCCGGGACGGCCGAGGTCCCCGACGGTCCGGTGTTCGAGGTGTCGGACCGGCGCGGCTCGATCCTCGTGGACGGGACCGGTGTCTCGTTCACCCTCGACGACCAGGCCGCCGAATGGACCTGGGACGAGATCGGCGCGGTCGAGTACACGACGACCCGCTTCAGCCGCCGACTGACGGTATACGTCCACACCCCGGACCGCCGCTGGTACCCCAACGAGATCCAGGCGCCCGCGCGCGGCGTTCTCACGGAGTGGACCGAGCGGCTGGACGCGGCACTCGACGCGTGGTTCGAGGACGAGGAACCGCCGGCGGCCGGGACATCGGACGAGGCGAAGGACAGGTCCGCCGGTGCGACCGCCGTCGCCGTGGTGAAGGCGGTGGAACGGGCCGGGGGCGGAAAGGCCGCCGGTGGCAAGGCTGTCGGCAGCGAGCCCGGCGGCGATTCCGGGTCGTCCGGGAGCTGAGACGGGTACGGCCTGAGACGGGTACGGCCCCGGATCACGTACGCGGACGCGGGCGTGATCCGGGGCCGTACCCCGTCATGTCCTCACGCCGTCACGCCGTGCAGTACTGCGCCTCCTTGCCGATCGTCCGGTACACGCAGTCCGACTGCTCCAGCAGCTGGAGCACCGCGTCCCGGTTGCGGCTGGTCTCGCGTTCGATGACCTCGTCGGGCGGATAGAAGCCGCCGCCGCCCGCCGAGCCCGGGTACATCTCGAAGGTGTAGCCGAAGATCTTCTGGCTGCCCCACAGCCAGTCGTCGATCGAGCCGTCGGTGATGTACAGATCGCTCGACTGCTCGGGCGTGTAGCCGTTGCTCGTGGCCATCCGGCGGCCCAGCGCGGCGAACGCGTCCCGGTCGTCCTGGGTCATCCCCGCCGCCGTGTCGCTGTAGGTGTAGCCGTAGGGCCACAGCACCAGCTGGCTGTACGTGTGGAAGTCGATGCCCGTCCTGATCTGCTGACGGCCGCCGACGACCCGGCCCCGGACGAAGTCCGCGACGACCTTCACCTCGGGCGCCGACTCCGGTGCGGTGCCCCGGTAGGTGTCCGAGGCCGCCGAGCCGGAGGAGCCGCCGCAGCAGCCCCAGCGGTGGTTCCAGTTGCGGTTGAGGTCGGTGCCGACGGCCGACGAACCGGTGTTGGGCTGGCGGTTCTTGCGCCAGCTGCGGTACGCGCCGGAGGCGATGTCGTACTCGCCGCCGTCCGGGTTGAGGTCCGGGACCAGCCAGATCTCGCGGGAGTTGACGGCGTTGGTGATCCGGGTGTCGGAGCCGTAGCCCGCGCCCAGCTCACGCAGCAGGTAGAGGGCCATCTCGACGGTGAGGTGCTCCCGCGCGTGCTGGTGGAAGGTGAGCAGCACCTCGGGCTCGTTCTCGTCCACCGCCGCGTTGTCGCTGACCTTGATCGCGACGATGTCCCGGCCCTGGTGCGACTTCCCGATCACGCGCTTGGTCATCAGGGACGGGTACGCGTTCAGCCGCTGGTCGATCTCCGCGGTCATCTCGGCGTAGTTGTGGTAGCGGGAGTCCGCGGGCGGGAAGTCCAGGGCCCGGACCGGCCCTTCGCCGGAGCGGTCGGGGGTGGCGCCGGCCCGGGTGGGTGCGTACCCGAGGGCGCGCAGGGCCCGCAGTTCCCTCGCGCGGGCGGAGACGACGACCGTGTGGTCGCCCGCCTCGTCGATGGTGGCGCCGGTCCGGGACATGGCCGTCCGGTCGGCGGCGGTGAGATGGCCCTGGATCTCGTACTGGAGGGGCTGTTCCTGGGCGGCGGGTGCCACGGGCGGGGGTGTGCGCCCCGTGTCGGCCGTGGCGGTGAGGGGGACGGCGAGGGCTGCGGTGAGCAGGGCGGCGAGCACCGTGGTTCTGGCGCGGCGGCCGCCTGGGCCTGGTCGCATCGGACCTCCTGTGTGGGGGGTGGTCGGACACATCGTGAAGGGCTGTCATGGCACGGTCAAGAGTGCGGGTCCGGCGGACGGCGACCCCCGGCCGGTGGGCGGGGAGACACCCGGCGGGACCCGGAAGGGGCGCGTGGGGGAGGGGTGAAGGACGCCCCGGGCGGGGTTGTGCGGGGCCCGGCGCTGCGCTTCCTTATGGGGCATGGCCGAGACAACGGACACCCCCACCCACGCGACGGGCACCCCCGTCCCCCCGCCCCGCCGGTCGACCTGGCGGCACATCGGACCCGGCGTCGTCGTCGCCGCGACCGGAGTGGGCGCGGGCGACCTCGTGGCGACCCTCATCGCCGGAAGCAACTTCGGATACACCCTGCTCTGGGCGGCCGTCATCGGCTGTCTGGTGAAGATCTCCCTCGCCGAGGCGGTCGGCCGCTGGCATCTGGCCACCGGCCGCACCCTGTTCGACGGCTGGCACAGCCTGGGCCGCTGGACCACCGTGTTCTTCGCCGTGTACGTCGTGGTCTGGGGCTTCGTGTACGGCGCCGCCGCGATGGCGTCCAGCGCGCTCCCGTTGCAGGCGCTGTTCCCCGACGGCTGGTCCCTGCGGACCTGGGGGATCGTCTGCGGGCTGGTCGGACTCGTATTCGTCTGGTTCAACCGCTACGCGGTGTTCGAGAAGGTGATGACCCTGCTGGTGGGGGTCATGTTCGTGGTGACGGTCTATCTGGCCGTCCGGGTCACCCCCAACCTCGGGGACGCGGTGGCGGGACTGCTGCCCGTCCTGCCCGACGAGAGGGGCTCGGAGCTCAACGCCCTCGGACTGATCGGCGGGGTCGGCGGCACCATCACGCTGGCCGCGTACGGCTACTGGGTCAACGCCAAGGGCTGGACCGGACCGGGCTGGATGAAGGTGATGCGCCTGGACAACCGGGTGGCCTACGCGACCACGGGCGTCTTCGTCGTGTCGATGCTGCTGGTCGGCGCGGAGCTGCTGCACTCGTCGCAGATCGCGATCTCCAGCGGTGACCGGGGACTGCTGGACCTGTCCCGGGTGCTGGAGGCGGAGTACGGGACCGTTACCGCGAAACTGTTCCTGATCGGCTTCTTCGCCACGTCGTTCACCTCGCTGATCGGGGTGTGGCACGGGGTGAGCCTGATGTTCGCCGACTTCGTGGCCCGGCTGCGCGGCCCGTCGGCGGACACCACGACCGGCGCGGAGGTGGCCTCCGGCAGGCACGAGCGCTCCTGGGCCTTCCGCGCCTATCTGCTGTGGCTGACGTTCCCTCCGATGGTCCTGCTCTTCCAGGACCAGCCGTTCCGGCTCGTCATCGTGTACGGGGTGCTGGGCGCCGCGTTCATGCCGTTCCTCGCGCTCACCCTGCTCTGGCTGCTCAACTCCACACGGACCCCGCGCGAGTGGCGCAACGGCCGGCTCAGCAACACCATGCTGGAGGGGGCGGGGCTGCTGTTCGTGGTGCTCTGCGTCAAGCAGGTGTGGGACCAGCCCTGGTCGGAGTTCTTCTGACCGGAACCCCTGTGCCGGATGCGGCTGTGACGGGCACGGTCCGCCGCGTCCGGACATGCGACAGCGCCGCCGGGGGGCCGGCGGCGCTGTCAGGAGGTGTCGTCACCCCGTAGGGGGTACGCGGTGACGACCGTGGTGCTGGGTGCGGGCGGTCACCGGTGTGGGGCCCGGTGACCGCCGACGAGGAGCCCGGCTACGGCAGGGCGTGGACGTGCGGGCCGACCGCGTTCGACCAGGCGTTGCCCGCCGTGGCGTCCCAGTTGGTCGACCAGGTCATCGCGCCGCGCAGGGCCGGGTAGGCACGGGCGGGCTTGAACGAACCGCAGTTGGTGAGCTTGGTCAGGCAGTCGAGGGCCTGGTTGACCACCGAGGGCGAGACATAGCCGCCACCGGCGGCGCGGGTCGAGGCCGGCAGACCGAGGCCCACCTGGGACGGGTCGAGCCCGTTCTCGACCTGGATGCAGGTCAGCGCGGTGAGGAAGTCCACCGTGCCCTGGCTGTACACCTTGCCGTCGCAGCCGAGCATCGCACCGCTGTTGTAGTACTGGGTGTTGACGACGGTCAGGATGTCCTTGATGTTCAGCGCCGTCTTGAAGTACTCGGCGGTGGTCGACTGCATGTCGATCGTCTGCGGGGCCATCGTGATGACGAGCGAGGGCCCGACCTTCGCCGACAGGGAGCGCAGCGACTGCGTCATGTACGTGGCGTTGAGACCGTTCTCCAGGTCGATGTCGACACCGTCGAAGCCGTACGTCTGGATCAGCGTGTGCAGGGAGTTGGCGAAGTTCGCCGCCGAGGTGGCGTCGTTGACCCGGACCGTGCCGAGTTCGCCGCCGACCGAGATGATGACCTTCTTGCCCGCGGCCTGCTTCGCCCGGATGTCGGCGCGGAACTGGGCGTCGGTGTAACCGCCGAGCTCGGCCGAGTTCAGGTTGAAGGTGACGGCGCCCGGGGTCGTCGTGGCGTCCGCGAAGGCCACCGCGATGATGTCGTAGTTGTTCTGGACCTGGGCGAGCGTCTGGACGGTGGCCTGGTTGTTGAAGTTCTGCCAGTAGCCCGTCACCACGTGCTTGGGGAGGTCGCCGCCGCCCCCGCCGCCGCCGGCCAGCGTGCGGCCGCTGACGGACGCCGACCTGGGCGACTCACCGGCGGAGTTGGTCGCGGTCACCTGGAACGAGTACGCGGTGTCCGCGGTGAGCCCGTTGACCACCGCCGAGGTGCCGGTGACGGCCTGGATCTTCGTACCGTCGCGGTAGACGTTGTAGCCCGCCGCGTTGGTGACGGGGTTCCAGCGCAGGTCCAGCGAGTTCTTGGTGGGGCCGCCGACCGCGAGGCCCGCCGGGGCCACCGGGATCGTCTCCTCCTGGCCGCCCCCGCCGCCGTCCGGGCCGAAGACCGCGACATCGTCCACGTGGTAGGCGGCGGAGCCGTACCAGCCGTGGGTGTAGACGGTGACGGAGGTGGTGTTGGCGCCTGTGGTGAAGCGGGTGCTGAGCTGCTTCCAGGCCCCCGAGTCCGGGGTCCAGGTCGACACGTCGGTGGTGCCGGTGCCGGTCGCGCCGAGGTAGGCGAGTCCGCCCTGGACCCAGGCGCTGAGGGTGTAGGTGGAGTTGGGCTTGACCGCGACGGCCTGGGAACAGCGCGCGTTGTCGTGCCCGGCGGGGGCCGCCTTGAGCGCGCCGGTACCGGTGCGGACCGGGGTGGTCACCGCGGAGCCGGTGGCGGACGAGCAGGTCCAGTTGGCCAGGCCCGACTCGAAACCGGCGTTCTTGGCGTTGTTGATGTCGGCGGCCGCGGCGTCGGTCGCGAGACCGGTGACGGTCAGGGCTGATGCGGCGAGCACCGCGGACAGGGCGCCGGCCCAGGTCCTGCTGGTGCCACGGAAGGATCGTCTGACGCTGCCCGCGGGCGCGGGACGTGCGGATCGGCGGTCCACTTGCTGCCTCCGGTGGGGGTGATGGAGCAACGAGTAAGCGGGATCTGTCCGGGCGGCGTGGGAGGCCGTCCGGGGTGGTGCGGCGCTCGGACCGGCTCCGTGACGCGGGGGTCGGGCTGGGAACCTGACGGGGAGGTGCCGGGCGGTGCCTGTGGTCGTACCCGGGTGGAGTCCGGGGTGCTGCGGCTGTGGGGGGAGCGGGGCTGTCTGCTGGGCTCGGCGGGGCTTGCGGCTGGGCTGTCGGCGGAGCTTTCGGCGGAGCGTTCGGCGGGGCTGAGCACGACGGGGGCCGGGCGTCGTGGGGGACGTCCGGAGAATTGGCGCATTCGGTACGGTGCCCCCCGTCACCATCCAAGTTGGTCCAGACCAATTGGGTTGTCAAGACCTCTGACAGCACCCGGCGCCACGCCAGAATGACTCAATACCCCTGCTGAGCACGGCAATCGGGGAATCCTTCGGTCCGACTTCAGGCACTCTTAGGGCTCTCTTAGGGAAAGCCGCGGACGCCCGGCGGCCGGAACGAGGGCATCCGTTTCACCGTGCGTGGCTTCCGGACCCACAAACGGTGAGGTCAACTGCGGAGATCGGGTGTTGAGCGGGCCACAGCGTGGATATGGTGCAGATGCAGACAGATTCAGGAAACGGCCACCCGGTGGCCGGGGCGGCCGTACGACCAGGCCGCCGGGGAGAAGCGGGGGTGTGCGGGTGCCGACCGCGATAGCCGTCACCAGCCCTGATCTGGTGCTGCCCGCACTGGACCGGCACACGCCCTCGGCGGCCGTGCTCCAAGCCGCCGTCCGGGCCGCCGCGCGCGGGCGCGCGGGCCGCGACCGCGCGACCGGGAAAGCAGCCCGCCAGGCCGCCGCCGGACGTGCCGGGCCCCCCGGGGCGTACACCCTCGACCAGTGCCTGGCCGAGATGCACACCCTCATCGAGCACCACGGATACGTCATCGTGCTCTGCCCCGCCTCCGCCCCGCCCGCCGTCATCCGGCGCCTGCACACCGTGCGTTCGGTGCTGGAGACGGACCGCGTCGCCCTGCTCCGGCCCGATCTGCCGCCGCTCGGCCTCGCCGTCCTCGCCCTCCAGCTCCGCCAGCTGTCCATGTGCGACTTCAGCCCCGGGGTGCTCGCCTCCGCCGCCCGGCTGCTCGCCCACTACATCTACGCCGGCGCCCTGCTCGGCTCCGTGGCCCGCCTCGACCGGGTGCCCGTCGACCTCAAGGCCCACGCCAGGTCCTGGGTCCCCGGCTCCCAGTTCGCCGTCCTCGCCACCCCCCAGCCCGAACTCGTCCGGCTCGGCGACCGGAACGCCGCCGCCCCGGACACCCCGGCGCTCACCGGACCCGCCTTCGGCACCCGGCTGTTCACCGCCGCCGGACAGCAGTTCACCCCCGACTGGGTGACCACCACCCTCGCCCCCGCCTGGCGGGTCCAGGGCGTCACCGAGACCCGGCTGCCCGACGAGTCGGCGCGCTGGTGGGCCACCGGCAAGGTCGTCGAGTTCGCCGCCGCGATCCCCGACATCTCCGTGCTCTACCAGCTCGTCTCGTCCGTCCGGCGCGAGGAGTGCCACTGGTGCGGACTCGAACTCATCGGCGACCGCTGCGGGTTCTGCTCCGCCCCGCTGGCCCCGCCACCCGAACCGGCCGCCGCCCTGGCCGCCCCCGTCCGCGCGGCCCCCGCGCTGGACCCGGCGGACCCCCGGCGGGCCCTGCCCGCGCGCCGGCCGGTGACCACCCGGCCCCCGGCCCCCGCCCAGGCGGCCCCCCGGGGCGCCCGGCCCGTCCCGGCCCCGCGCCCCGGCCGCCCACAGCGCCACCGCCCCGCCCATACGCCCACGTTCACGATCGAGGTAGTCCGGCCATGAACTCACGCCAGCGCCGTGGCGTCATCCTGCTGGTCCTCTCGGTACTGTGCGCCGTCGGCGCCTTCGCCGGGGTCCTGTCGGTGATCCGCGACGTGAACTCCAAGGTCGGACCCGAGGTCACCGCCTACCGCCTCAAACAGGACATCGACCCCTACAAGGCCCTGTCCACCGGGCAGTTCGAGAAGATCAGCATGCCCGAGCGCTGGCTCTCCGGGAACGCCGTCACCGACCTCGCCGCCATCCGCGGCAAGATCGCCGTCACCCGGCTGGAGCGCGGCTCACTGCTCCAGTCCGACATGATCGTCGAACGCCCCGAACTCAACCCCGGCCAGCAGGAGATCGCCATCATGATCGACGCGGCCACCGGGGTGGCCGGGAAGATCCACCCCGGCGCCTCCGTCAACATCTACGCCACCTTCGAGGGCGAGGACGGCAAGACCAAGTCCGAGTCCCGCGTCATCGTCGCGGGCGCCGAGGTGATCGACGTCGGCAAGCTCACCGCCCTCGAACCGGACCGCCGCGACCGCAGCCGCCGCTCCGACGAGGCCGTCCCCATCACCTTCGCCCTCGGCACCGCCGACGCCCAGCGCGTCGCCTACGCCGAGTCCTTCGCCACCCATGTCCGGCTCGCCCTCGTCGCCCCCGGCGGCGCGGCGGACGTACCGCCCGGCGACCGCAAGTACACCCTCGACGAGGACCGGTAGGAGCGTCGCGATGAGCGTCCGTGTGCTGCCCGCCGTGGGGGATCTCGAATCCGCCCGCGCACTGTCGACCCTGCTCGGTCAGCTCCCCGACGCCGACCCCGCGCTGCCCGTCGCCGACACCACCACCCTGCTGGACACCCTGGCCCGGCTCGCCGCCGAGTCCCTGGACGAACTCCCCGAGGTCGTCCTCGTCCATGAACGCATCGGGCCCGCCCCGGTGCCCGAGCTGATCCGCGAGATCGTCCAGCGGTTCCCCTCCGTCGGCGTCCTGCTCATCTCCGCCGACACCTCCACCGATGTCCTCACCGCCGCCATGGACTCCGGCGTACGCGGCATCGTCGGACTCCCGCTCGGCTACGAGGCCCTCGCCGAACGCGTCCACGCCGCCGCGACCTGGGCCACCGGGATGCGCCGCCACCTCGGCAGCGGCGGCGACACCCTGACCGCCGCCGGACCCGGCGGCACCCTCGTCACCGTCACCGGCGCCAAGGGCGGCGTCGGCACCACCCTCACCGCCGTCCAGCTCGCCCTCGCCGCCCGCGCCGGGGGCCGCACCGTCGCCCTCGTCGACCTCGACCTCCAGTCCGGGGACGTCGCCTCCTACCTCGACGTCCAGTTCCGCCGCTCCATCGCGGACCTCGCCGCCGTCGGCGACATCAACGCCCGCGTCCTCCAGGAAGCCGTCTTCACCCACGAGAGCGGCGTCGGCCTCCTGCTCGCCCCCGCCGAGGGCGAACGCGGCGAGGAGGTCACCGACCGCCTCGCCCGCCAGGTCATCGGCGCGCTGCGCTCCCGCTACGAGATCGTCGTCGTCGACTGCGGCACCCAGATGAGCGCCGCCGGCGCCGCCGCCGTCGAACTCTCCGACCATGCCCTGCTCCTCGTCACCCCCGACGTCATCGCCGTCCGCGCCGCCAAACGCATGGTCCGGCTCTGGGACCGGCTCCAGATCCGCAAGGCCGAGGAGACCGTCACCGTCCTCAACCGGCACGCCCGCGGTACGGAGATCCAGGCGTCCCTCGTGGAACGCGTCACCGGCACCCGGGTCGCCCGCACCAGCGTGCCCGCCCACTTCAAGGAACTCCACGCCGTCGTGGACGCGGGCCGGGTCCAGGACCTCGACCACAAGTCCACCGTCAAGCAGGCCATCTGGGCCCTCGGCGCGGAACTCGGCCTCGTCGCCGCGCCCACCGACCCGGCGGCCCGCAAACGCCGTACCGGCGGCGACCGGGGCGCCCTCGCGCTGCGGCGCCGCGCCGGGGACGACCGGGGCGCGGTCACCCTCGAATTCGCCGGGATGTTCCCGCTGCTGCTCGCGGTGGTCGCGGTGCTGTGGCAGTGCGCGCTGTACGGGTACACCTTCTCGCTGGCCGGGAACGCGGCGGACGAGGGCGCGCGGGCCGCGACGGCCGCCGCCGCCTTCGGGGACGGCGGCGGCGCCGCGTGCGAGGCCGCCGCGCGGCGGCATCTGCCCGCCGCGTGGGACGGGGCCGCCGTGTCGTGCGCCCGGGACGGGCTCGTGTGGCGGGCCAGTGTGAGCGCGGAGGTGCCCGTGTTCTTCCCGGGGGTCACCACGGGGTGGAGCGTCGACGCGAGTGCCGGGGCGGCGGTCGAGGGTGACGACGGGGGTGCGTCGTGAGGAGGCCGGGGGGTTCCCGGTCCGTCCGGTCCCGCCAGATCCCTGGGGTTCCCAGGGATCCCGGAGTTCCCAGGGTTCCTGGGGTCGCCCGGTTCCGCGGACCCCTGGCGGGGAGCTCGCGTCGGCGTCCGTCCGGGGGTCGCGGGGCGGGTGCGGGTGGCGCTGGTGCGGCTGGGCGCCGGTTGTCGGGTGACCGGTCGCCGGTGGTTTTGCGCAGTTCCCCGCGCCCCCTTCGGGGCTTGTTGTGCCGTTGGGGGGCGGGTGCGGGTCGCGCTGGTGCGGCTCGGGCCGGGTTCTCGGGTGGCCGGTCGTTGGTGGTTTTGCGCAGTTCCCCGCGCCCCTTTCGGGGCCCTTCGGGTCGGCGGCGGTCGTCTGCGGGTCCGGGGCCGGGCGGGCGTACCGTCGGGATTCGGGGGCGTCGGGGCGACCGGGGGGTCAGCACGCTGGAGTTCGCCGGGTTCCTGCCGGTGCTGCTGCTGGTGGGGCTCGCGGCGATCCAGCTCGGGCTCATCGGGTACTCCGCGAGCCAGGCGGGCTCCGCGGCCCGTGCCGCGGCCCGGGTCACCGCCCAGGGCGGCCCCGGGGAGGCCGCCGGGCTCGCCGCGATGGACAGCGGACTCGACGCGACGGTGACCACCTCCGAGGGGCCCGAACTGTCCCGCGCGACCGTCACCGTGAACGTTCCCCTCCTCGTCCCGTTCCTCGGCTCCGGCATGGAGGTCCGCCGGGAGGTCACCATGCCCACCGACGAGTGACCCGCCGTACCCGCACCCCTGGAAGCACCCCCGGAAGTACCCCTGGAAGGAGGAAGAGGACATGAGCCTGAGATCACGGCTGGCCGCCGCCCCCGAGGACGCCGGTGCCGGACGCGAGGACGAACACCTCGTCGCCGTCTACCGCGCCAAGCTCCTCGAAGAGATCGACCTGGCCGAGATGTCCTCCCTCGCCGCCGCCGACCGCCGCGTCCGGCTCGAACGCGTCCTCGGCCATCTCATCAGCCGTGAGGGGCCCGTCCTCTCCACCGTCGAACGCACCCAGCTCATCCGGCGTGTGGTCGACGAGGCGCTCGGACTCGGGGTGCTGGAGCCGCTGCTCGCGGACCCCTCGATCACCGAGATCATGGTCAACGGGCCCGACGCCGTCTTCGTGGAACGCGCGGGCCGCGTCGAACAGCTCCCGCTGCGGTTCGCCTCGGACGAACAGCTGATGCAGACCATCGAACGCATCGTCTCCACCGTCAACCGCCGCGTGGACGAGTCCAACCCGATGGTCGACGCCCGGCTGCCCACCGGGGAACGCGTCAACGTCATCATCCCCCCGCTCTCCCTCACCGGCCCCACCCTCACCATCCGCCGCTTCCCCCGCGCCTACACCCTCCCCGAACTCATCGGCATGGGCTCCCTGGACGAGCACATGCTGATGCTGCTGTCCGCGTTCGTCCGCGCCCGCTTCAACCTCATCGTCAGCGGCGGCACCGGCTCCGGGAAGACGACCCTCCTCAACGCCCTGTCTGGACTCATCCCGGACCGCGAACGCATCATCACCATCGAGGACTCCGCCGAACTCCAGCTCCAGCAGGAACACGTCATCCGGCTGGAGTCCCGCCCCCCGAACGTCGAGGGCAAGGGCCGCATCACCATCCGCGACCTGGTCCGCAACAGCCTCCGGATGCGCCCCGACCGCATCATCGTCGGCGAGGTCCGCGGCGGCGAGACCCTCGACATGCTCCAGGCCATGTCCACCGGCCACGACGGCTCGCTCGCCACCGTCCACGCCAACACCGCCGAGGACGCCCTGATGCGGCTCCAGACCCTCGGCTCCATGTCCGAGGTCCAGATCCCCTTCGAAGCGCTCAAGGACCAGATCAACTCGGCGGTCGACGTCGTCGTCCAGCTCGCCCGGCACGCCGACGGCTCCCGCCGGATCGCCGAGGTCGCCCTGCTCGTCTCGCACGGCCGCGACGACTTCCGGATCGCCACCGTCTCCCGCTTCGTCCCACGCCTCCCCGGCGCCGACCGCCTCGTCCACGGCCACTTCGAGCACCTGCCGCTGCCCCGGCCGGTCGCCGAGCGGCTGTACGTCGCCGGGGAACCGATCCCGCCCGCCTTCGGCGTCACCGAAGACACCGGCGCACCCCACCCAAGGCAGGCCCTCGGATGACCCCCCGACCGCACGGGCCCACCCGTGCCCCCGCGCGCACCCGGAGGGCGGCATGAGCGACACCGCCCTCCTCGCCCTCGGCGCCACCCTGCTGTGCTGCGCCCTCGCCGTCGGCGGACTGCACTTCTGGGCCTCCGGCCGGGCCCAGCGCCGGGCCCTCGTCGACCGGCTCTCCGGCGGCCCGCTGCACGGCCCCACCACCCGGGCCCGCCGCTTCGCCGCGATCGACCGCCGCATCCGCCGCACCCGGCTCGGCCGCGCCATCAACCTGCGGATCTCCGCCACCGGACTCGACCTCACCGCCGGGGAGTTCTTCACCTACGCCGTCGCCGTCGTCGTCGCCCTCTGGCTGATCGCCGCGTCGGCGCTCGCCCCGTTCTTCGGACCGGTCGCCGCCGCCGTCGGGGTGTGGAGCGCCCTGATCTTCCTCAACTGGCAGCGACAGAAGCGCATCGAGGCGTTCATCAACCAGCTCCCCGACGTGGCCCGGCTGCTCGCCAACGCCACCGCCGCGGGCCTCGCGCTGCGCACCTCCCTCGCCATGGCCGCCGAGGAACTGGAGGCACCCGCCGGCGAGGAACTGTCCCTGGTCGCCGACCAGCTCACCCTCGGCCGGTCCGTGGACGACGCGCTCGGCGAACTCGCCGAACGCCTCCCGTCCCGCGAACTCGTCGTCCTCGTCACCACCCTCGTCCTGTCCAACAAGGCGGGCGGAACCGTCGTCGGCTCGCTGCGCAACCTCACCCACACCCTGGAGGACCGCAAGGAGACCCGCCGCGAGGTGCGGACCATGCTGTCCGAGGTCAACGCCACCGCGTTCACCGTGCCCCTGCTCGGCCTCGGCTCCCTCCTCCTCGTGAACTCCTCCAACGAGGGCGCCCTGGCCCGGGTGACCGGCTCCCCGGTCGGCCAGTTCCTGATGCTGCTCGCCCTCGGGCTCTACGGGGTCGGGTTCTTCGTGATCCGCCGCCTCGGCAAGATCGAAGTGTGAGGTGGACACCCGATGACTGCCCTGCTCCTCGCCCTGCTCATGGGCGCCGCGGTGTTCGGCGTGCTGTTCGGCGTGCGGATGTACCGCTCGGAGGCCAAGCTCCCCGGTGACCTCGCCCTCGCCCTGGAGGTCGGCGCCACCCGGGTCTCCACCGCGGAGTCCGCCGTCGACCGCCTCGGCATGCGGTTCGCGCCGACGGTCCTGCGGCTGATGGGCCGCAGGCGCGTGGACGCCAAACGCCGCCGTATCGACATGGCGGGCAACCCCGGCGGTCTCACCATCGACCGCTACGCGGCCCGCCGCGCCGTGTACGGCGTCTTCGGGGTCGTCCTCGGACTGGTCTTCCTCAACAACGGCCAGACCCTGTTCGCCGCCCTCACCCTCGCCTTCGGCCTGTTCGCCGCCGACGTCCTGATCTGGCAGGCGGTCCGCGAACGCCGCGCCGTCATCGACCGCACCCTGCCCGACTTCCTGGACGTCCTCGCCGTCGTCGTCTCCGCCGGACTCGGCTTCCGCCAGGCACTCGACCGGGTCGCCGAACGCTACGAGGGCCCCTGGGCCGACGAACTGCGGATCACCCTGCGCCAGATGGACATGGGCGTCAGCCGCCGCCAGGCGTTCGACGAACTGCGCCGCCGCAACGAGTCCGAGCAGGTCGCCCAGTTCGTCTCCGCGCTCCAGCAGGGCGAGGAACTCGGCTCCCCGATCGCCGAGACCCTGATCCAGATCGCCGGTGACATGCGCCGCACCGACGCCCAGAACGCCCGCCGCCGCGCCGCGAAGACCATCCCCAAGGCGACCGTCGTCACCCTGGTCTTCATGCTGCCCGCCACGATGATCCTCATCGCCACCGGTATGTTCCTGGGCTCCGGCACCGACTTCGGCTCCGTCCTGGGGCGCTGATGGAACCCGGGGAAGCGGCCTTCGAGGACGGCACGGGGCCACAGGGGCCACAGGGGGCACGGGGGAGGGCCGACCGGTCCAGGCGCCGGGGCGGGTGGTTCACGGGTGCCGTCGGCCGGTTCATGGGGACGGCCGGCCGGCTGGCGGCCGTCCTGACGGGCGGTGGACGCGCCGGTACCGCCGGTACCCGCGCCGTGTCCGCGTCCGCCTCCGGCCCCCGCACGGCGTACGGCACCGCGCCGACCACCCACCGGCTGCCCGGTCGGCTCGGCGGGCGGGTCACCGCCCGTCTCGCGTCACGGCTCACCGGGCGCTCGTCCAGCGCCCCGTACACCCGCCGGCCGGGCTCACCGCTCGCGACCCGCCCCGGGCCCTGGCCGTCCGCCCTTGAGGACGACGCGCCCGCGCCCAGCCTCCGCATCCAGCTCAGTGCCCTCCAGGCCCTGTGCCGCCAGGTCTTCGGGGTGCGGCTGGCGGTCATCGCGATCGGGGTGCCCTTCGCCATGACCGGTGCACCCGACGGCCCGCCCCGCTACGTCGTCCTCACCGCGGCCGTCGCCGGATTCATGGGCTCCTACGCGATGCTGCGCGACTGGGAACGCTTCGGCCCACGCGTCCTCGCCCACCCCAGCCTGCTGGGCGTCGACCTCCTGCTCGGCTCCGTCCTGCTCCTCACCGCGTCCCCGGCCTCCCCACTGGGGTACGTGGCCGCCCTCACCCCGCTGCTGTCCGGCCTGCTGTACGGGTGGCGGGGCGCGGGGGTCTTCACGGGGCTCCAGATCGTCGCCCTGCTCATGGCGTACCGGGCCTGGGAGCACCGGCCGGGGACGGGGCCGAGCACGGTGCTGCTGGCGGGCTTCTGCGTCGCCGCCGGGATCATCGGCGTGACCTTACGGAACCTGATGTTCCGCTTCGGTGCGGCGACCCAGGCCCTCGCCGAGGCCAACGCGGACCTCGCGGTGCGGGACGCGGTCGAGTCCGAACGCGCTCGGCTGGCACGCGAGATGCACGACTCGGTCACCAAGACCCTGCACGGTCTCGCCCTCTCCGCCGAGGGCCTCGCGCTCTGCGCCGACCGGGTCGACCCGGCCACCCTGCGCACCCGCGCCGAACAGGTCGCCCACGCGGCCCGAGCCGCCGCGGCCGAGTCCCGCACCCTGCTGAGCGATCTGCGCGGCACCGAACCGCGCACCCCCGACGATCCCCCCATGGTGGACCTGCCGACCGAACTCCGGTCCCTGGTCGCCGCCTTCCGCGCCCGCAGCGGTACGGACACCCGGTTCACCGTCCTGGAGCCCCAGCCGGAGGCGTCCCCGCCGGCCGTGCCCCGGGCCACGGCCCGCGAGACGGTCACGATCGTGGCGGAGGCACTGGAGAACGCGCACCGGCACGCCGGCGCCTCCCGCGTCACCGTGACGGTGAGCGGCCCGCGCGGCGGCCACGGCCCGACCGTGACCGTCACCGACGACGGCCGGGGACTGCCCTGGGGCCCGGTGCCCCCGGAACCGGCGCGGCTCGCCGTGCTGCGGGCACAGGGCCACTTCGGGCTCCTCGGGATGACGGAACGCGCGGCGGCCCTGGGCGCCGACCTCCACATAGGCCTGGTACCCGGTCCAGCGGGCAGCAGCACCGGTACGACGATCCTCCTGACCCTCCCGCCGCTACCCGTACCGTCCCCAGCGTCACCGGAACCGACCCCCGTCCCCTTCCTCCTCCCGGAGGCCGACCATGCCCGCTGAGCCCTTCGAACCGTCACTTGTCCGGGTGGTCGTGACCGACGACAACCCGGTCGTCCGGGCCGGACTCGCCGCCCTGCTCGGCGCCCGCCCCGGCCTCTCGGTCGTCGCCGAGGCCGCCAACGGCGACGAGGCCCTGGCCGCCGTCCGCCACCACCGGCCCGACCTCGTCCTCCTCGACGTCCGGATGCCCGGCACCGACGGCCTCGCGGCCCTGCCCGCCCTCGCGTGTCTGGCCCCGGTGCTGATGCTGACGTACGGCGCGGAGCCGGGGACGGTACGGGAGGCCCGCAGGCTCGGGGCACGCGGATATCTGGTGCACGGCGAGTTCACCACCGATGAACTGGTCTTCGCGGTCCGGAGGATGAAGGATGGTCAGGGCACCTGCACCGCTTCCGCGCGGGACGTGTGGCTCTCTCCGGCCCCCCCATCGGGACCGGCTGTCTCGGATTCACCCACCGGATCGTCCGGATCGAACGAAGTCCCTTCGCAGATGCAACGACTTGTGGGACAGTCATGGCGGGTCCGCGGCCGCTACGCCCCCGGTGGGCACGACGGCGGCCGCGAGCAAGGTGTGTTCGGTCTCAGCTCCAGAGAGGTGGAGGTCATGGATCTCATCGCGTCCGGCATGAACAACCGGCAGATCGCCGCCACCTGTTTCATCAGTGAGAAGACCGTCAAGAACCACATCAACCGCATCTTCGCGAAGTTGCAGAGCGCGAGCCGCAGCGAAGCGATCGCCCGCTGGCTCGGCACCGCCCACTCCCCCCTCCGCGAGGGGTGGTCCCGATGACCCCGCGCCCCCACCGGAGTTGGGCCCACGGGCCCACGAGGAGAACGGCCCGCATCGCGTACCTTTCCGTAATCGGCTGTGTACAGCGATGGAACGGAAGGACGCGCGATGAGGATTCGTCTGACGGTATGGCGCCACAGGACCATCGCCCGCTTCCGCGGCCGCGCCCGCGACGCGGGCGCCGGCTTCGTGGAGTACGCGGGCCTGCTGATCATCATCGCGGGCATCTTCACGCTGATCGATGGCTTGGGCCTCGACGGGTTGATCTCCGATCGGATTCTGTCGGCCGTGACAGACGTCCTCGGAGGCTGAGGTACCCGACCTTCCGGAACGCCGACCAAGGGCAGACCCTGCCCATCTACATCTGGATGACAGGGATTCTGCTCTTCGTCGCGTTCGCCTTCTTCGCATTCGCTCAAGCTGCCGCGGCCCGCAACGGCGCTCAGTCTGCCGCTGATGCCGCAGCGTTGGCTGCCGCTCAGGACGCCCGGGGCGAGTTGCTGGACGACCTGGGTACGGCTTTGGGTGAGGACGGGGACTGGCTGGACTGGCTGACCGGCGATCTGCTGGAAGGTACCGGAGCGCAGGCGGCCGCCGAACAACTGGCTGCCGAGAACGACTCCAGTGTCACGGGTTTCGGCCCCACCGAAGTCAACGGATACCCGGGCTATGACGTAGAGATCGAGACCAATTTCGCCGTCGGGAACTCGATCATCCCAGGCACGGAGTCGATGAATGCCAGCGCGCGAGCGGTCGCAGTTGTCGAGCCGCGGTGCGACTTCGACGTGAACGCAGACCCTGCGGAGATCATCGAACTCGACTGTGACGGTGAACTTGTCGAGATCGACCCGGAGGACTTCCAGCGGGATGATCTCCCTGACGCGTCCGTCTTGTTCTCCGTGCACCTGGCCGAATGAAAGGAAGCCGTACCGATGAACCTCCGGCGGGACAGAACCAGTAGCAGGAAGCTTGCCTCGGTCGTAGCCGTCGCTGGCCTGTTCCTCACCGTTGGTGGCTGTGGCGGAGGTGATGGTGGCAGCGATGAAAAGCGGGTCTCCGGTCAGCCTTCCGCTTCATCGCCAGATAAGAACACGGCGAATGAGTCCGAGGAAGTTCAGTCGCAGGCGCCGGTCGAGCAGGTCATGTCCACTGTCAAGGGTGGGGGACTGACCCTGATCGTTACCTCGGCCGAGCGCGGCCAAGGAGGGTTCGTCACTGTTCAGGGCAAGGTACAGAACGGCTCGGGCAAGCCCTGGTCAGCCGGGGAATGGCGCGGGGACGAGAGTGAACTCGCCAAGAACGGTGGCTCCATTGCAGGTGCGAGCCTGGTCGACAACGCGGGGAAGAAGAAGTATTTCGTGCTTCGCGACACCGAGGGCAGGTGCCTGTGCACCCGATTCACGGGAGGCATCATGTCCGGTGACACCACGGAGTGGTTCGCTCAGTTCCCCTCCCCCCCCGAAGGCACTACGAAGGTCGACTTCCAGGTGGGCTCCATGCCGCCCGCCGCCATCGAGATCTCCGAGGGCGAGTGACCCATGGCCGCCGCCCCCGTAACCGGAGTCCCCGAACCCGCGCGTAGCGCGGGGCACCCCCGTCGTGCGCCGCGAAGGCGTTCGGGCGGGGTCGTCACCCCCCTCGTCACCGTCCCTCTTCTGCTGACCCTGGTGTTCACCGTCCCGCCCGCCCACGCCGACCCCGGTGACCCCAGCACCCCGCCCGGCAGCGTCTCCGACGCGGGGCCGCCGCAAGAGGTGGACGGCAACAGCCCAGGGCTGCGGCTCGCCGACGGGGCCACGCTCGCTTCGGCCAAGGTGCTGGACATCAAGTCGGTGGTCGAGGACCTGGGCGGCGAGGAACGCCGCGAGGACACCAACACCGATGTGAAGTTCGCCCTTCAGGCGGAGGTCCTGTTCCCCAAGAACAGTCCCAAGCTGAACCCGGAGGCGCTGTCCCGGATCAGGACGATCGCGGGCGAGATCAAGTCGGCGAAGGCCACCGACATCCGGGTCTTCGGCTTCACGGACAACCTCGGTTCGTACGAGCACGGCAAGCTGCTCAGCAAACGCCGCGCCGACGCCGTCCACGACGCGCTCGCCGCCGACCTGGGCCCCGAGGTGACGTACGCGGTCCGCGGCTACAGCGAGGACTATCCGATCGCGGACAACTCCTCCGAACAGGGCCGCCGCAAGAACCGGCGGGTCGAGGTGTCGTTCCCCCGCGGCGGGGCCGCCACCGAACCCCAGGACAACGGCGGCGACAAGGCGGCGGGCTCGGCCTCCCCCTGAGCGCCGGGGCCCGACCGGTCCCAGGCCCTGTCGCTAGCGGGGTGAGCCGGGCCGGTGGTCGCCCGCCGCCCCGTCGATCAGCTCCCGCAGGATGTCCACATGGCCGGCGTGACGGGCGGTCTCCTCGACCATATGGACGAGGACCCACCGCATCGACACGGTCGCCCCGTGCCACGCCGTGCCCGTGTCCTCCAGCGCCGTCTCCAGGATCACGCGGTCCGCGGCGGCGCGCGCCCGGCCGTAGAAGTCGACGATCTGCCGGGACGTCTCGTCCGGCCCGAGGACGCTGTCCTCATCGGTGGCCGGGTCGAACCACAGCGGCTCCACCGGGCGCCCGAAGGTCTCGCAGAACCAGCCGTACTCGACGGACGCCAGATGCTTCACGAGTCCGATGAGGTTGGTCCCGGTCGGGGTCATCGGACGGCGGAGCTGCTCCTCGTCCAGCCCCTCCAGCTTCCACAGCACCGCGTCGCGGTGCCGGTCCAGGCTGACGCGGAGTACTTCCTTCTCGTCCCCGGTCCAGGGCACATGTGAGCTCATCCGGGGAACCTAGCACCGGCCACTGACAACCCCGGGCCCTCCAGCCCGATCCCCCTCCCTCCAGTACCCCGACCAGTACCCCGGGCTACCGGACCCCCGCCCCGGCCCTCCGGCCGGCCTCCCCCGAGGCCCCCCGCCCCCCGTAATCCGTTCGCCCACCCCGGACGCTCCTGACACCATCGAGGTCATGGACGTCCCCGCCCCCGACCCCTCCGCAACCTCCGGCCCAGCCCCGGCCGGCCCAGCCCCGGTCGGACCCGCCCCGGCCGGACCCGCCTCCGCTGATCCCAACCCCACCGATCAGAACCCCACCGTCCCGGCCTCCAACGGTCCCGTCCCCTCCGCCGGTGCCTCCGGCTTCTCCGCTCTGGTCGCCGAGGCCGAGGCCGCGCCCGTCGACGGGTGGGACTTCTCGTGGTTCGAGGGCCGTGCCACCGAGGAGCGTCCCTCGTGGGGGTACGCCCGGGCCATGGGTGAGCGGATGGGGCGGGCCTCGGCCGCGCTGGACGTCCAGACCGGGGGCGGTGAGGTGCTCGATTCCGTTCCGGTGCTGCCCCGGCTCGTCGCGGCGACCGAGGCGTGGCCGCCCAACGTCGCCCGTGCCACGGCCCGGCTGGGGCCGCGCGGGGTGGTCGTGGTCGCCGCCGGGCAGGACGATCCGCTGCCGTTCGCGGACGGGGCGTTCGACCTGGTCGTGAGCCGTCACCCGGTGCGGGCGCACTGGACGGATGCCGCCCGGGTGCTGCGTCCCGGCGGTACGTACTTCTCCCAGGAGGTCGGGCCCGCCAGCGCCTTCGAGGTGGTCGAGTACTTCCTGGGGCCCCAGCCCGAGCGGGTGCGCCGGGCCCGTGACCCGCGGGCGGCCCGGCGTGCGGCGGAGGCCGCCGGACTCGATGTGGTCGACCTGCGGTCCGAGCGGCTGCGGATGGAGTTCCATGACGTGGGCGCCGTGGTGCACTTCCTGCGCAAGGTGGTGTGGATGGTGCCGGGCTTCACGGTGGAGCGTTACCGGGACCGGCTCCGGGAGCTGCATGAGGACATCCGGCGCGACGGGCCCTTCGTCGCGCACAGCTCCCGATTCCTGATCGAGGCCCGCCGACCGGGGGGCCGCTGAGCCGCCGGAAGGTGCCCACCCGCGCGAAGGGGCAGTACTGTCGTTCGCGTAAGTGATGGGCACAAGTGATATGCCGTGACGAGGAGTTGGCCATGGGTAAGGTCCGGGGTCCCTATCTGTGCGGTCTCGACGCGGCCGTCGATGTCGTGGGAGGCAAGTGGAAGCCGCTGATCCTCTGGGGTCTGTACGACGCCGAGGGTCCGCTGCGGTTCGGGGAGCTGCGCCGTGAGGTGGTGGGCGTCAGCGAGAAGATGCTGATCCAGCAGCTGCGGGAACTGGAGGCGGACGGGATCGTGCACCGCGAGGTGTACGCCGAGGTCCCGCCCCGGGTCGAGTACTCGCTCACCGAGGTCGGCGCCCAGCTGAACGCCGCGCTGGGCCCCCTGGGTGAGTGGGGCTTCCAGCACATGGAGAGCATCGTCGCCCGCAAGCACCCCGGCTACGCGGCGACGGCGGCCCCGTCACCGACCGCCGCCCCCGCACCCGGCTCGACCCCCGCCCCCAGGACGGGCTCCGCCCCCGCACCGACCGCCGCCCCCGGCCTGACCCCCGCCCCGGAACCGAGCAGCACCGGTTCCGGGGCCACCGCCCCGACCGCCCCGGTCACCCCCGCCCCCACCACCCCCGTCACCTCCACCGCGCCCGCCCGCCGCGCCGATGCCGTCCAGCGGGGCGGGGGCGCCGCCGGACCCGCGCGGGTGGACCACCCGCGCCGTGCCGGGCGTCCGTTGCGTGCGCCGGGTGGCCGCACGCCCACCACACCCCGTACCGGGCAGGGCGAACCCGGCGGCCAGGGCTGACCACCCCGTCCGCCCCCCACCCCGGGGTGCCCCAGGGGTCGCCACATCGTTATCGGGCATGGCTCGATCCAGCGGTGAGCGTCACGTAAGTTCGGACAAGGTAATTCGCGTCAGCAAAGCTGCGCGGGCGGTATCGCGCGGTGGAGGGGGCCGCGCGATGCCGACAGCCCCTCGGCCGGCCGCCGATGCCCCGTCCCGGCACCCACGCTCGGGGCTCGGCACCCGCCCGTCCCGACTTGTGCGTCAACCCCGTGCAGCCACCCCCGTCACCCCCAAGAGGGACCGCGCACGCCCGTGCCGAGCGGACCGCACCGCACCACACCGAGCCGTGGAATGCCTGGTCGAAGGCCCTGTACCGGCACCTTCTCCGGTGAGCGCGATACCCGCACACCTCACCGGAGGGTCGCCGGACGGTTTCGGAGCGTAGTCGTCCGTGTGGCGCGCACGCGGTCCCACAGGCGAAGGGTTATGGTGGAAACCCCCCCTCGGGCCGGTCCGTATCCCCCCCCACGGACCGGCCCGTCCCCTGTTCCGGCCCAGGCCGTCCGCCCCGACACCGGGCGCGACCCCCGCCGAACCCCGGCCCGGCCCGGCAAACCGCAGGGCCGACCCGGCAGCGCGCACCGCCGGATCAGGCCCGGCCCACCAAGTCACAGCGCCGGACCGACGCCCGCCCCGAGTCACAGGGCCGGACCCGCTCAAGCAAGCCGCGGCCCCGGACCTGACCCGGATCCACACGGACGCCCCGACCCGGATCCACACGAACCCCGACGCTCAGCCGCGGCCCGCCCAGATGTTCGTCCCGGGGGTGGACACCGCGTACTCGTCGATCTCGCGGAGTTCGTCGGCGGTCAGTTCGGGGCCGTCGAGCGCGGCCACGTTCTCCTCCAGCTGGCGGACGCTCGACGCGCCGATCAGGGCCGAGGTCATCCGCTCGTCGCGGAGCACCCAGGTGAGGGCCAGCTGGGCGAGGCTCTGGCCGCGGCGTTCCGCGATGCCGTTCAGACCGCGCAGCCGGCGGACGACCTCGTCGCTCAGCAGACCGGGGTCCAGCGACTTGCCCTGGCTGGCGCGGGAACCCTCCGGGACGCCGTTCAGATACTTGCCCGTCAGCAGGCCCTGGGCCAGCGGGACGAAGGAGATGCAGCCCATCCCGGCGTCCTCCAGTACGTCGAGGAGCCCGTCGTCCTCCGTCCAGCGGTTGATCATCGAGTACGACGGCTGGTGGATCAGCGGGCGGATGCCCCGCTCCCGCAGCAGCCGGGCCGCCTCCGTCGTCTGCTCGGCGGTGTACGACGACACCCCCACGTACAGCGCCTTGCCCTGCTGGACTGCGGACGCCAGCGCGTCCATGGTCTCCTCCAGCGGGGTGTGCGGGTCGAAACGGTGCGAGTAGAAGATGTCGACGTGATCGACGCCCATCCGCTTCAGCGAGGCGTCCAGGGACGACAGCAGATACTTGCGGGAGCCCCACTCCCCGTACGGGCCGGGGTGCATGAGGTAGCCCGCCTTGGTGGAGAGGACCAGCTCGTCCCGGTACGGGGCGAAGTCCTGCCGCATCAGCTTGCCGAGGTTCAGTTCGGCGGAGCCCGGCGGGGGACCGTAGTTGTTGGCGAGGTCGAAGTGTGTGACGCCCAGATCGAAGGCCCGGCGCAGGATCGCGCGCTGCGACTCCAGCGAGCGGTCGTCGCCGAAGTTGTGCCACAGGCCCAGCGAGATCGCGGGCAGCTTGAGTCCGCTGCGGCCCGATCGCCGGTACTCCATCGTGTCGTAACGGGCCGGTCGCGCGCGGTAGAGGGTGGTGTCGTTCATATGCCCGAAACTACTCCAGAAGCCGCTCGCCCCTGGGTCGGCGCGGCACGTGCGCACGGGTAGGGTGGCGCCCCTCGGCGACTGCTATTTCCACCAAGGGGCTGACTCAACGTGAACCTGCGTGACCTGGTGTACGGACTCTACGCACGCCGGGTGGAGGGGCGCCTCGACCACGATCAGGTACCGAAGCACATCGGGGTCATCCTCGACGGGAACCGCCGGTGGGCCAAGGCGTCCGGCGGCACCACGACGCAGGGACACCGGGCCGGGGCCGACAAGATCTCCGAATTCCTCGGCTGGTGCGCCGAGACGGACGTCGAGGTCGTCACGCTGTGGATGCTGTCGACGGACAACTTCGACCGCCCCGAGTCCGAGCTCGGGCCGCTGCTCGGGATCATCGAGGACGCGGTGAGCGGTCTCGCCCGGGACGGACGCTGGCGTGTCCACCATGTGGGCACCATGGATCTGATGCCCGCGCGGACGCAACTGGTCCTGAAGGAGGCGGAACAGGCCACGCTCGACAACACGGGGATACTCGTGAACGTCGCCGTGGGCTACGGCGGCCGCCAGGAGATCGCCGACGCCGTGCGCTCGCTGCTCCTGGACCACGCCGAGAAGGGCACCAGCTTCGAGGAACTCGCCGAGCTGGTGGACATCGACGTGATCTCCGAACACCTCTACACCCGGGGCCAGCCCGACCCCGACCTCGTCATCCGCACCAGCGGTGAGCAGCGGCTCTCCGGGTTCATGATGTGGCAGTCGGCGCACTCCGAGTACTACTTCTGCGAAGTCTTCTGGCCCGCGTTCCGCAAGGTGGACTTCCTGCGCGCGCTGCGCGACTACGCGGCCCGGCACCGGCGCTACGGCGGCTGAATCCGGTCTTGTGCCCACCCGGTGGGGCGGCGTTCACCAGGCATTCGTCAAGGTGTCGTCACCCGGTCCTGCATGGGGGCGCGTTCAGAAGGGAATAAGCCACCCAGGTCGGCATCCGAGCGGTATCGGTCAGCGGTACCGGGAGGGATGCCGGATCTCAGCGGACGGCATGGGCCGTCCGCCCGGGAGGCTCCTTGCACCAGGTGCACCGTACGTACCGTACGGACGAGGCGGAGGGCCGGCGTGCGGCCCGCGCCTCGCGGCCCGACCCCGGTTCGCCCTATCCCTGTGGGGTGCCCTGCGGCTCCGTGGCTCCCCGACCTCATCCGAGGGGGTACGTCCTTCCGTGGTGACCAGCTCGAAGCGCCGCCTGCCAGACCGGCGCACCTACGTCCTCGACACCAGCGTCCTGCTGGCCGACCCCAACGCGATGACCCGCTTCGACGAGCACGAAGTCGTCCTGCCGATCGTCGTCGTCACGGAACTGGAGGCCAAACGGCATCACCCGGAGCTCGGGTACTTCGCCCGGCAGGCACTGCGCCTGCTGGACGACTTCCGGGTCCGGTACGGCCGACTCGACGCCCCGCTCCCGATGGGGGAGCTCGGCGGCACCCTGCGGGTCGAGCTGAACCACTCCGACCCGGGAGTCCTCCCGGCGGGGTACCGGCTCGGCGACAACGACTCCCGCATCCTCGCGGTGGCCCGCAATCTCCAGGCCGAGGGGTACGACGTCACCGTCGTCTCCAAGGACCTGCCGCTGCGCATCAAGGCGTCGTCGGTGGGGCTGCTCGCCGAGGAGTACCGCGCGGAGCTCGCCATCACGGACTCCGGCTGGACCGGGATGTCCGAGCTGTCGCTCTCCGCCGAACAGGTCGACCTGCTGTTCGAGCAGGACAGCCTGTACGTCCCGGAGGCGGCGGAACTCCCGGTGCACACCGGGCTGACGATCCAGTCGGAGCGCGGCAAGGCGCTGGGCCGGATCACCGCCGAGGGCGGTGTGCGGCTGGTGCGCGGGGACCGGGAGGCGTTCGGGATCAAGGGGCGCAGCGCGGAGCAGCGGATCGCGCTGGATCTGCTGCTCGACCCGGACGTGGGCATCGTGTCGATGGGTGGCCGGGCGGGTACCGGCAAGTCGGCGCTGGCGCTGTGCGCGGGCCTGGAGGCCGTGATGGAGCGCAGGCAGCATCAGAAGGTGATGGTCTTCCGGCCGTTGTACGCGGTGGGCGGGCAGGAGCTGGGCTATCTGCCGGGCACCGAGGCCGAGAAGATGAGCCCGTGGGCGCAGGCGGTCTTCGACACGCTGTCGGCGGTGACGAGCCGTGAGGTGATCGAGGAGATCACCGCGCGGGGGATGCTGGAGGTGCTGCCGCTCACCCATATCCGGGGGCGTTCGCTGCACGACGCGTTCGTGATCGTGGACGAGGCCCAATCGCTGGAGCGGAACGTCCTGTTGACCGTTCTGTCCCGGATCGGGGCCAATTCCCGGGTGGTCCTCACGCACGATGTGGCGCAGCGGGACAATCTGCGGGTCGGCCGCTACGACGGGGTGGTCGCCGTCGTGGAGAAGCTGAAGGGGCATCCCCTCTTCGCCCATGTGACGCTGACGCGTTCGGAGCGTTCGCAGATCGCGGCCCTGGTGACCGAGATGCTGGAGGACGGGCACCTGTAGGAGGACAGGAGCCGCGTCTTACGGTGTCTCACCGTATTCGCTCCCCTTTGGGGGGTGTTGGGCGCCGCCCGGCGGGCCTCGGAGCTGTGGGAAGCCCGAGAGCTTAGCCGGGCGGCGTCGTGTCATGGGGCGATTTTCGGTAAAGCCCTGGCCTGAGCTGGGTGTGAGCTTTCCCACGTAAACGGGAATTGCCTTGCGGTGTACGGCTACGGCAGAGTCTCAGTCCTGTCAGGCCCCGCATACGACACTCCCGGCTGTCCGGCACCTCAGGGTCGCCGGCGCCACAGCGGTCCAGAACTCCATACTGTCGTCGTATGCCGCCCGAGCACCACGGGCCGCTCCCGTCAGGGGAGTTGTCCACCGGGTCCGTGCCTCCCGTGACCCCGCAGTTCGGAGGCCAGCGCCAAGGGCACGATCGCGTCCGTGAGGGTCACCCGTACGGGCGATGCTGGAAGGAAATCGTGTGAGCCGGATCTCGGTCCGGGGATTCGCCGTGGCCTCCGCCACCGCGGTCACCACTGTCGGCGCCGTCGTAGGCGTCGCCTCGGGTACCCCGCAGGATTCCCCGAACGACTTCGAGGCGGCTGCGGCCGGCGCGACCCTCCTCGCGGAAATTCCCACGGGCCAGCAGGCCCAGGTCATGACCTCCTCGCTGACCCAGCAGGCGGACGCCCAGGCCATCGCCGCCGACTCCGCGGCGAAGAAGGACGCGGAGGAGAACGCCCGCGTCCAGGCGGCCAAGGACGCCGTCAGCAAGCAGCAGGCCGCCAAGCAGGCCAAGGCGGAGGCCAAGGCCGCCGCCGAGGCCAAGGCGAAGGCCGAGAAGGAGGCCAAGGAGCGCGAGGAGGCCGAGGAGAAGGAGGCCGCCAGCCGTTCGGCCACCCGGTCCACCTCCGCGACCGGCAGCCTGCCGACGACGGCCAAGGGCTCGTACAGCATCGCCGAGATCCAGTCGATGGCCCGTGCCGTGGTCCCCGGCGACCAGTACCAGTGCTTCAGCAACATCGTCGACCACGAGTCGGACTGGAACTACAAGGCCGTCAACCCGAGCTCGGGTGCCTACGGTCTCTTCCAGGCGCTGCCCGCCTCCAAGATGATCACGGCGGGCGCCGACTGGCAGACCAACCCGGCCACCCAGATCAAGTGGGGCCTCAGCTACATGGAGGAACGCTACGGGAGCCCCTGCGGCGCCTGGGACTTCTGGCAGGCCAACCGCTGGTACTGACCGGCCGCTGAACCGCACCCCGGCCCGGTCCGCCCGACCGGACCGGGGAGCACCGCTCAACCTTTCCGAGCCCCTCACCGTCCTTCGGTGCGGGGCTTCGGCCATGTACGGTTGGGCGGGCTCCGGGGACCCCGGGGGGATCGGTGAGCGGGAAACGCGGCGCACGCGCACAGCGGGACGGACGCCGGGAAAAGGTACGGATCATGTCACGAGTACCAGCCTGGCTGGGCCGGTTGGGGTCCGGGCTGACCCACCTCGGCGCCCAGTGGGAGGCGCGCCGCGCCGCCGCCGAGCGCCGCGGCGACCCCGACTACCCCGACGACCGCGACCCGCGCGCCCGCCGTACGGATGACCACGGCCGCGCGGCGGGTGACACGAGCCCGCGCCCGGCCGTCGACGACCCGGACGCCGGACCCGCGACCCCCGTCACCTATCTGCCGGCCCTCGCCGCCCGGCCCGACCCGGCCGCCGCCGTGCCCTGGGGGCTGCGGGTCGCCGCCGAGGTCGGCTGGCGACTGCTCGTCCTCGCGGGCACGTTGTGGGTGCTGATGCGGGTCATCAGTGCCGTGCAGCTCGTCGTCCTCGCGTTCGTCGCCGCGCTGCTCATCACCGCGCTGCTCCAGCCGACCGTCGCCAAGCTCCGCCGCCACGGGGTGCCCCGCGGACCGGCGACCGCGCTCACCGCGATCCTCGGGTTCGTCTTCCTCGGGCTCGTCGGCTGGTTCGTGGTGTGGCAGGTCATGGAGAACATCGACAATCTCTCCGGCCAGGTCCAGAACGGCATCGACGACCTGCGCGACTGGCTGCTCAACAGCCCGTTCCATGTCACCGAGGACCAGATCAACGACATCGCGGGATCCCTGCGGGACGCCGTGGGGGCCAACACCGACTCGATAACGTCCGCCGGGCTGGAGGGCGTCACCGTCATCGTCGAGGCCCTGACCGGCATCCTGCTGACGATGTTCTCGACGCTGTTCCTGCTGTACGACGGACGCCGCATCTGGGAGTGGGTCCTCAAGCTGGTGCCGAGCGCCGCGCGCGGCGGGATCGCCGGGGCCGGACCGCGGGCCTGGCGGACCCTCACCGCGTATGTGCGCGGCACGGTGATCGTGGCCCTCATCGACGCGGTGTTCATCGGGCTCGGGATCTACGGCCTCGGGGTGCCGATGGCGGTGCCGCTCGCGGTGTTCATCTTCCTGTTCGCGTTCATCCCGCTGGTCGGCGCGGTGGTGTCCGGGGCGCTGGCGGTGGTCGTCGCGCTGGTCACCCAGGGGGTGGTCACCGCGGCGCTGACGCTCGGGGTGGTGCTGATGGTGCAGCAGATCGAAGGGCACATCCTCCAGCCGTTCATCCTCGGCCGGGCCGTGCGGGTGCATCCGCTCGCGGTGGTGCTCGCGGTCGCCACCGGGGGCATGGTCGCGGGGATCGGCGGCGCGGTCGTCGCGGTGCCGCTGGTCGCGGTGACCAACACGGTCGTCGGCTATCTGCGCACCTACGCGCGGGAGTACGCGCTGCGGGACTCGCCGCCGCCGCACGGCGCCACCGCGCTGGGCATCGCACCCGTCCAGCCCGGGTCGGCCCCGGACATGTCGCTGGAGAAACCCGGTCCGGGGACGCCGCCGTCGCCCGCCGACCGCCCGGACGGCTGACGCCCCCTCATCCGTACCCGGCCGGCGCGGACCGCGTACGCGGAAGGGCCCGGCAACGGCAGACAGCCGTTGCCGGGCCCTTCCCCGGTTCCGTCGCGCTCAGCCGCGCAGGACGGCCTCGGAGTCCAGCGTGACGCCGATCGCCTGGATCACCGAGGCGATCTTGAACGCCTCCTGGATCACCTCGCGGTCGACCCCGGCCTTGCGGAGCACCTGCTCATGCGAGTCGAGGCACTGGCCGCAGCCGTTGATCGCGGACACCGCGAGGGACCACAGCTCGAAGTCGGTCTTCTCGACACCGGGGTTGCCGATGACGTTCATCCGCAGCCCGGCGCGCAGCGTGCCGTACTCCGGGTCCGACAGCAGATGCCGGGTGCGGTAGAAGACGTTGTTCATCGCCATGATCGCGGCGGCGGACTTCGCGGCGGTGTACGCCTCGGGGGAGAGGTTGGCCTTGGCCTCGGGCTCCAGCTCACGCAGCACGATCGGGGAGCGGGAGGCGATCGCGCAGGCCAGCACCGTGCCCCACAGCTGCTGCTGCGGGAGGTCGCTGTTGCCGATCACCGAACCGAGGTTCAGCCGCAGGTCCTTGGCGTAGTCCGGTATCGCGGACTTCAGCTCGTCGAGGGCCATGTTCACTCACCGGCCAGGAGCGCGACCGGGTCCAGGGTGGTCTCGCCCTTGGTCCAGTTGCACGGGCACAGCTCGTCCGTCTGGAGGGCGTCGAGGACCCGCAGGACCTCCTTGGGGTTACGGCCGACGGAGCCCGCGGTCACCATGGTGAACTGGATCTCGTTGTTGGGGTCGACGATGAACACGGCGCGCTGCGCGAAGCCGTCCTCGCCCTCGACGCCGCAGTCCCGCATGAGCTGGTGCTTGGAGTCCGCGAGCATCGGGAAGGGCAGGTCACGCAGGTCGGCGTGGTCCTTGCGCCAGGCGTGGTGCACGAACTCCGAGTCGCCGGAGGCGCCGAGGATCTGCGCGTCACGGTCGGCGAACTCGTCGTTCAGCTTGCCGAACGCGGCGATCTCCGTCGGGCACACGAAGGTGAAGTCCTTCGGCCAGAAGAACACCACGCGCCACTTGCCCTCGTAGGTCTTGTGGTCGATCTGCGCGAACTCCTGGCCGGTCTCCAGCGAGACACAGGCAGTCAGGTCGTACAGGGGGAACTGGTCACCGACAGTGAGCACGGGGGTAACTCCATGGGGCGTGAGGGTTTGGACAAATCCACCCTGTCACACAGCGCGACCGCCGGTGAAATCGATCAGTACGGTCACTGTGATCCGGTTCGCCGATCAATGCGGCCGGATGGTACATCTGGGGGAACGGTACGTTCCGGGCAGGTCCGGGGCGGTCCCGGCCCCCGGGGCCGGGCCGTGATCGGAGGAACGAATCAGTGGCCGGGAAGCCGGGCGCCCTGCGAGCGGGCGCTGTCAGCCGGGGCAAGCAGCCCAGTATCGCCCAGCTCCGGGCCTTCGCCGCGGTCGCCGAGCATCTGCACTTCCGGGACGCGGCGGCGGCCATCGGGATGAGCCAGCCCGCGCTGTCCGGCGCGGTCTCCGCGCTGGAGGACGTGCTCGGGGTCCAGCTCCTCGAACGCACCACCCGCAAGGTGCTGCTCTCGCCCGCCGGGGAACGGCTCGCCTGGCGTGCCAAGGGCGTGCTGGACGCGGTCGGTGACCTCCTGGAGGAGGCCGCGGCCGTCCGCGCGCCGTTCACCGGGACACTGCGGCTCGGGGTGATCCCCACGGTCGCGCCCTATCTGCTGCCGACGGTGCTGCGGCTCGCCCACGACACCTATCCGTCGCTGGAGCTGGAGGTCCACGAGGAGCAGACGGCCTCCCTCGTCGACGGACTCACCGGCGGACGGCTCGACCTGCTGCTGCTCGCGGTGCCGCTCGGGGTGCCCGGGGTGACCGAGCTGCCCCTCTTCGAGGAGGACTTCGTGCTCGTCACCCCGGCCGAGCACGAGCTCGCGGGGCGCGAGGGGATCGCCCGGGACGCGCTGCGCGGGCTCGATCTGCTGCTGCTCGACGAGGGCCACTGTCTGCGGGACCAGGCGCTGGAGGTGTGCCGGCACGCGGGGCGGGCGGACGGTCCGGTGACGACGACCGCCGCCGGGCTGTCGACCCTGGTCCAGCTGGTCGCCGGGGGGCTGGGGGTCACGCTGCTGCCGCGGACGGCGGTGCCGGTGGAGACCGCGCGGGACGTGCGGCTGCGGACGGGGCGGTTCGCGGAGCCGGCGCCCAGCCGGCGGGTCGCGCTGGTGATGCGGACGGGGGCCGCGCGGGGTGCCGAGTACGGCGAGCTGGCGCACGCGTTGCGCGAACGCCTCGCGGGACTGCCGGTCCGGGTCCTCCGTTAGCCCCCGCCGCTCGCGCCTTCGAGGTCTGCCCGGCTGGGCGTACTTCGTTCCTGTGCCGTCGTTCGTGGGGTGCGCAGTTCCCCGCGGGTCGCCTTCGCTTGCGCTTCCTAGGTCTGTCCGGGTGGGCGCGCTTGTTCCTGTGCCGTCGTTCGGTGGTTTCGCGCAGTTCCCCGCGCCCCTTTGGGGCGCGTTCTGCCGTTCTTCGGGTCGGTGCCGGTCGGGATTCTCCGTCCTCGATCCGACACGCTCGGTAATTCGTTTCGTTGCCCGACTGAAGAGCATCGGAGTCTGCGAGCAGAGATTCCCGCCCACCCCCTCCCGCAGCAGCGCGAGTGCGGGAGGAGGGTGGTTTGAACCCCGACCCCGGTCGCTGACAGCCCGCAGCCGGACGAAAGCCCCAGGCGGGCGCCCCCAAAGGGGCGCGGGGAACTGCGCGAAGACGAGGACGGCCCGCACCCGAAGAGCAACCGCAACGGGGCACCACCCAGGGGCGCGGGGAACTGCGCACCAACGAGGACGGCCCGCACCCGAAGGGCAACCGCAATGGGGCACCACCCAGGGGCGCGGGGAACTGCGCACCCCCGGACAACCTGTGCAGGAACAAGTCCGCCCAGGTGGGGAACCCCAGGGGCGCGGGGAACTGCGCACCCCACGAGCGACCCGCACGGGAACACGTGCGCCCAGCCGGACAGACCTCGCAAGCGCAAGCGAAGGCGACCCGCGGGGAACTGCGCACCCCACGAGCGACCCGCACGGGACAAGTGCGCCCAGCCGGACAAACCTCGCAAGCGCAAGCGAAGGCGACCCGCGGGGAACCGCGCACCCCGGACAACCAGTACGGGGACAAGGACGGGCTGAGGGGCCCCGGGCTCCTGGAGGGAACCCGGGGCCCCGGGAAAGGGGGACCCGGAGGGCTACTCCGTGCGGAGGCCCTCCGGCCGCATCAGGCGGAACAACGCCGGCATGCTCAGCGCAGTCACCAGGAACACCACCCCCGCCGCGATCCCGGTCATCGCCCACAGACTGTCCCAGTCGACCCGGATGCTCTCCCGCGTCATCGTGAGCAGCACCGCGCCGAGACCCAGTCCCACGATCACCGCCAGCACCAGCCCCAGCGCGATCGGGACCGCCGCCTGCCACATCACGGACCACGCCAGGGTCCGCCGCCGCGTCCCGAACGCGACCAGCACCGACAGCAGCTTCTTGCGCTCCCGCAACTGCTCGATCTGGGAGATCAGCAGACTCGCGCCGATCAGCATCAGCACACAGGACGCCCCGATGGACAGTCCGGTGCGGATGTTCTCGAACGGCTCGGCCCTCTGCGGCGCGTTGTACGTCGAGGGGGAGGCGAACGGGCTCAGCTGGGCCGTCGCCGTACGCGCGTACTCGTACGCGTCCGGCTGGTCCTCGTCGATCTGGATGAACACCCTCGGGTGGAGCGCGCCGGCCGTGTCGTCCGGGAACGCCCCGGGGGTCACGAGGAACCCGTCCCGGCTGTATCCGGTGGGGTCGGGCGCCGGTTCGGCCCTGGTGAGCCGTCCGGGCAGCCGCCACGGGGCCTCCGCGCCCTTGAACATCTCGGACGAGGGGTCCAGATAGAGCGTGCCGCCCCGGTCCGCCAGCTTCTTGGCCCGCTTGCCGCTGTCGGTGGCGGAGTCGATCAGGAAGGTGTCACCGTCACGGCACGACGGCAGCTTCGCCACCTCGCGCAGCACCTCGCATCCGCCGACCGTGATCGGCACCGAGCTGTCGGAGTCCTTCCGGTGCCCCCCGGCCCAGCCCATGGCCATCGCGACGGTCCGCTCCACCCCGGTCGTGCCCGACAGCTTGCGCTCGGCGTCGGACACGGACACCGACTCGGGCAGATAGACGTCCATCTGGGCGCGGACCGGGCCCTGGCCGGGAATCGTGTAGTCGTCCTCGATCCCGGCGAACAGCATCTGGAGGGCGACCGCTCCGGCGACGGCCACGGCGATGCCGTTGACCATCCGGGCGGCGTTCCCGCTGCTGAGCTGGAGCCGCCGGACGGCCAGCTGCCAGGCCACCGGCCCGGCCCCGAGCCTGCCGACCAGGGCCTCGACGGCCCAGGGCAGCAGCGCGGTGATCCCGACGAGCAGCAGGACCGTACCGCCGACGACGAGGTACGTGTTGAAGAACCCGCCCTCCGAGCCCTGTCCGAACATCGGGACGAGCATCAGCAGTCCGAGGAACGGCACCAGCAGCCGCCACCACAGCTTGCGCGGTTTGGGCGCGGACGTCCGGACGACACCGAGCGGCTCGATGACGACCCCGCGCAGCGCGAACAGCGTCACGGCCACCGCGGCGACCGGCACGGACACCAGTACCAGCGCGACGAGCGCGGGGGTGGGGCTGAGGTCCTCGGGGAAGACGGAGATCCGCTCGACGGTGACCCGCTCGGCCAGCTGCCGGCCGGCGAGGAACATCCCGACGCCGAAGAGGAGTCCGAGCAGCGCGCCCGCGACCGTCTCGCCCGCGGCGATCCGGCGGGTCATCCGCGCGTCCGAGCCGACCAGGCGCAGCGCGGCCAGCCGCCGGTCCCGCCGTTCCCCGCCGAAGCGGACGGCCGTGGCGATGAACACCATGACCGGCATCAGCAGGACCACCAGGATGATCACGACCAGCAGCATCAGGATGGGGTCCAGCGGCTCTTTGAGCGTCTTGGCGCCGAAGCTGTCGATCCGTGTCGCGAGGGATTCGTCGGCCGTGAGGCCGTCGAGCTCGCCGGACCCCGCGTAGTAGAGGAGTTCGGCCGGGCCGATCAGCCCCTCGTCGGCGACGGTGCCGCTGATCCGGTACGGAAGGCGGTCCTTCAGCAGCTTTCCGTCCGGCGAGGCCAGCAGCTCGCGCAGGGCGGGGGAGACGTGCATCTCGCCCACGGCCGGGAACGCGCCGAGCCCGGGCGGCAGCGGGGCTCGCGGCCCCTCCGCCTTGAGGAGCCGTCCGCGGACGTCCCTGTCCCGGAAGGACGTGTCGGCCGGGGCCGTCAGCAGGGTGTTGTCCGCCTTGGCCAGCGGCTTGCCGGAGTACGACGTGTCCAACCGGGCGTCACCGCGGGCGGTGCGCTCGGCCAGGGCCTCCGGCACGGACGTGGTGAGCAGCAGCATGGCCGCCCCGAGGCCCACCCCGATCGCGGTGAGGAGTGTCCGGACCCAGGACTCCCGGCCGCCGGTGAAGGCGAACTTCACCCCCATCCCCAGATCACGGGTCCATCCGCTCACCAGGCCCCCGCGCGCGGGCGGGGCGGCCGACCGCGCCACCGCGGGCCGGGCGGGTGTCCGCGTACCGGTCATACGGCGCGCTCCATGTCACGGGACTTGCCGTCGCGGACGACGATCTCGCGGTCGGAGTACGCGGCGACCCGCGCCTCATGGGTGACCAGGACGACGGCCGCCTGGGTGGAGCGGGCCGCCTCGGTGAGCAGCTCCATGACCCGCTCGCCGTTGAACGAGTCCAGGGCGCCGGTGGGCTCGTCCGCGAACAGCACCCGGGGGCCGGTCACCAGCGAGCGCGCCACCGCGACCCGCTGGCCCTGACCGCCGGACACCTCGCCGGGCCGTTTGTCCTTGAGGTCGTCGACCTCCAGCCTGCGCATCCAGTCGAGCGCGGTGGCCTCGGCGTGCTTGCGCGGGGTGCCGTTCAGCCGCAGCGGCAGCGCGACGTTCTCCACACAGCTCAGCTCGGGGACGAGCTGTCCGAACTGGAACACGAACCCGAAGTCGCTGCGCCGCAGCGCGCTGCGGTGCGCGTCGGACATGCCGTGCATCTCCCGGCCCTGGTACAGGATCGAGCCGGAGTCGGGGGTGACGATCCCGGCGAGGCAGTGCAGCAGGGTGGACTTGCCCGAGCCGGAGGGGCCCATGATCGCGACGACCTCGCCGGGATGGATGGAGAAGTGCGCTCCGTCGAGCGCGGGCGTGGGGCCGTACGTCTTGCGCAGATCCGTCGCGATCAGCAGGGAACCGGCGGGGGTCATGGGCGCACCTCCTGGGCGAGCTTGTCGAGACGCGCGGCGGTGAGTTCGAGCCAGCGCAGATCGGCTTCGAGATGGAACAGGGCGTGGTCGCAGATGAGCTGGTCGGCGAGGTCGCCCTTGCGTTTGCGGTCGGTGAGGACACGCATCATCCGCAGATGCTCCGAGCGCTGGGTGTCGAGGATGTCGGCCGCGTCCCGGTGGGTGAGCAGCGCGAGGACGACCTTCGTGTACAGCGCGGACTGGAGATACGGCTCGGGCTTCTCCGGGGTCGCGAGCCAGCGCTGTACGTCGGTGACGCCGGCGTCGGTGATCGCGTACCGCTTGCGGTCGGGGCCGTCCCCCGCCTCGATCCCGTCGACCTCGACGAGTCCGTGCTTCAGCAGCCTGGACATGGTCGAGTAGACCTGCCCGTAGTGCAGGGGGCGGTCCTGCCCGAACTTCTCGTCGAAGGCCCGCTTCAGGTCGTACCCATGACGGGGACCGGATTCCAGGAGCCCTAGCAATGTGTGACCGATGGACATGACGAGAACTGTACACAGGGCGTATACACCGCAGGTATACGCGGGGTGCATAGCTGTGCGGGACCGCCCCTTGAATGCGGTGTCTCCGCAGTTCAAAGGGTGTTTGTCACAGTTTCTCGACAGGCGTGGGCGACCGTGTGCGACCGGCCGGCGCCTCGGCTCCGATCCAGGCCCGCCCCGGGCTGGCGGAGCTCGGGGGCGCGGGGTCCACGCGAATCCGCGTGGACCCCGCGCCCCCGGATGTGTCCGTGTACGCCGAGATCCCGGAGGGTCAGTCGTCCCCGCCGGGAGGCCGTCCCCGACGGGGGATCGGCTTGGCTCCGCCGGGCAGTCGCCCGGCCTCCCGCAGCGCCCTTCGCAGCAGGAACTCGATCTGCGCGTTGGCGCTCCGCAGCTCGTCCCCCGCCCACCGGGCCAGCGCGTCGTACACCAGCGGGTCGAGCCGCAGCAGTACCTGCTTGCGCGCCGCCCGGGCCGCGCGCGTCCCGGCGCTCCCGGTGTCCCGGGCGCCGGGGGCGCCGCCTTCGGCGGTCCCGTCGTCGGGCCGCGCCGGGGGGACACCCCCGTCGTCCCCCCGGCGCTCCCGTCCCTCGTCGGGGCTCACTGGTACAGCGACCCCGTGTTGAGTACGGGCTGGACCGCCCGCTCACCGCAGAGCACCACCATCAGGTTGGACACCATCGTCGCCTTCCGTTCCTGGTCCAGCTCGACCAGGTCGTGCTCGGTGATCCGCTCGATCGCCGCCTCGACCATCCCGACCGCGCCGTCGACGATCTGCCGCCGCGCGGCGACCACGGCCCCGGCCTGCTGGCGCTGGAGCATCGCGGACGCGATCTCCGGCGCGTACGCGAGATGGGTGAAGCGGGACTCGATGATCTGGACCCCGGCCGCCTCGACCCGGGCGTGCAGCTCGACACCGAGCTTCTCGGTGATCTCCTCGGAGTTGCCCCGCAGCGAGAGCCCGTTCTCGTCGTGCGCGTCGTACGGGTACTCGATGGCGATGTGCCGGACGGCCGCCTCGGTCTGGGTGGAGACGAACTCCAGGAAGTCGTCCACCTCGAAGCTGGCCTGCGCGGTGTCCTCGACCCGCCACACCACGACCGCCGCCAGCTCGATGGGGTTGCCGTACGCGTCGTTGACCTTGAGGACGGCGGTCTCGTGGTTGCGCACCCGGGTGGAGATCTTCTCCCGGGTGGTCAGCGGATTGACCCAGCGCAGCCCGTCGGTGCGGATGGTGCCCCGGTAGCGGCCGAAGAGCTGCACGACCCGGGCCTCACCGGGCGCGACCATGTTCAGTCCGCTCATCGCGAAGAGCGCGAGGACGGCCACCGTGATGCCCAGGATGATCAGCGCGACCTTGACGCCGGTCGAGGCGCTGACCGCCCCGGCGACGATCAGCACCGCACCGGCCGCCGTGCCGAGCAGCCCCAGCAGCAGGGCGAGTCCGCCGCCGATGCTGTGCGCGGGGAACTCGGTGACCCGTGGCGCGGGCATGTCCGGGAGATCCGCTCCGCCGCCCACCCGGTCCACCGGTCCGCCGTTCCGTGCCGCCGCCAAGCCTTCGTCGGACATGGAAGCCCCCGTTCCGTGAGGGGTCCCGGGCATCGGAGGCCCGGAACCGTTCTAGCAAAGTGATATCACTTTATCGGAAAGGGCAACCTTCCGCATCCCCAGGTCGTCGGTTCCGGTGGGACGGGTGCTCTTTGTCACGGCACTAAATGACCTGGTCTGCCGGAATCTGTCCCGACGTGCGGTGTTAGTTTTCAGAGCTGACCTCAGGTGAGCGACCGGACACGAGCGAGAAGCGGAGCGAGCGGACCCATGGGGCGAGCGGAGGAACGACGGGCGCGCCAGCGCGCCGGGCGGCGTACGCGGCGCGGGCGCCCGGCCCGGGGCGGACGCACCGGCATACGCCGGTTCCTCACCTGGCGGAAGCTGCTCGGCACGTTCTTCGGATTCATCCTGCTGGGCATGGCCGCCTTCGTCGTGCTCTACCTCGTGGTCGACGTCCCCGAGGGCAACGCCCAGGCCAAGAAGCAGAGCAACGTCTACAAGTACCGGGACGGCTCGATCCTCGCCCGCACCGGTGAGGTGAACCGCGAGATCGTGGATCTGGAGCAGGTCCCGCAGGATGTGCAGCGGACCTTCGTCGCGATCGAGAACAAGTCGTTCTACAACGACAAGGGCGTCGATCTGAAGGGCACCGCCCGGGGTGTGCTCAACACCCTGTCCGGCAAGGGCAAGCAGGGCGGCTCCACGATCACCCAGCAGTACGTCAAGAACTACTACCTGACGCAGGAACAGACCGTCACGCGCAAGCTGAACGAACTGGTCATCTCGCTGAAGGTCGACCGGGAGCGCTCCAAGGAGTACATCCTCGCCGGGTACATCAACACCAGCTACTACGGTCGCGGCGCGCACGGCATCCAGGCCGCCGCCCAGGCGTACTACCGCGTCGACGCCAAGGACCTCACCGTCGCCCAGGGCGCGTATCTCGCCTCCCTGCTCCAGGCCCCCAGCTCGTACGACTGGGCCACCGCCTCGAAGCGGGGCAAGGGACTGGTCTCCTTCCGCTGGAACAAGACCCTGGACAACATGGTCGAGAAGGGCTGGCTGGACGCGGCGGAGCGCGAGAAGCAGAAGTTCCCCGTGCCGAAGGAGCCGCGTCCCGCGCCCGGCCAGAGCGGCCAGACCGGATATCTGGTGCAGGCCGCCGACGCCGAGCTGGAGAAGCGCTTCGTCGCCGAGGGGCTGACCCAGTCGCAGGCCGAGTCGCAGGTCCAGGCGGGTGGCTGGACCTTCACGCTGAACATCGACAAGAAGAAGCAGGAGCTGCTGGAGAAGGCCGTCAAGACGCAGCTCACCAGCAAGCTCGATCCCAAGAAGCGGCCCGTGGACGGGGACGTCCAGGCGGGCGCCGCGTCCGTGGACCCGAAGAGCGGCGCGGTCGTCGCGATGTACGGCGGCGTGGACTACTTCAAGCACTTCACCAACAACGCGACCCGCCGGGACTACCAGCCCGCCTCGACGTTCAAGCCGCTGATCTACGCCGCCGCGCTGGAGAAGGACGCCGAGACCCAGGACGGCGACCCGATCACCGCGAACACCGTCTACGACGGCGACAGCAAGCGCCCCGTGGTGGGCAGCGACATCGGCTTCGCACCGCCCAACGAGGACGATGTCGACTACGGCGACGTCACCGTGCAGAAGGCGATGAACAAGTCGGTCAACTCCGTTTTCGCACAGATGGGCGTCGATGTGGGGATGCCCGAGGTGATGCGGATGGCGGGCGTCCTCGGGATGGACGTCAAGGGTCTTGAGGCGGTGCCCGCGCAGACACTCGGCACCATGGGCGCCAGCCCGCTGGAGATGGCCGGGGTCTACGCGACCCTCGACAACCACGGCAAGAAGGTCACCCCGGCGGTGCTGAGGTCCGCGACCCACAAGGACCGCACGGTCGACCTCCCCGACCCGGTCGGCGGCCAGGTCGTCAAGCGCACCACCGCCGACGCCGTCACCTCGGTCCTCACCGGAGTGGTCGACGACGGCACCGGCAGCGCCGTGCGCGACCCCGACCAGGACGTGGCGGGCAAGACCGGCACCTCCGACGAGAACCGCTCCGCGTGGTTCACCGGCTACACCCCGGACCTCGTCACCTCGGTCGGCCTCTTCGGCGAGGTGCCCAAGGACCGCGAGGACAAGAACGGCGACAAGGTCGCCCGCGGATCGCAGACCAGCCTCAAGGGCGCCACCGGCGGCGGCCGGATCAGCGGCGGCGGCTTCCCCGCCCGGATCTGGGCCGACTACACCTTCGGCGCGATCGGCCAGCCGTCCGAGTTCGACCTGGACATCGAGCAGGAGCAGGCGTTCTCCCCGCCCGCCGAGCCCAGCGAGACCCCCTCGTCGCAGCCGCCGACCACTCCGGCGCCCTCGCGGACGCAGGAGGAGGAAGAGCCGGAGACCGAGACCAGCCAGGAGCCGGAGGAGCCCGCGCGGTCCAGCAGCAGCGCGCCGCCGACCAGCCCCAGCACCGACCCGGGGACCGAGCCGGAGGAACCGGGCGGGGAATCGCCGGGCCCCCCCTCCACCACGACCAGCCCGCCCCCCACCACCAGCCAGTCCCCGGAGGAGCCCGCCGAACCCGGCACCGCCGCCGACGAGGGCTGAGCCCCGGCCGCACGGCACGCCAGAGCGCCCGGACCCGTACCGGAACACCGGACACGGGACCGGGCGCCTTGCTGTCCCTCCTGCCGAGGGGGTTCGCGCGGCGGTGGGTCCGTCAGCCGCCGTTGACGTTGGCCGCGACCCGGTCGCCCAGGTCCTTGTCGACATTGCGCCAGTACTGGATCGCCCGGTCCAGCACCGGACGGCTCACCCCGGCCTTCAGATGCCCGCTGATGTTCGACACCAGCCGGTCCCGGGCCGCGTCGTCCAGCACCTCACGGACCATCGTGCCCGCCTGGCCCCAGTCGTCGTCCTCGCGGTGCAGCGCGTACGCCTCCCGGACCATCTCCCCGGCCGACGCCCAGCCCGCGACCTCCCCGAACCGCTCCGTGTCCGCCGCCGGACCGCCGTACGAGTTGGGCGCGTACACCGCGCCCACCCGGGCGGGCGCGTAACGCATCGGACCGTCCTTCGCGTACGAGGCGACCGGCGAGTGCGGCCGGTTCGGCGGGAGCTGCGCGTAGTTCGGGCCGATCCGGTACCGGTGGGTGTCCGGGTACGAGAAGAGCCGGCCGAGCAGCATCTTGTCGGGCGACGGACCGATCCCGGGCACCATGTTCGACGGCTCGAACGCGGCCTGCTCGATATGGACGAAGTAGTCCTCCGGGTTGCGGTCCAGCGTCATCCGGCCGACCTCGATCAGCGGGTAGTCGCCGTGCGGCCACACCTTGGTCAGGTCGAACGGGTTGAAGCGGTAGTCCGCCGCGTCCTCGAACGGCATGATCTGGACGTGCATCGTCCACGACGGCGCGTCACCGGACTCGATCGACTCGTACAGGTCCCGGCGGTGCTTGTCCGCGTCGGTGCCCGCCAGCTCGTCGGCCTCCTCCTGGGTCAGGAAGTCGATGCCCTGGTCGGTCTTCATGTGGTACTTGACCCAGAACCGTTCCCCGCCCGCGTTCACCCACATGTACGTGTGCGAGCTGTAGCCGTTCATGTGGCGGTACGTCTTCGGGACGCCCCGGTCGCCCATCAGCCAGGTGACCTGGTGGGCCGTCTCCGGGGAGAGCGTCCAGAAGTCCCACTGCATGTCGTTGTTGCGCAGCCCGGTCCGCGGATGGCGTTTCTGCGAGCGGATGAAGTCCTGGAACTTCTGCGAGTCCCGCACGAAGAACACCGGCGTGTTGTTGCCGACCAGGTCGTAGTTGCCGTGCTCGGTGTAGAACTTCAGCGCGAAGCCCCGGGGGTCGCGCCAGGTGTCGGGCGAGCCCTGCTCACCGGCGACCGTGGAGAACCGCGCCAGCATCTGAGTCCGCTTGCCCGGCTGGAACAGATCGGCCTTGGTGAACTGGCTGACGTCATTGGTGACCTCGAAGAACCCGTACGCGCCGCTGCCCTTGGCGTGCACGACCCGCTCCGGGACCCGCTCCCGGTTGAACTGGGCCATCTTCTCGATCAGATAGTGGTCCTGGAGCAGTACCGGGCCGTCCGGGCCCACGGTCAGCGAGTGCTCGTCGCTCTCGACGGGGATACCGGCGTTGTTCGTCGTGTACGGGGCGGGTTTCGGTGCCTCGGTCACGAGCGTCCTCCCATGCGTGAGGGTGCCGGGGGACACGGGGGGATGTCCCCCGGGGTGTGGGCGCTTCGTCCACCACGCCAGTCAACTCCGCCGACGGGCTGTCGGCAACATTTGGCCACGCTCCGACGGTGGCATTTGGCCACGCTCCGGCGGTGGGAGGGCTCCCGTGGCCGTGGGACCCCTCCCACGGCCACGGGACCGGCGGTCAGCCGGGCGGGGACTGGTTCCGCGCCAGCTCGAACCACACGACCTTGCCCGTGCTCAGCCGGGTCGCGCCCCACCGCCGCGCCAGCTTGTTCACCAGGTACAGCCCACGGCCGCCCTCGTCGGTCGCCCGCGCCTGCCGCAGCCGGGGCAGCTGCGGTACGTCGTCACCGACCTCGCAGCGCAGCACATCGGTCCGCAGCAGCCGCAGCGTCACCGGCCGCGACGCGTACCGCACCGCGTTCGTCACCACCTCACTGACCAGCAGCTCCACCGAGTCCGACAGATCCTCCAGGCCCCACCGCTTCAGGGCGCCCCGGGCGAGGCGCCGGGCCCGGCTGGGCGCCCGGTCCTCCGGTTCGAGGAACCAGTACGCCACGTCGCTCGGCGCGATCCCGTCGAAACGGGCCGCCAGCAGCGCGATGTCGTCGTCGCGGTCCCCGGGCCCCAGCATGTCCAGGACCTCGTCGCACAGCGCTTCCAGCGGCGGCGCGTGATCGGGACCCGTGAGCTGCGCGGTCGCCTCCAGCCGGGCCCGCAGCTGCTCGATGCCCGCGACCACGTCCCGCAGCCGCGACTCCACCAGCCCGTCCGTGTACAGCAGCAGCGTCGCCCCGGCCGGCGCGTCCAGCTCCACCGCCTCGAAGTCGACCCCGCCGACCCCGATCGGCGCACCGGCGGGCACCCGCAGCACCTCGGCCTTCCCGCCCAGATGCAGCAGCACCGGCGGCGGATGGCCCGCGTTGGCGATCGTGATCCGGTGCGATACCGGGTCGTACACCGCGTAGAGACACGTCGCCATCCGGTCGTGCCCGAGCCGCTGCGCCTGTTCGTCCAGATGGTGCAGCACCTCCTGCGGCGGCAGATCCAGACCCGCCAGGGTCTGCGCGGTCGTCCGCAGCTGCCCCATGATCGCCGCCGATGTCATGGAGTGACCCATCACATCACCGACGACCAGCGCGACCCGGCTGCCGGGCAGCGGGATCGCGTCGTACCAGTCACCGCCCACCCGGGCCGTCTCCGCGGCCGGGAGATAGCGCGACGCGAGCCGCACCCCCGTCGGCCGGGGCAGGGTCTCCGGCAGCATCGTCCGCTGGAGCTCGTCCGCGATGTACGCCTCCCGCCCGTACAGCACCGCCTTGTCGATACCGAGCGCGCTGTGCGTGGCGAGCTGCGCCGCCACCAGCAGGTCCTCGGAGTCGAACGCGGGACGGTCGGGGCGGCGCAGGAAGATCGCCGCGCCGATCACCCGGCGGCGTCCGCGCAGCGGCGCGAGGATCGTGTGCCGGCCGTTCGGCACGGTACGGGCCTCACCGAGCAGCTCGGGCAGCGCGTCCTGCGCGGCGTCCGCGAACACCGGCCGCACCCCGCGCAGCACCTCGGCGAGCGCCCCGCCCGGCCGTACGGTGCACAGCTCCGTGGTCCCGGTGGCCTCCAGGTCGAGCTGGATGGCGGGCAGGGTGCCCGCCTCGGTGTCCCGGTCCTCGGGGATACGGTCGGTCCGGCGCAGCCGCAGCACCACCGGGCCGGTCGGCCGCTCGTCACCCACGGGCAGCGGGTCCCGCAGATAGACCAGGATCGCGTCGGAGAAGGTCGGCACGGTCGCCCGGCACAGCCCCATCACGATCTCGTCCAGGTCCAGCCCGCGGGCGATCCGCCGGGTCGCCGCGCCCACGAACCGCAGCCGGTCACCGTCCCGCCGCATATGCGTCACCCCGGCGGGCCCGCCGGACGGCGCGCCGCCCCGGCGCTCCACCCCACCGGGCGGCCCGGGGGCCGCCGCGTCCTTCGGGTCGCGCGGCACGCTCTCACCGTGTTCCGTGGGGCCCTCCGGGTCGCTGCGGGTGGTCTGCGGCTCCGCGCGGGCGCCGTCGTGCCGCGCCGGGCCCTCCTCGGCGGGCAGCCCGCCGGGGTCGGGGCGGGGCCCGGACCGGACCCGCCCGCCGGACCCCTCGGGGCTCGGCTGGGCGTGTTCCGCGCCGGAGGCGGGTTCGGGGTCCGCGCCGCCGCGGGCCCCGCCGGAGCGGGGCTGGGACGGCATCGCGGACGCCGTCCCCGGAACGCTCGGGTCCGGCGACGCCTGGGCACGCAGCAGTGCCCCGCGGGGGTCCACGGGGGCGGGAGGACCGGCCGTACCGTACTGGCGGCCCTCTGAGGGCAGTGGATGCTCCGTCACGCGTGTCGAATCCGTCCGTCCGGGGCTGCGCGCCACGCGGTCAAGCGGTCACCTGGCGGGTGCCGGGTGGAACCGCGCGGCACACGGTGATCAGGTGCGTCGGCAGTTGAGGAACAGTTGGTGCTCGGGTGGTGCGTCCGCCCTGGCGGGCGCGTACGAGTGCAGCTCCTCCGCGGTGATCTCGAAGCCCGCCTCCCGCACCACCTCGCGCAGCTCGTCGCGCAGGAAGCCGGACACGCGGATGTAGTGGCTCATGAACGGGATCTCGGCGTCGTCGAGGTCGGCCTCGACCATCGACAGCGCCAGGACACCGTCCGGCTTGAGGAGCCGGTGGAACTGCCTCAGCGCATAGGGTATTTCGGCGCGGGGCAGCATCAGCAGTGTGAAGAAGCAGGTGATCCCGTCGAAGCGGCCCAGTCCGCCCGGCCCCTCGACGCGCAGCGAGGCCAGGTCCCGGTGCAGGAACTCGGCCTCCGGGACATGGGCCCTCGCGAGCTCCAGCATCCCCTCGGAGAGGTCCACCCCGGTCACGGAGTGTCCCGCGTCCATCAGCTGGCGGGCCGTCGGCACGCCGGTGCCGCAGCCCACGTCCAGGACGCGCGCCTTGTCCGGCAGCTCGGCCAGCAGCCGTCCCACCGCGGTGACCTGCCCCTCCTTATGGGGGAACGCGTCGTCGTACCGTCCACCGATGGCGTCGAACGCCTCGGCCTGACCTGTGCGGTCGGGTGCGGCATCGCCGAACCCGTCGTACGCCTCGTCGCGCTCGCTCACGCTCTGGCCACCCCTCGATGACATCCTGTCAGCCCTCGCGCAAGCCCAAGGAGTTGCTGCTGTGCGCCCTTGCGGAGGACGATCCTACGTTTGAACCATGGGGGCACATCAAGGGTCTCATGAGGACACTTGCGCGGGGGTGCGATCCCAGTTGTCCGGCAAGGCCGGAATCGGCCATGCCGGATCGGGCCGCCAGCCGGGCCAGCCGTCCGCGAACGGCGGACCCCAGCTCCTGATCACCTCGACCGCCGCGTCTCCCGCCTCCCTCACCCGCCGCGCCTGCCGCGGGCCCATCAGCCCGGCCCGCTGTGCCTGCGCGAACTCGTCCTCGTCGTGCCACTGCCAGCTTCGGTCGGGGCGTACGGAGATGTCCAGGAAATGGTCCTCCGAATCCACCCCGCCGTCCCAGCGGACCCGTGGCTCCTCCAGATTCACGTACCAGTTCTTGAACCGCCAGTCGGGGTACCAGAACAGCCACACCGACCAGGGTTCCCCGGGCCGGGCCAGCTTCAGCACCCCGGCGCCCGACCAGTGGTCCCGGCGGACGGTACGGGGCTTGGTGTAGCGGGTGGCCAGCGGTTCCGCGTGCAGGGGGGTGCCGTCGGTGAGCACCGGACGGACGCATTCCGTGCCGGGGGCCATCCACGCGGCCAGCAGGTCGGGGGTGTCCTGGACGACGGTGACCGGCCGGCAGATGTGGAAACCGTCCCCGCCGTTCGCCCGGTACCGCCACAGGATCCGGGTCCCCGCACGCCACGGCTCCCCCCGCCCACGTACCTCGTTCTCGCCTGCCATGCCCAGATACTAGGAGCCGCCCTCGCGCGGCGCGCGGGAAATCCCCCACGAACCCCCGTCCGGGGAGGCCCGAGCCCCACGTCCCGCCCCGCCCCGGCGCCCGCGTCCGGCGGCCCGCGCCCCAGATACGCCCGCACACCCACCCGTCCCCGCGCCCCTGGGTCTGCCCGGGTGGTCGTACTTGTTCCCGTGCGGGTCGCCCGTGGGATGCGCGGTTCCTCGCGCCCCTTAGGGTTCCCCACCTGGACGTACTTGTTCCCGTGCCGTCACCCGGTGGGTGCGCAGTTCCCCGCGCCCCTGGGTTTCCTGTGCCGGGCGTACCTGTTCCTGTGCGGGTCGCTCGTGGGGTGCGCGGTTCCTCGCGCCCCTGGGTCTGCCCGGGGGACGTACTTGTTCCCCGTGCAGGTACTCCGTGGTTTTGCGCCGTTCCCCGCGCCCCTGGATGCTGCCCCGATCCGTTGCTCTTCGGGTGCGGGGCTGCTCTCGTCTTCGCGCAGTTCCCCGCGCCCCTTTCGGGGCTCTCGATCCGTCGCCGGTCAGCTGCCGCCCGCACCCGACCGCCCCAGACCAGGCGGCACCCCCAGGGGCGCGAGGAACCGCGCACCCACCGAGCGACGGCACAGGAACGAGTCCGCCCAGCACAGGCGACCCTAGGGGCGCGGGGAACTGCGCACTCCACAAGCGACCCGCACAGGAACAATTTCGCTCACCCGGACAAACCCAGGGGCGCGGGGAACTGCGCACCCCCGGAGTACCCGCACGGGAACAAGTACGCCCAGCCGGACAAACCCAGGGGCGCGAGGAACTGCGCACCCCCGGAGTACCTGCACGGGAACAAGTACGTCCAGGTGGGGAACCCCAGGGGCGCGGGGAACTGCGCACCCCCGGAGTACCTGCACGGGAACAAGTACGTCCAGGTGGGGAACCCTAGGGGCGCGGGGAACTGCGCACCCAGCGAGCGACGGCACAGGGAACACGTACGCCCGCCCGGACAGACCCAGGGGCGCGGGGAACTGCGCATCCCACGAGCGACCCGCACAGGAACGAGTGCGTCCGGCGCGGGGAACCGCAGGGGCGGGCCCGGGTAGGGGTCGGGTGGGGTCAGGGGCGGGTCATGCGGAGGACGTCCAGCGCGGCGTCCAACTGGTCGAGCGTGAGAACGCCCCGCTCGACATACCCCCCCTCCAGCACCACCTCACGAATCGTCCGCCGCGCGGCCAGCGCCCGCTTCGCCACCTTCGCCGCCTCCTCGTACCCGAGGTACTTGTTCAGCGGGGTGACCACGGACGGCGAGGACTCCGCGTACTCCAGCGCCCGCTCCCGGTCCGCGACGATCCCGTCGACCGTCCGGTCGGCGAGCAGCCGCCCCGCGTTGGCCAGCAGCCGCACGGACTCCAGCACGTTCTTCGCGATGACCGGCAGCATCACGTTCAGCTCGAAGTTCCCGGACGCCCCGGCCACGGTGATCGCCGTGTCGTTGCCGATGACCTGCGCGGCGACCATCAGCACCGCCTCGGGGACCACCGGGTTCACCTTGCCGGGCATGATCGACGACCCGGGCTGGAGATCGGGCAGGACGATCTCCGCGAGCCCGGTCCGGGGCCCGCTGGCCATCCAGCGCAGATCGTTGGAGATCTTCGTCAGCCCCACCGCGATGGTCTTCAGCTGTCCGCTGGTCTCGACGATCCCGTCCCGCGCGCCCTGCGCCTCGAAGTGGTCCCGGGCCTCCGTCAGCGGCAGCCCGGTCGCGGCGGCGACCTCGGAGATCACCGCGGCCGAGAACCCGGGCGGGGTGTTGATCCCGGTACCGACCGCCGTACCGCCCAGCGGCAGCTCCGCGAGCCTCGGCAGCGAGGCCCGCAGCCGCTCCACGCCGTAGCGGACCTGGGCCGCGTACCCGGCGAACTCCTGGCCGAGGGTGACGGGGGTGGCGTCCATGAGGTGGGTCCGGCCCGACTTCACGACATCCGCGAACTCCTCCGCCTTGCGCTCCAGCGCGGCGGCGAGATGGTCGAGCGCGGGGATCAGGTCCCGGGTGACGGCCGCGGTGGCGGCGATATGGATCGAGGACGGGAACACGTCGTTCGACGACTGCGAGGCGTTCACATGGTCGTTCGGATGGACGGACCGGCCGAGCCGCTCGCTCGCGAGGGTCGCCAGCACCTCGTTGGTGTTCATGTTGGACGAGGTGCCCGACCCGGTCTGGAACACATCGACGGGGAACTGGTCGTCCCAGCGGCCCTCGGCGACCTCCGCCGCGGCGGCCACGATCGCGTCGGCGGTGTCCCGCTCCAGGACCCCGAGGTCCGCGTTGACCTTCGCCGCGGCGGCCTTGATCCGGGCCAGCGCCTCGATATGGGCGCGTTCCAGCCGCTGCCCCGAGATGGGGAAGTTCTCCACGGCCCGCTGGGTCTGCGCCCGCCACTTCGCGCCGGAGGGGACCCGCACCTCGCCCATGGAGTCGTGTTCGACGCGGTACCCGCCGTCGTCACCGCTGGTCGTGCCCTTGTCGCCGTCGTGCGCGCTCGCCATCGTGGTACTACCTCCAGAGCCGGTCGGTCAGAGTTCCCGCAAGGGTGAGCGGTTGTCCTGTTCCCGCTATTCCCCTGCCCCCCGACCGCCGGCGGACACCGGAGATGCCCCGGGCGGGGGAGCCGGCGCTCCCCCGTGCGGCGGCTCAGCCGAGGCCGGGGCCCCGTACCGGGATGCTCGTGAAGGTCGGCGCGGGGGCCGGGTCCTTGAAGAAGTCGTTGCCCTTGTCGTCGACGACGATGAACGCCGGGAAGTCCTCGACCTCGATCCGCCAGACGGCCTCCATGCCCAGCTCCTCGTACTCCACGACCTCGACCTTCTTGATGCAGTCCTGGGCGAGGCGGGCGGCGGGGCCGCCGATGGAGCCGAGGTAGAAGCCGCCGTGCGTGCCGCACGCGTCGGTGACCTGCTGGGAGCGGTTGCCCTTGGCGAGCATCACCTTGGAGCCGCCCGCCGCCTGGAACTGCTCGACATAGCTGTCCATCCGGCCGGCGGTGGTCGGGCCGAAGGAACCGGAGGCGTAGCCCTCGGGGGTCTTGGCCGGGCCCGCGTAGTAGACCGGGTGGTCCTTGAGGTACTGCGGCATGTCCTCGCCCGCGTCGAGACGTTCCTTGATCTTGGCGTGGGCGATGTCGCGGGCGACGACCAGCGGACCGGACAGCGACAGCCGGGTCTTGACCGGGTGCTCGCTCAGCGCGGCGAGGATGTCGTCCATGGGCTGGTTGAGGTCGATCCGGACCACGTCGCCGGACTCGTCGAGGTGGTCGTCGGTGGTGTCGGGCAGGAAGCGGGCCGGGTCGGTCTCCAGCTGCTCCAGGAACACGCCCTCGGCGGTGATCTTCGCGACGGCCTGCCGGTCGGCGGAGCAGGACACGGCGATGGCGACGGGCAGCGACGCGCCGTGCCGGGGCAGCCGTACCACCCGGACGTCATGGCAGAAGTACTTGCCGCCGAACTGCGCGCCGATCCCGATCCGCTGGGTGAGCTCGAAGACCTTCTCCTCCAGCTCCTTGTCCCGGAAGCCGTGGCCGAGCGGTGAACCCTCGGCGGGCAGCTCGTCCAGGTAGTGCGCGGAGGCGTACTTGGCGGTCTTGAGCGCGAACTCGGCGGAGGTGCCGCCGACGACGATCGCCAGGTGGTACGGCGGGCAGGCGGCCGTGCCGAGCGAACGGATCTTCTCCTCCAGGAACCTCATCATCGAGGTCTCGTTGAGGACGGCCTTGGTCTCCTGGTAGAGGAAGGACTTGTTGGCCGAGCCGCCGCCCTTGGCCATGAAGAGGAACTTGTAGGCGCCGCCGTCGGTCGCGTACAGCTCGATCTGCGCGGGCAGGTTGGAGCCGGTGTTCTTCTCCTCCCACATGGTCAGCGGGGCCATCTGGGAGTAGCGCAGATTGAGCTCGGTGTACGCGTCGTAGATCCCGCGCGACAGGGCTTCCTCGTCGCCGCCCTCGGTGAGGACCTGCTGGCCGCGCTTGCCCATGACGATCGCGGTGCCCGTGTCCTGGCACATGGGCAGCACGCCCGCGGCGGCGATGTTCGCGTTCTTGAGCAGGTCCAGCGCGACGAACTTGTCGTTGCCGGAGGCCGCCGGGTCGTCGATGATCCGGCGCAGCTGGGCCAGGTGCGCGGGCCGCAGATAGTGCTGGATGTCGTGGATCGCCTCGGCGGCCAGCTTGCGCAGCGCCTCCGGGTCGACCTTGAGGAAGGTGCGCCCGTCCGCCTCGAAGGTGGAGACACCTTCGGCGGTCACCAGGCGGTACGGCGTGGTGTCCGCTCCCAGCGGGAGCAGATCGGAGTACGCAAACTCTGGCATAACGCCTATTCCTCACTAAAAGACAAGCGGCGCACCTCCGTCGGCGGCGCACCCTACAGCGTAATCCGGGGCCCCGGACAACCGTGGTGGGGGTGGGTGCGTCTGTCTGACCGTGGCTTTCGGCTCAAGGACCGGCCGCCGGACGCCGTACGGGACGCGCCCGGACTCCGTACGGGGGTGCCGGGGTGCCGGACAGCATGCCGTACGGGGACGGGGCTGTCGGCGGGTTCGGCCGAAGTGGTCGTGCGCCGGGGCATCCGACCGGCGCGGCCCCCTAGTCGCGATCTATCGCGTCTGGGTAATCTGAGGCCGTGGACCTCGAAAAGCGCCGCCAGGAACCGACCGCCGATCCGCCGCCCGTGGAGCTCCGCGCCTCGGACGCCGACCGGGACCGGATCGCCGACATCCTCCGTGACGCGCTGGGCGAGGGGCGGATCACCTCCGACGAGCACGCCGAGCGGGTCGAGGGCGTGTACCGCGCCAAGACCGTCACCGAACTCGAACCGTACGTACGGGACCTGCCCTCCCCGGACGGCGCCGGACACCCGCACGTCCGGCCCGCGCACCCCGCCCCCAACCGCCCGGACTCCGGGGCCGTGCCGCCCGCGCCGGACGAGAACCTCGTCGCGGTGTTCAGCAGCAGTGTCCGCCGGGGCCGCTGGCGCGTCTCCCGGCGCACCCACGCGTACGCGGTCTTCGGCAGCGTCGAGATCGACCTGAGCGAGGCGGTCTTCGAGCACCGGCAGGTCGTCGTCAAGGCGTTCTGCCTCTTCGGCAATGTCGAGATAACCGTCCCGGAGAACATCTCGCTGCGCGGCAACGGGGGCGGTGTGCTCGGCAACTTCGAGGTGGACAGCCTCGATTCGCCCGACCCGGACGCGCCGGTGGTCTACGTCGACGGGATCTCCGCCCTCGGCAACATCGAGGCCAGGGCGCGCAAGGGCCGCCGGGTCGCCAACGCCCTGGCGAACCCGGCCACCAGCGACCGGATGCGCAAGTACCTGCGGTTCTGACGGGAGTTCAGCGGCCCGGTCGGCACCCTGTCCGGCCCCTGGCGGGACGGGTCCGCGACCGGACGGGAAGCTTCGGGCATGGGGACTCAGTGCATAGGAACGCGCACAGCGGGTAGGGCTTGCTGCATCGCCGCTCCCTTGCGAAGCCGTCGTCAGGAGTAGACCGTGCTGCATCCGCCGCATCAGTCCTTGCAGGTAGCCGCCGTCCCACCACAGCGGGTACCAACACAGGATCGGGATCAGGACGCCCCATGGCACACGGAAGCGGTCTGCCGCCGCGACGAGGCCGGGCTCTTCTTCGCTCCCTCCAAGGAACCCACAGCGGCCCGGCTGTCCCGGGAGGAAGCCGCCAAGCGGGTCTGCGGGGGCTGCCCCGTGATGATCGAATGCCGTGAACACGCACTGCTCCAGCCCGAGCCGTACGGGGTCTGGGGCGGACTCACCGCCGCCGAGCGCCGGGTGGTCCTCGCGCGCCGCCGCAGGCGGGACGTCGAGCTGAAGAAGGCGGCCCACGTGGCCGACCCGATCGCCGCGGCCGGCTGAACCGCCCGCCCGTACACCCTTCTCCGGTACGGCGACGGGGACGCCCACCCGCACAGCGGGGCGCCCCCGTGGCCGTACCCGGCGACGGCTGCCCGGAACCGGGCGACCGCCGGGTGGCGTCCGGCTACTTCGCGCGGTCGAAGTCGATGGCGCTGTACGCGCGCAGCTTCGACAGCCGGTGCTCGGAGTCGATCTGGCGGATCGTGCCCGACTTGGAGCGCATCACCAGCGACGACGTGGTCGCCGTCTCCGAGCGGTAGCGCACCCCGCGCAGCAGCTCGCCGTCGGTGATACCTGTCGCCACGAAGAAGACGTTGTCCCCGGAGACCAGATCGTTCGTGGCGAGCACCCGGTCGAGGTCATGGCCCGCGGCGAGGGCGCGTTCCCGCTCCTCGTCGTCCTTGGGCCAGAGCTTGCCCTGGATCGTGCCGCCGAGGCACTTGATGGCACACGCGGAGATGATGCCCTCCGGGGTGCCGCCGATCCCGAGCAGCAGATCGACGCCGGTGCCCTCGCGGACGGCGAGCACCGAGCCCGCGACATCGCCGTCGGAGATCAGCTTGATCCGGGCGCCCGTCTCACGGATCTCCCTGATGATCCCGTCGTGCCGGGGCCGGTCGAGGATGACGACGGTGACGTCCTCGGGGGAGGAGCGCTTGGCCTTCGCGACCCGGCGGATGTTGACCGAGACCGGGGCGTCGATGTCGACGTAGTCGGCGGCTTCGGGGCCGGTCACGAGCTTGTCCATGTAGAACACGGCGGACGGGTCGAACATGGTGCCCCGGTCGGCCGCCGCGAGGACCGCGACCGCGTTCGGCATGCCCTTGGCGGTCAGGGTGGTCCCGTCGATCGGGTCGACGGCGATGTCGCACTCCGCGCCGGTGCCGTCCCCGACCCGCTCCCCGTTGAAGAGCATGGGCGCTTCGTCCTTCTCGCCCTCGCCGATGACGACGACGCCGTTCATCGACACGGTGGAGACGAGGGTGCGCATGGCCCGCACGGCCGCGCCGTCGGCCCTGTTCTTGTCGCCGAGGCCGACCCAGCGGCCCGCGGCCATGGCCGCGGCCTCGGTCACCCGGACGAGCTCCAGGGCCAGGTTGCGGTCGGGGGCCTCCGACGGGACTTCGAGTTCGGTCGGCAACTGATGATGTTCGGTCATCGAGACGCACCTTTCTGATACGACGACGGCCGGATGAGGGTGTGTTCCGACTCTATCCGCAGGTCACCGGAATGAGCAGGGGGGCCCACGGATGAGCGCGGAGGGTGCCCCCGCGGTCCGCGCGGGCACCCCGTCGCAGGTGGGGGCGGGTGGCCGCGGGCCGGTGGCGGAGGGGTCGTCGTTCGCGCGGGCCGCGGGGTCCTCGGCGGGCGCCGGCGTGGGCCCGGTGCCGGGGGCGGGAAGCGGACCTGCGACGATGGTGCGCGTGGCAGGCAGACTCGGCAAGCAGAGCGTACGGAACATGGTGCTGTCGCTGGGGGTGACGGTCCTCTTCGCGGGAGTCATCTGGCTGTTCCTCCCGCACGACGAGGACGGCGACCCGGTGAAGGCGATCGACTACCGCATCGAACTCATCACGGCCCGTCGCGCCGCGCCGTACCCCATCGCCGCGCCCGAGGGGCTCTCCAAGGAGTGGAAGCCGACCTCCGTGCGCTACCGCTCCGCCGAGGCCAGCCGCTGGCACCTGGGATTCCGGTCGCCGGACGGCAAGTACGTCGCGATCGAGCAGTCCACCGAGAAGCCCCGGGTCTTCGCCGAGCAGGCGAGCAGGGGAGCCCGCAGGACGGACGCGACCCAGACGATCGACGGCCGTGTGTGGGAGAAGTACGAGGGGGAGCGGTACGACGCGCTCGTCCTCACGGAGGGCGACGCGACCACCGTGATCACCGGCTCGGCGTCGTTCACCCGGCTCGCGATGATGGCCGGGGCACTGACCACGAAGGCGTGAGCCCCGCCGGGGCTACGGGGTGTGGTCGGTCCCGCACATGTTCCCGTGCGGGATGCCTGGCCGGAACCGGGTCCCGACACCGGGACGCACTTGCCCCTGTGCCCCCGTCCGTGGGTGCGCAGTTCCCCGCGCCCCTGAGGCCGTCCCGGCCGGGCCCACTTGTCCCGGTGCGGGTCGCCCGCGGGATGCGCGGTTCCTCGCGCCCCTGGGGTTCCCCAGGTGGGCGCACTTGTTCCTGCGCGGGTCGCCCGGTGGACGCGCGGTTCCCCGTGCTGGGGTTCCCCACCTGAACGTACGTGTTCCTGTGCGGGTCGTTCGTGGGTGCGCAGTTCCCCGCGCCCCTTTGGGTTCCCCACCTGGGCGTTCTGTTTCCCGTGCGGGTACTCCGGGGGTGCGCGGTTCCTCGCGCCCCTTGGGTCGTCCCGGGTGGGCCTACGTGTTTCCGCGCGGGTATCCGGTGGTTTTGCGCGGTTCCTCGCGCCCCTGGGGGTGCCGCCTGGCCTGGGCGGTCGGGTCCGGCTCTTGACCAGCGACGGGTCAAGAGCCCCGAAAGGGGCGCGGGGAACTGCGCGAAGACGAGAACCGCCCCGCACTCGAAGAGCGACAGCAATGGGGCACCACCCAGGGCCGCGAGGAACCGCGCACCACGGACGCCCCGCACAGGGACAAGTACGCCCAGCCGGGGCGACCTCAGGGGCGCGGGGAACTGCGCACCCACCGAGCGACGGCACAGGAACAAGTGCGCTCAGCCGGGACGACTCAAGGGGCGCGGGGAACTGCGCACCCATGAACGACCCGCACGGGAACAAGTACGCCCAGGTGTGGAACCCAGGGGCGCGGGGAACCGCGCACCCACCGAGCGACGGCACAGGAACAAGCGCGCTCAGCCGGGACGACGCAAGGGGCGCGGGGAACTGCGCACCCACGAGCGACCGGCGCAGGAACAAGTGCGCCCAGCCGGACGGACCTCAGGGGCGCGAGGAACCGCGCACCCACCGAGCGACCGGCACGGGAACAGGTGGGCCCGGCCGGGACGACCGAAAGGGCGCCAGGGACCGGGCGACCCGCACGGGGGCACGTACGGCCACCGGCGGACCGGAGCCCGAGAGGGGGGAGACCCGTCAGACCGTGGTGATGACCTGCTCGTACCCCAGCCGCGGCGACCGCGGGAACCACGCGTCGTCCCCCGGCCGCCCGATGTTGACCACCATCAGCGGCGAGTGGTCCTCGTCCAAAAACTCCTTCTGGACCCCGGCGAAGTCGAACCCGGTCATCGGCCCGGCGGCGAGCCCCGCGGCGCGCACCCCGATGATGAAGTACCCGGCCTGGAGCGCCGCGTTCACCTGCGCGCTGTTCTCCCGTACCGGCCGCTCCGCGAAGAACGCGTCCTTGGCCTGCGGGAAGTGCGGCAGCAACTGCGGCAGCTCCTCGTGGAACTCGTTGTCCGCGGAGAGGATCGCGACGAGGGGCGCGGTGGCGGTCTTGGCCTGGTTGCCCTCGGACATATGGGCCACCAGTCGCTCACGCGCCTCGGCGGAGCGGACCAGGGTGACGCGCAGGGGGGTCTGGTTGAAGGCCGTGGGGCCGAACTTCACCAGGTCGTAGATCGCCTGCACCTGCTCCTCGGTCACCGGCTCGTCGGTGAACGTGTTCGCGGTGCGGGCCTCACGGAAGAGGAGGTCCTGTGCGGTGGGGGCGAGGACGAGGGACATGTGAACCTTCGCGTTGCTGGACGGGGCGGCGGACAGGGGTGTCCGGCCCTGATTTCGTTGATAACTGTACAACCCCAAGGTTGAAGTTTCAATTAACGGAGTGTTGCAGCCGTGTCAAAGAAGGCGGACATGGCGAAGCACGTGCGACGAGCTTTCGTCGCACGTCAGAGGCTCGTGACGGGCACCACGAGGGCGGATCACCGACCGGACGGGAGACCTGGAAGCCCGGTAAGCCCGGGAAGCCACCGAGGTCCCGGAAGCCGGGGGAACCCGGGGCGCCCCGGAGGGGTCAGCCCGACGGTGTCGGCTCGTCGCCGGGTTCCGCGAGGGCCGCGTCAAGCCGGGCGCGGGCGCCGTCCAGCCAGCGGCGGCACACCTTCGCGAGTTCCTCGCCGCGTTCCCACAGGGCCAGGGACTCCTCCAGCGTGGTGCCCCCGGTCTCCAGTCTGCGCACCACGTCGATCAGCTCGTCGCGAGCCTGCTCGTAGCCGAGCGCGGCCCCCTCGGCCCCCGTCGTCGTCCCGCTCATGTCTCCACCTTCCGCGTCTGATCGGCCACCACCTGTACCTCGAACTCCCCCTCGGCGACCCGCGCGCGCAGCCGCGCCCCGTCAGGCGCGTCGGCGGGTGCCCGCACCACATGGCCGTCGTCGCGCTGGAGGACGGCGTACCCGCGCTGCAAGGTCGCGGCGGGGGACAGCGCCACCACGCGCGCGTGGGTGTGCGTCAGCTCGGACGAGGCCCGGTCGAGGAGATGCCCCAGCGTGCGGCGGGAGCGGTCCACCAGGGCGGTGAGCTGCTCGGCGCGGTCGTCCACCATCTTGTGCGGGTCCCGCATCACCGGGCGGGCCAGGGCATGGGCGAGCCCCCGCTCCTCACGGTCCACGAACGCCGCGACGGACCGCCGCGCCCGGTCCCGCAGCTGGGCCACCCGCTCCAGCTCCTCGCCGACGTCGGGGACGACCTTCTTCGCCGCGTCGGTGGGCGTCGACGCCCGCAGATCCGCGACCAGGTCGAGCAGCGGCTGGTCCGGCTCGTGCCCGATCGCGGACACCACCGGCGTACGGCACGCGGCGACCGCGCGGATCAGCGCCTCGTCGGAGAACGGCAGCAGATCCTCCACGCTGCCGCCGCCCCGGGCGACCACGATCACATCGACCTCGTCCAGCGCGTCCAGCTCCTGCACCGCGCCCACGACCTGCGGCACCGCGTGCACCCCCTGGACGGGGACGTTGCGGACCTCGAAGCGGACGGCGGGCCAGCGGTGCCGGGCGTTCTCCAGGACGTCCCGCTCGGCGGCCGACGCCCGCCCGCACACCAGCCCGATCAGCTGGGGCAGGAACGGCAGCGGCCGCTTGCGGTCCAGGGCGAACAGGCCCTCCGCCGCGAGGGACTTCTTCAGCCGCTCCAGCCGGGCCAGCAGCTCACCCACACCGACCGGCCGTATCTCGGTGGCCCGCAGCGAGAGCTGGCCGCGCGGCGCGTACCACTCGGGCTTGGCGAGGACGACGACCCGGGCGCCCTCGGTGACGACGTCCGACACCGTGTCGAACACCTGGCGGAAGCACGTCACCCCCACCGAGATGTCGTGCGACGGGTCGCGCAGCGTCAGGAACACCACCCCGGCGCCCGGACGACGCGACAACTGGGTGATCTGCCCCTCGACCCAGACCGCGCCGAGCCGGTCGATCCACCCGCCGATCAGTCGGGACACATCGCCGACGGGCAGCGGATTCTCCGCGGACGTGGTGACAGCCATGCGCCCGAGCGTAACGGCACCCACCGACAACGCGACCGCCCCGCACCCGCCCCTCGCCGCCGCTATCCGGCCCCCGGGCCCTTCGGGGGCAGCTCCTCCGCCCGTACGTCCGGCTCCCCGGTGTCCACCCGCCCCCGCTGTGCCAGCAGCACCACCAGCCCCACCGCGAACCAGGCCGCGCCGACCACCTGCGCCGTGCCCGAAGCCGTCACGATCACCGCGACGGTGACGGCCGCGCCGACCACCGGCAGCAGCAGATGCCGCCACCAGATCACCGGCCCGCCCAGACGCCGCACCACGAACCAGCCGACCACGCTCGCGTGCAGCAGGGTGAACGCCGTCAGCGCGCCCACGTCCACCACCGACACCAGATGGTCGAGCCCGTCGTCCCGCCGCGCCGCCCACACCGCCGCCACCAGCGTGATCACCGCGGCCACCAGCAGCGCCACCCGGGGCGTACCCGCGCCGGTGCGGGCCAGCACCCGCGGCAGCCGCCGGTCCCGGGCCATCGCGAACAGCAGTCGTCCGGCCGCCGCCTGCCCGGCCAGCGCCGCGAACGCCGCCCCGATCGCCTTGCTCACCGCCACCAGGTCGTGCAGCCAGGTGCCCACCGACACGTCCACCGCGTCGTAGAACGCGGACCCCTGCTTCGCCGGGTCCGCCGCCAGCTCCGCCGACGACAAGGGCTCCAGCAGCGCCACGAGATACGTCTGCGCCACGAACAGCGCGCCCGCGAGCACCAGACACACCAGCACCGCCCGCGCCACCTTCGCCGACCCGCCGGTGACCTCCTCCGCGAACGACGCGATCGCGTCGAACCCGAGGTACGACAGCACCGCCACCGACACCGCGCCCAGCACCGCCGAGAACGCGAACGTGGTGTCCCCCGCGAACGGCGACCACAAATCCCGCTGCGCCCCGTCCCGCACCAGCACCACCACGGCGGCCGTCACGAACACCAGCAGGACGACGATCTCCATCGCCAGCACGGCGAAGCCCACACGCGCGGCGGCCCGTACGCCCCACACGTTCAGCAAGGTGGTGACGACGACCGCGATCGCCGTCCACACCCACCGGGACACCTCCGGGACCAGCGCGTTCATCGCGATCCCCGAGAACAGGTACGCCACCGCCGGGATCAGCAGATAGTCCAGCATCGCCATCCAGCCCGCGATGAACCCGGCCCCCCGGCCGAGCCCCACGCGCGCGTAGGCGAACACCGAACCCGCGTGCGGGACCACCCGCACCATCTGGGCGTAACTGAACGCCGTGAACGCCATCGCGACCGTCGCGACCACATAGACCAGCGCGACCGCCCCGTGCGACTTCGCGTCGAGCGTGCCGAACACACCCACCGGGGCCATCGGAGCGATGAACAGCAGGCCGTAGACGACCAGGTCACGAAAGCCCAGGGTGCGCCGCAGCCCCGGACCCGCCGGATCGGGGACGGCCACCGGCCCCTCGTCGCCCCCGGGTGCACCGCTCGCGGTCATGGCTGCGCCTCCGTGGGCCGACAGGGCCGGAGCGGACGGGGAGCACCCGTGCGCGGGGGGCGTGAGCAGTTCAGGAAGGCGCCCCGCGCACGGGTGCGTGCTCCGGCTCACCCAGTTTCCCCAACAAGCCGATCATCCACCTGCCGGGCAGGGCCTTACGATGGGTGGCATGACTGCTTCGCCAGCCCGCCGGGTCCTGCTCGCCGCCCCCCGTGGGTACTGCGCGGGTGTGGACCGAGCCGTGATCGCCGTCGAGAAGGCCCTGGAACAGTTCGGGGCCCCGATCTACGTCCGCCACGAGATCGTCCACAACAAGTACGTCGTGCAGACCCTGGAACGGAAGGGCGCGATCTTCGTCGAGAAGACGGCGGAGGTCCCCGAGGGGTCCATCGTCATGTTCTCCGCGCACGGCGTGTCCCCCGTGGTCCACGACGAGGCCGCCCAGGGCAAGCTCGCCACGATCGACGCCACCTGCCCGCTGGTCACCAAGGTCCACAAGGAGGCCGTCCGGTTCGCCCAGGACGACTACGACATCCTCCTGATCGGCCACGAGGGCCACGAGGAGGTCATCGGCACGTCCGGTGAGGCGCCCGACCACATCACCCTGGTCGACGGCCCCGAGGACGTCGCCAAGGTCGAGGTCCGCGACCCGTCCCGCGTGGTGTGGCTCTCCCAGACGACGCTCTCCGTGGACGAGACCATGGAGACCGTCGACGCCCTGAAGACCAAGTTCCCGAACCTCATCTCGCCCCCCAGCGACGACATCTGCTACGCCACCCAGAACCGCCAGGTCGCGGTGAAGGAGATGGGCGCCGAGTCCGACCTGGTCATCGTCGTCGGCTCGCGCAACTCCTCCAACTCCGTACGGCTGGTCGAGGTCGCCCTGAACGCGGGCGCCAAGGCCGCGTACCTGGTGGACTTCGCCAGCGAGATCGACGAGACCTGGCTCGACGGTGTCACCACCGTCGGACTGACCTCCGGCGCCTCGGTGCCCGAGATCCTGGTCGAGGAGGTCCTGGAGTACCTCTCCGCCCGTGGCTACGCGGACGTGGAGCTGGTCAAGACGGCCGAGGAGTCGATCACCTTCTCGCTGCCGAAGGAACTGCGCCGGGACCTGCGCGCCGAGGCCGCCGCCCTGGCCGCGGGCGGCACCGCCGAGCAGTAGGCCGGCCCGGCCCGACCGGACGCCGCGGACCTGGGCGGTGGGCGGCCGGTACGGCGCCGTTCGGGGCGTGACCGCCGGTCCCGCGTCGTAACGTAGGGCGCATGGAGATCTTCGGTGTGGACATCGGCGGCTCAGGGATCAAGGGCGCGCCCGTCGACCTGGACCGCGGCGACCTGGCGGCCGAGCGGTTCAAGGTCCTGACCCCTCAGCCCGCCACCCCCGACGCCGTGGCCGACGGGGTGCGGGACGTGGTGGACCACTTCGGCTGGAAGGGCCCGGTCGGCATCACCTACCCCGGGGTCGTCACCGGCGGCGGCACGGTCCGTACGGCGGCGAACGTCGACAAGAGCTGGATCGGCGTCGACGCGCGCGCCCTGCTCGCCGACCGCCTCGGGGGCCTCCCGGTCGTCGTGCTGAACGACGCGGACGCCGCCGGGGTCGCGGAGACGCGCTTCGGCGCCGGACGCGACCGCGCGGGCACGGTGTTCCTGCTCACCTTCGGCACCGGCATCGGCAGCGCCCTGTTCGTCGACGGGACCCTTGTGCCCAACACCGAGCTGGGCCATCTCGAACTCCACGGCCACGAGGCGGAGAAGCACGCCTCCACCAAGGCCAAGGAGGATCACGACCTGAGCTGGGAGCACTGGGCGCACCGCGTCCAGAAGTACCTGGCCCATGTGGAGATGCTGTTCTCGCCGGAGCTGTTCATCATCGGCGGCGGGGTGAGCCGCAAGTCCCACAAGTTCCTGCCGCTGATCGAGGGCATCCGGGCGGAGATCGTCCCGGCGCAGCTGGAGAACAACGCGGGCATCGTGGGCGCGGCGATGCGCGCGGCCGAGCTCCACCCGTCCTAGCTTCACCGGGCGGTCCGTACCGGCGGCGCGGAAGGGTCCCTCAGGGCATTCACCCCACCCGGACAGCCTTGAGGACCAATAGGGTGAAGATCCACCCGAACGGTCCCGCGGTCGTACTGCGGACGGTTCGAACAGAGCGCCAAGCTCGGCCAAAACGCGTGTCCCGCTGCCCTTTGAGCACATAAGCGCACCTAAGTTGGAGCAGTGGAGCAACCCAGGACGCGTCCCTCTCAGAACCGATCGCGACGACCCGCGCCGCTGCCGCCGCAGGCGGGGCCTCATGGCCGCGGGTCCGACGCGTACGGCCCCGACGCCTCCGTGCCCCGCCGCCCCGGCCGGCCGGTCTCCCCGCTGGCCCGCAGACTCCGCGCACTGCCCAACCCCCGGCTCACCGGACTGGGCAGCGGACTGTTCTGCGCCGGTTCGATGTTCCTCCTCGGCTGCCTCGACCAGCTGCTGTTCGGCGGCTCCATCGCCGTGTACGGCGTGCTGTTCCTGCTGGTCAGCGCGCTGACCGCGATCTGGGTACGACGTGCCGACCTGATCACCGCCCCGATCTGCGCGCCGATCGCGTTCACCGCGGGGGTGGTGCCGATCGCCGACAGCACCGGTGACGGCCTCGCCGGGCGGATCATGGGGGTGTTCACCGCCCTCGCGCTGCACGCGGGCTGGCTCTACGGCGGCACCCTGGTCGCCGGGCTGATCGTCCTCGTCCGCAAGGTCCGCCTGATCGCCCGCAAGGCCGCGGCGAACCGTGCCGCCCGCGGCGCCCAGCGGGCGCGCGTCCGCGCCGAGCAGCGGGCCGCGGGCGCCGAGCGGCCCCGCCGCCCCCACCCGGAGGACACCCCCGCCCGCGCCCTCACGCCCCGGGCCCGCCGCGCCCAGCAGCCGGAGCCGCAGCGCCCCCGGCGCCGCACGGTCTGAGGCCCCGGCGGGGCTTCCCGCGGCCGTCCGACCGGTCCCCGTCCGGGGCGACCGGTACCCCGTAGACTGTGGGATCGGCCCGTGTGCCGGGTGTCCCGTCAGGGATCAGGCCCGGGCCCCCACCCAGCCTCTCGTACGGGAAGTCGCAACGTGTCGCTCACGATCGGAATCGTCGGTCTGCCCAATGTCGGCAAGTCGACCCTGTTCAACGCCCTGACCAAGAACGACGTGCTGGCGGCCAACTACCCGTTCGCCACGATCGAGCCCAACGTCGGTGTGGTCGGCGTCCCCGACCCCCGGCTGGCGAAGCTCGCCGAGGTCTTCGGCTCGGCGAAGCAGCTCCCCGCGACCGTCGATTTCGTGGACATCGCGGGCATCGTCCGTGGCGCCAGCGAGGGCGAGGGCCTGGGCAACAAGTTCCTCGCGAACATCCGTGAGTCCGACGCGATCTGCCAGGTCATCCGCGCGTTCAAGGACGAGAACGTCGTCCACGTCGACGGCAAGGTCTCCCCGAAGGACGACATCGAGACGATCAACACCGAGCTGATCCTCGCCGACCTCCAGACCATCGAGAAGGTCCTGCCCCGGCTCCAGAAGGAGTCGCGGATCAAGAAGGACATCGGGCCGAAGGTCAAGGCCGTCGAGGAGGCGCAGAAGATCCTGGAGTCGGGCCAGACCCTCTTCGCCGCGGGCATCGCCCAGGGCACGGAGGCCGCCGAGCCGCTGCACGATCTGCATCTGCTGACCGGCAAGCCGTTCCTGTACGTCTTCAACGTCGACGAGGACGAGCTGACCGACGAGGACTTCAAGAACGAGCAGCGCGCCCTGGTGGCCCCCGCCGAGGCGATCTTCCTCAACGCCAAGCTGGAGCAGGACCTCGCGGAGCTGGACGACGAGGAGGCCCTGGAACTCCTCCAGTCCGTCGGCCAGGACGAGCCCGGCCTCGCCACGCTGGCCCGCGTCGGCTTCAACACCCTCGGCCTCCAGACCTACCTCACGGCAGGCCCGAAGGAGTCCCGCGCCTGGACCATCAAGCGCGGCGCGACGGCCCCCGAGGCGGCCGGCGTCATCCACACGGACTTCCAGAAGGGCTTCATCAAGGCCGAGGTCATCTCCTTCGCCGACCTCATCGAGACGGGCTCGGTCGCCGAGGCCCGCGCGAAGGGCAAGGCCCGCATGGAAGGCAAGGAGTACGTCATGCAGGACGGGGATGTGGTGGAGTTCCGGTTCAACGTGTAGTGGGTGACATGCCACCACGTCGCTGATCTGGCAAACATGCAGGTCAGGAGGGGTCTGACTCTTCGGAGTCGGGCCCCTGCGTTCTTCCCGTGCTGGGATGGCGCTGGGAAATCCGACACCACGTCACCTGCCATCACCCCTGCTCACCCCCACCCTGCTGGATCGGTTCTGGGTGTCAAACCGCCGGGTAGACAGGCGGTCGACAGCACGCACTAGAAGCACTGGACGCCTTCCGGGCTCATGACCACGGGCGGGCCGGGTTGGCTCGATCGGGCGGTTTCGCCTCTGGGCCCGTACCCTCCTCGCGGTCGGCGAGTAGTACGTATGGCCATGGGAATCGGCGACCGGCATCAGAAGAAGGACGTGGAGGCCGCGCTCCGGCGGGCGGAGGCGGCCGGGCTCAAAGTAACTCGCACGGGAAACAACCACGCGTGGGGTTACGTGCTGTGCTGTCCGTGCAACCAGCGGCGCACGGTGTCCTGCACGCCGCAGAACCCGAGCGAAGAAGCGAGGTATATCGATGGATTCGTCAGGCAGCATCGCGCCTGCGCGTAACTGGTACTTCAACCTGGTCTTGCAGGATGTCATTACTGAGAAGCAGTCTGATGCGCTGGCACAGTTGGCCAGTTTCCACGACGGGAGGATCTCACTGGTCGAGTCCCCTGAGCGCTCCTGGTTCACCTGCTCATTCGAGGCGGAGACACTGACGCAGGCCATTGCTGACGCCCTGGCGCGATTCAAGGACTTCCCGAGTGTCCTGGTCCAAAGCGTGGAGCTGGACCCGATCGCTCTTGAGTACAACGAGATGGCAACGCCGGCCGTGGTGCGGGTGCCCGAGTAGGGCTGGTTTCCCGATAGGCGCGCGGTAGCCCCCGCTTCCAGCGGAAAGGAGGGGCTGCCGAGGGTTCTCAGATGAGATCCAGCAGGTGAACCGAGCGATCACTGGCGGAAGGCGCGTAAGGCCGCCGGCCTTGTCAGCGCGGATGGATCTCCGAAGTGCACCCCGCGTTCGCTGCGGCACTTCTTCGCCTCGACCGCCCTGGCGAATGGCGTTCCGATCCACGAGGTGAGCCGCCGGCTCGGCCACAGATCGATCAAGACCACGGTCGACATTTATGGCCACCTCGTACCGGAGGCGTGGGACCGCTGCCGTGACACCATGCAGCAAGCCATGCGCCCGGAAGCGCCGCGAGACCCTGACGCCACGGCACCGCAGCCTGACGTGCTGGATGTGCTGGGTGAACCCCGACGGTGCTGGATGGGTGCTGGATATTTCGGCGTGGGCCGATGGGGATCAGGTCTCGTGAACGGTGGACCGGTGTCCGACGTGAACGACCCAGATCACCAGTTCTCCGTTGTCGATCGTGCAGACGACGCGGTAGCCGCCGACGCGGAGGCGGCGACGTTCGGGCTGGGAGACGAGTGCGGTGGTGTGACGGGGTCGCTACCGCGTGTCAGCTGATCTGTCGGGTGTGCAGGTCGGACAGGGTCGATTCCTTCCAGGGGTCGGCCCTTTGTTGCTTCCTGTGTCGGAGCGGTGAGAGTGGTACGTTATCGGGTACCATTTGCTGGAGAGGTTAGGTCATGTCCATAACTGCGAGCGAGGCCCGCAAGGCTCTCTTTCCGCTGATCAAGAAGGTCAACGACAATCACGAGGCCATCGAGATCGTCTCCAAGCACGGCAACGCCGTGCTTGTCTCGGCCGAGGACTACGCGGCGCTGCGCGAGGGCTCATACCTGCTGCGTTCCCCGGCGAACGCTCGTCGGCTGCTCAAGGCGTACGAGAATGCCCTGGCCCACATCGATGTGTCGGAGCGCGAGCTGATCGACCCGGACTCGTCGGACGCGGGTGCGGGTGCCGCGTGAGGCTCGTCTTCGAGGATCAGGGCTGGGAGGACTACACGTCCTGGCTCAGGAACGACCGCAAGATGCTCGCCCGGATCAACAAGCTCATCGAGGACGTCCGGCGGGACCCCTTCTCGGGGATCGGCAAGCCTGAGCCGCTGAAGTATCACTTGCCCGGGGCATGGTCGCGGCGGATCGACGACGAGCACCGGCTCGTCTACCTTGTCACGGACAAGGAGGTCGTCATCCTTGCCGCCCGTTACCACTACTGATCGCTGAGCGGCGGGTGTGAGTGTGCTGGCAGGTGGCGCTCAGACCTTGACGATCTCCACCGTGGGACCGCACAGAAGTGTCAGGTCCTCAGGGTCCGAGGTGAGGACGGTCACCGGTGGGGGAGCTGTGCGGGCCAAGGCGGCGTCGATGGCGTACTTGTGTCCGTGCGGTCGGTGGCCGCGCAGGAGGGTCGCGGCGTGATCAGCCGTCTCCTTGGTGAGTCCCTGGACGCCGATGCGGGAAAGGACCCGCTTGACGCGTGCGGGGCGGATGCGCTCGGCATCGGCCTCCAGGGTGGTCATGGCGTAGCAGCGCGCGGACGGCTTCGATCTCTTCTCGGGTGAGTCCGTCGTTGTCCGTCTCGAAGTCGGCGACGACCTCCCTGAGCTTCTCCATGGCGACCCATTGTTCGAGCGCTTGGGTGACGTAGGCGGAGAAGCCGTCGGCGCCGACGTGGGCGCGCACGGCCTCAGCGAGATCCCCGGGCAGGCTGATCGAGTACTCCTTGCTACCGCTCATGGTGGTCGGTGCTACGGCCGGCTGTCGGGCGGGGTCAGCAGGGGGTCGTACCGTTCGCCGTGTTCCTCCGAGGTGGGGAGGAAGTCCGGGGTCGTGCGGGTGGCCATCGTGCGGAGGTGGGTCAGGGCCTCGGGGAGGGGGAGGGGGGTGAGGGACAGGGTGGTCAGGGCGGTGGACCGGGCGGTGTCCAGGGTGGGGTGGTCCTCGCGCAGGGCGGATTCGAGCTCGGCGGCGGGGTGGCCCGCGTCGAGGTCGCGCCAGTACGGGAACGAGATCAGCAAGGTCAGGGCCCCGGCCAGGTTCTCGCCGAGCAGGGTCGCCCCGCCCTCCGAGTCGGCGTACAGGACGGGGCGGTCGGCGGTCGTTTCCGTGGTGCCGCACAGGAAGTACGTACCGCCTGTTCCGCAGCCCGCTATGGGGTGCAGCGGGAGGCCCGAGGGGAGGGCGAGGCGTTCCACCGGGTCCCGGCGGCCCAGGTCGAAGTCGCAGGGCCAGTCCAGGAAGCGGGTCAGGGCGGGGTCCGCGGTGATGCGGCGCAGGAGTTCGGTGGCGTCCGGTGCCGCTCCCGTGTGGTTCGTCGTCATGGCCGGAAGGTAGCAACGGGGTCCGACAGCGGGTTCCTTGCCCGCTTCCCGTGGAGCGGCCATGAAAGCTGCCCGTGCCCTACCGCACGACCACCTCCGTGATGCCCGTGTCCACCGAGGTCCCGGTCAGGGTCACCCGCACCTGGCGGGCGGGTGTCGCGTCGCCGCCCGCGGCGTACGGGGTCCATCGCGTGCCGTCCGCCGACAGTTCCACGTGAAACGCCTCGGTGCCCCGGACCAGGACCTCCCGTACGGGGGTGACGCGGCCCAGGTCCACCGTCAGGGCTGCGCCCGGGAGTTGCGGGCGCCACTCGGTCGTCGTGTTGCCGTCCACGGCGGCCGTCGCGTAGAGCCCCGGCTCCTCGGAGGCGGCCGTCACGGGACGGCAGCGGGCGAGGTTGTCGGTGGGGGTCAGATCGGGGCGGCGGGTCTTGAGGACGGCGGGCCGGTCGCGGGTGACGGTGAAGCGGCCCTGCGGGGAGTCCACGGGGAAGGGGTCCCCCGACCGCAGCCGGACGGTGGTCTCCTCGGGGCCGATCGCGACGTCGTACACGCGGCCCCGCCAGCGCAGCCCGCGCAGGGTCACACCCCGCTCCCCGGCGGCCAGTTGCGGCGGCAGGGTCGGATCGAGGCGGACGGCGTCCGGCCGGGGCCGCAGTCCGGTCAGACCGTGGGTGAACACCTGGAGGAAGCCGCCCTTGCCGGTCAGGAAGTCCTGCGCGGGCGAGCCCGACAGCGGGTCGTCGGCACCCGCCTTGTCCCCGCGCGCCTCCGAGAACAGCGCGAACGGACCGCGGAAGTACGGCCGTGACGCCCGCTGGAGGAAGGTGTACGCCGCGCAGCCCGGCTCGTCGATCGCGGCGGCGGCGATCGCGTACACGGAGTCGGTCATCGCGGGCCCGTCCAGATCGGTGCGCGCCGTGTAGTAGTCGAGGGTGGCCGCCGCCGCGCCCTCGGGCATGGGCCACTCCAGGGGGTAGACGAGCAGGACGGTGTCCGCCTGCTTGATCCGGGTCCCGGTGTAGCCGTCGTACTGGAGGAACACCTTGCGTGCGGGGTCGTAGGGGATGCGCAGCCCGTCCGCGATCGCCGTCCAGCCGGCGGGGGCCGTGCCGCCCAGTTCGCGGGCGGCGAGGACCGCGTAGCGCAGGGCGGTCGCGGCGACGGCGTTCGTGTACGCGCCGTCGTCGACGCCGTTGCTGTACTCGTCGGGGCCCGCGACCTCCTTGATCGAGTAGCTGCCGTCCGGGTTCGCCGTCACCCGGGACGCCCAGTACTCGGCGATCCCGCGCAGCAGCGGTCCGCCGCGCTCGCGCAGCCAGTCACGGTCACCGGTGGCGAGGTAGTACTGCCAGGCGGCCAGCGCGATATCGCCCTGGAGATGGTTCTGGGTGACGCAGTGCGGGGGCCGCCAACTCTGGCACTCCGCCCACAGATCGCCGCGCCGGGCGCTTGTCCAGGGGTAGAACAAGCCTTTCACGCTCGTCCTCGACGCGTTGGCGGCGGCGGCCGGGCGGGTGCGGTCACGGTAGTCCAGCACGGGCCGGGCGAGTTCGGGGCGGGTGGCGAGCAGCCCCGGGAACATCCAGGTCTCGGCGTCCCAGAAGATCATGCCCGCGTAGTCGTCGCTGCTCAGCCCGGTGGGCGCGACGCTGTTACGGGCACCGGGGCGCAGCGCGGACAGCAGCCCGTACTGGGCCGAGCGCAGCCACAGTTGCAGCTCGGCGTCGGCCGGGACCTCGATGTCCGAGGACCACAGTTCGCGCCAGGCGGCGGTGTGCCGTTCGAAGAGCGCGTCCCAGCCCGTCGCGGCGGCGCGCAGTGACACCTCGCGGGCGGAGTCGCGCGGGGTCCGGGAGGTCAGCGTGGTTTCGACGCCGACGTACTTGGTGATCTCGTACGTCCCGCCCGCGCGGACGTCGAGCACGGCGCGCTGGGTGGCGGTGAGTCCGCTCGCCGGGCGGGCGGGGTGGACGGGGCCGGGCGCGCGGAGGGTGGAGACGACCGCGCCTTCGTCCCCGTTGTCCCTGGTTCCGCCCCCGTTCCTGTCGTCGTTGTCGCCGTCCGTGCGGAAGGTGACCGCCAGGGAGTCCTTGCCGACCGCGCCGCCGCCCTCGGCCGGGGTGATCCGGCGGGCGCCCCGGCCGTCGACCCGGTCGGTGACCTCGGCGCGGCCGTTCCAGTGCGGGGTCATCCGCAGCCGTACGGCGCCCAGACGGGCCTCGGCGCGGTCGGTCAGGACGTCGTACTCCAGGTCGGTGCGGCGGCCGTCCGGGGCGGTCCAGGTGAGGGAGGTGCGCAGGAATCCGCAGCGCAGGGAGAGGGCCTGCCGGTAGTCGGTGATCCGGCCCGACCGGCCTGACCGGTCCGCCGCGGTCCCCGGGTCGTACGTGTGCCCGCCCGCCGTCACCTCCAGGCCGGTCCAGTTGGGGAGCGCGGCGATCGCGTCGCGCCCCGCCGTGTTCTCCGGGCCCCGTCCGTAGAGGCCGGAAACGAACGCGCCGTCGTAGCGCGGGGTGTACAGCGGCCAGCCGGTGGCCCCGCCCGGTTCGGCGTAGCCGCTTCCCGAGGGCGGGACGCGCACCCCGAGGTAGCCGTTGCCGACGTACGGGTGGTACGCGTCGGCCGGACCGGTGGGTTCGGCGACGGCGGGCGTCCAGGCGGGGGAGCCGGTGGCGCAGTCGGGGGCGGTGCGCGGGAGTTGCGGGGCCGGGGTGTGGGCGGCCGCCGGGGCCGACGGCAGCAGGAGGGTCAGCGCGAGGAGGGTGGCCGTACGGGGTACTGGCCCGGGGCGACGGCGGCGGTCGCGGCGGGGAACCGGGCGGCGGGGGTCCGGGGCGGGGTGCGTGGTCACCGTCCGACCATGGGCCGCCCGTGCCGTCGTACCCGGGTGCGCGCGCCGTGTCGTCCCACGGATGACCCGGACGGGGAGGGGCGGGACGGCGAACGCCCGCGACGGCGAACGCTCATGACGGCGACGCCAGGACGGCAACGCCCGGGACACCGGCATCCGGACGGCTACGCCTGGGACGCCCGGGACGGGAGGGTGAGCGGCGAACGGCGAACGGCGAACGGCGAACGGCGAACCGCGGGACGGTGGGTGGGTCCTCGCCTGTGTGGCCGGGGCGTGAGTGTCATGGCGTGCGCATGGCGTGAGTGTTACATCCGGACAGTGCCTCTTGTGGAAATCCTATGGGACCGCCAACCTTTCGCTTGGCGGCAGAAATTGACATGACCCTGTCGCTAATTCGCACGGCTGCTCATCCGGACCCCCGGAACCCCCGCACCCCCGTGCGCCCCGGGAGCGTCCGCCGCACCACGCGCAACCCCCCACCAGAGCACCATCGATGAGGAGGACCCCTCGGATGGCACTGTCTCGTGATGCCGGACTCCGCACCCAGGACCGCGCACGGCGAAGAATCTCCCCCCTCGGTGCCCTCGGCACCGCCGTCACCGCCGCTCTCCTGCTGAGCGCCGTCACCGCGCTTCCGGCGACCGCCGCACCCGACCGGGCGGAGGGACCCATCCTGAACGCCGGGGCCCCCGGCACCATCGACAACAGCTACATCGTGACGCTGCGTTCCGGCGAGCGGGCGAACTCCGCCGCGGGCAAGGCGCTCGCGAAGGAGTACGGGGCGACCATCGAGCGCACGTACACCAAGGCGCTCAACGGCTACGCGGTCAAGGTCTCCGAGGCGCAGGCGAAGAAGTTCGCCGCCGACCCGGCCGTGGCCAGCGTCTCGCAGAACCGGACGTTCACCATCGACGCCACCCAGGTCAATCCGCCCTCCTGGGGCCTCGACCGGATCGACCAGCGCAATCTGCCGCTCGACAGCCGGTACACCTACCCCGACGCGGCCGGTCAGGGCGTCAACGCGTACATCATCGACACCGGTGTACGTATCTCCCACAGCGACTTCGGCGGCGCCGCCAGCAACGGCTACGACGCCATCGACAACGACAACATCGCCCAGGACGGCCACGGCCACGGCACCCATGTCGCCGGTACCGTCGCGGGCAACGCCCACGGTGTCGCCAAGAACGCGCACATCGTCGCCGTCCGGGTGCTCAACAACGCCGGTTCCGGCACCACCGCGCAGGTCGTCGCCGGTATCGACTGGGTGGCCCGTAACCACGTCAAGCCCGCCGTCGCGAACCTGAGCCTCGGCGGCGGGGTCGACCCGACCCTCGACGCGGCCGTCCGCAACGCCGTCGCCGCCGGTGTCACGGTCGCCGTCGCCGCGGGCAACTCCAACGCCGACGCCAACAACTTCTCGCCCGCGCGGGTCACCGAGGCGCTGACCGTCGGCTCCACCACCAACACGGACGCCCGCTCCAGCTTCTCCAACTACGGGACCGTGCTGGACCTCTTCGCGCCGGGCACCTCGATCACCTCGGCGTGGAACACCACCGACACGGCCACGAACACCATCTCCGGTACGTCGATGGCCGCCCCGCACGTCGCGGGCGCAGCCGCGCTGTACCTCCAGGCCAACCCGAACGCGACACCCGCGCAGGTCTCCGCCGCGCTGGTCTCCGCCGCGACACCCAATGTGGTCGGCAACCCGGGTCCCGGCTCGCCCAACCGGCTGCTCAACATCGGCAGCGGCCCCGTCGTCCCGCCCGGTCCGCGCTTCGAGAACCTGACCGACTACGCCATCGCGGACAACGCCACCGCCGAGTCGCCGCTCGCCGTGAGCGGGGTCGCGGGCAACGCCCCGTCCTCCCTCGCCGTCCCGGTCGTCATCCAGCACACCTACATCGGTGACCTCCAGGTCCAGGTCGTCGCCCCCGACGGCACCGCGTACACCGTGAAGGCGTACGGGGAGGGCGGTTCGACGGACAACATCAACACCACGTACGTCGTGAACGCCTCCTCCGAGGTGGCCAACGGCACCTGGCGGCTGAGGGTGAGCGACAACGCCGCCGCCGACGTGGGCAAGATCGACTCGTGGGCGCTCCAGTTCTGACGGACGCGTCCGGCGGACACCTGAACGAACGGGGCGCGTGACACACGGGCTCCACGTCACCGGCCGGCCGACCGGCCGGTGACCGTCCGTCCGTCACCACGCCCCGTCCCGTACTCCTCCTCGTCCTCGTGGAACGGCTCCGGGTCACCGACCCAGCCGGCCGCGAGGACGAGGCGCGTCGCGCGGTGCACGGCCAGAAAGCCGAAGGGCCGGTCGAGATCCACCTGGACCTCGGTGGACAGGTACCGGGTGCGCGGCACACCCCCCGCGACGCCGCTGAACGCCGTGACCGCCGCCGCCCGGAACCCCAGCGGCCCGAACGTCGCGGTCGCCGGTGAGGACGCCGTGCGTGTGGTCCGGCAGGCCGCGCAGCCAGGAGTCACGCAGGCCCAGCGTCCGTACCGTCCACAGTCCGACGGCCGCGCGCAGCCCCGGGGCCGTGCCGAGCAGCCCGAGCAGTTCCCGCGCGCGGGTGGCCGCTTCGGCGGGCGGTATGCCGGTGGCGTCGGCGAGTTCGGTACGGGCGCGGCCGGTCGCCGCGCCGCCGAGCAGCGCGAGCAGGGGCCAGACACAGGCCCCGGAGAGGACGGTTCCCGTGGGCCGGGCCGGACTCGGGAGCGCGGTGCGGGGGGATTTCGTCCCGGGTCCGGGGGAGGCCGGTGTGGTGTGGGGCGCTGCGGCTCCTGGTTCGGCGGACGCTGCCGCGGTCCGGGCGGTTTCGGTCCCCTGGGCGGGAGGGGCCGGTGTGGTGTGCGGTGCTCCGGCCCCGAGTTCGGGGGAAGCCGCCGCCCAGCGCGAGGTCAGGCTGTTCACCGCGTGGATCGTCGCCGTCGTGGCCCGCATGTCGTCCCCGTCCCCCCGCCGCATACGATGCGTGGGCCGTCGGGGCGGGTCGCCGCCGACACGGCCGCCCCCGCAGACCCTCACCTCAGGAGCACCGTACCCGTGTCCATACCGCCGCCGCCCGGACCGGGCAGCCCGCAGCAGCCATGGGCGCAGCAGCCAGGTCCCCAGAGCGACAACCCGTTCGCGCCTCCGGCGGCGGGTGGTCACCCGGGCCAGGGACAGGCGCCCGGCGGGTACCCGGGGCAGCCGCAGCACTCGCAGCAGCCGCCCGCCGGTTACCCGGGCGGCCAGTACGGTCCTGGTGGTCCGGGGATGCCGGGCGCTCCGTACGGGCCCGGTGGTCCCGGGGCGCCCGGCGGTCCGCCTCCGCACTGGACCGGGTACGGGTACGGGCCCCCGGTGCGGCCGCCGGTCGACGGTACGGCGATCGCCGCGCTGGTCTTCGGCATCCTGTGCTTCCTGCCCGCGGTCGGGCTGATCCTCGGCGTGGTCGCGCTGTCGCGCGTCCGCCGTTCCGGTCGGCGTGGCAAGGGCCTGGCCGTCTCCGGGATCGTCCTGTCGACGCTCGGCCTCGTGCTGCACCTGCTGATGCTGGTCAGCGGTGCCTGGAGCGACTTCGCCGAGGGCTTCCGGGAAGGGATGCGCGAGGCGTCGTACAACGCCTTCTCCGTCGGCAAGGGCGAGTGCTTCGTCACCCCGGACGGCGGTCTCGAAGGGCTCACCTACGACGTGACCAAGGTGCCGTGCGCGAAGGAGCACGACGGTGAGGCGTACGGCAACTACCTGGTGAGCGGTGGCAAGAGCGCCCCCTACCCGGGCGACGACCCGATCGCGACCGAGGCCGACGAGGAGTGCTACCGGCTGCGCGCTGACTATGTGATGGACAGCTGGGCGCTCCCGCAGAACGTCGACATCTACTACTTCACCCCCACCCCGGAGAGCTGGAAGCTGGGCGACCGCGAGGTCACCTGCATGTTCGGCAGCTCCGACGGCAAGAACCGGCTGACCGGGACACTGCGCGACGACCCCGCCATGCAGGACGCCGACCAGTTCGTCTACCTCGAAGCGGCCGGCTACCTGGAGGAAGCGCTGGAGGCGGTGCCCGAGGAGACGTACGTCGAGGACGACCTGCCGGGTCACAAGAAGTGGGCCACGGAGGTGTCGGACGCACTGGAGAAGCAGGCCGGCCGGCTGCGCGACCACGACTGGCCGGAGAAGAACTCCGGCGTCGTCGCCGCCCTGGTCAAGGATCTGGACAAGGCGCGCGGCGAGTGGGACGGCGCCGCGCGGGCGAAGGACTCCGACACCTTCTACATCCACTACGACGAGGCCATGAACCTGATCGAGGACGAGCGCGCGGTACCTTCCCGGGCGTCGCTCGGGCTCACCACGACACCGCCGCCGGATCTGTCGGACACCGAGGAACCGGGTGCGGGTGCCACGGGTGGTTCGGGGGACTCTTCCGGCTCCGGAGCGGCGGTCTGACGGAGTGCCAGTCCGACGGCGCTGTCCGACGGGGCGGCGGTTTGTTGGGCGCTCGGTGAGGCCGTCGGGCGGGGGACGGTTCGCCGGTGCGGTGCGGTGCGGTGCGGTGCGGTGCGGTGCGGTGCGGTGCGGTGCGGTGCGGTGCGGTGCGGTGCGGTGCGGTGGTGTGCGGTGCGGCCGGTCAGGCGTGGCGTTCAGGCCGGGTCGGCCAGGGGGGGCGGGTGCGGCGATACGCCGTGCGTAACCCACGGATACGCCCTGCGTAAAGGCAAGTCATCACTTCGAGTGATTCTCTGGCCTCTGCTTGCGGATGGCGACATACGGTTGCGACGCTGTTGCTGTCTGTCGATCTGATGGGAGTGGCCAGTGACTTTCGGGGAGCAGCCGGCGTATCTGCGGGTCGCGGGTGATCTGCGCAGGAAGATCGTCGACGGTTCCCTGCCGCCGCACACCCGGCTCCCGTCCCAGGCCCGTATCCGCGAGGAGTACGGGGTCTCGGACACCGTGGCCCTGGAGGCGCGCAAGGTCCTCATGGCCGAGGGCCTGGTGGAGGGCCGGTCCGGTTCGGGGACGTATGTGCGGGAGCGGTCCGAGCCGCGCCGGATCGCCCGCTCCGGGTACCGCCCGGCCGACGGGGCCACCCCGTTCCGTCAGGAGCAGGCGGACGGCTCCGCGCGGGGCACCTGGGAATCCCGCAGCGAGCAGACCGAGGCGGGGCGCGAGACCGCCGACCGGCTCGGGATCAAGCCCGGTGAGCGGGTGATGCGTACCCAGTACGTCTACCGGGACGCGGGCGAGGCCATGATGCTGTCCACCTCCTGGGAGCCCCTGGCCCTCACCGGGCGGACCCCGGTGATGCTGCCCGAGGAGGGGCCGCTGAGAGGGATGGGCGTCGTGGCGCGGATGGCCGCGATCGACGTGGTCGTGGACAACGTCACGGAGGAGGTCGGTGCCCGGCCCGGGGTGGCCGAGGAGCTCCTCGCGCTCGGTGGGGTGCCCGGACACGCGGTGATTGTCATCCGCCGCACGTTCTTCGCGTCCGGCCTCGCCGTGGAGACGGCGGACATCGTGGTCCCGGCGGACCGCTACCAGGTCTCGTACCACTTGCCCGTGCGGTAGGGCCGGACCGCCGGTCGCCCGCCTGTGAGGGTGGACGGCCTGCCGGTGCGGTGGGGTGGGCCGCAGAGACACCCTGAAGCCCCCCATACCTGCCCGCTGCCGGGCCCCGCGCGACCCGGGGCGGCTCCGCGCCGGGGGCGGGTTCCGGCCTTTCTCCGGGGCCGGAACGCGTGGTGATCGGTGGGGGCGGGTGCGTCGGCGGGGTGTGGGTGATGGGGGATTTTGTGCTGACGTACGCAGCGGAAGGAATCTGCGGGTGGCGCCCGGCGCTTGCCCACGGCGGTGGAACGCCCACAAGGGGGCGCACGGGTTCGCGCACGCCCCCTTGGCGTTGGCTGGTTGCGTACCTCTTCGTAAAAACTCGTATCCGCTGTGTGAAGGTCGGGCGTAGGCTCAGGCATATGCAGATTGCGGTTTCCTTGGTGAACGGAGCACGGAGCGGGCCGCGTACGGGACGGGAAGGGGCACGATGACCGAAGGTACGGCCACCTCGCCCTGGGTCGTGATACGCGAGGACGGCAACGGCAACCGCTATCGGGTGGGGCGCTACGCCACCCGCGCGGAGGCCCAGAAAGCCGCCGACTCCCTCGCCGCGGGCGGTCCTCAGCAGATGTACTGGGTCGAGCGCGTCCCGCCGAACGGCGGCCCGGTGCTCCCGTAGGCATCGGCCCTGGCCTGAGCCTCGCCGGACGCACCGCGCGGGTGCGTCCCGGCCGCGCCGCGTTCCCGGCGGACGCCCGCGTAGGGTCGCCGGTATGAGTGAGCGCGTGGTGGTGGTCGCGGGGGCCCTGTACGACGGTGAGCGGTTGCTGGCGGCCCGGCGCAGCGCTCCCGCCGAGTTGGCCGGACGGTGGGAACTGCCGGGCGGCAAGGTCGAGCGGGGCGAGTCGCCCACCGACGCCCTCGTCCGTGAACTCCGCGAGGAACTCGGTGTGGATGTCGCGCTGCTGGCGCGCGTGCCCGGCGAATGGCCCCTCAAACCCGGCTATGTCCTTCAGGTGTGGACCGCGCGGGTGCTCACCGGGGAACCGCGCCCACTGGAGGACCACGACGAGGTCCGCTGGCTCGGCCCGGCGGAGACCTGGTCCGTCGACTGGCTGGAACAGGACGTCCCCGCGGTCCGGGAAGTGCTGCGCTCACGCGGTATCCAGCCCGTTCCCCCCGGTGGGTGAGGGAGCGTCCGGAGCTGGACCCCGGGCCGTCCGAAAGGGCGGGCGACGGGCCGGTTGACGGGCCGGGTGACGGGCCGGTTGACGGGTCGATCGGTCGGTCGATCGACGGCGGGCCGCGGGCCGGCGCGGAGCAGGTCGCCGGGCAGGTCGCCGGGCTGGTGCACGGCGCCGAGCTGGTTCACGGCGCCTTGAGGGTGCGTGTCATCACTCTGTGCGCCCCGCGTGTGCGCCGTGCGCGCTCTTTCTCCTTCTGTGCGCCCTCGACGGGATAGGTCAGGTCGTATACCGGGTATGTGCCCTTTGAACCCTTTGTTCCGGACGGCCCCGCAGGGGACCAGGGAAGTGATGCGGCGTGCTGGACACCAAAGCCGACCGGGTCGAGTGGAGCTTCCCGGCGGACCCCGGTGCCGTACGGGACGCCCGCACGCGGGTGCGCCGACAGCTCCGCGCGTGGGACCTCGCACCCCTGGGCGACCTCGCCGTCCTGCTCGTCAGCGAGCTGGTGACCAACTCCCTGCGATACGCCTCCGGCCCCATCCGCGTAAGCCTCGTACGCCCCTCCCACCCCTCCGGTGCCCTGCTGGTCGAGGTCTCCGACCCGCTCCCCGCCGCCCTGCCGAAACCGCCCCCCGGCCATCAGGCCGACGTCGACGACGAGGGCGGACGGGGGCTCGGACTGGTCGCCTCCACATCCAGCCGATGGGGCACACGCCCCGGCAGCTCGGGGAAGACGGTGTGGTTCGAGCTGGCCCTCCCGGGTTAGAAGGGAGAGAGGGTGCCGGTCGGTCCTGACCGGGCCGAAAACTGTCGGGACCGAGCTGTGATCGTGAACACCGTGTTCTGCGGGGCCGTAGTGCTGGATACTGCGGGCAGCCGCCACCGGTGACCGGTACCGGACGCGGTGAGCTGGAGGGGACGGTTCGCGTGAGCGAGATACCAGCGCAGGCCACTGTGCCCGGTCATTCGTCGGAGGACGCGATGGAGGGAACGCGAGGTGACGTGATCTGGCAGATCAGTCCGCCCGGTTCGCTCTACGACTACATCAAGGTGGCCTCCTTCTCGATCGGACCCGACGGGCTGATCGAGCAGTGGAGCACCCGCGCCGAACAGCTCTTCGGGATCGCCGCGGCGCACGCCGTGGGCATGGACCCCATCGACGCGTTCGTCCCCGCCGAGCTGCGCGAGCGCGGCCGGCGGACCATGAAGCAGATCCTCGACGGCCGGGAATGGACCGGTTCGGTGCCGTTCCGGATGCCCCCCGAAGCGTCCCCCGCAGCCCCGCCCGCCCTGCCGGTCCCGGGCGCCACCGGCGCACCGTCAGGCAGGCCCGGACCCAACGGTCCCACCGGACCCAGGCCCGGCCCCACCGGACCCAGGCCCCCCCGCGCCACCGGTCCCAGCGGCTCCAGCGGCTTCACCGGGGACTACGTGGCCCCCGGCAGCGTCGGCGTCGCCGAGTTGTACGTCATGCCCACGGAGAACGCGAAGGGCGAACGCGCGGCCGTCTGCATCGTCGTGGATGTCCAGGCCCTGCGCCGGATCGAGACCGATATCGCCGCCTCACAGGCGATTTTCGGTCAATCGCCCTTCGGTTTCGCGCTGTTCGGTACCGATCTGCGGGTACAGCACGCCAACCGGCAGTTCGCGGCCGTCTTCGGCGGCAGTACCGATGAGCACCGGGGCCGTACCGTCCACGACTACCTGCCGCGCCAGGAGGCCGACCGGATGGCCGCCGCGCTGCGCCGCGTCCTCCAGACCGGGGACGCCGTCACCGACATGCAGATCGTCGGCCCCGCGCCCGGCTCCGGCGACCGCCGCCACTGGTCCATCAACCTCTACCGCGTCCACAGCGGCGCCGGACGCCCCATCGGGGTCGCCGGACTCGGCACCGACGTCACCCGTAGGCACGCCGCCGCCCGCGAGGCCGCGCACGCCCGCCGCAACCTCGCCCTCCTCAACGAGGCCGGTTCCCGGATCGGGAACTCCCTCGACATCGAGGCCACCGCCCGCGAACTCCTCGACGTCACCGTCCCCGGCTTCTGCGACCTCGCCGCCGTCGACCTCTACCAGGGACTCCTCGACGGCGACGACACCCCGCCCGGCCAGTGGAGCGTCCCCGACACCGGCAGCGGCGGCGGCAGCGGCGAACTGCGCCGGGTCGCCTACGCCAGCGCCGTCGCCGACGCACCCTTCAGCGACGGCTCCGCCGCGCCCGTCAAGGTCGGCGCGATGCACCACTACGGCTTCGCCTCCCCGTTCGCCGAAGCGCTGCGCTCCGGGCGCCCCCGCAACATCCCCGGGGAGCCCGGCGGCCTCGTCCGCTCGACGCTCGCCGTGCCGATGGTCGCCCATGACACGGTCATCGGACTCGTCCAGTTCACCCGGACCAAGGGCAGCGAACCGTTCAACGAGCGCGACCGCGCCCTCGCCGGTGAACTCGCCGCGCGGACCGCCGTGTCCATGGACAACGCGCGCCTCTACCGGCGCGAGCACCAGCGCGCGCTCATCCTCCAGCGCTCCCTGCTGCCCCCGGACAACCCGGTGGCCGCCGGACTCGACATCGCCTGCCGCTACCTTCCCGGCAACACGGCCACCGAGGTCGGCGGCGACTGGTTCGACGTCATCGAACTCCCCGGTCACCGCACCGCGCTCGTCGTCGGCGACGTCATGGGACGCGGGCTGCGCGCCGCCGTCGCCATGGGCGAACTGCGCACCGCCGTACGCACCCTCGCCCTGCTCGACCTCGAACCGGCCGAGGTGCTGTCCGCCCTGGACGAGATCGCGCGCGGCCTCGGCACCCCCGGCGGCGTGCAGCAGGCTACGCGCGTCGCAGCTCGCCAGGCCCGGGACGCCGACCTGTCCGAGGTGTACCTCGCCACCTGCGTCTACGCCGTCTACGACTCCGTCACCCGCCGCTGCACCTTCGCCAACGCGGGACATCTGCCGCCCGTGATCGTGGAGCCCGACGAGACGGCCCTGATGCTCGACGTACCGCCCGGGATGCCGCTCGGTGTCGGCGGGGAGCCCTTCGAGGAGGTCGAGGTCGAACTCCCCGAGGGCGCGCTGCTCGCCCTCTACACCGACGGCCTCGTCGAATCCCGCGACCAGCCGCTGGACGAGGGCCTCCAGGCGTTCCTCGGCGCCCTCACCGAACCGGCCCGCCCCCTGGAGGACGTCTGCGACCACGTCCTCGGCACGCTCGACACCCATCACGGCGAGGACGACATCGCCCTGCTGATGGCCCGGGTCCAGGGCCTGCCCGCCGAGTCCGTCGGCGACTGGTCGCTGCCCCGCGAACCGCAGAGCGTCGGCCGCGCCCGTGAGTACGCCCGCGCCCAGCTCCAGTCCTGGAACCTCGAACCGCTGGTCGACACCACCGAACTGCTCGTCAGCGAACTCGTCACCAACGCCCTGCGCTACGGCGAGGGCGAGATCAGGCTACGGCTGCTGCTGGACCGCACCCTCGTCTGCGAGGTCTGGGACGCCGGCCTGGTCCAGCCGCGCCGCCGCCGCGCCCGCGCCACCGACGAGGGCGGCCGGGGACTCCAGCTCGTCGGTCTGCTGAGCGCCGCGTGGGGCTCCCGGCGGACCCCCCGGGGCAAGACCGTCTGGTTCGAACTGCCGCTCCCGAACGGTGACGACGACCCGATCGACGTGGCGGAAGCGCTCATGAGCATGTTCTGAACGCCTTGTGTTCATCGCCTTGCGTTCTTCGCCTCGCGTTCTTCGCCGTGAGCGGTGAGCGGTGTGCTCGTGCGGCGTGAGCCCGTGCCGCGTGGCTCCGTGACGTGAGTGGCGCCCCGCCCAGCGCCGAACCGCCTTGCGCCTCACCGCCCAGCGCCGAACCGGCCTGCGCCGAACCGTCCCGCCCCGCCCCGGACCCGGCACCGCTCACCGCGGCGTCCGTACGACCAGCCTGCGCGCAGCACCTCGGGGCGCTCATGTGCCGGACTTGAGCGCGGCCAGGCGGGCCTCCACCTCCGCCGTGTCCCCGAGCCCGTCCAGCCGTTCGAACTGCGCGTCCAGCGACGACGAGGCCAGCTCCTGACGGCCGAGCGCCCTGGCCTCCTCGCGGCGCACCTTCTCCTCGAAGCGGCCCAGTTCGCTCGCCGGGTCGAGGACATCGATGCTCCCGGCCGCGTCCATCATCTTGTTCTGCGCCTGCGCCGTCTTCGCGCGGGCCACCAGCTGATCGCGCCGTGACTGGAGCTCGCCCAGCTTCTCCCGCATCCGGTCCAGCCCCGATCTGAGCTGTGCGACGACCTCGCTCTGCCCGGCGATCACCGGCTCCGCGTCCTTCGCCTCCCGCTCCGCGGCCAACTGCCGTTGCAGGGCGACCTTCGCCAGATTGTCGAAGGTGTCCGCCTCGGCCGTGTCGCCCGCGCCGCGCAGTTCGTCCGCCTTGCGGCTGGCCGCGAGCGCCTTGCCGCCCCACTCCTCGGCCGCGACCACGTCCTCCTGGTGGTCCTGCTCCAGCATCCGCAGATTCCCGATCGTCACCGAGACGGCCTCCTCGGCCTCGCGGATGTTGGCGGTGTAGTCGCGGATGAGCTGGTCGATCATCTTCTGCGGGTCCTCGGCCTGGTCGAGAAGGGCGTGGATGTTCGCCTTCGCGAGCTGGGTGACTCGGCCGAGCACGGTCTGCTTGCTGGTCATCGGGATCCTTCCGGTGAGGTGTCCGGTGGGTGGGGGCCAAGGGGAAGCGGATGGGGCGGGCCGGGGTGCGGGTGTCGTCAGAACCGTCCGCCCCCGCTCCTGCGGCCCCGGGTCGAGCCGCCGCCGAAGCTGCCGGGTCCGGGTCCCCCGCCGAGTCCCCCGAAGCCCCCGAACCCGCCCCGGCCGCCGCCCGGGCGCCCGGATCCGCCGAGCATCCCGCCGAGGATGATGCCGCCGAGCATCGCGCCGACCGCCCCGCCGCCCCCGCCGCCGGAACGCCCGTCGTACGGGTTCCCGTACGCCCTGACGTCCTGTTCGGCGAGCGACCGGGCCTCCCGGGCAAGGGCGTCGGCCCGCTGGGCGTGCCCGAGCGCGTCGGCCGGGGCGGGGGCGGCGCCCGGCGCGCCCTGGGCGAGCGACAGATGCCGCTGCGCCTCCGCGAGCCGGGTCCGCGCGCCGGAGCCGACCCCGCCGCGGTGCGTGCTGACGAAGTCCGCGGCGGCGCCCACCGCGCTGCGCGCGGTCAGCAGCGCCTGGTCGAGCAGCGACCGCGCGCGGTGGTCGGCGGCCTCCCGCTCCCGCGCCCCCGCCAGCGCCTCGTCCAACGCCGCGTCGGCCTCCTCCAGCCTGCGCAGCGCGTCGATGGGGTCGTACGGGCCCGCCGCGCGTTCCGCCGTCACATCACGCAGGACCGCCTCCGCCCGGGCGATCCGGCCGTGCAGCTCCGCCGTCGACACCCCCGCGACCGTGCCGTCGAGCATGCCGCGCGCGTCCGCGAGGTCCGTCGTCGTCTCCGTCAGGGCGGCGGGCACCGCGCGGTCCGCCGCGTCGAGTTCACCGGCCAGCCGTTCCACCGCCGTCACGAACGTCCCCGCCTGGTCGACGGCACCCTCGGCCGCCCTGAGCTGGACGGCCGCCCGGCCGTTGTCCCCGGCGGCCACCGCCTCCCGGGCCGCCGTCAGGCTCGTCCCCGCGAACACCAGCCGGTCCTTGGCCTGCTCCACATGGCCCGCGACCGGCGTCGAGGCCCCGGGGGCGTACCGGGCGGTGAGCGCGTCCAGGGTGCCGCGCGCGGCCTCCGTGCGACCGCTGACCCGCTCGTACACCGAGGTCGCGTGGTCCAGCGCCTCGGGCGCGGTCCGCTCCAGGGCACGCAGCCGGTCGAAGGCGTCCGACTCGGCGTCCAGCCGCCGGTCGGCCTCCGTGCACCGGGCGACGATCTCGTCCAGCATGCGGCGCTTGGCGGCGTCGTCCTCCGGGAACGCGTCGTCGAGCTGCTGACGGAGCCGGAACGCCGCCGTCAGCTCCGCCCGCGCGTACGCCAGCGCCTCCTCGAACGGACGGGCGGCCTCCTCGCCGAACTGCGCCGTCGCGAACCCCAGCTCCTCGGCGCTGGTGCGCACCGCGTCGTCCGTCTCCACCAGCAGTCGGCGGGCCCGCCCGTCCAGCTCGGGCAGCGGCAGCGGCCCCGGCCCGCCCGCCGCGCTCTCGACCCGCCCGCCGCTCTTCGGGCCGCCGCTGCGGCGGCCCCGGCGGATCACGGCGTACGCGGCCAGCGCGCACGCGCCGCCCACCGCGACCACCGGCAGGACCAGGTCACCGGTGGCGATCTGCCGCTCCCCGCTCCCGCCGGGGTCGGGGTCGCCGGGGGTGAGGGACTGGGTGGGCACCGGCTGTCCGGCGAGCACCGCGTCCATGCCGTTCGCCGCGCCGACGGCCGCGCCCGCCCAGTCGTTCTCGCGCAGCGCCGGTTCGACCGCGGTGCGGGCCACCCGGGTGAGCTGCGCGTCGGTGAGACGTACGTCCTGGTCCACCGAGTACGCGTACTGCCGGTCGTGGGTGGCGACCGCCAGCAGTACGTCGTCCAGGCCCAGCCCGCCGCGTTGCGCGGTCGCGTCGGCCCAGCCCTGCGGGGAACGCCCGGAGAAGTCCCGTACGTACACCACGTAGAGCTGGATGCCCTGGTAGCGGTCGAGCCGGGCCAGCGCGTCGGCCACCTCGCCGGTGCGGTCGCCGAGGGCGCCGACCTTGTCGGTGATCTGTCCGGTGCGGGAGAGCGGTACGGGTTCGTCCGCCCGGGCGGACGCGGCGGTCACCAGCAGCAGCCCGCACAGCGCGCCGAGCACCGCCACCGCCCTGAGCAGGGGCGCCATGACGGGCCGGGGGGTCACCAGGTGCGCCCGGTGACCTTCCCGGCGGACGGGATGCGACGGGGCCGAGCCCCGGGTCGGCGTCACATGGGGGAGCGTATGGCCGGATATGCCCCACCGCGACCGGATCGCTCCGGAGGTGGTCCCGTTCCCGGGGCGCTGTCAGCGGAGGCGCCGCCGTTCCGGCCGCGTTGTCAGTGGGGTCGGGCATGCTTGCCGTCATGACGACCACCGAGACGCTGATCGACGTCTGGCGGCGGCTCCTCGCCGACCCCCGCAAGACCTGGGTGCTGTTCGAGCACGGCACGTGTGTGGTGCTGCCGGACCCGACCGGTGATCCGACGGCCGGCGCCGTCGAGGTGCTGAGCCGGTTCGGTCCCGTGGCCGCGGGTTCCGTCGCCGGTGACTTCGGGGTGATAGCGCCGGACGCCGCCGAGGGCTGGGTGGTCACGGGGCATCACCCGGACGTCCTCACGTACGTCTTCCCCGACGAGGTGCCCGACCCCGAGCCCACGGAGCTGGCCATAGGTCTGTACGGGCGCACCAAGCGGGGTCTCGACGGTGCCGCCCTCCACGCGGTCCATGTGGAGGACGGCCGGGACTGACGTCGATACGGCCTACGGGCACGGCCTACGGGCACGGTCACCGTGAGGTTCACGGCCCCGGCTCCGGCCACGGCCCCGGCTCCGGCCACGGCCCCGGCTCCGGCCACGGCCCCGGCCACGGCCATGGGCACAGTCACCGCGCCGTCAGGTTCACGGCTCGGGCGGGGGCCGCCGCCCCGGCCCTGGCCCTGACTCCGTCCCCTGGCCTCGGCCCCAGCCTCCAGCCCGGCCCCCAGCCCGTAGGGTCAGATGCTGAAGCGTTCCCGCGCCAGCAGCGGACGCACCCGTGAGGCGAAGCCGCCGGTCCGGAAGGGCCGCTGGAGCAGCCCGGGACGCAGTTCCTGCGCCAGCGCGGCGACGATCATGCCCTGGTCCAGGGCGAGGACGAAGTCGCTGACCCGGCCGGTCCGGACGTCCACCGTGTCGCGGAAGCCGTAGCCCTCGTGGTACGCGCCGAAGTCCCGGGCGAGCGCCTTGAGGTTGCCGATCGCCTCGCCGCGCGCCTGCGGCAGCGCGAGGAAGGAGGCGTGCGGGGTGACGACCCCGAGGGACTGGTAGCCCTCGGTCTGCATCCCGATCGCGTCCACGCCGTACTCGCGGTAACCACCCTCGGGGATGTTGGCCGGGGAGAAGCCCCAGTACCCGTACTTCTCCTCGATCAGCCCGTGCTCGATGTGGCTGCGTACGTAGTGGTCGTGGGTGACGCCCCAGGCGCGGGGGGACCACTGCGACTCCGGGACGAACAGCGGCACCATCAGCGCCTCGAACATCGACCCGCCCCAGGTGGGCACGAGATTGCGGCCCCGGTGGGTGTAGTGGCCGTTCCACACCCGGACCCCGTCGACGGTGACGTACTCGCCCTTCGGGGTCTGCTCCTGCTCCCACTCCGGCAGCATCGTCCGGTACATGCACCAGTAGTGCTGCGAGGGCAGCGAGCCGTCCGCGATACCGAGATAGCTCGCCATCCGGGGCTCGGTGTTCAGGGCGCCGTAGTGGTGCGGGGTGGGCTCGTCGGTGTCGGTCCAGATGCCGCCGCGCAGCTGGCCGGGGTTCTTCGCCGGGTCGGCCGCGTCGTACGGCGTGTAGAAGGCCGACCAGTCGGCGGTGGAGAGCAGCCTGGCGACACGGCGGCGCAGCGAGGGGTCGGCGTCGGCGGCGATCCGCAGTCCGGTGACGAGCCACGCGTTGTCGACGGAGGAGAGGAACGGGCGGACGGGGTCCCCGGTCTCGGGCCAGCGGGTGAGCGTCGAACCGTCGTACGCGTCGTACCAGTTGAGCCAGAAGCCGCGGTGCCGCTCCAGCTTCTCGACGGCGGCGACGGTCCGGGCGAGGCTCCGGTGCATCGCGCCCCGGCCGATCACGCCGAGTCCGGCGGCGGCGACCGTGGACCACAGTCCGCAGCCGATGTTGGTGGGCGAGGTCTGGCGGGAGGGCACCGGGCGGCCGGGCTTGCTGATGTCGGCCTTGTCGGCCGTCAGACCGAAGTCCGTTGTCAAGGCCTCGATCGAGTGGAACGTATCGCGGAACCAGGTGCGGAGCAGCGGTGTATCAGAGGTATGAACACGGGACGGAAGACGGTGCGGGGCGGCCTGCGCGGCCGGGGCGCCGGCCAGGGTCAGGGCGGCGGCCCCGCCTCCGGCAGCGGTGAGGAACGAGCGACGATCCATCGAAATGCGGTCCATACGATTCCAGCTCCTGAGGTCAGGTGGTGGCGGCGTGGATACGAACTTCTGAAGCGCCTACGCCCCCGCCGCGCCTCCGACGGCCCGTCACCACCGGTTCCACCGGCGGGTGTCCGGGGGCCGGTCGGTACGGGGGTCACCCCTGCTTCGGGGGCGCGGGGTGGGGCTCGGGCGGGCGAGAGGTGCCCGGGGGGACGCCGGTACGGCAGGCTCCCCGCACCTCGGAGGTGCGGGGAGCCGTGCGGGCGGGCGACGGATGTCCGGGGGCCTGCCGGTACGGGGGCTGTCGGCGCCCCGGGTGCGGCGGCGGTCCCGCCCGCACCCGGCGGCGAAGGCCCCCGGGTCCCGCAGACCCTCGCGGGACTACGCGGAGGGGAACTCCCGGGTGCGTCCGAGCCCGCCGAGCCACTCGGCGGAGGGCTTGGCGGTCCGCTCGAAGGTTACCGGGTCGTAGGAGATCAGCCCGAACGTCGGCTTGAAGGAGCCCCACTCGTAGTTGTCGAGCGCGCTCCAGTGGAGGTAGCCACGGATGTCGAGCCCGTCGCGCAGCCCGGCCTCGACCTCCGCGAGCGCGCCCTTCATGTAGTCCAGCCGTCGGCTGTCGTCGGCCGTGGCGATCCCGTTCTCGGTGACGATGAGGGGTACGTCGCCCACGACCGCCGCGGTGTGACGCAGCGCGTACCCGACGGCGGCGGGGTAGTACTCCCAGGAAGTCAGGGTCCGCTCCACGTCCGCGGGCGCGGGGAGCGGGCCGTCGAGCCCGATCCGGGTGCGGGTGTAGGACTGGACGCCGATCCAGTCGTCACCGCGGGCGGCCTCGATGAAGACGTCCTCGCGGGGGTGCCGGTAGGCCGCGGTGACCTCCTCGGCGCCGACCAGCGACTGGTACACCTGATTGGCAATGGTCCAGCCGACGTTGATGTCGGGGTTGATGGCCTTCACGGCCTTCACGGCCGCGTGATGGACGGCGATGATCGCGTCGGTCGTCTCCTCGTCCGGGGTCGGCAGCCCGGCCGGCGGGAAGCCGGTGTTCCCGGCCTTCGCCGCTCCGGCCATCACGGCGATCATGTTCGGCTCGTTGATGGTGCAGACGTGGTCGACACCCTCGGCGATGACGGGCGCGGTGGCCTCGACATAGCGGGTGAAGAGCTCGACGGCCCTGTCGGCGGTGAAGCCGCCCAGGTCCTCGAACCACTGCGGGACGGTGAAGTGGTGCAGGGTCACCATCGGGCGCAGCCCGCGCTCGATGGCTCCGTCGACCATGCGCCGGTAGTGGGCCAGCTCGGCGTGCGAGAAGCGGCCGGGCGCGGGCTCGATCCGGGCCCACTCGATGCTGAAGCGGTAGTCGGTGAAGCCGAGTTCCGCGAGCAGGTCCATGTCCTCGCGCCAGCGGTGGTAGCTGTCGGCGGCGTCGAGGCTGGGCTCCTGGATGTGGGAGGTGCCGCTGTGCTCCTTGCGCCACCAGTCGCTGTTCACGTTGTTGCCTTCGATCTGGTGGGCGGCGGTGGACGCCCCCCAGAGAAAGCCTTCGGGGAACCGTGTCGGGGCGTGCGTCATCGTCCTGTCTCTCTGATGGAAGCGGGCGGGGCCCGGCCGGCGGCGGGCGTCAGCCCGGTGTGCGGGGGGCTGGGAAGGGTCGGTGGGCTACTTCATGCCCGCGGTCGCGATGCCCTGGGTGAAGTGGCGTTGCAGTACGGCGAAGACGAGCAGCACCGGCAGGACGATCAGGAAGGACCCGGCCATCAGCATGCCGTTGGAGCCCGCCGACTGGTTGGGGTCGGTGGCGAAGGTGGCCAGTGCCACCGGAAGGGTGTACTTGTCGGGGTCGTTGGTGGCGATCAGCGGCCACACGAAGTTGTTCCAGGACCCGAGGAAGGTGAAGATCGTCAGCGTCGCGAGGGCGGGCTTCACCAGCGGCATCACGATCCGCCAGAAGATGTACCACTCGCCGGCGCCGTCCATCCGGGCCGCTTCGAGCAGCTCGTCCGGGATCGACTGCATGAACTGCCGCATCAGGAAGACCCCGAAGGCGCCCGCCGCGAAGGGCAGGACGAGCGCGGCGTAGGTGTCGATGAGCTGGAGCTTGCTCATGAGGACGAACAGCGGCAGCAGCATCAGATTGCCGGGCACCATCAGCGCGCCGAGGACCAGCCCGAAGACCTTGTTGCGTCCCGCGAAGTGCAGCTTGGCCAGCGCGTAGCCGAGCATCGAGCAGAAGACCAGGTTGGAGACGGTGACCAGGGTCGCCACCAGCAGGGAGTTCAGGAAGTAGCGCGGCAGGTCCAGCCGGTCGAGCAGCCGCTCGAAGTTCCCGAGCGTCCACTCGGTGGGCAGCCACACCGGCGGGGACGCCGTGAGGTCCTGGTCGGTCTTGAAGGCGGACAGCGCCATCCACAGGAAGGGGGCCGCCATGATCAGCAGACCCAGCGAGACCAGCAGATAGAGCAGCGGCCTCTTCAGCCGGGAGCCGGTCCCCCGGGAGGGTCCCGCGGCCTTGGAGGCGCCGGGCCCGGGGGCGGCGGGCGGTGGGGGAGCGGCGGGGGGACGCGTCGCGGTGCTCATTTGGTGTTGTCCTTCAGCAGCCGGAGCTGGAGCACGGTGATGCCCATGATCACTACGAAGAGGACGTACGCCATCGCGCTCGCATAACCCATGTGGAAGAAGTTGAAGCCCTCGCGGTACATGTTCAGCGAGACGGTGAGCGTGCTGTCCGAGGGGCCGCCCTGGGTCATCACGAAGGGTTCCTCGAAGACGTTGAGGTAGCCGATCGTGGTGATCACGGTCGCGTACAGCATGGTGGGCCGCAGCAGGGGGAGGGTGATCCGGCGGAACTCGTGCCAGGGCCCGGCGCCGTCCAGCTTCGCCGCTTCCCTCACCTCGGTGGGGATGGCCTGGAGTCCGGCGATGAACAGCACCATGACGGTGCCCATGTTCCGCCACACGGCCATCAGGATCAGTGAGGGCATCGCGAGCTTCTCGTCACCGAGGAAGTCCGGAGCGGTGAGCCCGACCTCGGAGGCGAGCCCGGCGACCAGTCCGTCGGCGGGGTCGAGGACGAAGCGCCACACCACGGCGACGGCCACGATGGAGGTGACCACGGGGGCGTAGAAGCCGACCCGGAAGAAGGTGCGCGCCCGGTCGATCCCGTTGTTGAGGAGCACGGCGACCAGCAGGCCGAGCCCGATGGTGAGCGGGACACCGACGACGACGAAGTAGCCCGTGTTGAAGAGGGACTTGAGGAACTTCTCGTCGCTGAAGAGCTTCGTGTAGTTCTCGAAGCCGATGAACTCGGCGTCCAGCGGGTTGGTCACATTGCGCAGCCCGAAGTCGGTGAAGCTCATGAGGAGCGTCGCGAGGATCGGGAAGGCCATGAAGACCGTGAAGAGGACGAGGAAGGGGGTGGAGAACAGCCAGCCGGCGAGGTTCTGCACACCCAGGCGCGGCTTGCCGCGTCCGCCGTCCTTGCGCGTGGTCGACGGGCCCCGCGGGCCGGGCTTGCCGCCCGGCCCCGGTGCCGTCTTGGCCGCGTCGGACGCGGCCGGTCCGGTCGTGGTGCTCATGACGGCTACTTCACGAGACCTTCGACCTCGGACTGGGCCTTCTTCGCCGCGTCCTCGGCGGACTCCTTGCCCTGGGTCACGGCCTCGACGGCCGAGTCGACCTTCGAGGTGATCTCCGACCACTGGGGCAGCGGGGGCGAGTTCTTCGCCGTCTCCATCTGCTCGCGGAAGACCTGGAGGTTCGGGTCCTCGGCGAGGGGGCCGGACTCCCAGGCGGCGGTGGCGGCGGGCAGGTCGCTGGTCCGCTTGAACCAGTCCTCCTGGCCCTTGGTGTCCGTCAGGTACGTGATGAACTCCTTGGCGGCGGCCTTGTTGTCGCTGTCCTTGGAGATCACCAGGCTGGAGCCACCGGCCATGGACACGGACTTCTCACCGGCCGGGACCTTGGCGACGGCCCACTTGCCGGCCAGGTCCGGGTACTGGTCGTTGAGGAGCGTCATGATCCAGGGGCCGGAGAAGAACATGGGCACATCGCCCTTGTTGAAGTCCTTGGTCACGTCATAGCCGGGCTGGACGCTCTTCTTGGCCAGGCCCTTGTCGAAGTACGTCCCGTACTCCTCGAAGGCCTTGACCGCGGCGGGGCTGTCGATGACCGCCTTGCCGTCCTTGTCGATGATCTCGCCGCCCGACGAGTACAGGAAGGGGTAGAAGGACTGCACGGTGTCCAGACCGCTCGGCTGGATGTTCAGGCCCCACTTGGTGCCGGCCTTGTCCTGGTAGGCCTCGGCGGCCGACCGGAGCTCGGACCAGGTGGCGGGCGCCTTGTCGATGCCCGCCTCCTTCGCCAGGTCGGTGCGGTAGTAGAGGACACGGGTGTCGACGTACCACGGCACGCCGTACACCTCGCCGTCCACGACGCCCTGCTCCCAGCTCGCCGGGAAGAAGTCCTTCTCGTCGAACACCTTGGTGTCGACGGGCTCCAGCGCACCGATCTCGGCGAACTCGCCCATGTAGGTCCCGCCCATCTGCGCGATGTCGGGCAGGGTGCCCGCGGCGGCGGCCGAGACCAGCTTCTGGTGGGCGACGTCCCAGCCGACGGGCGTGACCTTGACGTTCACGTTCGGGTTCGCCTTGGTGTACTCCTTGGCGACATCCCCGAGCTTCTCGCCCTCGGCGCCCATGGCCCAGACGGTCAGGGTCTGCTTCGCGTCGGCGGCCACACCCTCACCCCCCGAGCTTCCGCAAGCGGTGATTCCGAACGCCGTCGCAAGGGCGATGGCGACCGTGGCGGTTCTGGCGGCGCGGTGCATGGACGGCTCCTCCTTGAGCTTCCCGGACGTACCTGGCATCCCTGACTGCTTCCTCCGAAGACCCCTGAATGTCTTGCGGATACCCCGGATGCCGGTCCGGATGTATGCGCTGTCTGTAAGCGCATACATCACTCTGCGACAGTCGCTCGGGGATACGCAAGGGGGCTTCACATCACACTCCGGTAACGGAGGCCGGGTGGGTCGGTGGGGGTGTGCGGCGGAGGTGATCGCATGGTGGGGGGCCGGTGTGGGGGTGGAGGTCCGGACGGGCAGATATATGCACCTTGCACGCTAGGCGGGATGTTTACGTACCGAAAGGGAATGTGGCGCAAAACGCTTCTGCGGCGCCCTCTTTCCGCAGGTCCGGACGGTGGCCGTACGGTGCCGGGGTGTAGCCGGGGCGGTCCCGGGGAGTAGCCGGTGCGGGGGTGCGCGTGCTCGGTGGCTCGGATGACGGGCGGTGCGCGGACTGCGGTGCGCGGGCCGTGGGGCTGTCCGGGGCGCCGTCCGGGGTACAGGTCGGGGCGCGGGAAAAGCCTTTGCGGGGAGGTCGGCCCGCGGTGATCCTGCGCCCATGAAGCCGACGCGCGCTGGTGAGCACCCCGTACGCATCCGTCACTACGAGGGCCGTGACTGGGAGGCCGTCGCTCGTATCCATGACGCCGCCCGGCTGGACGAGCTGCGCGACTCCGTCGGGGTCGAGGCGTTCCTCACCCTGGAGCGGACCGCCGAGACCGAGGGGCTCTTCGACGGTGAGGTCTGGGTGGCGGAGGAACCGGACGGCCGCGTCGCCGGATTCGTGGCGCTGGCCGACGACGAGGTCACCTGGCTGTACGTCGACCCGGCCGCGTACCGCCGGGGCATCGGTGCGCGGCTGCTGCGGTATGCCGTGGAGCGGGGCGGTCCCCGGATCGGGACCACGGTCCTGGTGGGCAACGCCGCCGCCCTCGCGCTCTACGAGCGGGAGGGCTTCGCCCTCGTCGAGACGAAGTCGGGAAAGCTGGAGGGCAACGAGTCCTTCGCCGCGAGCGGACACATCATGGAACTACGCAAGTAGCCCCCGCGCGTGCCCGAATGGGCGCGGGCTCGCGCACCCGGGCGAAACCGGCCCCGGGCGGGTGGGCCCAGCGGCGGCGGCCCTGGCGTGCGCCCCCGAAGAGGCGGGGCATGGGCCCCCGAAGGGGGCGCGGGGAACTGCGCACCCCCGTCGGGCCCGCACGGGAGCAAGTGCGTTCACCGTCCATGACCTCAGGGGCGCGAGGAATTCGCGCACTCGCACGGGACCGGTCTGCGGCAAGTGGGCCCAGCGGCTGCGGCCTTGGCCAGCGCGTCCGAAGAGGCGGGGCGAGGGGCCCCGGAGGGGCGCGGGGAACTGCGCACCCCCGTCAGGCCCGCATGGGAACAAGTGGGTTCACCGTCGAAGACCTCAGGGGCGCGAGGGACCGCGCACCCGCACGGGACCGGCCCGGGGTAAGCGGACTCACCAGCGCGGGACCGGCCTAGGGCAGGTGGACGAACCCGTGAGGGACCAGGGGCGCGGGAACGGGCGCGCACCCAAGGCGGACCGGGGCGGGAGGCGGACCGAGGTGGGAGGTGGGCGTACCCCGCTCGTGCTCGTCCGTGCGGCGTGCCCGTCCGGGGTGCGTGCGGCGGTGACGGTACCCGGGGTCAGGGGGGCGAAGGGGCGTCCCCCGGGACGGACGGCGGGGCGCCGAGGGCGCGGAGCGTCGCGGTGCGCAGCGCGTCCGCGCCCTCGTCCGCCGACATCCGCCCCGCCGCGACCTCGTGGCCCGCCGCATGGCCCAGCGCGGTCACCACGGCGACCAGCCACGCCGCCGGGGGAGCGGGGTCGAACTCCCCGTCCCGCTGGCCCCGTTCGACGAGCCGGGTGAGCCGGGCGTCGACGGGCTCGTGCAGCGTCTCGCCGGAACCGCCCCGGACGGGGTCCGTGCCCGCCTGGATCACGACCGGGTTCCGGCGGAACAGCCGCCAGCCGATGTCCTGGAGCCGCGTCAGCGCCTCCGCCGCCGGGCCCTCCTCCAGCCCCGCCTCGTCCATCGCGGCGACCGCCTCACCGGTGACCCGTTCCGTCACCGCGCCGACCAGTGCGTCCCGGGAGGCGAAGTGGGCGTAGACCGTCTGGCGGGTCACACCCGCCGCCGCGGCGATGTCGCGCATGCCGGCGTCCGGCCGCTCGGCGAGCAGGGCGGTCGCCGCGTCGAGGACGGCCGCCCGGCTGCGTTCGGCGTCGGCCCGTCGGGGCCGGGGGGCGGGAGAAGCGGTGGACGGCATGAATTCTTACACCCTTGTCAAAGTTGATTCCCGCGCATACCTTACTACTCGCGCACCTCTTACATGCATGTAAGAGATCGCGCGCCGACCCGAACTCTGCCCCAGCCCCAGCCCGACGGAGCTCCCGATGACCGTGCCCGACCTCCTGGCCACCGAACCCGAACGGTTCCTGACCGAGTTCTTCGCCTCGCTGACGGAGGACGTCCTCAGCGGCGACGACGATCCCGGGGGACCGGTCGACCGGCACTTCACCCCGGACATCGTGCAGATCAGCGATGGGATCGCGCTGACCAGGGAACGGCTGGTCGCGCATATGCGCCCGGTCCGCAGGAACGCCGTCGAGTGCCGGTACGAGATGCATGAGGTGCTCGCGGTCGGATCGCGGGTAGCGGCGCGGTTCACCCTGCACGCCCGGATGCGCAAGGGCCGGACCCTCGCCACCGAGGTGCACTTCATCGGGGACTTCGCCCCGGACGGCCGGATGCGCCGGGCCCATCAGCTCACCCGCGCGCTGCCCGGGCCGGTCGAGGGGGAACGGTGACCCGGTCCGTCACGTACGCCGTACCGGGCATGGTCTGCGGCAACTGCGCGGACCTGATCACCGAGGAGGTGTCCCGGATCGCCGGGGTGACCGGGGTGTCCGTGGCGGTCGAGGCCGGAACCGTGACGGTCACCAGCGACCGCCCCCTGCCGCTCACGGAGGTCCGCGCGGCGGTCGAGGAGGCGGGCTACGAGATCCGGCACCGCTGACGTCCCCGCCACCCGGCCGGAGCCGGACCCCGTTCCCGCCGAGCGATTCAGCCCAGGACAGCCCAGTCCAGCCCAGCCCAGGACGGGCAAGGTGATCCACACCCCCGCCGCCCCCCGCCGACCCTTCCCCCCGGCCGGGACCTACGCTCCGACCATGCCCGCCCCCGAACCCCGCCCCGAACCGGCCGCCGACCCCGGCCCCCCGGACCACTCCACCGGATCCGAGGTTCCGGGGTTCGCGCACGGATTCCCCTTCGACCCGGCCTACGGCTACACGCCGGCCCGGCTGCTCGGTGTCTCCGCGCCCCCGGCGCCCGCCGGGTTCGACGCGTTCTGGCGGGCGCGGTACGCGGCGGCGCGAGCGGTCGCGCCGGAGCCCCGGGTCGGTCCGGTGGAGGTGGAGGACGAACGGCACGGCGTCCGCGTACGCCGGGTCACCTACGCCTCCACCGGAGGCATCCGGACCGGCGGCTGGCTGGTGCTGCCCGCCGACGGGCGGGCCGTCACCCACGGATTCGTGATCGGGCACGGGTACGGGGGCCGGGACACCCCCGCGCCGGAGCTCCCGCTGCCGCTCGCCGGGGCCGCCGCCCTGCTGCCCTGTGTCCGGGGGATGGGCCGCCTCGGACGGCTGCCGGGCATCCCGGACACCGCCGACGCCCATGTCCTGCACGGGATCTCGGCACGGGACACCTATGTGCTCGGTGACTGCGTCGCCGACCTGTGGTGCGCGGCGTCCGCGCTGCTGGAACTGGTACCGGAGCTGGCCGGGCCCGGTGCCCCGCGCCTCGGGTACGTGGGGGAGAGCTTCGGCGGGGGGCTCGGGGCGCTGGCCCTGCCGTGGGACGAGCGGTTCGGGGCGGCCCAGCTCACCGTGCCCACCTTCGGGAACCATCCGCTGCGGCTGACACTGCCGTGCGTGGGCAGCGGCGAGGCGGTCCGCGCCCATCGGGCCGGGCACCCCGGGGTGACGGAGGTCCTCCGCTGGTACGACGCGGCGACGGCGGCGACCCGGCTGCGGACCCCCACCCTCGTCGCCCCCGCGCTGTTCGACCCGGCGGTGCCGCCGCCGGGACAGTTCGCGGTGTACAACGCCCTCGCCGGGCCCCGGGAACTGCATGTGCTGACGGCCGGGCACTTCGAGCACCCGGGGACCCGTTCCGAGTACGCCGCGCTGGACGCCGCACGCCGCCGGTTCTTCGCCACCTGGCTGGTCGCGGACGAGAAGCCCTGACCGTCGACCGCTGCTCACGGGCCTCCCGACAACCGCCGCCGGGGTCTCCCGGGCGGGTCAGCCGCAGCCGCAGCTCGCCCGGCGGGCCACCGACACGGGAAGCATCAGCGACACCGGTACCCCGGGCCGCACCGTCAGATCGCTCCCGGCGCCCGTCCCCGTCCCGTTCCGTCCGGCCAGCCGCTGGACGAGCAGCTCGACGGCGGCCTCGCCCATCCGCCGCATCGGCTGGCGGACGGTGGTGAGGGCGGGGCGGACGAGACGGCTCAGCGGGATGCCGTCGAAACCGGTCACGGCGATGTCGTCCGGGACCCGCACGCCCCGGCGTTCCAGGGCATGCAACGCGCCGACGGCCATCTGGTCGTTGGCGAAGAGCATGCCCTGCGGTGGGGGCGTGCCTTCGGCGGCGGCGCGGTCGAGCAGCGCGTCGGCGGCCCGTGCGCCCTCCGCCTGGGTCATCGTCGGCGCCCGCAGATCGGGTACGTCCCCCACGGGGACCCCCGCCGCCGCGCATGCCGCACGGTAGCCCCGGAAGCGGGCCGCGACGTCCGGGGAGTCCTCGGCGCTGCCGATGAACGCGAGCCGGCTCAGTCCGTGATCTGCCAGGAGGTGCCGGGTGAGCTCGCGCTCGCCGTACTCGTTGGCGACCTCGATGTGGTCGAGATGATCGAGCTGCTCGGACTCACGGGGACCGGCGAGCATCACGACCGGCAGCCGCCGGGACATGACCTCCAGGTCCTCGGTGGGCACGGTCCGCGCCAGTACGGCGAAGCCGTCCACCCGGCCCGCGACCTTGGCGACCAGGCTCTCCGGCCCGACCTTGAGCGAGGCGGCGATCAGCAGCGCGTAGCCGTGGCGCCGGGCGGCGCGTTCCATCCCGCGGATGATCTGGTCCGAGTACAGCATCGCGGCGTCGTCGTCGTCCGATTCCCCCGCCTCCGACTCGGTGTCGGGGTCGGAGGAGTCCGGGAAGCAGAGTCCGAGGACGCCGGTCGACCGGCTCGCCAGCCCCCGGGCGTTCCCGCTCGGTACGTAGCCCAGTTCGCGGGCGGCGGCGAGCACCCGGTCCCGGGTCTGCTGCCGTACGGAGTCCGGGTTGCGGTACACCCGTGACACCGTCGCGATGGAGACACCCGAGCGCTCCGCGACGTCGTACACCGTGGGGACTGTGCTCACCCGACCGACCGCCTGCCTGTTCGAACCGAATGCGCAGTACACGCGCTTTGTAAGCGCATTCACCCTAGGCGGGCGGCCCCTGTCGGGCAAGGTGGCCTGCCTTCGCTCGCGCTTCCGAGGTCTGCCCGGGTGGGCGCCCTTGCTCCCGCACAGGTCGTTCGTGGGTGCGCGGTTCCCCGCGCCCCCGGGTTTCTTGTGCTGGGCGCACTTGTTTCCTGTGCCGTCGCTCGGTGGTTTCGCGCAGTTCCCCGCGCCCCTTTGGGGGCGCTTCAGCCTCCTGAGGTTGTTTTTCACCCTCCTCCTCGCGCAGTCGCAGGACTCACGTAAGGGGGTGGGCGGGAATCTCTGCCCGCAGACTCCGATGCTCTTCAGCAGGACAAGGGGGACGTCCGACCGAGCGCGTTGGAGCGAGGACGGAGAATCCCGACCGGCACCGACCCGAAGAACCGACAGAACGCGCCCCGACAGGGGCGCGGGGAACTGCGCAAAACCCACCGAGCGACGGCACAGGGACAAGCGCGTCACGCCGGACAGACCTCCGAAGCGCAAGCGAAGGCGACCCGCGGGGAACTGCGCACCCCACGAACGACAGCACAGGAACGAAGTTCGCCCAGCCGGACAGACCTGAAAAGCGCAAGCGAAGGCGACCCGCCCCCCTATTCCCCCCGCCGCCGGATCTTGTTCCCCAACCACACCAGCGGATCGTACTTACGATCCGCTGCCCGTTCCTTCAGCGGGATCAGCGCATTGTCCGTGATCTTGATGCCCTCCGGGCAGACCTCCGTGCAGCACTTGGTGATGTTGCAGTAACCGAGCCCGTGCTCGTCCTGCGCCGTGGCCTTGCGGTCGAGCCCGGCGGAGTCGGCCGCGTCCAGGGGATGCATGTCCAGCTCGGCGACCCGCATCAGGAACCGCGGACCGGCGAACGCCGTCTTGTTCTCCTCGTGGTCGCGGACCACATGGCAGGTGTCCTGGCACAGGAAGCACTCGATGCACTTGCGGAACTCCTGCGACCGGTCGACATCCTCCTGGAGCATCCGGTACTCACCGGGGGCCAGGTCCGGGGGCGGCACGAACGACGGGATCTCCCGGGCCTTGGTGTAGTTGAACCCCACGTCGGTCACCAGGTCCCGGACCACGGGGAACGCCCGCAGCGGGGTCACCGTGATCGTCTCCGTACGGGAGAAGACCGACATCCGGGTCATGCACAGCAGCCGCGGCCGCCCGTTGATCTCGGCGCTGCACGACCCGCACTTGCCCGCCTTGCAGTTCCAGCGGACCGCGAGGTCGGGGGCCTGGGTGGCCTGGAGCCGGTGGATGATGTCCAGGACCACCTCGCCCTCGTTCACCTCCACCCGGAAGTCGGTGAGCTCACCGCCGCCGGTGTCCCCCCGCCAGACCCGGAAGAGCGCCTCATAACTGGTGGATGCGGTGGTCGTCACTCGTACAGCTCCTCTTCGGCGAGGTACTTGACCAGCTCCTCCTTGTCGAAGAGGGCCAGCAGGTCGGGGCGGATGGGTTCCGTCTCCACCCGGGACAGCTCGATCCGGGGACGGCGCGGATCGCCGGCCTGCTCCGCCCCGGACGGGTCGGTGAGGGCGCACAGCAGGTTCACGTTCCGCCAGGCGCGATCCATCCCGGGACGGTCCTCGCGGGTGTGGCCGCCCCGGCTCTCGGTGCGTTCGAGGGCGGCCCGCGCCACGCACTCGCTGACCAGCAGCATGTTCCGCAGGTCGAGCGCGAGGTGCCAGCCCGGGTTGAACTGCCGGTGCCCCTCCACGACCACGTCGCGGGCCCGGACCCGCAGATCCGCCAGCCGCTCCAGCGCGTCGGCCATCTCGCCCTCGCGCCGGATGATGCCGACCAGGTCGTTCATCGTCTGCTGGAGCTCCTGGTGCAGCGTGTACGGGTTCTCCGGCCCGGCCGCACCCGGCCTGCCGGTCGTACCGGCCGCGCGGGTCGTACCGGACGCACCCGACGCCTCCCCCGCGCCGAAGGGGCGCAGGGCCTCCTCCACCGCCGCGCTGATCTGGGCCTCGTCCGCGACCGGGCGTTCGTCCTTGAAGCGGGCCGCGTACCGCGCCGCGTGCAGCCCCGCGCGGCGGCCGAAGACCAGCAGGTCGGAGAGGGAGTTGCCGCCGAGGCGGTTGGAGCCGTGCATCCCGCCCGCGACCTCACCCGCGGCGAACAGTCCCGGCACGCCCCGGGCCGCGGCCGTGTCCGACTCGACGGCGATCCCGCCCATCACGTAGTGACAGGTCGGACCGACCTCCATCGGCTCGGCCGTGATGTCGACGTCCGCCAGCTCCTTGAACTGGTGGTACATGGACGGCAGCCGCCGCCGGATGGCCTCCGCGGGCATCCGGGTGGACACATCGAGGAAGACCCCGCCGTGCGGGGAGCCCCGGCCCGCCTTGACCTCGGAGTTGATCGCCCGGGCCACCTCGTCGCGGGGGAGGAGCTCAGGTGGCCGGCGGTTGTGGTCCGGGTCCTCGTACCAGCGGTCGCCCTCCGCCTCCGTCTGCGCGTACTTCTCCTTGAAGACGTCCGGGATGTAGTCGAACATGAACCGTTTGCCCTCGGAGTTGCGCAGCACCCCGCCGTCCCCGCGCACCGACTCCGTGACGAGGATGCCCTTCACCGACGGCGGCCAGACCATGCCCGTCGGATGGAACTGCACGAACTCCATGTTCAGCAGCGGAGCCCCCGCGAGCAGCGCGAGCGCGTGCCCGTCGCCCGTGTACTCCCATGAGTTCGAGGTGACCTTGAAGGACTTGCCGATCCCGCCGGTCGCGATGATCACCGCCGGTGCCTCGATCACGAAGAACCGCCCGGTCTCCCGCTCGTAGCAGAAGACCCCCGCGACCTTGCCGTCCGGGCCCTTCAGCACCCGGGTGACCGTGCACTCCTGGTAGACCTTCAGACAGCACTCGTGGTCGCCGGACTCCAGCGCCGCGTGCTGCTGGAGGGAGACGATCTTCTGCTGGAGGGTGCGGATCAGCTCAAGGCCCGTACGGTCGCCGACATGGGCGAGTCTCGGGTACTCGTGGCCGCCGAAGTTCCGCTGGGAGATCCGGCCGTCCCGGGTCCGGTCGAAGAGCGCGCCCCAGGTCTCCAGTTCCCATACCCGGTCGGGGGCCTCCTGGGCGTGCAGTTCGGCCATCCGCCACTGGTTGAGGAACTTCCCGCCGCGCATCGTGTCCCGGAAGTGGACCTTCCAGTTGTCGCCGGAGTTCACATTGCCCATCGCCGCCGCGATACCGCCCTCGGCCATGACCGTGTGCGCCTTGCCGAACAGCGACTTGCAGATCACCGCGGTGCGCAGCCCCTGTTCACGGGCCTCGATCGCCGCCCGCAGCCCGGCGCCACCGGCGCCGACCACGACGACGTCCCACTGCTGCCGTTCCACCTGAACCATCAGAACAACCTCGGATCGTCAAAAGCACCACTGGCCAGGAGATACACATAGAAGTCGGCGAGTCCCACACTCACCAGGGACGCCCATGCGAGCTGCATATGACGGGCGTTGAGTCTGCCGACCCAGCCCCACAGCCGGTAGCGCACCGGGTGCTTCGAGAAGTGCTTCAGCCGGCCGCCGACGATATGGCGGCAGGAGTGACAGGACAGCGTGTACGCCCAGATCAGCGCGACGTTGACGAGGAACACCAGCGAACCGAGGCCCATATGGCCCCACGCGTAGTGCTCGTCGCGGAACGTGAGGACGGTGTCGTACGTGAGGATCACGGCGACCAGCAGCGCCGCGTAGAAGAAGTACCGGTGCAGGTTCTGGAGGATGAGCGGGAAGCGCGTCTCACCCGAGTACTTCTTGTGCGGCTCGGCCACCGCGCAGGCGGGCGGCGACGCCCAGAAGCCGCGGTAGTACGCCTTGCGGTAGTAGTAGCAGGTCAGCCGGAAGCCCAGCGGGAAGACCAGGATGATCAGGGCGGGGGACAGTCCCCACCAGCTGCCGATGATCTCCAGATTGGGCCCGTCGCGCATCGGCGCGCAGTTCTCGGCGAGGCAGGGGGAGTAGAACGGGGACACGTACGGGGCTGCGTAGTAGTCGGTGTTCGCGAACGCGCGCCAGGTCGAGTAGACGATGAAGGCGAGCAGCCCGGCCGCTGTTCCGGCGGGCGCGAGCCACCAGCGATCGGTCCGCAGATGTGCTGCGCCGATCGCGGCGCGGGTGCCCGTGCGGACACCACCGCGCTGGATGGGGGGTTCCGTGCCAGTGGCCAACGAGGACTCCACTCGGGTCGGGACTCGGACTCGAATCGCCCCCGGGCCGGCGGTGGCTCAGGGGGCTTGACGGGCCCGGGCGCCGAGTCCCTCGTCGTCCGAGTCCGTCCACAGCGAGCTGTCGTACGGGGTGTCGGGAATCCGTACGATGTCCGGCCGGTCGGCCGGGCGGGGTGGTACGGCGCGGTGCTGAGGGACACCGCCCCTGGTGACTGGTCCGCCGCCCGCGGTCATGAGCTCCCGGAGGAGTTCCACGCTCTCGCGCAGATGGGCGGCGTCGGTCCGGACCCGTCTGACCTCCAGTGCTTCCCGGCCGATCCGGTCCGTGAGCTGTCCCACGGTCCGTGTGAGGTCGTCGATGCAGCGCTGTACAGCCGTCAAGTCATCCTGAACTGACATGATTTGCCCTCTCTTCCGCAGTCGCGGGCGGCAACGTTCATGCGACTGTGAGTGTTCCGTGTCACATCACGGGTTGGGAAGACACCGGCCGCGCTTTCTTGACACTGGCCGGTACTTGTGGGTTGCACGGTGCGGATGGGGCTGTTCGTGCGCAGGTGGGGGACCCGCGGAACGCCTTCGGCGCGGTTCGGTGGTCCTCGCGTGGCTGACCGGTTCGCCTCCCGTCGGTCCTCGGTCGGCGCCCCCGGGTCCGCCCTCCGGCCGTGACTGTCCCGGTGCGGGTCGCCCTCGCTCGCGGCCGTGGGGTCCACCGGTGGGTGCACTTGTCCCTGTGCGGGTCGCTCGGTGGGCGCGCGGTTCCCCGCGCCCCCCAGGTCTGCCCGGGTGGGCGTGTTTGTTCCTGTGCCGTCGCTCGGTGGGTGCGCGGTTCCTCGCGCCGCTGAGGTCTGTCCGGGTGGGCGTACTTGTCCTGTGCGGGCCTGGCGGGGGTGGGGTCCTCCCGGGGGCCGGTGGGGGTGCCCCCGGCCCCAGGACACCGCCTCCGCCGCCACGGCGCCCGCCGCCACGGCGCCCGCCGCACCGGCGGTTCCGTTGCGCCGCGCGGGTGAGGTTCCGGCGGGTGTCGCCGTGTCGTGGCCGGGGCACGCGCCGCTTCGGGTTCCGTGGAGCCGTCGGCCATACATGTGATCAGCGCCAAATCACACCGACGCGACCAGTCCACCCGCACTGAACGTGATCACACCGACCCCTGCCGGGAGGCGCCGTACCCCCGGGGGCCGGGCGACCCCGGAGGTACACGGATGTCCCACGACGGCCTCAGCACGCGCGCGGTGATGCGCTCGGTCGCCTTCCTGACGGCGGGCGCCCTCACGCTCCCGGTCCTCACGGCGTGCAGCTCGGACGACCGGGCCTCGGCACCCGCCGCCGCCCAGGACATCGCCCTCACCCCCCGCGACAAGGTCGCCGACGGGGCCACGCTCACCTGGGCCGTGGACGCCCTCCCCGAGACCCTCAACGCCTTCCAGGCCGACGCCGACGCCGCCACCACCAGGGTGGCCCAGGCCACCCTGCCCGCGATGTTCCGTCTCGACGCCCAGGGCCGCCCCCAGCGCGACCCCGACTTCCTGGAGTCCGCCGAGGTCGTCGAGACCGAACCGCGCCAGGTCGTCCTCTACAAGCTCAACCAACAGGCGGTGTGGAGCGACGGCCGGGAGATCGGCGCCGACGACTTCGCCGCCCAGTGGCGCGCCCTGTCCGGCAAGGACACCGCGTACTGGACGGCCCGCAACGCGGGCTACGAACGCATCGAACGTATCGACCGGGGCGCGAACAACCTGGAGGTACGGGTCACCTTCGCCAAGCCCTTCGCCGACTGGCGCGCGCTGTTCACCCCGCTGTACCCCAAGGACGTGATGGGCACCCCCGACAGCTTCAACGACGGGGCGCGCGGCAAGCTGAAGGTGTCCGCGGGCCCCTTCGCCGTGCAGAAGTTCGACACCAAGGCGGGCGAGGCCACCCTCCAGCGCAGCGCCCGCTGGTGGGGTGGCCCCGCCAAACTCGACAAGCTCGTCCTGCGGGCCGTCCCCCGCGACAAGCGGGCCGCCGCGCTCGCCGCGGGCAAGGTCGACCTGGCCGAGGTCGATCCCGGTGAGGCCCGCCGGATCGCCCTCGCCGCCCGCGACCGGGGCACCTCCGGCCCGCTCGCCCACGGCCCCGGCGCGGCGATCACCCCCGGCCAGGCCCTGCGTTCCTGGGCCCTCGCCCACGGTGAGGACGAGGAGGCGGCCGAGGCGGAGCAGCTCGCCCGGGCCCGTACCCGCAAGGCCGTCGAGAAGTACGCCGACGAGCAGGCCGGACTGCGCGACCTCACCGTCCGCAAGTCACTGGAACCCGCCTACACCCAGCTGGCCCTCAACGGCTCCACCGGTCCCCTGTCCGACGAACGGGTCCGCCGCGCGGTGGCCCGCGCGCTGGACCGCGCCGAGCTCGCGTCCGTCGTCCTGTCGCCGCTCGGGCTGCCCGCGAAGCCCGTCGGCAGCCATCTCGCGCTCGCCGGACAGCCCGCCTACACCGACAGCAGCGGCGCGCTCGGCAAGCAGGACACCGCCGAGGCCCGGGCCCTGCTCGCGGACGCGGGCTGGGTCCCCGGCGGCCCGGTCAAGGGCACCAAGGACGCCAAGGACGCCAAGGAGAAGGCGGAGGACGACGCGAAGAAGGCCGGGGCCGACCCGGACAAGGCAGCGGGATCAGGCCAGGACGGCTCCGACGGCGCGTACATCGTGGGCCGGGACGACCCCAAGCCCGGCGACCTCCCCGTGTCGCTCCCCGCGCCCGCCGCCGCGGCCCAGCGGACCGCCGTCGCGCGTCAGGCGGCCCTGTTCGCCCCGGCCGCCGGGGAGGACGGCGAGCAGGCCCGCCGCCAGGACGGACCCCAGCGGATCGGGCAGGGCGGCGCCCCCGGCGCCTACGCGCCCAAGGGCACCGCCGCACCCCGGGACCCCAGCGCCGGCGCGTCCCCCGCCGAGGCCGCGGCCGGACCGCTCGCCAAGGACGGCAAGCCGCTGACCCTGCGGTTCGTCCTGCCTTCCGGACCCGGCTCCGAGGCCCTGCGGGCCGTGGGGGAGCGGATCTCCCGGATGCTGGAGCGGATCGGCATCCGCACCGAGACCACGAAGGTCGCGGACGACAGCTACTTCAAGGACCACATCGCCTCCGGGCAGTACGACCTGGCCCTGTACTCATGGCCGGGAACCGCCTATCCCGCGACGGACGCCCGGCCCATCTACGCCAAGCCCGTGCCCGCCGCCGACGGCTCGCTCAACGTGGAGCAGAACTACACCCGGGTCGGCACCGACCACATCGACCAGCTGCTCGACCAGGCGTCGAGCGAGCTGGACGAGAAGCGGTCGCGGGACCTGGTACGCCAGGCCGACGCCCGTATCTGGGCGGCGGCCGGCTCGATCCCGCTCTACCAGCGCCCCGAGCTCGTCGCCGTCCGCAAGAACGTCGTCAACGCGGGCGCCTTCGGCTTCGAGACCCCGATCTACCAGAACATCGGCCTCGCCAAGTCCCCCGGCCGGAAGTAGCGCCTCCGGCCGTTCCCCGACCGGCCCCCGGTCCATGACCCGACCGGGCCAGGCCCCCACCGGCCCGTGACCTGGCCGAACAGCGACCCCCGGCCCAGGCCCCGCCCGGAGCACGAACACCGGCGCGGGGCCCCGGCCGTCCGCACCAGAACCCTCAGAACTCCCTCAAATCCCTTGCCGCCCCCCGCACGGGCCCTGCACTGTCGAACCACCCCCCATTGACCCCCGGAAATCACCCGGACCAGCGGATTCCCCCCAGATCCGCCTCCCCGCCCCGCGGGCTGCGTGGCCGCCGTCCCCCACGACCCGCGGAGGCCACCCCCCGCGGGGCCCCGTACGATGGGGTGAGGCCGTGGCGTGTCCAGCCCGGCATGGCGCCGTACAGCAGTCGTACGAGCAGCCGTCCACTCACCCCGGGAGAAGCGCCGCAATATGGCCACGCGCCACGACATCCGCAACGTCGCCATCGTCGCCCACGTCGACCACGGCAAGACCACACTCGTCGACGCCATGCTCAAGCAGGCGGGAGCTTTCGCCGCGCACCAGCATGTCGACGACCGGGTCATGGACTCGAACGACCTGGAGCGTGAGAAGGGGATCACGATCCTCGCCAAGAACACGGCCGTGAAGTACCACCCCAAGGCCGGTGGCGACCCGATCACCATCAACATCATCGACACCCCCGGCCACGCCGACTTCGGCGGTGAGGTCGAGCGCGGTCTGTCGATGGTCGACGGCGTCGTCCTGCTGGTGGACGCGTCGGAGGGCCCCCTCCCGCAGACCCGGTTCGTGCTGCGCAAGGCGCTGACCGCGAAGCTCCCCGTGATCCTCTGCATCAACAAGACGGACCGCCCGGACTCCCGTATCGACGAGGTCGTCAACGAGACGTACGACCTCTTCCTGGACCTCGACGCCGACGAGGACCAGATCGAGTTCCCGATCGTCTACGCCTGCGCGCGGGACGGCATCGCCTCGCTGACCAAGCCGGAGAACGGCACGGTCCCGCCGGACAGCACCAGCCTGGAGCCGTTCTTCTCCACGATCCTGGACACCATCCCGGCCCCCTCGTACGACGAGCAGGCCCCGCTCCAGGCGCATGTCACCAACCTGGACGCCGACAACTTCCTCGGCCGTATCGCGCTGCTCCGGGTCGAGCAGGGCGAGCTGCGCAAGGGCCAGACCGTCGCGTGGATCAAGCGTGACGGCACCGTGTCGAACGTCCGGATCAGCGAGCTGCTGATGACGGAGGCGCTGACCCGCAAGCCCGCCGAGGTCGCCGGTCCCGGCGACATCTGCGCCGTCGCCGGTATCCCCGACATCATGATCGGCGAGACCCTCGCGGACCCCGAGAACCCGGTGGCGCTGCCGCTGATCACGGTGGACGAGCCCGCGATCTCGATGACCATCGGTACCAACAACTCGCCGCTGGTCGGCCGGGGCGCGACCGGCAAGGGCGCGTCGACCGCCGTGGTCAAGGACCGCAAGGTCACCGCGCGGCTGGTCAAGGACCGCCTGGAGCGCGAGCTGGTCGGTAACGTCAGCCTGCGCGTCCTGCCCACCGAGCGTCCCGACACCTGGGAGGTCCAGGGCCGCGGCGAGCTGGCGCTGGCGATCCTGGTGGAGACCATGCGCCGGGAAGGCTTCGAGCTGACCATCGGCAAGCCGCAGGTCGTCACCAAGGAGGTCGACGGCAAGGTCCACGAGCCGATCGAGCGGATCACGATCGACGTGCCCGAGGAGCACATGGGCGCGGTCACGCAGCTCATGGGCACCCGCAAGGGCCGGATGGACAACATGTCGAACCACGGCTCCGGCTGGGTGCGCATGGAGTTCATCGTCCCGTCCCGCGGTCTGATCGGCTTCCGTACGGAGTTCCTGACCGGGACGCGCGGTACGGGTATCGCGCACTCCATCCACGAGGGCCACGAGCCGTGGTTCGGCGAGCTGAAGACCCGGAACAACGGCTCCCTGGTGGCGGACCGCGCCGGCGCGGTCACCGCGTTCGCGATGACCAACCTCCAGGAGCGCGGTGTCCTCTTCATCGAGCCCGGTACGGAGGTGTACGAGGGCATGATCGTCGGGGAGAACTCCCGGATGGACGACATGGACGTGAACATCACCAAGGAGAAGAAGCTCACGAACATGCGGTCGTCCAACGCGGACGTCTCCGAGTCGATCGTGCCGCCGCGCAAGCTGTCGCTTGAGCAGTCCCTGGAGTTCTGCCGCGACGACGAGTGCGTCGAGGTGACTCCCGAGGCGGTGCGTATCCGCAAGGTGAACCTGGACGGGCGCGAGCGCGCGCGGGCCGCGAGCCGCGCCAAGCACGGCTGATCGTTTCTCCCTCGCATCGTCACGGCCCCCCGGTCCTTCGACCGGGGGGCCGTCACATGCCCGCACGACGGCACGCACGGTGACGGCGGCGGGTCTCCCGGGGCGCGCTCCGACCGCACGGCCGCCGGCGTACGCCGATCGCGCCGACGGTGACGGAGTGTGACCGGGACGGCCGCCGGGGCGATGATCAGGGCCGCTGGGCCGGGTCGCCCCGGGATGTGACAGATCCGGGACGGGTGACGGCTCGCGGCGCGGTCGTACGGAAGCCGGGTCCCGCTGACCGACGGGTCAGGAGCGGGAGGCGCAACCGGGCCGGATACGGGGCGAGTTGGACATCCGACCGGCATGACGGCGGTCGACAGGCCGTACCGGTGTGTTAGGGGAAGACCCCTGCGGGGTAGCGTTCTACGCGCGGGGACCGGGGCGCCACGTCCGCACCGCCCCCCTCCTGTTCGGGTGATTGTTGCTTATCTCACCTTACGCCCGGCTACGCAACCGCTTTTCCTCCCGATGTTGTCCGAAATGCGGACACCGTTGACCGATAGATATGTAACACGTCCGTTTCGCGGCCATCTATATCGGATCGGTTTGTCCGGATTTTGGGAGAAGTACACATCAGGTGTGATCTAACCGAGACCAAAAGAGTGTGGTCGGGCCGTAGTCCATGGCTAATAGTTGACCGCGTAGAGCTCGGGTCAATGGGTCACGCGCTGTGGGGAGCGCCGACTCACGAGCACACTTGGGTACCCGATCGTCGCCGTCAGGGGTGTCGGCGTGATCGGAAGTGCCCTCATTCGCAGTGAACCAAGTGGACTCATGAGGAGGAAAACCCATGCGCGGTGCCAAGAGCGCCAAGTGGGTCGCCATAGCAGCGGTTGTGGCGCTGGGTGCAACCGCCTGTGGCGGCGGCGAGAGCGGCGGCAAGGACAGCGGCAACAAGGGTGCGGTCGACCCGAACGCCAAGTTCTCCGTAGAGGTGGGCGAGCCGGAGAACCCGCTTCAGCCGGCCAACACCATGGAGTCCAACGGCAGCATCGTCACTCGCGCGCTGTTCTCACAGCTCGTGAACTACGACGCCAAGGGCAACATCGAGATGGTCAACGCCGAGTCGGTGGAGACCAAGGACAACAAGACCTACACGGTCAAGCTGAAGGCCGGGTGGAAGTTCCACGACGGCACCCCCGTCACCGCCGAGTCGTACGTCAAGGCGTGGAACTGGGCCGCGAACCCGAAGAACAAGCAGAAGAACAGCTTCTGGTTCTCCGACATCAAGGGTTACGCCGAGGTCTCGCCCACCAAGGGCGCCCCCAAGGCCACCGAGCTGTCCGGTCTGAAGGTCGTCGACGAGACCTCCTTCACGATCGAGCTGTCCACCCCCATCCCGTACTACGTGTACAAGCTGGGCTACGAGGTCTTCTCGCCGCTTCCCGAGTCCTTCTACGCGGACCCCGCGAAGGCGGGCCAGAAGCCCGTCGGCAACGGCCCGTACAAGTTCGTGAACTGGCAGCACAAGAAGCAGATCGAGGTGGCGCGCTACGACGCGTACACCGGTCCTGACAAGGCCAAGAACGGTGGTGTGCTCTTCAAGAACTACACCAACCTGGAGACGGCCTACGAGGACCTGAAGTCGGGCAACGTCGACGTCCTGCGTCAGATCGCCCCGAAGGACCTGCCGGTCTACAAGCAGGACCTCGGTGACCGCGCGGTCGACGGTTCGAACTCGGCGATCCAGACGATCGCTCCCGCGTTCTACACCGACCAGTTCAAGGACATCGACCCCAAGGTCGTCAAGGGCCTGTCGATGGCGATCGACCGGGAGACCATCACCAAGACGGTCCTCCAGGGCACTCGCGAGCCCGCGACCGGCTGGGTCGCCCAGGGTGTCCTCGGCTACCAGGAGAACGCCGCCGGCGACGCCGTCAAGTTCGACCCCGCGAAGGCCAAGGCCCTCATCAAGGAGGGTGGCGGCGTCCCGGGCAACAAGATCACCATCCAGTTCAACGCGGACGGCGGTCACAAGGAGTGGGTCGAGGCCGTCTGCGGCTCGATCACCAAGGCGACCGGTGTCGCGTGCACCGGTGACTCCAAGCCGGACTTCCAGGCCGACCTCCAGGCGCGCGCCGCCGAGCAGGTCAAGTCCCTGTACCGCAGTGGCTGGAACCTGGACTTCCCGATGAACGCCAACTTCATCCGGGACCTGTTCGGGACGAGCTCCGACGGCAACCAGAGCGGCTTCTCCAACAAGGAGGTCGACGCTCTGATCAAGGCCGCCGACGGCGCCAAGTCGCTGGAGGAGTCCACGAAGCTGTACCAGGAGCTGGAGAAGAAGCTTCCCGAGTACATGCCGAGCATCCCGCTCTGGTACTACAAGGTCAACGCTGGTTACTCCGAGAACGTCAGCGACGTCAAGTACAACCAGAAGGGCGACCCCGTTCTGACGGACGTCCAGGTCAAGAAGTAACCGCAAACAGCCCGTGACCCCACGGGACCGGCCCACGCGGCCGGTCCCGTCGTGGGACGGACGGGCGGCCGGGGGGCCCTTTCCCCGCGAACTCAGCAGGTTCGCGAGGAAGGGGCCTGACGGCTGCCGCTGTGACTGACATGGAGGCACGATGGGGCGTTATGTCGCACGACGACTGCTCCAGATGATCCCGGTTTTCATCGGGACGACCCTGCTGATCTTCCTCATGGTCTACGCCCTGCCCGGTGACCCCGTGCGCGGGCTCTTCGGTGACAAGGGCGGCAGCGAAGCGACGATCGCCGCGCTGAGACGTGAGTACGGCTTCGACCAGCCGATCCTCGTGCAGTACTTCAATTACATGAAGGACATGGTCCTGCACGCCGACTTCGGTACGCAGGTCGCCAGTGGGCGGCCGGTGACCGAGATCCTGGGCGAGGCGTTCCCGGTGACGGTGCGGCTCGCCGCCATCGCGTTCACCATCGAGGTGATCCTCGGTATCGGTCTCGGCGTCATCGCCGGTATGAAGGCCGGAAAGCTCGCCGACACCCTGATCCTGCTCTTCTCGCTGCTGCTGATCTCGGTCCCGGTGTTCGTCCTCGGCTTCATCTTCAAGACGGTGTTCGCCTTCCAGCTCGGCTGGCTGGAGCCGAACGTCAACGACTCCATGAACATGGGCGAACTACTGATGCCGGCCATCGTGCTGGCCGCGGTCTCCCTGGCCTATGTGGGGCGTCTGACCCGTACCTCCGTCGCGGAGAACCTGCGCGCCGACTACATCCGCACCGCCGTCGCCAAGGGCCTGCCCAAGCGCCGGGTGGTGGGTGTGCACCTGATGCGCAACTCGCTGATCCCCGTGGTCACCTTCCTCGGCACCGACATCGGCGCCCTGATGGGCGGCGCGGTCATCACCGAGGGCCTGTTCAACATCCAGGGCGTGGGCGGCACGATCTTCGACTCCATCCAGCGCCGCGAGGGCACGACCCTGGTCGGCCTGGTGACCGTCCTGGTCCTCATCTACCTCGCCGCCAGCCTGATCGTCGACCTGCTGTACGCGGTCCTGGACCCGAGGATTCGCTATGCCTGATCTGACAAAGACCGCCGCCGACGCCGCCGTGCAGGAATCCGTTCCCACGGTGGAACAGGCACCGCAGCCGAAGGCGGAGAAGGCACGCAGCCTCTGGGGCGACGCCTGGATCGATCTGCGACGCAACCCCATCTTCATCGTCTCCACGGTGATGATCGCCCTTCTGCTGGCGATCACGGCCTTCCCCGGCCTGTTCACCAGCGCCGACCCGATCGTCGGCGACCTCCAGAACAACTTCCTGAAGAAGCCCGAGCTCGGGCACTTCTTCGCACCGGAATGGCTCGGGTATGACGGTCAGGGCCGCAGCGTCTATGCCCGTGCCATCTACGGCACTCGTGCCTCCGTCATGGTCGGCATCGGCACCACCGTGCTGGTGACCCTGCTCGGCGGGATCATGGGCATGCTCGCCGGTTACTACGGCGGGATCATCGACTCGATCCTGTCGCGACTGACCGACATCTTCTTCGGTATCCCGTTCCTGCTCGGCGCGATGGTCGTCCTGAACTCGTTCACGGACCGCACCGTCCCGATCGTCATCGGCGCGCTGGCCTTCCTGGGCTGGACGCAGACCGCGCGTGTCATGCGCGGTTCGGTGATCACCATCAAGCAGGCCGACTACGTCCAGGCCGCCAAGGCGCTCGGCGCGGACACCAAGCGGATCCTCTTCCGCCACATCCTGCCGAACGCCGTCGCGCCCGTGATCGTCGTCGCCACCATCTCGCTGGGTGTCTACATCTCGGCGGAGGCCACGCTGTCCTACCTGGGCCTCGGCCTGAGCGGCGTGTCATGGGGCAACGACATCTCCACGGGCGGCAACCAGATCCGTGTGGCGCAGCACATCATGCTGTACCCGTCGATCCTGCTCAGCATCACGGTGCTGTCGTTCATCATGCTCGGTGAGGCCGTCCGCAACGCCCTTGACCCGAAGACACGCTGAGGGAGGCGTACGTGACCACCATCGAGAAGACCGCACCGGTCCCGGGTCCCCGGGACGCCGCCGAACAGGGCGGACCCCTGCTGGACGTCCGTGACCTGCACGTCGAGTTCCACACCCGTGACGGAGTGGTCAAGGCCGTCAACGGCGTCAACTACAGCGTCGACGCGGGCGAGACCCTGGCCGTGCTCGGTGAGTCCGGCTCGGGCAAGTCGGTGACCGCGCAGGCGGTCATGGGCATCCTCGACATGCCGCCGGCGAAGATCCCGCAGGGCCAGATCCTCTACCGCGGCCAGGACATGCTCACCATGTCCGGCGAGGAGCGGCGCAAGATCCGCGGCCAGAAGATCGCCATGATCTTCCAGGACGCCCTGTCCTCGCTCAACCCGGTCCTCAGCGTCGGCTACCAGCTCGGCGAGATGTTCCGGGTCCACCAGGGACTGTCCAAGAGGGCGGCCAAGGCCAAGTCCATCGAACTGATGGACCGGGTCAAGATCCCGGCCGCCTCCTCCCGGGTAAGCGACTACCCCCACCAGTTCTCGGGCGGTATGCGCCAGCGCATCATGATCGCGATGGCGCTCGCCCTGGAGCCGGACCTGATCATCGCGGACGAGCCGACCACGGCCCTCGACGTGACGGTCCAGGCCCAGGTCATGGACCTGCTCGCGGAGCTCCAGCGCGAGTACAACATGGGCCTGATCCTCATCACCCACGACCTCGGTGTCGTCGCGGACGTCGCCGACAAGATCGCGGTGATGTACGCGGGCCGGATCGTCGAGACCGCGCCGGTCCACGAGCTGTACAAGCGCCCCGCGCACCCGTACACCAAGGGCCTGCTCGAATCGATCCCGCGCCTCGATCAGAAGGGCCAGGAGCTCTTCGCGATCAAGGGCCTGCCGCCCAACCTGCTGCGGGTCCCGAGCGGCTGCGCCTTCAACCCGCGCTGTGTGATGGCGCAGGACGAGTGCCGCACCGATGTCCCCGTGCTGCACGCGGTGACCGAGCGGGACGGCTCCGCACTCCCGGGCCGCCGCTCCGCCTGCCACTTCTGGAAGGAGACGATCCATGGCTGACTCCCCGAAGCTCTCGAAGTCCGGCGAGCCGCAGGACGCCGCCGTCATGCCGAACGTCTCCGGTGTGACCGTGGTCGACGCCCACTCCGAGGCCGAGGCGGTCGCCGCGGTCGAGGCGCCGGCCGAACGCGGTGAGCCGATCCTCCAGGTCCGCGGGCTGAAGAAGCACTTCCCGCTGACCCAGGGCATCCTCTTCAAGAAGCAGATCGGCGCGGTCAAGGCCGTCGACGGTGTCGACTTCGACCTGTACCAGGGCGAGACGCTCGGCATCGTGGGTGAGTCCGGCTGCGGCAAGTCGACCGTCGCCAAGCTGCTGATGACCCTGGAGCGGGCCACCGCCGGTGAGGTCTTCTACAAGGGCCAGGACATCACCCGGCTGTCGGGGCGCGCGCTGAAGGCGGTGCGCCGCAACATCCAGATGGTGTTCCAGGACCCGTACACCTCGCTGAACCCCCGGATGACGGTCGGCGACATCATCGGTGAGCCGTACGACATCCACCCCGAGGTGGCGCCCAAGGGCGACCGGCGCCGCAAGGTGCAGGAACTCCTGGACGTGGTGGGGCTCAACCCGGAGTACATCAACCGGTACCCGCACCAGTTCTCCGGCGGTCAGCGCCAGCGCATCGGCATCGCCCGCGGCCTCGCGCTGAACCCCGAGATCATCATCTGCGACGAGCCGGTCTCCGCGCTCGACGTGTCCGTGCAGGCGCAGGTCATCAACCTGATGGCCAAGCTCCAGGACGAGTTCAACCTGTCCTACCTGTTCATCGCGCACGACCTCTCGATCGTCCGGCACATCTCGGACCGGGTCGGGGTGATGTACCTCGGCAAGATCGCCGAGATCGGTACGGACACGGAGATCTACGACCACCCGACGCATCCGTACACCCAGGCGCTGCTGTCGGCGGTGCCGGTCCCGGACCCCGAGGCCCGCGAGAACCGTGAGCGGATCATCCTCACCGGGGATGTGCCGTCACCGGCGAACCCGCCGTCCGGCTGCCGGTTCCGTACCCGCTGCTGGAAGGCGGAGGAGCGGTGTGCGGAGGAGGTGCCGTTGCTGGCGATCCCCGAGCGGTTCCAGGGGTCGGACTCGCCCGCGGCGCATGAGTCCGCGTGTCATTTCGCCGAGGAGATGGACGTGGTCCACGCGACCTGATCCCCCTCCCCGAAGCGCCCCCTCCTCCCGAGGGGGCGCTTTCGCGTTTCCCGGGGGTCGCGGGTCGCCTTCGCTCGCGCTTGCGGGTGCTGCCGCGTGCTGTCGCTGTCCGGGCGCGGGCCGGTTCTCGTCTTCGCGCAGTTCCCCGCGCCCCTTTGGGGGCGCTGCCTGTCTGGTGTTGTTCTTCGGGTGCGGCTCTGCCCTCGTCTTTTGCGCAGTTCCCCGCGCCCCTTTGGGGCGCACCCGGATTGTTCTTCGGGTCGGTGCCGGTCGGGATTCTCCGTCCTCGCTCCAACGCGCTCGGTACGACGTCCAGCGGCGGTATTGGTGGCGTCGGAGTCTGCGGGCAGAGATTCCCGCCCACCCCCTCCCGCAGCAGGGCGACTGCACGAGGAGAGGGGTGCCCCGTCAGGTTCAGGGGCGCGGGGAACTGCGCAACCTACGAGCGACCTGTGCGGGGACAAGTGGGTTCAGCACAGGGAACCTCCGGGGTGCGACGGCGGAAGTGATCTGTAACGTCCGGGGTCCCCCAAGCGTGCTTATGGCAGGAAGGACGGACCGACCCAGGTCAGAACGGGGGGACGATGGCGACGATCACCACCGCGTCGGAGGATTTCGACGCGTTCTACAGCGCCACCGCCAAGCGCCTGGTCGCGACGGTGTACGCGACGACAGGCGATCTTGCGGAGGCGGAGGACGCGGTACAGGAAGCGTTCGTGAGGGCATGGCAGCGCTGGCCCAAACTCACTCGGGAGGGTGACCCCCTCCCCTGGGTGCGCCGCGTGGCCCTGCGCCTCGCGATCAGCACCTGGCGCCGGACGAAGGGCAGGATGCGCGCCCACTTCCGGCACGGCCCGCAGCGGGACGTACCGGAGCTGTCCGCGGACCGGGTCGCACTGATGGCGGCCTTGCGGCAGCTGACCCCGGACCAGCGCCAGGTGGTGGTCCTGCACCATCTGCTGGACCTGCCGGTGGAGCAGGTCGCCCGGGAGACGGGCGCGTCGAACGGCGCGGTGCGGACCCGGCTGAGCCGGGCCCGCAAGGTGCTCGGCGAGCGCCTCACGGAGAACGACAAAGCATTTCGCGGCGAACTGAGTGGCAAAGGGGCGATCCGATGAACGAGGTCGAGGAACTGCTGGACGACACGGTGACGCTGATGCCGAGCGGGGCCGAGCTGAGGGCGCGGGCCGCCCGCCGCCGGGGGCGCCGCCTGGCGGGCGCCGGAGCGGCGGTGGCGGTGGCCGCCGGGGTCATCGCCTGGTCCGTCGTACCGGAGAGCGGCCCCGGAGAGTCCCGTCCGGCGAGCTCGCCCAGCGTGATATCGACGGACGGCCGGCCTTCGACCCCGTACCGCGTGGACGACGACGTCATGCTGCTGGAGCCGGATGTCCTGCCGGACGCCGACCGCGCCCAGTGGAAGACCCGTGCGGGGATCTGGACATCGCCGGATAACATCACGGAGCTGTCCCTCGATCTGAGGTGCCGGGGCGCGGACAGCGGCCCGGGCATCGACCGCGGCAACCACGGGTACAGCTCGGAGCACGTGGGCAAGGGCGGCGCCACCGCCATGCAGCGGTACGCGGAGTTCGAGGACCCGGCTGACGCCAGGGCGGACTTCACCAGAATCCAGAAGGCCCTGACGGCCTGTGGCCTGACGAAGGCGGGCTCGGGTGAGGCGGCGGGCTACAAGGGCCGGTCCGCGTCCGACAGCTACACAGGCGTGGACGCCAAGGGCCGCAAGGTGAACGTCATGCTCGAACACGCCACCAACTGGATCTACCTCGCAGAAACCCGCCCCCCCACCCCCAAGTGACCAGCGGACAGACCCGAAGCCGACGATCGCCCCGAAGCGGGCACCCCAATGGAGCGCGGGGAACCGCGCGCAAGCGAGAACCGTCCCGCACCCGAAGAACCACGGGCCGGGGCACCTCCCAGGGGCGCGGGGAACTGCGCAAAAGACGAGGGCGGACCCGCAGCCGACGAACAACGGACTGGGGCACCTCCCAGGGGCGCGGGGAACTGCGCACCCACCGAGCGACGGCACAGGGACGAGTACGTCCAGCACAGGAAACCCAGGGGCGCGGGGAACCGCGCAAAGGACGAGGGCGGACCCGCAGCCGACGAACAACGGACCGGGGCACCTCCCAGGGGCGCGGGGAACTGCGCACCCACCGAGCGACGGCACAGGGACAAGTGCGCCCAGCACAGGAAACCCCGGGGGCGCGAGCAAAGGCGACCCGCACAGGGACAAGCGCGTCCAGCACAGGAAACCCCGGGGGCGCGAGCGAAGGCGACATGCACCCACCCGGGTGGGCTGAATATGCGCAATGCGGAGAGTGAGGCGATATTTGGGCCTAAGTGAAGAGAGCGAACCGAGGAGGCACCGCATGCGTGGAGTCACGCGCGCTACCCGCGCCGCCAGGGCCACCGCGGCCACCGCCGTGGCCCTCGCGGCGACGGCGACGGCCTGCGGGGGCGGCGGCAGCAGTGGCGGCGGCGGCGACGGCTCCGGGGTCGTGAGTTCCTCCTGGGGGGACCCGCAGAACCCGTTGGAACCCGCCAACACCAACGAAGTGCAGGGCGGCAAGGTCCTCGACATGATCTTCCGCGGCCTCAAGCGCTACAACGCCGGCACGGGCGCCGCCGAGGACATGCTCGCGGAGAAGATCGAGACGTCGGACTCGCAGAACTTCAAGATCACGGTGAAGGGCGGCTGGAAGTTCAGCAACGGCGAGGCGGTCACCGCGCACTCCTTCGTCAACGCCTGGAACTACGGGGCGAGCCTGAAGAACAACCAGAAGAACGCGTACTTCTTCGGGTACATCGACGGCTACGACAAGGTCCACCCGGACTCCGGCAGCCAGAGCGCCGACACCCTCTCCGGGCTGAAGGTCGAGAGCGATCTGACGTTCACGGTGAAGCTGAACCAGAAGTTCTCCACGTTCCCCGACACCCTCGGGTACGCCGCGTTCGCCCCGCTGCCGCAGACGTTCTTCGACGACCGGCAGGCGTGGCTCGCCAAGCCCGTCGGCAACGGCCCGTACGCCGTCGACTCGTACAACAGGGGCTCCCAGATGTCGCTGCGGGCCTGGGCCGACTACCCGGGCTCCGACAAGGCGCAGAACGGCGGGATCGACCTCAAGGTCTACACCGACAACAACACCGCGTACACCGATCTGATCGCCGGCAACCTCGATCTGGTCGACGACATCCCGGCGGCCCAGCTGGGGAACGTCAAGGCGGACCTCGGCGACCGCTACATCAACACCCCCGCCGGGATCATCCAGACCCTCGCCTTCCCGTTCTACGACAAGGCGTGGTCGGACGAGAAGGTCCTGAAGGTCCGCCAGGGGCTGTCCCGGGGGATCGACCGCAAGCAGATCACCGACACGATCTTCCACCAGACCCGCACCCCCGCCACCGACTGGACCTCCCCGGTGCTCGGCGAGGACGGCGGCTTCAAGGGAGGGCTGTGCGGTGACTCCTGCGACTACGACCCGGACGCGGCCAAGAAGCTGATCGACGAGGGCGGCGGTCTGCCCGGCGGACAGGTGAAGATCTCGTACAACGCCGACACCGGCTCCCACAAGGAGTGGGTGGACGCCGTCTGCAACTCCATCAACAACGCGCTCGGCAACAGCGAGGCGTGTGTCGGCAACCCGATCGGCACCTTCGCGGACTTCCGCAGCCAGATCACCCAGTCCAAGATGTCCGGCCCGTTCCGCGCGGGCTGGCAGATGGACTATCCGCTCATCCAGAACTTCCTCCAGCCGCTCTACTACACCAACGCCTCCTCCAACGACGGCAAGTGGTCCGATCCGGACTTCGACAAGCTGGTCGACCAGGCCAACGCCGAGACCGACCAGGCCAAGGCCGTGGGGCTGTTCCAGCAGGCGGAGGAGGTCGTCCGGGACAACATGGCGGCCATCCCGCTCTGGTACCAGAACGGCAGCGCGGGCTACTCGGAGCGGATCTCGAACGTCGCGCTGAACCAGTTCAGCGTGCCCGTCTACAACGAGATCAAGGTCGGCTGACGCCGACGCGGCGGCCCGTCCACCGGTCCCGGCACCCGCCTCGCGCGGGGCCGGGCCCCCGGTCCTCCCCCCGGCGAACCACGACCCCCGGAGCGGTACATGGGACGGTATGTGATCCGGCGTCTGCTCCAGATGATCCCCGTCTTCATCGGCGCGACCCTGCTGATCTTCCTGATGGTGAACGTGATGGGCGACCCCATCGCGGGTCTGTGCGGACAGCGGGCCTGCGACGCGTCGACCGCCGCCCAGCTGGAGAAGGAGTTCGGCCTCGACAAACCGGTGTGGCAGCAATACCTGACCTATATGGGCAATGTCTTCACCGGTGACTTCGGCACCGCCTTCAACGGCCAGCCGGTCACCGAGCTGATGGCGTCCGCGTTCCCGGTGACCATCCGGCTGACCCTCGTCGCGATCTTCTTCGAGATCGTCATCGGCATCACCCTCGGGGTGATCACCGGGATGCGCCGGGGCGCCCCCGTCGACACCGGGGTCCTCGTGCTCACCCTGGTCGTGATCTCGGTGCCCACCTTCGTCACCGGACTGCTGCTGCAACTGCTCCTCGGCGTCGAGTGGGGCTGGATCCGGCCGTCCGTCTCACCGGGCGCCCCGCTGGACGAGCTGATCGTGCCCGGTCTCGTCCTCGCCTCGGTCTCCCTCGCGTACGTCACCCGGCTGACCCGGACCTCCATCGCGGAGAACCGGCGCGCCGACTACGTCCGTACCGCCGTCGCCAAGGGGCTGCCCCGGCGCCGCGTCGTCGGCCGGCATCTGCTGCGCAACTCGCTCATCCCGGTGATCACCTTCATCGGCACCGACATCGGGGCACTGATGGGCGGCGCCATCGTCACCGAGCGCATCTTCAACATCCACGGCGTCGGCTACCAGCTCTACCAGGGCATCCTCCGGCAGAACACCCAGACCGTCGTCGGCTTCGTGACCGTGCTGGTGCTGGTCTTCCTGGTGGCGAACCTGCTCGTCGACCTGCTCTACGCCGTACTCGACCCGAGGATCCGCTATGCCTGAGCAACTGCCCGACGACGGCGCGATCGCCTCGACCGGCGCGGGCGGGGCCATGGATCTCGCCACCGCCGAGGGCGCGAGCCTGGAGCGCGTCCCCGGCGGGCCCGAGGGCACCGGACCCGAGCACAAGGCACGCTCCCTGTGGTCCGACGCCTGGCACGATCTGCGCCGCAACCCGGTCTTCCTGCTCTCCGCCTTCGTCATCCTCTTCCTGGTCTTCATCTCCCTGTGGCCCGGCGCCATCACCACCGGCAGCCCCCTCGACTGCAATCTCGCCGACGCCCAGAAGGGCTCCGAACCCGGTCACCCCTTCGGCTTCAACGGTCAGGGCTGCGATGTGTACACCCGTACCGTGTACGGGGCCCGGACCTCCGTCACCGTCGGTGTCTGCGCCACGCTCGGGGTCGCGTTGCTCGGCTCCCTCTTCGGCGGGCTCGCCGGATTCTTCGGCGGCACCTGGGACGCGCTGCTGTCCCGGCTCACCGATGTGTTCTTCGCGATCCCCGTCGTCCTCGGCGGACTCGTCCTGCTGTCGGTGGTCACCAGCAACACCGTCTGGCCCGTCATCGGCTTCATGATCCTGCTCGGCTGGCCCCAGATCTCCCGGATCGCCCGCGGCTCGGTCATCACCGCCAAACAGAACGACTACGTCCAGGCCGCCCGCGCGCTCGGCGCGTCCAGCTCCCGCATGCTGCTGCGCCACATCACACCCAACGCCGTCGCCCCGGTCATCGTCGTCGCGACCATCGCCCTCGGTACGTACATCTCGCTGGAGGCCACGCTGTCCTACCTCGGCGTCGGTCTGAAACCGCCGACCGTCTCCTGGGGCATCGACATCTCCTCGGCGTCCCCCTACATCCGCAACGCCCCGCACGCGCTGCTGTGGCCCGCCGGAGCGCTGGCCGTCACCGTGCTCGCGTTCATCATGCTCGGCGACGCCGTACGCGACGCCCTCGACCCCAAGCTGCGCTGAGGAGGCGGCCGAGATGCTGCTCGACGTACGCGAACTACAGGTGGAGTTCCGGACCAGGGACGGTGTCGCCAAGGCCGTCAACGGCGTGTCGTACTCCCTCGACGCCGGGGAGACCCTGGCCGTGCTCGGCGAGTCCGGTTCCGGCAAGTCGGTGACCGCGCAGGCGATCATGGGCATCCTCGACATCCCGCCCGGCCGGATCACCGGCGGCGAGATCCTCTTCAAGGGCCGCGATCTGCTCACCCTCAAGGAGGACGCCCGGCGGAAGGTCCGGGGCGCCGAGATGGCGATGATCTTCCAGGACGCCCTGTCCTCCCTGAACCCCGTCCTCACCGTCGGCGACCAGCTCGGCGAGATGTTCCGCGTCCACCGGGGCGCGTCCCGCAAGGCCGCCCGCGCCCAGGCCGTCGAGCTGATGGAACGGGTACGCATCCCCGCCGCCGCCGAACGCGTCGGCCAGTACCCGCACCAGTTCTCCGGCGGTATGCGCCAGCGCATCATGATCGCGATGGCGCTCGCCCTGGAACCGGACCTGATCATCGCGGACGAACCCACCACCGCCCTGGACGTCACCGTCCAGGCCCAGGTCATGGAACTGCTCGCGGACCTCCAGCGGGAACTGAACATGGGCCTGATCCTCATCACCCATGACCTCGGTGTCGTCGCGGACGTCGCCGACCGGATCGCGGTGATGTACGCGGGCCGGATCGTGGAGACCGCCCCCGTCCACGACATCTACAAGGCGCCCGCCCACCCCTACACCAAGGGCCTGCTCGAATCGATCCCGCGCCTCGACCAGAAGGGCCAGGAGCTCTTCGCCATCAAGGGCCTGCCGCCGAACCTCATGCACATCCCGTCGGGCTGCGCCTTCCATCCCCGCTGCCCGATGGCCCAGGACATCTGCCGCACCGACGAGCCCCCGCTCGCCGAGGTCTCCGCCGAACGCCGCAGCGCGTGCCATTTCTGGAGGGAGACGCTCCGTGGCTGACCCCACCGCCCCGCCCGGTCTGCCCGTCGACGAACGGCTGGACGCGCCCGTCGCCCCCGGCGAGCCGATCCTGGAGGTCCGCGGGCTGGTCAAGCACTATCCGCTGACCCAGGGCATCCTCTTCAAGAAGCAGGTCGGCGCGGTCAAGGCCGTCGACGGTGTCGACTTCGATCTGCACCAGGGCGAGACGCTGGGGATCGTGGGGGAGTCCGGCTGCGGCAAGTCGACCGTCGCGAAGATGCTCGTCCATCTGGAACGCCCCACGGCCGGAGTGATCAAGTACAAGGGCGAGGACATCACCCGCTTGTCGGGGCGCGCGCTGAAGGCGGTGCGCCGCAACATCCAGATGGTGTTCCAGGACCCGTACACCTCGCTGAACCCCCGGATGACCGTCGGGGACATCATCGGTGAGCCGTACGACATCCACCCCGAGGTGGCCCCGAAGGGCGACCGGCGCCGCAAGGTACGGGAACTGCTCGATGTGGTGGGGCTCAACCCGGAGTACATCAACCGCTACCCGCACCAGTTCTCCGGCGGTCAGCGCCAGCGCATCGGTATCGCCCGCGGCCTCGCGCTGCGACCGGAGATCATCGTCGCCGACGAACCGGTCTCCGCGCTCGACGTGTCCGTGCAGGCGCAGGTCATCAATCTGATGGCGCGGCTCCAGGACGAGTTCGACCTCTCGTACCTCTTCATCGCGCACGATCTGTCGATCGTCCGGCACATCTCCGACCGGGTCGGGGTGATGTACCTGGGCCGCATCGTGGAACTCGGCACCGATCTGGAGATCTACGACCACCCGACGCATCCGTACACCCAGGCACTGCTGTCCGCGGTGCCGGTCCCCGACCCCGAGGCGCGCGAGCACCGCGAGCGCGTCATCCTCACCGGGGACGTGCCCTCACCGGCGAACCCGCCGTCCGGCTGCCGCTTCCGCACCCGCTGCTGGAAGGCCCAGGAGCGCTGTGCGCTGGAGGTGCCGCTGCTCGCGGTCCCCGCCGAGTTCCGCTACGCCGGGGGACTGGCGGCGCACGCGTCGGCCTGCCACTTCGCGGAGGAGAAGCGGGTGGTCCCCCCGGACCCGGACAGCGACCCGGCATCCGACCCGGCATCCGGCCCCCCGGACGGCCCTCCGCCGGACACCCCTCCGGACGGCCCCCCGGACAGCCCCCCGGACGGCGCGCCCCCCGACGGCCCCCCGGACGGCGCACCTCCTGACCGCACACCCCCCGACGGCCCCCGGCCGCCCCATGTCTGACCCGAGCCGACCGCCCGTCGTCCGCCGTCCGCCGCGTCACCCGTACGAGAACCCCGTTAACGCCCCGGCAATCCGCTCGCCACGGCGTCGATATACGGACCCGTCAGGCTGACGCACGCACGGCCGTGCGGGTGCCGTGGACCGGCCGGGGCGCGCCATGTCGCCCCGGCCGGTGATCCGTTCACGGCCCGTACCGCCGGACGGTCCGGCTAGTCCAGACCGAGCGACCGGCGCAGGAAGTCCACCTGGAGCAGCAGCAGGTTTTCGGCCACCTCTTCCTGTGCGGCCATATGGGTGACCCCGGACAGCGGCAGCACCTCGTGCGGCCGGCCTGCGGCGAGCAGCGCCGACGACAGCCGCAGACTGTGCCCGAAGACGACGTTGTCGTCGGCCAGTCCGTGCACGATCATCAGCGGCCGGTGCTGCCCGGCGGGCGCGGCCAGGCCGTCGTCGGTGACCAGGGAGTTCGCCGCGTACACGGCCGGGTGCTCGGCGGGGTCCCCGAGATACCGCTCGGTGTAGTGGGTGTCGTACAGCCGCCAGTCCGTGACGGGGGCGCCGGCGACCGCCGCGTGGAACACATCCGGCCGCCGCAGCACGGCGAGCGCCGCGAGATAGCCGCCGTACGACCAGCCCCGGATCGCCACCCGGGACAGGTCCAGCGGGAAACGTCCGGCGAGCCCCTGCAAGGCGTCGATCTGGTCGTCCAGGGTGACCGTCAGGTCCTGGTGGATCGCCTTCTCCCAGCCGGGGGAGCGGTGCGGGGTGCCGCGTCCGTCGGCGACGACGACGGCGAAGCCCTGGTCCGCGTACCACTGGGAGGTCAGATAGGCGTTGTGCGCCGCGTGCACCCGGGCGGCGTGCGGGCCGCCGTACGGGTCGAGCAGGACGGGCAGCGGCGCACCGTCCACGGGGTGGCCGGAGGGGAGCAGGACGGCGCACGGAATCCGGCGTGTGCCCCCCTCCGTGAGCGTCACGCGCGGGGTGAGATCCGGCCGTTCGGCGTACGACGTCACCTCCGCCACGGGCTTGTCGTCCCGCCACACCCGTGTCCGTGCGCCGGGGGTGTGCGGCACCGCCGAGATCAGTACGGTCACCTCGCCGGTGCGGGTCGCCCCGTGCACCCCCGGCTCCTGCGAGAGGCGCTCCACGCCCAGCTCGCCGACCCGGTACACATGGACCTCGCCGGTCTCCGGGTCGGCCGCCTCGGCGCCCGCGGAGGCCGACACCAGGACATCGTCGGCGGACACGTCGAGCACGGCGCGTACGTGCAACTGCGCTCCGGTCAGCGGCCGGTCGCCCACCGCCAGGACCCGGGCGCCGCCCTCGTCGGTGATCCGCACCAGCCGTCCGTCCGGTGTCCAGCACGGGACGCCGGGGAAAAGATCCAGCCAGGGCTCCGCGTCCTCCGCGTGCACCATCCGGGTCGAACCGCTGTCCGGGTCCACCGCGAGGTACACCTGCGACCGCTGGTCCCTCGCCTGGACGAGCAGCAGCGGGGGACCGGCCGCCGACCAGTGCACCCGCGCCAGGTACGGATAGCGCTCTCGGTCGTGGACCACCTCGGTGCGGGAGCCGTCGAGCCCCAGCGCGAACAGCCGCACCTCGGCGTTCGGGGAGCCCGCCAGGGGATAGGCGATCTGCTCCGGCGCGCGGTCGGGGTGCGCCGGGTCGGTGATCCACCACCGGCGCACCGGGGCGTCGTCGGCGCGGGCCACCAGCAGCCGGTCGGAGCCGGGCGACCACCAGAAGCCGCGGGAGCGCTCCATCTCCTCGGCGGCGATGAACTCGGCGAGCCCGTAGGTCACGGTCGCCGCCTCGGGCGCGGCCAGCGCCCTGTCGTCGGGCCCCCCGCCGGTGCCGTCGTCCGCCGCGACCCGCACCACCCGCAGGGCGCCGTCGCTCACATAGGCGACATGACGCCCGTCCGGGGACGGCCGGGGATCGATCACCGGTCCCGGTACGGCGAGTTCACGTACCGCGCCGGTACGCGGCTCCGCCACGAACAGCCGTCCGGAGAGTGTGAAAGCCGCCAACTCCGCGGCGTCGTCCGTCGCGTACCCGACGATGCCCGCGCCGCCCTCCCGCAGCCGCTCACGACGGGCCCGTTCGGCGGGGGACAGCCGCTCCGTACCGCCCGCGAGCAGCTGCGACGGGTCCGCGACGACGCGTTCGGCGCCCGTCGCCAGGTCCAGCACCCAGAGGAGATTCGCCCGATCGGTACCGGAACGCGACCGGAGAAAAATGACGCGTTCCCCATCAGGGGACACCCTGAACGTGCGGGGAGCACCCAGAGTGAAGCGCTGAGTACGGGCATACTGACGCGGGAATGACAGGGGCTCGGAAGTCATTGTCCGAGCGTAGGGCGCATGCGCCCCCCTGTGCTGCTGTGAGCCGACCTTGTGCGATCCATACGATCACGCGGAAAGTTATGATCCGTGACGCAAGGTGGGTATCAACAACCTGCTGGCGTCCGAAGTTTCGAACCGTGACGGTCTTTTGGGAGGTGAACCGCCGTGGCACTCTCGATTTCGGCGGTGGTGCTGCTGGCGATCATCGTCTTCATCCTGATCAAGAAATCGGGACTGAAGGGCGGTCACGCCGTCATCTGCATGCTGCTCGGCTTCTATCTGGCGAGCTCCTCGATCGCGCCCACGATCACCGAGGTCACCTCGAACGTGGCGGGCATGATCGGCGACATCGACTTCTGACCGCCGCCCCGCCGCGCCCGCCCAGGCGCGTGGGGCCCGCCCCTGACCGGGGCGCGAGGAACAGCGCGTACCCCCCCCGGCCGCCCGCGTCCGGGGTACCGGGACGTTCTCCGGCGAAGATCCGCCTCGGAATCGTAGGCTGTCCACATGATGGAACTGCCCGCGCGGCGCCTGCTCCTCGTGCACGCGCACCCCGACGACGAGTCGATCACCAACGGGGCCACCATGGCCAAGTACGCGGCCGAAGGCGCCCGCGTGACCCTGGTCACCTGCACCCTGGGCGAGGAGGGCGAGGTCATCCCGCCCGGTCTGGGGCGGCTGACCGCCGACCGGGAGGACGTCCTGGGCGCCCACCGGGCCGGCGAGCTGGCGGCCGCCATGCAGGCCCTCGGCGTCCATGATCATCGTTATCTCGGGGGTGCCGGCCGCTATCGCGACTCCGGTATGACCGGCCTGCCCCAGAACCGCCGCGAGGGCTCCTTCTGGAGCGCCGACCTGGACGAGGCCGCCGCCCATCTGGTCGAGATCATCCGCGAGGTCCGCCCGCAGGTCCTGGTCACCTACGACCCCGACGGCGGCTACGGCCACCCCGACCACGTCAAGGCGCACCGGGTCGCCGTCCGCGCCGCCGACCTCGCGGGTGAACGCGCGTACCGCCGTGACCTCGGTGAACCGCACACCATCGAGAAGATCTACTGGAACCGCGTCCCGAGGTCGGTCGCCGAGGACGGCTTCGCCCGGCTCGACGCGGCCCTGCCCGGTCTGCCGTTCCCCCGGGCCGCCGAGGTCGGGGACGTCCCGGGGGTCGCCGCCGACGAGACGGTCACCACCGTCATCGACGGCAGCGCCTACGCGACCCGCAAGGCCGACGCGATGCGCGCCCATGTCACCCAGGTCGTGGTCGAGGGCCCCTGGTTCGCGCTCTCCAACCAGCTGGCGCAGCCGCTGTTCGCCACCGAATACTACGAGTTGGCGCGCGGCACCGCCGCGGGCGCCCCCGAGACGGATCTGTTCGCCGGGATCACCGGCGCGTCCCCCGCCCCGCCCGCCGCCCGCAACGGCCACACGGACGGGCGGCCCGCGGGCACGTCCGGCGCGCCCGGCGGCCGGAGCCAGGTCCGATGAGCGGCGACCGGCCGGGCGCCGCGGCCGGCGGCGGTCCCGCCCCGGGCGGCTTCCTGCTCCAGGGCCCGCCGCCCCCGGCCCGGATCGCCGCCTACGCGGTGCTCTTCGCCCTGGGCCTGGTGATCGGCGTGGCGGGCTCACTCGTCCAAGGCGGGCTGTTCCCGGGTGGGTTGCTGCTCGCGCTCGCCGGCACGGCCGGACTGTTCCTCGGCGGCTCGTTCCTCACCCGCACCCGCGGCGGAGCGGTCGCCCCCGCCGCCGGCTGGCTCGTCATGGTCGTCCTGCTGACCTCCAGCCGCCCGGAAGGCGACTTCCTCTTCGCCACCGGGGTCGGCTCGTACGTGTATCTTCTCGGCGGGATCGCGGTCGCTGTGATGTCCGCCACCCTCGGCGCGAGGGTGCAACCGGGTGGCGTTCCCTCCCGACTTGGGAAGTGACGTACCACTTCGCCGTAGCACGACGGCCCGGGAACGGTACGGGTTTCACCCAGTGCCGCAGTTCGCGGGCCGCCCGCGGCCAGTATGGTGGTGCGCGCCGCCGAGCTTCCCCAACCTCCGGCCGGGGAAACCCCAGAGCGAGGTCGAGTCGGGCGGTGGAGCCAACCGGGAGATCCTGCCTTGAGTCGTGAAACTGACAGTTCGTCCTCCGGGCCCCAGGGGCGCGGCGGAGCCGCGTACCCCTCGGGTACGCCGCCGTACGGCACACCCACCGAGGGTGGTGCCGCAGCGGTCGGAGCGGACAACGAGCGCCAGAGTGTCGACGCTCCCGCAGAGGACCGCAAGACCGAGACGACCCTGACCACCCGGGTCCGGATCAACATCCCCGGTTCCCGGCCGATTCCGCCGGTCGTGATGCGGACCCCCGTGTCCGACATCAACGCCGGACCCGCCGCCGAACCGGACACCGGGGCCACCCGGCTGCCCGGCGCCCCGGCCCCCGGGACCCCGGGCCCCGCCGCACCGCCCGGACCGGGCGCACCCGGCGAGCCCGGACGCCCGGACAAGACGAGCGAGTGGTTCGCGCCCCGCAAGTCCGGCGCGCCACGCGGCGGTCCGGGCACCCCCGAGCAGAACGGCACCGGCGAGCACGGCGGTTCACCCGCCGCGCTCCCGGCGGCCCCCGCCCAGCGCACCCCGCCGCCCGCAGCCGCGCGGCCCGGGGCCCGGGGCCCCGCCACCGGCGGCGGCAACCTCGGCGGGCTGCCCGTCGGCGGCCCGCAGTCGCAGGGCGGCGACCTGCCGTACTTCACCCCCGGCCCGCCCGAAGCGGGACCCGAGGCCACCGGCGAACTCCCCCGGACCCCCGGCGCGGCCGCGCCCAGGATGAGCGACGACACCGCGATCCTCACCCCGCAGCAGCTCGCCCCGCTCCAGCCGGGCGCCCCCGGCGGCCCCCTCGACGGTGCCCCCGGCGGACCCGGTGAGAACGTCTCCGGACACACCCTCACCAGCGGGATCCCCGTGGTGCCCGCCGCGCGGGACGACGCGTTCCCGGCCGGCCCGGCAGCGGACGGCACCGGCCCGCGGACCCAGCCGCGGACACCGGAGCCCCCGGCGGGCGGCGGCGCCAAGCCTGCCGCGCCCCGCCCGAAGAAGAAGGGCCGCAGCAAGCTCGTCATGCTCTGCGTCCTGCTCGTCGTCGCGGCCGGGGGGACCTACGGCGCCGGGCTGCTCCTCAACCACTCCGACGTCCCCAAGGGCACCACCGTCCTCGGGGTCGACATCGGCGGCGGCACCCGTGACGAGGCCGTCAAGAAGCTCGAAGCGGCGCTCGGCGAGCGGATCGCCAAGCCGCTCCAGCTCTCCGTCGACGGCGAGAACGTCCCGCTGCGCCCCGACCAGTCGGGCCTCACTCTCGACACCGCCGCCACGGTGGCCTCCGCCGCGGGCAGCGACTACCACCCGGTCTCCGTCGTGACCTCGCTGTTCGGGGAGGAGCGGGTGGTGTCCCCGGAGATGCCCGTCGACACGGAGAAGCTCCAGGTCCAGCTGGAACGCGCCGCCGGGGCGGGCACCGGGGCGGGTGACGGCACGATCCGCTTCGAGCCGGGCAAGGCCGTCGCGGTCTACGGCAAGCCGGGCAAGGGCATCGACGTGAAGAGCTCCCTCCCGGCCGTCGAGGAGGCGTACCGCACCCAGGTCCGCACGGGCCGGTCCACCCCGGTGCGGCTCGCGGTCACCGACCGGGAGCCCACGATCAGCAAGGCCGAGGTCGACCGGATGATGAAGGACTTCGCCCGGCCCGCGATGTCCGGTCTGGTGAAGATCACGGCGGGCGGCCAGGGCATCCCCTTCGGCCCCGACCTCTCGCTGCCGAAGATCATCGGCGTGAAGGCGGTGGACGGCAAGCTCGTCGACACCTACGACCTGAAGGCCCTTGAGGAGCTGTACGGCAGCACCTTCGACGGAGTCCTGATCACCCGGGGCACGGGCGAGAAGACCCCCGTCACCCCCCAGGACGTGGCCGTCGCCCTCAAGCAGGCCCTCCGCGCCACCGGCATGGAACGCACCGTCGACATCCCCCTGAACCCGTCCTGACCCGCACATCCCGCACATCCGCGTCCGCCCCCGGCCCTCCGCCGGGGGCGGACCCGGTTCCAGCGGCGAACGGCCCGGACGGGCGGGGACGGGCGGTGGGTGGCGCGTGGGTGGTGCATGGCCTGGCCGCCTGCGGACCAGCCGCGCGCGGGCTGGTCACCTGCCGGACCAGCCGCGCGGGCCGGTCACCGATGGACGAGCCCGCGCGGGCCGGACGGACACCCGCCGGACGAGGCGCCAGGGCCCGCCGGACGAGCCACCCGGCCCGCCCGCCGTCGGACGCCCGCCCGCCCTCGGGCTCCCCGCTCAGTTCAGCAGCGCCCGCGCGGCGAGGGCCTGCGCCAGCAGCTCCCGGGCCGCGTCCGGGTCGACCGCCGCGACCACCTCCGCGTACGCCTCCAGCTCCGCCGCGCCGCCGGGGAAATCGCCCCGCCGCACCAGCAGCTGGGCCCGCTCGTAGCGCAGCCGCGCCGGATGCGAGGGCAGCGTCAGCGCCAGCTCGACCGCCCACAGCGACACGTCCGACCGCTCGGGCCTTTCCCGCGCCCACACGCGGATGTTGTCGAGGACGCGGGTGACGATCTCCAGCGGATCGGCGGGCCGCAGCGCCGAGGGATCGAGCGGCGCCCCCGTCGCACCCCTGACCAGCGCCTCGGCGTCATCCCCGGTCAGCAGCCGCCCGCCGTCGAACGGATCAGCGAGCACCTGCTCCCCGGGCGGCCCGAACCCGACCACGAAGTGCCCCGGCAGCGCCACCCCGTACACCGGCGCCCCGGCCCGGCGGGCGACCTCCAGCCACACCACGGACAGCAGGATCGGCAGCCCGCGCCGCCGCTCCAGCACCTCCGGCAGCAGTGACGACGTGAGCCGCCGGTAGTCCTCCGGGGCGCCCCGGTACCCGTACCGCCCGCCGAGGAGTTCCCCGACGGCCACGGCCCACTCCCGCGCGCCGCCGGGCCGGTAGGGGAGCTCGCCCGCCAGCCGGTCGAGTTCCGCGTGCGCCGCGTCCAGATCGGCCGCGGTCCGCGCCGGATCGGCCTCGGCCCCGATGAGCAGGCACATCGTCGCCAGATCCGGGCGTTCGGCCCTGGCCTCCTCGGCGAACCTCCGCCGCCACTCGCTCTCCCGCACGTCCGCCGTCCGTCCCTCTCTCGTCCTGCCCCCGCTGTCCCCCGCCCCCGCACGGACCTCCCGGCGGCCCGTGACCGTCCCCCGGGGGCCCGGGGCTCCCGGTGAAGCCCACCGCGGCCCCCGGGCCCGCCAAACGCCGCTCAGGGCCCTTCGGGCGCCCGGTGGTGGTGATACGTGTGATGGGTACGGCACCCCGCGCGGTCGTACATCGCGCGCGCCGCCGTGTTGTCCGCCTCGACCTGGAGCCAGGCCGCCGACGCGCCCTCCGCGAGCGCCCGACCGGCGAGCGCGGCCATCACGGCCGTGCCCAGCCCCCGCCGCCGCTGCCCGGGGTCGACCTCGACGGCCATGAACCCGGCCCAGCGGCCGTCCACGACACAGCGCCCGATCGCTGCGGGTACCTCGCCCGCCCCGCCGCCGACCGACGCGAACCACACCGACGGACCCGCCGCGAGCACCCGGCGCACCGTCTCCCCGGACTCCGGGGAACGCTGGTACCGGCGCAGCCAGCCGTCGTCGAAACCCCGCTCCAGCCGTACGGCTCCGGGCCCGGCGCCCGTGTCCGCGAGCGGCGCCAGCGCGCCGGTCCGCAGCTCCGCCGACACCTCCACGAGCCAGCCACGGGACGTCAACTCCGAGTGGAGCGCGTCCTGGGCCCCGGGGGACCCGGTGGCGGTCTGGACGTACGCGGGCAACTCCCGTGCCGCGTACCACTCCCGTACCCGCGTCAGGGCCTCGTCCAGCGGTACTCCCGGATCACCGAGCGGCAGCACCGAGTTGGCGCGCCGGGTGAATCCCCCGGCGGCCCGCAGCTCCCAGTCCCCGAGGCGTCCGCTCTCGACCGGCTGCCAGGACCGCGCCGCGACCCGCGCCAGCTCCTCGTACGAGGCCGCCGGACCCCGCCGCCGCGCCGGGACGTCCGGGACGACCTTCCCCGCCACCAGGGACGATTCGGCGATCCGGACGGCCTCCCCGGTGCGCCTGGTCACCATGAGGACACCGGCGTCCCAGGATGTGAGAACCCCGACCGTGTCGGTGAACTTCGCCGCATCTTCCGCCGAGTGGTGGAGTCTGCGAATCGAGACGCGTTTGCCCACGTCAGCAGGTGTGATACGGACCTCAAGCCGCCCTGGCGTGCCGAATTCCACGGTTCTGTCCACCCCTCCTGTTCGGATCATGCCCCAGAACGGAGATACTAGGTGTGGGCATCGACGACGCCGCGCTCCCGCGCGCCAGGCGGCGGAGCCTATGGAGGCCCGCCAGCGCCCTATCGAGGAGGAACGACAGCGTGACCTACGTCATCGCGCAGCCTTGTGTCGACGTCAAGGACAAGGCGTGCATCGAGGAGTGCCCGGTCGACTGCATCTACGAGGGCTCGCGGTCCTTGTACATCCACCCGGACGAATGCGTCGACTGCGGTGCCTGTGAGCCGGTCTGCCCGGTCGAGGCGATCTTCTACGAGGACGACACCCCGGAGGAGTGGAAGGACTACTACAAGGCGAACGTCGAGTACTTCGACGAGCTCGGCTCCCCCGGTGGTGCCAGCAAGCTCGGGCTGATCGAACGTGACCACCCCTTCATCGCCGCACTGCCGCCGCAGAACCAGTAGGCGGTCCACCCACCCACGCACCACCACGGTCCCGTACGGCCCGCCGTCGTACGGGACCGTGGTGTCCGTGCCCCCGGCCGAGTCCCCCGCACAGCCCCGCCCCGCGCCCGGCAGAAAGCGATCTGATCCCGTGTCCGCGACCGAAGCGCCCGTCGACCGTCTGCCCGTCTTCCCGTGGGACAGGCTGGAGCCGTACAAGGCGACGGCCGCCGCCCACCCGGACGGCATCGTCGACCTCTCCGTCGGCACCCCCGTGGACCCCGTCCCGGACCTGATCCAGAAGGCGCTGGTCGCGGCGGCCGACTCACCGGGCTATCCCACCGTCTGGGGCACCCCGCAGCTGCGGGACGCGCTCACCGGCTGGTGCGCGCGGCGGCTCGGCGCGAAGGGGCTCACCCACAAGGGCGTCCTGCCGGTCGTCGGCTCCAAGGAGTTCGTCGCCTGGCTGCCCACCCAACTGGGCCTCGGCCCCGGGGACAAGGTCGCCTACCCGCGCCTGGCGTACCCCACGTACGAGGTCGGCGCGCGCCTGGCCCGCGCCGAGTACGTCACGTACGACAACCCCCTCGACCTCGATCCCACCGGTCTGCGGCTGCTGTGGCTGAACTCCCCGTCGAACCCGACGGGCCGGGTGCTGTCCCGCGCGGAACTCGCCGAAACCGTCGCCTGGGCGCGTGCGCACGGCGTGCTGGTCGTCTCCGACGAGTGCTACCTGGAGCTGGGCTGGGAGGCCGACCCGGTGTCGGTGCTCCACCCGGACGTGTGCGGCGACTCCCACCAGGGTCTGGTGGCCGTCCACTCGCTGTCCAAGCGGTCCAACCTCGCGGGGTACCGGGCCGCGTTCGTCGCGGGCGACGAGGCCGTCCTCGGCCCGCTGCTCCAGCTGCGCAAGCACGGCGGCATGATGACCTCGGCGCCCACCCAGGCCGCCGTCGTCGCGGCCCTCTCCGACGACACCCATGTCCAGGAGCAGCGCGCCCGCTACCTGGCCCGCCGCGCCACCCTGCGCACGGCGCTGGAAGCCGCGGGCTTCCGTATCGACCACAGCGAGGCCAGCCTCTATCTGTGGGCCACCCGCGACGAGCCCTGCTGGGACACCGTGGCCCACCTGGCCACCCTGGGCATCCTCGCGGCCCCCGGCGACTTCTACGGTGAGGCGGGCGCCCGCCACATCCGCATCGCCCTCACAGCCACCGATGACCGGGTAACCGCAGCAGCCACCCGCCTCACCTGACCCCACTCCCCGCACGGAGGGGGCACGCCCACGAGGGCCCCAAAGGGGCGCGAGGAACCGCGCACCCACGTCAGTACCCGCACAGGAACAAGTCGGCCCAGGTGTGGAACCCCAGGGGCGCGGGGAACTGCGCCCCACGAACGCCCCGCACGGACGTGGCGACGCCCAGGTGAGTTGACCTAAGGGGCGCGAGGAACTGCGCACCCACGAGCGACCCGCACAGGAACAGGTACGCCCACCAGGGAAGACCTAGGGGCGCGGGGAACTGCGCCCCACGAGCGACCCGCACGGACGTGGCGACGCCCAGGTGTGGAACCCCAGAAGCGCAAGCGAAGGCGACCTGCGAGAAACTGCGCACCCACGGGGAACCGGTACGGGAACAGGTACGCCAGGGTGTGGAACCCCAGAAGTGCAAGCGAAGGCGACACGCAAAGGCGGGGCCCAGGCAGCCGCACGGCTCCCCGGACCCCGCCGCGGCAGCATCAGCCGAGGGGAAGCCCACCACCCGGCAGCCCACCCTTGGCGGCGGACCCGGTCACCCCACCGAGCACCTCACCCGCGCCGCCGCCAAGGCTCCCCGCGGTCTTCTGCGCGGCCGGCGCGGCCTTCTTCGCGCCCTTGCCGACGGTCTTCCCGGCCTGCGGCACGGCCTTCTTGACGGCCTTGCTCCCGGCGTCCCCGGCGGTCTTGCCGGCATTGGTCGCGGCGCCGTCGACGGTGTTGCCGACGTTGGCCCCGTCGAGCGCGGAGAGCCCGCCCAGGGGGGCGGCGGTGGGCAGGTCGACGGCGCTGGCGGAGCCGGCCGCACCGACCACGGGTGCCGCTGTCGCCGCGAGCAGCAGCGCGGCCTGAGCGATCCGGCGGGTCAGGGGGAGGGACATGATGCTCCTTCAGAACAGGGGACGAACGGTTTGTCCGCGAAGCCCGGTGGACGCCTCGGACGCCGTGACTACCGCTCGAAGCCGCCGAAGGTTGCGGCATCGCAAAGCAAAGACTTGGTAATGCATCGCATTATCTGCCGTGCGCAAAGGCGGGCAAACCCCCTCGGGGGGCGACGGTGCCGGACCCGTCCGACCCTTGGCCCCCCAAGGGCCGAGGCCCTTTCGGGAGGGTGCGCCCGACGGTCCGCGGCGGGCCCGCGGGACGCCCCCGACCGTGTCCCCCTGGTGGGTGAGCCGCGGGGCTACTGTCCAGTGACGATTCGGACCTGATCCGGCCCGCGCCCCGCCGCGCCCGCACCGGTGTCGCGCCAGCGGTCGCCCGTCCACTCCCGGCCCGCGTAGGAGACCTTGTCGATCCCGAGCGCCGCCGCGTTCGCCACCGCCCAGTGCGCCAGCTCCCAGCCCCGCTGACGGCTCCCGCGCCCGTCCTCCTGGCCGCGCGGTACGGGCACCAGCAGCGCCCGGCCCCCCATGCGCGGCGAAGGAGCCGCGGACGCCGGGGGAGTGTCCTCGCCCGCCACCGTGGCGCCCGCGGGCTGGAGCACCCCGCGCCCGAAGTCCCGTACCAGCGCGGTGCGTACCGCCGACGGTGAGGCGGCGCGGACCGCGTCGCCGTCCTCGCAGGTCAGTGACGCCTCGGAGCGGCCGGTCAGTGCGGCCGACAGCAGGGTGGCGTCCGGTTCGTGCTTCGCGTACGCCTGCGGGAAGCCGCTGCGCTGCACCCGCTGGGCCGCGACCGTCAGCGGCAGCCGCGAGTAGCCCGCCACCTCGTCCAGATGCCGGTAGAACTCGGCCGCCGAGTACACCGGGTCCTGGATCTGCTCCGCGGTGCCCCAGCCCTGCGAGGGCCGCTGCTGGAACAGTCCGACCGAGTCCCGGTCGCCGTGCGTGATGTTGCGCAGCCCGGACTCCTGGAGCGCGGTCGCCAGCGCGATCGTCACCGCCCGCTCGGGCATCCCGCGCGCGGTGCCGACGGCCGCGATCGTCGCCGCGTTGACCGCCTGGTCGGACGAGAACTCGTAGGACGCCCCGTCACCCATCCCGGACACGACCACACAGCGCGCGGCGCCCCGCCCACCGGTCAGGTAGTGCGTCACCACATAGCCCGCGACCGCGAGCAGGACGACCACGGCCGCCCCGAGTCTCAGGAGGCGGCCGCGCCGTACGGGGCGGGTGGGTTCGGACACACGTCCACGTTACTGGAGCCACCCGGCGAAACGGGGTGCGGCGGAAGGCGGTTTCCCGGGCCGACGCCCGCCCGGACGAAGGGGAATGCCCGGATCGCCCTTGTTCGTCCCCCGGTTCGGGGTATTAGGGTCGGAGCCATGGACCGCACCGCACCCGCCGCAACCCCGTCGTCCCAGGAGCGCCCCGCGCCCGTCCTGGACCTCGACCTCGACCAGGACGCCGCCCAGCTCACCGCCCGGCTCGTGGACATCCCGTCCGAGAGCGGCACGGAGAAGCCCCTCGCGGACGCGATCGAGACGGCCCTGCGCGCGCTCCCGCACCTGACGGTCCACCGCTACGGCAACAACGTCGTCGCGCGCACGGAACTCGGCCGCGCGCAGCGCGTCGTGCTCGCCGGGCACATCGACACCGTGCCCATCGCGGACAACGTCCCCTCCCGCCTCGACGAGGACGGCGTCCTGTGGGGCTGCGGCACCTGCGACATGAAGTCCGGTGTCGCCGTGCAGCTGCGGATCGCCCGCACCGTCACCGAGCCCAACCGCGACCTCACCTTCGTGTTCTACGACAACGAGGAGGTCGCCGCCGAGCGCAACGGGCTCAAGCACCTCGCCGCGGCCCACCCGAGCTGGCTGGAGGCCGATTTCGCGGTCCTCCTCGAACCCTCCGACCAGCAGGTCGAGGGCGGCTGCCAGGGCACCCTGCGGGTCCTGCTGCGCACCCGCGGCGAACGCGCCCACTCCGCGCGCTCATGGCTCGGCTCCAACGCGATCCACGCCGCCGCCCCGATCCTCGCCCGGCTCGCCGGCTACCGGCCCCGCTACCCGGTCATCGACGGGCTGGAGTACCGCGAGGGGCTGAACGCCGTACGCATCGAGGGCGGCGTCGCCGGGAACGTCATCCCGGACCTCTGCACCGTCACCGTCAACTTCCGCTACGCCCCGGACCGCACGGAGGACGAGGCGCTCGCCCATGTGCGGGAGGTCTTCGCGGACTGCGGGATCGACGAGTTCGTGATCGACGACCACAGCGGCGCCGCGATGCCGGGGCTGTCGCACCCGGCGGCCCGTGCCTTCATCGAGGCGGTGGGCGGCACCCCGCAGCCCAAGTACGGCTGGACGGATGTGTCGCGGTTCAGCGCGCTGGGCGTGCCCGCGGTGAACTACGGGCCCGGCAACCCGCACCTCGCGCACAAGCGGGACGAGCGGGTGGACACCGGCAAGATCCTCGCGGCGGAGGACCGGCTGCGGGTCTGGCTCACCTCCTGACCGCCCCGGTCCGGCCCGTCCACCCGCCCGTAACCGCGTGTGACTCCCGCCGGACATCCGGCATTGCCCCGTTCGCCACCCCGGTGGATCTAGGCTGAAGTCGCAAGACCGTCAGTGGAAGGGGAGTTCTATGGGCATTCCGGAAGCACAGGGACCGCCGGAGGAGCAGGTACTCGGGCCCGTGGTGCGTCGGCGCGAGCAGATCCAGCCCGGCACCACCGACCAGCGGCTGCTGGACACCGAGGGTGACTCGGAATGGGTGCACACCGATCCCTGGCGGGTCATGCGCATCCAGTCCGAGTTCGTCGAGGGCTTCGGCGCGCTCGCGGAACTGCCGAGCGCCATCAGCGTCTTCGGCTCCGCCCGCACCCGGCCCGGCACGCCCGACTACGAGGCCGGGGTGCAGATCGGCAAGGCGCTGGTCGGCGCGGGCTTCGCGGTCATCACCGGGGGCGGCCCCGGCGCGATGGAGGCCGCGAACAAGGGCGCGCGCGAGGCCCAGGGCATCTCCGTCGGGCTCGGGATCGAGCTGCCCTTCGAGCAGGGGCTCAACGAGCATGTCGACATCGGCGTGAACTTCCGCTACTTCTTCGTCCGCAAGACGATGTTCGTGAAGTACGCCCAGGGGTTCGTGGTGCTGCCCGGCGGGTTCGGGACGCTCGACGAACTCTTCGAGGCGCTGACACTGGTGCAGACCCGGAAGGTCACCCGCTTCCCGATCGTGCTGTTCGGCTCCGCGTACTGGGGCGGGCTCGTCGACTGGCTCCGCGACACGGTGGTCGCGAGCGGCAAGGCGGCGGACAAGGACCTGCTGCTCTTCCATGTCACCGACAGTGTCGAGGAGGCCGTCCAGATGGTCACGAAGGAGGTCTCCGGCTAGCCGCCTTCGCTAGCGCTTTCGAGGTCCCTCCGGCTGGGCGTACCTGTTCCCTGTGCGGGTCGCCTTCGCTTGCGCTTCCGAGGTCCGTCCGGGTGGACGCGCTTGTTCCTGTGCCGTCGCTCGTGGGGTGCGCAGTTCCCCGCGCCCCTGGATGCTGCCCCCTTGCGGTCGCTCTTAGGGTGCGGGTCGGCCCTCGCCTTCGCGCAGTTCCCCGCGCCCCTTTGGGGCGCGTCCTGTGGGTTCTTCGGGTCGGTGCCGGTCGGGATTCTCCGTCCTCGCTCCAACGCGCTCGGTACGACGTCCCTGTGGTCCTACTGAAGAGCATCGGAGTCTGCGGGCAGAGATTCCCGCCCACCCCCTCCCGCAGCAGCGCGACTGCGGGAGGAAGGGGGGTCCACAAGCGAAGGACCCGCATGGCGGACAGCCCCAAAGGGGCGCGGGGAACTGCGCACCCACCGAGCGACGGCACAGGGACAAGTGCGCCCACCCGGACAGACCCAGGGGCGCGGGGAACCGCGCAAAAGACGAGGGCGGACCCGCACCCGAAGAGCGACGGCAAGGGGGGCGCCACCCAGGGGCGCGGGGAACTGCGCACCCACGGACGACCTGTACAGGAACGAAGTGCGCCCACCCGGACAGACCCAGGGGCGCGGGGAACCGCGCACCCCACGAGCGACCCGCACGGGAACAAGCGCGCCCACCCGGGAAGACCTCAAAAGCGCAAGCGAAGGCGTCACGCCAGGCCGCGGCGGGCGACCGCCGGGGCCCGGTGGCCCGCGATCGTCGCGACCATGTCCAGCACCTGCCGGGTCTCCTCGACCTCATGGACGCGATACACCTGCGCCCCCAGCCACGCGGACACCGCGGTCGTCGCCAGCGTCCCGATCACCCGCTCCTTGACGGGCCGGTCCAGCGTCTCCCCGACGAAGTCCTTGTTGGACAGTGACACCAGCACGGGCCACCCCGTGACCACCATCTCCCCGAGCCGCCGCGTGGCCTCCAGCGAGTGCCGGGTGTTCTTCCCGAAGTCGTGCCCGGGATCGATCAGCACGGACTCGCGCGGCACCCCGAGGGACACCGCCCGCTCGGCCAGCCCCACGGTGACCCGCAGGATGTCCGCCATCACGTCGTCGTACCCGACGCGGTGCGGCCGGGTCCGGGGCTCCGCCCCGCCCGCGTGGGTGCAGACCAGCCCCACCCCGTACCGCGCGGCCACCTCCGCCAGCTTGGGGTCGACCCCGCCCCACGCGTCGTTCAGCAGGTCCGCGCCCGCCTCGCACACGGCCGCGCCGACCTCGTGCCGCCAGGTGTCCACGCTGATGATCACGTCGGGGAACCGGCGCCGTACCTCGGCCACGAAACCCACCGTGCGGCGGGCCTCCTCCTCGGCGGTGACCTCGGCGCCGGGGCCCGCCTTGACGCCGCCGATGTCGATGATCGCGGCCCCCTCGGCGACCGCCTGCTCCACCCGGCCGAGCGCCGGTTCGTCGTGGAACGTGGCCCCCTGGTCGTAGAAGGAGTCCGGGGTGCGGTTGACGATCGCCATGATCACCGGCTCGTGCGCGTCGAACTCGCGCCTGCCCAGCCTGAGCATCCCCTGTGTCCCTCCGAAGTACGGTCGTAAGTGGTGCCGATGGGTCGCCTGCGACCTTAACCGTCACAGGCGCATGGCACGATCGGAGCCTGACATTCTTCGCGCCGGTCCGGTCGGGCCGGCCACCGGACGTGGGGACCGCCGAGATGGTCATGTTCTTGTTCCTGCTGATCGCGCTCGTCGTCGTGGTCGCCGCGGTGACGCTCGCCGTCGTGGGCGGTGGCGAGAGCGGTCCGCTGCCGGAGGCGGAACCCGAGCGGTACGCCGAGCCCCTGCCCCCGGACCGTCCGGTCGGGCGGGATGACATCGAGGCGCTGCGGTTCCCGCTCGCCGTGCGCGGCTACCGCATGGCCGAGGTCGACGACGCGCTCGGGCGGCTCGGCGCGGAGCTGGCCGAGCGCGACGCCCGTATCCAGGAACTGGAGAGCGCGCTCTCGGACGCGTACGCCCGCCGCCAGGACCCCGCCGACCCCACCGGGCACGCGGAGTACCGGCCGGTACTCACCAAGGCCGTGGAGCGGCCCGTGACGGAGGAGGAGCGATGACGGCTGACGACGGCGGCGCGGTGCCCGGCCCGGACGGCCGTCCGCGCTGCCCCTGGGGACTGTCCGCCGACGACTACATCGCGTACCACGACGACGAGTGGGGCCGTGCCGTCCACGGCGACGACGCGCTGTTCGAGCGGCTGTGCCTGGAGGCGTTCCAGTCCGGGCTGTCCTGGATCACGATCCTGCGCCGCCGGGAGGGCTTCCGTACCGCCTTCGCGGGGTTCCGGATCGCCGAGGTGGCACGGTTCACGGACGCGGACGCCGTACGTCTGCTCGCCGACCCCGGGATCATCCGCAACCGCGCCAAGATCGACGCGACCCTCGCCAACGCCCGGCTCCTCGCCGAGTGGCCCGAGGGGGAGCTGGACCGGTTCGTCTGGTCCTACGCCCCCGACCCGGCCACCCGTCCGGCCCCGCGTACCCTCAGCGACGTCCCGGCCGTCACCGACGCGTCCACGGCCCTGTCCAAGGCGCTGAAGAAGCGCGGCCTGCGCTTCATCGGCCCCACGACGGCCTACGCCCTGATGCAGGCCTGCGGCCTCGTGGACGACCATCTGAGCGACTGCTTCGCCCGCGGCGCCGGGTAGGCCCCGCCGGTCCGCGGGACGGCCGGTTCAGCGGCCCACGAACGCGGGTTTCACCTTGTCGACGAACGCGGCCACGGCGATCGTGTGGTCCTCAGACGCCCCGGCCCGGGTCTGCAACTCGTCCTCCTTGGCGAGCGTCTCGGCCAAGGAGTGCGACTGGGCGTACGCGAGCGACTCCTTGAGCGCCGCGTACGCCACCGTGGGCCCCTGCGCCAGTCCGAGGGCCACCCGCCGGGCCTCGGCCGCCAGGTCCGACGCCGGGACCACCCGGTTGGCGATTCCCAGCTCGTACGCCTCCGCCGCCTTGATCGAGCGGGGGAAGAACAGCAGGTCGGCGGCCCGGCCGGGACCCACGACCCGGGGCAGCGTCCACGACACCCCGGAGTCGGCGGTCAGCGCCACCCCGGCGAACGCGGTGGTGAACGACGCCGTGTCCGCGACCACCCGGAAGTCCGCGGCGAGCGCGAAGCCGAATCCCGCCCCCGCCGCGACCCCGTTGACCCCCGCCACCACCGGTTTCGCCATCCCGGTCAGTGCCCGCAGTACCGGGTTGTAGTGCTCACGGACGGTGCTCATGGTCTGCCCGGAGCCCGATTCCCTGGCGGCCGCGAGCACCCCGATGTGCTCCTTGAGGTCCTGCCCCACGCAGAACGCCCGGTCGCCCGCCGCGGTCAGCAGCACCGCGCGGACCGCCGGGTCGGCCGCGGCTTCCTCGGTGGCGTCCCGCAGCGCGACCTTGGTCACGGTGTCGAGCGCGTTCATCGCGTCGGGGCGGTTCAAGGTGATCGTCGCGAGTCCGTCGCTCACCTCGTAGAGCACGGTGTCGGCCATGGCGGGGGTCCCTCCGGCTTTGGGCTGCGGGCACACGCGGTCATGTGCGGTACGTTCACTCAGCACGGTCCGAGCACAGCATGGCGGAGATCGCCGGGCATCCGTATGTGACCTGCATCAAAGAATTCTGGGCCTCGTGTACCCGGGACTGAGGCGAAGTAACGCGGTCACACCGCCGAATTGAGTGGTTTTGCGGGCGCACGTTGCCCAAGCGATGCCGACCGATGTTGGTCATCGGGTCCCGACATGCGGGATAATGGCTGGGAAGCAATGTGTTCGATGCCGGACGCGTGCCCTGCGATAGGGCTGTCGTCGGCTGACGATGAGCTGGTTTCAGGAAGGGGAACGAGCATGGCGGCCATGAAGCCGCGGACGGGCGACGGCCCGCTCGAGGTGACAAAGGAGGGGCGGGGCATCGTCATGCGCGTTCCGCTCGAAGGCGGCGGTCGGCTCGTCGTAGAGCTGACGCCGGACGAGGCGGGCGCTCTTGGCGACGCCCTCAAGAAGGTCGTCGGCTAACAGAGGAAGCCGTCCTGGCGTTTGTTCGGCTTTCCCAGTTGCCCCGGCATCGTACGCGGTGCCGGGGCACTGCTGTGTCCGCCGACGTCACGCCGGTGTGGGATGCGACACGTCCGCCGCGCGGGTGCCGGGGGAGGCGTCGGCCGTGACTCTCCGTGTCGAAGGAGTCGGGGACCGTTCCGGTGGGTGGGTCCCGGCGGGTCCTGACAGGTCACTCGTCGGGGGTCCCGTACGGAGGCCCGGAAGGTACGAGCACCTCATCCGCACGGGCACCGGTCACCAGGGACGTGTTCACCCGGAAGCGGAAGCGGAAGCGGAACCGTCACCCGGAAGCGGAACCCGGCTGCCGTGACCATCCCGGCGCAACCCGGGCTGCACCGCACCGCACCGCGCAGCTGCGCTCAGCGCTTGACCGCGCAGAGCAGCCCGTCCCCGACCGGCAGCAGCGAGGGCACCAGCTCCGTGTTCTCCCGCACCGCCCGGACCAGCTCCCGCAGCCGCAGTACCTCCATCGGCTGCGGACCCGAGTCCACCGTCCGGCCGTCCGCGAAGACGCCCTCGAAGCACACCAGGCCGCCGGGGCGCAGGAGCCGCAACGATTCGGCGAGGTAGTCCACGCACTCCATACGGTCGCCGTCGCAGAAGACGAGGTCGTATCCGCTGTCCGCGAGCCTCGGCAGCACATCCAGCGCCCGGCCCGGGATGAAGCGGGCCCTGTTGGTGGCGAATCCCGCGAGACGGAACGCCTGCCGCGCGAGCTGCTGGCGGTCGGGCTCGGGGTCGACGGTGGTGAGCACCCCGTCGGGCCGCATCCCGTGCAGAAGATGGATCCCGGAGACCCCGGTACCGGTGCCGATCTCGGCGACGGCCTTGGCGCCGGCCGTCGCGGCGAGCATCCGCAGCGCGGCGCCGGTGGAGGGCGACACCGGGCGGAGCGCGGACTCCCGGGCCCGGTCACGGGCCCAGTGCACCGCCTCCTCCTCGGCGACAAAGGCGTCAGCGAAGGCCAAGCCTGTCTGCCGGTTGCCGGTAATGACCCTCTCCTGTCCCCCTGGGATGTCTGGCCGTGACTGTATCCGCTGCCGCCGGGAACCCGCAGATGGGACCGCGCGTTAAGAAGGGCAGGGGAAGGCTCCGGGAGGGGATTCACCGGACAAGGGGGCGAGGAATGGACGGGCTCGGCCGGCAAGTGCTGACGCAAGACCTGAAGCGCGTACCAAATTCACGTAAAACTGCTTATCCGGAGCTAACGGGCGAGGTGGCTATGGTAGGGGCTCCACTGGACACCACCAGAGCCGATAGGGGAGGTGCGGCTGCGCCCGCGGACAGGGGAGGAGTGCTGCGGCGCCTCTTCAGAGCGGTGGGTGAGCCGAAATCCGTGACCGACACCGCTGACCACGTTGCCCAGTCCGCACAGACAGCGACCTTCACCGCCGACGCGGACGCACAGACGTGGACTCCGCCCAGTTGGGAGGAGATCGTCAGCACGCACAGCGGCCGTGTCTACCGCCTTGCCTACCGCCTCACGGGCAATCAGCACGACGCGGAGGACCTCACCCAGGAGGTCTTCGTCCGCGTCTTCCGCTCGCTGTCCACGTACTCGCCCGGCACCTTCGAGGGCTGGCTGCACCGCATCACCACCAACCTCTTCCTGGACATGGTGCGGCGAAGGCAGCGCATCCGCTTCGACTCCCTCGGGGACGACGCCGCCGAGCGGCTGCCGAGCCGCGAGCCGTCGCCGCAGCAGGTCTTCAACGACACCCACTTCGACGCGGACGTCCAGCAGGCGCTGGACACCCTCGCGCCGGAGTTCCGTGCCGCCGTGGTCCTCTGCGACATCGAGGGCCTGTCGTACGAGGAGATCGCCGCGACCCTGGGCGTCAAGCTCGGTACGGTCCGCAGCCGTATCCACCGCGGCCGTTCCCAGCTGCGCAAGGCCCTTCAGCACCGGTCGCCGCACGCGCGCGCCGAGCGCCGCGCCCCCGTGGCCTCCGGTGTCCCCGTGCTGGGAGGAGGAGGCGCGCCCGCGTGACCGGATCACGTCCGACACCTGTCGAACAGCACCTCGGGGACCGGCTCGCCGCCCTCGTCGACGGCGAACTGGGCCATGACTCCCGCGACCGGGTCCTCGCCCATCTAGCCACCTGCGCCCGCTGCAAGGCCGAGGCCGACGCCCAGCGCCGGCTGAAGAACGTCTTCGCCGAAGCGGCGCCCCCGCCCCCCTCCGAGAGCTTCCTGGCACGCCTTCAGGGCCTGCCCGGCGGCGGTTCCGGCGATCCCGGCGGTCCGGGAGGCCCCGGCGGCCCCAGGCATGAGCGCGACGCCTTCGGCGGCGGCCTCTTCGACATGGGCGCCGACACCTTCGTCCTCGCTCCCGCCACCCGGCCCGCACCCGCCCTTCCCACGACTGCCCCCGGATTCCGTATCCATGCCGTGGGCAGGCCCGAGTCCGAGCGGTCCGCCGCCCGGGGCCGGCGCCGCTTCGCCTTCGCCGCGGCGGGCGCGGTCTCGCTGGCCGCGATCGCCCTCGGCGGGGTCAACACCGGCCCCGCCACCGTCGACAGCGGTGACGCCCGCGGTCCCAGCAGCAATAACGTCACTCCGCTGCGTACCCAGGGCGGCGGCACCCCGGCCGGGGACGCCGTCCGCCGCCGGGCCACCGCACCGATGCTGGGGCAGCGGACCGGCGGCGCCCTCGCCGCACCCGTCGCCCCCGCGTCCGCCGGTGCCCCGCTGGTGGCCGGGACACCAGCGCAGCCGCCACCGGCGGCCGTGCACGCCCTGGCCGCACCCCTGCTGGCCGGTGCGTCGGTGGCATCGCCGCTGCTCCATCCACTGCCGCAGTTCGTCCCGCCCGGGCACGGCCATGCCCGCCCGCCCCGGGTCCACCCGGCGGACGATCCAGCGATCGGCGGCTCGGCGCCCCAGGGCCGTCTCCGGCACCCGGAGCGGCCGTCCCTGGTGTCGTCCGCGGCCACCGGTGTACTGGGGCCGCTCAGGGCCCCGCAGCCTGCCTTGGCGGGCCTTCCGGGGCTGCCGTCCTCCGCGCTGCCCACCACGGGGATACCCGGCGGCGCGGCTCCCGGTGCCGGGTCCCCCCGCTGAGCCCGACCGGCGGCGGCCCCTTCCCGGGGCCGTCCGCTCCGTCCCCACCCATGGGACCTGATTGAATTCCCGCACGGCGCGCGCCCGGCAGGGCCCGTGCCGCCGAGCCGACGAATCACGAGCGGTCACCGCCGCGTAGCCGGGTGTGGGGAGAAGATGGACGAGGGCAAGCCGAAGTGGTGGAGCCGCCCCGGTCCCGCGGACCCCGCCGGGCCGCCCGGCGACGGGCACGGCGGTGGTGCGCCCGATCCCGGGTCCGACCCGGGCGCGGGCCACGCCACGGACCGCGGACCCGAGCGCCGGATCCCCCTGCACGACCCCGACCGCTACAGCACCCCGCCTTACGGCGAGCCCGGCCCCTGGGCCCCCGCACCACCCGTCCAGCACCCCGGGACGACCCCGGCGCACGGTGTGCCCCTCCAGGGCCCCACCACGCCCGCCGACGGCACCCCCGCGCACGGCACCCCCGCGCACGGCACCCCCGCGCACGGTGTGCCGGGACCCGCCGCACCGGTGACAGCGCCGCCGCAGGACAGCCCCGGCACCCTCGGCCACGGCACCCCCCTCGCGGGCGCCCCCCGCTACGACCGGGCACCGGCACCGGCCGGCTACGACGCCGCTCCGCCGCCCTACGACACGTCCCCGCCCCCGTACGACTCGGCTCCGCCGCCCCACGACATGGGCCCGGCCGGGCCCGCGGGCGGCGGGGGAGCGGAGCCGGGTCCCTGGGGGCGGTACGACCCATGGGCCCAGGCGCCGCTCCAGCAGACCGGCGCGGGCCCGCACGGCACCGGCAAGCCCCGCGCACGGCGCGGTGCGCTGGTCGGCGTGCTGGTGCTGGGAGTGGTGGCGGGCATGATCGGCGGTGTGGTCGGGGCGAATCTGGAGGCCCGGCGCGCCGTCCAGGTCGAGTTGCCGCAGGCCGGTACCGAGGCCGAGGGCCGGGCGCCCGACAGCGTGGCGGGGATCGCCGCGCGTTCGCTGCCCGGGGTGGTGACCCTGCATGTGCGGGGCGGCTCCGACCAGGGCACCGGCACCGGCTTCGTGCTGGACGGCCGCGGGCACATCCTCACCAACAACCACGTCGTCGAGCCCGCCGGGTCCGGGGGCGAGATATCGGTGACGTTCAGCGGGGGCGAGGTCGCCGCGGCGGAGGTGGTCGGCCGGGACGCGGGCTACGACCTCGCGGTGGTCAAGGTCAGCGGGGTGTCCGGCCTCAAGCCGCTGCCGCTCGGCAACTCCGACAACGTCCAGGTCGGTGACCCGGTCGTCGCCATCGGCGCCCCCTTCGACCTGGCCAACACCGTCACCTCCGGCATCATCAGCGCCAAGGAACGCCCCATCACGGCAGGCGGCGAGAAGGGCGACGGCAGCGACATCTCGTACGTCGACGCCCTCCAGACCGACGCGCCGATCAACCCCGGCAACTCCGGCGGCCCGCTGATGGACTCCCGGGCCAGGGTGATCGGGATCAACAGCGCGATCCGCTCCGCCGAGGGCGCGGGCGGCCCGGAGAGCGGCCAGTCGGGTTCCATCGGCCTCGGTTTCGCCATCCCCGTCAACCAGGGCAAGCGGGTCGCCGAGGAACTGATCAACACCGGGAAGGCCACGCACCCGATCATCGGGGTCACCCTCGACATGGACTTCACGGGAGACGGCGCCCGGGTCGGCACCGAGGGCAACGACGGCGCGCCGCCCGTCACCGTCGGCGGACCGGGCCAGAAGGCGGGCATCCGGTCCGGGGACGTGATCACCGAGGTCGACGGTCAGCGGGTGCACTCCGGTGAGGAGCTGATCGTCAAGATCCGCGCCCACCGGCCCGGCGACCGGCTCCAGCTCACCCTGGAACGCGGCGGCCAGGAGAAGAAGGTGACACTCGTGCTCGGCTCCGCGCGGAGCGGATGACACGGGGAACAGCACACCGGACCGACGGGCGCGCCCGTCGGCCGGGGAAGACACCTCGCATCCGGGGCGGGCCGGACAGTACCGGACGCACCTGGTCGCCGGGTACCGTGGGAGCGGTCCGGGACCACGGAAGACCTGCTGCGGGCCGGAGGACATCTCAAGGAGCGCTAGGTGTTCAATGACATAGGTATGCTTGAGATCCTGGCGATGGCCGTGCTCGGCATGCTCATCTTCGGCCCGGACAAGCTTCCGAAGGTGATCCAGGACGTCTCGCGGACCATCCGCAAGATCCGCGACTTCTCGGACAGCGCCAAGCGGGACATCCGCGATGAACTGGGCCCCGAGTTCAAGGACTTCGAGTTCGAGGACCTCAACCCGAAGACCTTCATGCGCAAGCAGCTCGGCAATGACGAGCTGGGCCTCCAGGAGATCCGCAACAGCTTCGACCTCCGCAAGGAGATGTCCGATCTGTCGGACGCGGTGAACGACCGGGGCGACTCCTCCGACGACTTCCTCGACGGTCCCTCCGGCGGCCGGTCCGGCTCGTCCTCCGGGGCGGCCACGGACGGCGGCCGGATCGACATGCTGAAGAAGCCCGGCCGCGACGCGGACGAGCGCCCGCCCTTCGACTCCGACGCGACCTGATCCGACCCCGGTCCCGCCGCCCGCACCCGGGCAGCGGGACCTCTCCGTGCCCCGGCCGTGTGCCCCCGGGTGCTCCAGGTGCTTCCGTCCTGCGGCCCTGGCCGTCCGGATGGCGCGCGGTGCCGCCAGTCGCCTGTTTGTGCCCGCTTTGCCCCCCACTTCGGTGCAGTTGGCGTGGGCCCGGGAACGCGGGTGGCTATTCTCCCTAGTTGTTGTGCGGGCCGACACCAGGTCGCCCGAGGGGGGCGGGCCGCTCCGGTCCGACGAGCGCGAGGAGGCGTCCGGCGATGGAAACCACTGGTCAGGTGGGCACGGAGGTGCCCGCCGCGACGGCAGGCGGGCAGCAGGCCGCGTCGGCACGCCGCACGGTCGACAACTTCCTGCTGGCACCGTTCCCCTGGTACGGCCTCGACGGGGCGTTCACGGGCGCCCGGTGGCTGCTCCAGGCGGGTACGTCCGCCGAGGGAGTGGTCGAGCACGGCTCGATCGGCCACGGGGACGAGCCCTCGCTGCGGGCCGACGCCCGGGACGGCGCGGACCGCGACCGGTTCGCCGTCGTCATCACCGTCGCCGCCAGCCCGCTGCGGCGCACCGCGGACGGCACGGGGGTGCTGGAGGCCACCTCGGTGTCCTCGGCGGCCTGGCTCGCCGGGTCCGGACTGCTCGCCGTCACCTGGCCCGCGCAGATGGACCACAGCCTGCGCGACGACTGGCTGGAGCAGCAGACCGACACGGCGTGGGTCCTCGCGGACGACCTCGGCAGCGACGACTGGGCCTCGCTGACCCTGCCCGTGGACGGGGAGGCCACCCCGTTCCACTACCGCGAGTCGGAGTTCGGCTGGGTCCTTGCCGGGTCCACCCGCGAGGGCGTCCATCTCGGCGCGTACGGGCGGGGGATGAGCGCGTACGGGCTGGGCTTCTCGGCCGTCAAGGACATCCAGGAGTACGCGTAACACTCACGGACCGGGCACCCGCCCGGCCCCGACACCCTTCCGGTGCCACCCCTGGGCCCCTGGAGGCCCGCGGAGCCCCGGACCGGAACCCCGGGGCGGTCCCGGTCCCCCCGGGGCCCCACGGGCCGCCGTAAGCCCGTCACGCGACCGGGTCCGGGAGGCCCGCCGTCCGTCACCCGGCCGGCGGGGGGACCCGCCCGGCCGTCAGAACTTGTTGCGCGGGGTGATCCCCAGCGACAGACCGGACAGCCCCCGCGCACGGCCGCCGAGCTTGCCCGCGATCGCGCGCAGCGCCGCACCCGCCGCCGAGTCGGGGTCCGTGAGGACCACGGGCTTGCCCTCGTCGCCGCCCTCGCGCAGCCGGACGTCGATGGGGATGGAGCCGAGTACGGGGACGGTCGCCCCGGTCGTACGGGTGAGTCCGTCCGCGACGGACTGTCCGCCGCCGCTGCCGAACACGTCGACCATCTCGCCGCAGTGCGGACACGGCAGTCCGGCCATGTTCTCGACGACGCCGACGATCTTCTGATGGGTCTGCACCGCGATCGACCCGGCGCGTTCGGCGACCTCGGCCGCGGCCTGCTGCGGGGTCGTCACCACCAGGATCTCGGCGTTGGGCACGAGCTGCGCCACCGAGATCGCGATGTCACCGGTGCCCGGCGGCAGATCGAGGAGCAGTACGTCCAGATCGCCCCAGAAGACATCCGCGAGGAACTGCTGGAGGGCTCGGTGGAGCATGGGCCCGCGCCAGACGACGGGGGCGTTGCCGGGGGTGAACATCCCGATGGAGATGACCTTCACGCCGTGCGCCGACGGCGGCATGATCATGTTCTCGACCTGGGTGGGACGTCCGTCGGCGCCCAGCATCCGGGGGATCGAGTGGCCGTAGATGTCGGCGTCCACGACGCCCACCTTCAGCCCGTCGGCGGCCATCGCCGCCGCGAGGTTCACGGTCACGGACGACTTGCCGACGCCGCCCTTGCCCGAGGCGACCGCGTACACCCGCGTCAGCGAGCCGGGCTTGGCGAACGGCACCTCGCGCTCGCCCTGGCCGCCGCGGAGCGCGGACGCCAGATCCTTGCGCTGTTCGTCGCTCATGACGTCGAGCGTGACGTCGACGCGGGTGACCCCCTCGACCCGCGCCACCGCCTCGGTCACGTTGTTGGTGATCGTCTCCCGCATCGGGCAGCCGGAGACCGTCAGGTAGACCGCCACCGCGACCGAGCCGTCCGTACCGATCTCGACCGATTTGACCATCCCCAGTTCGGTGATGGGTCGCTGGATCTCCGGGTCGTTCACCGTCGCCAGTGCTTCACGCACCGCGTCTTCCGTAGCCATACGGACGATGGTACGGCGCGGGGCCCGGACGCCGGGCGGCCCGTGGGGGGTCGGTTGCATCACGTACCCGGGCCTGTCGCCCCCGGGGTTTCTTGTGCTGGGCCGACTTGTCCCTGTGCCGTCGCTCGTCGGGTGCGCAGTTCCCCGCGCCCCTGGGGTTCCCCACCTGGACGTACTTGTTCCCGTGCGGGTCGGACGGGGGTGCGCAGTTCCCCGCGCCCCTTTGGGGGCGCCCCCTGAGGTTGTTCTTCACCCTCCTCCTCGTGCACTCGCGCTGCTACGGGAGGGGGTGGGCGGGAATCTCTGCTCGCAGACTCCGATGCTCTTCAGTAGCTCCGCTGGGCGTCGTACCGAGCGTGTCGGATCGAGGACGGAGAATCCCGACCGGCACCGACCCGAAGAACCAGCCGGACGCGCCCCAAAGGGGCGCGGGGAACTGCGCGAAACCACCGAGCGACGGCACAGGAACGGAGTCCGCCCACCCGGACAGACCGCGCAAGCGCAAGCGAAGGCGGCACCCACCGTCACGGCTCCCTGGCGGGACTGCGTTCTTCGAGGTCCCGCAGCAAACCCTCCAGCTCGGACCGCATCCAGTCCCGGGTCGCCACCTCCCCCAGCCCCATCCGCAGGGCCGCCACCTCGCGGCTGAGGTACTCCGTGTCCGCGATCGAGCGTTCGTTCTGCTTGCGGTCCTGCGCGAGGTTGACCCGGTCCCGGTCGTCCTGCCGGTTCTGCGCGAGCAGGATCAGCGGGGCCGCGTACGACGCCTGGAGCGACAGGGCGAGCGTCAGCAGGATGAACGGGTACTCGTCGAACCGGACGGTGACCGGCGCGAAGATGTTCCACAGCAGCCAGCAGATGATCGTGAACGTCATCCAGACGATGAACCGTCCGGTGCCCAGGAACCGCGCGATCCGCTCGGTGAGCCGCCCGAAGGCGTCCGGGTCCCAGTCGGGCAGCAGCCGTCGGCGCGGGGCCAGCGGCAGATCGAGGCGGACCCGGGCGGGCCGCGGCTGTTCCCGGTCACTGGTCATGCTCACGCGCACCTTCCGTCACGCCGGTCCCGTCGGCGAGCTCGTGGAACTCGTGCTCGCGCCAGTCCTCGGGCAGCAGATGGTCCAGGACGTCGTCCACGGTCACCGCCCCGAGCAGGGACCCGCTGTCGTCGACGACAGGGGCGGCCACCATGTCGTACGTGGCGAAGAACCCGGCCACCGCGGGCAGCGGGGCGTCCGGGGACAGCGTCTGGAGGTCGTCGTCCAGCATCGCGCTGACCAGGGTGTACGGGGGGTCCCGGAGGAGCCGCTGGAAGTGCACGGTCCCCAGGTACTTGCCGGTGGGCGTCTCGTCGGGGGGACGGCACACGTACACCTGCGCGGCCAGCGCGGGGGACAGATCGGGGTTGCGGACCCGGGCGAGGGCGTCGGCCACCGTCGCGTCGGGGCGCAGCACGATCGGCTCGGTGGTCATCAGCCCGCCCGCCGTCCGTTCCTCGTAGGACATCAGCCGCCGCATGTCCGCCGCGTCGTCGGGCTCCATCAGGCTCAGCAGTCGCTCCTTGTCCTCCTCGGGCAGCTCGGACAGCAGGTCGGCCGCGTCGTCCGGGTCCATCGCCTCCAGGACGTCCGCCGCGCGTTCCTCCTGGAGCTTGCCGAGGATCTCGATCTGGTCGTCCTCGGGCAGTTCCTCCAGGACGTCGGCGAGCCGGTCGTCGTCCAGCGCGGCGGCCACCTCGGCACGCCGCTTCGCGGACAGATGGTGCAGGACGTTCGCCAGGTCGGCCGGGCGCAGCTGCTCGAAGGTCGCGAGCAGGTTCTCCGCGCCCTGGCCGTGCTCCTCCAGCGAGAAGCCGGTGACGGCCGTCCAGTCGACCGTCAGCGTCTCGCCCTTGCCGCGCCGGAAGGTGCCCGCGGCCCTCGGCTCGGGGAGCTTGCGGACGAAGACCTTGTCGATCTCCCAGTCGCGGCGGGTCGGCAGCAGCCGTACCGAGAGGTCCAGGACGGTGACCTCCTCGTCGCTGTCCACCAGCCTCACCCGCCGGTCCAGCAGTTCCCCGAAGACCAGCCGCTCGGTGGGCCGCTGTTCGAAGCGCCGGACGTTCAGCACGCCGGTGGTGATCACCTGACCGGCCTGGATGCCCGTCACCCGGGTCATCGGCAGGAAGATCCGCCGCCGGGACGGCAGCTCCACCACCAGGCCGAGCAGCCGGGGCGGCCGGTGCGAGACACGGAGCATCGCGACCAGGTCGCGGACCCGGCCCACATGGTCCCCGCCGGGGTCGAACACCGTGACACCGGACAGATGCGAGACGAAGATCCGGGGAGCTCCCGAGGCCATGGCCGTGTCTCCTTCCGCCGCGACGTCCACCACTGTCACCGCGTTCGCGGCGCTCATGCCCGAAGCGGTCCTTCTTGGTCTTTGTCCGGTAATTCGTGCTTCAGGCTAGCCCGTCCGGGTCGGTACCGTCCCGGCACGCGCTCCGGGGTGAGCGGGCCAGGACTGGTTCCGGTCGGTGGGCACGGCACCGGTACGCTGCGGTCCACCGCCGTAGACCGAGGCGGTGTCCCCGTACGAGAGGCAGCCCTGTTCCGTGTCTGCGGTTCCCCTGCGCCGGCCCTGGCGCGCGGCGATGGTGAGCATGGTGTGCGTCGGTGTGACCCTGGCGGGTGCGGGGCTCACGGGCTGCGGCGGTGACGAGAAGGACCCGCACGAGGGCACCAACGGCGTCGCCAAACTGACCGCCCCGCAGATCCAGCTGAAGTCCCGGGCCGCCGCGCGGTCCGCACCGGGGGTCCGGCTCTCCGGCACCCTGGTGGTCAAGGGCCAGTCGTACCGGCTGGACATGCGGCTCTCCGACGAGGGCGGCACCGGGTCCGTCACCTCGAAGAACAGCACGTTCCGGCTGCTGCGGATCGGTGAGCAGCTCTATCTGGAGGCCGACTCGTCCTTCTGGACCCACGGCAAGGACGGAGTCGAGGCCGCGCCCTCCGATGTCGCCGCCGCCGAGAAGCTCACCGGCAAGTTCGTGAAGGTCCCCGAGGGCGACCCCTCGTACCAGCAGCTCAGCGGCTTCACCGACATGGATCTGCTGCTCGACGGGCTGCTGACCCTGCACGGCAAGGTCGACAAGGGCGAGTGGGGCACCGCGGGCGGGGTCAAGTCGATCCGGCTGACCGGTGACCAGGGCGCCGGCGGCACCCTCGACGTGGCGCTGGAGGGCGTTCCGTACCCGCTGCGCCTGGTGCGGGGCGGGGGCGCGGGCACGATCAAGCTCAGCGACTGGGGCCGGGACGTCCAGCTCCGCAAGCCCAAGGACACGGAGGTCGTGGACTACGGCCGGGCGCTGCCGTCCTCGTGACCACGCCCCCGGCCGGCCCACGCACAGGGCTCACGTACAAGGCCACGTACAAGACCCACGCAGCGGGCCCGCGCTGACGGACCGGCGCTCACGGACATGCGCCTACCGCTCAGCGCTTCTTGCGGCGCCGCATCAGCAGCCGGGGCAGCGCGGCGGGCGCCGGGCGGCGGGTCGTCACGGGTGAGTCCAGCGGTACGGCCGCCAGCGACTCCGTCGGCATCTCGCCGTCCACCGCGACGGGTGTCAGCCGCACCACCCGGCACTCACCCGCCCAGCGCTCGGTCATCGCCTCGCCGTCGGGCGCGTTGAGCCGTTTGCCCTTCAGCTCGGCGACCGCGCTCTCCCAGCCCTCGGAACGCGGCGCCAGCTCCGTCACCCGCGCCGTCCACGCGACGAGCCGTCCGCCCTTGTCCTTGCTGCGGACCGTGACGGCCGCCGCGCCCCCGTCGGCGAGCCCCGGGAACGGCTGCTCACCGGGGCCGTCGCCCACGAGGTACGCGGCGCCCTCGTGCCATACGTGCCACAGCGCGCGGTCGGGGCCGGAGCCCTGGACCCAGATGAGTCCGGACTTCTTGGTGGCCTCCTCCACGAGAGCGCGCCGGGCCGGGTCGAGAGGTGTCTCCGTCATGGGCCAAGAGTAGTCAGCGCGCCCCCGGGGCCCCGACCGACCGGGTCACAGCCAGCCGTTGCGCTTGAGCGTGCGGTGGATCGTGAAGCAGATCGCGACCGTCACCCCGAGCACCATCGGGTACCCGTACTGCCAGCGCAGCTCCGGCATATGGTCGAAGTTCATGCCGTACACCCCGCACACCATGGTCGGCACGGCGATGATCGCGGCCCATGAGGTGATCTTCCGCATGTCCTCGTTCTGGGCGACCGACGCCTGCGCGAGATTGGCCTGGAGGATCGAGTTCAGCAGCTCGTCGAAGCCCACCACCTGCTCCTGGACCCGGGCGAGATGATCGGCGACATCCCGGAAGTACTTCTGGATGTCGGGGTCGACCAGCCGCATCGGCCGCTCGCTCAGCAGCTGCATCGGCCGCGCGAGCGGGGCCACCGCCCGCTTGAACTCCAGCACCTCACGCTTCAGCTGGTAGATCCGGCCCGCGTCCGAGCCGCGCGCCACCCCGCCCCGGCCGGGGGTGAAGACCTCGGTCTCCACCTCGTCGATGTCGTCCTGCATCGCGTCGGCGACCGCGAGATAGCCGTCCACGACATGGTCGGCGATCGCGTGCAGCACCGCCGAGGGACCCTTGGCCAGCAGCTCCGGCTCACCCTGGAGCCGGCTGCGCAGCGCCCGCAGCGAGCCCTGGCCGCCGTGCCGGACGGTGATGAAGAAGTTCTCCCCGGTGAAGCACATCACCTCGCCGCTCTCCACGATCTCGCTGGTCGCGGTGAGCTCGTCGTGCTCCAGGTAGTGGATGGTCTTGAAGACGGTGAAGAGGGTGTCGTCGTAGCGCTCCAGCTTGGGCCGCTGATGGGCGTGGACGGCGTCCTCGACGGCGAGCGGGTGCAGCCCGAACTCGGCCGCGATCCCGGAGAACTCGGCCTCGGTGGGCTCGTGCAGCCCGATCCAGGCGAAGCCGCCGTCCCGCCGCACCTGGAGCATGGCGCCGTGCGGGGTCAGGCACTCCGCCGAGTCCACCCGGCTGCCGTCCCGGTAGACGGCGCAGTCGACGATCGCCGACGGACTGCCGGGGTCACGCGTGGTGTCGTAGACGCTGTCGTCCTTGCGGACGGCGGGCCGGACTGCTGCGCGCAGATCACGGATCATCGACATGGGCGGACTCCTTCGCAACGCGGGCCGCGGGGGCGAGGGGTGGAACTGCCCGGAATGAGGACGTCCTGCTCGGCTGTCCCGGCCGGTTCGGCGGGGACGATGTTTGGCACGTCCACAAAGCGGGGAGCACCGCACCGTCACGGTGGCGGCTTTCGCTAATGGTTCGGGAACTGCGGGACTGCGGTATTGACGCGGTATTGACGCGGAACGGCGAAGCGCCGACGGACCAGCCGTACGGCACCGGGCGGCGCGACCGGCGGACGGTCACACGTGGGGCGACGACGACGGAGTCCGGCGGACCGTGCGGAACGGGCCTGGCGGAAACGGATCTGCGGGAATCGGATCTGCGGAGAACCGGTGAAGGACCGGGAAGGCGAGCTCTTCGGTCACCCGGCGACCGGCCAGGAACGGCGGGTCGACGACGGCGGGACCCCGGGGGAACGGGGTGCTTACGCGAAGCGGCGGACGGCCGTGCGGTGCGGGAGCAGCGCCGGCGTCACGACGGATTCAGCGACCGGAAGAGCGGGTGGTACTGCACGGTCGACTTCGATCCATGACAGCCCCACCTCCTCCGGCCGGTCCCCCGTAGGGGATGTCCCAGATGTCGGGGCGCGAGCGGGACGCCGATGCGTCCGCTGTGATGTGCTGCCCCGAACAGCGGCCCAGACTAGCAGCCGGTTGACGTGTCAAGTGCCCGCCTCCCGTGTCCCGTACGGCTTCCCGGCGCGGCGGCACGTGGTGCGACCCCGGCCGCCGGCCCGCCCTGACGGGCCGTGACGTGCGGCTGGTCCCACCGGACGGCCGCCACGCCGTACGCCGTGGGCGGCGTTCTATGCTCGCGGGCATGGCAGATGTTCTCGCGCTGGTCGAGGCCCGATTGCGGACGGCTCTGGGGGAGCCGGACGCCCGCGCGGCCGTCACCTTCCTCGGCACGGACCGGATCGAGGTCCTGCGCTTCACCGGCGACGAGCCCGGGGACGACGGACCCGCAGGCGGCCCGGCCGGGCGGGACCTCGTCCGCTACGCCACCCTCGGGATGTCCGCCCGTCCCATGACCGACCCCACGGCCGTGCTCGCAGACCCCGAACGCGGTCCGCGCGCCGAACTGATCCTCAGCGTCCGCCGGGGCCGCGCCGACACCGACCAGGCCCTGCGCCCGCTGGCCGTCCTCGCCGCGAGCCCCCAGGTCGAGGGGCTGGTGGTGGCCCCCGGCGCCTCCCTGGACACCGGTGCGCCGCTGTGGCCGGGCGCCCCGTTCACCTCGGTCCTCGTCGCCGAACCCGGCGGCCTGGTGCCGGACCTGGAACTCGATCCGCCGCTGGAACCCGTACGGTTCCTGCCGCTGCTGCCGATGACGCCCAACGAGGCCGCGTGGAAGCGGGTGCACGGGGCCGCCGCCCTGCGGGAGCGGTGGCTGTCCCGGGGCACCGACCTGCGGGACCCGCTGCGCGCGGGCGTGGCGCTGGACTGACCGCACGGGATGCGTGCAGTCGGGTGATCATCGTTTGATCGTCCTTGACGCGAGGACGGCCACAGGGGACCTTTGACAGCTATGAGGGGCGAACCCAGTTGCCCGAAGTGCGGTGGCCGGGTCAGGGCTCCCGGACTCTTCGCCGATGTCTGGCAATGTGCCACGCACGGCGCGGTGCAGCCGCTCCAGCCCGTGATCCCGCCCAGCGTCGAGGGCCTCGGCGTGGTGGTGCGGCAGGCCCGGGTCCCCGTGTGGATGCCGTGGCCGCTGCCCGTCGGCTGGCTCTTCAGCGGCGTCGGCTACGCGGGCGACGACCGCAGCGGGGGCCGGGCGACCGTGGTGGCCTGCTCCGGCCCGGGGCCGCTCGGCGGACCCGGTGAGCTGCTGCTCGTCGCGGAGGAGCTCGGGGTCGGGCTCGGCGCCCGGTACGCGGGGGTCGACGGACCCGATCCCGCGCCGTTCATCGATGTCGGGAAACCACCCCAGGCCAAGGTCCTCGCGGCCGGCCGGCCGACCCCGCTGTGGCATGTCTCCGGCGCCCCCGGCGACCGCGCGGTCTTCGCGGGCGAGGCGATGGGCCTGTGGGTGTGGGCGGTCGTCTGGCCGGAACAGTCCGGCCTGCTGATGTACGACGAGCTGGTCCTGACCGACCTGCGCGACGCGGGCGCGGAGATGGACCTCCTGCCCTGCGGCGCGCTGTCCCCCCGGCTACTGTCCAGCTAGCTACGCCGTAGCGGGGGGTGTTGCCTCTCGCCGCTGTTCTGAGCCTGCGGGTCGCCCTCGTCTTCCGCGCAGTTCCCCGCGCCCCTGAAGGGGCGCCCCTTCAGGCTGTCCCCCGGCCGCGGGCCCTTCGCTTGCGGAACCCCCCTCCTCCCGCAGGCGCTCGGCTGCGGGAGGGGGTGGGCGGGAATCTCTGCCCGCAGACTCCGATGCTCTTCAGCACGACCAGTGAACGTCCGACCGAGCGCGTTGGAGCGAGGACGGAGAATCCCGACCGGCCCCGCCCCGAAGAACAAGCAGAACGCGCCCCAAAGGGGCGCGGGGAACTGCGCAAAAGCGAGGGCCGACCCGCACCCGACGAACAAACCCGAAGGGGCAGCACCCAGGGGCGCGGGGAACTGCGCGAAACCACCGAGCGACGGCACAGGAACGAAGTGCGCCCACCCGGACAGACCTGGGAAGCGCAAGCGAAGGCGTCCCGCGGGGAACTGCGCACCCACCGAGCGACGGCACTGGAACAAGTACGCAAGGCCGGACAGACCTCGGAAGCGCAAGCGAAGGCGACCCGCGGGGAACTGCGCACCCACCGAGCGACGGCACAAGAACAAGTACGCAAGGCCGGACAGACCTGAGAAGCGCAAGCGAAGGCGACCGGGTGGGGAAGGACACCCTTGCCAGGCGGGACGGGGTGGCCCGGGGGCCGGTTACCCTAGGGCGTTCGTTCCATGTGTCCAGTGGTGTCCCCGTGCCGATGTCCCGGCCCCAGGGACCCCCGCGGTGAGGAGTCCGTCGTGCGCGTAGACCTGCACACCCACTCCACCGCGTCCGACGGCACGGACACCCCCGCCGAACTGATGGCCGCAGCCATCACCGCGGGCCTCGACGTCATCGCGCTCACCGACCACGACACCACCCGTGGCCACGCCGAGGCCGTCGCCGCGCTCACCGCCCTGGACACCGGGCTCACCCTCGTCCCCGGCGCGGAACTCTCGTGCTCCCTCGACGGCATCGGGCTGCACATGCTCGCGTACCTCTTCGACCCGGAAGAGCCCGAGCTGCTCGCCCAGCGCGAACTGGTCCGTGACGACCGTGTCCCGCGCGCCCGGAGCATGGTCACCAAGCTGCGGGACCTCGGGGTGCCGGTCACCTGGGAGCAGGTCGCCCGGATCGCCGGTGACGGCTCGGTGGGCCGCCCGCACATCGCGGAGGCGCTGATCGAACTGGGCGTCGTGGCCACCGTGTCCGAGGCGTTCACCCCGGAGTGGATCGGGGACGGCGCCCGCGCGTACGCGCCCAAGCACGAGCTGAACCCGTTCGACGCGGTCCGCCTGGTCAAGGCCGCCGGAGGGGTCACCGTCTTCGCGCACCCCGGTGCCGCGCGCCGCGGGCGGACCGTGCCCGAGTCCGTGATCGCCGAGCTGGCCGCCGCCGGGCTCGACGGTATCGAGGTCGACCACATGGACCACGAGCCCGCCACCCGCGCCCGGCTGCGCGGTCTCGCCGCGGAGCTCGGCCTGCTGACCACGGGCTCCAGCGACTACCACGGCACCCGTAAGACCGTCGCGCTCGGCGACTTCACCACCGACCCCGAGATCTACGGGGAGATCACCCGCCGCGCGACCGGCGCGTTCCCGGTGCCCGGTGCCGGGGGAGAGCGCACCGCTCACCGCCTGTGACCGTTCACCGGCTGTGACCAGTCACCACCTGCGACACCCCACCACCCGCGACACCTCCCCACCCGCGACAGCCCGCCGCCCGTGACCGGCGGTCGGCTGTCGTGACCGTCGGTCGGCTGAGACCGTCCACCGGCTGTGACCCCCGCCGGCCCACCCGGGCCGCCGACGCGGTCCGCCGGGGCCCGGCCCCGCACCCCGGGCCCGGCCCCACCCTTCCTCACACCCGCGCGCCCGACCGGGCGCGCGTATCGCCGTGAGCGCGCCGCCGAAGGGCGCCCGCTCCAGTTCACGCAAGGCGTCACCGTGTTCGACCTCGCTGTGTTCGGGTCCCTGTTCCTCACCCTCTTCGTGATCATGGACCCCCCGGGGATCACCCCGATCTTCCTCGCGCTCACCTCCGGACGCCCCGCCCGGGTCCAGCGGCGGATGGCCTTCCAGGCGGTCTGTGTGGCGTTCGGCGTCATCGCCCTCTTCGGGCTGTTCGGCAACGAGATCCTGAACTATCTGCATGTCTCCGTCCCCGCGCTGATGATCGCGGGCGGACTGCTGCTCCTGCTGATCGCGCTCGACCTGCTCACCGGCAAGACCGACGAGCCGAAGCAGACGAAGGACGTCAATGTCGCCCTCGTCCCGCTGGGCATGCCGCTGCTGGCCGGGCCCGGCGCGATCGTCTCGGTGATCCTCGCGGTGCAGAAGGCGGGCACCGTGGGCGCGCAGATATCCGTGTGGACCGCGATCGTCGCGATCCATGTGGTGCTGTGGGTGGTGATGCGGTACTCGCTGCTGATCATCCGTGTGATCAAGGACGGCGGAGTGGTCCTGGTGACCCGGCTCGCGGGCATGATGCTGTCCGCCATCGCGGTGCAGCAGATCATCAACGGGGTCACCCAGGTGATCCAGGCGGCCTGACCGTCCCGGCCGGCGGGCCCGTCCGGACGCGAGAGAGCCCCGTACGGCGTTTCCGTACGGGGCTCCTGTCCACCAACTGCCTCAGACGCGTCCGGGGCGGGACACCGTCATGAGGCCGAGGGTTCGGCCGGGCGGATGTACAGGCGCTGCCCGGTGGCGGCGGCCTGCTGAACGATCCGGTTGACGGAGGCGGCGTCCACGACGGTCGATTCGACGGCGCTGCCGTCGGTGTCGTTCAGGCGCATGATCTCGAAGCGCACTGGCTTCTCCCTTCGTCTGCGTGATCCTCCGGTCAGGAGAACTGGGGTCGTGCCGAGCGCGTCCCGCTTCCACGGGACGCGCCCAAGAGTGCGGCGTACGGCCAGGGGCCGGACGGTCACGCTCCGTACAACGGCTTGCTCAGGGCAAATATTCCCTACACTAAGGAAAACTTTCGCACGGCTAAGGAACGCCCGTCGGTCGCCCCGATTACCGCCAGGTAACGGCAGGGGTTGTGCCCGCTCCGTGACGACCCGGACAATGGGCGTGATGAGTGAGGAACCGCCGGGCCCGTCCCGGTACACCCCGGGCCGAACACCTGCCACCAGGTCCGCGGCACCGCCCGCGGTATCGGGCGAGGAGACCGCGGCGGCACTGCTGGCCCGGCTCGACCTCACCAACGAACTGCTGCTGCGGATGGTCGCCGAGGTCGCGAAGACCCCCGCGACCCACGCGATCTTCGTGGACGCCGGATACGTCTACGCCGCGGCGGGCCGGCTGGTCGCCGGGACCGAGGACCGGCGGGCGTTCGACCTCGACGCCGAAGGGCTGATCGAGGCCCTGATCGACAAGGCCCGCACCATCTTCGCGGACAGCCGTCTGCTGCGCGTCTACTGGTACGACGGGGCCCGGCGCCGTATCCACACCGGTGAGCAGCAGTCCATCGCGGAGCTCCCCGACGTCAAGGTGCGGCTCGGCAACCTCAACGCCAACAACCAGCAGAAGGGCGTCGACTCCCTCATCCGCAGCGATCTGGAGTCCCTGGCCCGCCATCGCGCGATCAGCGACGCGGCCCTGATCGGCGGGGACGAGGACCTCGTCTCGGCGGTCGAGGCGGCGCAGGGGTACGGGGCGCGGGTGCATCTGTGGGGTGTCGAGGCCCCCGAGGGGCGCAACCAGGCGGAGCCGCTGCTGTGGGAGGTCGACTCGCAGCGCGTCTTCGACCTGGAGTTCTTCAAGCCGTATGTCTCCCGGCGGACCGTCGCGTCGCTCGACGGCCGGGACACCCCCCGGCCCACCCGGGAGAACGTGCGTTTCGTGGGCGCGCAGATCGCCGCGAAGTGGCTCTCGTCGCGGGGACCCGAAGCGCTGGGCGAGCTGCTGCCGGGGCATCCGTATCTGCCGGGATCGGTGGACCAGGATCTGCTGGTCGAGGCGGAGGGGCTGCTCCAGTACTCGCTGCGGGGCCAGTCCGATCTGCGCCGCGCCCTGCGCGACGGCTTCTGGGACCATCTGCGGACGCTGTACTGAGCGCGGGCGCCCGCGGGGCATGAGTGCCCGCGGTGCATGAGTCCCTGCGGTGCATGAGCGCCTGCGGTACGTGGGTGCCCGCGGGGCATGAGTGCCCCGCGGTACGTGGGTGCTCGTCGCTCGTCGGCCCGTGGGGGTCAGGCCGGAACCGTGTCCCAGAAGTCGGCGAGGGCGGTCGCCGTCTCATGGGGCCGGTCGGTGTTGGGGGAGTGCTCGGCGCCCCGGACGACCGTGCGGTGCGCGGCCAGACGTATCGCCATGTCGTCCAGCAGGGGTATAGGCCAGGTGTCGTCCCGCTCACCGGATATGACGTGCCGCGGCAGGTCGAGCGCGGCCAGCTCGGCCACCCGGTCCGGTTCGGTGCACAGCTGCCGCCCGGTGGCGACGAGCTGGGCGGGGCTGGTGCGCAGCCAGCGGTTGCGCAGGGCCTTGGCGCTCTCGTCCTCGGGGCCGCCGGCACGCGCTCCGGTGACGGCGTCCTCGGGTGCCTCCATCGACCGCATCGCCTCCCACACCTGGGTCAGGTCGAGGACGGCCAGGGCGTCCCGCAGCATCTTCACGCGTTCCCGCTGGTGCGCGGAGACCTCCGCGGGTCCTGAGGCCATCAGGGTGAGCGACGCGAACGCCTCCGGTGAATCCAGGACGGCCGCGCGGGCTATCTGTCCGCCGAGCGAGTGCCCCAGCAGATGGACGGGCGCGGTCAGGACGCCCGCGTCGGCCAGGGCGTCCCGCTGGGCGAGCACATCCCGCACCAACTCGGCCCGCGCGTAAGCCGATTCGTCGTCCCGGGGGCCGTCCGACTCGTACTGGCCCCGGCCGTCGACGGCCACCGTGCGATAGCCGCGGGCGGCGAGCGGCGGCTGGAGGTCGAGGAAGTCCTCCTTGCTGCCCGTGAACCCGGGCAGCAGCAGCGCCGTACCCCGTACGGGCGCCGTGGACGCGGTCGCGTCGAGCGCGGCGAACCCGCCCCGGGGCGTGCTGATCACCCGGGTCCGGACTCCCGGCGGCGGTACGAAGGTCGATGGCCTGCTCATGCCGGTCAGGCTAACCGCCCCCGTCGGCGGGCGCGCCCCACGGGTGTGCGGGCCGTCATGCCGGTGGCCCGGCACCCCGTTCAAGGGATGCCGGGCCACCGGCGGACGAACAGCGCGCTACCTCAGCCCTCGGGGGCCTCGGCCACCTTGCGGGTGCGGCGCCGGGGCTTGGCCTCGGGGTCCGCGGGCTGCGACGCGGCGGGCTCGGCGGCAGCCGCCTTGACCGCCTTGGCGGCACGGGTGCGACGCGGCTTCGCGGGCGCCTCGGCGGCCTCCGCGGTCACCGGGGTGCCGTCCGTGCTCTCCACGGCCGCGACGGCCTTCTTACGGGTACGCCGCTTGGGTGCCGTCTCCGCGGCGGCCTCGGCGTCCGCCATGGTGCCGTCGGCCGGGGCCACGGGCTCCGCGACGGCCTTCTTGCGGGTCCGGCGCCGGGGGGTGACCTCGGCGGCCTCGTCCGCGACCGGGCTGACCGGCGCCTCGACCACGGGGGCCGGGACGGAGTCGGCGGCGACGACGGCCTTGCGGGTACGGCGGCGCGGCTTGGTCACGACCGGCTCGTCGCCGACGGCAACGGTCTCCGTCACGACGGCGACAGGGGCCACGGGGGCCACCGGGAGCTCGACGGCCTCGCCCGTCACCGCGGCCACAGCGGCCTTGCGGGTACGGCGGCGGGGCTTCGTCACGACCGGCTCGTCGTCGGCCGGGGTCACCGGGGCGACCGGTGCCTCGACCGCCACGGCGGCCTCGGCGGTGTCGTCCGCCACGGGCGCCTGCGTGGCCTTGCGGGTGCGGCGCCGGGGCTTGGCCTCGACGGGCTCAGCGGCCTCGACGGGCTCCGCGGTCTCCGGGGCGGCGGACGTCTCCGTCGCCACCTCGGCCACCGGCTCGGCGTTCTTGCGGGTCCGGCGGCGACGAGGCTTGTCCTCGACGACCGTCTCGGCCACCGCTTCCGCGGGTGCCTCGACCACGGCCACGGCCTGCTCGGCGGTGCCCGGCTCCGTCACCGCGGCGCCCGCCGCTCCGGCACGCGTCCGGCGGCGGCGCCGGGGCGTACGGTGCTCGTCACCGACGGCCTCGGGGGCGGACGGCTGCTCCACCACGGTCTCCACCACGGAGGCCGCGCCGGCCTCCATCGGGGAACCCGCCCGGGTCCGGCGGCGGCGCCGGGGGGTACGGGGGGCGCGCTCGCGCTCCGGCTCGGGAGCCACGGCGACGGGAGCGCCACGGCCACCACGGCCACGCGGAGCGCCACGGCCACCGGTCTCGCCCAGGTCCTCGACCTCTTCGGCGGCGAGCCCGGCGCGGGTGCGCTCGGAACGCGGCAGCACACCCTTGGTGCCCGCCGGGATGCCGAGCTCCGCGAAAAGGTGCTCCGACGTGGAGTACGTCTCCGGCGGGTTCGGGAAGGGCAGGTCCAGCGCCTTGTTGATCAGCTGCCAGCGCGGGATGTCGTCCCAGTCGACCAGGGTGATCGCCGTACCCGACGCGCCCGCGCGGCCGGTACGGCCGATGCGGTGCAGATACGTCTTCTCGTCCTCGGGGGACTGGTAGTTGATCACGTGCGTGACGTTCTCGACGTCGATGCCGCGCGCGGCGACATCCGTGCACACCAGGACGTCGACCTTGCCGTTGCGGAAGGCGCGCAGCGCCTGCTCACGGGCGCCCTGGCCGAGGTCGCCGTGGACCGCGCCGGACGCGAAGCCGCGCCGCTGGAGCTGCTCCGCGATATCGGCGGCGGTCCGCTTCGTCCGGCAGAAGACCATGGCCAGGGCCCTGCTGTCGGCCTGGAGGATGCGCGAGAGCAGCTCCGGCTTGTCCATGGAGTGCGCGCGGTACACATGCTGCGAGGTGTTCGCGACGGTCGCGTTCTCGTCGTCCGGCGAGGTGGCGCTGATGTGCGTGGGCTGCGTCATGTAGCGGCGGGCGAGGCCGATGACGGCGCCCGGCATCGTCGCGGAGAAGAGCATCGTCTGCCGCTTCGGCGGCAGCATGTTGATGATCTTCTCGACGTCAGGCAGGAAGCCGAGGTCCAGCATCTCGTCGGCCTCGTCCAGGACGAGGCTCCTGATGTGGTTGAGGTCGAGCTTCTTCTGTCCGGCGAGGTCGAGCAGTCGTCCGGGCGTGCCGACGATGATGTCGACACCCTTGCGGAGCGCCTCGACCTGCGGCTCGTAGGCCCGGCCGCCGTAGATCGCGAGGACGCGGACGTTACGGACCTTGCCGGCGGTCAGCAGGTCGTTGGTGACCTGGGTGCACAGCTCGCGCGTCGGGACGACGACGAGGGCCTGGGGCGCGTCGGTCAGCTGGTCGGGACGGGCCCGGCCCGCCTCGACGTCGACGGGTACGGTGACCCGCTCCACCAGCGGCAGACCGAAACCGAGGGTCTTGCCCGTACCGGTCTTGGCCTGGCCGATCACATCGGTACCGGAGAGCGCTACGGGGAGCGTCATCTCCTGGATGGGGAAAGGGGTGACGATGCCGACGGCCTCAAGGGCCTCGGCGGTCTCGGGAAGGATTCCGAGATCTCGAAAAGTCATGGGCTGAGTAGTCAGGGTGCTGCCTCTTCTGTGAGACGCGACGCGGAGTGAGCGCTGGGGGTCTTGACCGTGCCGGTGAACCGCCGGCCGCCTGCGCGGGCCGGGTGGCGCGGGACCACAGCCGACGCTCGAACTCTCGTACCGCTGGTGAGGGCCCCTCCCCTGCCGGTACGCACAGTGCCGTACCGCATGGAGGGCTGTCGTCGGAGCCGATCGGGCCAACGACCGGGCATCCTCATTCCTGTGCCCGTCGGGGGCGTCGACATCTCGCTCGGACGGTCACCGATTCACCTTGACCATCACGCTGCGTCGACGCACTCAGCGGGCGCTTTACCACCATACCCCGGAATCGCGCAGGCGCGATGGCCGAATTCATCACGTCGTCCCCGCCGCATTGTCCGAGCAATGATCACGTAGTCGTGGTCACAGTGTTTGACCAGCGACTTCCCGGGCCGGTCGGGCGGGCTATTGTGCGCTTCATGACGACGCCTGACCACGCCGCTGAAACGCCCGCCGAATCGACCGGGGTCGCCGCCCAGGACTGGGACCGGGCATCCGCAGACCCGCAGTACCGGGCCGCCGTCGTCGATCTGCTCGGCGCGCTCGCGTACGGCGAGCTGGCCGCGTTCGAGCGGCTCGCGGAGGACGCGAAGCTGGCGCCGACGCTCGCGGACAAGGCCGCGCTGGCGAAGATGGCGTCGGCGGAGTTCCATCACTTCGAGCGGCTCCGGGACCGGCTCGCCGCGATCGGTGCGGAGCCCACGGAGTCCATGCAGCCCTTCGTGGCCGCGCTGGACGGTTTTCACCGGCAGACGGCGCCGTCCGACTGGCTGGAGGGGCTCGTCAAGGCGTACGTCGGTGACTCCATCGCGAGCGACTTCTACCGTGAGGTCGCGGCGCGGCTGGACCGGGACACCCGCGCGCTGGTGCTCGCGGTCCTCGACGACACGGGGCACGCCGGGTTCGCCATCGAGAAGGTGCGGGCCGCGATCGACGCGGATCCCCGGGTCGGGGGGCGGCTCGCGTTGTGGGCGCGGCGGCTGATGGGGGAGGCGCTGTCGCAGTCGCAGCGGGTGGTGGCCGAGCGCGACGCGTTGTCGACCATGCTGGTCGGGGGGGTCGCGGACGGGTTCGACCTCGCGGAGGTCGGGCGGATGTTCTCGCGGATCACCGAGGCGCACACCAAGCGGATGGCTGCGCTGGGGCTCGCGGCGTAACACCCTCCGGGCGTGGTCCTCGGGTACTCGGGGGTGCCCCTGCTTGTGGCGCCCCCCGGGGTTCCTTGTGCTGGGCGCACTTCGTTCCTGTGCCGTCGTTCGTCGGGTTTTGCGCAGTTCCCCGCGCCCCTTTGGGGCGCGTTCTGCTTGTTCTTCGGGTCGGTGCCGGTCGGGATTCTCCGTCCTCGATCCGACACGCTCGGTACGACGTCCAGCGGAGCTACTGAAGAGCATCGGAGTCTGCGAGCAGAGATTCCCGCCCACCCCCTCCCGCAGCAGCGCGACTGCACGAGGAGAGGGCTTCCGCACCCGACGGACAACATTGAGGGGCGCCCCTTCAGGGGCGCGGGGAACTGCGCAAAAGACGAGGGCGCACCCGCACCCGAAGCGCGACCGCAAGGGGGCAGCATCCAGGGGCGCGGGGAACTGCGCACCCACGGGGAACCGGTACAGGAACAAGTACGCCCAGGTGTGGAACCCCAGGGGCGCGGGGAACTGCGCAAAAGACGAGGGCGGACCCGTACCCGGGGAACAACCGATCGGGGCAGCATTCAGGGGCGCGGGGAACTGCGCACCCTCCGAGCGACGGCACAGGGACAAGTGCGCCCGGCCGGACGGACCTCGGAAGCGCAAGCGAAGGCGACCCGCGGGGAACTGCGCACCCCACGAGCGACGGCACAGGGAGAAGTGCGCCCACCCGGACGGACCTCGGAAGCGCAAGCGAAGGCGACCCGTCAGGGGCGGGTACCCAGGGGCGCGAGCGGAGCCGACCCGCGGCGGCGTTCGGGGCGCAGGAGGAGGGACAGGAGTGCGACCGAGACCGCGACCGCACCGACCAGCGTCGTGGCGACCCCGGGATCACCCAGCGCGGTCCGGGTGACGAACACCCCCAGCAGCGCCCCGCTCACCCCGGTCGTGAACACCAGCCGCGCCATCGGCAACCGATGCGCCTGGGTCCGCAGTGCCGCTCCCGCGAGTACGAGCCCGATGACCGCGGAGCCCACCACCATCAGCCACAACATCCGTGATCCCTCCCGCGTCGGACGGTCCGTCATATCGTCGTAGCCGGTCATTACCCCCGGCCGCGCGAACGCAACCCTCCACGCCACGGGCGGCGGACACCCCGGCCCCGGCGGGACGCCCGCGCGGGGGGCACACGCGAACGGGGCGGGCCCGGTGGTCGTACCACCGGGCCCGCCCCGTTCGTTCCGCGCCGCGTCCCAGGGACGGCCGCGCGGGTACTACAGCGCGCTGAAGCCCACCTTGCCGCGGCTCGGCTCGCCGATCTCCACGTACGCCAGCCGCTCGGCCGGCACAAGCACCTTGCGGCCGTGGTCGTCCACGAGGCTCAGCAACTGCGCCTTGCCGGACAGCGCCGCGGCCACCGCGCTCTCGACCTCCTCGGCCGTCTGACCGCTCTCCAGAACGATCTCGCGGGGCGCGTGCTGCACGCCGATCTTGACCTCCACGGCTTTGTCCCTCCGACGGTCATTGAAGTGCGCGGCCCTCCGCGCCGTACCCCGCACACACTAGCCCGGTGCGGGGAGGTGACGGCTCCGGCGGAGCACGCCGGTAGCGAACAGGGGACGGGAACAAACAAGCGGGTCACCGGTGGCGTGGACCGGTGACCCGTGGCGGACGGTCAGGGGCGGCGGGCCGTGGCCGTCACTGCTCCGTGCCGTGCAGCGGGAAGCCCGCGATACCGCGCCAGGTGAGTGACGTGACCAGCTGGACGGCCGTGTCCCGGGGGATGGCGCTGCCGCTGGACAGCCAGTAGCGGGCGACCACCTGGGAGACACCGCCGAGGCCCACCGCGAGGAGCATCGACTCGTCCTTGGACAGTCCCGTGTCCTCCGCGATCACGTCGGAGATCGCCTCGGCGCACTGGAGACCGACCCGGTCCACCCGCTCGCGTACGGCGGGCTCATTGGTCAGGTCCGACTCGAAGACCAGCCGGAACGCGCCGCCCTCGTCCTCCACATAGGCGAAGTAGGCGTCCATGGTGGCCGCCACCCGCTGCTTGTTGTCCGACGTCGAGGCCAGGGCCCCGCGCACCGACTGGAGCAGCGATTCGCAGTGCTGGTCGAGAAGGGCCAGGTAGAGGTCCAGTTTGCCGGGGAAGTGCTGGTACAGGACCGGCTTGCTGACGCCCGCGCGCTCGGCGATGTCATCCATCGCGGCCGCGTGGTAACCCTGTGCGACGAAGACCTCCTGGGCGGCGCCCAGCAGTTGGTTCCGGCGGGCACGCCGCGGCAGGCGGGTGCCCCGCGGGCGGGCCGCGTCTGTCTGCTCGATGGCTGTCACGCCGCCTCCCAAGATCGTCCATGTGCGGGTGTGCGCCGCGTGGCCATCGTACTTTTCGGTAACCCGGGTGTGCGCGGCGCGGGCGCAGGATTTCACGTACCGACCGGGCGGGGAACGCTCCGGGCGCACGCGAACCGTACACAGCGCGTGGTCGCCGGGGCCGAACGTGCTCCCGCGCGCGGGAGCACGCTCAGGCACTAGCGGTAGTCGTCCTCGTCCAGGGCCACCACGCGGGCCTGCTCCGCGCGGTCGCCCTCGGCCGCGCTGGCGGGATCGGAGCCCGGCAGGGCGTCGTCCTGCTCAGGGGCGAGCTCCGTGTGCTGTTCCGTGTCCGCCTCGGGTGCCTCGGCATCGGCGGCGCCCCGGGGGTCCTGCTCGGATTCCTGGGTGTCCTCGAACGTCTCGGGGTCGGTGGGGTCGACGGCCATGAGTCCCTCTTCCCGGGCGGTTACGGGATGGTGTCCCTCTCGCGGCGTAGGAGAGCCGGTACCACCACGCTACGCCGATCTGTGACGCCGAACACACGAACCCGCGCGTGATCACCTCGTAACATTGCCGCATGTCTTCGACGGAGTCACCGCATCTGTCCGCAGCGGTCACGCCCAGGGTCGGTGTCGTCAAGGTCGCGGCAGGGGAGCGGTTGAGGTCCGTCGGACTTCCCGGTCTGTCGCTCACGGTGCGTTCCCGTCCGCCCGCCCGTCCGGGTCTGCCGCCCGCGCTGCTGGTCCACGGGCTCGGCGGCTCCTCCCAGAACTGGTCGGCGCTGATGCCCCTGCTCGACGACGTGATGGAGAGCGAGGCGCTCGACCTGCCGGGCTTCGGCGACTCACCGCCCCCGGACGACGGCGGCTACTCGGTCACCGCCCACGCGCGCGCGGTGATCCGCTACCTCGACTCGACCGGTCGTGGTCCGGCGCATCTCTTCGGCAACTCCCTGGGCGGCGCGGTCACCACGCGCGTGGCCGCCGTCCGGCCGGATCTCGTACGGTCCCTGACCCTGGTCTCGCCCGCGCTCCCGGAGCTCCGGGTGCAGCGCACGGCCGTGCCGACCGCGCTGCTGGCCGTACCGGGGGTCGCGGCCCTGTTCACGCGGCTGACCCGCGACTGGTCCCCGGAACAGCGTGTGCGCGGGGTGACGGCCCTCTGTTACGGCGACCCCGGACGGGTGACGCCGGACGGTTTCCGGGCCGCGGTGGAGGAGATGGAGCGCCGGATGGCGCTGCCGTACTTCTGGCAGGCGATGGCACGCTCCGCGCGCGGGATCGTCGACGCGTACACCCTCGGCGGGCAGCACGGTCTGTGGCGGCAGGCCGAGCGGGTGCTGGCCCCGACCCTGCTCGTCTACGGCGGACGCGACCAGCTGGTGTCGTACCGCATGGCGCAGCGTGCCTCGCGCGCGTTCCGCGACTCGCGGCTGCTGACCCTGCCCGACGCCGGGCATGTCGCGATGATGGAGTACCCCGATCTGGTGGCGGGTGCCTTCCGGGGCCTGTTGAGGGACCTGGACCCGCCCTCCGGGGGCGGGCATGACAGCGTGGGGGGCGACAGTGGACGGGACATCGGACAGGCCGTTGTGGGACCCTCCGATACGGACGAGTCCGCCGACGCGCAGACGGGGAGCTGAGACGCCGCGTGGGACGCCATAGCCGCAAGGGCCCGGCGAGGCAGGGCGACAAGGTCGCCGCACCGCCTCCGGAGGAACCCAGGGCCGACAGCACAGCCGCACGCGGTGTGCCCGACCGGAACGACGCCACTCCCGCCGCGGGCGTGCCGCGCGTCGCGCAGGGACCGCCCCCGCGCGGGGTGCCCCGGTACGCCGACGGCACCCCCGCCCAGGGGGTGCCCCGGGTACGCGGCGGCCACCCCGAACAGCGGGAGGCCGGGGGAGGCTGGGGCACGGTCCCCGCGTCCGGTCCGGCGCCCGCCGGGTACGGCTCCCCGGCACCCGGCCGCCGCCAAGTCCCCGGCCCACGACGGGAGTACGTCGACGCCTTCCCCGACGGGAACCCCGTCCCGGTCACCACGGGCCACGCGGCGGGCGCCCGGACCCCCGGCCCCAGGGAGCCCGCCCCCGGCCCGCAGGCGGCCGTCCAGGGCCGCTACACGTCCGGTCCGTACGCCGCCGCGGGCCCGACCTCGCCCGCGGCCTCGCCGTCCGGCCCGTACGCCCGTCGGGGTGGCCCGCGTCCGCCGGGCGGACCCGGTGGCGCTCCCGCCGCCGACCCCTACGCCTCCGTCACCGAATGGGACACCGATCCGGCCCCTCCCGCCACCGATGACGGGCCCGCCGATCCCGCCGACCCCCGGGTCGCCGTACCGCCGCCCCGCCACCCCGGCGACGGACCGCCCCCCGGTGACGGGCCCGCGGGCAAGGGCGGCAAGGGGCGCACCTTCACCGGGATCGCCGCGGCGGCGGTCACCACCGTGCTCGCCGTCGTCGTCGCCGGACAGGTCGCCGACCGTGGCACGGGCGCGCAGTCGCGGACCAGCGCGACGGAGGGGACCGACCGGTCCGACGGCGATCCCCCGTCCCGCTCCGACAACCGCCCCACCCCCGAACGCCCGGCCGGGGAGCGGCCCGCCGCGGCTCCGCCGACCTACGCGCAGAAGATGGCCCGGACCTATCCGCTGGACCCGAAGCTCGCGGCCTCGGGGGAGTTCGAGGCGATCCCGGGCTTCGTGAAGGCGCCCGGCAAGGGACAAGTGGTCCGCTATCGGGTGGATGTCGAGAAGGGGCTCGGGCTGGACGGCGCGCTGTTCGCGGACGCCGTGCAGAAGACCCTCAACGACGACCGGAGCTGGGCGCACGGCGGCGCCCGTTCCTTCGAGCGGGTCTCCTCCGGACAGGCCGACTTCGTCATCACCCTGGCGAGCCCCGGCACGACCGACGAGTGGTGCGCGAAGTCCGGCCTCAACACCTCCATCGACATCGTCTCCTGCGACTCGGCGTCCACGGAACGTGTGATGGTCAACGCGTACCGCTGGGCGCAGGGTTCCGAGACCTACGGTGACCGCATCCACGCCTACCGGCAGATGCTCATCAACCATGAGGTGGGCCACCGGCTCGGCTTCGGCCATGTGAGCTGCCAGACGGACGGCGCGCTCGCCCCCGTGATGCAGCAGCAGACGAAGTTCCTCGAACACGACGGGATCACCTGCAAGGCCAACCCCTGGGCGTTCCCGAAGAGTTGAGTGTGCGCGCGCACGGTCAACTCGGCCGCGCCACACCTCATCCCTGGGTATGACACCGCGTAGGCGAAACGATCCATAGCGCGACGGAACGCCGTGCGTGGTCGAAAGTCACGTCTCTTCACCCCTTCCGGTGGTGCGACGGACAACCGTCCGCCGCGCCACGGGCATGTCCGCATACGTTCATCCCGCTGCGGGCCGCCGACGAGTGGTGGCTCCCGGACGGGAGAGCGGGGGTGTGACGCGTATGCGGATCGGGATGCCGGGTCCTGGCGGTCCGCCGGACGGGCGTGGCGGTGCCGCCGCACGGCCGGTCGCGCCGTCCGGCGTTCCCGGCCCGGGTTACGCCTCCGGCTCAGGCTCAGGCTCCGGTTTCGCTTCCGGGCCGTCCGCTTCCGGCCCGTCCGCTTCCGGGGCGGCCGCGCCTGGGCTTGCCGCTTGCGGAGACCTCGCTTCCGGTGCCGTCGTCGTCGGTTCCCGTGTCCGGCATCAGCGCCCCACACTTCAGGAGTACCGTTTCGCCTCCGCGCCGCGCCGTTCCCCCCCGCGGGCGGCGGAGCCGGTCGCCCGGGACCTCGACGGCATACCTCCGCTCGGCGAGGTGGAGGCGGATGCCGGGTCCGGTGCGCGGGCCGCTGTCCCGACGGGCGTGAGTGCCGCGCCGGGTGACGTGGGCGTCTTGGACATCAGGTGTGGCATGCGCGTCATAGGTGTCGCGTGCGTCGTGGGCTCGGGGGCTGCGGGCTCGGCTTCCGTGGGCGGGGTGCGCGGTGGGGGCGGGGGCGTCGTATCGACGCGGGTGCTCGCACGGGCGTGCGGGGTGGTGCTGTGCGACCCCGAGCGCCGTGCGCGCCCGGGTACGGTGGCCCGCGCGCGGGCGCTCGAACCGGTCCGCGGCCTGTTCCGCGTCGAGCGGAACGCCACGGCATTTCACGGCATTTACCTGGAGAGCGTGTCGCGGTCCCCGGTCCGGCGCCGTGTGTGGGACACGTACGGGCGGCCCTCGCCGTTCGGGACGCGTACGGTTCCCGCGCCGCCGGTCACCGCGTCGGCTGCCGCCGCGCCGACGGTTCCCATGACGGTGGTCCCCGTATCCCCGGTCATCGCGCTGCCGGTCATCGCGCTGCCGGTCATCGCGCTGCCGGTCACCGCCTCGGCGGGGGAGGGCGCGCGATGACGCCCGCCGGCGCCCGACGGGACCGCGCCCCGCTCAGCCCGCCGTCCTGCGGCCCCCATCCCCTCGTCCATGGGACGCGCACCCTCACCCACGCCTCCGCCCCTGTCCGCACCGACGCCGCGCACACCGCGTGCGCGCCGGGCGCGGGGGCGTACGACGGCGCGGGAGACCCCGGAGGTACCCCAGGCGCGGCATGACCCGTACCGGTGGTCCCTGACCGGCGCGCCATCGGCGCCCCGCGGGCCCCACCCCCCACAACCGTCTCCCGCGTGGCCGACACCGCGGGCGTCCTCTGTTCCGCAACACCCCTGAAGGAGAAAGCGAGATGACCACCCTCCGATCCGGAGACCGCGTTCCTGGAGGCGCCCGATGAGAGTGCTGTTGATCGGAGCCGGCGGGTACATCGGCCGTTTCGTCGCCGACCGGCTCATCGCCGATCCGGCCGTCCAGCTCACCGCCCTCGGCCGCGGCGACGACGCCGATGTCCGCTTCGACCTCGCCACCGGCAGTCCCGGCGCGCTCACCCGCTTCCTGGACGCCGTGCACCCCGGGGTCGTCGTCAACTGCGCGGGCGCCACCCGGGGCGGCGCCCGCGAGCTGACCCGGCACAACACCGTCGCCGTCGCCACCATCTGCGAGGCCCTGCGCCGCAGCAGCTGCGGCGCACGGCTGGTGCAGATCGGGTGCGGCGCCGAGTACGGTCCCAGCCAGCCCGGCTCCTCGACCGCCGAGGACGCCGTACCGCGCCCCGGTGGCCCGTACGGCGTCAGCAAGCTCGCCGCCACCGAACTCGTCCTCGGCTCCGGTCTCGACGCCGTCGTGCTGCGGGTGTTCTCGCCCGCCGGCCCCGGCACCCCCGCCGGGTCGCCGCTGGGACGGCTCGCCGAGGCCATGCGCCGCGCCATGCAGTCCGGCGACGGTGAGCTGAAGCTCGGCGGGCTCGGCGCCCAGCGGGACTTCGTGGACGTGCGCGATGTGGCGCGGGCCGTGCACGCGGCCTCCCTGTCCGCCGCGCAGGGCGTGGTCAACATCGGCTCCGGCCGGGCTGTGCGGCTGCGGGACGCCGCCGCCGTCCTCGCCAGGGTCGCCGGATACGGGGGGGCGCTCCATGAACTCGACGCGCCCCAGGCGCCCCCGGTGGCGTTGCGCGCCACCCTCGGGCACCCTCGTAGCGACCCCGATCACGCGGGGCCGTCCGCCTATCCCTACCCCGACGGCTGCGGAAGCTGGCAGCAGGCCGATGTCCGTACCGCGCGCGACCGGCTCGGCTGGCGGCCCCGGATCAATCTGGAGGAGTCCCTCGCCGATATCTGGATGGAGGCGGCATGCCGCATCTGACCAGTGCGCTCAAGGGCACGGCGCAGACCGGTACCGGGCCGCGGGTGGGGGTGCCCGGCTATGCGCACCCGCTGGTCGCCGCCACCGAGTGGGACGCGCTCACCCGCCGGACCGCACCGCCGCTGCACTGGGTCGTCCTCGATGTCGCGCGCGGTCCCGGCGACCGGCCCGACCCGCACTGTCTGGAGGCCGCCGGACGGCTGACCAACGCGGGTGTCCGGGTGCTCGGGCGTCTCGACCTCGCCCGGGGCGCCCGGGACCTGCTGGAACTGCTCGCCGAGGCCCGCCGCTACCGCGACTGGTACCGGGTCGGCGGCTTCCTGCTCGACCGGTGCCCCACCGACCCCTCCTCCCTCCCGGCGGTCCGCCGCACGGTGAGCAGCCTGCGGGCGCTCGTCGACGACCCCCATGTCGTCCTCGGTCAGGGCACCCACCCCTGCCCGGGGTACGTGGAGGCCGCCGACCAGCTCGTCACCTTCGCCGGCGCCTGGCACGACTACCGTTGGTCGCAGGCCGCGGCATGGACCGCGGAGCACCCGCCTGAACGCTTCTGCCACTTCGTGCACGGGGTGCCGCGCGGTCATCTGGACGAGGCGCTGCGCATCGCCCGCTGGCAGGGCGCCGCGACGGTCTGGTTCACCGACCGCACCGATCTGGGCGGCCGCGTGGACCCCTGGGAGGGCATGCCCGGGTACTGGGACGATTTCGTCTCGCGAGTCGGGACGGGTGTCTCGGAATGAAGAAACGCGTGGCAGTGTTGCACGCAGAACAACCTTCCGAAATACCGACCAACGGAGTCCCCGTGTCGCTGCCACCCCTGGTAGAGCCAGCTTCTGAGCTCACCGTCGACGAGGTTCGCAGGTACTCCCGCCACCTGATCATCCCCGACGTCGGGATGGACGGGCAGAAGCGGCTGAAGAACGCCAAGGTGCTGGCGGTCGGCGCCGGCGGACTCGGATCGCCCGCGCTGATGTACCTGGCCGCGGCGGGCGTCGGAACACTCGGCATCGTGGAGTTCGACGAGGTCGACGAGTCGAACCTCCAGCGGCAGATCATCCACAGCCAGGCGGACATCGGCCGTTCCAAGGCGGAGTCGGCCCGGGACAGCGTCAAGGGCATCAACCCGTACGTGAACGTCGTCCTGCACCAGGAGCGGCTCGAAGCCGACAACGTGATGGACATCTTCAGCCAGTACGACCTGATCGTGGACGGCACGGACAACTTCGCCACCCGCTATCTCGTCAACGACGCGTGTGTGCTGCTCGACAAGCCGTACGTCTGGGGCTCCATCTACCGCTTCGACGGTCAGGCGTCCGTGTTCTGGAGCGAGCACGGCCCCTGCTACCGCTGCCTCTACCCGGAGCCCCCGCCGCCGGGCATGGTGCCGTCCTGCGCCGAGGGCGGCGTACTCGGTGTGCTGTGCGCGTCCGTGGGTTCCATCCAGGTCACCGAGGCGATCAAGCTCCTCACCGGTATCGGTGAGCCGCTGGTCGGCCGACTGATGATCTACGACGCCCTGGAGATGCAGTACCGCCAGGTCAAGGTCCGCAAGGACCCGAACTGCGCCGTCTGCGGCGAGAACCCCACCGTCACCGAGCTCATCGACTACGAGGCCTTCTGCGGTGTCGTGTCCGAGGAGGCCCAGCAGGCGGCGGCCGGTTCGACGATCACTCCCAAGCAGCTCAAGGAGTGGATCGACGACGGCGAGAGCATCGAGATCATCGATGTCCGCGAGCCCAACGAGTACGAGATCGTCTCCATCCCGGGCGCCAAGCTGATCCCGAAGAACGAGTTCCTCATGGGCACCGCCCTGGAGAGCCTGCCGCAGGACCGCAAGATCGTCCTGCACTGCAAGACGGGTGTCCGCAGTGCGGAGGTCCTCGCCGTGCTGAAGTCCGCCGGTTTCTCGGACGCCGTGCATGTCGGCGGCGGAGTGATCGGCTGGGTGCACCAGATCGAGCCCCAGAAGCCCGTCTACTGAGCCTTCCCTCACCGGGTTCCCAGGTCCCCCGCGCCGAACGGCGCGGGGGACCTTCCGCGTCCGGCCCGGGAACGGTCCCCCCCCCGCACGGGACTCGATGTCCGGCACGGGGAAGGCGATGTCCGGCTCCGGAGCGGTCCGCCCGGGTCAGGAGCAGGACGTGCCTTCCTTGGGCGGTCTGCCGTCCAGCAGATAGGCGTCCACCGCGCTGTCCACGCAATCGCTTCCGTTGCCGTACGCCCCGTGGCCCTCGCCCTTCCAGGTCATCAGCACCCCGACACCCTCGCCCAGGCCGACGGCCATCCGGCCCGCGCCCTCGTACGGGGTGGCCGGGTCACCGGTGTTGCCGATGACCAGGATCGGCGCCGCTCCCGGCGCGCTCACCTCGGCGGTCTCCTGGAGACCCGGGACCGGCCAGCGATGGCACCAGCCCGCGGTGTCCCAGCCGAGGAAGTCCCCGAACACGGGGGAGATCTCACGGAACTCCGGCAGCGCCGCGCGCGCCTGCTCCAGCGTTCCGCGGTCCTTGGAGTCCCGGCACGAGATCGCGCGCTGCGCGTGGCTCTGCGCGCTGTACCCGCCTGATCCGTCCCGCTCGTTGTAGGCGTCCGCGAGGGTGAGCAGCTCCGTGCCGTCACCGTCCTCGGCGGCCTTCAGCGCGTCCGTGAGCGAGGGCCACGACTGCTCGCTGTAGAGGGTGATCACGATGCCGGTGATCGCGAGTGTCTGCGTCAGCTCACGCTCGCCGGACGTGGACAGCGGCTCCGCGTCGATCCGCTTCAGCAGATCCACTATCCCCGCGGTGCCCTCGGCCGGGTCCGTGCCCTGGGCCCTGAAGTAGTTGTCGAGGGCGCGCTGGAAGCCCCGGGTCTGGTTCTTGGCCTGGGACATCCCGTCGGCCGTCGGGTCCACCACGGCGTCGAACACCAGGCGCCCCACCCGCTTCGGGAAGAGATGCGCGTACGCCCCGCCGAGCTGGGTGCCGTAGGAGATACCGAAGTAGTGCAGCTTCTCGTCGCCCAGGACCTGACGCATCAGATCCAGGTCACGGGCCGTGTCGTCGGTCGACACATGGGGGAGGACCTTCCCGGCGGCGCGCTCGCAGCCCGCCGCGAAGTCCGCCGCGTCCTTGAGGAACGCCCGCTCCTCGGCGCTGTCGTCCGGGGTGAGGTCGACCGCCTCGGCGGACTCGATCTCCTGGTCCGCCCGGCAGCGCACCCCCTCGCTGCGCTCGACCCCGCGCGGATCGAAGCTGACCAGGTCGTACCGCCGCTGGAGTTCGTCGTAGCCGGGGGCGAACGCGGGGAGCATGGACACACCCGACCCGCCCGGACCGCCGAAGTTGAAGATCAGGGAACCGATCCGGTCCCCCTCGTCCTTCGCGGTGGTCCGGATGAGCGCGATGTCGACCGTCTCGCCGCCGGGATCGCCGTAGTCCAGCGGGGCCTTCATATCGGCGCACCGCCAGGAGTCGTCCGGAGCGGGCTCGGAATCCGTCTCCGGGCAGGCACTCCAGCTGAGCCGCTGACCGGTCAGGGCGGCCGGCAGCTCGCCGCCCGCGGTGTCGGCCGGCGCGGGGGGCCGGGACGAGGCCCGCTCCTCGGACGGCGAACCGTCCGGCTTGCCGCCGGAGCCGTCGCCGCATCCCGCGAGCAACACGGCGGCGGCGAGCAGCGCCGCCGACCGTACGTACCGGGCCATGATCTTCCCCCTCCACGAGCTGTCCGGCCATAGTAGGCAGACCTCGCCGGGCCCCGTCGGACCCTGTGGACAACTCCGATCATGCCCTCGTCAGGGCGGTCCGCCGGGTCCCGGGCGGGGCCGGACGGCCGTCCGCGGACCGGTCGGCGTTCAGGGGCAGACCGTGCCCGACGACGGGACCTTCCCGTCCAGCAGATAGCCGTCCACCGCCTCGCGGACGCATGGATCGCCGCTGTCGTAGGCGCCGTGCCCCTGGCCCTTGTACGTCAGCTCCACCCCGACGCCGGGGCCGAGCGCGTCGACCATCTTGCGGGTGCCCTCGTACGGGGTGGCCGGGTCACCGGTGTTGCCCACGACCAGGATCGGTGCCGCGCCGGGCGCGCTGACGTCGGGATGGTCGGCGGCGCCCGCGACCGCCCAGTCCGTGCAGCTCACCATCGACCAGGCCAGATAGTCCCCGAACAGCGGGGACGCGGCGCGGAACCGCGGCAGCCGTGACACGACGTCGTCCGGGGTGTAGCGCGGCTTGTCGTCGGCGCAGTTGATGGCGACGTTCGCGGCCTGGATATTGCTGTACCGGCCGTCCTGGTTCCGGCCGTTCATGGAGTCGGACAGCGTCATCAGGATCTTCCCGTCGCCGTCGTACGCCTGCTGGAGACCCTCCGTCAGGTACTCCCAGAAGTCCTTGGAGTACAGCGACTGCGCGATGCCGCCGGTGGCCGCGGTCTGGGTCAGATCACGCGGGAACACCCCCGGCAGCGGCTTCTTCTCCAGGTCCGCGAGCAGCTTCGCGATCCGGTCCTTCACGTCCTGCGCGGTGTCCCCGACGGGACAGTCCTCCACCTGGGAGGTGCAGTCCTTCGCGTAGTTGTCGAGCGCCAGTTGGAAGCCCCGCGCCTGGCCGAGCGCGCCCTGCTCCGGGTCCTGCGTCGGATCGACCACCGCGTCGAACACCGCGCGGCCGACGTTCTTCGGGAACAGATGCGCGTAGACGCCGCCCAGCTCGGTGCCGTAGGAGATGCCGAAGTAGTGGAGCTCGTCGTCGCCGAGCACCTGGCGCATCAGGTCCAGGTCCCGGGCGGCGTCCGTGGTGCGCACCCGGGGGAGCACGCGCGCGGAGTTGTCCTCGCAGGCCGCGTTGAAGGCCCGGGTGTTGTCGACGAGCTTGCGCTGCTCCGCCGTGTCGTCCGGGGTGGCGTCCTGTTGGAAGTACTCGTCGAGCTGTTCGTCGTCCTCGCACTTCACGCCCGCGCTGCGGCCCACCCCGCGCGGGTCGAAGCTGACCAGGTCGTAGCGGGTGCGCAGCTTCTCGTACTCGCCGGCGAAGGCGGGCAGGGTGGTGACGCCGGAGCCGCCGGGGCCACCGAAGTTGAAGATCAGCGAGCCGATGCGCTCACCGTCCGTGCCGCTGGTGCGGGCGCGGATCAGGGCGATGCCGATGGTGTCGCCGTCCGGGTCGCCCCAGTCGAGGGGTGCCTTCAGGGTGGCGCACTCCCACAGTTCGCCGTCCGGCAGCGGGGACGGCGCGGGTCCGCCGCCCTCCGACTGGGCCGGGGCGGGACAGTCCTTCCACGTCAGTCGCTGTGCCGTCAGATCGTCGGCCTTGGGGTCCTTGCGGTCCTTGGTGTCGTCGCCACCGCATCCGGCGGTCGACGCGGACAGCAGGACGGCGGTCGCGGCGAGCGCTGCGGCACGCACAGGCAGAGGCTTGGGCATGCTCCCATCCTGTGGTTCCCGCGCGTGTGGCGCGCGGGACGGGGGCCGTGCGGGTGACCCCGTGCCGGTGGGCGGGGTGCGCGCACCGGCACGGGCTCGGAAACGGCCTACAGGGCGCCCTTGCGGGTGAGGTGGTTGAAGAACAGCCAGCCCGGCAGGACCGGCAGCCAGAAGGTCAGCAGCCGGTACAGGAGGACCGCGGGGGCGGCGACCTCCTTGGGCAGGCCCACGGCGATCAGACCGAACGTCAAGGTCGCCTCGACCGCGCCCACGCCGCCCGGGGTCGGTGCCGCCGATCCCAGCGCGTTGCCCGCGAGGAACACCACCGCGACACTGGCGAGGCTCAGTGACGTGGTCTCGTCGCCGAACGCCCGGATCGAGGCGTCCAGACACATCACGAAGCACGCCGTCAGCAGCAGCATCCCGCCGATGCCGGTGACCAGCTTCTGCGGACGCTGGAGCACGTCCAGCATGCGCGGGACCACCCCGGCGAACAGCGACCGCACGCGCGTGACGACGAACTTCCGCAGGAACGGGATCGACGTCACCACGAGGACCAGCACGGCGACGGTCAGCAGCCCCGCGATGACCGTCCTGGACGGCGACAGGGACGGCGTCTTCTCCGTGCCCGTCAGATAGCCGAACGACAGCAGCAGCAGGATGTGCGCGCCGAGCCCGAAGAGCTGCGAGGCCCCCACACTCGCGACCGCGAGCCCCGGACGCACCCCGGCCCGCTGGAGGAAGCGGGTGTTGAGGGCGACCCCGCCGACGGCCGCGGGCGCCACCAGCTTCACGAACGACCCGGCGACCTGCGCGCCGACCGTCCGCAGGAACGGCACCCGCTCCGGTACGAAGCCCAGCAGGCTCATCGCGGCGGCGAAGTAGCTCAGGGCGGAGAACAGCACCGCGGCGGCGACCCAGCCCCACTGCGGGTCCTCGATGAGCGTCGCGAACTCGAAGTGGGTGAGCTGCGACAGCAGGAAGTACGCGGCGATGGCACCCGCGATGAAGCTGATCAGGGTGCGCGGCCTGATGCGCTCCAGCCGCGCCGGTTCCACCGGGGCCTGCGGACGGATACGCAGCACCTGGTGGCGGATCTGGGTCAGCAGGTCCTCCTCGCGCGCCTCCTCCATCGCGTCGTCCAGCGCGCGCTTCTCGGCCTGCCGCTCCGCCCGTACGGCCTTCTTCGCGGCCTTCTCGTCGCGCTCGGCCCTCTCGTGCGCGGCGAGCTTGTCGAGCACCGTGCGCGGCCCGTCCGAGGCGCGCTCCGGCGCGTGGTCCGTGCCGTCCGGCGTGTGCTCCGGCCCGGTGGGCGTGTGGTCCGTGCCGGTGGGCTCGGACGCCGCTGTGGGCGGCGCGGCGGGCGCGGTGGCCTCCGGGGGCCGGGAATCGGCCGCCGCGGCCTCCAGACGCTCCTGCTTGGCCGCCCTGGACGCTTCGAGTACGGCCTCGCGCTCACGTTCGGCACGCTCGCGCGCGAGCCTGCGCAGCGTCCCGCGCGTGGTGCGCGTCAACGCGATCGGCTGGAGCAGCGGCAGACAGTCGGCGATCACGTCCGGCCCGAGGACCGCCACCGCGGACCGCACGGAACGCTCGGCGCCCACCCGCAGCCCCAGCGTCGTCAGCAGCTGCGCGATGTCCATCCGCAGCACCACGTCACCCGCGGCGATCTCACCACCGCGCAGATCGGACAGGATCACCGTGCCGGAACGATCCACCAGGATGGCGTCGCCCGCGAGTCTGCGGTGCGCGATCCGGCGTGACTGGAGGGCCTGCACCTGGCACCAGGTGTCGTGCAGCAGGGCGTCGGTGATGTCGTCGTCGGGCAGCGAGTCCAGGGAACGTCCGCCCGTGTGCTCGTACACGAGCATCACCGCGTCCGGGCCCAGCTCGGACGTGGCGATCAGCTTCGGCGCGTTGGCGCCCGCGGCGATCGCCGCGTACGCGAGCAGCGCCTCCTGCTCCAGCGCCTGGCGCAGCGACTGGAGGCTGCGGCGGGTGGTGATCCCGCGCAGCGTCATCCGCCGCCACACCCGGTAGAAGAACCCCTGTGCCTGCTGCTCCCGGTCGACGACGGTGATGTCCAGCGGTGGACCGTCCTCCAGGGTGACGAAGTACCGTCTGCCCCGGTCCACGCTGTCGGTGTCGCCACCGGCCTCCTCGCGCGCGGCGCCCACCGGGTGGAACCCGACCCTGCGCAGGCCCGCCAGCAGCGTCTGGCCGGTGGGACGCACATTGGGCGACCCGACGGCGTAGAGCGTGCCGTAGGCGACCGTCCAGCCGATCAGGATCGTCAGGATGATCGAGAACGGGGTCGTGTAGCCGGTGACGAGCATCGCGAACGCGTCGAGCAGCAGCACCACCCACAGCACGACCCGCCACCGCGGCCTGCGGGACATCCCCACGGCCGTCATATAGGCGATCACCGGTGCCAGATAGCCGTGCACCGGGTCCGTGAGGGCGTGGATGTCGGCGGGCGAGGGCTGGGTCAGCGCCTCCTGGATGGACGTCGGCGCCGACTGGGCGACCCACAGATCCGTGGCGAGTGTCACACCGTGCGCGAGGACGGCCGCGAGGACGCCGTCGGCGATCCGCAGACCGTCACGTTTGATGAGCCGCTCGACGGCGAAGGCGACCGGCACCAGCAGCACCGCGATGCTCGACGCCAGACCCGCGAACTTGATCAGCAGGTCCGGCGCCTCGTCGGTGCCCTTGCTGATGTCCTGTTCGAGCCCGGACGTCGTGCCGTGCGCGAACGCGGCGATCGACAGCACGACCGCGATGGCCAGCGCCCCGACGAGCAGCCGCATCAGGTCCGACGGGCGGTGCACGCGCGCGGGGAGCAGCGGTTCGTCGCCCTCGACCTCGTCGGCATAGGTGTCGGCCGCGGCCTCCAGCAGGTCGTCGGGGTCGGCGGGGCCCTCCGGGGTGAGCCGCGCCGGATCGCCGGGGGAGCGCACCGGTGTGCCCCCGCCGTCCGCCGGGTCCTTCGGCGCCTCGCCCGGCTCGGGGACCGACGACGTGCCCGGCGCGGGTGTCCCTGCGTCGGTGGTCGGGGTCTCGTCGGAATCCTTGTGCGCCTTCAGGGGCCGTTCTCCGGTGTCAGGGCGCGCCGACCCGACAGGGGTGCCCGCGCCTTCGGGGTGCGCGCCCTGCCGTTCCGCCGCGTCTTCTTCTTCTCGTATCACCAGTCACCGCCCGCACGATCCTGGCATGCCTCTCCGACAGAGGGGGGCATCAGGGTGCAATACGGCGACCGAGGGCCCTTCTCACCCGCTTTCCGTCGGTGTGGTGCGCCTTCCGTTCCCGCTCCGGCGCACTGTCGGTGGTGTGGGGCAGGATAGGACGGATGAGCGAGGAGAGCCGTTCGGCGGACCAACCACCGCAGTACCCGCCGTACGCGGAGCGGGTCCTCGATGTCGCCGAGCTGATCCCGGCGGGCCGGGTGATGACATACGGCGATGTCGCGGAGTGGCTGGAGGAGGGCGGACCCCGACAGGTCGGCCGGGTGCTGGCCCTGTACGGCGGCGCGGTGCCCTGGTGGCGCGTCGTGCGCTCCGACGGCACGCTGCTGCCCGGCCATGAACTTCAGGCCCTGGAGCGGTACCGCGCCGAGGGCACCCCGCTGCGCGTGGTGAGCCGCGCGGCCCAGGGGCATCTGCCGCGCCTGGACATGCGCCAGGCACGCTGGGACGGACACCCACGGGAATGACGCCGTCGGACGCACACCTGCCGGCTTCCGCCCTGACTCCCCCGTACGGGCGACAGCGGGTCCGTACGGGGGTGCCGGGGCACGTTCCGCCGCGCGGGCGCGTTCGGTTCGTGGACACCGTGCGTGACGCAAGGGCTTTCCGGGGTGCCCACGCGGCCCCGCGCGCCCGCGCCTCGCCCGTCGGCCACGCGGCGGGGCCCCGCCCCCGGATTCCGGCGGCGGACCCGTCCGCGCACCGGGGGGCGTAGCGTCGTCATCCGTCAGCAGCGTCCCCCACCCACCAGGGCCACCGCCCCGCGCGCGTGGCGGCACGCCCATCAGCACGACCACCAGGACCGGCGAACCACGTGAGCTCCTCCTCCACCACCAGGCGCCTGCCGCACCCCCGTGCGCGGCAGGGGAGCCCGGGCGCGTACCGGCTGGTGCGTACCCCGCCGGTACCGGTGGACCCCCCTCGTCTGGACGCGGGGCAGCGCGCGGTGGTTGACCACGGGCGCGGACCGCTCCTCGTCCTTGCCGGTCCCGGCACCGGCAAGACGACGACCCTCGTGGAGACGGTCGCCGCGCGCGTGGCCCGTGGCGACGACCCCGCGCGCATGCTGGTGCTCACCTTCAGCCGCAAGGCCGCCGTCGAACTCCGGGACCGGATGGCCCTGCGGATCGGCGCCGCCCGCGCCCCCCGGGCCACGACGTTCCACTCGTTCTGCTACGCCCTCGTCCGTGCCCATCAGGACAGCGAGCTGTTCGCGGAGCCCCTGCGGCTGCTGTCAGGGCCCGAGCAGGACGTCACGGTGCGTGAGCTCCTCGCCGGACAGATCGACCTCGAACGCGCGGGGCTGCGCCATGTGCGCTGGCCCGACGAGCTGCGCGCCTGTCTGACCACCCGGGGCTTCGCCGACGAGGTGCGCGCGGTCCTCGCCCGGACCCGTGAGCTGGGCCTCGCGCCCGAGGCCCTGGGCGCCTTCGCGGCCCGCACCGGGCGGCCCGACTGGGGCGCCGCGGCGGCATTCCTCGCCGACTACCTCGATGTGCTCGACCTCCACGGCGTCATCGACTACGCCGAACTGGTGCACCGCGCGGTCCTGCTCGCCCGCCGGCCCCCGATCGCGGCGGCGCTGGCCACGCAGTACGACGCCGTGTTCGTCGACGAGTACCAGGACACCGACCCCGCGCAGGTCCGGCTGCTGGACGCGCTCGCGGGCGGCGGACGCACCCTGCTCGCGTTCGGTGACCCCGACCAGTCGATCTACGCGTTCCGGGGCGCCGATGTGAACGGCATCCTCGGCTTCCCGGACGCCTTCCGGCAGCCGGACGGCACCCCCGCGCGCGTGGAGGTGCTGCGGACGTCCCGCCGCTCCGGGGCCGCCCTGCTCGACGCCACCCGGCTCCTCACCCAGCGCATGCCGCTCACCCGGCTCCCCGCCGACCGGGTCCGCGCCCACCGCGAGCTGACACCGGTACGCGGCGGCGGCCGGGTGGAGGTGTACACGTACCCGACGCCCGGTACGGAACTCGACAATGTCGCCGACATCCTGCGCCGCGCCCATCTGGAGGACGGGGTGCCCTGGCGGGACATGGCCGTCCTGGTCCGCGCGGGCTCCCGCAGCATCCCCGCCGTACGGCGCGCCCTGACCTCGGCCGGGGTACCGCTCGACATCGACGGTGACGATCTGGCGCTGCGGCACGAGCCCGCGGTGGCGCCGCTGCTGCTGGCCCTGCGCGCGGTCGCGGAGGCGACCGTCGGGGCGCCCACGGCCGACCCCTCGGCGTCCGGGGCGACCACCGAAGGGGCACCCGCCGAAGGGGCACCCGCCGAAGCGGTGCCTGCCGAAGCGGTGCCTGCCGAACCGGTGCCCCCGGGCGAGGCGGCTGCGGGCGATGTGCCCCCGGGCGACGCATCCGTGGACGAGGCGCCTGTGGGTGAGCCGCTTGCGGACGAGATGTCTGTGGACGAGTCGCCTGCCGACGACGTACCCGGGAGCGAGGCGACCGCGGGCGAGGTGCCGGTGCCTTCCGGTGGGATGTCCGTGCCGGGGAGCGGCCCCGTGGCGGACGGCGGCTGGCTCGACACCGAGACCGCGCTCACCCTCCTCGCCTCACCGCTCGGCGGTATGGACGCCGCCGATCTGCGGCGGCTCGGGCGCGCCCTGCGCGACGAGGAGCGGGCCGGGGGCCGCCCGGTCCCGCCGCCCTCCGATGTGCTGCTGGCCCGTGCGCTCGCCGAGCCGGAGCGCCTCGCCGTCCACGACCCCGCCTACGCGCGCGGGGCGCAGCGGCTGGGCGCGCTGCTGCGCAAGGCCCGTGAACGTCTCGCGGGCGGCGGTACCGCCGAGGAGGCCCTGTGGGACCTCTGGGAGGGCACCTCGTGGCCGCAGCGCCTGGAGCGGGCCGCCCGCCGGGGCGGGGCCTCAGGGCGCAACGCCGACCGGGACCTCGACGCCGTCTGCGCGCTCTTCGCCGCCGCGTCCCGCGCGGAGGAGCGCACCGGTGGCCGGGGCGCCCTGAACTTCCTCGTGGAGACCGAGGCCGCCGACATCGCCGCCGACACCCTCACCCGGCGCGCGGTGCGCCCCGACGCGGTCCGGCTGATGACCGCGCACCGGGCCAAGGGCCTGGAATGGCGGCTCGTCGTCGTCGCCGGGGTGCAGGAGGGGTTGTGGCCCGACCTGCGGCGCCGCGGCTCGCTGCTGGAGGCCGACCGCATCGGCCGGGACGGTCTCGCCGAACCGCTCACCCCGGGCGCCCTGCTCGCCGAGGAACGCAGGCTGTTCTACGTGGCCGCCACGCGCGCGAGGGAACGCCTCGTCGTCACCGCGGTGAAGGCGCCCGCCGACGACGGCGACCAGCCGTCCCGGTTCCTCACCGAACTCGGGGTCGAGCCCAGGGACGTGTCGGGCCGCCCGCGCCGTCCGCTGTCGGTGCCCGCGCTCGTCGCGGAGCTGCGCGCCACCACCGTCGACCCCCGGGTCTCGGCCGCGCTGCGGGAGGCCGCCGCCCGTCGGCTGGCCAGGCTGGCCGCCCTGGACGACGGTGAGGGCCGCCCCTTGGTGCCCGCCGCCCACCCGTACCGCTGGTGGGGCATGGACGAGCCGACCGACAGCGTGGTCCCGCTGCGGGACCGCGCCAAGCCGGTGGCCCTGTCGGGCAGCGCCCTCGACCAGCTCGCCAACACCTGTGCGCTTCAGTGGTTCCTCGGCCGTGAGGTGAAGGCCGACGAGCCCGCGACCGCCGCGCAGGGCTTCGGCAACGTCGTGCATGTGCTGGCCGACGAGGTGGCCTCCGGACGCACCCCCGCCGATCTCGCCGTCCTCATGGAACGCCTCGACTCGGTGTGGGACGCGCTCGCCTTCGACGCGCCCTGGAAGTCGGCCCAGGAGAAGGAGCACGCGCGCGTGGCGCTCGAACGCTTCCTCCAGTGGCATGTCACCGACCGCGCGGGCCGCACCCCCGTCGCCAGTGAGCACGACTTCGACGTCACCCTGGAGGCGGGGTCCTTCGAGGTACGCATCCGCGGCTCCATGGACCGCGTGGAACGCGACGGCGAGGGACGCGCGTATGTCGTCGACTTCAAGACCGGCAAGCACGCCCCTTCCGCGGCGGAGGTCGCCCAGCACCCCCAGCTCGCCGTCTACCAGCTCGCCGTCACCGAGGGAGCCGTGGACGACGCCTTCGGCGGTACGGCCCCGCCGACGGGCGGCGCGGAACTCGTCCAGCTGCGGCAGCCCGCCGCCCGCAAGGACGGCGGCGAGAGCGCGCCCAAGGTGCAGGCCCAGGAACCGCTGTCCGGGGAGTGGATCGGGGACCTGCTCGCCACGGCCGCGGGCAAGGTCCTGGACGAGCGCTTCTCGCCCCGCCCCGGGCAGCACTGCGGTCACTGCGCGTTCCGCGCCTCGTGCAGCGCCCGGCCGGAGGGGCGGCACGTGGTGGAGTGACGGCGCCCGGGGCCCGGTTCCCGGCGCCCCCGGCGCCCAACCCCCCGGTTGCGGTCCTGCCCCGGTCCACCGGCCGTGCGGGGGCGTCGGACGCGATCGGTACCGCGCCGCCGGTGGGCCATCGCGCGTGGAGCCGGGTCCCGGCCGTGTGCCGTACCCGATCGGTCGGGGCTGTCGGTGGGCGCCGTTAGCCTTTTGGGTGTGTCCGCCCGTATCAGCGACCCCGAGCAGCTCAAGCAGCTCCTCGGCATCCCCTTCACCCCGGAGCAGATGGCGTGCGTCGTCGCGCCGCCCGCGCCGCAGGTCATCGTGGCCGGAGCCGGGTCCGGCAAGACGACCGTGATGGCCGCCCGTGTGGTGTGGCTCGTGGGTACGGGGCAGGTCGCGCCGGAGCAGGTCCTCGGGCTGACGTTCACCAACAAGGCCGCGGGGGAACTCGCGGAGCGCGTCCGCAAGGCCCTGGTCAGGGCCGGTGTCACCGACCCCGACGGGCACGACCCGGACAATCCGCCGGGCGAGCCCGTGATCTCCACGTACCACGCCTTCGCCGGGCGGCTGCTGACCGACCACGGGCTGCGCATCGGCCTGGAGCCCACCGCGCGGCTGCTCGCCGACGCCACCCGCTTCCAGCTCGCCGCCCGGGTCCTGCGCGAGGCGCCGGGCCCCTACCCGTCGCTGACCCGCTCCTTCCCCGACCTCGTCAGCGATCTCCTCGCCCTCGACGCCGACCTCGCGGAGCACCTCGTACGGCCCGACGCGCTGCGCGCGCACGACGCCGAGCTGCTGCGCGCGCTGGAGGGCGCGAAGCTCTCCAACGCCGATCTGCGCAAGGTCCCCGAGGCCGCCGCCGCCCGGCGTGAGCTGACCGAGCTGGTCGGTCACTACCGCGCGGCCAAGCGCGCGAAGGACCTCCTCGACTTCGGTGACCAGATCGCGCTGTCCGCGACCCTCGCGCGGACCCGGCCGGAGGTCGGCACGATCCTGCGCGACGAGTTCCGGGTGGTGCTCCTCGACGAGTACCAGGACACCTCCGTCGCCCAGCGCATCCTGCTGTCCGGCCTCTTCGGCGAGGGCACCGGCCACCCCGTCACCGCCGTCGGGGACCCCTGCCAGGCGATCTACGGCTGGCGCGGGGCGTCCGTCGCCAACCTGGACGACTTCCCCGAACACTTCGCCCACGCCGACGGCAGCCCCGCCGCCCGCCAGTCGCTCAGCGAGAACCGCCGCAGCGGCGGACGCCTCCTCGACCTCGCCAACGGTCTGGCGGAGCCCCTGCGGGCCCGGCACGCGGGCGTGGAGGCCCTGCGGCCCGCCCCCGGCGCCGAACACGACGGCATGGTCCGCTGCGCCCTGCTGAACACCCACGCCGAGGAGATCGACTGGATCGCCGACTCCCTCGCCCACCTGGTGCGCACGGGCACCCCGCCCGGGGAGATCGCCGTCCTGTGCCGCACCGCCGCCGACTTCGCGCGCATCCAGGGCGCGCTGGTCGCCCGGGACGTGCCCGTCGAGGTCGTGGGCCTGTCCGGGCTGGTGCATCTGCCGGAGATCGCGGACCTGATCGCCGTCTGCGAGGTGCTCCAGGACCCCGGCGCCAACGCGTCCCTGGTGCGCCTGCTCATCGGCCCCCGCTGGCGGATCGGCGCCCGCGACCTCGCCCTGCTGGGGCGGCGGGCCCGGCTGCTCGTACGCCACGCGCGCGTGGCCGACGACGACGCGGCCGACCTGGGACGCCGTCTCGCCGAGGCGGTCGAAGGTGTCGACCCCTCCGAGGTGGTGTCCCTCGCCGACGCCCTGGACACCTTCCTGGAACACCCCACGGACACCGGTGACGACGGACTGCCGTTCTCGTCCGCCGCGCGGGTGCGCTTCGCGCGGCTCGCCGCCGAACTGCGCGATCTGCGCCGCTCCCTGGCCGACCCCCTGATGGACGTGCTGCACCGTGTCCTCACGGTCACCGGTCTGGAGGTCGAGCTGTCCGCCTCACCGCACGCGCTGGCCGCCCGCCGCCGGGAGACCCTCGCCAATTTCCTCGATGTCGCGGCCTCCTTCGCGTCGCACGACAGCGAGGCGGGCCTGCTCGCGTTCCTCGGGTTCCTGCGTACGGCCGTCCAGTACGAGAAGGGCCTGGACAACTCCCTGCCCGGCGGTGAGAACACCGTCAAGGTGCTCACCGCCCACAAGTCCAAGGGCCTGGAATGGGATGTCGTCGCCGTACCCGGCCTGGTCAAGGGCACCTTCCCCAGCGCCCAGGGCCGTGAGAAGTGGACCGCGCAGGGCAAGGTCCTGCCGCACTCCCTGCGCGGGGACGCCGACACCCTGCCCGATGTCACCGAGTGGGACGCGCGTGGCCTCAAGGCGTTCCACGAGGACATGAAGGCCCACCAGCACACCGAGGAACTGCGCCTCGGGTACGTCACCTTCACCCGTCCCCGTTCCCTGCTGCTCGGCTCGGGGCACTGGTGGGGCCCCTCCCAGAAGCGCACCCGGGGCCCCTCGGACTTCCTGCGGGCCCTGTACGGCCACTGTGCCGCCGGTCAGGGCGAGATCGAGGCATGGGCGGACGAGCCCGGCGAGGACGACGAGAACCCGGCCCTGGCCGCCGCCTCCGCGGACCAGGCGTGGCCGCTGCCCCTGGACCCGGTGTCGCTGGCCCGCCGCCGTGCCGCCGCGGACACGGTCCTCGCCCACCTCGCCCGCCTCACGGACACCCCGTCCGGCGCCCCCGGCGGCCCTCCCGCGCGCGGCCCCGCCCCCGGCACCCCCACCGGCCCCCGGGACCCGTCCGCGGCCACCTATCCCGACGACCCGGCGGCCCCCCCGCCCCCGGCGGAACCGGACGACCCGTACGAGCCGCAAGACCCCCACGAGACCTACGAGACCCACGAGCCGCACGACCCGTACGGTCCCGAGGAGGTCCCCCCGGACGACGCCCACGCGCCCCACCCGGAGGGCCTCCCCGAGGACACCGCCGACTGGGACTCCTGGTCCACGGAACGCCCCGCGACCGCCGGGAGTCCGACCGCCGGGCGGCCCCTGCCCGACGCCCCCCACGCGCGCGTGCCCGCCCAGCAGACCGCCCCCGCCGACCACGGCCACACCGCCCCCGGCAACCCTGGCCGCACGGACGCCCCGACCCCCGCCACGGACACCCCCGCCGGCCCCGCCACGGACGCCCCCGCCACCGACGACCGGACCGGCGCCCCCGGGCTCACCCCCGAGGAAGCCCGGTCGATCGCCTCCTGGGACCGTGATCTGGACGCCCTCACGGGTGAGCTGCTGCGGGCCCGGCAGGGCGTCACCGAGGTGGCCGTCCCGCCGTCCCTGACCGCCTCCCAGCTGATGCACCTCGCGGCGGACCCCGACGGCTTCGCCCAGGAGCTGGCCCGCCCGATGCCGCGCCCGCCGCAGCCCGCCGCCCGCCAGGGCACCCGCTTCCACGCGTGGGTCGAGGCCCGCTACGAGGAGCTGCGGCTGCCCCTGCTGGAGCCGGACGACCTCCCGGGCGGACAGGCGGAGATCGCCGACGAACGCGACCTGGAGGCGCTGAAGGCGTCCTTCGAGCGCACCCCGTACGCCCGGCGCACCCCCTACCGGGTCGAGGCCCCCTTCCAGCTGGACCTCGCGGGCCGGGTCGTACGGGGCCGCATCGACGCCGTGTACCGCGAGGGCGAGGGCGCGGACACCACGTACGAGATCGTCGACTGGAAGACGGGCCGGGGGCGCGACGCCGATCCGCTTCAGCTCGCGGTGTACCGGCTGGCCTGGGCCGAGCAGCGGGGGGTGCCCCTGGAGTCGGTCACGGCGGTGTTCCTCCATGTGCGCAGCGGGGAGACCGTACGGCCCGGGAGGCTGCCGGGGCGGGCGGAGCTGGAGCGGCTGCTGAGCGGCGACAGTGGCCCCCCGCCCGTGCTCACGGAACCACCGGACGAGTCCGCCCCGGTGGGCGGATAGGCTCGACATCATGAGCAAGCCCGTTGACAGTGCCGTCAGCGCCGTCCGTACGTACATCGACCGCCACCGCGACGCCTTCCTCGCCGATCTGGGCGACTGGCTGCGCATCCCTTCCGTCTCGGCGCAGCCCGAGCACGCCGGGGACGTGCGGCGCAGCGCCGACTGGCTCGCCGCCGCACTGAAGGACACCGGGTTCCCGGCCGTCGAGGTCTGGGAGACCCCCGGTGCCCCGGCCGTCTTCGCCCACTGGCCGTCCGACGACCCGCGGGCCCCCACGGTCCTGGTCTACGGCCACCACGACGTGCAGCCCGCCGACCGCGCGGACGGCTGGGCCACCGACCCCTTCGAGCCGGTGTTCCAGGACGGCCGCCTGTACGCGCGCGGGGCCGCCGACGACAAGGGGCAGGTGTTCTTCCACACCCTGGGGGTGCGCGCACATCTGGCCGCCACCGGACGCACCGCGCCGGCCGTCCATCTGAAGCTGCTGGTCGAGGGCGAGGAGGAGTCGGGCTCGCCGCACTTCCGGGCGCTGGTCGAGGAGCGTGCGGAGCGGCTCGCCGCGGACGCCGTGATCGTCTCCGACACCGGTATGTGGGCCGCCGACACCCCCACCGTGTGCACGGGGATGCGGGGTCTGGCCGACTGCGAGATCGAGCTGTTCGGCCCCGACCAGGACATCCACTCCGGTTCCTTCGGCGGCGCGGTGCCCAATCCCGCGACCGAGGCCGCGCGGCTGGTCGCCGCCCTGCACGACGAGCACGCGCGCGTGACGGTGCCCGGCTTCTACGACGGCATCGTGGAGCTGACCGACCGTGAGCGGCGGCTCTTCGCCGAGCTGCCCTTCGACGAGGAGCGGTGGCTGCGTACCGCGAAGTCGCACGCCACCCTGGGGGAGGCCGGGCACACCACCCTGGAACGCCTCTGGGCGCGGCCCACCGCCGAGGTCAACGGCATCGGCGGCGGTTACCAGGGCCCCGGCGGCAAGACGATCATCCCCGCGCGGGCCATGCTGAAGCTGTCGTTCCGGCTGGTCGCCGGGCAGGACCCGGACCGCGTCGAGGACGCCGTCCGCGCGTGGGTGGCCGCGACCCTGCCCGCCGGCATCCGGCACGAGATCGTCTTCGGCGCCGCCACCCGCCCCTGTCTGACGCCGCTGGACCACCCGGCGCTGCGCTCCGTGGTGCGGGCGATGGGTCTGGCGTTCGAGCGGGAGATCCGCTACACACGTGAGGGCGGTTCGGGACCCGCGGCCGACCTCCAGGACGTGCTCGGGGCGCCCGTACTGTTCCTCGGCATCTCCATCCCCTCCGACGGCTGGCACGCGCCCGACGAGAAGGTGGAGCTGGACCTGCTGTTCAAGGGGGTCGAGACGGCCGCCCATCTGTGGGGCGACCTCGCGGAGAACTGGCGTGATGCGCGCTGACGCCCCCCGCGCAGGCGCCCCCCGCGCGCGGGCGGCCGCACCCCACGGGGCCGTCCGGGGGCACACCGAAGGGTCCGCTCCCCACCGCCGGGTCCTGCCGCGCGCCGCCGGGTCCCGCCGTACGTCCCGCTGAACCGCCCGCCGACCCATCCGTTCCACCGGGGGAGATGGAAGCACCTGTGACCACCTGGACCGATCGCTGCGCCGATCATCCGCTGCCGCTGACCGCGCCCAGCGGTATCGACCGAGCCGCCCATCTGCGCCTTGACGAGGCGTCGCTGGCCGCCGCCTGGAGCCACCCGTCGACCAGGGTCTTCGTGGTCTGCGGCGGCCAGGTCCTCATCGACGAGACCCCGGACGGCCGTACCGAGCTGGTGACGACGCCGTCCTTCGAGGCGCCGCTGACCGAGGCCCACCGCTACTTCCTGGGCACGGACGAGGACGGGGTCAGCTACTTCGCGCTCCAGAAGGACAGCCTGCCGGGCCGGATGGACCAGTCCGCGCGGCCGGCGGGGCTGCGGGAGGCCGGTCATCTGCTGGGGCCCCGGGACGCGGGCCTGATGGTGCACGCCGTCGCGCTGGAGAACTGGCAGCGGATGCACCGTTTCTGCTCGCGCTGCGGCGAACGCACCGTCATCGCCGCCGCGGGCCATATCCGCCGCTGCCCGGCCTGCGGCGCCGAGCACTACCCGCGTACCGACCCGGCCGTGATCATGCTGGTCACGGACGACGAGGACCGGGCGCTGCTGGGCCGCCAGATGCACTGGCCGGAGGGCCGTTTCTCGACGCTCGCCGGGTTCGTCGAGCCGGGCGAGTCCATCGAGCAGTCGGTGCGCCGCGAGGTGCGCGAGGAGTCGGGGATCACGGTGGGCGAGGTCGAGTACGTCGCCAGCCAGCCGTGGCCGTTCCCGTCGAGCCTGATGCTGGGGTTCATCGCGCGCGCGACCTCGACGGGCATCGTCGTGGACGGGGACGAGATCTCGGAGGCCCGCTGGTTCTCGCGGGACGAGCTGAGCGCCGCGTTCGACTCCGGCGAGGTGCTGCCGCCGTACGGGATCTCGATCGCGGCCCGGCTGATCGAGCTGTGGTACGGCAAGCCGCTGCCGAAGCAGGGCCCCGGGAGCTGACGGACGGGAGCCCCGCGAGACGCCGAGGGGCGCTCGGTGCCTCGCGGGGCGGTCGGTGCGGCCGATGTGCTTCCGGGGCAGCCGGTGTGCCCCTGGGGCGGGCCACGGCCGGCCGTCCGGTGCCGTGGGTCACGGGTACCCGTCCGGGCCGGGGCTGCACGGTCCTCCGTCCGGATCGTCGGCCACGGCCACCCGACCGGACCGGTGGGCCACGGGATCCCGTCCAGATCGTCGGCCAGGGCTATCCACCTGGATCGTGTGGGTCACGGCCACCCGTTCGGGCAGGGTGTCCCGGCCGCTCCCCGGGCGTCCCGGCACGGACGTCCGGGGAGCGGCCGGGGCCGGTTCACAGCCAGCCGGGTACCACGAACAGCAGCCACGTCACCGGGGGCGCCACCGCGGCCATGCTCATCCCCCAGACCATCAGCCGCTTGAACACCTCGTCGCGGCGGCCCTCCGGGGCGTTGGCGGTGACCAGGGCGCCCGAGGTGGACACGGGCGAGGAGTCCACCACCGACGAGGAGATGGCCAGCGCGATCACCATGCCGACCGCGCCCACCTCCCCGGCCAGCAGGAACGGTACGGCGAGCGGGATGAGCGCGCCGAGGATGCCGGTGGTCGAGGCGAACGCGGACACCACCGAGCCGATGAAGCAGATCAGCAGCGCCCCGATGAGCGGCGCGCCGATCCCGGCGACGCTCTCCCCGAGCCAGTCGATGGTGCCGATGCGTTCCATCATGCTGACGAAGGTGACGATCCCGCAGACCAGCAGGACGGTGGACCACGCGCAGCGGTCCACCGCGCCCTTGGCGGAGGCGGGGGACAGCAGGGACAGCACGACGGTGACGGTGAGCGAGAGCAGTCCGACGTTCAGGTCGAAGAACAGGGCGCCGACGACCAGGCTGAGCAGCCCGAGCAGCGTGAGGACCTTGACCCGGTCGAGCCGGGCCTCGTCCGCGGCGGGGTCCGGCAGGGGCGTGACGGGCGCCGGGCTCCGCAGGGTCGCGGTGCCGCCCTTGGGGCCCGTGCCCACCCCGGCGGGTACGGGGGTGCCGCCGGACGGGCGGGTCTCCGGTACGCCGTCCCCGTGCGGCGGCGGGCCGGTGGGCTCGCCGCCGTCCTGGGGGAGGTCGCCGGGGGCGCCCGCCCGGCGGCCGATGAGCGACCTGCCGCCGAACATGAAGAAGACGACCAGGCTGAGCAGCACATTGAAGAGGAAGGAACTGACGAAGAGCAGCGTCGGATTCCCCGGCAGGCCGTTCCGCTCGACGACCCCGTTGGTGATGCTGCCGAAGATGCTGATCGGGGAGAATCCCCCGGCACTGGCTCCGTTGATGATGAAGAGACCGAGCAGGACGGGATTGATCCGGTAACGGGCGGCGAATCCCATGCCGATCGGCGCGATGATGGCGACGGCCGCGGGGACGACCGCCCCGACGGCGGTGAGCACCGCGGTGACCAGGAACATCGCCCAGGGGATCAGGGCGATCCGGCCGCGTACGGCGCGGGTCGAGGCATGGACCAGCCAGTCGACGGTCCCGTTGTTCTTGGCGATGGCGAACAGGAACGTGACACCGACGAGCACCACGAACAGATCGCCGGGGAAGCCGCCGAAGATGTCGTCGGAGGTCTGTCCGACGAACAGGCTGCCGACCAGAAAGGCGGCGACGATCGCCAGCGCTCCCATGTGCACGGACGTGAATGTGGCAATGGTGAAGACCAGCGCTAGCGCGATGATGGATATGACGTGATCTGACACGAGGCTTCCTCGCCTTCGGTCGACGGTCGTGCTGCGGGCGTGGCGAAGCCGTCCTCCTGTGGGGGGTGGACGGCTTCGACAGAGGGTGGTGCCGCAGTCCGGCACGGCGAGGGGACCGAAGACCTCGCCGTGCGAAATTCCGTTATGTGGAATACGGGTTCCGCGATGAGGAGTATGGAATCCGTGCCGACGGAGGCGCGTCAAGAGGTGCGACCGGAACTTCTTCCGCCGCGCCCCGGTCGGACGTCAGTCGCCGCGCCGTCGTCCCAGGGATTCGCCGACCGCCTGTGCCGCCTCGTGGACCGCCGCCCCGAACGCCGCCCGTGAGGCCTCGGTCAGCCGGCTCGTCGGGACGTTGATGCTGATGCTGGCGACCGGTGTCCCGTTCGCCCCGATCACCGCGCTGGCGACGGCGGACACATCGGTGCGCCACTCCCCGGAGTTGGTGGCGTAGCCCCGCGCGCGGATCTCGGCCAGCTCGGCGCGCAGCCGCTGCGGTTCGGTGATCGAGGCGTCGGTGAAGCGGGACAGCCCCTCGGTGATCAGCCGCTCCACGGTCTCGACGGGGCTCGCCGCGAGCACCGCCTTGCCGTTCGCGGAGGCGTGCACCGGCAGATTCTGCCCGAGGGGCAGGATGATCCGTACCGGTTTGGTGGTCTCCAGCCGCTCGATCAGCACGATCTTGCCGCCCTCGGGCACCGCCAGATGCACCGTCTCGTCGGTGCGGCGGCGCAGTTCCTCCATCACGGGTACGGCGATGTCGCGCAGCGGGAGTTCGCCGGTGGCGTGTCTGCCGACATGCAGGGCCTTGGTGGTGACCATCCACCGCGTCGTGGTCCCCGACGCCGGTCTGATCCAGCCCGCGGTGTGCAGCGTGACCAGGGCGCGCTGCACCGAACTCTTCGGCAGGTCCATGGCCCGGGCCAGCTCCGCGACGCCGATCGGCTGCCGCTCGGCGACCTCCTCCAGGGCGCGCAGCGCATTCAGGACGTTCTGCATCCATTGACTCCCTCGAACGGTGACGCTTATGCTCCGCCGTGCCATCCTACGGTACAGCGTGCCGCCTTACGGCACAACTCCTCGGAGGGGTCCTCTCATGACTTCGCGCACCGGCCGCCACTTCCTCCAGATCCCCGGCCCCACCAACACCCCCGACCAGGTGCTGCGTGCCATGTCGGCGCCCACCATCGACCACCGGGGCCCCGAGTTCGCCGCCCTCACCGTCCGGCTCCTCGACATCGTCAAGCCCGTCTTCGGCACCTCCGGCCCCGTCGTGATCTACCCCGCCTCCGGAACCGGCGCCTGGGAAGCCGCCCTCGTCAACACCCTCAGCCCGGGCGACCGGGTGCTCTGCTTCGAGACCGGGCACTTCGCCACCCTCTGGCAGGAGATGGCCACCTCGCTCGGCCTCAAGGTCGACTTCGTGCCCGGCGACTGGCGCCACGGCGCCGACCCCGAGGAACTCGCCCGCCGCCTCACCGCCGACACCAAGAACGCGATCAAGGCCGTCTGTGTCGTCCACAACGAGACCTCCACCGGTGTGACCAGCCGGATCGCCGACCTCCGCGCGGCCCTCGACGCGGCCGGACACCCCGCGCTGCTCCTCGTCGACACGATCTCCTCGCTCGGCTCCATCGACTACCGGCACGACGAGTGGGGCGTCGACGTCACCGTCGCGGGCTCGCAGAAGGGCCTCATGCTCCCGCCGGGCCTCAGCTTCAACGCCGTCAGCGAGAAGGCGCTGGCCGCCGCGAAGACCGCGCGGCTGAAGAGGTCGTTCTGGAACTGGGAACCGATCATCGAGGCCAACCGCTGCGGCTTCTTCCCGTACACCCCGGCCACCAATCTGCTGTACGGGCTCTCCGAGGCGCTGGGCATGCTCGACGCCGAGGGACTGCCCCAGGTGTACGCCCGCCACGCCCGGCACGCCGCCGCCACCCGCGCGGCCGTGCACGGCTGGGGCCTGGATGTGCTCTGCGCCGACGAGCGCGAGTACTCCGGCTCACTGACCGCGGTGCTGCTCCCGGACGGCCATGACGCCGACAAGGTCCGCAGGATCATCCTGGAGCGCTTCGACATGTCCCTCGGCGCCGGCCTCGGCCGGCTCGCCGGGAAGATCTTCCGTATCGGCCACCTCGGCCACTTCAACGACCTCACCCTCGCCGGGACGCTCGCCGGTGTCCAGATGGGCCTCGAACTCTCGGGAGTGCCCGTCGACCCCGCCGGACTGGGCAAGGCCCTCGACGTGCTGCGCACCCCGTGAGACCAGGGCGGGTGCGGTCCCCCCACGCGAAGGGCTCCCGGTACCTGTGCCCAGGCCCGGGACGCCCCGCCGCCCGCACCCGCCCTTCCTCCGGCGCGGCAACCGCCCTCCACGCGCGCGTGCGGCACCTCCCACGCGCGCGTGCCGCACCAGCCCCCACGCGCGTATGCCCCATCCAGGCCCCACGCGCGTGCCGCACGACCGACCGAGACCACGACCACCACGCACCCGCACCCACGCACCCGCACGTACGCGTGCCCCGCAGCCCCGTACCCCCCGGCCCCGTACCCCCGCACCCCGTACGTCCCGGCAGCCCGCCCCCCTGGGAGCAACCGCCCGACCACCCTTGGAGTCCCCGCACATGACACTGATCGGCGACGAAGCCCCGACGGCAGCAGCATCGGCCGACCGCGATCTGGAGCGGCGGCTCCGCCGCGACCTCGACGGTGAGGTGGCCTTCGACGACTACACCCGGCATCTGTTCTCCCGCGACGCCAGCATGTACTCCATCACCCCGCGCGGTGTCGTCTTCCCCAAGCACACCGCCGATGTGCAGGCCACCGTCCGGGTCGCCGCCGAGTACGGCATCCCGGTGCTGCCGCGCGGCGCCGGTACCAGCCTCGCCGGACAGACCGTCGGCCCCGGTCTGGTCCTCGACTTCTCCCGCCATATGAACCGCATCCTGGAACTGGACCCCGAACGCCGTGTCGCACGCGTGGAACCGGGGGTCGTCCAGGACCAGCTCAACAAGGCGGCGGCGGCGCACGGGCTGATGTTCGGCCCCGACACCTCCACCAGCAACCGCGCCACCATCGGCGGGATGATCGGCAACAACTCCGCGGGCAGCGGCTCACTGCGCTACGGGATGACGATCGACCATGTGCGCGCCCTCGACGTGGTCCTGTCCGACGGCAGCACCGCACGGCTGGAGCCGGTGGACGAGGCCGAACGCAAGCGCCGCGCGGACCTGCCCACCCTGGAAGGCCGCCTCTACCGCGATCTGCCGGTGATCATCCGCTCCAACGCCGCCGCCATCGCGGAGGGCTTCCCCGAGTTCTGGCGGCGGGCCTGCGGATACCGGCTCGACCGGCTCTCCCGCGACGACACCCCCTTCGACCTGGCGAAGTTCGTCGTCGGCTCCGAGGGCACCCTGTGCATCGCCACCGAGGCCGAGGTCGACCTCGTCCCCAAGCCGCCCCGTACGGTGATCGCCGTCGGCCACTTCACCTCGGTCGTCGCCGCCATCGAGGCCACCGAGACCGCGCTGTCCTGCCACCCGGCGGCCGTCGAGCTGATGGACCGCACGATCCTCGACCTGTCCCGGCAGAAGATCGAGTACGCGTCCCTGGGCGAGATCCTGGAGGGCGACCCGGACGCCCTGCTGTTCGTCAGCTTCACCGGCGACGACGAGACCGAACTGCTCGACCAGCTCCGCCAGCTCACCACCCTCTGGGAGCGCTACGGCCACGGCTACCACACCCTGCGCGCGGTCACCCCCCAGCAGCAGGGCGCCCTGATGAAGGTCCGCAAGTCCAGCCTCGGGCTGCTGATGGCGGCGGGCGAGGGCACCCGAAGGCCGCTCGCGTTCGTCGAGGACACCGCGGTCGACCCCGTCCACCTCGCCGAGTACACCCGACGCTTCAAGGGCATCCTCGACGACCACGGCCTCAGCGCCGGCTTCTACGGCCACTGCTCCGTCGGCTGTCTGCACATCCGGCCCTTCGTGGACCTCGCGGACCCGCAGCAGGTCATCACCATGCGGACCGTCGCCGAACTGATCAAGGACCTGGTCACCGAGTACGGCGGGGTGAACTCCAGCGAGCACGGCGACGGTCTCGCCCGCAGCGAGTTCAACCGCGAGATCTTCGGCGACGAACTCTACGAGGCGATGCGCGCCGTCAAGGGCGTCTTCGACCCGCAGGACCGCATGAACCCGGGCAAGATCGTGGACGCGCCCGCCATGACGGAGAACCTGCGCGACCCGGCCCTGCCACCCGCCGTGGAACTGCGCACCCGGCTCGACTTCGACATCGTCGGCGGGATGCGCGGCGCCGCCGACCGCTGTATGAACATCGGCCTCTGCCGCAAGAGCGGCACGGGCGCGATGTGCCCGTCCTACATGGCCACCCGCAACGAACAGGACTCCACCCGGGGCCGCGCCAACGCCCTGGTCAAGGCACTCTCGGAACCCGACCCCAAGAAGGCGCTCGGCGACGAACGCCTCCATGAGGTGCTGGACCTGTGCCTGATGTGCAAGGCGTGCAAGAGCGAGTGCCCGCTCGGCGTCGACATGGCCACCCTCAAGGCCGAGGCGCTGTCCCACCACCACGACGAGCACGGCATCCCGCTGCGCTCACGGATCTTCGGGTCCATCCGCTTCCTCAACCGGCTCGGCTCCGCCACCGCCCCGCTGTCCAATCTGCCGGGACGGGTGGGACCGCTGCGCCGGTTCCTGGCCCGCTGGCCGGGCATCGCCAGGGAACGCCCCCTGCCCACCTTCACCCGGCGCAATCTGGTGCGCTGGTTCAAGGGCCGCGAACAGAGCCCCCGGCTGGTCGCCCCGCAGGGGACGGTCACCTATCTCGCGGACTCCTTCACCACCTACACCGAACCCGGGATCGGTGCCGCCGCGATCGAACTGCTCGAAGTCGCGGGCTGGGACGTGCGGCTGGAGAGCGGCGGCTGCTGCGGTCGCTCCAGTCTCTCCAAGGGCCTCCTGGACGACGCCAACGAGAAGGCGTTCAAGCTCGCCCATCTGCTCGCCGAGACCACCCCGCCCGGCTCCCCGATCGTCGGCTGCGAACCGTCCTGCCTGATGACGCTGCGGGACGAGCACAAGGCGATGCTCCCCGACGACACCGCGGTCAAGGACGTCTCCGGACGGGTCCGGCAGGTGGAGGAACTGCTGGTGGAGGCCATCGACGAAGGACGCCTCAAGCTCAGCGAAACCGCCTGGCCCGCCGGGAAGCGACTGCTGTACCACGGCCACTGCCACCAGAAGGCCGAGGTCGGCACCGCGGCGACCGTCGCACTGCTCAAGCGCATCCCCGGTGTGGAGGTCGAGGAGCTGGACGCGGGCTGCTGCGGGATGGCCGGGTCGTTCGGCTTCGAGGCCGAGCACTACGACGTGTCGATGACCGTGGGCGAGGACCGGCTCTTCCCCGCGGTCAGGGCCGAACCGGACGAGACCGTCATCGTCGCCACCGGTGTCTCCTGCCGTCAGCAGATCTTCCACGGCACGGAACGCGACGCGTGGCACCCGGTCCAGCTGATCCGGGAGGCGCTCATCGTCTGACCAGGGCGTTTCCCGCCCCCAAGACCTGTGCCCCGGGACCAAGGGACCCCGGGGCACGGACGGGAGCCCGAGGCGGCAGCCCTCGGGCGAGCGTCCGACGGCCGTCCGCCACGTGGGCCGCGTGACGGAAGGCCGGACAGGGCGGCGCCCCCGTGACCATCCGGTCACGGGGGCGCCGTACGTACGGGGAGCCGGGTCGTACGTCCTGGAGAGCGCCGCACCACTGGACGGGGGCGCCGCCCGTACGCGGACCCCGGTCAGCTCGCGAGGGCCTGCTTCACCTGGGCGAGACTCGGGTTCGTCATGACCACATCGGCGCCACCGCCGGTGGGCCGAACGATGAGCGTCGGCACCGTCTGATTGCCGCCGTTCGCCTCCTCCACGAACTTCGCCGACTGCGGGTCCTGCTCGATGTTGATCTCGTCGTAGCCGATGCCCTCACGCGTCAACTGGCTCTTCAGCCGCTGGCAGTAGCCGCACCACGTGGTGCTGTACATCGTCACAGTGCCCGGCATGTCTCTCGCGCTCCTTCGTGCCTACGGGACGAGCGGGAATACCTGCTCGCACTCCGTGAACGTACGTGACCGGGCGACCATTCCCGGCACCCGGGTCAGGACCCCGGGCGCAGGCCCGTCCGGGAGCGGGAGCGGTGCGTGGCGCGCGGCGGACCCGTGGACACCTGCGGCGGGACGGCGCGCGGCGGACCCGTGGAAACACCCGTGTCGGGACCGGCGCACGTCGGCCCGTGCCCGGCCGGGGGACCCCGTGCCCGGCCGTCGTCGCACGAGCTCGACCCCGCCGATCGGTGGGACAGCGATTCCGCCGGTCGGGGGAGAACATCCGGCGGGCGGTCACGGACGGCTCCCACCGGACAGCGGGTCCCGCGGATCCGCCCACCAGGCACCGCCGGAGACCCGGCGCGAGCCGCCGGACGGGTCGTCCGGGGGCTCGCGTGAGCGCGTCCGCCCGGTACTCCCCTTCTCTGGAGCGGCATTAATACGACCGCGTGCCCGACCCTGTGGACAACTCGCGCGGTCCGCTCCACGGACCTGGCAGCATGGCGGGGTGACATCAGCAACGCACTCCACACTCTTCCCACGGGAATCAGGCCCCGGCCAGTTCCCGGCGCCGCCGCAGGGCGCGGACTCCGTGCTGGAGGGGCTCGACCCCGAACAGCGCGCGGTCGCGACCTCCCTGCGCGGTCCGGTGTGCGTACTGGCCGGCGCGGGCACCGGCAAGACCAGGGCCATCACCCACCGCATCGCCTACGGGGTGCACGCCGGGGTCCTCCAGCCCGGCAGCGTCCTCGCCGTCACCTTCACCAACCGCGCGGCGGGCGAGATGCGCGGCCGGCTGCGCCAGCTCGGCGTCGCCGGTGTCCAGGCCCGCACCTTCCACTCCGCCGCCCTGCGCCAGCTCCAGTACTTCTGGCCCAAGGCCGTCGGCGGCGGCCTGCCCCGGATCATCGACCGCAAGGTCCAGCTCGTGGCCGAGGCCGCCGCCGCCTGCCGGGTCCGCCTGGACCGGGGCGAGCTGCGTGATGTCACCGCCGAGATCGAGTGGTCCAAGGTCACCCAGACCGTCCCCGCCGACTACGCGGCGGCGGCCCGCGCCGCCGGTCGCGAGACCCCCCGCGACGCCGCCGAGATCAGCCAGCTCTACGGCACCTACGAGGACCTCAAGCGGCACCGCTCCGTCATCGACTTCGAGGACGTCCTGCTGCTCGCCGTCGCGATCCTCCAGGACCGGCACGACATCGCGGAGCAGGTCCGCGGCCAGTACCAGCACTTCGTCGTGGACGAGTACCAGGACGTCAGCCCCCTCCAGCAGCGCCTGCTCGACCTGTGGCTCGGCGAGCGCGACAGCCTCTGTGTCGTCGGGGACGCCAGCCAGACCATCTACTCCTTCACCGGCGCCACCCCCGACCACCTCCTCGACTTCCGCACCCGCCACCCGGGGGCCACCGTCGTCAAGCTCGTCCGCGACTACCGCTCCACCCCCCAGGTGGTGCACCTCGCCAACGGCCTCCTCGCCCAGGCCAGCGGACGCGCCGCCGACCACCGCCTCGAACTGGTCTCCCAGCGCGAGGCCGGTCCCGAACCCCACTACAGCGAGTACACCGACGAGCCCGCCGAGGCCGAGGGCGCCGCCCGCCGTATCCGCGACCTCATCGCCTCCGGGGTCCCCGCCAGCGAGATCGCCGTCCTGTTCCGCACCAACAGCCAGTCCGAGACCTACGAGCAGGCCTTGGCGGACGCGGCGATCCCCTACCAGCTGCGTGGCGCTGAACGCTTCTTCGAGCGGCCCGAGGTCCGCGAGGCGGGCGCGGCCCTGCGCGGCGCCGCCCGCTTCGGGGGCAACGACTCCCTCCTCGACGACGCCGTCGACCTGCCGTCCCAGGTCCGCGCCGTACTGTCCACCAAGGGCTGGACCCCGCAGCCCCCCGCCGGTTCCGGCGTGGTCCGCGAACGCTGGGAATCCCTCGCCGCCCTCGTCCGCCTCGCGGAGGACTTCTCCCGCGCGCGGGACGCCGCCACTCTCGGGGACCTCGTGGCCGAGCTGGACGAACGCGCCGGAGCCCAGCACGCCCCCACCGTCGAAGGCGTCACCCTCGCCTCCCTGCACGCCGCCAAGGGCCTGGAGTGGGACGCCGTCTTCGTCGTCGGGGTCGCCGAGGGCATGATGCCCATCACCTACGCCCGCACCGACGAGCAGATCGAGGAGGAGCGCCGGCTGCTCTACGTCGGGGTCACCCGCGCCCGCCGCCACCTCCATGTCTCCTGGGCGCTGTCCCGCTCGCCCGGCGGCCGGGCGGGCCGCCGCCCCAGCCGCTTCCTCGACGGGCTGCGCCCCGGCTCCACCGGCTCCGCCACCCGGGTCGGCCCCCTCGGCCACGGGGGAGTCGAGCCCGGCAGCGGACGGGCCCCGGCCACCGCCGCCCCCGCCGCCCGGCGCCGGGTGCGTACCCCCGCCCGATGCCGGGTCTGCGGACGCACGCTGACCGACGCGGGCGAGATGAAGCTGATGCGCTGCGACGACTGCCCGTCCGACATGAACGAGGGTCTCTACACCCGCCTGCACGACTGGCGCGCCGCGCAGGCCAAGGAGAGCGGTCAGCCCGAGTTCTGCGTCTTCACCGACCGGACCCTGGTCGCCATCGCCGAGACGGCCCCCCGCGACGAGGGAAGCCTGGCCCGTATCCCGGGCGTCGGGATGCGCAAGGTACGGGGCTTCGGAGCCGATGTCCTGGCCATCTGCGCAGGTGAGGAGGGCGAACCAGGGGTGGGTGACCGCTGAGGCAAACTCGTCGGAAAAATAGTTTGCACATGCCCAGGCAATCACCATAGGTTCTTAAGCACGGCGACGGCAGCTTCTCCGAAGCGCCCGATCCGTGCTGTACTTAATATCCGTCGGACCAGGCTCGTCCAGGTCCCCCAAGACGCCGAGAGGAGGCGATTTCCAGTGATCAGCATCAAGAACAGCAAGTCCGTCAGCACCGTCACCCTGACCGATCACTCGGTCGTCGTCTCCGCATGCCCGTCCGGTTTCTCGAACCTGGGCACCGGTGTGTCCGGCGTCGCCGCTGTCCGCCCCGAGCCTTCCCTGGCCCTCACCGGCCTGGTGATCCGAGAGCGCGGCAGCCGACCGACCGAGGCACTGGAAGCAGAAGCGGCAGCCAAGGCACTGGCCTATGGCTTTGCGGCGACCGGTGCCGGACTCGGCAAGCGTCAGACCAAGCAGCACCACACGATGTGGGCCTTCCGTGGGCTCGAACCCTGGAGCGATCCAGCCTGATCTCGATCAGGTCGGCGCCTCAGGGCCGCGGAATCCCACCCGGGAACCGCGGCCCTTCTGTTTTCCCAAAAACAGAGCGAAGGGGTCTCGGGACAACAGAACAACCCGGTACCAGCCTCCCCAGCCACCGCTGGAGAGACAGCCACCGGCCGACCGGCCGGACCGAAACAACGAGGTAGACACCACCGTGCAACTCGACGCGCACGCTCCGTCAGCTCCGCCCTCGGACACGACCTCCCCGCCCGGCCCCACGAAGGACTCCACCGTGACCCCCCTCACCGCGCTCACCGCGCTCGACGACGCCATCGAGAACCTCGGCGTGCCCGTCCCCTGCCGTTCGTACGACCCGGAGGTCTTCTTCGCGGAGTCCCCGGCCGATGTCGAGTACGCCAAGTCCCTCTGCCGGACCTGCCCGCTGGTCGAGGCCTGTCTCGCCGGGGCCAAGGAGCGGCGTGAGCCGTGGGGCGTCTGGGGCGGCGAGCTGTTCGTCCAGGGTGTCGTCGTCGCCCGGAAGCGGCCCCGTGGCCGTCCGCGCAAGAACCCGGTCTCAGCATGAAAATCCTCGGAACGATCGATCGCCCCTTCACGCACGACCCCCGGAAACAGGCCCCGATGACCTCCACCGACGAACCCACCGGCTTCACCACCACAGACTTCACCACCACGGGCGTGCTCGACGAGTCACGCCGGAACAGGACCCGCGAGATGCAACTCATTCCAGAAGCCATGGCACGCGCGCATATGCGCGAGCGGCTGCGAGAGGCCGAGGCGGCCCGACCGGCCGAGCGGCTGATCACCGCCCGGCGGATGCAGCGGCGCGCCGAGCGCGCGTCGATGCGTGCCCGCCGCGCGCTGGCGCTCGCCGTGATGCAGTAATACGCCGCACGGCCAGGGCCACCACCTCCGCCGGCACTTCGGCGGCCACCGCACCGTGGCCGCCGCCCGGTGCCGACGACAGTTCGAAAGCTCCCGTGGGGGCCGGTCCCGAACGGACCGCCCCCCGCGCCGCGTTACGCTCCCGAGCCCCCGCACCCCGCGACGAGTCCGGGCCCGGCCGGCCTTCGTTCCCGGCCGTCCGCCCCGTGTTGCACACGTCAGGCCACCGGACGCGGCGATATCGTCACCTGGTGGAACGTCAGAACACCGGCAGTCCCCGCAGCACCGACAGCACCGACAACATCGGCCGCAACGACGGCACCGGCCGCGCACTGGCGGAACCCGGTACCCCGGCCCGCTGCGCCCGATGCGGTGCCGAGGCGGGTGCCGAGTCCAGTGCCGGTGCCGAGGGCGTTCCGCTCACCTGGACGTGCTCCGTCGAGAACCGGGTCCACCGCTACTTCTGCGACCGGTGCGCCCGGGAGAACCTCAGAGCGATCGAAGGACGCCTGGACTCTCCCTGGTGGTGAACCCCGGGACACCCGCCCGTCCGGACATCCGCTCGCCGGGACCCGCGTCTGTCGGGACCCGCGCTCGCCGGGTCAGGCCTCCGTGTCCGGCCGGGCCGCCTCCGTGCCGGACGACGGCTTCACGAGATCCGGCCCCGCCGCGTCCCCGACCTCTCCGTTCTCCTCGTACACGTACTCCTCCACGTCCTCCTCGTACTCCACGTACTCCTCCTCGGGGAGGAACCCCGGTACCCAGGACTCCAGTTCCTCGCGGAGGCGGACGGTCGCGCCGAGCTGGCAGAGCACGCCGATCGTGCTGAGCGTCACCCGGTGGATCAGCAGATACGAGGGCGGGAGGTTCAGCCGCTTGGCCAGTTGGTAGGCGGGGGAACGGGGGTCGCCGATGCGGGCCGCCTGGTCACGCATCCACCCCCGGGTGAACGTGAACTCCTCGGCCTGGGCCGGTTCGATGATCGGCAGCAGATAGTCGACCACGGCCTGCGGGTCGAGATCGATCTCCGCCTTGACGAACCCCTCCTCGCACAGCAGGCCGTACACCGCGTCCGCCTCGCCGTCGATGGTCATCCGCAGCGAGTCACCGATGACCTCGGGCAGTCCGCCCGGCAGCCGGTCGACCGTACCGAAGTCCAGGACACCCAGCCGCCATCCGTCACCGTCGGGCAGCAGCCGGAAGTTGCCCGGATGCGGATCGGCGTGCAGCAGACCCGTCCTGGCGGGACCCGAGAACAGGAAGCGCGCCAGCAACTGCCCGGCCCGGTCCCGCTGCTCCGGTGTACCGTCCGTGATCACCTCGGACAGGGGCACCCCGTCGATCCACTCCGTGACGAGCACCTGATCGCACTGATGCACCACCGCGGGCACCAGCACATCGGGATCGTCCAGGAACTCCTCCGCGTGCACCCGCTGCGCCTGGGCCTCCAGGTCGTAGTCCAGCTCCTCCGCGACCCGGTCCCGCAGCTCCGCGATGAGCGGCTTGACGTCCATCCCGGGGACCAGCGGGCCCAGCAGCCGGGCGAACCGGCCCAGTTGGGTCAGATCCGACAGCAGCGCCTCACCCGCGCCCGGGTACTGGACCTTGACCGCGACCTCCCGGCCGTCGTGCCACACGGCCCGGTGCACCTGCCCTATCGACGCGGCGGCCGAGGGCTTGTCCGCGAACTCCGCGAACAGCTCGCGCCAGTCCTCACCCAGCCGTTCCGCCAGCACCGCGTGCACCGTGCGGGTCGGCATCGGGGGCGCGGCGTCCTGGAGTTTGGTCAGAGCCGCCCGGTACGGCCCCGCGATCTCCTCCGGCAGCGCGGACTCGAAGACGGACAGCGCCTGCCCGAACTTCATGGCGCCGCCCTTCAGTTCACCGAGGACCTTGAACAGCTGGTCGGCGGTGCGCTGTTGCAGTTCACGGCCCACGAGCTCCGCGGACTTGCCGCCGATGCGCTTGCCCAGCCCCCAGGTCGCCCGTCCGGCGATGCCGAGCGGCAGAGCGGCCAGCTTGGCCGTCCGGGTGACCGCCTTCCGCGGAAGATCCGACATTCGCCCCTCCAGGTCCCAGCCACCCGTGCCACATGCGGCGGCTACGCAGTCATTGTGTCGTGCGCCGGCGAATCCTCCGAGGGGTGTGCCGTCCCGGTGTGCGCGGGCGCCGCTCCGCACGGGCAGTCGGGATGCGGACGCGACGCCCTGGAGCGCCACTCCAGATACGGCAGCGACGCCTCCCAGCGGGTGCCCGCGCTCGCCGGTACCGCCCCGTCCAGCAGGGCCAGGGCATGTGCGGTGGCCAGCCCGGCGACGGTGGCGGCCAGCCCCAGATCGCAGGACGGGACCTGACGCGGGGTCCCCGAGCGCCACTGCGCGAGCAGCCGGGGCCACGCCGGATCGCGCACCGCCCGGCCCCGCTCGGCACAGCCCGCGCAGGCCGTCAGACCTGGCAGGACCAGCGGGCCGACCACCGCCGTGCCCTCGACCACCCCCGCGTAGAGATGGGGGACACCCGCCATGACCAGGTCGGCCCAGGCGGCCGGATCGGGCGCGTGTACGGCGAGACCGTCCCGTGGCGCGCCGATCACCAGAGCCAGCGGGGGCTCGGGGCCGAGCTCCTCCGCCTCCGGCTCCGCGGCCTCGGACGCGGCCCTCCGGCGGGGGCGGGGCGGACGGCCCGGGGCGGCGCGGCGGGCCACCCGGCGCGCCGAATCCGCCCGCCGCTCACCGACCGCCTCCGGCGGGTGCCCGCCCGGGGCCACCTCCCAGGGCTCGACCCGGCCGCCGTCCAGCACATCGACCCGGCCCACCCCGGCGCCCGCGAGAAGCGCGGCGATCATCGCGCCGGTCCGGCCCGCGCCCCGCACCTGGACCCGGCAGCCGCGGCGGGCCGCGAGCCGCCGCAGCGCCCCGCCCGGCCGCCGCTCGATCACGCTGAGCGTGGCGTGGTCGGAGCGCAGCCGCTCCAGCGCGGGGCCCCGGCGCCGTAACTCCTCGCAGCCCGGCCCGCCGCCCGTCGAGGTGTCGAGGAGGCCCGCGGCGGCCAGGCGCTCGATGAATGTGTCGGCCCTGCCTTCGGGCAGACCGATCCGGCGGGCCTCATGGCGCAGCAGCTCCCGGCCGCGGGTGCCGTCGAGCAGGGTCAGGAAGGCGGCCGTCGCGCTGCTGACCGGGCCGAGCACGACGGCGTGCGCCTCGGCCACGCCGAACTGCACGGTGTCCAGATCGCGCCAGCCGCGCCGCAGCGCGGGCTTCAGCAGTGGGTGGGTCGGCATGGGCGGGCTCCTCGGGACGGACGGGTGACCGGCTCGGGCCGCCGGGCCCGGCGGTGCGGACCCCCGTCCCCCACCGGCGGGCCCCGGCGCGGCCCGACTCCTTCGATGATCCGCGCCTGCGGCGCGCCGTGCGGAAAGTTGTCCACAGGCCCCGGCTTTCTTCATACCGGTGCGCCTCCGGGTGGGCGGATCGATGCGGGGACGCGGGGCGGGGTCGGGACTTCTCCCCGGCCCAGCGGGTACCGTCAAAGCGTGTCCGCCGACCCACGCGCCGCGAGCCCGCCGCGCAGCACGACGAGTCCGCCGCCCGGCGGCTCACGGGCGAGCGCGGTCGAGGTGCGCAGGAGCGCGCGGCGGCGCCGGACGGTCTCCGCGTACCGGGAGGGCGACCGGACGGTCGTGCTGATCCCCGCCCGGATGTCCGAGGCGGAGGAGCAGCGCTGGGTCGGGGTGATGCTCGACAAGCTCGCCGCCCAGGAGAGCAAGCGGCTGCTGGGCGACACGGAGCTGGCCGAGCGGGCGCGGCGTCTGTCGGCGCAGTACTTCGACGGGCGTGCGCTGCCGCTGACCGTGCGCTGGGTCACCAACCAGAACACCCGCTGGGGGTCGTGCACCCCCTCGGAGGGGAGCATCCGCCTCTCGCACCGGCTCCAGGGGATGCCCGAGTACGTCGTCGACTACGTCCTGCTGCACGAGCTCGCCCATCTGCTGGTGCCGGGGCACGGGCCGGACTTCTGGCGGCTGCTGGAGGCGTACCCGAGGACGGAGCGGGCCCGCGGCTATCTCGAAGGGGTCGTGGCCGCCGAACGGCTGCCGTTCCGCCCACCGGCCACGGACACCTAGCGGGAGCCGTTCGGTCCACCGGCCTCGCCACCCGCGGTGGGCAGCCGTAGGGGCCGGGAGGCCGTACGGACCGTGGCGTCGGCGCGGCCACAGGTCGCATGGGTCACACAGGTCGCACAGGAAGACTTGTGTACCGGGTCTGTACCGACATCGTCGGATGTCGGTGCTTGCGGTTAGCCTGTCGCGACGTGCTCGTGTCGGGATGGGGGACGGTCGTTACGCATGGCGAGGGAATTTCAGCGGGGCCACAAGGCCAGGATCAGTGATCTCACCGCAGGGACGGATCTGTACATAGGTGTACAGATCGCCGGTCCCGGGTTGAGTTTCGACATCAGTTGCTTCGGGCTGGACGCGGCCGACCAGTTGTCGGACGACCAGTACTTCATCTTCTTCAACCAGCCGAAGAGTCCGGAGGAGGCCATTCAGCTCCTCGGGGCCCAGGCCGGGGACACCGAGTCCTTCCGGGTCACGCTGGAGAAGATCCCGGCGGCCGTCCAGCGGCTGACGTTCACCGCCACCATCGACGGTGACGGCCAGATGTCCCAGGTCGCGCCCGGGTACCTCCGGATCGTCGCGGGTGGCGAGGAGGTCGCCCGGTACGCGTTCGACGGCTCGGAGTTCACGACCGAGCGCGCCGTGATGCTCGGCGATCTGTACCTCAAGGACGTCTGGCGGTTCGCCGCCGTCGGCCAGGGGTTCGACGGCGGGCTGGAGGCGCTGCTGAGGAACTTCGGCGGTGAGGTCGCCGCGGAGGAGGAGCCCGCGGCCCCGGAGCCCGTGCCCGGTTTCGCGCCCCCCGCGCAGGCCGCGCCCGGCTTCGCGCCGCCCGCCCAGGCCACCGCGCCCCCGGCCTTCGCCGCGCCCCCCGCGCCCGCGCAGGCACCCCCGTCCGCGCCCCCGCCGCCCGGCTACGGCCAGCAGCCCGGCGCACCGACCCCACCGCCGGGGTACGGACAGCCCACCCCGCCGCCCGGCTACGGCCAGGCCCCACCCACTCCACCGCCGGGATACGGTCAGCAGCCCGGTACACCCACCCCGCCGCAGGGCTACGCGCAGCCCGGCTACGGCCAGCAGGCACCGGCTCCCGGGGTACCGGTTCCCGGCGTACCGGCTCCCGGGGTGCCGGGTCAGCAGGGCGGTGCCGCGCCCTTCGGACAGCCGCAGGCACCCGCGCAGCCACAGGTCCCCGCGCAGCCGCAGCACACCGGCCCGGCGCCGTTCCCCGGCCAGGGCACCCCGCAGGCTCCCGTCGTCGCCGGGCTCGCCGCCGGGCTCCAGCGGTTCAACGAGCTGGCGACCGGTCAGCGATGGACCCTCCAGAGCGAGAAGCTCGCGCGCGTGGACCTCGGCACCGGGGGCGGCCCCGTGCTCGCGCGGCAGGGCAGCATGGTCCTCTACCAGGGCAAGGTCGACTTCAGCCACAAGAGCGCCGGGTTCGCCGGACGCGTCGTCGGCGGGGGGACCGGCCAGGAGATGCAGCTCATGCGCTGCACCGGCAAGGGGCAGGTCTTCCTCGCCGAGGAGGCCTCCCATCTGCACACCATCGAGCTCCAGGGCGACGGCGTCTGCGTCTCCGCGGAGAACGTCATGGCCTTCGACGAGTCCCTTCAGTACGAGGTACGCCGTATCGAGGGACACGGCATCCCCGGCGGCGCGCTGTTCACCATGCAGTTCCAGGGCACCGGGACCCTCGTCGTCAAGACGCACGGCGTACCGGTCGTCATGCCGGTCACCCAGAGCACCTTCGCCGACTGCAACGCGCTCGTCGCCTGGTCGTCGGGGGCCCAGGTGATCGTCACCAGTCAGGTCCGGCTGCGGTCGAACCGCTCGGCGGGCTCCACCGGTGAGGGCGTGAACCTCCAGTTCCGGGGAGCCCCCGGCAACTTCATCGTCGTCCAGCCCTACGAGGTCTGAGGGAGCCCGTCATGATGAACCAGCCATTCCCGGGCCAGGTCCCGGCCGCCCCCGTGGGCGTCCGTATGGAGAACCACGGCAAGCACATGGTGAAGGTCGCTCTCCGGAGCGGACAGGACCTCTACGCGCGCGCGGGTTCCATGATCGCGTACGACGGATACGTCCAGTACGACGGCAGCCCGCCCGCGCTGCGCCAGCAGGCGCGTGAGTGGACGACCGGTGAGGGCGCCCCGCTGATGCGGTGCTTCGGTGACGGTCTGCTGTACCTCGCCGACTACGGTGCCGATGTCGTCGTCCTCGACCTCGGCGGCGAGGCGATCTCCGTGAACGGCTCCAACCTCCTCGCGTTCGACGCCCATCTCCAGTGGGGCGTCGAGAAGGTCAAGGGCCTCACCCGGCTCGCCGGTCAGGGCCTGTGGAACGTCCAGGTCGGCGGTCAGGGCTGGGTCGCCCTGACCTCCCGCGGCACCCCGATCGTCGTGGAGTGCGGCAAGGGCGAGGACGAGACGTATGTCGACCCGGACGCCCTGCTCGCCTGGTCCCCGAACCTCAAGGTCAAGGGGAAGCGCACCCTCAAGGCGGGCGCGCTCGTCGGCCGGGGCAGCGGCGAGGCGTTCCAGATGGCGTTCTCCGGGCAGGGCATCGTCGTCGTGCAGCCCAGCGAGGACAGTACCGACCGGCTCCGGGTCCGGGGCTGAGGGGGAGCGAACACACCATGCAGAGCCCGCTTTTCGCCCATGCCGACAACCAGGTCCAGGAGCGCTACTCCCTCCAGAACCCGCAGCTGCTGCGGGTGGCCCTCCAGGGCCGTGAGGACGTGCTCGCCCGCAAGGGCTCGATGGTCGCCTACCAGGGCATGATCGAGTTCGACGCCGAGTACCAGAGCTCCAACGAACGCCGTAACCGCCGCAGCACCGGCGAGGGACTCGACCTGATGCGCTGCCACGGTCAGGGCACGCTCTATCTGGCGAACCTCGCGCAGTACATCCATCTCGTCGACGTCGATCAGGACGGGCTCACGGTCGACAGCGGCTATGTGCTCGCCCTCGACTCCTCGCTCAACGTGCAGGTCGTCGCCGTCGACAGCCAGTACGGCATCTCCGGCACCGGCAAGTACCAGCTCACCATCACCGGCCGCGGCAAGGTCGCGCTGATGACCTCCGGTGAGCCGCTGATGCTGCGGGTGGGCCAGGCCAGCACCTCGGTGAACGTCGACTCCGACGCGATCGTGGCGTGGTCCGCCGGGCTCCGGGTGCAGATGCAGGCCCAGACCCAGTCGTCGTCCGCGCTGCGCCGCCGGGGCAACACCGGGGAGGGCTGGGAACTGGGCTTCCAGGGCGAGGGCTATGTGCTGGTCCAGCCCAGCGAACTGCTGCCCCCGCAGAACGCGCGGACCGGCGGGGGAGTGGCCGCCCAGTACGGCATGGGCGGACGCGGGGCGCACGGCCAGAACCGCGACAACGCCTGGAACTGACACGCCTGGAACTGACACGCCTGGAACTGACACGCCTGGAACCGACACGCCGGGAACCGACACGCCTGGGACCGGCGGCGCCGGGCGCTCCCGACGCCTGGAACCGACAGCGCCGGAAGCCGGTCCCGGCCTGGAGCCGACCACTGCGGCAACGGTCATCGTCCCGTCACACACACCGCTCGGGGCGGTCACGCACGACTGTGAGCATCCTGCCGTCCCCGGGAAACGCCGGGGCCGGAAGAGAGGCCCACACAGTGTCAGCGCTCGTCATGACGCCCGGTCGGGACACCCCTTTCCCCGGCATCCTGGACCCCGGTCACGGCCGGGCCGGCGGTGGTTCCCGGCCGGACATCCGGCTGGAGCCGATCGGTCCTGAGACGTACCGTGCCTTCCTCGCCTCCCGCACGGGCTCCGCGCTGGGCGCCGGTTTCCTCCAGTGCCCCTCCTGGGCGCACGTCAAGGACGCCTGGCGCCCGCTGCTGCTCGGCTGGGGTCCGAACCCCTCCGCCGGACAGCTGCACGGGGTCGCGCTGGCGCTGCTGCGGCAGTTCCCCGGGACCCGCAAGTACTTCGCGTATCTGCCGGAAGGGCCCGTTGCCGACTGGTCCGACCCCGGTGTCGACGCCTGGCTCGACCCCCTCCTCGGCTCGCTCCGGCAGGCGGGCGCCTTCGCGGTGCGGATCGGCCCCTCCCCCGCGTACCGCCGCTGGAGCGCGGCCACGCTCAAGGCCCGCACCGGACCCGGCGCACGCGTCACCGATGTCCTCGACTGCGAGGTCGACCCGCTGGGCACGGCCGTCGCCGAACGGCTCCGGGCCCGGGGCTGGCACCGCTGCGGCGATCACAAGGCCGGCGGTGGCGGCGCCGTGGGCGGCGACGGCGACGCCCAGCCGCGCCATGTCTTCCGCGTCCCGCTCGCCGGACGCACCCCCGACGAACTGTGGGCGGGCCTCAACCAGGAGTGGCGGCGCAACGTCCGCCGCGCCCAGAAGTCCGGGGTCGAGGTCGTCGTCGGCAGCGCCGCTGATCTCCCCGAGTTCTACCAGCTGCTCTGTCTGACCGAGCGCCGCGACGGCTTCCGTCTCGGCCGGGACCTCGGCTACTACGAGCGGCAGTACGCGGCCCTCAACGCCGAGGAATCCGGCCGGATGAGGCTGTACCTGGCCCGGCACCAGGGCGAGATCCTGGCCGCGCACACCATGGTCACCGTCGGCCGCAGGGTCTGGTACCAGACCGGCGCCTCCGCCGACCACCGGCGCGAGGTCCGCCCCTCGAACGCGCTCCAGTGGGCGATGCTCCTCGACGCCCACGCCCTCGGCGCGGAGGTGTACGACATGCGCGGCGTGCCCGCGACCCTCGACCCGGCGGACCGCTCGTACGGACTGCTGCGCTGGAAGCTCGGCACGGGCGGCGAGGCCGTCGAGACGCTGGGGGAGTGGGAACGGCCGCTGCCCGGCACCACCAACCACACCCTGTACCGCGCCTTCCAGACGTATCTGGCCCGCCGGTGACCGACCTGACCACCGTCGGCGACGGCCGTCCGGCGGGAGCCCCGGCCGGTGCCGCGCCCGCCAATGGACAGGGCCGCGCGGCCCGTCGTGGCCCGGTCCCGGACGGCGGACGCCGCGCCGACCGGGGGAGCGGCCGCCGGGAGGATCGGCGGCCGCTCCCTGAACCCGGGCCCGCCACCGACGGCTCCGCCGACGGCCCCACCAGCGGCTTCACCGAAGACACCTACGTCACCCACGGCACCCACGGCACCCACCACCACGAAGGCACCCACGGCACCCACGGCAACCCCGACCGCCCCGAAGGCTCCGGCGACCGCATGGACGGCCGCCCGGACGGCCGTCCGGTCACCGGTCCCGTCCCCAGCCCCGTACCCCGTCCCGTCACCCGCGCGGGCGCCCGCCGGGACCGCCGGGCCACGCCCTCCGTCGCCCGCAGCGGGGCGATCATGGCCGCCGGGTCCGTGGTCTCCCGGGCCACCGGCTTCGTCCGTTCCGCCGTCGTCGCGGCGGCGCTCGGCGTCGGACTCGCCGCCGACGGGTACGCCGTCGCCAACGCCGTCCCCGTGATCGTCTACACGCTGCTGATCGGCGGCGCCCTCAACGCCGTCTTCGTCCCCGAACTCGTCCGCGCCGCCAAGGAGCACGCCGACGGCGGGGCCGCCTGGACGGACCGGCTGCTCACCGTCTGCGTCACCGCTCTCCTCGTGCTCACCGCCGGTGCCGTGTGGGCGGCGCCGGTGATCGTCGAGGCGTACACCGGCTACACCGGGGAACAGGCCGGTCTCACCGTCGCCTTCGCCCGCTACTGCCTGCCGCAGATCCTGTTCCTCGGGGTGTTCACCCTGCTCGGGCAGGTCCTCAACGCGCGCGGCCGGTTCGGCGCCATGATGTGGACGCCCGTCCTCAACAACCTCGTCGTCATCGCCGTGTTCGGGCTCTACCTCGTCACCGGCGACGGCGGCACCCTCACCGGCGCGGAGACCGCGCTCCTCGGCTGGGGCACCACCGCGGGCATCGCCCTCCAGGCCCTGGCCCTGGTGCCCGCCCTGCGCGGCGCCCGGTTCCGCTGGCGGCCCCGCTTCGACTGGCGCGGCGGCGGGCTGATGAGGCCACTGCGCTCGGCGGGCTGGCTGGTGCTGCTGGTCCTCACCAACCAGGCCGCCTACTGGGTGGTCACCCGGCTCGCCACCGCCGCCGGGGAGCGCGCCGCCGCGCTCGGCACCGACGGCGGCGTCGGCTTCAGCGCCTACAACAACGCCTATCTGCTCTGGGCCGTCCCGCACGGCATCGTCACGGTGTCCCTGGTCACGGCCCTGATGCCGAGGATGAGCCGGGCCGCCGCCGACGGCGACCCCGACGCCGTACGCCGCGATGTGTCCTCCGCGCTGCGCAACTCCGCCGCCGCGATCGTCCCCGCCGCGTGCGCCCTGTTCGCGCTCGCGCACCCGCTGATGACGGTCGTCTTCCAGTACGGCAGGACCGACGCCGACGACACCGCCGAGATGGCGGCCACCCTGATGGCGTTCGCCCCCGGGCTCGTCGCCTTCTCCGGACAGTACGTCCTGGCCCGCGCCTTCTACGCGCTGTCCGACACCCGCACCCCGTTCCTCCTCAACCTGGTGATCTCGGGTCTGCACGCGGGCCTTTCGGTCACCGCGTACACCCTGCTGCCCGCCCGGGACGCCGTGACCGGGATGGCGGGCGGTTACTCCGTCGCCCTGCTCATCGGCTGGGCGCTCACCGCGTACGTCCTGCGCCGCAGGCTCGGCCCCCGCCGCCGCAGCAGACGCGCGGGCCGGTCCACCGGTACGGGCGGCCGCCACCGTACCGGCGCCGGTACGCGCACCCGGCCCGCCGCCCTGTGGCGCTCACCCGCGCTGTGGGCGCACGCCCGGCTGCTGGCCGCCGCCGTGCCCGCCGCCGCCCTCGGGCAGCTCACCGCCGACCGGCTCGCCCCGCTCGGCCCCCTGACCGCCGGACTCGCGGGCGGCGCCGTGATCGCCCTGGTCTTCGCGATACTGGCCCGGCCCCTGCGTCTCACCGAACTCGACACCCTGCTCGGCAAGGTCACCGCACGCCTCTCCCGGCGCCGCCGACCACGCCGGTCACCACCCTTGGGATAATCCGCAAATGCCACGCGTGCTGCTCATAGAAGACGACCCCTCCGTCCGCGAAGGGGTCGAACTCGGGCTGCGCCGCCGCGGCCACGAGGTGCGTACGGCCGCCACCGGTGAGGCCGGGCTCGCCGCCCTCGCGGAGTTCCAGCCCGATCTGCTCCTGCTGGACCTGATGCTGCCCGGGGTCAACGGCGTCGAGGTGTGCCGCCGGGTCAGGGAGGACAGCCAGCTCCCGATCATCATGCTCACCGCCCGGGGTGACGACTTCGACGTCGTCATCGGACTGGAGGCGGGCGCCGACGACTACATCGTCAAACCCGCCCGTACCGAGGTCATCGAAGCCCGTATCCGCGCCGTGCTGCGACGGATGGAGGCACCCGGCGGCCAGCGGCCCGCCGTCGAACAGCACGGCGGACTCACCCTCGACCGCGCCGGACTCACCGTCACCAAGGACGGTCTGCGCCTCGACCTCGCCCCCTCCGAACTGCGGCTGCTGCTGCATCTCAGCGCCGCTCCCGAGCAGGTCTTCAGCCGTCAGCAGCTCCTCGAACACGTCTGGGAGCACAGCTACCACGGTGACGCCCGGCTGGTCGACGCCTGTGTACGGCGGCTGCGCAACAAGATCGAGGACGTCCCCGGCACCCCCCGCTACATCCAGACCCTGCGCGGCTTCGGCTACCGCTTCGGCCCCCTGTGACCGCCCCCGCCCCGGACGGCCCCGCCCTGTACTCCGCCCCGGGCCCCGGCCCCGCCGCCGCCCGCCCCTCCGCCCCGGCCCCGTACTCCGGCGCGAACCCGTATCCCGGTGCGGCCCCGCATCCCGGCGCAGCTCCGTACCCCGGCACCGACCGGGACCCGGCACCGGGCCGCACCTCCCGCTTCCGCCGCCGACGTGAGCCCCGCGAGGGCGGTGAGGCCGGTGAGGCCGGTACGCCTGGTGCGTCTGGCGAGACCCGCGAGGCAGGTACGCGCGGTACACCTGGGGTGCCTGCCGAGTCCCGTACGCCCCACGAGTCCCGTACGCCCCGGGGTCCCCGTAGAACGAGTGGGTCCCAGGAGACCACCGAGTTCCGACCCGAACGGCGCCGCCGGATCGTCCCCTTCGGGCTGCGCACCCGGCTGATCCTCGCGTTCCTGCTGGTCGCCGCGGTCAGCGCGGGCACCACCGCGACCCTCACCTACCGCGAGGCCCGCAACTCCGTCGTCAGCGCCGCCCAGGACACCGCCGTCGCCTCCTTCCGCGACGAGGTCGAACAGATGGGGAGCACCTCCCTGCCGGTGCTCCCCGACAGGCTGAAGGAGGATCTCCAGAGGATCGCCCGCAAGGGCAAACCCCGCCCCTGGTACGTCTACGCCGAGTACGGCACCCTGCGGATCTCCTCCGGAACCAACCCGGAGTCCTCGGTCATCACCCCGGAACTGCGGCGCGCCACCAACAGCCGGGGACGGCTCCACGGCAGCTTCGAACGGGTCGTCAAGGACGGGGTCCCGTACCTCACCATCGGTATGCCCGTCGTCTTCCGCGCGGGCGGCGCCGGGGTGCTGCCCACCGGACTCGCCCTGTACGCCGTGATGCCGATGACCGAGGAACAGACCCAGACGGAGGCCCTGGTCAGCGCCGCCCGGGCCGGGGCGATGCCCGGCCTCGTCATCGCCCTGCTGCCGGCCCTGCTCGCCGCCAGCAGCGTGCTGCGTCCGGTCCGCGGACTGCGGCGCGCCGCCCGCAACATGGGCAGCGGTAAGCTCGACACCCGTATCCCGGTCCGTGGCCGGGACGAACTCGCCGATCTCGCGCGCACGTTCAACGAGTCCGCCGGGGAGCTGGAACGGTCGGTGACCGAACTCCGGCGCGCCGAGGAACGCGCCCGCCGGTTCGCCTCCGACGTCTCCCATGAGCTGCGGACCCCGCTCGCCGGGATGCTCGCCGTCACCGAGGTGCTGGACGAGGACGCCGAGCGGCTGCCGCCCGACACCGCGCGGGCGGTCCGGCTGATCAGCGCCGAGACCGGCAAGCTCGCCGTACTCATCGAGGACCTGATGGAGATCTCCCGCTTCGACGCCCGCGCCGCCGAACTCCACACCGACGAGATCGACGTCGCCGAGACCATCCGCCGCACCCTCCAGAACCGGCACTGGACGGGTGGGCACCCAGAGCAGGTCCGCACCGATCTGCCCGACGGCATCCGCGCCCGGCTGGACCCGCGCCGTTTCGACGTCGTCGTCGCCAATCTCGTCGGCAACGCCCTGCGCCACGGCGCCGCCCCCGTCACCGTCCGGCTGCGCCGGGCGACCGCCGTGGACGGTACCCCGCTGGTGGTCACGGAGGTCACCGACAGCGGCCCGGGTATCCGTCCCGATGTGCTGCCGCACATCTTCGACCGCTTCTACAAGGCGGACGCGGCCCGCACCCGCTCGGTGGGCAGCGGTCTGGGACTGGCGATCACCCTGGAGAACGTCCATCTGCACGGCGGCACCATCCGCGCGGCCAACCGCCAGGACGTCCCCCACGTCCCCCACGACCCGTACGGTTTCCCGGAGCCGTACGCGGCCGGGAGCACGGGGGCCGTGTTCACCGTGGAGATACCCCTGGACGCGGAGACACCGCCGGACCCGATGGAGGACCTGGCATGACCGGCGGGGGGAGGACCGTCCGCTCCGCCCGGGCCGACGCGGCACCGAACCGGGCGGGCGTACTGGCCCTGGCGATGGCGCTCGGCGCGGTACCGCTGGCGGGATGCGGCGTCCAGTCCACCGATGTCATCGAGGCCGGGAGGCCCCCGACCCTCTATGTGCCCTCGGGGTACGAGAACTGGATGCTGCTCTTCTTCCGCGCCCCGGACGGCCGGCTGCTGCCCGTGGCGCGGAGCAGGACGGGCGTCGCGGGCGACCAGTCCCCGCCCCCGTACTCGCCCAAGGCACTGGGCGCCCTCTTCATGGGACCCCAGCCCGAGGACCGCGACCTCGGGCTGAGCACCGCGTTGCCCAAGGTGACAGGCTGGGCCCAGAGCGGTCCGGCGCAGGAGCCGACCGAGGGCGACGGCGCGAACACGCGGTCGAAGGCCGACACCACCGAGGTGTTCCTGTCGGTGAGGCTGAGCGCCCTCGACGACACGGCCGTCCAGCAGGTGATCTGCACCGTCGCGTACGCGGACAGCATCGACGGCTCGCGGCGGGTGGCGCTGCGGGGCACGGACGCCGTGATGGAGCCCGCGGGCTGCGGGGTCGACGTCAACTGGGACGACGTCCCCAGGCCCGAGAGCTCGGCGCGGCCCAAGGAGGAACTGATGCCGCCACCGGAGACGGCGACGCCTTCGACCTCGCCACCGGCCCCCACGGACCGCGACTGGACGCAGGCATCCCCGGGCCCGACACCCACGTTACCGACCGGCCCCTGACCCCGGGCCGCCCCGGCGCGCCCACCGGCCCTTGCCCCGGCGGCCTGGAGGATCCCTTGCCCCGGCGACCCCGGAGAGCCCCTGCCCCGGGCCGGCCCGAGGAGCTCCCGACCGGACACCCGCACCCCGGCCCGGCCCCACGCGCCCGCGCTCCGGCCTCCCCCGCTCAGGCACCCCCGCGGTGGGGGCCCAGGGTGACGCCGGCCCGTGTCACAGCAGGCCCCGGGCGACGCCCTCCGGTCACAGAAGAGCGCAGGATGCCGTCCCGTCACAGCAGGGCCCGGGTGCCCTCCATCAGCCGGACGACCGACTCGTCGGCGACCTTCGCCACCTCGTCGTAGCCGAACCAGCGCAGATCGAGCGACTCGTCGCTGATCGACTCGACGGCTCCGGCGGGGGCGATCGCCGCGTACTGCACATCGAGGTGCCACGCACACGGCGTGGCATGCCGGTCCAGCCGCACCGGGCCGCCGCGCAGCAGCCGCAGCCCCTCGACCCCGGACTCCTCGGCGGCCTCGCGCAGCGCCGCGTCCGCGAGGGTGGCGTCGGACGGCTCGCAGTGGCCGCCCATCTGGAGCCACTTGTGGATCTTGCCGTGCAGGGTCAGCAGCACCCGGTCCCGCTCCGGGTCCACGACCAGCGCACTGGCCGTGACATGGCCGTCCCCGCAGGACTTCCATACCCCGTCGGGGTGTGCCGACAGATGCGCGAGATACAGCTCACGCAGCTCGTCCTGGTCGCCGTACCCGGAGAGGACGGCGACCGCGTCGTCGTGCAGGCTCACTTGCTGTCGTCACCGTCCTCGTCGGTGGACGTGCCGTCGGCGCTGTCGGGGGTGTCCGCACCGGAGCCGCCGGAGCCGCCGGAATCGCTCCCGGGGCGCTTGGTCAGGTCCGGGCCCTTCCCGCTCGCGGCGTCGCCGAGGAGCTTGTCCAGCTCGGAGAAGTCCAGGTGCTCGCGGTGCACGAAGCCGTCCGGATCGTCCAGGTCGGAGGCGGTCGGCAGCATGTCGGGGTGGGCCCACAGCCCGTCCCGGCCGTCCACCCCGCGCGCGTCGGTGAGCGACGCCCACAGCCGCGAGGCGTCCCGCAGCCGGCGCGGACGCAGCTCCAGACCGATCAGCGTGGCGAACGTCTGCTCCGCCGGACCGCCCGAGGCGCGGCGGCGGCGCAGGGTCTCCCGCAGCGCGTCCGCCGAGGACAGCCGGGGCTTGGCCGCCTCGTGGACCACGGCGTCGACCCAGCCCTCGACCAGCGCGAGAGCCGTCTCCAGCCGGGCCAGGGCGGTCTTCTGCTCGGGGGTGTCCTCGGGCTGGAACATGCCCTGCTGAAGGGCCTCCTGCAACTGCTCCGGATTCGACGGGTCGAGCTGGCCGACCGCGTCCTCCAGCTTCGCGGTGTCGACCTTGATCCCGCGCGCGTAGCCCTCGACCGCGCCGAACAGATGCGAGCGCAGCCACGGCACATGCGCGAAGAGCCGCTGGTGGGCGGCCTCCCGCAGGGCGAGATACAGCCGCACCTCCTCCTCGGGGACGCTGAGGTCCTTGCCGAAGGCCGCGACGTTCAACGGGAGCAGCGCGGCCTTGCCCGCCGGGCCGAGGGGGAGCCCGATGTCGGTGGAACCGACCACCTCACCCGCGAGGACACCCACGGCCTGCCCGATCTGGGTGCCGAACATGGCGCCGCCCATCGAGCGCATCATGCCGATCAGCGGGCCCGCCATGGCCTGCATCTCCTCGGGCAGCACCTGGCCCATGGCCGCGCCGACCCGCTCCGCCACCGGGTCCACCAGCTCCTGCCAGACCGGCAGGGTCGCCTCGACCCACTCGGCGCGGCTCCACGCCACGGCCGAGCCGGAACCGGACGGCAGCGAGGTCACCCCGTCCAGCCAGAGATCGGCCAGCCGGACCGTCTCCTCGACCCAGGCCCGGTCCGCGGGGCCCACGCTGGCGTCCTTCGTGCCGTCGGAGGTGCCCTGGGAGACCGCCTGGCGGGCGATCTGCTTGGCCATGTCCCAGTTCACCGGGCCGCCCTCGTACGAGAGCATCTGGCCGAGCTGCTGGAAGGCCGCGCCCAGGTCGTTCGGGTTCATCGACCCGAACATCGCGGCGAACGGATTGTCGCCCCCGCCGGGCCCTGGCGGCCCGCCGAAACCGGGCAGCCCGAAACCGAACGGCGTGGCAGGTCCCTGACCACCACCGCTCTGGTCCTTCTTCTTGCCCTCGTCGCCGTTCTCCGGCTCCTCCGGCGGAAGGCCGAATCCGAATGGGGTGTCACTCACGGGATTCCTCGGCTCGTCTGGCCGCCGGATCTGTCCCGACGGCGGCTTCCCTGCGTCACCACCCAGCGTAGACACCCCGGCCCGATCGGGCCTCGGTGCTCCGCCGACTCCTGGCCTGCGGCAGGATGGATGCCACCTGGTACGTACGCAGTCACAAGCCGTACGTACTGAAGACAACCGCTGGAGACGCCCGGTGAGTTCCCCAGATCCACAGGTTCGCGCAGCGCGAAACCGCACAACCGGCTCCCCGCACCGCGGACCCGTCGTCGCCGTGACCGGCGCGGCGTCCGGTGTGGGGGCGCTGCTGGTCGAGCGGCTCGCCGCGAGCGAGGACATCAGGCGGGTCGTCGCGATCGACGAGCGGCGCGGCGAGTGCGCGGACGCGCAGTGGCACGTCCTCGACGTCCGTGACCCCGCGATCGCGGAGAAGCTGCGGGGTGTCGACGTCGTCGTGCACCTCGCGCTCGACCTCGACCTGGAGAGCGACGCGGCGGCCCGTACCGCCTTCAACGTACGCGGCACCCAGACCGTGCTCACGGCCGCCGCGGCGGCCGGGGTGCGGCGGGTCGTGCTGTGCACCTCCGCGATGGTCTACGGGGCCCTCGCGGACAACGAGCTCCCGCTCGCCGAGGACGCGGAGCTGCGGGCCACCGCGGAGGCCACCGGGGTCGGTGACCTGCTGGAGATCGAACGGCTCGCCCGCCGGGCACCCCGCGCGCACCCCGGGCTCAACGTCACGGTGGTGCGGCCCGCGATCCTCGTCGGCGGCACGGACACCGCCCTGACCCGCTACTTCGAGTCGCCCCGGCTGCTGGTGGTCGCCGGGTCGCGGCCCGCGTGGCAGTTCTGCCACGTCGAGGACCTGTGCGGGGCGCTGGAGTACGCCGTCCTGGAGAAGGTCGAGGGCGAGCTGGCGGTCGGCTGCGAGGGGTGGCTGGAGCAGGAACAGGTCGAGGAGCTCAGCGGAATCCGGCGGATGGAACTGCCGTCGGCGGTCGCGCTGGGCGCGGCGGCGCGGCTGCACCGGATCGGGCTCACGCCGTCCCCCGCGGGGGATCTCGCGTACACGATGTACCCCTGGGTGGTGAGCGGGAGCAGGCTGCACGACGCGGGGTGGCGGCCCCGGTGGAGCAACGAGGAGGTCCTCGCGGAGCTGCTCGACGAGGTCGCGGGGCGCCATACGCTGGCGGGGCGGCGGCTGGGACGCAAGGACGCGACGGCCGCGGGGGCGGCGGGGGCCACGGTCGCGCTCCTCGGTACGGCGGCCCTCGTCCGCCGAGCCCGAAAAGCCCGCCGCCGAATCTGACCCCCCCCGGTCAGCCTCCCCTCGCGCCCGAGGTCTGTCCGGGGTGGGCGTACTTGTCCCTGTGCGGGTCGTTCGTGGGTGCGCAGTTCCCCGCGCCCCTGAGGTGCTGCCCTGTTGCGGTGGCTCTTCGGGTGCGGGTCGGGCCTCGTCTTTTGCGCAGTTCCCCGCGGGTCGCCTTCGCTTGCGCTCCCGAGGTCTGTCCGGGTGGGCGTGCGTGTCCCTGTGCGGGTCGTTCGTGGGTGCGCAGTTCCCCGCGCCCCTGAGGTGCTGCCCTGTTGCGGTCGCTCTTCGGGTGCGGGTCGGGCCTCGTCTTTTGCGCAGTTCCCCGCGGGTCGCCTTCGCTTGCGCTCCCGAGGTCTGTCCGGGTGGGCGTACGTGTCCCTGTGGGGGTCGTTCGTGGGTGCGCAGTTCCCCGCGCCCCTGAGGTGCTGCCCTGTTGCGGTCGCTCTTCGGGTGCGGGTCGGTCCTCGTCTTCGCGCAGTTCCCCGCGCCGCTGAAGGGGCGCCCACCTGGGGTTGCTTTTCACCCTCCTCCTCGTGCAGTCGCATGGCTGCGGGAGGGGGTGGGCGGGAATCTCTGCTCGCAGACTCCGATGCTCTTCAGTCGGGCAAGGTCACGTCGTACCGAGCGTGTCGGATCGAGGACGGAGAATCCCGACCGGCACCGACCCGAAGAACAAGCAGAAGGCGCCCCGACAGGGGCGCGGGGAACTGCGCAAACCCACCGAGCGACGGCACAGGAACGAAGCGCGTCCAGCCGGACGAACCCGAAGGCGCCGGCCAAGGCGGGGCCTAGGGGAGAATGGGGCGTATGGGTGACCTGGATGGCGGCGCGCAGCGCCTCGTGGCGGTACGAGCGGACGAACTCTCACTGGACGAGGTGTTCCGCGCGGTGGGCGACCCCGCCTCCGGCGGCACCGCCCTCTTCGTCGGCACCGTACGCGACCACGACAACGGCGCGGGCGTGACGGCCCTCGGCTACACGGCCCACCCCACCGCGGAAGCCGAGCTCCGCCGCGTCACGGAGAAGATCATCGCGAACCACCCGGTACGCGCCCTCGCCGCCGTGCACCGCGTAGGCGACCTCCGCGTAGGCGACATCGCCGTGATCGTCGCGGTCTCCTGCCCTCACCGCGCGGAAGCGTTCGCGGCGTGCCGGGCCCTGATCGACGACCTCAAGCGCGAGGTCCCCATCTGGAAGCGGCAGAGCTTCACGGACGGCACGGAGGAGTGGGTCGGCGCCTGCTGAGCCCCGTCCGGCCCCCCGGAACGGCTCCGCTTGCGTAACCGGCCCCCTGCCGTGAGCGTTGTCCGTACCGATGGTTAATCTGCTGATCAGTCAGTCGCGCTCGTACACCGGGTTTGGGAGGTCGGCATGGCAGCTCTCGCCTGGTTGCTGATTCCGCTCTTCGCCGCGCTCGGCGCGGGTCTGTGGGGCAGTTGGGCCACGAGGAACCGCAGGACCGGCGACGGCCCCGAGCTCGCGGGCTACGCGCGGTTCCGCGCGGCGATGGAGAAGTCCCGCTCCGACGTGCTCTGACCGGGGGCGCGCGCCCCCGGCCCGTACGGACCACCCGGCGGTGCGAACACTGGTGTGTCCCGTACTGTCGTTCCATGCCACGCCGCACCGCGACGATGCTCGCTTCGACCTTGTTGCTGATCGCGCTGCTGTGCGCGGGAGTGTTCATCAAGACCCCGTACTCGGAGATGTCCCCGGGGCCGACGGTGAACACGCTGGGTGAGCACGACGGCGAGCCGGTGCTCCAGATCTCCGGCCGGAAGACGTATCCGACGACCGGGCATCTCAACATGACGACGGTCCGGGTCACCAGCGCGGACTTCCGGATGAACCTCGTCGAGGCCGTGTACGGCTGGCTGGCCCACGACAACATCGTCGTCCCGCACGAGACCCTCTACCCGGACGGCAAGACCGAGCAGCAGTCCAACCAGGAGAACGCCGAGGAGTTCAGCCAGTCCCAGGAGAGCGCCAAGGTCGCCGCCCTGGAGCAGCTGGACGTGCCGGTCAAGTCCTGGGTGATCGTCTCCACCGTGGTCAAGGGCAGCCCGGCGCAAGGGCGGCTGCACGCCGGGGACGTCATCAAGAGCGTCGACGGCGAGCCCGTCAAGCAGCCCTCCGATGTCGCGGACCTGGTCACCAAGCACAAGCCGGGCGAGAAGGTCGTCTTCACCGTCGTCCCGGCGAAGGACGCCGCCGAGGCCGAGAAGACCGGCAAGGAGGCCACCCGGACCGAGGACGTGACGGTCACGACCGCCGAGTCCGAGGACGGTGAGCGCGCGATCGTCGGCATCCAGGCCGGGACCGACCACACCTTCCCGTTCACGATCGACATCAAGCTCGCGGATGTCGGCGGACCGAGCGCCGGACTGATGTTCGCTCTCGGCATCGTGGACAAACTCACACCCGAGAACATCACCGGCGGCAAGTTCGTCGCCGGTACCGGCACCATCGACGACGAGGGCAAGGTCGGGCCCATCGGCGGTATCGAGATGAAGACCGTCGGCGCGCGGGAGAAGGGCGCCGAGTACTTCCTCACCCCGAAGGACAACTGCGCGTCCGCCGCCGAGGACGTCCCCGACGGGCTGACCCTGGTCAGGGTCGACACCATGGACGACGCGATGAGCTCCATGAAGAGCATCCGGGAGGGCCGTACCGACCGGCTCCCGGTCTGCGCCAAGAAGTGAGATCCGGCCCCGGTGGGCGGCCCGCGGGCCGCCCACCGGGGACACGGGACGCGTTACTCCGCGAACGTGGCCGTCAGCGCGTCGGCCAGCCCCGGCACCAGGTCCGCGCCGGTCAGGACGTCCGTGGCGCTGTCCTTCTCCCGCAGCCGCAGCGCCGACTCACGGCGCCCGCCGCGCAGCACCGCGACGGTCATCCGGACCTCCTGGCGGTCCGGGTGCTCGGCGACCCACTTGGCGAGCCGGGCCCCGTCCAGGTCCTTCGGGACGGCCGCCTCGGCGGACGGCGGCAGCATCAGCCGCTCCACGGCCAGCGCGCAGCCCACGACCGCGTCCGGCCAGGCGATCGTGGCGAGGAACTCGTCCAGCGGGGTGCCCGCCGGGACCTCGTCCTGCTCGATCGGGGTGAGGGCGCCTGCGCCCGGTCCCTCGGTGTCGTCGGCCAGGCCCAGACGCCGGGCGAGGGTGGGCTCCTGGGAGCGCAGTTGATCGGTGTCGACCAGAGCGAAGAGCCGGGCGGGCTGGTCCCAGCCGAGCCCGGAGACGTACTCGTCGATCTCCAGCACGGCCCGCGTCAGCGGACCGGCGGCCATCGGGGTGCCTGAAGTGGCGGTGTTGGACATGGTCACAATCCTGCCTCGTTCACCCCCGGAAACGGGAACCGAGTAAAGCATCAGTAAGTTGCATAGGTGTGGCCTTGCGTTCGCGAGGCCCGAGGGCAGAACTACAGCGACTTCGAGGTGCGCACCTTGGCTTTCCAGATGCCGGACCGCGGCGGAGGCCCGACCGGGCCACGGATCAGAGTGGGCCGACCGTCCCGGCGGGTCCGCACCCTGCTCATGACACTGGGCATCCTGGCCGTCCTGGCCATGGTGTTCGTCATGTTCGCGGGGTTCTGGACGGACTGGCTCTGGTACCGGTCGGTCGACTACTCATCGGTGTTCACCACCACCCTGTGGACCAAGATCGGGCTGTTCCTGGTCTTCGGACTGCTCATGGCGGTCTCCGTAGGGGTGAACATCTGGCTGGCGCACCGGCTGCGCCCGCCGCTCAGCGCCATGTCGATGGAGCAGCAGAACCTCGACCGGTACCGCATGGGCGTGGCCCCCTACAAGAAGTGGATCCTTCTCGGGATCACCGCGATCGTCGGCCTGATCGCCGGGGCGTCCGCCTCGGGCCAGTGGCGCACCTGGCTGATGTGGGTGAACGGCGTCGCGTTCGGCCAGAAGGACCCCCAGTTCAACCTGGACGTGTCCTTCTACGCCTTCGACCTGCCGTGGTACCGCTTCCTGCTGGGCTTCGGCTTCGCCGCGACGGTGCTCGGCCTGATCGCCGCCGCGCTCACCCACTACCTGTACGGCGGCCTGCGGGTCACCAGCCCCGGCGCGCGGGCGACCGCGGCGGCCACCGGGCATCTGTCGGTGCTCCTCGGACTCTTCGTCTCGCTGAAGGCCGTGGCCTACTGGCTCGACCGGTACGGCCTGGCGGTGAAGTCCAGCGACTTCAAGGCCACCGACAGCTGGACGGGCCTGCGCTACGTCGACGCGAACGCGTACCTGCCCGCGAAGACGATCCTGTTCTGCATCGCGGTCATCTGCGCGGTCCTGTTCTTCGCGACGCTCTGGCGCCGCACCTGGCAGCTCCCCGTCATCGGCTTCGGCCTGATGGTCCTGTCGGCGGTGCTGATCGGCGGGCTGTACCCGGCGATCGTGCAGAAGTTCCAGGTCCAGCCGAACGAGCAGGCCAAGGAAGCCCCGTACGTCGAGAAGAACCTCAAGGCCACCCGTGAGGCGTACGGGATCGGGGACACCGAGGTCACGGAGTACCCGGGCAAGAGCAGCACGGACGACAAGAAGCAGCTGCGCGACGACGCCGACAAGGCCGCCAGCATGCGCATGATCGACCCGAACGTCGTCTCGCCCACGTTCCAGCAGCTCCAGCAGATGAAGAACTACTACGCGTTCCCGCAGAACCTGGACGTCGACCGCTACAAGGGCACCGACGGCAAGGAGCAGGACACGGTCATCGGTCTGCGTGAGCTGGATCTGAACGGCATCCCCAAGAACAACTGGATCAACGACCACTTCCGCTACACCCACGGGTACGGCGCGGTCGCGGCCAAGGGGACCGACGCCGACAACCAGGGCCGTCCGGTCTTCACCGAGTCGGACCTGCCCTCCAAGGGCTCCCTCGGTGACTACGAGCAGCGGATCTACTACGGCGAGAAGACCTCGCAGTACTCGATCGTCGGCGGCCCGCAGAAGGAGATCGACTACTCCGACGACAGCGGCGAGAAGACCACCAGCTACAAGGGCAAGAGCGGGGTCAACCTCTCCAACCCGCTGAACCGCGCCGCGTACGCGGTCGCCTTCGGTGAGCCGCAGATCCTGTACTCGGGCGCGATCGGGGACGGCTCCCGCATCCTGTACAACCGGGTGCCCAAGGAGCGCGTCGAGGCGGTCGCCCCCTGGCTGACCATCGACGGCGACGCCTACCCGGCGGTCGTCGGCGACAAGATCCAGTGGATCGTCGACGCGTACACCACCACCAACGGCTACCCGTACGCCTCGCGCACCACGCTCGGGGACACGACCGCCGACTCCCTGACCGCGGCCAACAGCCAGCGGGCGGTGGTGGCCCAGCAGAACCAGGTCAACTACATCCGCAACTCGGTCAAGGCCACGGTCGACGCGTACACGGGTGAGGTCAAGCTCTACCAGTGGGACACCAAGGACCCGGTCCTCAAGACCTGGATGAAGGCGTTCCCGGACACCGTGCAGCCCAAGGGGGAGATCTCCCAGCCCCTGATGGACCACCTGCGCTACCCGCAGGACCTCTTCAAGGTCCAGCGCGAGCTGCTGACCCGCTACCACGTGAAGGACGCCGAGACGTTCCTCAGCGGCAGCGAGGTGTGGCAGGTGCCGGACGACCCGACGAACAAGTCGGGCAGCGCCGTCCCGCCGTACTACCTCAGCATGCGGATGCCGGACCAGTCGGACCAGGCGTTCTCCCTGACCACGACGTTCACCCCGAACGGCCGTGACAACCTCAGCGCCTTCATGGCGGTCAACGCCGAAGCCGGCACAGGCGACTACGGCAAGATCGACATCCTGAAGATGCCGTCGTCGGAGACCGTGGACGGCCCCAAGCAGGTGCAGAGCAAGTTCAACTCGGACACGGACATCGCCGAGAAGATCAGGCTGCTGCGTGGTGGTGACTCGGAAGTCGAGTACGGCAACCTCCTGACCGTCCCGCTGGACGGCGGTCTCCTCTACGCGGAGCCCGTCTACGTGCGCGGTGGCGGGCTGAGGTATCCGCTGCTGCGCCGGGTGCTGGTCACCTACGACGGCCGTACGGCCTTCGAGCCGACGCTGGAGAAGGCGCTCAACGTCATCTTCGGCACCGCGAAGGAGACCCCGGTCGAGCCGGAGGAGCCGGAGAAGCCCGACGAGGGCACGACCCCGCCGCCGAGCGACAACCCGACGGTCCAGGAGGCGCTCCAGGAGGCCCAGAAGGCCTTCGACGAGGGTCAGACGGCCATGAAGGACGGCGACTGGAAGGCGTACGGCGAGGCCCAGCAGAAGCTCCAGGACGCGCTGAAGCGCGCCGAGGACGCCGAGAAGCAGGGCACCGGCGGTCCGTCCGGCAAGCCGTCCGAGAAGCCCTCCGACAAGTCGGGTGACAAGCCCGCCGGGCCGGAGAAGTCGGGAGAGCCCTCAGGTGACGCCGAGCAGGCGGGCCTGAGAACGGGCAGCGGCTGAGCCCGTCCCGGGGGCGCCGCGCCGGCGCCCCCGGGACCCGCCCCTCCTGTGACGGCTGAGCCTCAGGGGAGGGACGGGACCCCCTCCGCACCGTGGTACTGTTACAACACAACGACGCGGGGTGGAGCAGCTCGGTAGCTCGCTGGGCTCATAACCCAGAGGTCGCAGGTTCAAATCCTGTCCCCGCTACTGAAGGCGAAGGCCCGGAAGCCAAGCTTCCGGGCCTTCGCCATGTGCGCGTGCGTACCGATGCGACGAGCCGATGCGATCAACGGCTGAACGCCAAGGGCGCGTCATACGTGGAGAGTACGGGCAAGCGCGTTTGACTTGTCTCTGTGTGGGCATGTCGACAAAACGCTGTAGTGACCTTACTGACTGCGGTGTGCCAGGTGGGCCCAGGTTGCGGGTGGTGCGACGATGGACGTTATGGGGGACAAGGCAACTCTGTGGGAGACAGGGCGATTTGCGCAGCCCGTCGACCGGGACGAGACCGGTGCGGCGGCCGAGGAGGAACGCCACCGGATCGCCGCCGACGCCGGTGATGCCGAGGCGATGAGCGTGCTCGGCGCGCTGCTCCTGCGCCGCGGCGACCTCGACGCGGCCGAACCCCGGCTGCGCGCCGCCACCGCCGCCGGTGACCGCGCCGCCGCCAACAACCTGGGCGTCCTGCTCCACCAGCGCGGCTACGGGGACGAGGCCGCCGGATGGTGGCGGATCGCCGCCGTCGCCGGGTCCGCCGCCGCCGCCCACGCCCTGGGCCGCCACCACCGGGAGCGCGGCGACGAGCCCGCCGCCGAGTACTGGCTGCGCCAGTCCGCCGAGCAGGGCCACGCGCTCGGCGCCTACGCCCTCGCGGACCTGCTGGAGCACCGCGTCGACCCCGGCGCGGCCCAGTGGATGCGGGCCGCCGCCGAACGGGGCCACCGCGAGGCGGCCTACCGGCTCGCCCGCACCCTCGACAAGAACGCCCTCCTCGATGAGCTGGGCGACCCCCTCGGCGACGACGCCGACGCCCTCCCGGGCCCCGGCTCCCGCAGGCCGGCCCCCGCCGCCCCGCCGGACACCCGCGGCTCCGCCCGCACGGGCGCACGCCGGACCGGCGGCCAGGGCGGCACCACGCCCCCGCCCGCCGACGACGCCGCCGACGAGGCCGAGCTGTGGTACCGGCAGGCCGCCGCGCGCGGCCACCGGCGGGCCGCGCTGCATCTCGGCGCGATCCTGGAGAAGCGCGGCGACCTCAAGGAGGCCGGCCGCTGGTACCTCACCTCCGCCAAGGACGGCGAGGCACGGGCCGCCTGCGCCCTCGGCTTCCTGCTGCGGGACGCCGACGACATCGAGAGCGCCGCCGTGTGGTGGCTGCGGGCCGCCCAGGACGGCGACGGCAACGCCGCCAACGCGCTGGGCGCCCTGCACGCCGAGCGCGGCGAGCCGCAGACCGCCGAGCGCTGGTACCGGGCCGCGATGGACGCGGGCGACGTCAACGGCTCCTACAACCTCGGGCTGCTCTGCGCCCAGCAGGACCGCACCCCGCAGGCCGAGCAGTGGTACCGCCGCGCCGCCTACGCCGGGCACCGCGAGGCCGCCAACGCGCTCGCCGTGCTGCTGCTCCAGGGCGGGGACGCGGCGGGCGCCGAACCCTGGTTCTCCAAGGCCGCCGAGGCGGGCAGTGTCGACGCCGCGTTCAACCTCGGCATCCTCTGCCAGGGCCGGGGCGACGACGAGGGCGCGCTGCGCTGGTACGGACGGGCCGCCGCCGCCGGGCACACGGAGGCCGCGCTCCAGGTCGGCATCGCCGAACTGCGCGACGGCGACGAGCGGACCGCCGAGCGGTATCTGCGGTGCGCGGCCGGCGGCGGCAGCGCGGAGGCCGCGTACCGGCTGGCCGCCGTGCTCGACGCGCGGCGCCCCCGGACCAACGCGCACGAGCTGGGCGAGCCCGCGACCGAGCGCACCGAGTGCGAGGAGTGGTACGAGCGGGCCGCGCAGCTGGGGCACCGGCGGGCCCAGGTGCGGGTCGGGATGTTCGCGTCCGCGCGCGGGGACGTCGTCGAGGCCGCCGGGTGGTACCGCAAGGCCGCGGAGGCGGGGAGCCGCAACGGAGCCTTCAACCTCGGGCTGCTGCTCGCCCGGGAGGGCAGTGAGCCGGAGGCGGCGCTGTGGTGGAGCCGTGCCGCCCGCGCGGGGCACGGGCGGGCCGCGTTGCGCCTCGCACTGCTGCACGCGCGGCGGGGGGAGTTGTCGGAGGGGCAGCGGTGGGCCGATCTCGCGGTGTCGCTGGGGCCCGAGGAGGTCGCGGGGCGCGCGGCGCGGTTGCGGGACGCGCTGCGGGAGGAGTTGTCGGCCTGACCCGCCGTCCGACCCCCGCCTGATCCGGTGTCCGGCGCCCTGGGTTTCCTGTGCGGGTCGCCTTCGCTCGCGCCGCTGGGTTTCCTGTGCTGGGCGTGCTTGTCCCTGTGCCGTCGCTCGTGGGGTGCGCAGTTCCCCGCGCCCCTGGATGCTGCCCCTTCGGGCTTGTTCGTCGGGTGCGGGTCTGCCCTCGTCTTTTGCACCGTTCCCCGCACTCCTGGACATCGGCCACTCGGCGGTGTTGTTCGGGTGCGGGGGTAACTCCCCTCCGTGGCGGGCCACTTACCGGGGGCGGTGGGGAGCGGGGGATTTCGGGGGAAAAAACCTTGGTGCAGGACAACTCTGGGTTGTCCAGGGCGGGTTAGTCTGGCGGCTTGAAAACAGCCCGTTTGGGTGGCACAGGGACGGAGAATGTGGTGGCGGAGGAAATCGACACGAGCAGGCCCAGCATCGCGCGTGTCTACGACGCGGTTCTCGGGGGCAAGGACAATTACGAGGTCGACCGCGTGGTCGCCGACGAGGTGAAGCGCACCGTTCCGCACATCGGTGACGTCGGCTGGTTCAACCGCGCCCTGCTCGGCCGCGCGGTCCGCTATCTCGCCGCGGACGTCGGTATCAAGCAGTTCATCGACCTCGGGGCCGGCCTGCCGACCCTGGAGAACACGCACCACGTCGCCCAGCGGGTCAACCCCGAGGCCCGGGTCGTGTACGTCGACAACGACCCCATCGTGCTGGCCCACGGCCGGGCCCTGCTGGAGGAGAACGAGAACACGGGCGTCTCCAGCGCCGATCTGCGCGACCCGAAGGCCGTTCTCGCGGAGCCCGCGATCAAGCGCCTGATCAACTTCGACGAGCCGGTCGGCGTGCTGCTCATCGGCATCCTCCACCACCTGCACGACGACGAGGACCCCAAGGGCATCGTCGACGCGTACATGGACGCCGTCCCCGCGGGCAGCCACCTCGTGATCACCGCGTTCTGCGACACGGGGGCCGAGGCCCAGGCCGTCCAGGAGACCATGCTGGACCTGCTCGGCACCGGCCGCTTCCGCACCACGGAGGAGCTCACCGCGTACTTCGACGGGTACGAGCTGCTGGAGCCGGGTGTGGTGTCCCTGCCGCTCTGGCGCCCGGACGAGCCGGTGGAGCCCCCGCTGTCGGTCGCGCAGCGGCTGATGGCGGGCGGGCTGGCCCGCAAGAACTGACGGTCGCCGTCCCTGTCCCCGCCCCGGGGGAGCCGGTCCGCCACGGCGCCCTCGGGGCCGGGGACCCCGGCCGGTCGGGGATTTGCTCCCACCCCGATGGTCACGTAAGGTTGTGTTCAACGACGCGGGGTGGAGCAGCTCGGTAGCTCGCTGGGCTCATAACCCAGAGGTCGCAGGTTCAAATCCTGTCCCCGCTACTCGAAGACGAAGACCCGGAAGCCTGGCTTCCGGGTCTTCGTCGTATACGGAACGTCATCTTCGTGTACGGGGAAGCGAAGGCAGAAACGAGGAGGGCCCGCGCCGACCGGCGCGGGCCCTCCTCGTATGTTCCGGGTCAGGCGGTGACGCAGTTCGGACAGATGCCCTTGAAGGTCATCTCCACGTCCGAGACGGTGAAGCCGAAGCGCTCCGAGTCGGGGAGGTCCGCCAGCGGATTGCCCAGGGGGTGCACATCGCGGATCGCGCCGCAGGACGCGCACACCAGATGGTGATGCGGGTGATGCGCGTTCGGGTCGTAGCGCTTGGCGCGTTTGTCGGTGGCGACTTCCAGGACCTCGCCCAGGGTGACCAGCTCGCCGAGGGTGTTGTACACGGTGGCGCGGGAGATCTCGGGGAGCCTCACCACGGCCCGCGCGTGCACCTCGTCGGCCGTCAGATGGACGTGTTCGCCGTCGAGGACCTCGGCCACCACACGGCGCTGTGCGGTCATCCGCCAGCCGCGTTCGCGCAGTCGTCCCAACAGGTCACTCATGGGCACCAGCCTAACAGCAGGGGGACCTTGATCCCGAACGGGTGTGACTTTGGAAGTTTGCTTGACTTAGACATTGTCCATTGTAGGATCGGCTACGGCATTGGCCAAGGGACAGGACTTGCAGAAAATGACGCAGGAGGCGCACGTGACGTCACAGGGACCGCTCACCACGGAGGCCGGGGCTCCGGTCGCCGACAACCAGAACAGCGAGACCGCGGGCGTCGGCGGTCCCGTACTGCTCCAGGACCAGTCGCTGCTGGAGAAGCTCGCGCACTTCAACCGCGAGCGCATCCCGGAGCGCGTCGTCCACGCGCGTGGGGCGGGCGCCTACGGCACCTTCACGCTGACCCGCGACGTGTCGCAGTGGACGCGGGCCCGGTTCCTCTCCGAGGTCGGCAAGCAGACCGAGACGTTCCTGCGCTTCTCCACGGTGGCCGGGAACCTCGGTGCGGCCGACGCGGTGCGGGACCCGCGCGGCTTCGCGCTGAAGTTCTACACCGAGGACGGCAACTACGACCTCGTCGGGAACAACACCCCGGTGTTCTTCATCAAGGACGCCATCAAGTTCCCCGACTTCATCCACACCCAGAAGCGCGACCCGTACTCGGGCTCGCAGGAGGCGGACAACGTCTGGGACTTCTGGGGGCTCAGCCCCGAGTCGACCCACCAGGTGACGTGGCTCTTCGGCGACCGCGGCATCCCCGCCTCGTACCGGCACATGAACGGCTACGGCTCGCACACCTACCAGTGGACGAACGAGGCCGGCGAGGTCTTCTGGGTCAAGTACCACTTCAAGACCGACCAGGGCATCAAGACCCTCACCCAGGCCGAGGCCAACCTCCTCGCCGGTGAGGACCCGGACAGCCACCAGCGGGATCTGCGCGAGTCCATCGAGCGCGGCGAGTTCCCGTCCTGGACGGTCCAGGCGCAGATCATGCCCGCGGCCGACGCGACGGGCTACCGCTTCAACCCGTTCGACCTCACCAAGGTGTGGCCGCACGCGGACTACCCGCCGATCGACATCGGCAAGCTGGAGCTGAACCGCAACCCGGAGAACGTCTTCGCCGAGGTCGAGCAGTCCATCTTCAGCCCCGCCCACTTCGTGCCGGGTATCGGTCCCTCCCCGGACAAGATGCTCCAGGGCCGTCTCTTCGCGTACGGCGACGCCCACCGCTACCGCGTCGGCATCAACGCCGACCATCTGCCGGTGAACCGTCCGCACGCCACCGAGGCGCGTACCAACAGCCGGGACGGCTTCCTGTACGACGGCCGCCACAAGGGCGCGAAGAACTACGAGCCCAACAGCTTCGGCGGCCCGTTCCAGACGGACAAGCCGCTGTGGTCGGCCACCTCGGTCGCCGGGGTCACCGGCAACCACGAGGCGCCGAACCACGCCGAGGACAACGACTTCGTCCAGGCCGGTGACCTCTACCGGCTGATGTCCGAGGACGAGAAGTCGCGGTTGATCGAGAACCTCTCGGGGTTCATCGCCAAGGTGTCGAGCGACGGCATCGCCGAGCGCGCGATCAACAACTTCCGCCAGGCGGACGGCGACTTCGGCAAGCGTCTGGAGGCCGCGGTCCAGGCCCTGCGCGGCTGACGGCGTCGCGTGGGCGGCGCGCCGGGTGACCGGCCGTCGCCCGCGCGGTGTGCCACGGCCCGGTCACGGCCCGGCGGCCGGGCGGAGATCATCCGCCCGGCCGCCGCCGTCATTCCCGGCGACCCCGTCGGTACGGGTACGGGTGTCCCGACGGATACGGGTACACGTGTCGCCCGGCGGGGGTCAGCCCGCGAGCGTGGCCGTCCGCCGTTCCACCGGCGCCCAGCAGCGCAGGATGTCGCGGACCGAGACGACACCGATCGGTTCGCTGTCGCCGAGCACGATCAGATGGCGGAAGCCGCCCTGCGTCATGGCCCGCGCTGCGTCCTTGAGGGTCCACGCCGGAGTGGCGAAGACCACGTCGGTCGTGGTGTGGGTGCCGGCCGTCTCCCGGTCGGGGTTCTGCCCGAGGCCGAGGGAGACGAGGATGTCGCGCTCGGTCAGGATGCCGAGTCCGCTGGTGTCGGGGTCGAGGACGACGGCCGCGCCGACACGGCGGGCCGACATCAGGGACGCGGCCTGGCGAAGCGTGTGGGCCGGGCCGATGGTGAGGACCACCGTGCTCATGGCGTCGCGGACGAGCATGATCGAAAGCCACCTCCTGCTTCGTGAGGACCCCCCTTGCGAATCGATTCACAAGTTCACAAGTGGGGGGATTCTCAGAGTGGCAGCCCTCCGGCGGGTCAACAAGGGGTCGAACGGGCGGGACAGAAGCCGATTTTCCCCACCCCGGGTGACGGCCCGGCACCACGGGTGACGGAAGGTGACCGGATCACCGGACCGGACGGTCGGCTCCGGAACACCCCGGCCGGCCCCGCCCGGTCCCGCGTACCCGGCTCAGTACTTCTGGTTCAGATAGCCCAGCAGCTCGTCGTGGAGATGGCCGTTCGACGCGGCGGCGTTCCCGCTGTGCGGTCCCGGGCGGCCGTCGAGGCCGGTGAAGACCCCGCCGGCCTCCGTCACGATGACCGCGGTCGCCGCCATGTCCCACAGCGACAGCTCCGGCTCGGCGCAGATGTCCACCGAGCCCTCGGCCACCATCATGTACGGCCAGAAGTCCCCGTATCCCCGGGTGCGCCACACCGCGCGGGTCAGATCGAGGAAGCCGTCGAGGCGTCCGCGCTCCTCCCAGCCGGTCAGCGACGAGTACGCGAACGAGGCGTCGGCGATCCGGGACACCTGGGAGACCCGCATCCGCGAGGCCGAGGTCAGGCTGCGGCCGGTGAACGCGCCGTGCCCCTTCGCGGCCCACCAGCGGCGGCCCAGCGCCGGGGCCGACACCAGGCCCACCACCGGCTGGTAGCCGCCCTCGGCCGCCTCCGTCAGCGAGATCAGCGTGGCCCACACCGGGACCCCGCGCACATAGTTCTTGGTGCCGTCGATCGGGTCGATCACCCAGCGGCGCGGCCCGGTCCCCTCGACGCCGTACTCCTCGCCCAGCACCGCGTCCCGGGGCCGTGCCCGCTGCAACTGACCCCGGATCAGCTCCTCGGCGGCCTTGTCCGCCTCGCTCACCGGGGTCAGGTCCGGCTTGGTCTCCACCTTGAGGTCGAGGGCCTTGAACCGGTCCATGGTCGCGGCGTCCGCGGCGTCGGCGAGCACATGGGCCAGCCGCAGGTCATCGTGATAGTCGGGCATGGCCGAACAGTATCCACCGGGCCCGGAATCCGGCCACACCCCCCGGAACCGAGGCGGACCGGCCGCGGCCCCCGCCGGGCCGGATCAGCGGGCCGGATCAGCGGTCCGGAAAGGTCCGGACAATACCCTTGACAGCCCCCTGAGGTGCGTCAACTCTGACAACGAGGTCCGGTTTCGGTGACGGGGGCCGACATCGATGTCGGCCGCAGGGAGGCGCGTATGCCCGCAGCGCGGGAGTCGTTGCTCGACGCGGCCCGCACCGCCCTCGTCTGCCGCCCGTGGAGCGCGGTGCGGATGGTCGACGTGGCCGCCGCCGCCGGGGTGTCACGGCAGACGCTGTACAACGAGTTCGGCGGCAAGGACGGTCTCGGCCGGGCCCTGGTCCGCCGGGAGATCGACGCCGTCCTCACGGGCGCCGACCACGCGCTGGCCGGTTACCACGAGGCCGGTGAACGGCTGCCCGCGCTCGCCGAGTGGCTGGTACGGGCCGCCCGCGGCAACTCCCTCGTCCGGGCCGCGCTCACCGGCCTCTGGACCCCCCGGCTCCCCGTCCCCGCCCCGGCCCGGGTCCCGGCGCAGTCCACGGCCGCCCAGCGCGGCGCCGACGGACCGCTGCCGTCCCCCGGCGAACTCCTCGGCCTGCTCCGCGACCGCACCGTCGTCGCGCTGTCCCCGCCCCGGGCCGACCCGGCGGACACCGCCGAACTGGCCCGGCTCACCGAACTCGCCCTGCGCCTGGCCCTGTCGTGGATGCAGGCGCCCGCGCCGGACGGGGGAGTGGGGGCGCTGGTACGGGACACGCTCGGCGCGGTCAGTGCGACGACCCCGACAGCTGGAGCCCGATCACCCCGATGACCACCAGCGAGATCGACACGATCTTCAGCGTGGAGACCAGATCGCCGAGGAACACCATCCCGTAGATCGCGGTCCCCGCCGCCCCGATACCCGTCCACACCGCGTACGCCGGACCCACGTCCAGTTTGCGCAGTGCGAGGGTCAGCAGACCGAAGCTGCCCAGCGCGAAGGCGGCGAACGCGACCGTGGGCCACAACCGGGTGAAACCGTGCGACAGCTTCAGAGAGACCGCGAAGCCGGTTTCGAGCAGCCCCGCCACGATCACCAACAGCCACGCCATGCGATTGCCTCCCGGGGTACCCACGCTCGTGGCCGTTTCGTCCGGCTTGGGTCAGGCTCGGTGCGATTATGCCCTTACCTGAGCGGCCGTCACGCAAACACGCGACAGCGTCCCCGAGAGCCCCCCGTCCGCACGCCCCGCCGCGGCGGATCAGTCGCCGTCGTGGCGTTCCCGGACCGCCAGCAGTCGCCGCAGCGAGTACAGCCGCGCCGGGTCCGCGTGCCCCTCGGCGACCCAGGCGTCCAGCGCGCAGTCCGGCTCGTCATGGCTGCACGCGCGCGGACAGTTCACCGTGCCCGGCTCCAGATCGGGGAACGCGAGGATCACCCGGGACGGATCGACGTGGTTGAGCCCGAACGAGCGGATACCGGGCGTGTCGACGACCCAGCCCCCGGCGGCACCGGCCAGCGGCAGCGCCAGCGCGGATGTCGTGGTGTGCCGGCCCCGGCCCGTCACCGCGTTGACATGACCCGTGGTCCGCCGCCGGTCCCCGGGAACGAGCGCGTTGACCAGAGTCGTCTTGCCGACACCCGAATGGCCCACGAACGCCGTGATCTGACCCGCCAGCAGCTCCCGCACCCGGTCCGCCGCGTCGCCGTTCGCCAGCTCGTCCCGCGAGGTCACGACATACGGGACACCCAGGGTGTCGTACGTCTCCAGCAGCCCGTCCGGCGATGCCAGGTCCGACTTGGTCAGCACCAGCAGCGGCGACAGCCCGCCGTCGTACGCGGCGACCAGACAGCGGTCGATCAGCCGGGGCCGGGGCTCCGGGTCCGCCAGCGCGGTCACGATCGCCAGCTGGTCGGCGTTGGCGACGACCACCCGCTCGTACGGGTCGTCGTCGTCCGCGGTGCGCCGCAGCACGGAGGTGCGCGCCGCGATCCGCACGATCCGCGCGAGGGTGTCCTTCTTGCCCGACAGATCACCGACCAGCGACACCCGGTCCCCGACCACCGCGGCCTTGCGCCCCAGCTCCCGGGCCTTCATCGCGTGCACGACCTGGTCCCCGACCAGACACGTCAGCCGCCCCCGGTCCACCGTCAGGACCATGCCGTCCGACGCGTCCTCGTGCTTGGGCCGGATGGTGCTCCGGGGCCGGTTGCCCTTGCGGTTGGGCCGCAGCGGGATGTCGTCCTCGTCGGTGTGCTTGCCGTAGCGGCGCATGTCGATCGTCCGTCAGTTCCCGAGCATCCCGGTCCACAGATCCGGGAAGTCCGGCAGGGTCTTCGCGGTCGTCGCGACGTTCTCGATCAGCACACCCTCCACCGCCAGGCCGATGATCGCGCCGGCCGTGGCCATCCGGTGGTCGTCGTAGGTGTGGAACGTCCCGCCGCGCAGCGGACGGGGGCGGATCGTGAGGCCGTCGGCGGTCTCCGTGACATCGCCGCCCAGCTCGTTGATCTCCTTGGTCAGCGCGGCCAGCCGGTCCGTCTCGTGCAGCCGCAGATGCGCCACCCCGCGCAGGGTCGACGGGGAGTCGGCCAGCGCCGCCACCGCCGCGATGCCCGGGGTCAGCTCACCGACCTCGCCGAGGTCCACATCGATCCCGTGGATCCTCCCCGAACCGGTGAACACCAGCCCCTGCTCCGTCAGCTCGCAGGAACCGCCCATGGCGGTGAAGATCTCCCGCAGCCGGTCACCGGGCTGCGTGGTGTGCTCCGGCCAGTCCGGGACGACGACCCGGCCGCCCGTGACCAGCGCGGCGGCGAGGAACGGCTGCGCGTTCGACAGGTCCGGCTCCACCGTGAGGTCCACCCCGCGCAGCGCGCCCGCGGTGACCCGCCAGACATTCGGCTCGCCGCCCGACTCGGGGGTGTCCACCTGGGCACCCGCCCGGCGCAGCATGTCCACCGTCATCCGGATGTGCGGCATCGACGGCAGCGTGCCGCCCACGTGCCGTACCTCCACGCCCTGGTTGAACCGCGGGCCCGACAGCAGCAGCGCGCTCACGAACTGCGACGACGACGACGCGTCGATCTCGACCCGGCCACCCTCCAGCGCCCCGCCGCCGTGCACGGTCAGCGGGAGCGCGCCGCGCTCCTCGTCGTCGATCCGGGCACCCAGCGCGCGCAGCCCGTCGATCACCCCGTGCAGCGGGCGCTCGTACGAGCGGGGGTCGCCGTCGAAGCGGATCGGGCCGTCCGCGAGGGCCGCGACCGGCGGCAGGAACCGCATCACGGTGCCCGCGTTGCCCACGTCGACCGTCGCGGGACCGTGCAGACCCGAGGGGATGATCCGCCATGCCTCGCCCTCGCCGCCCTCCACGGGCGCGCCCGTGGAACTGGACGAGACGGTCTCCTCGATACCCACGCCCATCGCCCGCAGCGCGGACGCCATCAGCAGGGTGTCGCGCGAACGCAGCGGGCGGCGCAGCCAGCCCGGCTCGGCGGCGATGGAGGAGAGGACCAGCGCCCGATTGGTCACCGATTTGGAACCGGGCACCTGGACCGTCGCGGTGACGGCTCCGCTCGCGAGCGGGGCGGGCCAGAGGGCGGGAGGCGCGGGGTTCTCGGTCATGGTCTTCAGCTTAGTGGCTGGCCACGACGGCGTTTCCCGGCGACGGCCCGGGAAACGCCCCGGAAACAGCCCTCCGGCAGCGCACCGCGTCCGGGGTCACCACGGGCCCCCGCCGCACGTCCGCCCGCACCCCTTTCAAGGCCCTGGCACCGGTCAGAACAGGGTGGCCTCCTCCGGACCGTCCAGTTCCGTGAGCAGCTCGGGGCCGTTGTTGCGGACGTTGCTGACCGCCGTGCCCACGGGATACGCCCGCAGCAGCCCGGTCGGCGGCGGCTCCAGCAGCGCACGCACCTCGCCGGGGTCGGTACGCGCCGGGTCGAGCCACGCGTCCCAGCGGTCCGGCGTGAGCATCAGCGGCATCCGCGGATGGATCTCCGCGAGGGTGCCCGGCCCGTCCCCGTCCCCGTCCGCGCCCGCGAGCGGCGTGGTCTCCGCCTCCGTGGTGATGACCGTGCACGTCACCCACCACGCCAGCGGATGCTCGTCGGGCAGCGTACGGTCCCGCCAGAACTCGTACAGCCCGGCCATCGCGAACACCGAACCGTCGGCCGGGGTCACGAAGTACGGCTGCTTGCGCGGCCGCTTCTTACGCCCCTCGACCTCCAGCTCCCGCTCCGCCGCCGCGGTCACCCACTCGTAGTAGCCGTCGGCGGGCAGCAGACAGCGGCGCGCCGTGAAGGGACGGCGGAACGAGGGCTTCTCGTGCACCGTCTCGGCGCGCGCGTTGATCATCCGGGCCGCGCCCTCGGGGGTCTTCGCCCACGACGGGACGAGTCCCCACCTGAGGGTGCGCAACTGGCGAACCGGACGGGGGTCCTCGGCGTCCTTCACAGGACGGTCCAGTACGGCGAAGACCTCCTTGGTCGGCGCGACGTTCCAGTCCGGGGCCAGGGTCTCCGTCGGCTCCCACGCGGTGATCCCGAAGATCCCCGCGAGGTCCTCCGGCCGACGGCTCGACGCATAACGTCCACACATACATGTCACACTGCCAGACCCCCGCACCGTTGAGGGAGCCGCCCGGAAAATGAACACTCTCGCCATCGACGGCCTGACCGACCTGTGGGACCGCGTCTTCTCCACGCAGCCCGACCCGGACCTCTGGGTGGTGGTCGCCACCGCCGTCGCCGCGCTGCTCGTGGTCGTGCCGCATCCGCTGTGGCGGCTGTCCCGCAACGCGATCACCATCGCCCACGAGGGCGGGCACGGTCTCGTCGCCCTCGCCACCGGGCGCAGGCTGGACGGCATCCGGCTGCACTCCGACACCTCCGGACTCACCGTCAGCCGCGGCAAGCCCACCGGCATCGGCATGATCCTCACCGCCGCCGCCGGGTACACCGCGCCCCCGCTGCTGGGTCTCGGCGGGGCCGCGCTGCTCGGGGCGGGGTACATCACGCTGCTGCTGTGGCTGGCCACCGGGCTGCTGCTGGTGATGCTCGTCATGATCCGCAACGCGTACGGGGTGCTCACCGTGATCCTGTCCGGGGGGACGTTCCTGCTCGTCTCCTGGCTGGCGGGCCCCCAGGTGCAGGCCGCGTTCGCGTACGCCGTGGTGTGGTTCCTGGTGCTGGGCGGGGTACGGCCCGCGTTCGAGCTCCAGGCGAAGCGGCGGCGCGGCGGGGCGGGTGACTCCGACGCGGATCAGCTCTCACGGCTCACCAATGTCCCGGCGGGCCTGTGGTTCTTCCTCTTCCACGCGGTGTCGCTGTGCTCCCTCATAGGAACCACGAGGTGGCTCCTCCGGGTATGACCTCCGGCGCTTCCGAGGTCTGTCCGGCTGGGCGCACTTGTTTCCGGTGCCGTCGTTCGGAGGGTGCGCGGTTCCTCGCGCCCCTGGGGTTCCACACCTGGGCGTACTTGTCCCCGTGCAGGTACTTCGTGGGTGCGCAGTTCCCCGCGCCCCTGGATGCTGCCCCTTGAGGTCGTTCGCCGGGTGCGGGTCGGCCCTCGTCTTTTGCGCAGTTCCCCGCGCCCCTTTGGGGGCGCCCATCTGGGGCTGTCGTCAGTCTGCGGGGCCGGGGCTGAACCATCCTCCTCGTGCGGGCGCGCTGCTGCGGGAGGGGGTGGGCGGGAATCTCTGCCCGCAGACTCCGATGCTCTTCAGCAGGGCAAGGGGGATGTCCGACCGAGCGCGTTGGAGCGAGGACGGAGAATCCCGACCGGCACCGACCCGAAGAACAAACAGAACGCGCCCCAAAGGGGCGCGGGGAACTGCGCAGAAACGACGAGCGACGGCACAGGAACAAGCGCGCCCACCCGGACAGACCTGGGAAGCGCAAGCGAAGGCGACCCGCGGGGAACTGCGCGAACCACCGAGCGACGGCACAGGAACGAAGTACGCCCAGCCCCGCGTACCCAAGGGGCAGGATGCCCCCGTGACCTCCAACGACAGCAACGCAAGAACAGGCGCCCCCGGCCCCGGGGCCCCGGAGACCGTCCCCACCGGACCGGGGGACGCCCGGATCACGTGGTACCACGCCCCCCACCCCGCCCTCACCCTCGCGGTGAGCCACGGCGCGGGCGGCGGCATCGGCGCCCGCGACCTCCAGGCGCTGGCCGCCACCCTCCCCCCGAACGGCGTGACGGTAGCCCTCGTGGAGCAGCCCTGGCGTGTCGCCGGGAAGAAGCTGGCCCCCGCCCCGAAGACCCTCGATGCGGGCTGGCGGGACCTGTGGCCCGCCCTCACCACCCCCGGCCTCCCGGTCATCGCGGGAGGCCGCAGCGCCGGCGCCCGGGTCGCGTGCCGCACCGCCCACGACCTCGGCGCCCACGCCGTCCTCGCGCTGGCCTTCCCGCTGCACCCGCCCGGCCGCCCGGACCGCTCACGGGCCGGGGAACTCCTCGGCGCCCGGGTCCCGACCCTGGTCGTCCAGGGCGGGAACGACCCCTTCGGGCACCCGGAGGAGTTCCCCGACGGCGCCCACGAACTCGTACCGGTCCCGTCCGCCGACCACTCCTTCGCCGTGCCCAAGCGCGCGCCGGTCACCCAGGACGAGACCTTGCTCACCCTCACGGACGCCGTCGTGGAGTGGACCGCGCGGCTCCGCTGACCGCCCGGCCGACCCGCCCACCGGCGGGGAATGCCGGGCCCCCGGGTGCTGTTGTGGCGAACAGAAGGCGTGCACACGGCTCCGTCCAGTAGGACCGCCGAAGCCGGTGCCCGCCCGGTCCGACCGATCGAGAGGGAGAACACCGCATGGGTTCGATCACCTGCCCGAGCCGCAGTGGCACCACGGGTCTGAACTGGTCCGTCCTGCCCTCGGCGATCGGTGCCCCCACCCGGGCGCCCGGCGGTCCGGACCTGTCGGCACCCGCCCTTCCCGCGACCCCGGCCCCGTACGGCCCGACCGCCCCGTCGACCCGTGGTCGACTATTCTCCGAAGCGGGTGGGACCGGTCCCGGTTCCACGACAGCGCCTGAGGAGGTGGGTCCGGTCACTGGGACCGACGCGGGGACCGAGCACGGCCAGGCGGAACGGCCCGAGGAGTCGACCGCCGAGCGCAACGCCCGTTTCGAGCGGGACGCCCTCGAATTTCTCGACCAGATGTACTCCGCGGCCCTGCGCATGACGCGCAACCCGGCCGACGCCGAGGATCTGGTGCAGGAGACGTACGCCAAGGCGTACGCGTCGTTCCACCAGTTCCGTGAGGGCACCAACCTCAAGGCGTGGCTGTACCGCATCCTGACGAACACCTTCATCAACTCGTACCGCAAGAAGCAGCGCGAGCCGCAGCGCAGCGCCGCCGAGGAGATCGAGGACTGGCAGCTCGCGCGTGCCGAGTCCCATATGTCCACCGGGCTGCGCTCCGCCGAGTCGCAGGCGCTGGACCATCTGCCGGACTCGGATGTGAAGGAAGCCCTCCAGGCGATCCCCGAGGAGTTCCGCATCGCGGTCTACCTCGCGGACGTCGAAGGCTTTGCGTACAAGGAGATCGCGGACATCATGGGTACACCCATCGGCACGGTGATGTCCCGGCTGCACCGGGGCCGCCGCCAACTCCGCGGCATGCTGGAGGACTACGCGCGTGATCGCGGTCTCGTCCCGGCCGGCGCCGGAGAGGCGAACGAAGCGAAAGGCTCGGGCTCATGAGCTGCGGAGAGCCGCACGAGACGGACTGCACCGAAGTACTCGACCACCTCTACGAGTACCTCGACCGTGAGATGCCCGAGGGCGACTGCACGAAGTTCGAGACGCACTTCGAGGAGTGCTCCCCGTGCCTGGAGAAGTACGGTCTCGAACAGGCCGTGAAGAAGCTGGTGAAACGGTGCTGCGGTCATGACGACGTACCCACCGATCTGCGGGCCAAGGTCATGGGCCGGATCGATCTGATCCGTTCCGGTGAGTCCGGGGACAGCGTGACCGACCCGCTGCCCGGCCCGTACACGAAGTCCGCGGAGAAGGACGTCACCGCCTCCGCCGAAGGCGCCTGAGCCGCGCCTTCCTCCCGCTGCCGCTCCACCCCCGCCGAGGGGGAGCGGCACGCCTGGGGTCAAGCCGCCGCGCCGTGGGGAATGGGTGCGACGGGAAAATCACCCGAATGTGCTAATCCCCGTGGGGGAGGCCGGGCGAATCCGCTGATGCCGCCCGAACGCCACCCGGCGACCCCTATTCTCCGGAGCCTGTGACGGGCGCGCCCGGCCCCTTTCGGGCGGCCGGGCCCGGGGGAGGAGCGGTGGATGCGGTCGGTACCCGCCTTGGCCCGTGCGTACATCCTCGGCGCCGCGCTGGCGGCGCTGCTCTGCGCGGCGCCCGCGCTGGCCGCCGCCGTTCCCCGGGCGGCCGGCTCCCCGGACGCCCCTTCGGTGCCGTGGCTCGCCGTCGCCCTGCTCGCCGCCCTGTACGCGGGGTGCGAGCAGCTGCCGCGCTGCCGTTTCATGGGCCGCCACGCCCCCCGGGGCATGGGCATGTTCTTCCCGGTCCTGCTCGCCGGAGCGTTTCTGCTGCCACCGGCCGCCGCCGCGCTCGTCGGTGTGCCCGGCGCGCTGCTGGCGCGGGTGGAGCGGCGGCCCGCCGGTCCCCGCCGGATCTGGCACGCGGCCCAGCTCGCCCTCGCCTGCTGGGCGGCGGCCCTCGCCCATCAGGCGCTCGGCGGTCCCGGCGCGGTCGGCGGCCCCGCCGGACCCGACTTCCCGTACGCGCTGGCGCCCGCCGCCGCCGCGGTGGTGGTGTTCTGCGCCGTGCTCACGGTCCTCGACGGCGGAATCCTCGTCCTCGCCGAGCGGGTACCGGCCCGCCGGGCCTGGCGCGGCCGGTTCTGGCCGGTGCTGGCGCCCGTCAGTGTGCACGGTCTGGTCGGGCTGATGATGACGGTGCTGTGGCGCAGCCCGTACGGTCCCGGGGCCGCGCTGCTCGTGCTGCTGCCGATGTACATCTCCTGCTGGCTGTTCGCCCAGTACCACCGTGAGCGGGCCGCCCATCAGTCGACCATCCGGGCCCTGGTCCAGGCCGTCGACCTCAAGGACGGATACACCCGGGGCCACAGCGAACGCGTCGGGCAGGCGTCGGTGATGATCGCCCAGGAGCTGGGGATGGACGACAGCCGGGTGGAGACCCTGCGGTTCGCGGGCATCCTGCACGACGTCGGCAAGCTGGGGGTGCCCACCCGGCTGCTGCGCAAGGACGGTCCCCTCACCCCGCAGGAACGGCGGGTGATCGAGCTGCACCCGGAGTACGGGCACGAGATCACCCGGGGCATCGGCTTCCTCGGGGAGGCCCGCGCGGCGATCCTCCACCACCATGAACGCGTCGACGGCAGCGGCTACCCGTACGGGCTGGCCGGGGACCGTATCCCCGAGTGCGCCCGGGTGGTCGCCGTCGCGGACGCGTTCGACGCGATGACCTCGACCCGCTCGTACAGCAGGGCCCGTTCGGTGCCGAAGGCGGTGGCCGAGCTGGAACGCTGCGCGGGCGCGCACTTCGACCCCCGGATGGTCGGTGCGCTGGTCCGGGCCCTCGACCGGCACGGCTGGCATCCGTCGGTCACCGCCGACGGCCCCGATCTGCCCGCCCCCCGCGCCACCGGCTCGCCCGCCGGGAGCCCGTCGTGACCCCCGGCAGGCCCCCGGAGGTGCCGGGCCGGGCCGCCGGGAAGGCCCCGGGCCGGACGGTCCGCGGCACGGCCGCCCCGGGACCGGGCCCGGCCGCCGGACCGGACCAGGGGATCTCCCCGGCGTGCCACCACCGGCCCACGGGGACCTCCCCGGCGGGCCACCCCAGGCCCCGCCCCCGCCCGGCCCGCCCTCCGGCAACGCCCGGGACCCCCGCCCCGCCCCGGCCGCCCGCGCGCGGGGGTCGCTGCTGGGCAGGCTCACCGTCGTGCTGGTGCTCGGCTCCGCCGGGTCGCTGACCGTCTGGGCGATCGGAGTGACCGTCTGGGCGGGTGTGCACGAGCGGGGCACCGCGCTCGCCTTCGGGCTGCTCATCGCGGTCGGTGAGCTCGCCCGGACCGGCGGTACCTCCGAGGGCGAACGGGACACCGCCCCGCTGGCCGCGGCCGGGGCCCTCGCTTACGCCCTGCTCGGGGAGAACGGGGGCGGCGCCACCCATCACGGCGTCGCCCAGGTGGTCACCGTGACCGTGGCCGCCGGACTCCTCGGCGGACTTCCGCACCTCGCGGCCGGCCGCGGCCCCGCGCCCGAACAGCTCGCCCGCCGCACCCTGAGCGTCGCGTTCGCCGCGGTCTGCTTCCAGCCCCTGTACAACACCGGCGCCCTCGCGGACCTGGTCCACCCCGGACCCGTCTACGCGCTGTGGATGACCGGGGTCCTGGCGGTCACCGCGCTGTGCGACGCGGTCCTCGCCGCGGCCCTGGCCCGGGCCCGTACCGGCTGGCCGTTCGCACCGCTGCTGCGCGACGAGCTGCGCGCGATGATCGGGATCGGCTCGGCGGTCTGCGCGACCGGCGCGGTCATGGCGCTCACCGTCGCCGTCGCCGGACTGTGGGCCCTGCCGGTGTTCTCGCTGCCGCTGCTGCTCACCCAGCTCTCGCTGCGCCGGTACGCGGCGGTCCGCCAGACCTACCGGCAGACCATCGCGTCCCTGGCCCGGTCCACGGAGATCGCCGGGTACACCCCGCACGGCCACGCACGGGCGGTCGCCGCGCTCAGCCGGGCCGTCGGCCGGGAGCTGGGACTGTCGCGGTCCGCGCTCACCGTCCTGGAGCACGCGGCGCTGATGCACGACATCGGGCAGCTGTCCCTGGTCGACCCGGTACCGGCCGGGGCCACCGCGTCCCTCCCCGCCGAGGCGCAGCGGCGGATCGCCCGGCTCGGCGGTGCCGTGGTGCGCCAGACCGGGGTGGACCCCGAGGTGGCGCTCATCGTGGAACGGCAGGCGGACCCCCGGTGCGAGCAGCCGCTGGCCGCCCGGATCGTACGGACGGCGAACGCGTACGACGAGCTGGTCCGGGCGCAGGGCCCCGGTGGCCCGCTGGCCGCGCTGGAGCGGCTGCGGCTGGCGACCGGGCACGACCATCAGCCGGAAGTGGTGGAGGCGCTGGCCAGGGCGCTGGCCCAGCGGGGGAGCGGGGCGCTGCTGCCGTGGGACACGGCCCGGCCGCCCGGGGGCGCCGCGGGTGCCGGGGCCGTGACATGAGCCCGCCAGACCCGGGGCCCCGGGGGGCCATACGTCGCCCGTCCCTGGGTAACCCATGGGTAATGAGCGGCCGTCCGACCGTCCATGGTTGGATGCGAAGGAAAGACGCTACGAGAAGGGTGTCCGGGGGCGTGAACCCTGGCTGTGTCGGGGCGGGGCAGGAACCCGCGCCCCCCGGTGAGGACGGCAGGCGGGAATCGTGAGGATCTTCGGCAAGGGACGGCACCGGCCCTCCGCGTCCTGGCGGCAGGCCACCGACCGGGCGTTCACACTGATCGGCGACGGCCGCTACGAGGACGCGGGGGCGCTGCTGACCCGCGCCGCCGACCTGGAGCCCTGGCTGTCGGAGTCCTGGTTCAATCTCGCGCTGCTGCACAAGTTCCGGCACGACTGGGAGCAGGCCCGCGCCGCCGGGCTGCGGGCCGTGGCGCTGCTGGACCGCGAGACGGGCGCCCCCGACTGGTGGAACGTCGGGATCGCGGCGACCGCCCTCCAGGACTGGCCGCTGGCCCGTCGCGCCTGGCAGGCGTACGGGCTGAAGGTGCCAGGCCGGCCCGGGTCCGGCGGGGCCGCGGGCGAGCCGGTCGGGATGGAGCTGGGCAGCGCGGCGGTACGGCTGTCGCCGGAGGGCGAGGCCGAGGTGGTGTGGGGGCGGCGGCTGGACCCCGCCCGTATCGAGGTGCTGTCCATCCCGCTGCCGTCCTCGGGCCGCCGCTGGGGCGAGGTCGTCCTGCACGACGGTGTCCCGCACGGCGAGCGGACCACCGCCGCCGGACACGTGTACCCGGTCTTCGACGAGATCGAGCTGTGGGCGCCCTCCCCGGTGCCGACCTGGGTGGTGCTGCTGGAGGCGGACGACGAGGAGGACCGCGACGCCCTGGAGCGTCTCGCGGCCGACGCGGGCTTCGCCGCCGAGGACTGGTCGTCGTCGGTGCGGCTGCTGTGCCGGATGTGCTCGGAGAGCCGGATGCCCAGCGACGAGGGCGACGGCGAGCACCTCGACCCGCACGACCACAGCGAGCCGGGCCAGCCCGGTCCGCTCGGCCATGTCACCGACGGCCACCAGTGGGTGCCGGAGCGGGAGTGCGGGATCGCCGCGCCCGCGTCCCTGGTGCGCGGGCTGCTCGACGGATGGGTGTCGGACAGCCCCGACACCCGGGACTGGCGCGACCTCGAAGAGGTCTGCTGACGCCTCCCGGACGGGCCTGCGGCCGGTGTCCGGTCCGGGCCGGTACCCGTGTCCGGCCGTGCCCCGCCTCCTCCCGGTGTATCCGGCCGTATCCCGCTCGGCGGTGCTCCGGGGCGCCGTAGGCTGTGTGGCGGCAGTCGCCCGGCACCCGCGCATCGCGGACCGGGGGCTCCCCCCGGGAGGAACGGTCCGGGGCACGACACGGTTGAGGAAGGCGTACGTCGGACATGGCGCAGCAGGACACCGATCAGCAGCACAGTGGGGTGCTCCCCGTGGACGACGAGGGTTTCGTCATCGACACGGAGGACTGCGAGGCGCGTGAGGAGGCGTACCGCGCGCGCGGCACGTCCCGTCCGATCACCGTCGTGGGCAACCCGGTGCTGCACACGGAGTGCGAGGACATCACCACCTTCGACGACGAGCTGGCCGGGCTCGTGGACGACATGTTCGCCAGCCAGCGCACCGCCGAGGGCGTGGGCCTGGCCGCGAACCAGATCGGGGTGGGCCGGAAGGTCTTCGTGTACGACTGCGTGGACGACTCCGGCGACCGGCACGTGGGTGTGGTGTGCAACCCGGTGCTCCAGGATCTCCCGGCCGACCAGCGCAGCCTGGACGACTCCAACGAGGGCTGCCTGTCGGTGCCCACCGCCTATGCGGAGCTGGCGCGTCCGGATTTCGCCGTCGTGACAGGTCAGGACGAGAAGGGCAACCCCATCAAAGTACGCGGCCGCGGTTACTTCGCGCGCTGTCTACAGCATGAGACGGATCATCTCTACGGTCGTCTCTATATCGACCGTCTGTCCAAGCGGGACCGCAAGGATGCTCTGCGCCAGATGGAAGAGGGCACTCCGCGCTACCCCGTGGTGGCCAACGACTGACCGTCCGAGGGATGTTCTCCCCCGGACGGGGGGTGATAAACCCCGGCACGTCGGACCGACCGCGACCCCCTGCGGGTGATCGGGACGGGCCGGGGAGGGGGCGGTGACCCCTGAGGTGGGTGGGTGCGCACGGTGTGCCCGTGACGGAGGGTGTTCCCTTCCGCCCCAGAGCTATGGCGCCCGGCCGGGATGATTTCCCGCCGGGCGCCCCTCTTGTGCGCCGGCGTGCGCCGGTCGCGCCTTCCGCCATGTGTGATCCGAAATCAGTCACGTAAGGGGATGTTCTCGGCAGCTCGGGGTAGTGAATGGAGCAAATCTGTTCCCTCATCGGGCACTTGTGGTGCTGAATGGAATGTGCGCGGGGATGCGCGACGGCGTGGTCCGGAGCGGGTATGTGCGCCGTACCGCGGCAACAGCAGGGCCGACTGAGAGGGGACACTCGTGCCTGCTTTCTCCTACAGCACCGCAGCGACACAGACAGCAGTTCCGCCGGCACTCGCACTTCCGGTGATCGAGAAGGAGTTTCCTCGGCAACTCCATCCCTATTGGCCGACACTCCAGGAGACGACACGTGCATGGCTCCTGAAAATGGGGCTGATGCCGGCCGACAAGGTCGAACGGTACGCCGACGGGCTGTGCTACACCGATCTGATGGCCGGGTACTACCTCGGCGCCCCGGTGGAAGTGCTCCAGGCAATTGCCGACTACAGCGCGTGGTTCTTCGTCTGGGACGACCGCCACGACCGTGACGTCGTGCACCGCAGGGACGCGGCGTGGGCACGGCTGCGGGACTGCCTCCACGCGGCGCTCGACGCCCCGTGGCGCCATCTGCAACACGAGGACGCCCTGGTAGCGGCCTTCGCGGACAGCATGATCCGGCTTTACTCGTTCCTGGGCGAGAGCTGGAACGCCCGCTTCGCCGCACACTTCCACGAAGTGATCGAGGCGTACGACAACGAGTACCGCAACCGGACCACGGGCCGCATTCCGGCGGTCACCGAGTACCTGGAACTGCGCCGCCTCACCTTCGCCCACTGGATCTGGCTCGATCTCCTGGAGCCCGCCGCCCACCATGAAATACCCCGGTCGGTACTGGAGAATCCCGCCTACCGCAAGGCCGGGCTCGCCTGCCAGGATTTCGCCGCCTGGTACAACGACCTCTGCTCATTGCCCAAGGAACTCGCGGGCGATGAATACCACAACCTCGGGATCAGCCTCATCAAACATGAGGGAATGACCCTGGAGGACGCGGTCACGGAAGTACGCCGAAGGGTAAACGGATGCATATCCGAATTCCTGGCCGCCGAGCAGGAAGTAGCCGTTCTCATCGGTGAACTCCGGGACGGCACATGGCGCGGCGAACCACTCGCGGACGCCGTGGCGCTCAACATCTCCAATATGCGGAACTGGTTCAGTTCCGTGTACTGGTTCCACCACGAGTCCGGTCGCTACCAGGTCGACAGCTGGGCCGACCGGTCCACGCCCCCCTACATCAGCGACCAGGGCGAACGGCCCGGATCGGCGGGAATCCGATGACCGGTGGACCGACCCCCCGAACAGCGGGGACCGACGGCCGGAACGCGCCCCCGCCGCCGTACGCCAAGGGCGGCGCCCCCCTGCTGGGACACGCCTGGAACCTGGTGCGCGACCCGCTCCGCTTCGTCGCCGGACTGCGCGACAGCGGGGACGTGGTGCGGCTGCGGCTCGGCCCCGGGACGGCGTACGCCGTGTGCGCCCCGGAACTCGTGGCCGCGCTCCTCAAGAGCCCGGACTACGAGGTCGGCGGACCGCTCTGGGACACCATGGAACTCCTCATCGGCAAGGGCGTCGCCACCAGCAACGGCCCGCTGCACCGGCGCCAGCGGCGCATGATCCAGCCCGCGTTCCGGCCCGAGCGGATCGCCGCCCACGCGCCCGTCATGGCGGAGGAGGCCGCCGCGATGGCCGACCGGTGGAGCCCCGGCGCCACCGTCGACATCGGCGACGAGGTGTTCCGCACGGCCGTCCGGATCGTCACCCGCTCGCTGCTCCACGTCGACTCGATCGACGAGCGGGTGGACCGGCTCGGCGGCTCGCTGCACACCGTCTTCGGGGGCCTGTACCGGCGGATGATCCTCTCCGCCGGACCGTTCTGGAAACTGCCCCTCCCGGCGCACCGTCGATTCGAGGTCGCATTGGCCGATCTGCATCGGTTGGTGGACGAGATCGTCAGGGAACGCCGTATGTCCGGAACGGACCGCGGGGACCTGCTCTCGGCATTGCTCCGGGCAAAGGACGACAATGGTGAAACGCTCAACGAACAAGAGGTACACGACCAGACGGTCTCCCTCCTCGTGGCGGGCGCGGAAAACGTTGCCTCGACGCTGACGTGGACGTTCCAGTTGCTCGCGGAGCACCCGGAGGAGGAAAAGCGGCTCCGCGCGGAGGTACTGTCCGTGACAGGTGGCCGGCCGGTGACATTCGGTGACCTGCCGAAGCTCGGGCACACCCGGAATGTCATCACCGAGGCGATGCGGGTTCGGCCCGCCGTATGGATTCTTACCCGCCGGGCGGTGGCCGATTCCGTACTGGGCGGATATCGCATTCCGGCCGGTGCGGACATCGTCTACAGCCCGTACGCGATGCAGCGGGACCCCCGGGCGTTCGCCCGGCATCTGGAGTTCGACCCCGACCGCTGGCAGCCCGGAACGCAGGCGGACCGGGGCGGACCGGCGATGATGCCGTTCGGCACCGGCAACCGCAAATGCCCCGGGGACCACTTCAGCATCGTCGAGATGGCGATCGTGCTGGCCACCGTCGTGCCCCGGTGGAGCCTGTCCCGGCTGCGGGAGACCGACACCGCCCCGCGGATCGGGATCACGCTCAAGCCGCGCCGGCCCAGGCTCCGGGCCGTGCCGGTGGCATAGTCCGGATGCTCGTTCCTGTACGCGCCCCCCGTTCCGGGCGGTCCCGGGAGGCGGGGCGCGTGATCAGGGAGCCGTCTCCAGGGGGCGCGGGCCCCTGAACGTCCTGCGGTACGCGTTCGGGGTGGTGCCGAGGACCCGCAGGAAGTGGTGGCGCAGGGTCGCGCCGTTGCCGAAACCGGTGCGGCCCGCGACGGAGTCGACCGTCTCGTCCGTCCCCTCCAGGAGCTGCTGCGCCAGCAGCACCCGCTGGCGCAGCAGCCAGCGGTACGGGGTAGTCCCCGTCTCCTGCTGGAACCGCCTGGCGAACGTCCGGGGCGACATATGCGCCCGGTCCGCCAGCTCCTCGACCGTGACCGCGCGGTCGAGGTGGCGCTCCATCCACACCAGCACCTCACCGACCGTGTCGCACCGGGTCGTCGGCACCGGGCGCTCGACGTACTGCGCCTGGCCGCCGTCCCGGTGCGGGGGCACCACCATCCGGCGGGCGAGCGCGTTGGCGACCTCCGAGCCGTGCTCCTGGCGGATGATGTGCAGACAGGAGTCGATACCGGCGGCCGACCCCGCCGAGGTGATCACCGGGTGCTCGTCCACGTACAGCATGTCGCGCTCCACCCGGGCCCGGGGGAAGCGGATCGCGAGCTCGTCCGCGTGCCGCCAGTGGCCCGCGCAGCGGCGGCCGTCGAGCAGCCCGGCCGCGCCCAGCACGAAGACACCCGAACAGACGGAGAGCACCCGGGTCCCCCGGGCGGTGGCGCGGCGCAGGGCGTCGAGCAGCGGCTCGGGGAACTCCCGGCTGCCGTAGTCCTCACCCGCGGGGATCGCGATCAGATCGGCCTCCTCCAGCCGCTCCAGACCGTGCTCCAGCCGCACCGAGAAGCCCGCGTGGGTGGACAGCTCGGGACCCTCCGCCGAGACCACCGCGAAATCGTAGACCGGCAGGCCCTGTTCGCTGCGGTCCAGCCCGAAGACCTCGCAGACGACGCCCAGTTCGAAGGGATGCACCCCGTCCAGCAGCACCACCGCGACGTTGTTCAGCATGCCGTCAGTGTGCGGCCGTGATGGCAGGAAGTCGAGGGTGCATGACACTTCTGCCACTGCCGCGCGGCGGGCGCGAAGGCCACAGTGGAGGACATGAACACACTCCTGGACTACTCGGTCGTCACCCTCGTCCTCGCCCTGCTGCTGGGCCCCGTCACCCCCGGCTACCTGCGGGAACGCCGTATCGACCGGGAACTGAGAGACGCCGGACGCGGCCGGCCCGGCCACCCCGAGGGGCGACCGGGCCGGTCCTTGGACCTCGCCGCGTGAAGCCGGCCGGCTTCGGCGGGCCTAGAACTCGTCGTCGAAGCCGACCTTGCCCTCCACCGCCACCTGGTACGCGGACGGACGGCGCTCGAAGAAGTTCGTCAGCTCCTGGACACCCTGGAGCTCCATGAACGCGAACGGGTTCTGCGAGCCGTACACCGGGGCGAAGCCCAGCCGCTCCAGCCGCTGGTCGGCCACGCACTCCAGGTACTGGCGCATCGACTCGGTGTTCATCCCCGGCAGCCCCTCGCCGCACAGGTCACGGGCGAACTGGAGCTCCGCCTCGACGGCCTCCCGGAGCATGTCGGTGACCTGCTCCTGGAGCTTGTCGTCGAACAGCTCCGGCTCCTCCTTGCGGACCGTGTCGACGACCTCGAAGGCGAAGCTCATATGCATCGTCTCGTCACGGAACACCCAGTTGGTGCCCGTCGCGAGACCGTGCAGCAGACCGCGCGAGCGCAGCCAGTACACATAGGCGAACGCCCCGTAGAAGAACAGGCCCTCGATACAGGCGGCGAAGCAGATCAGGTTCAGCACGAACCGACGCCGGTCGGCCTGTGTCTCCAGCTGGTCGAGCTTCTCGACCGAGTCCATCCACTTGAAGCAGAATTCGGCCTTCTCCCGGATGGAGGGGATGTTCTCCACCGCGGCGAACGCGGCGGTGCGGTCCTCCGGGTCGGGCAGATACGTGTCCAGCAGCGTCAGATAGAACTGGACGTGCACGGCCTCCTCGAACAGCTGACGCGACAGGTACAGCCGTGCCTCGGGGGAGTTGATGTGCTTGTACAGCGTCAGGACCAGGTTGTTCGCGACGATCGAGTCGCCCGTCGCGAAGAACGCCACCAGCCGGCCGATCAGATGCTGCTCGGCGGGCGACAGCTTCGCGAGGTCCGCGACGTCCGAGTGGAGGTCGACCTCCTCGACGGTCCAGGTGTTCTTGATCGCGTCCCGGTAGCGCTCGTAGAAGTCGGGGTAGCGCATCGGGCGCAGGGTCAGCTCGAAGCCCGGGTCCAGCAGATTGCGCTCCCGCGGGGCCGCGGCGGCGGGTTCGGTGGGGGTGGTCGTCATTACTGGCATGCCTCGCAGGACTCGGGGTTCTCCAGGGAGCAGGCGATCGCGTCCGCGTCGGGCGCGGCCTGCTGCACGGGGATGGTGGTGGGGGCGGGCCGCTCGGCGGCGGCGGACGAACCGGCCGCGCGGGCGATCCGGGTCGCCGGACGCGACCGCAGGTAGTACGTGGTCTTCAGGCCCGACTTCCAGGCGTACGCGTACATCGAGCTGAGCTTGCCGATGGTCGGCGTCTCCAGGAACAGGTTCAGCGACTGCGACTGGTCGAGGAACGGGGTCCGCGCGGCGGCCATGTCGATCAGACCGCGCTGCGGGATCTCCCACGCCGTGCGGTACAGCGCCCGGACCTCCTCGGGAATCCAGCGGAAGTCCTGCACCGAACCGCTGGACTCACGCAGCGCCTCACGGGTGCGCGCGTCCCAGACGCCCAGCTCCTTGAGCTCGTTCACCAGGTACGAGTTGACCTGGAGGAACTCACCGCTCAGCGTCTCGCGCTTGAACAGGTTGGACACCTGCGGCTCGATGCACTCGTAGACCCCGGCGATCGACGCGATGGTCGCGGTCGGCGCGATGGCCAGCAGCAGCGAGTTGCGCAGCCCCGTGACGGCGATCCGGGCACGCAGCGCGTCCCAGCGCTCGGGCCAGTGCGGCTCGACCCCGTAGTGGTCGGGGTGCAGCACCCCGCGGGCGGTACGGGTCTTGTCCCAGGCGGGGAGCGGGCCGTTGCGCTCGGCGAGCGAGGCGGACGCCTCGTACGCGGCGAGCATGATCCGCTCGGCGATCCGGGTGGACAGGGCGCGCGCCTCGGGGGAGTCGAAGGGCAGCCGCAGCTTGAAGAAGACGTCCTGGAGGCCCATCGCGCCCAGGCCCACCGGCCGCCAGCGGGAGTTGGAGCGGCCCGCCTGCTCGGTCGGGTAGAAGTTGATGTCCACGACCCGGTCGAGGAAGGTCACGGCCGTGCGGACGGTGGAGTCCAGCCGCTCCCAGTCGATGCCGTCGTCGCCCTCACCGGTGACGAACGCGCCGAGGTTGACCGAGCCGAGGTTGCACACGGCCGTCTCGCCGTCGTCGGTGACCTCCAGGATCTCGGTGCAGAGATTCGAGGAGTGGACGGTGTGACCGGGCTCGGCGGTCTGGTTGGCGGTGCGGTTCGCGGCGTCCTTGAAGGTCATCCAGCCGTTGCCGGTCTGGGCGAGGGTCCGCATCATCCGCCCGTACAGGTCCCGCGCGGGGATCGTCTTGCGGGCCAGCCCGGCGGCCTCGGCCCGGCGGTACGCGGCGTCGAACTCGTCGCCCCACAGGTCCACCAGCTCGGGCACGTCCGAGGGGGAGAACAGCGACCAGGTGCCGTCCTGGTCGACCCGGCGCATGAACTCGTCGGGGATCCAGTGCGCGAGGTTCAGGTTGTGGGTGCGCCGCGCGTCCTCGCCGGTGTTGTCCCGCAGCTCCAGGAACTCCTCGATGTCGGAGTGCCAGGTCTCCAGGTAGACCGCGGCGGCGCCCTTGCGCCGGCCGCCCTGGTTGACCGCCGCGACGGAGGCGTCGAGCGTCTTCAGGAACGGGACGATGCCGTTGGAGTGGCCGTTGGTGCCCCGGATCAGCGAGCCGCGCGAACGGATGCGGGAGTAGGACAGGCCGATGCCGCCGGCGTGCTTGGAGAGCCGGGCGACCTGGTGGTAGCGGTCGTAGATGGAGTCCAGCTCGTCCTGCGGGGAGTCGAGGAGGTAGCAGGACGACATCTGCGGGTGGCGGGTGCCCGAGTTGAACAGGGTGGGCGACGAGGGCAGGTAGTCGAGCCGGCTCATCAGCCGGTAGAGCGCCGCGACCTCGTCGAGCGCGCGTACGGAGTCGTCCTCGGCGAGACCGGAGGCGACCCGGAGCAGGAAGTGCTGCGGGGTCTCGACGACCTTGCGGGTGATCGGGTGGCGCAGCAGATAGCGGCTGTGCAGGGTGCGCAGCCCGAAGTAGCCGAAGCGGTCGTCGGCGGTGGTGTCGATGAGCGCGTCGAGACGGTCGGAGTACTTCGTCACGAACGCGGCGGTGCGGTCCGCGATCAGGCCCTCGCGGTGCCCGGTGGCGACGGACCCGGAGAAGGCGAGCACCCCCTGGGAGGCGGCCTCGGCGGCGATGCTGACGGTCAGCAGCCGGGCGGCGAGCCGGGAGTAGGCGGGGTCCTCGGAGATGAGTCCGGCGGCGGCCTCGGTGGCGAGTTCACGCAGCTCGCTCTCGTCGGCGCGGGCGGACCGGCCGCGCAGCGCCGCGGCGGCGACCCGGCCGGGGTCGGCGTCGGGGAGGTCGGCCGTCAGGTCGGTCAGCGTCCGCAGCAGCGCGGCCCCGGGGCCGTCGCTCGGTCGGGTCTGCTGGTCCTGGGCGGTCGTCGCAGGAGCCTGGCCGACAACTGATGCCGGATCGGCTGGCGCGATGGTCACGTGAAGCTCTCCCTCGCTCGGCACGGGACTGGCGAGGGGGCGGGCGGGCACGCGGGCGCGCCGCCCCGAAGGCGGTACGCCGCGTCCACCGGCCCAGTCCTCGAAGCCCGGACGTCTCATCTCCACCCGGACCGGTCGGAACGGGTGCGCCACTGTCAGGTCATCGGACTCACGGGTGCGCGAAAGCGCACCAAGTACACCGTTGCGGGACAGTTCCGGATTCGCACCGGATTCCCCTGAGGTGGCGGCGAGCATGAGCATACATCTTGTGTTGCCGTGCGAGAGGGAGGCCCACATGTTGTGTCTGTGTGGCGCGGGGCACGTTGCCGGGTGGCGCCGGGAGGGGCCTTGGCGGGGCGCGGAACGGCGACGTGGGAGGCGTGAATTCGGGGCGTCCCGGGGGCGTGGAAGGCGTCTGGAGGGGCCGTCGGGGACGGCCGGGCATCCGGCGGCGGAGGTGTCGCGCGGCGCGGTGCGAAGGGCCGTGCGCGGCGTCGGCGGCGAAGCGGGGCGCGGACGCCCGGGGCGTGTCCGTCGTCACGCTCCGTGGTGGCTGAAGATGATCCATGGAGCGGAGCCCGGAAAAATGCCATTGGTCCAGACAACTCGCCTTGTCCGGCCCTGCGGAGGCGTTCTACGACTTTCGTCGGTGCCCCGTCCACGTGGCTGGGTGAGGTTCCTGGGGCAGGAGGGGGATCGGTGTCGCGTCCGTACCGGGACGGCTGGTTCCCCCCGCGAAGTGGGGTGGTTTCCCCCGGCGGGCCCGTTTCGGGGCCCGCCGGGGAAAGGAGGGGACGCTCAGTCCGTCGGCCGCTTCAGACGGGCCACGAACTTGTACCGGTCGCCCCGGTAGACCGAGCGCACCCACTCCACCGGCCGGCCGCCGCCGTCCAGGGAATGGCGCGAGAGCATCAGCATCGGCAGTCCCACGTCGGTGCCGAGCAGTCCGGCCTCGCGCGGGGTGGCCAGTGAGGTCTCGATGGTCTCCTCGGCCTCGGCCAGATGCACGTCGTACACCTCGCCCAGCGCGGTGTAGAGAGAGGTGTACTTGACCAGGGAACGCCGCAGCGCCGGGAAGCGCTTGGCGGACAGGTGCGTGGTCTCGATCGCCATCGGCTCGCCGCTCGCCAGCCGCAGCCGCTCGATTCTGAGGACCCGCCCCCCGGTCGCTATGTCGAGCAGCCCCGCAAGCGTGTCATCTGCGGTGATGTACCCGATGTCGAGAAGCTGCGAGGTCGGCTCCAGGCCCTGCGCGCGCATGTCCTCGGTGTACGAGGTGAGCTGGAGCGCCTGGGAGACCTTCGGCTTCGCGACGAAGGTCCCCTTGCCCTGGATGCGTTCGAGGCGCCCCTCGACCACCAGTTCCTGGAGTGCCTGGCGTACCGTGGTCCGCGAGGTGTCGAACTCTGCCGCCAGGGTCCGTTCCGGTGGCACCGGTGTTCCCGGTGTCAGCGTCTCGGTCATGTCGAGCAGATGCTTCTTCAGCCGGTAGTACTTCGGTACGCGTGCGGTGCGGCCTGTTGTGGCCGTCTCCGCCGTGGCGGAAGTACCCGCCCGGCTCACCTCGCTCGCCATCGTCCGCCTTCCCGGCTCTGGTGCTGTTGCCGCCACCGGCTCCTCCGTCTGTAGCGGCTCACACATCGTGGCACGGTGTGCCCGGCGTGAGCCGTGCCCCCTCAGGTGTCGGTCCGATAACGGACGTGACAGCCCTTCTTATACACCCTTGACACCCCTAAAGGTCTAGGCCAAGCTCCAGCTACTGGTCTACACCATTAAAGGCCAGGTCCCAGTTCCCACGAGCAGTTTCGCGCTGTAGTCATTCGCTGTGGGTGTGGGGGGTAGGCATCCTGAGGAGGGTGACGTGAAGCGGAAGCTCATTGCGGCCATTGGTGTCGCGGGCATGTTGTTCTCTGTCGCTGCGTGCGGCGACAGCGACAGCGGGGACAAGAAGGAGTCCAAGGGTACGGACACCAAGGGGAAGACCCTGGTCGTCTGGTCCATGGACGGCTCCACGCCGGACCCCTGGAAGAAGGCCGTGGCGGCCGACTTCGAGAAGAAGACCGGCTCGAAGATCAAGTGGGAGTCCCAGGTCTGGAACGGTATCCAGCAGAAGATCACCACCGCTCTCTCCGAGTCCAGCCCGCCGGACGTCATCGAGATCGGCAACACCCAGACCCCCGCCTACGCGGCGACCGAGGGTCTCGCGGAGCTCGGCGACCTCAAGACCGAGATCGGCGGCGAGTGGACCGAGGCGCTGAACAAGTCCTCGATCTACAACGACAAGCAGTACGCGGTGCCGTGGTACTTCGCCAACCGTGTCGTCCTTTACAACAAGAAGATCTGGGCCGAGGCCGGTCTGAAGGACACGCCCAAGACGCGTGACGACTTCTTCAAGGCGCTCGACACCATCAAGGAGAAGACCAAGGCCGAGCCGCTGTACATGGCCGGTCAGAACTGGTACTTCCTCGATGGCCTGATCATCGGCAAGGGCGCCGACCTGGTGAAGAAGGAAGGCGACAAGTACGTCTCCAACCTGTCCGACCCGAAGGTCGGCGAGGCGATGGAGCTGTACAAGAAGTACGCCTCCTACTCCTCGGCCCCCAAGGACAAGGACGAGGCCACCCCGCAGCAGGCCGACGTCTTCGCGAACGGCAAGACCGCCATGTTCATCGGCAACGCTTCCGAGGCCACCATCGCGGTCAAGGCCAACGCCAAGATCGAGAAGGACATCGGCTACTTCACCATCCCGGGTGAGTCGGCCGAGAAGCCCGAGAGCGTCTTCCTGGGCGGCTCCAACCTCGCCGTGCCGCTGCGCAGCAAGAACCAGGAGCTCGCCAAGGAGTTCCTGAAGATCGCGCTCGCCGACGAGCACCAGATCGAGTTCTCCAAGCTGATGGGCTTCACCCCGAACAAGGCGTCGCTCCTGCCCAAGGTCGCGGGCAGCAACGCCGGCCTCGACGCCGCCGCCCCGGCCGCCGCGTTCGGTGGCACCACCCCGCTGATCCCCGAGTGGGCCGCGGTCGAGAACGTCCCGAACCCGATCAAGGACTACATGACGGCGGTCCTGAACGGTAAGTCGCACGCCGACGCGGCCAAGGACGCGGACGCGGAGATCAACAAGCGCCTCGCACAGGGCAGCTGACCCGAGTACCCCCGCGCCCGGGGGGCGGCGGGCCGGACCTTCACACAGGCACCCCAGCCGGGGTGACCTGAGGAAAGACCGGTCCGCCGCCCCCGGGGCGCACCGGTGTGCGCCTCGGGGGCGCCCACCCGCGCATCGAAACGTACGGCCACGGAAGAGACGGCGACGATGTCAGTGCAGACCGAACAAGCGGATGCGGACGGGGTGTCCGTCCGGAAGGGCGAGGCGCCACCGCCTCGCGGCGCGGGGAGCGCCACCAAGAACGGCGGAGGCGGTCGCAGATCGCCACGGGCCCGTGGCTCGTTCGCCCCGTACGCACTGCTGCTGCCGGCGACGATCGTCACCATCGTGCTGCTCGGCTGGCCCCTGGTGAAGAACGGCATGCTGTCGTTCCAGAACCTGAACCCCAAGCAGCTGATCCTCCACCTCACCGAGTGGAACGGGGTCGAGAACTACAAGGAGACGCTGACCAACGAGGACTTCTGGCGGGTCGTACTCCGCTCGTTCCTCTTCACCACGGTCAACGTCGTCCTGATCATGGTGCTCGGCACCCTGATCGGTCTGCTGCTCGCGCGCCTCGGCCAGCGGATGCGGGTCACCCTGCTGATCGGCCTCGTGCTCGCCTGGGCCATGCCGATCATCGCGGCCACCACGGTCTTCCAGTGGCTGTTCGCCCAGCGGTTCGGCGTCGTCAACTACCTCTTCGTCCAGCTGGGCTTCGAGGGCATGGCCGACCACAACTGGCTCGGCACCCAGTTCTCCACCTTCGCGGTGGTGACCCTGGTGATCGTCTGGCAGTCGATCCCGTTCGTGGCCATCAACCTCTACGCGGCCAGCACCACCATCCCCCGCGAGCTGTACGAAGCCGCGGCGCTGGACGGTGCCGACTCCTGGAAGATCTTCCGGACGGTGACCTTCCCGTTCCTGAAGCCCTTCCTGTGGGCCACGCTCTTCCTCGAAGTCATCTGGGTCTTCAAGTCCTTCGCCCAGGTCTTCGCGATCAACCAGGGCAAGCCCGACCGGCTGACCGAGACCCTGCCGGTGTACGCGTACATCGAGGGCTTCGGCAACCAGCACTTCGGTATGGGCGCGGCGATCTCGATCCTGACGATCCTGATCCTGCTCCTGTTGACCGCCTATTACCTGCGCACAGTGATCAAGCAAGAGGAGGACGAGCTGTGAAGCGCTCCTTCCTGGGCAAGCTCTGGCCCAACGCGACGTCGATCTTCCTCTTCGTCGTCTTCGTCTTCCCCGTCTACTGGATGTTCGCCACGGCGTTCAAGCAGCCCAGTGACATCGTCGTCGACACGCCGGTCTGGTTCCCGACCAGCCCGACGTTCGAGCACTTCACGACCGCCTCGAACGCCGAGGGGTTCTGGACACTGGTCCGCAACTCCCTCACGGTCACCGTGCTCGCGGTCACGCTCTCCCTGCTCATCGCGCTCTTCGCCTCCTTCGCCCTGGCCCGGATGCGGTTCAAGGGGCGGCGCAGCTTCATCGTCGCGGTCATGATCGCGCAGATGGCGCCCTGGGAGGTCATGGTCATCGCGGTCTACATGATCGTGCGTGACGCGGAGATGCTGAACAGTCTCGTTCCGCTGACCGTCTTCTACATGGTCATGGTGCTGCCCTTCACGATCCTGACGCTGCGCGGCTACGTCGCCGCCGTGCCGAAGGAACTGGAGGAGTCCGCGATGGTGGACGGCTGCACCCGCCCGCAGGCGTTCGTGAAGGTCATCTTCCCGCTGCTGGCGCCGGGTCTGATGGCCACCTCGCTGTTCGGGTTCATCACCGCCTGGAACGAGTTCTCGATGGTCCTGATCCTGAACAAGGACCTCGAATCGCAGACGCTCCCGATCTGGCTCTCCAGCTTCCGGACCGTCTTCGGGGACGACTGGGGCGCCACCATGGCGGCATCCAGCATCTTCGCCATCCCGGTCCTCGTCCTCTTTGTCTTCCTCCAGCGCAGGGCCGTCAGCGGCCTCACCGAAGGCGCAGTGAAGGGATAGCCGACAGATGACCACGCTCGCCACCACCGACACCCTCACCAAGGACGCACTGACCGTCCTCCAGCCAGGGTTCACCGGCACCAGCGCACCCGACTGGCTGCTGCGCCGACTGGGCGAAGGACTCGCCTCCGTCGGCCTGTTCGGCCGCAACATCCAGACGCCGGGACAGCTCGCCGCGCTCACCGCGCAACTGCGCGCCGAGCGGGACGACGTCCTGGTCGCCATCGACGAGGAGGGCGGGGACGTCACCCGCCTCGAAGTGGTCGAGGGCTCCTCCTTCCCGGGCAACCTCGCGCTCGGCTCGGTCGACGACACCGAGTTGACCCGCGCGGTCGCCCATGAGCTGGGCCGCCGGCTCGCCGAGTGCGGGGTCAACCTCAACTGGGCGCCGTCGGCCGACGTCAACTCCAACCCCGACAACCCGGTCATCGGGGTACGGGCCTTCGGGTCCGGCACCGACCTGGTCTCGCGGCACACCGCCGCGTACGTCGAGGGGCTCCAGGCCGCCGGGGTCGCCGCGTGCACCAAGCACTTCCCCGGTCACGGGGACACCGCGGTCGACTCGCACCACGCGCTGCCGCGCATCGACGTGGACCTCGCGACCCTGGACGTCCGGGACCTGGACCCCTTCCGGGCCGCCATCGCCGCCGGCACCAAGGCCGTGATGAGCGCCCACATCCTGGTCCCGGCGCTCGACGCCGACCTCCCCGCGACGCTGTCCCGCCGCATCCTGACGGGCCTGCTGCGTGAGGAACTCGGCTACGACGGACTGATCGTCACCGACGGCATGGAGATGGAGGCCATCTCCGGCACGTACGGCATCGAGCACGGCAGCGTGCTCGCCATCGCCGCGGGCGCCGACGCGATCTGTGTCGGCGGCGGGCTCGCCGACGAGGACACCGTGCTGCGGCTGCGGGACGCGCTCGTCTCCGCGGTACGCACCGGCGATCTCGCCGAGGAGCGGCTCGCCGACGCGGCTGCCCGGGTACGGGCGCTGGCCGCCTGGACGCGGACCGCCGACACCGGCCCGGGCGTGCCGAGCGACGTCGGGCTCGTCGCCGCGCGGCGCGCGCTGCGGGTGACGCGCGGGGCCGCGTACTCCGGGCCCGTCACGGGGGCGCCGTTCGTGGCCTCCTTCCCGCCGGTCGCCAACATCGCCGTCGGGGACGAGACGCCCTGGGGCGTCGCCGCGGAGCTCCGCAAGGTGCTGCCCGGTACGGTCACCGGGGACTTCACGGGTGAGTCCGCGGGTGCGGACGCGCTCGCGGCCGCCGGGGACCGGCGGATCGTCGCGGTCGTCCGGGACGTCCACCGGCACGGGTGGATGCGGGCGGCGCTCGATCTGATCGTCGCGGCCCGGCCCGACACGGTTGTCGTGGAGATGGGTGTGCCGCGGGCCGACGCGGTCGGGGCGCTGTATGTCGCCACGAATGGCGCCGCACGGGTGTGCGGGGCTGCCGCGGTGGAGGCTCTCACCTCCACCCACTGAGCCCACAGAGCCAGACCCCTGTACCGAGTTGGGGCTCGGTACGGGGGTCTGTCCGTTTTCCGGGGGGCCGTGGGTTTCTTGGGCTGGGCGCGATTGTTCCTGTGCCGTCGCTCGTCGTTTTCGCGCAGTTCCCCGCGCCCCTTTGGGGCGCGTCCGGCCGGTTCTTCGGGTCGGTGCCGGTCGGGATTCTCCGTCCTCGATCCGACACGCTCGGTACGACGTTCCGTGACTCGACTGAAGAGCATCGGAGTCTGCGAGCAGAGATTCCCGCCCACCCCCTTACGTAGCCATGCGACTGCACGAGGAGGGTGCTTTGAACCCCGACCCCGGTCGCTGACAGCCCGCACCCTGATCCCCGGCCCCAGCCGGACGCCCCAAAGGGGCGCGGGGAACTGCGCGAGCAACCAAGGACCACCCGCACCCGAACGGGAACCGCAAGAGGCGCGACCGAAGGGGCGCGGGGAACTGCGCACCCCGTCCGACCCGTACGGGAACAGGTACGTCCAGGTGGGGAGCCCCAGGGGCGCGGGGAACTGCGCACCCACCGAGCGACCTGTGCGGGGACAAGTGCGCTGAGCCGGGGAGACCTCGGGAGCGCAAGCGAAGGCGACCTGCGGGGAACTGCGCACCCCACGAGCGACGGCACGGGAACAAGTGCGCTGAGCCGGGGAGACCTCGGGCGCGCGCAAGCGGAAGGCGCCGGGCCCGTGGGGGCGCCGGCGCCTCGGGGGCCGGGACGGTCAGATGCCCTGCCAGGACGGCTTGGCGGCGAACGTGTGCCGGAAGTACTCCGCGAGCTTCAGCTTGGAAGCCGCGGCCTCGTCCACCACCACCGTGGCATGCGCGTGCAACTGCAACGCCGACGCCGGACACACCGCCGCCACCGGCCCCTCCACGGTCGCCGCGACGGCGTCCGCCTTGCCCTCGCCCGTGGCGAGCAGCACCAGATGACGCGCCTCCAGGATCGTCCCGATCCCCTGGGTGATCACATGGTGCGGCACCTGCGAGATGTCGTCGAAGAAGCGGGCGTTGTCCACCCGGGTCTGCTCCGTGAGCGTCTTGATCCGCGTCCGCGAGGCCAGCGACGAGCAGGGCTCGTTGAACCCGATGTGCCCGTCCGTGCCGATCCCCAGCAGCTGGAGGTCCACACCCCCGGCGGCGGTCAGCGCCGCCTCGTACGCGGCGCAGGCGGCCGGTACGTCCGTCGTGGTCCCGTCGGGCCCCAGGAACGCGTCGGCGCTGATCCCCAGCGGCTCCAGCACCTCCCGGCGCAGCACCGAACGGTACGACTCGGGATGCTCCGCGGGCAGCCCCACGTACTCGTCGAGCTGGGCTATCCGTACCCGCGTCACCCCGGCCTCGCCGGCCCGCACCTTGGCCTCCAGGGCCCGGTACACCGGCAGCGGGGTGGAACCGGTGGCCACGCCGAGCACCGCGCCGGGCTTGCGCCGCAGCAGTGCGGCCATGGCCTCGGCGATGAGCTCGCCGCCTGCTTCGGCGTCCGGGACGATCACAACTTCCACGCTGGGCCTGCCGATCTGGAGAACGTGCACGGGCTGGGACAACGACATGTGGTATAGACCAATCTAGCAGAATCCCCCCGCCGTGCGAGTGGGCCGGTGATGTGCTATCAGGGAACGGGCGGCCGACGGCGCCGCGTACAACGGCCCACGGCCGCCGGTGACATCGCCCGCCGCCCCGCTCCGGGCGGCGGGACCCGCGCCGGGGGAGTGGAATGGAAGGGGACACCCCGCCGGAACCCCGCCCGAGGAGGCCCGCATGACCGCCAGGACCACCCCCGACCCCCAGCGCGAGCGGCCGGGCCGGATCATGTCCCACGAGATGGCGGAGCAGCCCGCGGTGCTGCGCCGCCTCCTGGACACCGGCGGGCCCCGTATCCGGGAGGTCGCCGAACAGGTCGCGGCCCGTGCGCCCCGATTCGTCCTGCTCACCGCGCGCGGCACCTCCGACAACGCCGCGCTGTACGCCAAGTACCTGCTGGAGATCCGCCGGGGCCTGCCCTGCGGACTCACCTCCATGTCCACCACCACCGCGTACGGTGCCCGCCCCGATCTGCGGGACGTCCTCGTCGTCACCGTCAGCCAGTCCGGCGGCTCACCCGACCTGGTGGCGTCCACCCGGGCCGCCCGGGAGGCCGGCGCCGTCACCCTCGCGGTCACCAACAACCCCGACTCGGCGCTCGCCGCGGTCTCCGAGTTCCATATCGACATCATGGCCGGGCCGGAGAAGGCGCTGCCCGCCACCAAGACGTACACCGCGTCCCTGCTCGCCCTGTACCTCTTCGTGGAGGGCCTCGCGGGCGGGGACGGCGGCGCCGCGCTGCCGCTGCCGGAGCTGGCCGCCGACCTGCTGGCCCGCCAGTCGGAGATCCGGGCCCTGGCCGCCCGCTACCGCTTCGCCGAACGCATGGTGATCACCTCACGCGGCTACGGCTACCCGACCGCCAAGGAAGCCGCGCTCAAGCTGATGGAGACCAGCTACATCCCCGCGCTGTCCTACTCCGGCGCCGATCTGCTGCACGGACCCCTCGCGATGGTCGACAACATCTCCCCGGTGATCGCCGTCGTCACCGCGGGCAGGGGCGGCGAGGCCCTGCAACCCGTACTGGACCGGCTGCGCGGCCGGGGCGCCGACCTCGTCGTCATCGGCCCCCGCGCCCAGGTCGACCAGGCGTCCGCGGGGTTCGTCCTGCCCACCGACGACGTCCCCGAGGAACTCCAGCCCGTACTGGAGATCATCCCCCTCCAGCTGCTGGCCTACGAGATCACCATCGCCCGCGGCCAGGACCCCGACGCCCCCCGCGCCCTCGCCAAGGTCACCGAGACCCACTGAACCGGGCGGAGCCCACCGAAACGGGCCGGGACCCCCACCGAACGGGACGCGGCGCACCGCACCGGGACGCGGCGCATCCCACCGAACCGGACACGGCGCACCCAACCGGGCCGGGAGGCGCCGCACCGGGCCGGGACGCAGATCACAGCGCCGGGGCGGACATCCCGGGCGGCGTCCGCGCGTCACCCGGATAGCGTCAGCCCATGATCCTCCAGCCCAGGCCGCCCCGGCCCCCGCACCCGCCCGCCCCGGCCCGCCGTCCGGCCGCCGCCCCGCGGGAGGCAGGACGATGACGCTCTGGGAGATGGCCGCCGTCCTCGCGGCCGGCGCGGGCGCCGGGGCCATCAACGCCGTCGTCGGCTCCGGCACCCTCATCACCTTCCCGGTGCTGCTCGCCGTGGGCCTCTCGCCGGTCACCGCGACGGTCTCCAACGCGCTCGGCCTGGTCCCCGGGGCGATCAGCGGAGCCATCGGCTACCGCCGTGAGCTGGTCGGACAGCGCCGCCGGATACTGCGGCTCGGGGCCGTCGCCGCGGTCGGGGCCGTCACCGGGGCGGCGCTGCTGCTGACCCTGCCCGAGTCCGCCTTCGAGACGATCGTGCCCGTCCTCGTCGGACTGGCCCTGGTACTCGTGGTGCTCCAGCCGTGGATCACCCGCGCCGTCAAGCGCCGCCGCGAGCGGACGGACGTCTCCCCCCGGCCCGACGGCGGTCTGCCGCTGCTGGCCGGGATGGGCCTCGCCAGTATCTACGGCGGCTACTTCGCCGCCGCCCAGGGGATCATCTACCTCTCCCTGATGGGCACCCTGATCGACGACACCCTCCAGCGCCTCAACGCGGTCAAGAACGTGCTCGCCGCGATCGTGAACGGTGTCGCCGCGCTGTTCTTCCTCTTCGTCGCCGACTTCGACTGGACCGCGGTCCTGCTCATCGCCATCGGTTCCACGATCGGCGCCCAGGCGGGCGCGGCCCTCGGCCGGCGCTTCAGCCCGGTCGTGCTCCGCGGCGTGATCGTGACCGTCGGGACGTTCGCCTTCGTCCAACTGCTGCTCCGCTGACGGGACACGGGCCCGCCGCACCGAGCGTTTTCCGCCACCGGGAGCGCCCGGACGACAAACATGGGTCAACGCATGGACAGACGCGAATGGTCTAGTCCACAATGACAGGCATGGAACTCCCGGGGGTCTCTCCTCCGGGGCCTCCGCTCCGTTCTCCCCGCACAGGAGGACGGTCAGGGGAACCGGCGCTCTCTGCCCTGACTGCACCGGATCCTCGTCAACGGCCGACCGGGACCGCACACCCGCCGGCCGGGATTGCTCCGGGCTGCGGTGCCGGGAGGGTTGAGGGTCCCTCCCAGGCACCGTGGCCCGCGGGTGTTTCCGGGGCCGGCCCCGTACCGCGCCCGCCGCCCGAGAACGTTGCGATCACGCCAGGTACGCTCGCAGACGTGCCCTCCATGAACGATCTCGTCCGCCAGCACACCGCCCTGTCCGCCACGGACCTGGAGTGGCTGCATCTGCTGGTCTCGGAGTGGCAGCTGCTCTCCGACCTCTCCTTCGCGGACCTCGTCCTGTGGGTGCCCACCCACGACGGCACCCGCTATGTCTCCGTGGCCCAGATGCGGCCCAACACGGGCCCCACCTCGTACCAGGACGACATGGTCGGCCATCTCGTCCCGCGCGGCCGACGGCCCCTGCTGGACGCTGCCCTGGACGAGGGTCGGATCGTGCGCGAGGGTGACCCGGAGTGGCGCGAGGAGGTCCCCGTACGGGTCGAGTCCATCCCGGTCCGCCGGGAGGGCCGGGTCCTCGGGGTCATCGCCCGCAACACCAATCTGCTCACCGTCCGTACGCCGTCCCGGCTCGAACTCACGTATCTCCAGAGCGCGTCGGACCTCGCACAGATGATCGCCGCCGGTTCGTTCCCCTTCCTCGGCCAGCAGGTCGACATGGACGCCTCGCCCCGGGTCGGTGACGGACTGATCCGCCTCGACGCGGACGGTGTCGTCCAGTACGCGTCCCCGAACGCCCTCTCCGCGTACCACCGCCTCGGTCTCGCCACCGACCTCGTCGGCCTCCATCTGGGCCGCACCACGGCCGAACTCGCGCCCTCCCGGGGGCCCGTGGACGAGGCGCTGCCCACGATGGCGAGCGGCTGGGCGCCCCGGGAGTTCGAGATCGAGGGCAACGGCGGGGTGATCCAGCTCCGGGCGATCCCCCTGAAGCCCAAGGGACCCCGGATCGGTTCGCTGGTGCTGCTGCGGGACGTCACGGAACTGCGCCGCCGCGAACGTGAGCTGATCACCAAGGACGCGACCATCCGGGAGATCCACCACCGGGTGAAGAACAACCTCCAGACGGTCGCCGCGCTGCTGCGGCTCCAGGCCCGCCGGATCGAGTCCGAGCGGGGACGGGCCGCGCTGGAGGAGGCGGTCCGCCGGGTCGGGTCCATCGCGATCGTCCATGAGACGCTGTCCCAGAATCTGGACGAGCGGGTGGAGTTCGACGAGATCGCGGACCGGGTCCTCGCGATGGTCTCGGAGCTGTCGCCGGGCAAGGTCGCGGGGCGGCGGACGGGGCGGTTCGGCATCCTCGACGCGGAGGTCGCGACCCCGCTGTCCATGGTGCTCACGGAGGTCTTGCAGAACGCGCTGGAGCACGGGTTCGGGCCGCTCGACAGCGGGAGCGTCGAGGTGTCGGCGGTACGGGGCGGGACGGTCAAGCAGGCACGGCTGCTCGTCACGGTGCAGGACGACGGCGTCGGTCTGCCCGAGGGGTTCGACCCCCACCGGTCCGGGAACCTCGGGCTCCAGATCGTCCGGACCCTGGTCGAGGGGGAGTTGGGCGGCACGTTCGACATGCAGCCGGCCCCCACCCGAGGCACCCGGGTACTCCTGGACATCCCCCTGGACGCCACCCCCACCCCCCTCAACCCCTAGTCCCGGCAGCCGACGGACAACACCAGGTAGGCAGCGCCGCCCAAAGGGGCGCGGGGAACTGCGCACCCCACGAGCGACGGCACAGGCACAAGTACGTCCAGAAGTGGAACCCCAGGGGCGCGGGGAACCGCGCGAGGACGGCCCGCACCCGAGAAGCGACCGCAATGGGGCAGCACCCAGGGGCGCGGGGAACTGCGCGAAACGAGGGCGACCCGCACCCGAAGAGCGACCGCAATGGGGCTGCACCCAGGGGCACGGGGAAAACGCAATGAGCCCCGGACCGGGAGGTCCGGGGCTCTTCGCGCGACTTCAGCTTGAGCACTGCGGGGTTCTACGCGCTGCGGCTCGGGAGACGGGAGATGCGTACACGCTGCACGCGCCGCCTTGCTGAGGCTGGATAAGTGGCTGAGCGTCAGGCGCTGGCCTGCCGCGCCCGATTGCGAGCGGCCCGACGCTTCATTGCGCGGCGCTCGTCCTCGCTGAGGCCACCCCAGACACCCGAGTCCTGACCGGACTCGAGTGCCCACTGCAGGCACTGCTCCACTACGGGGCAGCGACGGCAGACGGCCTTGGCTTCCTCGATCTGCAGCAGCGCGGGACCGGTGTTGCCGATGGGGAAGAACAGCTCGGGGTCTTCCTCGCGGCAAACGGCGTTGTGACGCCAGTCCATGGCTGCTACCTCTCTTGGTGATACTTCGGATTGCTTGTGAATGTGAACGCTTTCACGAATCCCCCAACAAGTGAAGGGCCTACACCCGGAAGCCGGGGGCGGTCCATTGTTTTGAGGAGGGGTTCGGGCTCTCTGTGGGGGGCGGTGGTGCGGCCCGTCCCGAGCGCCACATAGAGACTCGCAAACCTGGGCTGCGGATACAACCCCTTCTGGAAAGTTTTTTTTGATTCCTCGGTGTCGACTAGGTCACAGCCGTACTTCCATGGGGTGGACCCTTGCCTAAACGTTCGAGTGCAAGGACTTTTGCCCCTTCCGCTCACACAATCACACGCAGTGCACGGCCTACGCCTAGGAACGTCACGCTCGTTCGCAGTCCGAGGTGGTCTCCGTCCATCTGCAAGGGCAGTGGGACCTTCGAATGCAAGGTGAACTCGTTCAGGTCGTGCAGTGACACCGCGTGCTTGCCCTGGGGTCCCCGTTCGGGGGACGAAGTGAGCAATTGTGTGGCATACCGGGTCACCGCGGGGGTGGTGAGCCGGGTGAGCCCGAGCACATCCAGTCCGGTGTCGAACGACGCGCGGGGTGCCGCGTAGAGCGGGCGATTGCCCAGATAGCTCCACGGGGCCGTATTGCAGACTATGGACAGCAGAAGATCCTCGATCGGTTCCCTGCCCGGCTGTTCCAGGGTGATCGAACCGTGCCGGCGCTGTTCACCCAGAAATTGCCGGACCACCTGCCGCACGTAAAGCGCGTGGGTCGACCGCTTTCCCGACTCGCGCTGCTGTTCGACCCGTCCGACCACCCCGGCATCGAATCCGAGGCCCGCGCAGAAGGTGAACCAGCGGCCGGGAATCGCCTCGTCGGCCGTCCCGGGCGTCCCCTTCGCCATCCCGAGCCCGACGGTCCGCTCGGAGCCCCGTTCGATCGCGTCCAGCAGGGCGCCCGTCGCCTCCACGGCGTCGTTCGGCAGGCCCAGCGCGCGGGCGAACACATTCGTGGAACCGCCGGGGACCACCGCGAGCCGGGGACCGCGCTCCGGGTCCGGGCCGTGGTCCATCAGACCGTTGACGACCTCGTTGACCGTGCCGTCGCCGCCCAGCGCCACCACCAGGTCGATCTCGTCGCCCTCGGCGGCCTGCCGGGCGAGGTCCCGGGCGTGCCCGCGGTACTCGGTGGTGACCGCTTCGAGCTTCATCTCGCTCGCCAGGGCGTGGATCAGCACATCACGCGTACGCGCACTGGTGGTCGTGGCCGCCGGGTTGACTACGAGGAGTGCGCGCATGCCATGCAGGGTACCCAGCGCGCGGCACCGGACCCCACCTCGGGCCCGCCGCCGGACCCTCCGCCGCGCGCCGGACGGCCCGCCGGACCGGCCTTCGCGCCGCGCGGGCTACCCTGCTGGGGTGAGTGCTGAAGCGAAGTCCCCGCGGGGCACGGACCCCGGCGGGACCCCCGAAGGACCCCGCCCGGGACGGCTGACCGCGGCCGCCGCCCTGACCGGACTGGAGGGCGCCGCGCTCGTCGCTGGCGGCCTGTACGTGAGCGTGCGCGGGCTGACCGGGGACGGCAGCGCCGGACAGGCGCTCACCGCGGGAGTGACGCTCGTCGCGCTCGCCGTGCTGCCGCTCGTCGCCGCGAAGGGCCTGCTGGCGCGGCGCGGCTGGAGCCGGGGCCCCGCGATCATGACCCAGATCATCTCGCTGCCCGTGGCGTGGACCCTGCTCCAGGCCGACAGCATGCTCATCCCCGGCGGGATCGCCCTCGGGGTCGCCGCCGTCACCACCCTGGTCCTGCTGGTCAACCCCGCCACGACCGTGGCCCTGGACATCCGCGGCCCCGGCCGCGCCGACCAGTAGCGACGGCAGCGGACACACACGCACGACCGACGCCCGGGACCCGAGGGTCCCGGGCGTCGCCCGTCCGTCACGGCCGGTCACCACCGGCCGGTACGGCTACTCCTCGACCAGCAGCTTCTCGCGCAGCTGCGCCAGGGTCCTGGCCAGCAGCCGGGAGACATGCATCTGGGAGATGCCGACCTCCTGCGCGATCTGCGACTGGGTCATGTTGCCGAAGAACCGCAGCAGCAGGATGCGCTTCTCGCGCGGCGGCAGATCCTCCAGCAGCGGCTTGAGGGACTCGCGGTACTCGACGCCCTCCAGCGCCTCGTCCTCCGAGCCGAGGGTGTCGGCCACGGCCGGTGACTCGTCGTCCGTGTCCGGCACGTCCAGGGACAGCGTGGAGTAGGCGTTCGCCGACTCCAGCCCCTCCAGGACCTCCTCCTCGGAGATCGCCAGCTTCTCGGCGAGCTCGTGCACCGTGGGGGAGCGGCCGTGCTGCTGGGACAGCTCGGCCGTCGCCGTGGTCAGCGAGAGCCGCAGCTCCTGGAGCCGCCGCGGAACGCGGACCGCCCAGCCCTTGTCGCGGAAGTGACGCTTGATCTCCCCGACGACCGTCGGCGTGGCGTAGGTGGAGAACTCCACCCCCCGCTCCGGGTCGAACCGGTCCACGGACTTGATCAGCCCGATCGTGGCGACCTGCGTCAGATCGTCCAGCGGCTCCCCCCGGTTGCGGAAGCGCCGTGCAAGGTGCTCCACGAGCGGGAGATGCAGCCGTACGAGCTTGTTGCGCAGCTCCGCGTACTCCGGGCTGCCGTCGGGCAGGGTGCGCAGCGTGACGAACATCGCCCGTGCCGCGCTCCGGTCCTGCTCGTGCCGGGAGCGCTGCACTTCCCGGGCACCCGGTGCGCCCGCTTCCCGCTCGGCGGCCCGTTCGTGCTCGCTCATTCTTCCCGCCCTCCCCCAGCTCCCGCTGGGAGGTGCCCCCGGTCCGCCGCCCCGGCCGGACCGCGACGCGCGCCCGTCCGTGTCCCCGGGGCCGTCCGGATGTGCCTGCTCCAACACGTCGGTCGTGTCCGGCGACCTCGCCGGCCCCGTCGGGTCGGCCGCTTCCCGGAGGGTGTCCTCCGGGTGCGACCTGGCCTGCTGCTCGGGGATACCGCCCGGCGCCGGACGGCCGCTTGGGCCGCCCGGATCACCGGCGGGGAGACCTGGTGTGCCGCTTCCCTCGTCCCGCACCGGCCCGTCCCCGTCCCTCACGCCGGCCCGGGTCCCGCGCCGCGCTGTTTGTAGAGGCTGATCGACACGGTTTTGTCGTCCGCGACGGACGAGTCCACCTTCCCCGCGAGTGCCGACAGCACGGTCCAGGCGAAGGTGTCGCGCTCGGGAGCGCGACCGTCCGTCGTCGGGGCCGAGACCGTCACTTCCAGGGAGTCGTCCACGAGCCGGAACACACAGCTCAGCACCGAACCGGGCACGGCCTGCTGGAGCAGGATCGCGCACGCCTCGTCGACGGCGATACGGAGGTCCTCGATCTCGTCGAGGGTGAAGTCCAAACGCGCCGCGAGACCGGCCGTCGCCGTCCGCAGCACCGACAGGTAGGCACCCGCAGCCGGCAACCGGACTTCCACGAAGTCCTGGGTCCCGGGCTCTCCTGCGATCTGGGACACCCTCACCTCCAAGGTGGTACAAGCTCTTCGGGGCTCCGGGGGATCGTCCCCCCGGACAACGCGCTAGATGGTTCAGCGGTGACGCTATCGCGCTGACGGCGTGAGTGTCCCAGGGACCCCGTCCCTTGCTGTCACTCATCGTAAGCACATGGGTACGCACAGTGGCTAGGGGTCTGCGGGTACCGATGGGAACACCATCCTGCCCCCCGCCGATCCCTCCGCGCGCCGCTGTGACGTACCCAGCGTCCCGGCACCCGAACCGTCCCCGTCATCGCCGCACGCTCGCGCGGCGCCCCGGCGGACCCCGAGGTCAGCCACCGGCGGATCGTTTCCGCACTTGAGCGGCACGGGCTCCGCTCAGCCGCGGACGCCGGCCGCGCCCGTCACACGATCACGCAGTCGACAAAGCACCATCGCCAGTCCTCACCGGGTTCATGCGTGCGCATGACCGGATGCCCCGTCTCCTCGTGATGGCCCGTGGCGTGTCGCAGCGGCGACGAGTCGCAGCAGCCCACGTGCCCGCACGACAGGCACATCCGCAGCTGCACCGGATTGGTCCCCGCGGCCAGGCAACCGGGGCACGTCTCGCTCAACGGCTCCGGCGCGGGGTCGGGAAGCGCCGAGATATGCGTGCACTGCTTCATGATTGCCAGGTTACGTGCGTGCGCGGGACCCGGCAGGGCCCGCGATCCGCAGCGCCGGGAAGGGATACCGCGATGGACGCGTTGTCGGTGATCGGACTGATCGCGGCGAGCGCGGCCGTGGCCGGGCTCGCCCGGCGCACCCCCGTACCCGCGCCGCTGCTGCTGGTCACCGCCGGGCTGATCGCCGCGTACATCCCCGGGGTCCCCGAGTTCGCCCTCGACCCGCACATCGTGCTGCCCCTGCTGCTGCCACCGCTGCTCCACAACGCGGCCCTGGAGAGCTCGTACCTCGATCTGCGGGCCAACATCCGCCCCGTCGCACTGCTGTCCGTCGGCTATGTGCTCTTCGCGACCGTCGCCGTGGGCTGGCTGGCGTATCTGCTGATCCCTCATCTGCCGCTGACGGCCGCGCTGGTGCTCGGCGCGGTGATCGCGCCGCCCGACGCGGTGGCCGCCACGGCGATCGCCCGCAAGGTGGGACTGCCCTCCCGGATCACCACGATCCTCCAGGGCGAATCCCTCGTGAACGACGCCACCGCCATCACCGCCTTCAAGGTCGCCCTCGCCGCCGCCGTCGGCGAGGGCATGAGCTGGGCCGGCGGCATCCAGGAGTTCCTTGTCGCGTCGGTCGGGGGAGTGGCCGTCGGGCTGATCCTGATGGTCCCGCTGCACTGGCTGCGCCTCCACCTCAAGGAGGCGATGCTCCAGAACACCCTCTCGCTGCTCATCCCCTTCGTCGCCTACGCCGCCGCCGAACAGGTCGGCGCCTCCGGGGTGCTCGCCGTGGTCGTCGTCGCCCTCTACCTCGGGCACCGGGCCTGGCAGGTCGACTTCGAGACCCGGCTCCAGGAGGCCGCCGTGTGGCGCATGGTCTCGTTCATCCTGGAGTCCACCGTCTTCGCGCTGATCGGACTGCAACTGCCGCTCGTCCTCGAAGGACTCGGGCCGGTCGGCTACGCGCAGGCGCTCTGGTACGCCCTCGCGCTGTTCGTGGTCGTGGTGGCGGTGCGGTTCGTCTGGTCCTACCCCGCCACCTATCTGCCGATCTGGCTCTCGCCCCGGATCAGGGCCCGCGAGGCGGACACGGACTGGCGGCGGCCCCTGGTGGTCAGCTGGGCGGGGATGCGGGGCGTGGTGTCGCTGGCCATCGCCTTCTCCATCCCGCTGACCACGCACGACGGGGACGCGTTCACCGCCCGCAACCTCGTCCTGTTCCTGACCTTCACCACCGTGATCGGCACCCTCGTGGTGCAGGGCCTCACCCTCCCCGGGCTCATCCGGCTGCTGAAGCTGCCGGGCCGGGACGCGCGGTCGCGGACCCTCGCGGAGGCGCAGGCCCAGAACGCCGCCTCCCGCGCCGCCGACGAACGCCTCGACGAACTCCTCCAGGACCGGCGCAACGACCTTCCCGGCCCCCTTGTGGACCGTCTGCGGCTCACCCTGGAGCGACGGCGCAACGCGGTCTGGGAACGGCTCGGGCAACCCAACCCGGAAACCGGTGAATCCGTCGACGACACCTATCGCCGACTCACCCGCGAGATGATCGGCGCCGAGCGGGACGTCTTCGTCCGGCTGCGGGACGCGCGGGTCATCGACGACGAGCTGATGCGGACGCTGCTGCGCAGGCTCGACCTGGAGGAGGCCGCGGCCTACCGCGAGGAGGCGGACTGACCTCCCCGGCCCGGTCGGCCCCCGGCGGTCGGTCGATTCCCCGTGGGCCGCGCGGTCCCCGGCGACCGCGCGGTTCCCCTCCCGGCGCGGTCGGGTCCGGCCCTCCGGGTGCGGTCAGTACGGCTCGGGGGCGCCCGTGACGACTGCGGTCAGCCGTGTCCCGGCAGGGAACGCGCCCTCCTCGGCGAGCACCGTCAGCGCCCACAGTGTCTTGGCGACATAGAGACGTTCCACCGCGAGTCCGTGCCGCTGCTCGAAGTCCGCCGCGAACGCTTCCAGCGCGGCGGGTACGCGGGCGTAGCCGCCGCAGTGGAAACGGTCGGTCACCGACCAGCGGCCCCGGGGTCCGCCGAAGGCCGTGTCCTGGAGCCGGGCCGTCTCCCCGGTGAGGAAGCCGCCCTTCAGCACGGACACCCCGAGCGCCCGCTGATCGGGCCCCAGCCCGGCGGCGAGTCCCGCGAGCGTCCCGCCCGTGCCGCACGCCACGGCGACCACGTCCGCGTGGCCGCGCAGCTCCGTCCCCAGCGCGGCGCAACCCTGTACGGCGAGCGCGTTGCTCCCGCCCTCCGGGACGAGGTACGCGTCCTCCTCGCCGAGATCCCGCAGCAGCGCCGCGCGTATCTCCGGCTCGTCCTTGCGGCGGTACGTCGATCTGTCGACGAAGTGCAGCCGCATGCCGTCCGCTTCGCAGCGGGCGAGGGAGGGGTTGCGGGGGTGGTCGGCGAGCTCGTCGCCCCGGACGACGCCGGTCGTGGCGACGCCGAGGAGGCGGCCGGCCGCGGCGGTGGCCCTGAGGTGGTTCGAGTACGCGCCGCCGAAGGTCACGAGGGGGTGGCCTGCGGCGGCTGTGAGGTTCGGGGCGAGCTTGCGCCATTTGTTGCCCACGAGGTGGGGGTGGATCAGGTCGTCCCGCTTCAGGGAGAGGGTGATTCCCCGGGCGTCGAAACGGGGGTCTTCGACGGGTTCCAGCGGGGTGGGTACCTGGGGCGGCGGCAAGTGGTGCACCCACCCATTGTGATCCCCGCCCGCCCTGACCCCGGTCCGGGTCCCCGCCCGGGTCACCTCGGGTGGGCGTACTTGTTCCTGTACAGGTTGTCCGGGGGTGCGCAGTTCCCCGCGGGTCGCCTTCGCTTGCGCTTCCTAGGTCTGTCCGGCGGGGCGTACTTCGTTCCTGTGCCGTCGTTCGTGGGGTGCGCAGTTCCCCGCGCCCCTTTGGGGCGCGTTCTGTCGGTCCTTTGAGTCGGTGCCGGTCGGGATTCTCCGTCCTCGATCCGACACGCTCGGTACGACGTCCAGCGACCCGACTGAAGAGCATCGGAGTCTGCGAGCAGAGATTCCCGCCCACCCCCTCCCGTAGCCGGGCGAGTCCGCGAGGAGGGTGGTTTGAACCCCAGCCCCGGTTGATGCAGCCCGCAGTCTGATCGCCAGCCCCAGTTGGGCGCCCCCAAAGGGGCGCGGGGAACTGCGCAAAAGACGAGGGCGGACCCGCACCCGAAGAACAACCCGAAGGAGGCAGCATCCAGGGGCGCGGGGAACTGCGCGAGCAACCACGGACCACCCGCAGCCGAACGGGAACCGCAAGAGGCGCGACCTCAGGGGCGCGGGGAACTGCGCGAAAGTGAGGGCGACCCGCACCCGAAGAGCGACCGTAAGGAGGCAGCATCCAGGGGCGCGGGGAACTGCGCACCCACGGGGAACCGGCACGCGAACAGGTACGTCCAGGTGTGGAACCCCAGAAGCGCGAGCGAAGGCGACCCGCGGGGAACTGCGCACCCCCGGACAGCCTGTGCGGGAACAAGTACGCCCAGCACAGGAAACCTCGGGGCTCCCCGCACGGGGCTCAGTGCTGGCGCAGGACGCCGTCCCCGTGGACCGCGATGTGGCTCTCCAGCTCCTGGACGGCCCGCTGGGTGGCCTCGGGCGTACCGCTGCCCCGGCGCTCCGCGTAGTACGCCGCGCCGATCTTCTTCAGGAGGTCGGCCCCCGCGCGCTGGGCCTGGACCTCGTCAAGCTTCTGCTTGCCCTGGTTGAGCCCCTGCTGGACCTGCTCCTTGGCCCGATCGAGGAAACCCGCCATCGTGAACCACTTCCGTTCGTCAGGTGCCGCCTGGACCGGCGGCGTGCTCTTTGGTGCGCGCGTTCGATGAACGTGCGGGGGGATCTTGGAGTTCCCGGCCCCTTCCGTTCCGTCACACGGGACAGCTCCCTGTCACCCGTGCGGCGGACGTAGGGACATATCCCTCCGAACTCGGATGTTCCAGGACCGGCGTCCCCGTAAACCGTCGGAGCGCACCCGTGTAGAAACGGTTCGTCACAATTCGCTGCTCACCCGAACGGCGGCGTTCATTCCCGCTCGTTTGTGTGATGGCACCCCGACGGCCCGTACTGCAAGGCTCTTCACCGCAGGTCAGTGCAGGTATCGGGAGGGCAAATCCATGTCGGTAGGCGAAGAGGTCCGCGCAGAGCAGGCGCAGCCGCAGCAGAGTCTCGGCACAGCGGCGGCGCGGAATCTGGCCACCACCACCAAGTCGGCACCGCAGATGCAGGAGATCAGCTCGCGCTGGCTGCTGCGGATGCTGCCGTGGGTGAATGTGCAGGGCGGTACGTACCGGGTGAACCGGAGGCTGACCTATTCCGTCGGGGACGGGCGCGTGACGTTCGTCAAGACCGGGGACGACGTCCGCGTCATCCCCGCCGAGCTGAGGGAACTGCCGGTCCTGCGGGACTACGAGGATCTGGAGGTCCTGGGGGAACTGGCCGGACGCTGCGAGCAGCGGGAGTACGCGGCGGGGGAGGTGCTGACGTCGTTCGGCAACCCGTCCGGTGAGGTGTTCCTGCTCGCCCACGGCCGGGTCGAGAAGATCGGCACCGGTCCGTACGGGGACGACGCGGTCCTGGAGGTCCTGGCGGACGGTTCCCACTTCGGGGACGAGTCGCTGACCGATCCGGACGCGATCTGGGAGTACACGGCCCGCGCGGCGACCGCGACCACGGTCCTGGTGCTGCCCCGGGCGGCGGTCGAGCAGACCGGTGAGCGGAGCGAGTCGCTGCGGGCGCATCTCGAAGGGCTGCGCGCGATCCCCGAGCAGCGCGCCAACAAGTACGGCGAACGTGCGATCGACCTCTCGGCGGGGCATGTCGGGGAGGCGGCCCTGCCCGGCACGTTCGTCGACTACGAGGCGTCCCCACGGGAGTACGAGCTGAGCGTGGCGCAGACCGTGCTGCGTATCCACTCCCGGGTGGCCGATCTCTACAACCAGCCCATGAACCAGACCGAGCACCAGCTCCGGCTCACCGTGGAGGCGCTGAAGGAGCGCCAGGAGCACGAGATGATCAACAACAAGGAGTTCGGTCTCCTCAACAACTGCGAGTACGAGCAGCGCATCCAGCCGCACGACGGGGCGCCCGGCCCCGACGACCTGGACGAACTGCTGAGCCGCAGGCGCGGGTCGAAGCTGTTCCTGGCCCATCCGCGGGCGATCGCCGCGTTCGGGCGGGAGTGCAACCGGCGCGGGCTGGTCCCCGAGTCCGTCGAGGTCGCGGGCAACCGCATCCCGACCTGGCGCGGGGTGCCGATCTTCCCGTGCAACAAGATCCCGGTCAGCGACGCCCGGACGACGTCCATCATCTGCATGCGTACGGGCGAGACCGAGCAGGGCGTCGTCGGGCTCCACCAGGCGGGCATCCCGGACGAGATCGAGCCCAGCCTGTCGGTGCGGTTCATGGGCATCAGCGAGCAGGCGATCATCTCGTACCTGGTGACGACGTACTACTCGGCCGCGGTGCTCGTCCCGGACGCCCTCGGCATCCTGGAGAACGTCGAGATCGGCCGCTGGCAGTGACGTCCACCGGTCCGGAACCCGGGGTCGGCGCGGACACCCTGTCCGCGCTTCCCGGCCAGTCCCTCGCCGGAGGGCGGGAATCCGTCGGCACCGTGACGTCGTCGCGCGAGGGACGACCGGGGTCCGGGCCGGTCCCGGCCCCGGCCGGGCCGGACGACGGGGGCGACAGGGAGGCCATGGCGCTGCTCGAAGCGGCGCGCGCCGATGTCGATCCCGAACTGCGCCGTGCCGTCGACACCCTGCCGGGGCAACTGCGCCGGATCGCCCGCTACCACTTCGGCTGGGAGCACGCGGACGGCACCCCGGCCGCGGGCAACGCGGGCAAGGCCATCCGGCCCGCGCTCGTGCTGGCCGCGGTACGGGCCCTCGGCGGGCGGCCCAAGGACGCGGTACGGGCCGCGGCGGCGGTGGAGGTGATCCACAACTTCACGCTGCTGCACGACGATGTGATGGACCGTGACGCCACCCGCCGCCACCGGCCCACCGCGTGGAGCGTGTTCGGTGACGCGGACGCGATCCTCGCGGGGGACGCGCTCCAGGCCCTCGGGTACGTCATGCTCGCCGGTGATCCGCATCCCGGGGCGGCCCGGGCGGCGGCCCGCCTCGCCACCTGTGTGGTGGAGCTGTGCGCGGGACAGCAATCCGACACGGCGATGGAACGGCAGGCGCCGGGCGAGGTCACCCTTGACGGCTGCCTCGCCATGGCCGAGGCCAAGACCGGGGCGCTGCTCGGCTGCGCCTGTGCGATCGGCGCGGTCTACGCGGGGGCGGGGGAGGAGGAGGTCGCGGCGCTGGACGCGTTCGGCCGGGAGGCCGGGCTGGCGTTCCAGCTGATCGACGACGTGATCGGGATCTGGGGTGATCCCCGGCGTACCGGGAAGCCGGCCGGGGCCGATCTCCTCGCCCGCAAGAAGTCCCTCCCGGTGGTGGCGGCGCTGGGTTCCGGGACGGCGGCGGGGGCTGAGCTGGCGCTGCTGTACGGGGTGCCCGCCGATCCCTCCGACGCGGCGGCGCTCGCGCGGACGGTGCGGGTGGTGGAGGCGGCGGGGGGACGGGACTGGGCGCAGCTCCAGGCCGGGGACCGGATGTCGCGGGCGGTGCAGTGTCTTGCGCGGGCGGTGGGGGAGCCCGCGGCTGCGGGGGAGTTGCTGGCGCTGGCGGAGTTCGTGACCCGCCGCACGGTGTGAACCGCGGGTCGCCTTCGCTTGCGCTTTCCAGGTCTGTCCGGCTGGGCGGACTTCGTTCCTGTGCGGGTCGCTCGTGGGGTGCGCAGTTCCCCGCGCCCCTTTGGGGCGCTCCCGGTTTGTTCTTCGGGTCGGTGCCGGTCGGGATTCTCCGTCCTCGATCCGACACGCTCGGTAAGCCGTTACGTTGCCCGACTGAAGAGCATCGGAGTCTGCGGGCAGAGATTCCCGCCCACCCCCTCCCGTAGTCGAGCGACTGCGCGAGGTGGGGGGTTGGACCCCAACCGGGCTGATGCCGGCCCGCAGCCTGACGGCAGCCCCAGGGGACGCCCCCAAAGGCCCGCGGGGAACTGCGCGAGCAACCACGGACCACCCGCACCCGAACGGGAACCGTAAGAGGCGCCCCCAAAGGGGCGCGGGGAACTGCGCGAAAGCGAGGACCGACCCGCACCCGAAGAGCTACCGCAAGGAGGCAGCATCCAGGCCCGCGGGGAACTGCGCGAAAACGAGGACCGGGCCGCACCCGAAGAGCGACCGCAAGCGGGCAGCATCCAGGGGCGCGGGGAACTGCGCACCCCCGTCCGACCCGCACAGGAACAAGCGCGTCACGTCGGACAGACCTCGGAAGCGCGAGCGAAGGCGGCCCGCGGGGAACTGCGCACCCCCGTCCGGCCCGCACAGGAACAAGTACGCCCAGGTGGGGAACCCCGGAACCCCGGAAGCGCGAGCGAAGGCGGGTCGTTTAGGGTCAAGGGGTCCGGGGTGCGGGCTTGTTGAGGGGTGGAGGGCGGGATGGCTGTGGTGATCCGGGCTGCGGGGGCCGGCGACCGGGAGGCCGTGGTGCGGCTGCTGGACGCCGCGTTCCACGACGACCCCGTGAGCAACTGGGTCTTCCCCGAGGAGGAGTCGTTCCGCCGGGGCCACCCGCTGCTGATGGGCGCCTTCCTGGACCTCGTCCTGGAGGGCGGCCGGGTCGACCTCGCCGAGGACGGCTCCGCCGTGGCCCTGTGGCTGTCGGTGCCCGAGGGCGCGCACGACGAGGACGACGACGGCCCGGCCCTGCTGCGGCAGGCCATCGACCCGGACAACAAGCGCGTCGAGGCGGTGGGCCGCCTCACCAGCGGTATCCACCCCACGCACACGGCCCACGAGTATCTGTGGATGATCGCGGTCGACCCGGCCCGCCGGGGCGAGGGACTGGGCACGGCCCTGATCGCCGCGGCCTTGGAGCGCTGCGACCGGGACGGCACCGCCGCGTACCTGGAGGCCAGCAGCGCCCGCAGCCGGGACCTGTACACCCGGCTCGGGTACACCGTCCTCGACCCGGTGCTGGAGCTGCCGGACGGTCCGACGATGTGGCCCATGTGGCGGGAACCGCGCGGTTAGCGCCGTGCCGGGGACCCGGGCGCTGTTCGCGGTGGCGCCGTGGCCGACCGTGACCCGGGAACTCCTCGCGGACACGGCGCGCCGCCGGGGCATGGACGTCGAGGTGCCGGTGCCGGGCGGTGGACGGACCGGGCGCGCCGCGCACTACTACGGCGGCCCCGGCTTCGCCGCCGGTGTCGTGGACGGCCTGGGCGTGGCGCTCCTCGAACCGGACGCCGACTGGCTGCCCCGGTTGCCGCGTGAGTGGACCGGGCGCCGGATCGCGACGACCGACCTCGCGGCGGCCCGTCGGCTCACGCGGCCCGCGTTCCTCAAGCCGCCGACGGCGAAGACGTTCCCCGCGGCGGTGTACCCGGACGGGCGGGACCTCGCGCCGGGGCTGCCCCCGGACACCCCCGTGCAGATGAGTGAAGTGGTGCGCTGGGCGGCCGAGTACCGGCTGTTCGTGCTGGACGGCACGGTCCGCACCGGCTCCCGTTACGCCACCCACGGTCTGCTGGACGCGGCGCCGCTCGCGGCGGACCCCCGGGCGGACGCCGTCTCGGACTTCGCCGCCCGGCTGCTCGCCGGACACGCGGACACGCTGCCGAGCGCGGTGGTGCTGGACGTGGGGCTGCTGGCCGGGGACGAGCCGGGCTGGGCCGTCGTGGAGGCCAACATGGCGTGGTTCAGCACCTGTTACGCGGCGGACCCGGAGCGCTGTCTGGACGTGGTCCTGCGGGCGGCCGGACCACGGGACCGGATACGCGACGGTGACCGGCGGTTCGCCGTCGCCGGACGGGGCGCCCGCTGACCGCGAGGCACTTGCGTGCCCCGGGGGTCTCACGGATGCTGCCAGGATGATCAGAGTGCTGGTGGCCGAGGATCTGCACGTGGTGCGCGCCGGGCTGGTGCTGCTGCTCGACGAGGCGTTCGACATCGAGGTCGTGGCCGATGTGAGCAGCGGTGACGCGGTGATCCCCGCCGCCCTGGCGCGGCGTCCGGATGTCGCCGTCCTCGACATCGGGATGCCGGGCACGGACGGGCTGACCACCGCGCTGCGGTTGCGTGAGCGGTTGCCGGACTGCCGGTCGCTGCTGCTCACCGCGATGGACCGGCCGGGCCATCTGCGGCGGGCGCTCGACGCGGGGCTGCCGGGGTTCCTGCTGAAGTCGGTGGCGCCCGGGCGGCTGCTGGAGGCGGTGCGGACGGTGGCCGGGGGCGGCCGGATGATCGACCCGGCGCTGCTGGACGAGGCGTGGGCGTTCGGGGAGTGTCCGCTCACCGAGCGGGAGACGGAGATCCTGCGGCTGGCGGGCGACGGCGCGGACGCCCGGGAGATCGCCGTCGGGCTGTCCCTGAGTATCGGCACGGTCCGCAACCGGCTGTCGGACGTGATCCGCAAACTGCACGCCCGCACCCTGGTGGACGCGGTACGGATCGCGGGGCGCAACGGCTGGACGTGAGGCGGGGAGCGCGGTCCGGTGGGCCGGGTCGGCGGGTCACCCGGTCCGTGCGTCGTTCATGGCCGGGCGGGGCTCCGGCTCGGGCGGGACGGGGACCCGGGCGACCACCCGGAACAGGCCGCCCGCCCGGGGGCCGGACACCGTCAGCGAGCCGCCGAGGGCCGTGACGCGGACGGCGAGGCTGGTGAGTCCGGTGCCGTCGTGCGCTCCGGGCGCGGGCCGTACGGGTACGCCGTCGTTCTCGACGGTGAGTTCGGCGGAGCCGTCCCCGTGGCGCAGTGTGATCGAGCAGACCCGGGCCTGGCTGTGCCGCAGCACGTTGGACAGGCACTCGCGCAGCACCGCGCCGAAGCAGGTGCCGACGGCCGCCGGGACCCGGGGTCCGTCCTGGGTGACGCGTACCCGTACCTCGGCGGCCTCCAGCGCGGCGCGGGCCGACGCCAGTTCGCGTCCGAGGGAGAGGCTGACCCGGTCGCGGGCCACGCCGCGGACGTCGTGGTGCGCCTGGCGGGCCAGTTCCGCGAGGGCAACGAACTCCCGGCGGGCGGCGGCGGGATCGTCGGTGGTCCGGGCCGCCGCCTCGCCGCGGACCGCGATGGCCGAAAGTGCCGCCCCCAGCAGATCGTGCAGATCCTGGGCCATCCGGGCGCGTTCCCGCTGCACGGCGGCCCGCGCGGTCTGGGTGCGGGCGGCGTGCGCCTGGACGGCGACCGACGCCAGCCGGACGATGCCGTAGACGACCAGGCCCACCACCAGGGTCCGCGCGGCCACGCCCACGGCGGTCCGGTTGTCGACGGGGAGCAGGAAGATGACGACGGGGCCGCTGACCGTCACCATGGCCGCCGCGATCAGTCCGGACGGGCGGGGCAGCGACGCGAGGCTCGCGCCGAGCAGCAGTCCGAGGACGCTCAGCCAGATCTCCCGGAAGAGGAGCACGGGCAGATAGGTGAGCGCGGCCTGGGCGACCAGCAGCAGCATCCGCCGCCAGTGCGGATGCCGTCGCGTGTACTGGCCGAGCAGGGTGATCAGCAGCAGTACGGCGGTCAGCACGCTGACGGCCGTGGTGCGGTGGTCCAGGTCGAGGCCGTCGAGTCCGGTCCACATGTGCAGGAACATGATGCCGGTGACCGCGGCGAGCGCCACGAGCGTCAGCCGGGAGACCAGCAGGGCCCTCGGGGAGACGTCCCGGGCCCTCGGTCCCAGCCGGCGCGCGGCGGCCCACGGCGGAGAGTCACGCACGTCAGACACCCCAGCCCCCCTGGTCCGTAACGCGGCGCATGTGAACGTGCACAGTACAAGTGAAGATCTCACGGGCGCGGCGTGAATATGTCAATTCCGGTCGTCGCGGGGCCTCGGTTGGATGTGCTCCACACCCTCACCGAGAGAGGCACCCCGACGTGACTGACACCCCAGGGCCCGCCGACGAGTGGCAGGGCTCCGTGCTCGCGCTCCAGCGGCGCAGACGGATACTGCCGCGTGTGGCGGTCGCCGTCGCGGCCGTACTGACGGTCGAGGCGGCCGTGATCGTCGCCGCCACCGGCCAGGCCGTCGCCGTACCGGCCGCGGAGCGCGAGGCCGCCGCGGAGGCTGAGCCGAAGCCGGTGAGGAAGGCCGGACCCCGGCAGGCGGAGGACATCCCGTCCGCGCGGGTCGCGGCCCGGCTCGCCGGACACCGGGTGGAGGCGCTCAGCGAACGGAGTGAGACCTCGACCACCTGGGCGAACATGGACGGCAGTCTCACCACCGAACTGGCCGCGGGGCCGGTCCGCTTCGAGCGGGACGGGAAGTGGGTCGGCGTCGATGTGGAGCTGGCCGGGCAGCCGGACGGCAGTGTCGCGCCCGCCGCGCATCCGAATGGCTTGAAACTGTCCGGTGGCGAGGGTCGTCCGGCGTCGTCGCTGCGGGCCGCGCAGCGGTCCGGGGCGGTCGACCTCGTCACCCTCGGTCAGGGCGGCGAGCAGCTCACCCTGCGCTGGAAGGGCGGTCTGCCCGAGCCGCGGCTGAAGGGCACCCGCGCCGAGTACGTCGACGCCGTGCCCGGCGCGGACGTGGTGGTCGAGGCGACGCGTACCGGCTTCGAGCAGTACGTCGAGGTGAAGGAGCGGCCCGCGGCGGGCTACTCGTACACGCTGCCGCTGACGGCCAAGGGGCTGAAGGCCAAGCAGCTGGCGGACGGCAGTGTGCTGTTCACCGACCGCAGGAACAAGAAGCGGGCTGTCATGCCCGCGCCAGTCATGTGGGACGCGGCGGTGGACAAGGTCTCCGGCGAGCACATCCACCGCGCCCGGGTCGGGATGAAGGTCGTCCAGCGCGCGGACGGCGTGGACCTCGTCATCACCCCCGACGAGAAGTTCCTCGCCGACCCCGCGACGAAGTACCCCGTCACCGTCGACCCGTCGACCTCGTCGCTCTCCAGCGTCTTCGACACCTACGTCCAGCAGGGCGAGACCGTCGACTGGTCCGCCGACACCGAACTGGACCTCGGCAACCCCGGCACCAACAACCCCAATGGCACGCCCCGCACCGCCCGTTCCTTCCTCACCTGGAACACCTCGCCGGTCCGGGACGCGCTGATCACCGACGCCAAGCTCAGCCTGTGGAACTTCCACTCCGGCAACACCACCTGCGCCGCGCAGCCCTGGGAGGTCTGGGCCACCGGCGCGGCCTCCACCTCGTCCCGCTGGACCGCACAGCCCGCGTGGACCGCCAAGCGCGCCACCTCCACCCAGACCCGCGGCAACCCGTCCTGCGCGGCCCAGCCCGACGGCTGGATCGACGCGGACGTCACCACCCTCGTCCAGGAGTGGTCCTCCGCCAAGGCCACCCGCGGCCATATGGGACTGCGGGCCACCAGCGAGACGACCGTCCCGCAGTGGAAGCGCGTCAACTCCGCGAACGCCGCCGCGAACCCGCCGAAGCTGCGCGTCACCTACAACTACCGGCCGCGCACCGGCACCAAGCAGGAGGCCGGACCGCCGTTCTTCTCCTACGGCCCCACCTACCTGGTCAGCACCACCACACCGACGCTGCGCGACACCTTCGTCGACGCCGACGGTGACAAGGTCAACGGCACCTTCCAGATCTTCGACAACGCCACCGACACCCAGGTCGGCAACGTCATCGTCTCCAAGTACACGCCGTCCGGCTCACCCGCGTCCGTGACCGTCCCCGCCGGGGTCCTCACCCACGGGAAGACGTACAAGTTCCGCACCAACCCGTACGACGGCGCGCACTACAACACCGGCTGGTCGGCGTGGAAGACGTTCACCGTCGACACCGCCGCGCCCTCCGCGCCCGGCGCGATCACCTCCACCGACTACCCGGCCGGGCAGTGGGTCAAGGGCGAGGGCCAGCCCGGCACCTTCCGGGTCACCCCGCCGGCCGCCGACCACAACTGGCTCGAATGGTCGCTCGACGGTGTGACCTGGACCAAGGCCGCCACCGGCGGCGCGTCCGCCGCCAAGGACCTCTCCGTCACCCCGCCGAAGAACGGCACCCACACCCTCCAGGTGCGGGCCGTCGACAAGGCCGACAACAAGTCCGAGGCCCGCGAGTACCTCTTCCACGCCGGACCCGGCGGCTTCGTCCAGCCCGCCGACGGCGAACGCACCGCACGCCGCCTCCCGCTCGTCGCCGAGGCGAAGGCGGGCACCTACGACTCCGCCGCCTTCTCCTGGCGCCGCTCCGAGGCCGACCCCTGGACGGCGATCCCCGCAGGTGACGTCACCGCCGCCGGGACCCCGCTCACCGGCTGGCCGGTACCGCTCGTCGCGGGCCGCAACGCCCCGCTCGTGTGGAACACCACCAGCACCGTCGACCCCGACGGAACCGTCCAGCTCAAGGCCGACTTCACCGGCCCCGGCGCCGCCACCAGCAGCACCGCGCCGCTGACCGTCGTCGTCGACCGCGACGCCGACGGAGCCGCCTCCACCGAGGTCGGCCCCGGCTCGGTGAACCTGCTCACCGGTGACCACACCCTCTCCGAGACCGACGCGTCGTTCTTCGGCGTCAGCGTGTCCCGTACCGCCTCCTCCCGGACCCCCGACGCGGGGACCCGCCAGGAGGGCCAGGCCGCGATCTTCGGCAAGGAATGGGTGGCCGGTACGGCCGCCGAGGGCACCGAGTCCGAGTACAGCCATCTGCGCAAGGTCTCCGACACCGCCGTCAGCGTCGTCTCCGACGAGGGCGACGCGCTCCACTTCACCGCCGACGCCGCCCGCACCGGCTGGGTCTCCGAGCCCGGCGCCGAGGACCTGACCCTGCGCGGCTCCGTCACCGGCACCTTCACCCTCGCCGATGCCGAAGGCGTGGTGACCACCTTCACCAAGCCCGACCCGGCGGCCACCACCTGGCAGGTGTCCAGCACCCTCCAGGACGGCCTCGGCTCCTCCACCACCACCGTGGTCTCCGAGACCGTCACCGTCGCGGGCAAGAAGCTGGCCCGCCCCAAGCGGATCATCGCGCCCACCTCGGCCGTGACCCCCGCGGCCTGCGAGACCGACCCGGCCACCAAGGGCTGCCGGGTCCTGGAGTTCGTCTACGCCACGGCCACCACGGCCACCGGTACGGTCACCGACGCGGACTTCGGCGACTTCGGCGGCCAGCTCAAGCAGCTGAGGCTCTGGGCCACCGCACCCGGCGCCGCGAACGCCACCGCCACCCCCGTCGCCGGATACCGCTACGACTCCGCGGGCAAGCTCCGCCAGACCTGGGACCCCCGCACCGGCCGCCAGGCCCAGACCCAGTACTCGTACCGGGACGGCCGGGTGACCTGGCTGGAGCAGCCCGGCGAACTCCCGTACACCTACACGTACGGAAACGCGGGCGGCGCCGCCACCTCCGGCAACGGCATGCTGCTGAAGGCCGCGCGCGAGGGCCTGCGCCCCGGCACGGCCGCCACCGTCGAGGGCGAGGCCGTCACCAGCCTCGTCTACGGCGTCCCGCTGACCGGCACCGCCGCCCCGCACGCCATGGGCGGCGCCGCCACCGCCGGCTGGGGCCAGCTCGACACCCCCAGCGACGCGACCGCCGTGTTCCCCGCCGACTCCGTCCCGTCGTCCCACGACGGCACCGGGCTCACCGGCAACGGCTACACCCGGGCCACCGTCCACTACCTCAACGCCTCCGGCCGCCAGGTGAACACGGCCACCCCCGGCGGCCACCTCACCACCACCGAGTACGACCGCCACGGCAACACCGTCCGCGAACTGACCGCCGCCAACCGGGCCCTCGCGCTCGGCACCACGGACGCCCAGAAGGACCGGCTCACCGACCTCGGCATCATCGCCGCGCCCTCGGCCGAACGCGCCCATCTGCTGTCCACCACCTCCGTCCACAACGACAACGGCACCCGCGAGGAAGCCGAGTTCGGCCCGCTGCGCCGGGTCGACCTCACCGAGGACCTCAAGGACGGCAGCACCGTCCTGATCGGCTCCGGCACCTCCGTACCCGCCCGCGGCTGGACCGCCAAGCGCTACGACGAGGGCCGCCCCACCGACGGCACCGCCAAGGTCAAGGACCAGGTCACCCTGGAGACCAAGGGCGCCCAGATCCGTGACCACGCCGCCGTCCACGCCGAGAAGCGCGTCACCTCGACCCGCTACGACTGGGCCAAGGGCCTGCCCACCCACACCGTCCAGGACCCCGGCGGACTGGCCCTGACCACCGTCACCGGCTACGACTCCCAGGGCCGCGTCGTCTCCCAGGCACTGCCCGGCGGCACCGCCACGAGCGCCAACACCCGGCTCACCGAGTACTGGACCGCCGACGGCACCGGCCGCTGCGGGGGCCGCCCCGAATGGGCCGACCTGCTCTGCTGGACCGGCCCCGCCGGCGCCGTCACCGGCGGCGGCTCCCAGCCGGCCGCGCTGCCCGACAGCCTCACCGAGTACGGCCTCTTCGGCCAGACCACCAAGGTCACCGACACGGCGGGCGGCACCACCCGCACCACGGCCACCGCGCACGACGACGCCGGACGCCCCACCACGGTCACCGTCAGCGGCGGCCTCGGCCAGCCCGTCCCGGCGACCACCACCGGCTACGACCCGGCGACCGGCAAGGTCACCACGATCACCTCGCCCACCGCGGGCACGATCACCAAGGCGTACGACAAACTCGGCCGCCTGCTGTCCTACACCGACGCCGACGGCGGGGTGACCACCACCGAGTACGACCTGCTCGACCGCCCCGTCAAGGAGACCGACTCCGTCCCCTCGACCGTCACCCACACCTACGACCACGCCGCCGAACCCCGGGGCCTGGCCACCCGCACCACCGACTCGGTCGCGGGCGCCTTCACCGCCACCTACGACCCGGACGGCTCCGTCGCCACCCAGAAACTGCCCGGCGGCCACAGCCTCACCGTCACCGAGGACACCACCGGCGCCACCCTGTCCCGCGTCTACACCCGGGACAGCGACAACGTCACCCTGTTCACCGACACGGTCGCCGCATCCGTCCACGGCCAGGTCACCCGGCACCAGGGCTGGTCCGCGCAGAGCAACCAGTACGACGCCGTCGGACGCCTCGCCGCCGTCCAGGACACCGTCGGCGAGGTCTGCACACGCCGCGCCTACGGCTTCGACACCCGCTCCAACCGCACCTCCCTGACCACCGCCACCGGCGCGTCCGGCGCCGCCTGCCCCACCACCGGAGGAACCACCACCACCCACACCTACGACAGCGGCGACCGCCTCGTCGACACCGGCTGGACGTACGACGCCCTGGGCCGCACCACCGCCCTGCCCGGCACCACCCTCGGCTACCACGCCAACGACCTCGCCCACCGGCAGACCACCGGCAACAGCCGCCAGACCTGGCAGCTCGACCCCGCGCTGCGCTTCCGCTCCTGGACCGTCGAGACCGGCGGCGGCACCACTTGGACGCGGACCGCCAGCAAGGTCAACCACTACGACGGCGACGGCGACAACCCCCGCTGGACCGTGGAGGACCCGGCGACCGGGGAGATCACCCGCAATGTCCAGGCCCCCGGCGGCGACCTCGGCGCCGTCACCGCGAGGACCGGAGGCACCGTCCTCCAGCTCTCCTCCGTCCACGGCGACGTGGCCCTCCAGCTCCCGCTGGACCCGGCCGAGGCACCGATCGCCCAGGACTCCGACGAGTACGGCAACCCCCGCGACGGCCGGACCCCCGCGCGCTACGACTGGCTCGGCGCCAAACAGCGCTCCAGCGAGACGCTCACCGGTCTGACCCTCATGGGCGTACGCCTCTACAACCCGGCGACCGGCCGCTTCCTGTCCCTCGACCCCGTCCACGGCGGCAGCGCCAACGCGTACGACTACACCTACGCCGACCCGCTGAACCAGTACGACCTCGACGGCCGCTGGATCCCGCTCGCCATCGCGGCGGTACGCGTCGGCTGGGCCTGCTGGAAACACTGCCGCAAGGCGTACAAGGCCGTACGGTCCGGCTACCGCGCGTACCGCTCGCTGCGGAAGTTCAACAACCGCACCCGTCGCCTCCAGCGCTACACCCGCAGCCGCTCGTACAACCACCGCAGGGGCTACAGCTACCGCGCCGCCGGGTTCTGCGCGGGCACCTGGGCCGGGTTCGGCGCCCTGAGCACGGTGTACCCCGGCTCCGCCCGCTACGGCCAGGGCCTGACAGCCATCGGCGCGGGGTACGGCCTCTACCGCTACGTCAGAAGGGGCCGATGCTAGAGGCACCACCACCGCCGCTCGGCTGACCGGCGGTTGACCGAACGAGACGAGGGGCCGGGCGAGCGACTGCCCGGCCCCTCACCCCACCCCACACCCCATGTATGCAACGGAACCCAGGAGACATGTCCCGACACACGCGGCCCGGCCCGCCCCAGTACCTCGCGTTCGCGTCGCTCGTCCTGTGGTGCGCCTGGACCTGGCAGTCCTCCGCCGCCACGGCCCGGGGCATCCCCCTGACCGAACAGCTCACGGACCACACCCCCCTGTGGTGGTACGCCCTCCTCGCCGCCCTGGCGGTGGCCGCGTCGTACGTGATCCGCACCCCCGTCCTCGCCACCCGCCCCCTCGAACGCCTCCTGTCCCCCACGACCCCCCTCCCCGCAGCCCTCACGACCACCGTCCTCGCACTGCTCCTCCCACCCCTCCTCCTCGGCGTCCCCCTGGGCTCCCTCGCCTCGGACGCCCCCCTGTCCACCCGCTGGGACGGCTACGCGGACGTGGTGACATCCCCGGTGACTCTGGCGCTCTGCGCGGCGGCGTGCGCGACGGTGACGCTGATACGGCGGCGCGCGGGGCGGGGGGTGACGGCGGGAGGTTGAGGGTCCGGGGCTCGCGGGGGTGGGTACGCGGGGTGCGGCCGGGGCGGGGGCCCTGGCGGCGGCCCGCCTTGGCGCCGTCGTCCTCGAACAAGTCGTCCCCGTACAAAGGGCATCGCTCTCCCCGACAGGGGGGCGGCGGGCGGCCGAGTCCACGAGCATGCGGAGGCCGCGACCGTGTGCCGTCGGCGCAGCGGGTGACGCTGTCCCTCGTTCGTGTGCGCGCTCCTTCGCACCCTGGGGCGTGGGGACGTCGTCCACGTACCGTGGTCGGCGGAAGGCCAGGTCCGGCGACAAGGATGCGGAGGCGGCGCGGTGGACGAGACACCGGAGCGGTGGACGACGACCGTGCACGGCCGGGAAGTGGAACTGCCGGCCACGATCGCGGATGTCCGCGCCGCCCTCGCCGAGGAGCTGCGGGCCGCGTTCGACGCCGAGATCGGCTCCACCCCGGGCCCCGATCTGCCCCTCCGCCTCGCCATGTGGGCCCTGCGTACCGTCCCGGGCGCGGTGGAGGAGATGGACGACCAGGTCGACCGGCTGCGGTCCGGCGACTACTCCGGCGTCACCGTCCTCGACGACGGCGAGGTCGCCTGATGGGCTACCGCATCGCCTACGCCTCCCAGGCCGACGCCGCCCGCCGCGGACTCCCGGCCCAGCGCCGCACCGCCCTGGACAAGGCCATGAGGACGACGATCGGCGCCGACCCGTACGGGCACGGCTCGGTGGAGGCCAAGCGCGGCGAACGGGACTACCGCGAGGCGACGATCGCGGGAGCCGACGCGATCGTCGTCTACTACGTCAGCCCCCCCGGCGTCCTCACCGTCACCGCCGTCAAGCTCATCACGGCCTAGCAGCCTGTTGGGCGAGGGCTTTGCGGGCGGGATCGGCGGGGTGTGTAAGAGACCGGGTACGTAGGTCGCGGCCGGGTCGTAGGCCCCGGCAATAGGGTCGCGCGCATGGCTGACCACGTACAGGTATCGACCGCCACCCAGACGCGGGAGCAGGCGGTCGCGCTGGCCCGTTCAGCGGTCGCGGGGCGGCTGGCGGCCGGGGCGCAGATCGTGGGCCAGGTCGCCTCCGTCTTCTGGCACGAAGGCGAGCTCGGAACGTCCGCGGAGTGGCAACTCCGGAGGTGACGGCGGTACCGATCACGGCGGGGTCCGAGACGTATCTCGGCTGGGTGAGCGCGACGGTGGGGTCGGGAGAATCCGGCTGACGCTCAACCCCCGGGCTTGAGCCGCCGCAGCATCACCGCGAACACCGGTGAGTCGTCGAAGGGTTGGGACTCGTCGACCTGCTCGTACCCCCACGATTCGTAGAGGGCCACGACCTTGGGGTGCGCGAGGTCGACGAACAGCGTGACCGCCTCCTCGCTCCTGCTGGAGAGCAGCGCTTCGTGGAGTTCCGACGAGGCGCCGGTCTTCCGCCACCGGGGCAGCACCATCAGCTCGGACAGTGCGAAGGCCCGCTCGGTGGGCCCCAAGGACCGTGGCCGTTCCGAGCCCCTCCACCAGCCGCCGGGACTGAAGGGGGCGCCGTAGAGGTAGCCCACAGGTTCGCCTTCATCGAAGCCGATGAGGCAGACCCACCCCTCCCGGCTGCTCCAGCCGTCGACGAACTCCGCGAAACGCTCCCGGGAGTCGAATGACGCGGATGACCCCTGATAGGCCACGTCGTGGATGTCCAGGAGCAAGGTCCGGATGTCCTTCGCGTCCTGCTGCCCGTACCGCTGCACTTCCATTGCTGTGACCTCTCGATCCATGACGTAACCCCCGGCGCCCTCGACCCTGCGAAGTCCATCAGGCTCCGCACCCGGCTGAGACTGCCGATGGTGCGCCTCGATCCTGATCCTGCCCAGAGCCTGGTGGACTGCCACCCCGACGGAACCGATCCTCCTTCAGGAGTACCGTTTCGGGTGTCCAAGGCAGAAACGGGGCACACCATGCCGCACCACACCGACGACCACATCGGCGCCCGGATCGCCGACTACCGCAAGCTGCGTCAGCTCACACAAACCGGCCTGGCGCAGCGGGCCTTCGTCGCACGCGGGACCATCGCGAAGGTGGAGGCGGGGCTCACCCCCGCCACACCTGCCATCGTGGCAGCGGTGGCGCGGGCACTGGAAGTCGAGATAGCCGTTCTCAACGGTCAGCCGTATGTGTCCGAGATGCGGCAGGACCAGCTCGACCGCATGATCGCACCGCTGTCGGACGCCCTTGATCTGTACGACCTCGGCCCTGACGCGGAAATCGTCCCCAGGCCGTTGAGCGTGATCACCGCCGATGTCGAGACGCTGTGCGCGGGCGCGTGCGCGACGGAGTACAAGGGAGTCGGCGCGAGGCTCCCCGGGCTCCTGGGCGAACTGACCACGGCCCTGAGCCTCGCCCCTTCCGAACAGGAACGCCGAACAGCCGCGCAGGCTCTGAGCTGGGCCTACTGGGTGACCTACGAGTTCACCTACCGGCTCGGCTACCACCAGTTGGCGATGATCGCGCTGGAACGCATGGGCTGGATGGCCGAGCAGGCACAGGACCCGCTGCTGCTGGCCATCCGCCTCAGCAAACGCAGTGCCATGCTGTTGCGCCACGGGAACAACAGGATGGCCTCGCGGATACTGGAACGAGGCCACTCGCTCATCGGTCAGTACGACGATCCGGGGTCGGTGCAGGCTGTGGCCGTCGCGGGGACGCTTCATCTGGCAGGAGCCATCGCCGCCGCACAGGCGAAGGACAAGGGCTCGGTGGCCGGCGAGCTGGAGTTGGCTCACCGGGCGGCCGACCGGATCGGCCGGGACGTACCCCGGGTCTACTGGGCCTCCTTCGGCCTGACGAACGTAGCTCACTTCGATGTCGCCACCTCGGTCGAACTCGGGGACCTGGGGATGGCGATGAAGGCGGCGCGGAATCTGCGCTTCCCGGCGGACCACCCCAGGATGCGGGTCGGCCGCTACCACATCGAGATGGCACGCGCGCATTCGCTGATGGGCAAGGCGGAGGCCGCCGAGAAGTCGTTGCAGCGGGCCAGGGAAGTCGCTCCGCAGCAGGCCAGGTACCACCCTTTGATGCGGGAAACCATCGCCGTACTGGTCCGTCGCCAACGCCGCGCGTCCGGCGGCCTGGCGTCCCTCGCCGGATGGGTGGGCATGTAGGGCGGTCGGCGCAAGAGCCGCGGTGTTCCTCGTTCGGGAACACTGCGGCCCTTCCACGTCGGCATGCTGACGGTCAGTAAGGCACCCCCGCGACGGGCGAACGTCCGGGGGCATGGCCATCAGCTGACTGGAGTTGACGACGCTGTGAAGCGTATCGGTCTGATCTTCGAATGTCCGGTGTGGGCGCTACGGCCCGGCACCGGACTGCGCCGTGCGGCGGTACCGGCTCGCGAGGGTACGAGTGTGGGGTTCCGCGTGACCGCTGGAACCGAGGTACGGCGATGACCGGCCACGACGTACGAGCACCCTTCGGGTCCACACGAGTGGGCCGGGGGTCCTCGGTGCGGCTGCTGCCGTGGTCGACCCCCGAGGGGAAGCCCTGCTACCTCGTGACGGACGACGGCGACGGATATCTGTCGAGGATCGCGGACGTCAGGGAATCCACACAGCTCGACATGGCCGACCAACTCCTCGGACACGCACGGGCTCTGCTGAGCGAGCCGAAGGCGGGGGCGCGGGAGCTGCGGTTCGTCGCGGCGCGGTTGGTCGAGTCGCTGCACGACACGCTGAGGGTGGCCCGCAGCCGTGGCGAGCGGCTGCCGAGCCGCGCTGAACCGCTCGATCGGCACGAGAGCAACCCGGATCGGCGGGACGACGAGAGGCCGGGGGAGGGAAGGTGAGGGCACCGGACGGTTCGCCGCCGGTGCCCTGCGCGCCCTGCTTGTCCGCCCGGATCATGGGGCACCCCGAGAACACCCACGGCTGCCACGGCGTGACCAGGCTGCGCCTCGACGACCTGCGGTTGCGGTTACGGCCCGTCGGACGACGCTGCCCGTGCTCGTGCGGTCAGGGCGGAGGGCACGAAGTGAACCCTGGTGGGCCGGACCCGACGGCCTCAAGGATGCGGATCACCACGTACCGCGTCGGGTCGGACGGCGAGCGGATCGGTGAGCGGCACCTGACGGTGGTGACCGTAGGTGATCCGGTCCTGATAGCTCCGCCGATGGCGTGGCCGCCGTGCCGCTGCCCGAGGTGCGGGAAGGGGGACGGGGGCGGGGGCGAGTGACGCTTGTCGGCGCTCTCCACCGTCCCGGCACTGTCGGTACGGCGGAACTCCGCGGATCGCCGCCGGGCAGGTCGCACGTGAGCTCAGGGAACCGTCGTGACGGCCGCCGCGCCTGCGGTGGAGCCGGTGGCATGGCGTGACGACACGAGGAGGGCCCGGCGGGCGGGCCCTCCTCGTACGCTTTCGACCTGCGCGGCAGCCCGCGCGGGCCTGGGCTGATGGATCAGCCCTGCTTGGTCTCCCAGAAGATCTTGTCGATCTGGGCGATGTGGTCCAGGGCCTTCTGGCCCGTCGCCGGGTCGGTCGACGCCTTGGCGGCCGAGAGGGCCTTCAGGGTGTCGTTGACCAGGGTGTGCAGCTCCGGGTACTTCTCGAAGTGCGGGGGCTTGAAGTAGTCGCTCCACAGGACCGTGACGTGGTGCTTGGCCAGTTCGGCGCGCTGCTCCTTGATGACCGTGGCGCGAGCCTGGTAGTGCGGGTCGTTGTTGGCGGCCATCTTGTCCTGCACGGCCTTCACCGACTCCGCCTCGATGCGGGCCTGGGCCGGGTCGTACACGCCGCAGGGCAGGTCGCAGTGTGCGCTGACCTTGACCTTGGGGGCAAACAGGCGGGAGAGCATGGAGCTGTCCTTCCTCGTGATCGTCTTCTCAGGTGGGACATTACTCCGTGGGTGAGTGGTTTTCGCGGGTGCCCCCATGGGCTTAGGACAAAAGTCCGGGGGCGGACCGGGACGTGTGACGGAACGATTCGGGAGGTTGCTGATGCCGGACGCAGCGGAGGAAGGGGCGGCCCGCGCGGTGTTCGGGCTGGCCGAGGTGGAGGGTCCGTCGATGGTGCCGACCCTCTACCACGGCGACCAGGTGCTGGTCCGCTACGGCGCCCGGGTGAGGCCCGGCCAGGTCGTCGTCCTGCGCCACCCGCTCCAGCAGAACCTGCTCATCGTCAAGCGGGCCGTCGAGCGGCGCCGGGGCGGCTGGTGGGTGCTCGCCGACAACCCGACGGCCGGCGCGGACAGCACGGTGTACGGGACGGTGCCCGAGGAGTTCGTCCTCGGGCGGGTCCTCGCGCGGTACCGGCCGCGCCGCCGGGAGTCCGGTCAGCGGCCCTGGGCGGGGGCGCTCTCCTGGGCGTTCTCGGCGGTGCGGCCCGTACTCGCGGGCGGCGGTCCGTCGGCCGCGCGGTCGGCCTCCAGACGCTTGCGGGCCCGGTAGGCGGCCACGTTCGCCCGGGTCGCGCAGCGGTCCGAGCAGTAGCGCCGGGAGCGGTTGGTCGAGGTGTCCAGATAGGCGTTGCGGCACGGGGCCGCCTCGCACAGGCCGAGGCGGTCCACCCCGTACTCGGTGAGATGGATGGCCAGCCCCATCGAGGCGATGGCCGCGTACCCGGCGGTGGCGTTCGACGGGTGGTCCGCGAGGTGCATGTGCCACAGCGGGTCGCCGCTGTCGTCGCGGTCGTCGTGGCCGGAGATCTGGGGGCTGACCGGGAACTCCATCAGCAGCGAGTTCAGCAGGTCCACCGCGAGCGTCTCGTCCCCGGTGTCGGCCGCCTCGAAGACCGCGCGCAGCCGGGCGCGCACCGACCGGAAGCGGGTCACGTCCGAGTCCGTGGTCCGACGCGCGGCCGACTTGTTCGCGCCGAACAGGTCACGGACGGCGTCCACCGAGGTCAGGGTGTCCTTGCCCCGTACCGGCTCCTCGCTGTTGACCAGACGTACGGCGTAGTCCGAGTAATAGGCCAGTTCCACTTGTAGTCCTTACGGGGGCCGTCTATGGTCGTCGTGCACACGATGGGTAATGGCTGCTTGTCGTTCAAGGGTATTACGTCGATCGGGTGGCTCCCAGGGATGCCGGGTCCTTCCGGGGATTCCGCACGCCCGCCCGGCCGGAACGGCCGTCCGCGGGCCCTGGAGCCTTTCGTACGGCCGTACGGGTGAGAGGAGCGGACCGATGACCGGGACCACGACCGGAGCCGACTGGCGGGCCTGGCAGGAGAGCTGGGACCGGCAGCAGGAGTGGTACATGCCCGACCGCGAGGAGCGGTTCCGGGTCATGCTGGACATGGTCGAGGCGTTCGCCGGGCCCGCGCCCCGGGTGCTGGACCTCGCGTGCGGTACGGGGAGTATTACGGATCGCCTGCTGACGAGGTTCCCGAACGCGCGAAGTACCGGTGTCGATCTCGATCCCGCGCTGCTGGCGATCGCCGAGGGGACCTTCGAGGGCGACGACCGCGTCACCTTCGTGACGGCCGACCTCAAGGAACCCGACTGGGTCGACCGGCTGCCGCACGACACGTACGACGCCGTGCTCACCGCGACCGCCCTGCACTGGCTGCACCTCGATCCGCTCGCCAAGCTCTACGGGCGGATCGCCGGGATCGTCCGGGACGGGGGCGTGTTCATGAACGCCGACCACATGGTCGACGGCTCGACGCCCCGGATCAACGAGGCGGAGGCCGTCCTGCGCCGGGCCCGGCGGGAACGGGCCCGCGAGGACGGCGCGCTCGACTGGGCCCGATGGTGGGAGCTGGTGGGGCGGGACCCGGTCCTCGCGGAGCCCACGGCCCGGCGGTTCGAGATCTACGGGGAGCACGCGGACGGGGACACCCCACCGCTCGACTGGCATGTCCGGGCCTTGCGCGGCAGCGGGTTCTCGGAGGCCCGTGGGGTGTGGGGCTCGCCGTCCGACGGGATGGTCCTCGCCCTGAAGTAGGACACGCGTCTGTCCTCTCGGGGCGCGCGGCTGCCCGTTCCGGACGTACACCGGTCGCGTCCGGGGTGCGCGCCGTGTCCCTTCGGGGCGCGGGCTCTGTCCTCTTGGGGTGCGGGCCCTGTCCTCATTCCGGGGAACGGGCGAGGGGCGGTACGAGTAGTTCGTACCGCCCCTCGGGTGTCCCTCGTCAGGTCCGGGTCACAGGACCTTGGACAGGAAGGACCGGGTGCGTTCGTGCTGGGGGTTCGTCAGGACCTCGCGGGGGTCGCCCGACTCGACCACCACACCGCCGTCCATGAAGACGAGCGAGTCGCCCACCTCCCGCGCGAAGCCCATCTCGTGCGTCACGACCACCATCGTCATCCCGGACTCCGCGAGATCACGCATCACGTCGAGCACATCGCCGACGAGTTCGGGGTCGAGCGCGGAGGTCGGCTCGTCGAACAGCATCAGCTTGGGGTCCATCGCCAGGGCGCGCGCGATCGCGACCCGCTGCTGCTGTCCGCCGGACAGCTGCGAGGGATAGCTGTCCGCCTTGTCCGCGAGCCCGACCCGCTCCAGGAGCTGCGCGGCCCGTTCCCGGGCCTGCCGCGCGGGCACGCGCTTCACCTGGATCGGCGCCTCGCAGATGTTCTGGAGGGCGGTCATGTGCGGGAAGAGGTTGAACCGCTGGAACACCATGCCGATGTCACGCCGCTTCAGCGCGACCTCGTTGTCCTTCAGCTCGTACAGCTTGTCGCCCTTCTGGCGGTAGCCGACGAGCTCGCCGTCCACGTACAGCCGCCCGGCGTTGACCTTCTCCAGGTGGTTGATGCAGCGCAGGAACGTCGACTTGCCGGAACCGGACGGGCCGATGAGGCAGAACACCTCACCGGTGGCGACCTCCAGGTCGATGCCCTTGAGCACCTCGACATTGCCGTACGACTTGTGGACGCCTTCGGCCTTCACCATCGCGCTCATGCCGTGGCCCCCTTTCGGCTGGACAGGGAGAACACATGCTTCCTGACCTTCTGCCAGGGCGTGGGCGGCAGCTGGCGGCTGGAGCCGCGCGCGTAGTACCGCTCCACGTAGTACTGGCCGACGCTCAGGACCGACGTCATGATCAGGTACCAGGCGGCGGCGAGGAAGAGCATCTCCACCGGGGCGCCCGAGGTCTGTCCGATGTCCTGGGCGTATTTCAGTAGCTCGTAGTACTGCACCGCCGACACCAATGAGGTCGTCTTCAGCATGTTGATGACCTCATTGCCCGTGGGGGGCACGATCACCCGCATCGCCTGCGGGATCACGATCCGCCGCAGGGTCTTCTGATGACTCATCCCGAGCGCGTGCGACGCCTCGGTCTGGCCCTCGTCCACCGACAGCAGACCCGCCCGGCAGATCTCCGCCATGTACGCGGCCTCGTTGAGACCGAGGCCGAGCAGCGCCGTCAGGAACGGCGTCATGAAGCTCGACCAGTAGTCCTTGTAGACGAAGCCGAGGTTGATGTACTCGAAGACCAGGCCCAGGTTGAACCAGACGAAGAGCTGGACGAGGACCGGGGTGCCCCGGAAGAACCAGATGTAGAACCACGCGATGGACGAGGTCACCGGGTTCTTCGACAGCCGCATCACCGCGAGCAGGATGCCGCCGCCGATGCCGATCAGCATGGACAGGGCGGTCAGCAGCAGGGTGCTGCCGACCCCCTTGAGGATGCGGTCGTCGAAGAAGTAGTCGGGGACCGCACCCCAGTTGATCTTGCCCTGCGCGAACGCGTAGACGATCGAGGCGAGCAGGGCGATGGCGACCACGGCGGCGATGTACCGCCCGTAGTGCCGGACCGGGACGGCCTTGATGGCCTCCGGCCGGGCGGGCGGCGGGGCCGGGGGGCCGCCGCCCGTCTTGTCAATGTCGACGGACACGGGTCTTGCCTTTCAGTGGCCTGGTCGGCGTAGCGGGGTGCGTGGGGTCACTTGCCGCCGTTGACCACGGCCTCCTTTACGGCTCCCGCCTCGACGCCCCACTTGGCGATGATCTTGTCGTACTCACCGTTCTTGATGATCGCGTCCAGGCCCGCCTGGACGGCGTCCCGCAGCTCGTCGTTGCCCTTGGCCACGGCGATGCCGTACGGGGCGGCCTCGACCTGGTCACCGACGAGCTCGAAGTCCTTGCCGCCGCCGGACGTCTTCACCGCGTACGCGGCGACCGGGAAGTCCGACGAACCGGCGTCGGCGCCGCCCGAACGCAGCCGGGTCTGGGCCTGCTGGTCGTTGTCGTACGGCTCGATCGCGAGCTTCTTGCCGGACGGGCACTCCTTGGCCTGCGCCTTGGCGAGGTCGTGGGAGACCGTGCCGCGCTGCACCACGATCTTCTTGCCGCAGAGGTCGTCCCAGCCCTTGATGTTCTGGGTCTTGCCCTTGGGCGTGTAGATGGAGACGCCGGCGTTGAAGTAGTCGACGAAGTCGACGCCCTCGCCGACCTTCTTGCCGGTGTCGCCGTCGACGCCGTTCTGGCGGTCCTTGGTGTCGGTCATCGCGGACATCGCGAGGTCGTACCGCTTGGAGCGCAGCCCGGTGATCAGGGTGTCGAAGGTGCCGTTCTCGAAGACGAAGTCCACGCCGAGCTGCTTGCCGATGGCGGCGGCGATGTCCGGGTCGATACCGACCGTCTTGCCGGAGTCGTCCTTGAACTCGACGGGCGCGTACGCGATGTCCGAGCCGACCTTGATCTCGCCCTTGTCGCGGACGGCCTTCGGGAGCTTGTCGGCGAGCGGGGCGGCGGCGGCGCTCTCGCGGCCGCTGTCCCCGCTGTCCTCGGCCTTCTCCTTGGTCTGGTCACCACAGCCGCTCAGGAGCAGCGAGCCGGCGACCGCGATCGCGCCGATCGCGGCGAGCCGTGACTGCCCGGACTTCGCGGCGAACGAGCGACGGGTGGAGCGTGCGGTCATGGTGGATTCCTCCGGCAGGTGGGTGAATAGCCGGTGGTCGGCGGGCACACACCTTCGGGTGTCGCGACCACGTGTGATGACGGCATCTTGCCATTCGGACCAGGTCGTTCAACGGCGCAGCCATGTCAAAATCGGATAACAGGTCGAACCCGAACCCCGACAGGCCGGTACATCCCGACCGCACCTTCTGCGGGTCCGGAACCCGGCCGCCGGAAAATCTTCGGTGCACCCGGGGTGGAGCGATTCGGTCGTACCGTCGATCAAGGGTATGTATCGACATTTCGGCCGGTTGTCCCTATCTTCATGAAATTCGGCTATGAGTCACGTCACCGCGACGGGGTGGACTCGTCCATGACACCGTCCGTCCGGTAAGAAGGTTCTTTACACCCCTATCCGGGGCTCTGGGCGCGTGTGCGGCGCGCCCGTCGTGCCGGTCCCGTACGCCTCACCGGCGTACGGACGTTTCGCGACTGCGGATTCCGGCGCGGTGCCCGCCCACCCCTTTACCAGGAGTGGCCACCCTCAACGAGTACAGATTTAAGGGGTAAAGACAGTGGCAGCGGAGATCGTCAATCCTCGCAGCGACAGCGACACCGCCGGTGCGACGCGCGTCCAGGGCAGTGCGGGTCACGAGGCCGGGGGGGAGCCCCTCGATTCCTTCGATCCGGTGTTCGCGCTCCACCGGGGCGGCAAGATGGCCGTCCAGGCGACCGTCCCCGTCCGTGACAAGGACGACCTTTCCCTGGCGTACACCCCCGGTGTCGCCCGAGTGTGCAGCGCCATCGCCGAGCAGCCCGACCTGGTCCATGACTACACGTGGAAGTCGCAGGTCGTGGCCGTCGTGACGGACGGTACCGCCGTCCTCGGCCTCGGGGACATCGGTCCCGAGGCGTCCTTGCCCGTCATGGAGGGCAAGGCGATCCTGTTCAAGCAGTTCGCCGGCGTCGACGCGGTGCCGATCGCGCTCGCCACCAAGGACACCGACGAGATCATCGAGACCGTCGTGCGGCTCGCGCCCTCCTTCGGCGGTGTCAATCTGGAGGACATCTCCGCGCCGCGCTGCTTCGAGATCGAGCGCAGGCTCCAGGAGGCGCTCGACATCCCGGTCTTCCACGACGACCAGCACGGGACGGCCGTCGTCACGCTCGCGGCCCTGCGCAACGCCGCGAAGCTGACCGGGCGCACGCTCGGGGATCTGCGCGCGGTGATCTCCGGGGCGGGTGCCGCCGGGGTCGCCATCTCCAAGTTCCTGCTCGAAGCGGGGATCGGGGACGTCGCCGTCGCCGACCGCAAGGGTGTCGTCAGCCGGGACCGGGACGACCTCAACCCGGTCAAGCGGGAGCTCGCGGAGATCACCAACCGGGCCGGGCTGAGCGGCAGCCTCGAAGCGGCGCTCGCCGGGGCGGACGTCTTCATCGGGGTGTCCGGCGGGACGGTGCCGGAAGCGGCGGTCGCGTCGATGGCCCCCCGGTCGTTCGTGTTCGCCATGGCCAACCCGGAGCCCGAGGTGCACCCCACGGTCGCGCACAAGTACGCGGCCGTCGTGGCGACCGGGCGGTCCGACTTCCCCAACCAGATCAACAACGTCCTCGCCTTCCCCGGGATCTTCGCCGGGGCGCTCCAGGTGCGGGCGTCGCGGATCACGGAGGGGATGAAGATCGCGGCCGCCAACGCGTTGGCCGGGGTCGTCGGGGACGACCTGGCCGCGGATTACGTGATTCCCTCGCCGTTCGACGAGCGGGTCGCTCCGGCGGTGACCGCGGCGGTGGCCGCGGCGGCGCGGGCGGAGGGTGTCGCCCGTCGCTGAGCTCCGTGCGAAGCCCCGTGCGGGGTGCTCCGCCGTTTTGCTTCGCCTCCGGTTCCTGGGCTGCTGCCCCGGGCCGGGGGCGTTCGGCGTTCCCTGGGGCGTTGTTCCTGTGCGGGGCGCCTTCGCTTGCGCTTCTGGGGTTTGTCCGGGTGGGCGTACTCCGTTCCTGTGCGGGCCGTCCGTGGGTGCGCAGTTCCCCGCGCCCCTGGGTTTCGTGTGCTGGGCGTACTCCGTTCCCGTGCGGGTCGGACGGGGGTGCGCAGTTCCCCGCGCCCCTTAGGTCGCGCCCCTTACGGTTCCGTTCGGGTGCGGATGGTCCTTGGTTGCTCGCGCGGTTCCCCGCGCCTCTGGGGTTCCACCCCTGGGCGTACTTGTTCCTGTGCGGGCCGTTCGTGGGTGCGCGGTTCCTCGCGCCCCTGGGGTTCCACACCTGGACGTACTTGTTCCTGTGCGGGTCGTCCGGGGGTGCGCAGTTCCCCGCGCCCCTTGGGTCGCGCCCCTGGGGCCGCTGGGCTGGGCGTGTTTGTGGGTGTGCGGGGTGTCACGGGGGTGGGGTGTTCCTTGGGGGTGGGGTGGGGCCTATCGTCGCGGCATGTTCGCTGCCTATGCCGCTCGTATCGACCGTGATCACCCGCTGAACGGGCTGGAGCTGGGGGAACGTCCCGCCCCGGTGGCCCGGGACGGGTGGACCACCGTGAATGTCCGCGCCGCCTCGCTGAACCATCACGACCTGTGGTCCCTGCGGGGGGTCGGGCTCGCGGAGGACAAGCTTCCGATGATCCTCGGCTGTGACGCCGCCGGGGTGGACCAGGACGGCAACGAGGTCGTCCTGCACTCGGTGATCGGCCAGACCGGTCACGGTGTCGGACCCCGTGAGGGCCGGTCCATCCTGACGGAGAAGTATCAGGGCACCTTCGCCGAGCAGGTCACCGTACCGGTGTGGAACGTCCTGCCCAAGCCGTCCGGGCTGTCGTTCGAGGAGGCCGCGTGCCTGCCGACCGCCTGGCTCACCGCGTACCGGATGCTCTTCACCAACGCGGGGGTGCGGCCCGGGGACTCCGTCCTGGTGCAGGGCGCCGGCGGGGGCGTCGCCACCGCCGCCATCGTGCTGGGCAAGGCCGCCGGGCTGCGGGTGTTCGCCACCAGCCGGGACGAGGCCAAGCGCGCGAGGGCCCTGGAGCTGGGCGCGGTGGAGGCGCTGCCTGCGGGCGCGCGGCTGCCGCAGCGGGTGGACGCCGTGATCGAGACCGTGGGGGCGGCCACCTGGTCGCACTCGGTCAGGTCCCTGCGGCCCGGCGGCACGCTGGTGATCTCCGGTGCCACCAGCGGTGACGCGCCCTCGCACGCGGAGCTGACCCGGGTGTTCTTCCTGGAGCTGCGGATCGTCGGCTCGACCATGGGGTCGAAGGACGAGCTGGAGGATCTGCTGGCCTTCTGCGCGTCGGCGGGGGTGCGCCCCGTGATCGACGAGGTGCTGCCGCTGGACCGGGCCCGGGAGGGATTCGAGCGGATGGAGGCGGGGGGCCAGTTCGGGAAGATCGTGCTGACCGTGTAGCCGGAGCGCGCGTCTCGGTGCGGGGCTGCCTCCGTGCTCCGGCTGTCAATTTTGGTTGACGCGTGCCGGGTGTCAATGTACGTTGACATCATGACCGAAGCAACGGATCTCGCCGCGCGGGCGGGTGACCGCGACCCGAGGGTCGGACTCCGGGCGGTCGCCGCACTGCGCCGGCTGCTGGAGCGGCTGGAGGCTGTCCAGGTGCGCGCGGCCCGCGCGCAGGGCTGGTCGTGGCAGGAGATCGCGGCCGAACTGGGTGTCAGCAGGCAAGCGGTGCACAAGAAGCACGGGAGGCAGTGATGTTCGAACGGTTCACCAAGGACGCGCGGGCCGTGGTCGTCGACGCGCTCGGGCACGCCGAACGGGCCGGGGCACGGACGGTGGGGGAGGAGCATCTGCTCCTCGCGTTGTTCGACCGGGAGGGCAGCAGGGCGTCCTTCGCGCTCGCCGCGCTGGGCGCCGACCGGCGACGGGACTCCGTGGAACGCGCGCTGGACGACGCGCGCCGCCGCGGCGGACTGTCACGCGCCGACTCCGAGGCCCTCGCCGGGTTCGGGATCGACGTGGACGAGTTGGTGACCCGGGTCGAGGACGGCCACGGGGCGGGGGCGCTGGCGTCCGCCGGCCGTCGCGCGGGCGGCCGTCGCGGGTGGTTCGGGAGAGTGCCGTTCGCCCCGGAGTCCAAGGATGTGCTGACGCGGTCGCTGCGGATCGCGCTGGGGCGGCGGGAGCGGGAGATCGGCGACCACCATGTACTGCTCGCGGTGACCTCCCGGCCGGGGGTGGGCGCGGAGGTCCTGGCCGACCATGGCGTCGAACGGCTCGCGCTGGAACGGGTGCTGTACGGCACGGCCGCCTGAGCCGTCCCCGTTCCCCTTTCGGGCGCCCCTCGCGGTGGTCGTTCGTCCGCACGCCCGGACGAAGACATCACGGGGAGGACGTGCCCCAAAGGGGCCGCGGGGAACCGCGCACCCACGAACGACTTGCACGGGAGCAAGTGCGCCCCGGTGGACGGACCCAGGGACGCGGGCCCGCCAAGTACCCGCGCGGGTGCGGACCCCCGTCGCACGGGGACCCGCACCCGCGCGGGCGGGGCGGAGATCAGTCGCTACGGGCCCCGCCGGGGTGCAGAGCCGCCGCGATCCCCGCCGCCGCCTCGGACAGATGCCGACGGGCCTCCCGGAACTGCGCGTCCGTGACACCGTGGTCGCGGGCCGTGTCACGGATACCGTCCCGGAACCGGTCGAGGAGCCGGTCGAGATCACGCGCCGGATCACCCGACGGTTCCTCGTCGGCCCAGTCCGGTACCTGACCGCCCGGCTTTGTGGGCGGCGCGTCCTGCGGGGGCGCGGGGGGCTCCGGGGCCGCCGTCGGCTGTCCGCCGCCCCAGCGGAAGTCCTTGCCGAAGTCGCCGAACTCCTTGGCCAGCTCGGACAGCCCCTCCCGCACCCCGGTCGGCCACTCGCCGCGCTGGAAGTGGGACTGGACCTGCTCCTGCACCTTCCTGGCGATCCGCTGGACCTGCTCCTGGGCCTGCGCCTGCGCCTCCTGGGCCTGGGTGCGGGCCCGCTGGGCCTCGTCCCGGGCCCGTCGGCTCTCGTCCTTGGCGCGCCGGGCCTGGTCCTTCCACTCCTGCTTGGCGCGCCGGATGTCGTCCTTCGCGCGCTGCCACGCCTCCTTGTCGCCCCACGCTCCGTCGAGCAGGTCGGAGGGGTCGGGGAAGTCCTTGCCGCCGGACGTACGGGCCTGCTTCGCCGCCGCGCGCATGTCGCGGCGCAGATCGCCCGCGGCCCCGCGTACGTCGTCCCGGATCTCGGCGGCCAGCTCCGCGACCGACTCGCCGATCTCCAGCTCCAGATCGGCCAGCTCACCGCTGCGCCCGGCCAGCTCGGCGCGGCCCGCGTCGGTGATCGAGTAGACCTTCCGGCCGCCCTCGGTGGTGTGGGTGACCAGCCCCTCGGCCTCCAGCTTGGCCAGCCGCGGGTACACGGTGCCGGCGGAGGGCGCGTAGAGCCCCTGGAAGCGCTCCTCCAGGAGGCGGATCACCTCGTAACCGTGCCGGGGGGCCTCGTCCAGGAGCTTCAGGAGGTAGAGACGCAGTCGGCCATGGGCGAAGACAGGAGGCATGTCACAGCACCTTCCGGTCGGTGCCGTCCCCGGTGGGCGCGGCGGCGGGGTCGGGTACGGGCGGGGAGTCGTGGTGGTCGGCGGGCGGCCGGCGCAGCAGGGCGATCGAACCGGACACGGTGCTCGCCTTCAGCGTTCCGCTGCCGCTGCCGAGCCGTCCGGTGATCCGTTTGGCGCCCCACTGGCCGCTGACCCGGAGGTCCTCGAAGTGGTTGGAGAGGCTGCCGCTCGCGGTGTTCGCCTCGACCTCGGCGTCCGCCGGGTGCGGCAGCCGGACGGCGATCTCGCCGGAGACGCTGGTGAGGCTGATGTCGGCGGGGCCGCCGGTGGGGTCGAGGTCCACGATCATGGAGCCGCTGACGGAGTCGCCCCGTACGGAGGAGCCGGAGCTCTCGACGACGGTGAGGTCGCCGGACACGGAGTTGAAGCGGAGGTCGCCGGTCAGCCGGTGCGCCTCGATGTTCCCGGCGACCGTGTCGGTGCGGACGGGGCCCGCGAGCGCGACGAGGGTGGTGTCACCGGTGATGCCCTTGACCTCGGTGCGCCCCTCGATGCCGGAGACGACCGCTCCCGCGCCGACGACGCCGACCTCCACCCGGGTCCCGGCGGGGACCGTCAGCGAGACCACCGCGCTGCGCTGCCAGCCCTTGCGGTCCAGCCAGCGCAGGAAGCCCTTCCAGGGCAGATCCTCGTACGCGACCGTCAGGACGCCGTCCTCATGGGTCACCACCAGGGGCGGGCCCTCGATCTCGGAGACCTGGAGCCGCGCGGAACTGCTCTCGGTGCCCACGACATTGACCGTTCCGTTGACGAGCCGCACGTGGAGCTCCGTCAGCGGGGCGTCGAAGGTGAGCTTCTGCGGATCTGCGACGGACCACTCGGACATGGTGCCGACCTCCCCTGTTCGGGATTGACGCGCCATATCGCGTCTTCTTCCAATACACGATATATCGCGGATCGCGGAGGTCAAGGGGCACGCCCCTTCTGTCCGGTGATGAGCCGTATCTGACGCATTGATCTAGCGTGGTGCCATGCCGTCCGCCGCTGAGAACGCCGCCCCGGTCACCGGGGCGCTGCTGCTGTGCCGGGGCACCCCCGACACCGTGGCCCCGGTCGCCCGGCTGCTCCGTGAGCCGATGCGGGCCGCGGCGGCCGGGGAAGGCTGGACCGTACTGGTCCCGGAGGGCGCGCCCTGGCGGGAGACGGGCGGCGATCCGGTGGAACGGGTGGTGACCGGCTGGGCCGGGGCGCTCGCCGTCGGCGGACCGTGGCCGGTGCTCGCGCTGTGGTGGGACCCCGGGCACAGCGGCTTCGTCCTGGCCTCGGGGTTCCGGCGGCCCGTGGGGTACGAGTGGCTCGCGGGCGGGACACCCGTCGGGGAGGACGAGGCGGTCCGGACCGTCGCGCTGCGGCTCGGCCTCGATCCGGTGCTGGACCTCCAGGCGCTGGACGTACTGACCCGCGGCGACTCGGACGCGGACGCGCGGGCCCGGCTGATCGGGCTGGTCGCGGTGCTCGCGCGGACGGGGCTGGTCCTGCCGCCCGGGGTCACCCCCGGGGCGTCCATGCCCGTCCTGCGGGTCGCCCTGCGGGCGGCGGTGGGGGAGGGGGGCGCCGATCCGGGGATCTGGTGGGGGCCGGTGGTACGGGCGCTGTGCGTGGTGCAGGTGGGCTTGGGTGTGCCGATGGCCCTCTGGGGCGTCCACCGGCGCCGCCCCGCCCTGGTCCTGGCCGGCGGCCTCCTCGCCACGACGGGCACGGTCGGGCTACGCGCCCGGTTCCCCGCACCCCTGGGTACACCCCCCTGACCGTACTTTTCCCCGTGCGGGCCGTCCGTGGGTGCGCAGTTCCCCGCGCCCCTGGACGCTGCCCCTCGCGGTCGCTCTTCGGCTGCGGGCCGGTCCTCGTCTTCGCGCAGTTCCCCGCGCCCCTTCGGGGCGCCCCCTCGCTGTCGTCGTCCGGCTGCGGGCCGGGGGACGAAGGGCCCACCGCAAGAGGCGCCCCCGATAGGGGCGCGGGGAACTGCGCACCCACCGAGCGACGGCTCAGGAACGAAGCGCGCTCAGCACAGGAGACCCAGGGGCGCGGGGAACTGCGCACCCACCGAGCGACGGCTCAGGAACGAAGTGCGCCCAGCACAGCGAACCCAGGGGCGCGGGGAACTGCGCACCCACCGAGCGACGGCACAGGAACAAGTGCGCTCACCCGGGCAGACCCAGAAGCGCGAGCGAAGGCGACCCGCACCGCCCGGACGGTCAGTCCTCCTCGTCGTCCAGACGGGCCAGCCACGTCGCCAGACGTTCCACCGGGACCTCGAAGTCGGGGTTGAGGTCCACGAACGCCCGCAACTGCTCCGCGAGCCACTCGAAGCTGACCTCCTCCTCGCCCCGCCGCTTCTCCAGTTCCTCGATACCACGATCGGTGAAGTACAACGCATGCTCCAGAAGGGGGAAACCGGCACGTACGACCAGGGTACGGGGGGCACCACGCACCGGGGCCCGGTGCCCACCCGCGTCCAGCGGATGGGGCACCGGGCCCCGGTCACCCCGACCGTCGCCGGGGAGAGGCGCTACGCCTCGAACACCTCACGGACCAGCTGCTCCTGCTCCGCCTGGTGCCGCTTCGCCGAACCCACCGCGGGCGACGAACCGTGCGGACGGGAGATCCGCCGCAGCCGCTCACCGTGCGGGATGTCCGCCCCGACCGCCAGGTCGAGGTGGTCGATCAGGTTCAGCGCGATGAACGGCCACGCACCCTGGTTCGCGGGCTCTTCCTGGGCCCACAGGTACTTCTCGGCGTTCGGGTACTTGGAGATCTCCGCCTGGAGCTCCTTGCCCGGCAGCGGGTACAGCCGCTCGATACGGATGATCGCCGTGTCGGTGATGTCGCGCTTGACCCGCTCGGCCTCCAGGTCGTAGTACACCTTGCCCGCGCAGAAGACGACCTTGCGGACCGCCGACGCCTCGGCACGGGTGTCACCGATGACCGGACGGAAGCCGCCCGTCGTGAACTCCTCCGCCTTCGACGCCGCCGCCTTCATCCGCAGCATCGACTTCGGGGTGAAGACGACCAGCGGCTTGTGGTGCGGGTTGTGGACCTGCCAGCGCAGCAGGTGGAAGTAGTTCGACGGCAGGGTCGGCATCGCGACCGTCATGTTGTTCTGCGCGCAGAGCTGGAGGAACCGCTCCGGGCGGGCGGACGAGTGGTCCGGGCCCTGGCCCTCGTAACCGTGCGGCAGCAGCAGCGTGACACCCGAGGTCTGGGCCCACTTCTGCTCGGCGGAGGAGATGAACTCGTCCACCACCGTCTGCGCGCCGTTCACGAAGTCACCGAACTGCGCCTCCCACATCACCAGGGACTCGGGACGGGCCAGCGAGTAGCCGTACTCGAAGCCCATCGCCGCGTACTCCGACAGCAGGGAGTCGTAGACGTTGTAACGGGCCTGGTCCTCCGACAGGTACAGCAGCGGGGTGTAGTCCTCGCCGGTCTCCCGGTCGATGAGCACCGCGTGCCGCTGGCCGAAGGTGCCGCGGCGGGAGTCCTGGCCGGACAGCCGCACCGGGGTGCCCTCCATCAGCAGCGAGCCGATGGCGAGGGTCTCGCCCATGCCCCAGTCGATCGTGCCGTCCTCCACCATCGCCGCACGGCGCTGGAGCTGCGGCAGCAGCCTCGGGTGGACGGTGACCCGCTCGGGGATGTTGACCTGCGACTCGGCGATCCGCTTGACGACCTCCTGGGAGACCGCCGTGTTCACCGTGACCGGGAACTCGGCCTGCGGCTCGGGCAGCGGCACCTCGGACGGCTGCGAGGTGGCCTCACGGACCTCCGTGAACACCTTCTCCAGCTGCCCCTGGAAGTCCTGGAGCGCCTGCTCGGCCTCCTCCAGCGTGATGTCACCGCGACCGATCAGGGACTCGGTGTACAGCTTGCGCACCGAGCGCTTCTTGTCGATCAGGTCGTACATCAGCGGCTGGGTGAACGCCGGGTTGTCGGACTCGTTGTGACCGCGGCGGCGGTAGCAGATGAGGTCGATCACGACGTCCTTGTTGAACGCCTGACGGAACTCGAACGCGAGCCGCGCCACCCGGACGACGGCCTCGGGGTCGTCGCCGTTCACATGGAAGATCGGCGCCTCGATCATCCGCGCCACGTCCGTCGCGTACATCGACGAGCGGGACGACTCCGGGGCGGCGGTGAAGCCGACCTGGTTGTTGATGACGATGTGGACCGTGCCGCCCGTGCGGTAACCGCGCAGCTGCGACATGTTCAGCGTCTCGGCCACGACACCCTGGCCCGCGAAGGCCGCGTCACCGTGCAGGGCGACCGGCAGGACCGTGAAGTCCGTACCGCCCTTGTTGATGATGTCCTGCTTGGCGCGCGCGACCCCTTCGAGGACCGGGTCGACGGCCTCCAGGTGCGAGGGGTTCGCGGTGAGCGAGACCTTGATCTGCTCGCCGTCGAGACCGGTGAAGGTGCCCTCGGCGCCCAGGTGGTACTTCACGTCGCCGGAGCCGTGCATCGACTTCGGGTCGAGGTTGCCCTCGAACTCCCGGAAGATCTGCGCGTACGACTTGCCGACGATGTTCGCGAGGACGTTCAGCCGGCCGCGGTGCGCCATCCCGATGACGACCTCGTCCAGCCGGGACTCGGCCGCCGAGTCGATGACCGCGTCCAGCAGCGGGATGACGGACTCGGCGCCCTCCAGCGAGAACCGCTTCTGACCGACGTACTTGGTCTGGAGGAACGTCTCGAACGCCTCGGCGGCGTTCAGCCGGCGCAGGATGCGCAGCTGCTCCTCGCGCTCCGGGTTGCTGTGCGGACGCTCGACCCGGTCCTGGATCCAGCGGCGCTGCTTCGGGTCCTGGATGTGCATGAACTCGATGCCGGTGGTGCGGCAGTACGAGTCGCGGAGCACCCCGAGGATGTCCCGCAGCTTCATCATCGACTTGGCCGCGAAGCCGCCGACCGCGAACTCCCGCTCCAGGTCCCACAGGGTGAGACCGTGCTCGGTGATGTCCAGGTCGGGGTGCTTGCGCTGGCGGTACTCCAGCGGGTCGGTGTCGGCCATGACATGGCCGCGGACCCGGTAGGAGTGGATCAGCTCGAAGACCCGGGCGGCCTTGGTGACGTCGTCGTCGTGCGAGGCGTCGATGTCCTTGAGCCAGCGGACCGGCTCGTAGGGGATGCGCAGCGCCTCGAAGATCTCGTCGTAGAAGCCCTCCTGGCCGAGCAGGAGGTTCGCGACGACCCGCAGGAACTCGCCGGAGGCGGCACCCTGGACGACCCGGTGGTCGTAGGTCGACGTGAGCGTCATGACCTTGGAGATACCGAGCTTGTTCAGGGTGTCCTGGGACGTGCCCTGGAACTCCGCCGGGTAGTCCATGGAACCGACGCCCATGATCACCGACTGGTTCGGCATCAGCCGCGGCACGGAGTGGACCGTACCGAGGCCCCCCGGGTTGGTCAGCGAGACCGTGACGCCGGTGAAGTCCTCCATCGTGAGCTTGTTGTCACGGGCGCGGCGGACGATGTCCTCGTAGGCCTGCCAGAACTCGAAGAAGTTCAGGGTCTCGGCCTTCTTGATGCCCGCGACGACCAGCTGGCGGTCACCGTTGGGCTTCACGAGGTCGATGGCGAGGCCGAAGTTGATGTGCTCCGGCTTGACCAGCGTCGGCTTGCCGTCCTTCACCGTGAAGGAGTGGTTCATCGACGGCATGGCCTTGATCGCCTGCACCATCGCGTACCCGATGAGGTGGGTGAAGGAGATCTTCCCGCCCCGGGCGCGCTTCAGATGGTTGTTGATCACGATGCGGTTGTCGAACAGGAGCTTCACCGGCACGGCGCGCACGGACGTGGCCGTGGGCACCTCCAGCGAGGCGTTCATGTTCTTCGCGACAGCGGCCGACGGGCCGCGCAGCGTGACGAACTCCGGCCCCGCGGGTGCCTCCGCGGCCGGCGCCTGCTCGGCGGCGGGTGCCGCCTTCGCCGGAGCGGCCTTGGCGGGCGCGGGAGCGGACGCGGCGGGCTTGGCCTGCGGCGCGGCGGGGGCACCCTGTGCGGTGGCGCCCTTCGCCGGGGCCGCGGGCGTGGCCGGAGCCTTGGCCGCGGGTGCGGGCGACGCGCTGGGGACGGCCGGGCTCACGGCGGCGGGCTTCTCAGCCTGCGTACCGGGGGCCGCGGTATCCGCCGGGACCGGGGTGGCAGCTGCCCCCGGCTTGTAGTCGGCGAAGAAGTCCCACCAGGCGCGGTCTACCGAGTTCGGGTCCTGGAGGTACTGCTGATAGATCTCGTCGACGAGCCACTCATTGGCACCGAAAGCAGCGGCGGGGTCCTGACCCTGCCCTGCTCGTTCGGTTGTGGGGGCGCCTCCTGGCCGAAGGCTGGGGGAGCTCGAATTACTGGGGGACTGTGACGACACGGCGGCAACCGCCCTCTTCCGCTTCACAAGATGATGGACAGCGGGAATTAAGGCTACGCCTTGCGGGGCCAGGAGTGCAGGCGGGGCAGCTGATCCGTCGCGTAAGTCACACTGGAAGGGGTGTTTCAGGGTTCGAAATGGCGGGAAACAACCGTGGTTCGCCTGTGGCGCGGTGGACGTCAGGGCACGCCGGAGCACGACGGACGGGTGAGGACACCGCGTCGTCCGGCGGCCGACCGTGCTGGATCGTGTCAGTCCGCGCGTGCGCCACCCGGAGGCGGAACCCGACCGGACGGTGGGCGGAACGTGTCCGTCCGCCACCCGAGCCCGACGATCTTGGCCTGTCGACTCGAACCCTACGTCAACCTTGGCCTCGTGACAGCCCCGGAAGGATGACCTGGATCCGGCAACCCCGCGCCGACTCCGCGACCCCGATCCGGCCCCCGTGCAGATCCACCGCCCAGCGCGCGATCGCCAGCCCCAGCCCCGTACCGCCGTCACTGCCCCCGGGCCCCGGCGGCGCCGGCCGCGGCCCCCCGGGCCCGCCTGCCGCCCCGCCCACGGCGCCCGCCGGGTCGGTGTAGGGGCCCCGGTTGAAGCGCTCGAACACCCGGTGCCACTCCGACTCGGGGATACCGGGCCCCTCGTCCATGACCTCCAGGCTCAGGGACTCCGCGCCGGTGCCCCGGCGGGCCTTCACCGTGACCCGGCCGTGCGGGGGACTGTGCTTCACGGCGTTGTCGATCAGATTGGCGACCACCTGGTGGATGCGCTCGGGATCGGCGTGCCCGGTCAGCTCCGGCGGCCACACATCGAGATGCAGATGCACGTCCGTACGGGTGTGACTGCCGGAACCCGAGGCGATCCCGGCCCGCGCCGAGGCCACCATGTTCGCCTCCTTCAGCACGCCCGACAGATACGGCCACACCTCGAAACGGCGCGCCCTCAGCGGTACGACCCCGTTGTCCAGGCGGGACAGGTCCAGCAGCGTCTCCACCAGCCGGCCGAGGCGCTCCGTCTGCTTCAGCGCCGTGCGCATGGTCTCCGGGTCGGCGGCCGAGACCCCGTCCACCACGTTCTCCAGCACCGCCCGCAGCCCCGCGATCGGGGTCCGCAGCTCGTGCGAGACATTCGCCACGAGTTCCTTGCGCTGGCGGTCCTGGGCCTCCAGGTCGTCGGCCATCCGGTTGATGGTCGTCGCGAGATCGCCCAGCTCGTCCTTGCGGTCGTGGCCGCGCACCCGCCGGGTGTAGTCCCCGTGCGATATGGACCGGGCGACCGTGTTCATGTCGTCCAGCGGCGCGGTCAGCGAGTGCGCCACGAACTGGGTGATCAGCAGCGTCGCGATCACCGAGAACACGGTGATGAACCGCAGCTCCGTCTCGGTGCGCACCGCGATCATCAGCAGCCCGGTCGTGATGAACACCGACACCACGACCAGCGTGCCGAGCTTCGTCTTGATCGAGAACGGACGCAGCTTCTCGGAGCCGGGACCGAGTCCCGCCGCCTCGCCCGTCGTACCGTCCGTCAGATGCGGGCCGGGCCGACCGGCGGGGCCGCTCATGGCGTCGGGGTCTCCAGCGCGTACCCGACACCGTGCACGGTGCGGATGCGCTCCGCGCCGATCTTGCGGCGCAGGGCCTTGATATGGCTGTCCACCGTCCGGGTGCCGGAGGCGTCCGCCCAGTCCCACACCTCCGCCAGCAGCTGCTCCCGGGAGAGCACCGCGCGCGGGGTGTTCGCCAGGCACACCAGCAGATCGAACTCGGTGGGCGTCAGATGCACGTCCTCACCGCGCACCCGGACCCGCCGCTGGGCGTGGTCGATCTCCAGCTCCCCGAGCCGGAGCGTGCCGCTGCGGGGGGTGGTCGCGGCGAGCGCGGCGCGTTCGACCCGGCGCAGCAGTACATGGACGCGGGCGGCCAGCTCCCGCATCGAGAACGGCTTGGTCATGTAGTCGTCCGCGCCGACCCCCAGCCCGACCAGCATGTCCGTCTCGTCGTCGCGGGCGGTGAGCATCATGACGGGCACGGGCCGCTGGGCCTGGACCCGGCGGCACACCTCCAGCCCGTCGAAGCCCGGCAGCATCACGTCGAGGATCAGCAGATCGGGCTGCCACGCCTGGGCGGTGTCCACGGCCGCGGGCCCGTCACCGGCCGTCTGCACATGGAATCCCTCGGCGCGCAGCCGGGCGGAGATCGCGTCGACGATCGTCGGGTCGTCCTCCACCACCAGCACCCGACGCTGGGCGCCCGCCCCCGCCGGCTGGGTACTACCTTGCTGCGAGGTGTGTGTGTGCTCCATCGCCCGCCCCTGACTGAGCTGTTCGGAATCCGTGGGGTGATCCCATGGCTGTGCATGGCACGCACATGGTCCGCGCGCCGGTCAGCAGACTAGAGGCACGGAGCGTGTGCGGGCTATCCAGCTCTGATCGCGAGGTGCACGACGTCCGGTACGCCCCTCGCGACCGGGATTTCATGGGTACGGACCCCTTGGAACCCGGAATTCCGCAATGTTCCTTCGAAATCGGGCGACGGCCGAGCCGACCACACGGCCAGTACGCCGGAGGGCGCCAGACGCGCACGGCACAGCGCGAGGCCCTGCGGGGTGTACAGCCCGTCGTTGTCCTCGGTGACCGTCCAGTCGGGTCCGTTGTCGATGTCCAGGCACAGGGCGTCGTACGAGCGGTCCGCGGTCCTCAGATGGGTCAGCAGATCGGTGTGCAGGATCTCGGTACGGGGGTCCGCGAGAGCCGTCGCGGAGACCTCGGCGAGGGGGCCCGCCCGGTGCCAGTCGATGATCGCCGCCTCGCGCTCCACGACGGTCACGGAGCGCCACGCGGGGTCCGCGGCGGCGTGCGCCAGCGAGAAGCCGACGCCGAGCCCTCCGAGCAGCAGGCTGTGGCCTCCCGCGCCGGGGAGCGCGTCCCGCGCCGCGTCCACCAGAAGCCGCTCGGAGCGGCCGTCCGACGTGTCCATCAGGAAGCAGCCGTTCGCGATGATCTGGAGCAGGTGCCCCTGTCTGCGCAGGGCCACCTCGCCGTGGGGGCCGGTCCTGCGGTCCAGTACGAGTGCGCTGTCGCCGTCCATCAGAGGAGCCATCCCCCCATCCTGTCGATCCCCCCACCCCACCGCCCCGGTTTTCCGCCCCAGGCCCCCCCTCGCCCGCGCCCCGAGGCCCCCTGAGCCGTCGTCCGCGGGGTGCGTAGTTCCCCGCGCCCCTGGGGTTCCCCACCTGGGCGTACCTGTTCCCGTGCCGTCGTCCGTGGGTGCGCAGTTCCCCGCGCCCCTGAGGTGCTGCCCCATTACGGTCGCGCTTCGGGTGCGGGTTGCCTGTGGTTGCTCGCGCAGTTCCCCGCGCCCCTGGGTGCTGCCCCGTTGCGGTCGCTCTTCGGGTGCGGGTGGGCCCTCGTCTTTTGCGCAGTTCCCCGCGCCCTGGGGTTCCCCACCCGGACGTACTCGTTCCCGTGCGGGTCGGACGGGGGTGCGCAGTTCCCCGCGCCCCTGAGGTGCTGCCCCATTGCGGTCGCTCTTCGGGTGCGGGTCGCCCTCGTTTGCGCAGTTCCCCGCGCCCCTTAGGTCGCGCCCCTTGCGGTTCCCGTTCGGGTGCGGGTTGCCTGTGGTTGCTCGCGCAGTTCCCCGCGCCCCTGGGTGCTGCCCCGTTGCGGTCGCGCTTCGGGTGCGGGTGGGCCCTCGTCTTTTGCGCAGTTCCCCGCGCCCCTTTGGGGGCGCCCACCTGGGGCTGTCGTCCGGCTGCGGACTCTCAGCGACCGGGGTCGGGGTTCAAACCACCCTCCTCGCGGACTCGCCCGGCTGCGGGAGGGGGTGGGCGGGAATCTCTGCTCGCAGACTCCGATGCTCTTCAGTCGGGCAACGTAACGGCTTACCGAGCGTGTCGGATCGAGGACGGAGAATCCCGACCGGCACCGACCCGAAGAACCAACCGGACGCGCCCCAAAGGGGCGCGGGGAACTGCGCACCCCACCGAGCGACGGCACAGGAACGAAGTACGCCCAGCCGGACAGACCTGGGAAGCGCAAGCGAAGGCAACCTGCGGGGAACCGCGAAACCACCGAGCGACGGCACAGGAACAAGTGCGCTCAGCCGGACAGACCTGAGCGACGGCACAGGAACAAGTGCGCCGCGCCGAACGGACCTGAGAAGCGCAAGCGAAGGCGGATCGCTGAGGGCGAACACCACCCCGGGAACATTCGCGGAGCGCCATGCATTGAGTCGACATAGCTCAACTTGAATGCCGAAGGGGAGATCATGGCTACTGAGTCCGCTGGTTCCAAGGGCACCCCGCTCGCGCTGCCCGTGCTGCCGCTCGACGACGAGGTCGTCCTGCCCGGCATGGTCGTCCCCCTGGACCTGAACGATCCCGATGTACGCACCGCGGTGGACGCCGCACAGGCCGCCGCGGGCTCCGCACCCGGCAAACCCCGGCTGCTCCTCGTCCCCCGTATCGACGGCGCCTACGCGAGCACCGGCGTCCTCGGCACGGTGGAACAGGTCGGCCGCCTCGCCGACGGCGACCCGGGCGCCCTGATCCGCGGCCGTTCCCGCGTCCGTATCGGCGCGGGCACCACCGGCCCCGGCGCGGCCCTGTGGGTGGAGGGGACCGAGGTCACGGAGACCGTCCCCGACCCCCTGCCCGGCGCGATCACCGAACTGATCACCGAATACAAGGCCCTCGCGACCAGCTGGCTCCGCAAGCGCGGCGCCTGGCAGGTGGTGGACCGCGTCCAGCAGATCGAGGACGTGTCCCTGCTCGCCGACAATTCCGGTTACTCACCGTTCCTCACTGTCCAGCAGAAGGTCACCCTGCTGGAGACCGCCGACCCGGTCGCCCGCCTGAAGCTGGCCACCGAACAGCTCCGCGAGCACCTCGCGGAGCAGGACGTGGCGGAGTCGATCGCGAAGGACGTCCAGGAGGGCGTCGACAAGCAGCAGCGCGAGTTCCTGCTGCGCCGCCAGCTCGAAGCGGTCCGCAAGGAACTGCGCGAGCTGAACGGCGAGAAGGGCACCGACGACGAGTCCGACGACTACCGGACCCGGGTCGAGGCCGCCGATCTGCCGGAGCGGGTCCGGGAGGCCGCGCTCAAGGAGGTCGACAAGCTGGAGCGGTCCAGCGACCAGTCCCCGGAGGGCGGCTGGATCCGCACCTGGCTGGACACCGTCCTGGAGCTGCCGTGGGACGAGCGCACCGAGGACCAGTACGACATCCAGGGCGCCCGCGCCGTGCTGGACGCCGAGCACGCGGGCCTCGCGGACGTGAAGGAACGCATCACCGAGTACCTGGCGGTGCGCAAGCGGCGCGCCGACCGCGGCCTCGGGGTCGTCGGCGGACGCCGTGGCGGCGCCGTGCTGGCGCTCGTCGGCCCGCCCGGGGTCGGCAAGACCTCGCTGGGCGAGTCCGTCGCGCACGCCATGGGCCGCAAGTTCGTCCGGGTCGCCCTCGGCGGCGTCCGGGACGAGGCCGAGATCCGCGGTCACCGCCGTACGTACGTCGGGGCGCTGCCCGGACGGATCGTGCGGGCGATCAAGGAGGCCGGGTCGATGAACCCGGTGGTCCTCCTCGACGAGATCGACAAGGTCGGCTCCGACTTCCGGGGCGACCCGGCCGCGGCCCTCCTCGAAGTCCTGGACCCGGCGCAGAACCACACCTTCCGGGACCATTACCTGGAGGTCGAGCTGGACCTCAGCGATGTGGTGTTCCTCGCCACCGCGAACGTCCTGGAGTCCATCCCGGAGGCACTGCTGGACCGGATGGAGCTGGTCCGTCTCGACGGCTACACCGAGGACGAGAAGGTCGTCATCGCCCGGGACCACTTGGTGCCGCGCCAGCTGGAGCGGGCGGGCCTCGGCGCCGACGAGGTGACTCTCGCGGAGAGCGCGCTGCGCGGACTCGCGGGCGAGTACACCCGGGAAGCGGGCGTACGGAACCTGGAGCGGGCCGTCGCACGGCTGCTGCGCAAGGTCGCCGCACAGCACGAGCTGGGCGAGCGTGAGCTGCCGTTCACCGTCACCGGTGACGAGCTGCGCGCGCTCATCGGACGGCCGCACCATGTGCCGGAGTCCGCGCAGGACCCGGCCGAGCGGCGGACCGCCGTCCCCGGTGTCGCCACCGGGCTCGCGGTGACCGGCGCGGGCGGTGACGTCCTCTACGTGGAGGCGTCGCTGGCCGACCCGGAGACCGGCGCGGCCGGACTGACCCTGACCGGCCAGCTGGGCGATGTGATGAAGGAGTCGGCGCAGATCGCGCTGAGCTTCCTGCGCTCCCGCGGCGCCGAACTGGAACTCCCGGTCGGCGACCTCAAGGACCGCGGCGTGCACATCCACTTCCCGGCGGGCGCCGTCCCCAAGGACGGCCCGAGCGCGGGCGTCACCATGACGACCGCCCTCGCGTCGCTGCTCAGCGGACGCCAGGTCCGCACGGACGTGGCGATGACCGGTGAGGTGTCGCTGACCGGCCGGGTCCTGCCCATCGGCGGGGTGAAGCAGAAGCTGCTCGCCGCGCACCGGGCCGGGGTCACCACCGTGGTGATCCCCAAGCGGAACGAGGCCGACCTGGACGACGTCCCGGCCGAGATCCTGGCCAAGCTGGACGTCCACCCCGTCACGGACGTCCGCCAGGTCCTGGAACTGGCCCTCGCCCCGGCGACCAGCACAACCGCCCCGGAGGTCCCGGTCGCGGCGTGACGGACGCGCCCGGACCGCCCCCGGAGGCGGACGGCCCTCCCCCATCCCCCGGGGGAGGGCCGTTCGGGTGCCGCGGGTCAGCCGTTCGCGAGGGCCTGGACCCGGTCCAGCGCCCCGTTGAACCAGTCGTGGTCACCGACCGTCGGGCCGGTCGACGTGTACTGCCACATGGTGTGCGTCGCCCAGCCCGCCGGGAGGGTGCCCGGGGTCGACGCGTACCGCGCGATCCACAGCGGGTTCACGTCCCCGAAGGCGGGGGAGTTCCCCGTGCACTGGGTCCACCAGCTCGTCGCCGTGTAGATGACGGCGTCCCGGCCGGTGCGCGCCCGGTAGCGGTTCGAGAAGTCCCTGATCCACGTCACCATCTGACTCGCGCTCTTCCCGTAACAGGCGTCCCCGTACGGGTTCCACTCGATGTCCAGCACCCCGGGCAGGGTCCGTCCGTCGCCCGACCAGCCGCCGCCGTTGTCCACGAAGTAGTCGGCCTGGGTGGCGCCGTTCGTGGTGTCCGGTGTCGCGAAGTGGTAGGCGCCCCTGATCATCCCCACGTCGTACGAGCCGTTGTACTGCTGAGGGTGGTACGGGTTCTTGTAGTACGTCCCCTCGGTGGCCTTCACATAGGCCCATCTGACGCCGCTGTCCCACAGCGTCGGCCACGCCACATCGCCTTGATGGCTGCTCACGTCCACGCCTTCGGTCCGGGCCGCGCGGCCCTCCACGGGCCGCCCGTCCTCGCCGTCGTGCGCGAGGACCCCGATGCCCATCCAGGCGGAGCCGCGGGGCGGTACCGCCGGGTCGTCGGCCGCTGCGGTCCCGGCCGACGCCGGGTGGACCGCGAGCAGCGGGGTTATCGCGAGCAGTGGGGCCATCGCGAACAGGGCGAAGGGGGCCGGCCGGGTGATACGGCGGGTGCGGGTCCGGTGCATGTTCGGTGCCTTTCGTCTGCCTGGTGCGGTGGTGAGGTGTCAGCTACCAGGACTACGGCCGCGCGGGGCCCGGCGCCTGTCGGGGTCCGGGCCGCCACGGCCACCCGCGCACCTGCGAAATACTGGCGGGGCCGCGGCGAGGGTCGTGCCCGGCGGTACGGACAGCACCTTCAGCAGCGGGAAGACGGGGCATGGACGCAGGCGCGGATCAGGGCGGGAGCGGTACGGGGACCGGGGACGGCGGGGTGGCCCGGGAGTTCCTCGCGCTCGAACGCGAGCTGACGGTGATTCTGCGGCGGGCCCGGGCCTCGTCCGGGGAGATCGCCCGCGCGGTGCATCCGGAACTGGAACCCGGGGCCTACGGACTGTTGGTCCGACTGGACGAATGCGGGGTGCAGCGGGCGACCGATCTCGCGGGGTACGTGGGGGTGGGCAAGGCCACGATGAGCCGGCAGCTGAAGGTGCTGGACGAGCTGGGGCTCGTCACGCGGGAGCCCGATCCCGCGGACGGGCGGGCCTCGCTGATCCGGCTCACGGAGGCGGGGCGGGTGCGGGTCTCGCGTGTGCGGGCGGCCCGGCGGGCCCGCTACGTCAGTCAGCTCGCCGACTGGGCGCCGGCGGAGGTGGCCGAGCTGGCCCGCCTCCTTCAGCGGCTGAACCGCTCCACGGAGTCTTGACGTCTGCCGCCCCGAGGTCTGTCCGGCTGGACGCGCTTGTTCCTGTGCTGTCGCCCGGTGGTTTCGCGGTTCCCTGCGGGTCGCCTTCGCTTGCGCTTCCCAGGTTCGTCCGGCTGGGCGCACTTCGTTCCTGTGCCGTCGCTCGTGGGTTGTGCGCAGTTCCCCGCGCCCCTGGATGCTGCCTCTGTTCGTCGCTCTTCGGGTGCGGGACGGTTCTCGTTCCTGCTGGACGCGCTTGTCCCTGTGCCGTCGTTCGGTGGTTGTGCGCAGTTCCCCGCGCCCCTTTGGGGCGCGTCCGGCCGGTTCTTCGGGTCGGTGCCGGTCGGGATTCTCCGTCCTCGCTCCAACGCGCTCGGTCGGACGTCCCCCTTGCCCGACTGAAGGGCATCGGAGTCTGCGGGCAGAGAGTCCCGCCCACCCCCTTCGGCAGCCGGGCGACTGCGCGAGGAGAGGGGCGCCCCCAAAGGGGCGCGGGGAACTGCGCACCCACGTCCGTACCCGCACGGGAACAAGTACGTCCAGGTGTGGAACCCCAGGGGCGCGGGGAACTGCGCGAAGACGAGGGCGGACCCGCACCCGAAGAAGCGACCGCAAGGGGGCAGCATCCAGGGGCGCGGGGAACTGCGCGAGCAACCACGGGCAACCCGCAGCCGAACGGGAACCGGAAGGGGCGCGACCTCAGGGGCGCGGGGAACTGCGCACCCCACGAGCGACCCGGACGGGGGCAAGTGCGCTCAGGTGGGGAACCCCGGGGGCACGGGGACCGTAGAGGGGCGGACGGGGTCAGAGGGCTACGTAGGTGACCGTTGCGTCGTCGTGCCGCTTGCCCCGCGAGGGGGGACCACCCCGCTCGGCCTCCCGCACCGCGTCCACCAACGCCTGCGCCCCCTCCTTGTGCAGCAAGGAGAGACACTCCCCCCACCCCCCGAACCGGAACCGCTCCACCCACCGCGACGCCCCGTCGGTCATCGCGGCGAGCGTCCGCACCCGCTCCCGCGGCAGCTCCCCGACGACGGCCCGCCGGACCACGTCCGGATCGGCGGCGGCGGTGAAGAAGCCGCCCTCCTTGTTCCGCAGCTCCCCGTCCGTCGCCCCGACGGACCGCAACGTCTCCCGGGGCATCCGGTCGAGCCGGTCGTCCAGCACCGCGCTCACCGCCCCGTCCGCGTCCTCGACCAGCAGTACCGAATCGGACAGCACGAGGTACTCGACCCGTTCGTCGTCCCATCGCGCGAGGACCACCGTTGCCTGTGGGGTTCGCACGTGAGAAAGGTCACACGTGTCGCGGTGAGCGTCCGCGGTCCTGCGGATCGCGTCGCCCAGCAGCTCCCGCAGCGTCAGATCTGCCCGCGAAACGGACAGTTCACCGAGTGCGCCCCCGAGTCGCGCGGTGAACCAGGGAACGGAGTGCCGGCATCCGTATTCCCCCGCGGGTGGCGTCACCCCGTCGAGCACGACCAGCGTCCCGCCCTGTCCGGAGGCGGGAACCGCCACCGAGGCGAAGTCCTCGTTGGGTCGTGCGGGGTCACCGGGTGCCGTGGCGATTTCGATGCGCATCGGGTCAGTCTGCACGAGCCCCCACCGATGCCCACGAATCGGTGGCGGGGGTTACGCAGAGGTGACCGGCGGTCGACAGCGCGACGACCGTACCGACCGGTCACCTGCCTGATTTGCTCGGGAATGATCTGTTCCGCCGACTCGTGGTGGGGCATCTTGCCAAACCCCGCCGATCACGTCCAACCGGCGCACCGGACAGGGCGCCTGGCGCGTGCCCCAGGAACTTGCCGCCCAACTCCCGGTCGATGTTCACTCCTTCGGGTGGCCGGTCCGGCGATGCGCGTCCACTCCCCACGGGCGCTGGAATGGTCTGGAGCCGTATGCGGCGGACCCGGCGGGTTGACGGTGCATCATCCGGACCCATGAGTGCCGGAAACGTGGGTAGTCGAGTCAGAATGCGAGCACCGGTGCAGAAGATGCGGCCTCGGCGCAAAGGCGGGCAGTCGGCCCCGGAGCAGGGTGCGGTAGCCCCGTACCCCCCCGGGTCACCCGCCACACCTGGGACCCCGGGCACCTCGGTGCGGACCGGGACCCCCGGCATGTCCGGCCTGCCCGGAACGTTCGAACCGCGCGGAACGTCCGGCGCCCCCGTACCGCCCGGGGCGCCCGGCACGACCGGTGGTGCTTCCGTACCTCCTGGCACCTCCACCCCCCCGGGCGCCCCCGCGGGCCCCGGCGGACCCAGCGGCCAGGGCGGCGGACCCACGGGACCCGGCGGCACCCCGCCGAACCCCGGGCCCGGCCCGGTGCCGAACCCCGTACCGGCGCCCGCGCCCGCCGCCCCCAAGGGCAAGCGCAAGCGCCGCGCCCGGGTGCGCAACCGGCTCCTCATCTCCGTCACCGTCGTCGCCGCCGCCATCGCGGGCGCCGGGGCTCCCGCCCTGCTCGCCTCCTCCAGCGAGCTGAACGACGCGCAGAACCTCGTCACCGCCGCCGAGCGGGCCCACCAGGGCATCTCCCTCGCCCACGCCCTCGCGGACGAGCGCGACGAGGTCATCGCCTTCATCGCCGCCGGACGCCCCGACGGCAAGGGACTCTCCGAGCAGCGCAGCGCCCGCGTCGACCGCCGTATCCAGGAGCTGCGCGCCGGCGCGCCCGCCGCCCTGCGCACCGACCTCGACGCCGTCGCCGCCGCCCGCCGCGCCGCGCTCACCGGCAAGAGCGAAGCCCTCGCCGCCCATCAGGCGTACGCGAAGGTCATCACCGAGCTGCACCGGCTCGCCGAGGACGTCGCCGTGCGTACCCCGCCCGCCGCCGCCCCGGGCGCCCGGTCGCTGGCCGACCTCGACCGCGCCGTCGAGCAGGCGTCGGCCGCCCGTGGTCTGCTGCTCGCCGCGCTCGCCGTCCCCCGCTCCACCACCACCGAGTTCAACCAGACGACCGGGCTCATGGAGACCGTGCCCGACGAGTCCGCGGCGGACGCCAGGAAGCGCCTCGAACTCAGCGGCGCCGCCCAGCAGGCCCAGCACCGCTCCACCGCCGCCCTCGCGGACTTCCGCGATGTCGCGCCCGCCGCCGACCTCGCCTCGTACGACTCCACCGTCAACGGCGCCGAGACCGCCGCCGCCGAGCGGTATCTGAACCGGCTCACCGACGAGGCCCGGCTCAGCGACGACGACCTGGAGATCGACACCAAGAAGGTCGCCGCCGCGCTGTCCTCCCGGATCGATCTGATGCGCGGGGTCGAGGCGTCCCTGGCCACCGCCCGCGTCGACCGCCTCGAACAGCTCCGCGACGACGCCGTCACCGAGCTGGAGATCCGGGTCGGCGTCATCGGCGCCCTGCTACTCCTCGCCGTCGGCGTCTCGATGGGCATGGCCCGTTCGCTGACCCGGCCGCTCGCCGTGCTGCGGATCGGCTCCGCCCGGCTCGCCGCCGACCCGGCCGCCGAGGAACCCGTACGGTTCACCGGCCGCAACGACGAGTTCGCCCAGGCCGTGGACTCCGTCAACGCCCTGCACGCGCACACCGTCGCGCTGCATGAGCGGCTGGCCACCCTGGAGGGCGACCGCAGGCATCTGATCGGCGAGCGCGAGTCGATGGCCGACCGCACGGCCGAACTCCGCGCCGAGCTGGACCGGGCCGCCGCCGATCTCGGGCGGGTCCGCCACAGCATCCAGGGCACCTTCGTCAATCTCGCCCTGCGCACCCTCGGACTCGTCGAGCGCCAGCTCGCCGTCATCGAGGGCCTGGAGGACCGGGAACAGGACCCGGACCGGCTCTCCACCCTCTTCAAGCTCGACCACTTCGCCACCGTCATGCGCCGCCACAGCGAGAACCTGCTGGTCCTCGCCGGGGCCGACCACGGCCACCACCACCCCGGCCCCGTACCGCTGGTCGATGTGGCACGGGCCGCCGTCAGCGAGATCGAGCGCTACGAGCGGGTACGGATCACCTCGCTGCCGCCGCACGTCCATATCGCCGGGTTCGCGGCCGACGACCTCAGCCATCTGCTCGCCGAACTCCTGGAGAACGCGACATCGTTCTCCCCGCCCGACGCCTCCGTCGAGGTGTCCGGCTGGCTGCTGGAGAACGGCGAGGTCATGCTGTCCGTCCAGGACGAGGGCATAGGGATGACCTCCGAGCGGCTGCGGGAACTGAACCTGCGGCTCTCCGAGTTCGACCCCGCCGACCTGACCGCCGGACCGGAGAGCGACGAAGGTCTCGGTCTCGGGCTCTACGTGGTGGCGCGGCTCGCCCACCGGCACGGTGTGCGGGTCCAGTTGCGGGAGCAGAAGCAGGGCGGCGTCACCGCGGTCGCCGTGCTGCCCAAGGGGATGCTCGCCGCCGAACCGGCCGCCGCCACGGCGGTGCCGCCGCTCGCCGCGGGCGCCGCGCCCGCGCTGCGGCTGCCCGGCTCCGAGGCCGAGGCCAACTCCAATGTGCTGCGCGGCCGAGCGGTTCAAGGGGACCCCCTCATCGCCGCGGCCGAGACCGCCGTACGCCACTCCGAGACGACGATGGAACTGATCGCCCCGCCATCGCCGCCGGACACCGAACAGGTGACGGAATCGGGAGCGGAATCGGGAGCGGAAGCGGAGTGGGTGCCGGACGCGCAGATCCACGCGGACCTGGACCCGTACCTGGACCTGGACGCGGACCCGGAGTCCTACGTGGAACCGCGCTCCGACACGGAAGCGGAATCCCTGTCCGACCACCCCCGGAACCATCCCGGGGAGCACCACACCGGAGAACACCTCTTCGGGGAACACCGCAGCGAGGAACAGGAACACCGCACCGGGGAAGACCTCTTCCGGGACGGCGACGGGGAGTCCGGCGGGGAAACGGTGTCCGAGCGGGCTGGGGGCCCGGACGAGGCACCGGTGGGCGGAGCGGCCGGTGACGAACACGGTCATCACACCCGCGCCCACGACGAGGCACCGGCGCCCGGCGCACCCGCGGGACCGACCGCGCGGACCGCTGTTCAGGGGAACATCCCGGGCGGGACACGCGTGACGGACAAGGGGCTGCCCAAGCGGACGCCTAGGATCAGTGAGCCCGTGACCGTGGCGAGGCCCGCAGGAGGGGGCGTCGACGCGGACGCCCTGCGGCGCAAGCTCGGGGGCTTTCATCAGGGGGCCGCGGCCGGCCGCCGGGACGTGGAGGCCGAGATCGGCCCCGCCCCGGCGGAGTCGGTGGGCCGCGGTGGGGAAACAGTGGGGGACACAGTCGAGGAGGGAAGCAGTTGACTGCGCCCAGCACATCGCCCGGTGTCAGTACATCCGCCCAGGCACGTTCCGGTGCCACCGGTGGATACGGACTGAGCCGTGAGGCACGCAACCTGCACTGGCTGCTGACGAATCTGGTCGAGGAGGTACCCGGACTCCTGTCCGTCGCGGTCGTCTCGTCGGACGGGCTGCTGCTGCTCTCCTCGGACCCCGGCAGAACCGGCCCCGGCGGAAGCGACCCCGGCGCGACCGGCGCCGACGCGTCCGGCACGGCCGGTCGGCCCGCCGGGCCCAAGGGCTCGTCGGCGGACCTCGCGACCATCGTCTCCGGTCTCGGCAGTCTCACCCTCGGCGCCGCCAAGCTGATGGACGGCGGCGGGGTGAAGCAGACCATGGTGGCCATGGAGGACGGCAGCCTCTTCGTGATGTCCATCAGCGACGGCTCGCTCCTCGGGGTGCACGCCACCCCGGACTGCGACATGAGCGTCATCGCCTACCACATGGCCCTGTTCGTGGGACGCGCCGGACATGTCCTGACCCCCGAACTGCGCAGCGAGCTGCGCCAGTCGCTGGAGTCCCGGGGCGCCGCCGACCCGCCGGCCCCCGGTGAGTACGCCGAGGTGCCCCGGCCGCGTGAGCCCCGGACGCCGCTCCGTACCCCCGGGAGCGCCCAGTGACCGCGTCCGGTCCCTCGCGTACGGGCGACGCCGCCGCGAACGGTGACGACGCCGGCCTCGCCGCGCCGTCCACCAGGCTCCCGGTGCGCGGCTCCGACAGGAAGCCGGCCCGGGTCCGTCCGTACTCGCTGACGGGGGGACGGACCCGCTTCGGGCACGTCCTGCTCGTGGAGACGTTCGTCGCGGCCATCGAGGCCCCCGACGAGCGCCTCGAACTCGCCAACGGCTCGCTGGCGACCCGGGTCATGCCCGAGATGCGGGCCATCGTGGAACTGTGCCGCCGGATGCGGACGGTGGCCGAGATCGCCGCGCTGCTGAAGATGCCGCTCGGCGTGGTCAGGGTCCTGCTCAGTGACCTGGCCGACCAGGGCAAGATCCGTGTATACGGAACGGGTCACGGAACGGGCCAGCCGGACCGCGCGCTGCTGGAAAGGGTGCTGAGTGGACTCCGTCGTCTCTGAACCACTGCCGTCCGCCGACACCGACGGCGAACCCCTCAAGGCGTGGCAGCGGGACCGCACCCGCGCCCCGGTCGCCACGAAGATCGTCGTCGCGGGCGGCTTCGGCGTCGGCAAGACCACCCTCGTCAAGGCCGTCTCGGAGATCGAACCGCTCCAGACCGAGGCCCTGATGACGGAGGCCAGCGTCGGGACGGACGACCTCTCCGCGACCCCGGAGAAGACCACCACCACGGTCGCCATGGACTACGGCCGCATCACCCTGGACGACGACCTCGTCCTGTACCTGTTCGGCACCCCGGGGCAGCAGCGCTTCTGGTTCATGTGGGACGACCTGGTGCGCGGCGCGATCGGCGCGGTCGTCCTCGCGGACACCCGGCGGCTCGACGAATGCTTCCCCGCGCTCGACTACTTCGAGAGCTGCGGTCTGCCGTACATCGTCGCCGTCAACCACTTCGACGGCAGCGAGCGGTTCGACGAGGTGGACGTGCGTGACGCCCTGACCGTGCCGCCGCATGTGCCGATCCTCATCATGGACGCGCGGCACCGGATATCGGTGGTCGAGACCCTGCTCGCCGTGGTGCGCCAAGCCCTGGAGTCCAGCCCCGCGTAATCGCGGGACACGGCCCGGGAGATCCCCAGCTGTTCCCGTCGTTCACTGGCTCACGTGGTTCAACAGGAGAACATCCGTATGCGGACAATACTCATAGTCGGTGCCGGTCAGTCCGGTCTCCAGCTCGCCCTCGGCCTCCAGTCCCAGGGGTACGAGGTCACCCTGATGTCCAACCGCACCGCGGACGAGATCCGGTCCGGCCGGGTCATGTCCACGCAGTGCATGTTCCACACCGCGCTCCAGCACGAGCGCGATCTCCAGGTCAACTTCTGGGAGTCCCAGGCCCCGAAGATCAAGGGCCTCGGGGTCTCCGTCGCGGGACCCGCCCCCGAGGACGACCCGGGCGGCGCCAGACCACGGGTCATCGACTGGGTCGGACAGCTCGACGGACACGCGCAGTCCGTCGACCAGCGGATCAAGATGGCCGGCTGGATGGAGACCTTCGCGCAGCGCGGCGGCCGCGTCGTCATCCACGGCGCCGCCGTCTCCGACCTCGACTACTTCTCCCGCGCCTACGACCTCGTACTCGTGTCAGCGGGCAAGGGCGAACTCGTCTCGATGTTCGGCCGGGACGCCTCCCGCTCCCCGTACAGCGAGCCCCAGCGCGCGCTCGCCGTCGCCTACGTCCACGGTCTCGGGGTCCGCCCCGAGCACCCCGACTACGACGCGGTCCGCTGCAACCTGGTGCCCGGGGTCGGCGAACTGTTCGTGATGCCGACGCTGACATTGTCCGGCCGCGCCGACATCCTGTTCTGGGAGGGCATACCCGGCGGACCCCTCGACGCCTTCAAGGGCGTCAAGGACCCCTCGGAGCATCTCGCGCTCACCCTGGACCTGATGAAGCGGTTCACGCCGTGGGAGTACGAGCGCGCCACCAAGGCCGAGCTGACCGACGCCAACGGCACGCTGTCCGGGCGCTACGCCCCGACCGTCCGCAACCCGGTCGGGCGGCTGCCCGGCGGGGGCGTGGTGCTGGGCGTCGCCGATGTCGTCGTCGCCAACGACCCGATCACCGGGCAGGGCTCCAACTCGGCGTCCAAGTGCGCGGCGTCGTACCTGGAGTCGATCGTGGCCCACGGTGACGGCGAGTTCGACGAGACGTGGATGACCGCCACGTTCGAGCGCTACTGGCAGACGGCGCAGCACGTCACCAAGTGGACCAACGCGATGCTCGGCGCGCCGCCGGAGCACGTGCTGAACCTGATCGGCGCGGCGGGCGCGCTCCAGCCGGTCGCGGACCGGTTCGCCAACGGGTTCAACGACCCGTCGGACTTCGAGAACTTCTTCTTCGAGCCCGAGAAGGCCGAGGCGTACCTGGCTTCCCTGTCGGGCTGATCGGGTCCCTGAGGCCGCCTGCTTCCGCCGGTCCGTGCGGCCGTCCCGTCCGGGGCGGCCGCACGGGGCGTTCAGGGGGCCGTCCACCCGGTGCTCGCCGGGTGCTCACGGGGCCGTCGTGGAGTCGTAGCCCGCGTCGGAACCCGCGTCGGCCCCGGACGGCAGCTCCGGTGGGCGGTAGCCCGTCATCGCGGGCTCGTCCGGGTCCGGCCGCACCGCGCCGAGCACGGGGTTCGCCGCGACGGGTGACACCTTGACCTTCGCGCCGGGGCGCGGGGCCTGCACGACCCGGCCGCCCCCGAGGTAGAGCGCCACATGCGTCGCGCCCGGGAAGTACACGACCAGGTCCCCGGGGCGCAGCGCGCCCAGCGGTACCCGGCGCAGCTCGTTCCACTGCTCCTGGCTGGTCCGGGGGATACCGGCACCGGCCGCCGCCCACGCCTTCGACGTCAGCCCCGAGCAGTCGAACGCGGTGGGGCCCACCGCTCCCCACTCGTACGGTTTGCCGATCTGCCCGACGGCGTAGCGCAGCGCGGCCTCACCGGTCGCGGAGGGCGCGGCCGACCTCGCCTGCGGTCCGGCGAGCGCCCCGGACTCCACGAACTCCCGCGGGGTGCCGGCCTCGGCCCCCGCGGACTCCAGCTGCCCCAGCCGGCCGAGCTGCTCGGGGGTGAGGGAGGCGAGCAGTCGCTCGACCTCGTCGAGCTTCCCGGTGACGGCGTCCCGCTCCTCGCGGTGGCGTGCCGCGAGGGTCTGCTGTTCGTCCAGTGCCGCGCGGGCCGCGCTCGCGAGACCGTCCGCGGTCCGTTCGGACCCGGTGAGCCGGTCCACCGCCGCGGCCCGGTGCTGGGACACCCGCGCCAGGATGTACCTCTCGTCGAGGAGCTGGCGGGGGCTGCGGGCCGTCAGCAGCCGCAGGTACGGGGAGAGGCTGTCGGCGCCGCGGTACTGCTGGCGGGCGAGGCGGGCCGCGGCTCCCCGGCTGGTGTGCAGGGCGCCGCGGGCGTCGGCGAGCCGGCGCTGGAGGGTGCCGACGCGGTCGCGGCGGCGGCTCAGTTCCTCGTCGGTGGCGCGGTAGCGCGCGGTGGCCGAGCCCGCCTCCCGGTACAGCCGCTGAAGGTCCGTCAGGAGGGCGCTGACGGAGCGGTCCGGTGCGGGGGCGGCTGGGGCCGCAGGGGCGGCCGGGGCCGCGGGTACGGGGGGTGTGCCGGGTGTGCCTGGTGCGCTCGGCGCGGCGGACGCGGTGCCGGTGCCTGGGGTGCCCGGGGCTCCGGGGGCGAGGAGTCCGGCCGCCAGCAGGGTGGCCAGGGTCGCCGTGCGCGCCTTGTGTGTCCGTGTTCCTGACATGTCGTCACCTCCGCGCAGGGGGCGGCCGGTGCGCCCCGCAGGGCGAGCATCAGCGGGGGTACGGGATCGCGCGCGGGGGGCTGGGCGGTTCGGAGCAACGGGGTCACCCGGGCGGGCGGCCGGGGGTGGCGCGTCTGCTCCACGGCCACTTGGGACCGCCGGGGTCGCCGTCCGGGTCGTACTCGTAGCGCCACCCCCTGTGCAGGGGGAGGCGGCGTCCGGCCACGACGGAGACCCGGCGGTAGATGTGGACGGTCGGCGGGGTGTCCTCCGTCGGGGCCGGGACGGGGACGCGGTAGATCTTCGGGGGGTGGCCGGTGGGTCCCACGAGGACCGGGAGGACCCGGCCGTCCAGGGGTCCGCCGACGAAGGGGGTGTTCTCGCTGCGCACGGGGGTAGTGTCCCACTTGTTCTGGCGGGGGCGCCTTGACCGGTTCTCCGGTGCGGGTCGTCCGGCCTCGGCCCCGGGTTTCTTGTGCTGGGCGTATTTTGTTTCCTGTGCCGTCGCTCGGTGGGTTTGCGTAGTTCCCCGCGCCCCTGTGGGGGCGCTGCCTGTCTGGTGTTGTCGGCCGGGTGCGGGCCTGCCCTCGTCTTTTGCGCAGTTCCCCGCGCCCCTTTGGGGCGCGTCCTGTGGGTTCTTCGGGTCGGGGCCGGTCGGGATTCTCCGTCCTCGCTCCAACGCGCTCGGTACGGGCGTTCAGTGGCTGTATTGGTGGCGTCGGAGTCTGCGGGCAGAGATTCCCGCCCACCCCCTTCCGTAGCCGGGCGACTGCGGGAGGTGGCTCACTCGGCCACCAGGAGGCGCAGGCCCAGTTCCGCTGTGTCCAGGGCGAGGAGTTCGCGGTTGCGTTCGGTCCAGCGGCCGGAGGAGAGGTCGTCGCGGAGGCGGTGCACCGCCCGCTGTTCGGCCTGCGGTCCTACCCGGGTCCACACCGAGACCGCGCGGCGGACATGCTCCTCCAGGTAGGCCTCGGGTCGGCGCCAATAGGCCTCCAGGAAGCCGTCGGCGCAGTCCCACGGGATGAGCACCGGTTGCCTACGGGCTCCGATCGCGTCGGCCAGACGGTCCACGGAGGGGCGGCCGGCGACGAGGCCGGTGATCTCGGGCAGGTAGTCACGGGTGAGCCAGAACCGCTGACGCCAGCCGCTGTCACTGCTGTCGTGGGTGAACACCACGACGCGGCGGGCCACGCGCCGCATCTCGCGCAGCCCCGCGATCGGGTCCCGCCAGTGGTGCACGGTGCTGAAGGCCATCGCGGCGTCGAAGGACCCGTCATCGAAGGGCAGTTTTTCCGCGGCGGCGGCCACGCACGGCGCGGCGTCCGGGGGGCGCTGCGCCCGCATGACCGCTGAGGGTTCCACCGCCGTGACGTCACGGTCCGGGGGCTCGTAGGAGCCGGTACCGGCTCCTACGTTCAGTACGGTCCTGGCGTCCCCGAGCGCGTCCCAGACCCGCGCGGCGATCCGGGGTTCGGTGCGCCGTGTCGCCGGATAGGCGGAGCCGATCGTCTCGTACAGCTGTGCGCCGAACATCTTCAGCTGTTCCTCCGGTGTCGTTCGTTTCCCCATGGCCCGTGTCTCCAGTTCCTTGTCGATGGCGGTCACCATGGCGGCGGCGCGGTCGCGCTGTTCCAGGAGCAGTCCGCGTAGTCGGTGCAGGTGGGCGACCGCGTCGGTGGCGGGGTCGTCGACCAGCTCCGCGATCTCACGCAGCCCGAAGCCCAGCCGCCGGTAGGCGAGCACCTCCCGAAGCCGCTCCACGTCACCCGCCGCGTAGGCCCGGTACCCGGCCGGGGTCCGCGCGGACGGCTGTACGAGGCCGATCCGGTCGTAGTGATGCAGGGTGCGGACGGTCACCCCGGCGAGCCCGGCCACACGTCCCACACTCAGATGCTCTTCCACACCCCGGACCCTCACCCCTGACCCCACGTAAGGGTCAACCCCGCTACCCGTCCAGGAACAAGTACGCCCAGCCCGGAGTACCCGTCCAGGAACAAGTACGCAGGGCCCCGACTACCCAGGGGCGCGGGGAACTGCGCACCCACGGGGAACCGGTACAGGCGCAATTGCGGCGAGGTGTGGAACCCCGGGTCGCGGGCGAAGGCGACCCGCACCCGAACGGAAACAGCGAGCGGGCGCCCCAAAGGGGCGCGGGGAACTGCGCACCCACGAGCGACGGCACAGGAACGAAGTACGCCCAGTACAGGAAACCCCGGGGCGCGAGCGAAGGCGACCCGCGGGGAACTGCGCGAAACCACCGAGCGACGGCACAGGAACGAAGTGCGCCCGGCACAGGAAACTCCGGGGCGCGAGCGAAGGCGAACCCCTGGGGCGGAAGCGAAGGCGCGACGGGACGATCACCTGGCAACATGACGCCATGAACGAAGCCCTCGCCCCCGCGGACCGCCGCGCCGCCGCACGTGACAGCCTCGAAGCGCTAGCCCTCGGGGACGCGTTCGGTGAGCGCTGGTTCCCGCTGTTCCGGGAGCGCCAGCAGGCCTACGAGGAGGTCCGGGCCCGCCGTATGCCGCAGGAGAAGGACTGGCGCTGGACCGACGACACCGCGATGGCGCTCGGGGTGCTGAGGGTCCTGGAGGAGCACGGGGAGGTCGACCCGACGGCCCTCGCCGGGGCCTTCGGCCAGGGATACGCGGCCGACCCGGGACGCGGCTACGGAGCCGGGATGCACGAACTCCTCCCGCACTACGCGGAGCACCCCGAGCGCTGGCCGGAGCTCGCCCCCGCCCTGTTCGGCGGCGAAGGCAGCCTCGGCAACGGCGCGGCGATGCGGGTCGCCCCGCTCGGCGCGTGGTTCTGCGACGACCTCGAACGCGCGGTCGCGCAGGCCGAGGTCTCCGCCCGGGTCACCCACGCGCATCCGCAGGCCGTCGCGGGGGCCGTCGCCGTCGCGGTCGCCGCCGCGCTGGCCGCCCGCGCCCGGCTCACCATCGCCGCCGTCGCGGAGGCCACCCCGCCCGGCGCGGTACGGGACGGACTGCTGAGAGCGGACGACCTCCCCTTCTCCACCGAGCCCGGGCGGGCCGCCGACGCCCTGGGCAGCGGCGGGCGGATCCGCGCCGACGACACCGTCCCGTTCGCCGTCTGGACCGCCGCGCGCCACACCGACGACCTGGTCTCCGCGCTGTGGGCCACCGCCGAGGGCTTCGGCGACGTGGACACCACCTGTGCCATCACCGCGGGCATCGTCGGCGCACGTACCGGCACGGCCAGCGTCTCGGAGGCGTGGCTGAAGCGCCGCGAGTCCCTGCCGGGCTGGGTGACGGCGGACGCGGGGTGAGCCCGCCGGTGTGTTCGTCACCCGATCGGATGATCAGTCACCGTTCGTCCTGGGTACCCTGGCCGTATCAGGCACGATCCGGCCCATGGGAGCGATCATGAACGCTGAACGCGACTACGGGCTGGACGAGCACTACGAGTGGGCTCGTCCGCCGGTGGGCGGCTGGGTGGCGGACGACCTCGACAAGCTTCCGAATCTACCTCCGCACACGGAGCTGATCGACGGGACCCTCGTCCTCGTGAGTCCGCGGACCCGATTCCACGCGCGGACCGTACGTCTGTTGGAGAACGAGCTGATCGCGCAGGCGCCGCCGCACCTGGAAGCGATCCGCGAGATGACGACGAAGCTCGACCGGAAGAACCGGCCCGAGCCCGATGTCCTCGTGGTGCCGGTCGACGCGGACACCGGTTCGGGGCAGACCTGGTTCGAGCCCGAGGACGTGCTCATCGCTGTCGAGGTGGTGTCCGACGATTCGGTCGCCCGCGACCGCGACATCAAGCCGCCCAAGTACGCGCGGGCAGGCATTCCGCACTACTGGCGCGTCGAGGCGAACGACGGCCTGCCCGTCGTCTACGTCTACGAACTGGACCCGGCGAGCCGTAGCTACGCCCTGACCGGGATTCACCACGCCAGGCTGAAACTCGTCACGCCGTTCGCCATCGACATCGACCTCACCGCGATCCACCCCCGCCGCCCCAGCCCCTGACCCCGCGGCCCCGCGATTTCAGCGGTCCCGTTTCCGTTCCGCGCCGTCCAGGACCGCCCCCATCACCGCCCGCGCGATCGGCGCCGCGTCGCCCCCGCCGCTGATCTCGCCGCGTACCGCCGACGCGTCCTCCACGACCACCGCCACCGCGACCGCCGGTTCCGGGGAGCCGTCCGCGTGGGCCCAGGAGATGAACCAGGCGTACGGGGTGCCGGTGTTGCCGACACCGTGCTGGGCCGTGCCCGTCTTGCCGCCGACCGTGGCGCCGGGGATCGCCGCCTTGCCGCCCGTGCCGTTCTCGACGACCTCCGTCATCAGCTCGCGCAGTTGCGCCGCGGTGCGGGCGTTCATCGCCTGGTGCAGCACCCGGGAGCCCGGGGTGCGGACGGGGCTGCCGTCGTGGGTGGTGGCGCGGTCCACGAGGTACGGGGTGCGGACCGTGCCGCCGCCCGCCACCGCCGCCGCGACCATCGCCATCTGGAGCGGGGTCGCCCGGGTGTCGAACTGCCCGACGGAGGAGAGCGCGAGCTGCGCCTTGTCCATCCGGCGGTCGAAGTTGCTGGCGGCCACCGGGGACGGGACGCGCAGCCCCCGGTCGTTGAAGCCGAAGTCCTCCGCCGTGCCGGTCATCCCGGCGAGCCCCACCCGGGTGCCGAGCTTCGCGAGGACGGTGTTGCACGACCAGGTGAAGGCGTAGCGCAGGGAGGCGTCCTCGCAGCCGTCGACCTCGTTGGTCAGGGAGGACGTGGAGCCGGGCAGCCGGTACGGGTCGGGGGAGTCGGTGGGGTCGTCCAGGTCCCGTACCGTCCCCGTCTCCAGGGCCGCCGCGGCCGTCACCACCTTGAAGGTCGAGCCCGGGGGATAGGTCTGGCGGATCGCCCGGTTGAGCATCGGCTGGTCCGGGGAGCCGTTCAGCCGCCGCCACGCGCTCTCGACGGCCGGGCCGTTGCCGGACAGCCTGCCCGGGTCGTACGAGGGCGTCGACACCAGGGCGAGAACCCGGCCGGTGCCCGGTTCCAGGGCGGCCACCGCGCCCTTGCGGCCCGCGAGCCCGTCGTACGCGGCCCGCTGCGCCGACCCGTCGAGGGTGGTCGCGATCCGGCCGCCGGGGGAGCGGGAGCGGGTGAGTTCGTGCCACAGGGGCAGCGGCGCGAGCATCGGGTCGGTGCCCGCCAGGACGGAGTCCTCCGCGTTCTCCAGGAAGGACGTCCCGTACAGCTGGGAGGAGAAGCCGGTCACCGGCGCGTACAACGGGCCGTCGCGGTACACGCGTTCGTAGCGGAGCTGTTCGCCGGTGTCCTTGGAGCCGGTGACCGGGCGGTCGTCCACCAGGATGTCGCCGCGCGGCTCGGCGTACCGGGCGATGGCCGACCGGCGGTTGGCGGGGTTGTCGTCCAGGGTGCCCGCCTCGACGATCTGGACCCGGGCCGCGTTCACCAGCAGGGCGACGAGCAGCAGCAGACAGAGGGCGGCGGTGTGCCGCACGCAGCGGCTCATGCTCCGGGCGCGTACGGGACGGGCGCTCATCGGACCGTTCCCCCGTCCGTGGCCGTTGGGTCGTCCTCCGGGGGGTGGCGGCGGGCGGAGTCGCTGAGCCGGATCAGCAGGGCCACGATGATCCAGTTGGTCACGACGGAGGAGCCGCCCTGGGCCAGGAACGGCATGGCCATGCCCGTCAGCGGGATCAGTCCGGTCACCCCGCCCGCGATGACGAACGACTGGAGGGCCACGATCGACGCGAGCCCCACGGCGAGCAGCCGGCCGAAGGGGTCGCGCAGGGCGAGTCCGGTGCGGAAGCCGCGTTCCACCAGCAGCGCGTACAGCAGGAACAGCGCCGAAAGGCCCGCGAGGCCCAGTTCCTCGCCGGCCGTCGCCAGGATGAAGTCCGACTTGGCGGCGAAGCCGATGAGGATCGAGTCGCCGAGGCCGAGGCCCGTCCCGAGCAGCCCGCCCGCGGCGAACGCGAACAGCGACTGGGCGAGCTGGTTGGGTCCCTGGCCCGCGTCGATCGACGCGAAGGGGTGCAGCCAGTCCTGGACCCGGGTGTGCACATGGGGTTCGAGCCGCCCGACGGCCGTGGCGCCCGCCGCCGCGAGGGCGAGTCCCACCGCGATCCAGCCGGTGCGGCCGGTGGCCACGTACAGGAGGACGACGAACAGCCCGAAGAAGAGCAGCGAGGTGCCGAGGTCGCGTTCGAGCACCAGCACGATCACACTGAGCAGCCAGACCGTGACGATCGGGCCCAGCACTCGGCCGGTGGGCAGCTGGAGCCGCCACATCCGGCGGCCCGTGTACGCGAGCGCGTGGCGGTTGGCGGCGAGATAGCTCGCGAAGAACAGCGCCAGCAGGATCTTGGCGAACTCACCCGGCTGGATCGAGAATCCGCCGAACCTGATCCAGATCCGGGCGCCGTTCACCGCCGGGAAGAAGATCGGCACGATCATCAGCACCAGGGCCGCCGCCATGCAGAGGTACGCGTACCGCTGGAGGATTCGGTGGTCGCGCAGGGCCAGCACCACCACGGTGAACAGCGCGACGCCCAGGGCCGACCAGACCAGTTGCGCGGGGGCCGCGCGGTCGCCCGGGGTCTCCAGGTCCAGCCGGTAGATGAGGACGAGGCCGATCCCGTTGAGCAGGACGGCGATCGGCAGCAGCACCGGATCGGCGTACGGGGCGCGCAGCCGTACGGCGATATGCGCGAGAAGGGCGAGCGCGCCGAGCCCGGCGCCGTACGCGGCGACGCCGGGCGGGACCGCGCCGGTCCTGCCGAGGCCCGCCGCGCAGTAGCCGCAGACCGCGAGCAGGACCGCCGGGACCAGGAGCACCAGTTCGGTGCCGCGGCCCAGCGGCGGGCGGACAGCGGGGGCCCCGGCCGGTGGGGTGGGCGGCGCCTGCGCTGTCGTTCCGGTCATGGCGGGAACGTAGCAACTCGTTCCACCTATGTCCCGTTATGTCGGTGCTTCAGCACCAATGGGGCGTTCTGTCGAAGGTTTCGATGTAGCGGGCCGAGCCCCACGCCCAGGTCCCGTCCGTGAGCAGGTACCAGATGTGGTTGTGGTCGACGCGTTCGCCCTCGGTCCGGCAGTAGATCGAGACGATCGCGCCGTGGGGCTCCCGGCGGATGACACGGCTGCCGCGGGTGGGGGAGTCGCGCAGCAGCAGTCCGCCGTGGGCGGTGACCCGGCCCTGGTAGTGGCCGCGGTCGCGGTCGTGGTCGCCGTCGTGGCCGGTGGGCGCGGCCGCCGCCGGGGTGATCGTCGAGGTCAGGGCCAGGGCGGTGCCCGCGGTGGCTATCGCGAGGGTACGGAGGCGCATAGGGGTTCCTTGTTCGTGGGGGTCTGATGCGGTTTCACCCTAGAAGGGTGGCTCCCCGCCTGCCTGTTGGGTACGCCCATCGGGTTCGGTGCGGACGGCATCCGTCGGGAACCGGACAGCCGGGTGATCGCGTGATGACAGGGGAGGCCGTGGTCCGGCCGGGGGGAAATGTCCGCGCTTAGGGGTTACGGGGGGCGTTCCCGTACCGTGGCGGGCTGAAGGAGTGAATCCCCGTTCGTCCGTCCGTCCGCAGGAGCCCGTGCCGTGTCCCACCGCAGACCCCGCCGGTCAGGCATCGCCTTGCTGCTGCCGCTGGCCGTGCTGCTGGGTGCCTGCGGCAACCCGGGCGACCTGGAGAGCGCCGGCCCCGCCACCACCGCCGTCGGCCCCGCCCGGCTGTGGCCGGATCTCCCCCCGGCCTCCACCCCCGCGTACGACTACGGCGAGGCCGAGACGGAGACGGTCGACGGCTTCGCCCTGCCCCGCGACGACATCCGCACCCTCGACCCCCTCGCGGTCCTGCGCGCCCAGGCGAAACAGCACCCCGACACCTTCACCGGCCCCCTCGCCCTCGACGAGGACACCGCGAAGAAGATCACCCGCTGCGGGTCGGACGGATCGGATGGGTCGGATGGGTCGGATAGTTCGGGCGGTCCGGACGGTTCGGACGGGTCGGACGGGTCGGATGGTTCGGACGGTTCTGGCGGGTCGGACGACGGGAGCGGCGCGAGCGGGTCGGACGGGTCGGACGGTGCGGGGGGTGCGGGCAGCCGGGGCTGCCCTGTGCTCAAGGAGCAGTACCGCGATCTGACCGGTGACGGCCGCGACGACCTCATCATCGGTATCCGGCTGCCCGACGATCAGCTCGCGGTCCGGGTCTTCACCCACGAGGGCGACGAACTGACCCAGATCATGTCGACCTCCGACGCGGTGACAGGCGTCGAACTGGCCGGCCGCGACCTCGTCATCCGGGCCGTGTCCGGCATACCGGGCTACGAGTACCGGACCGTGTGGTCCTGGGACCGCCACCAGGAAGCGATGCTCCCCACCAAGGACGAGTTCCTGCGCGTGGACGGCGCCGGCGGCACCCCGAAGTCCCCCGCCCCCCGGCCTCCGACCGCCTCCCCGTCCCCCGGGAGCACCCCGTGAACCCGCCGTACGGCAGCCGCCCGACGCACACCCCGCCGCCTCCCGCGCACGGCGTGCTGCCCTGGCTGCGCGCCTGGACCGCGACCCTGCCGTGGAAGGCCGCCGTCTTCATCACCGTCATGTGCTGCTCGCTGGCCGCGCTGCTCGGGCTGCTCGTCCATGTGTCCGTCACCCACCAGACCGTCGGCCAGGCCCGGGACCGGGCGCTGACCCGGCTCGCGGACGCCACCGAGGCGTTCGAGGACGGCGACCGGCTCGGGCCCGGCGTCTCCGTCGACCCGCCGGGACTGCCCCGCTCGCTGCGGACGCTGGCGCTGGAGGGCGAACGCGGCACGATGGTCGGCGACAGCGCGCCGCGCCCCACGATGTGGGCGGCCGGACCCGCCGACGGCGGCCGGGTGCTCGCGGTCGCCGTCGACTACTCCCAGGGCGTACGGACCATCGCCGGTCTCGACCGCGCGATCCTCGGCTCCTCCGCCCTCGCGATCGGGACGACCCTGCTGGTCGGGGCGTTCGCCGTCACCCGGATCACCCGGCGGCTGCACGCCACCGCGCGGGTCGCGCGGCGGATCAGCGCCGGGGACCTCGACGCGCGGGTGGACGACCCCCGGACGAAGTTCCCCGGCCAGGCCCAGGACGAGGTCGCGGCGGTCGCCGCCGCGCTGGACACCATGGCCTCCTCGCTCCAGGGCAAACTGGAGAGCGAGCAGCGGTTCACGGCGGACGTGGCCCATGAGCTGCGGACCCCGCTCACCGGGCTGCACGCGGCGGCCGAACTCCTGCCGCCGGGGCGCCCCACCGAGCTGGTACGGGACCGGGTCGCCGCGCTGCGGACCCTCACGGAGGATCTGCTGGAGATCTCCCGGCTGGACGCGGGCAGTGAGCGGGTGGACCTCGACGCGCACTGGCTGGGGCCGCTCGCCGAGCGGGTGGTCCGGGGGACCGGTGCGGAGCTGGACGTGGTCCGGGACGTGTGCGTCGACACGGACCGGCGGCGGCTCGAACGGGTCCTCGGGAACCTGGTCGCCAACGCGGTGACCCATGGGCGGGGGCCCGTGATCGTCACGGTGGACGGGGCCGAGGTCACCGTCCGGGACCACGGGGACGGGTATCCCGAGTACCTCGTGCTGCACGGGCCGCAGCGGTTCCGGACGGAGGGCGGTACGAAGGGGCACGGGCTCGGGCTCACGATCGCGCTCGGCCAGGCCACGACGTTGGGGGCGTGCTTGACGTTCACCAATGGGGCCCCGCCGGGGGCCGTAGCGACTCTCACGTTGCCGTGAGTCGGGGTGGGCGCCGCCTGGGTTTCTTGTGCGGGGCGCACTTCGTTCCTGTACAGGTCGTTCGTGGGGTGCGCAGTTCCCCGCGCCCCTTTGGGGCGCACCCGGTTTGTTCTTCGGGTCGGTGCCGGTCGGGATTCTCCGTCCTCGATCCGACACGCTCGGTAAGTCGTCCGGTGACCCGACTGAAGAGCATCGGAGTCTGCGAGCAGAGATTCCCGCCCACCCCCTCCCGTAGCCGGGCGAGTCCGCGAGGAGGGTGGTTCAACCCCGCCCCGGGCTGATGACAGCCCGCACTCTGACCGCAGCCCCAGGTGGGCGCCCCCAAAGGGGCGCGGGGAACTGCGCACCCACGGACGACGGCACGGGAACAGGTACGTCCAGGTGTGGAACCCCAGGGGCGCGAGGAACTGCGCGAAATCGAGGGCAGGCCCGCACCCGAAGAACAACCGCAACGGGGCAGCACCTCAGGGGCGCGGGGAACTGCGCACCCAACGAGCGACCCGCACGGGAACAAGTACGCCCAGCACAGGAAACCCGGCGGCGTGAGCGAAGGCGACCTGCGGGGAACTGCGCACCCAACGAGCGACCCGCACGGGAACAAGTACGCCCAGCACAGGCAACCCCCACGGGCGCACGGGAGGACGGGGACGGGGACGGGAACCCCGGCGTACCCGTGCCCCCCGGACGGGGACCTGGCCGGTATCCGCTGGGGCGCCGTACGGACCTGTTGCGGCCCAGGCACCGCACCTGCTCCCATGGAGCGGGGTGATCCACATGACAGACCTCCGCGTCGTACCGACCCACCGCCAGGGCCACCAGCTCCTCCACGTCACCACCGCGTCCGGCAGGACCCTCGCCTGGTACGACCGTGAGGACTCCCGCGTCACCCTCCTGAGCACCCGCGACACCGACGCCGTCCTCGCCGCCCTGGCCCCCTACCTCACCGGCCGGGTGACCGTAGGACCCCCCGTGCTGCCCGGCCCCGCCGACCTCACCCGGCTCAGCCTCCACCCCGACGACGACCTCGCCCCGAACCGCCCCGGCGAGAGCCTGCGTGTAGCCCTGGACCGCGACCCGTCCCCGCCCCGCCGCCTCCGCGCCGACCCCCGGAAGGCGGCGCTCGCGGCCGAGGAGGCCACCGGCGCGGCCCTGGACGCCCTGGAGGCCGGGGGCTGGCGCATCCTGCACTCCGTGCCCCTGCCCGGCGGGGACCGCGTACCGCATCTCGCCATCGGCCCGGCGGGACTCTTCGCCGTGCACGCACTGCCCGCCCGCCGCCGCCAGGTGCACGTGGACGACCCGCTCGTCACCGTCGGCCGGTCGGCAGCCCACCCCCTGCTGCGCACCGTCCGCGCCCTGGCCGACCGCGCCTCGCACGCCCTCGCGGCCGAGGTCCGCGCCGTGCTCGCCCCGGCCGGTGCCGCCCGCGTCACCGTGACCGCCGCACCCCGGGACATCCGGGTCCTGCGCGACACCGAACTGTCCGCGCTGGCCCGCGAGGACGCCGTCCTCAAACCGGCCGACGTCGAGGCCCTGCACGCGACGGCCCGCGACCGCGCCACCTGGCACCGCCTCTGAACCCGGTCCCGTCTCAGGACGGCAGTTCCCCCGCCCGCCCCTCCTCGTACAGCGGCGCCAGCAGATCCCCGTACCGCTCCAGCCGCCCCGCGACCTCGCCCGCGAGCACCACCAGCTGCTCCGGTGTCCCGCACCCCGCGACCTCGTCCCAGGTCAGCGGGGCCGAGACGGTCGGCTCGGGCCGCGCCCGTACCGTGTACGGCGTCGCCGTCGTCTTCGCGGCGGCGTTCTGGCTGAAGTCCACGAAGACCTTGCCGGGCCGCAGACTGCGGGTCATCCGATGGGTGACCAGTGCGGGCAGCTCCCGTTCCGCCGCGACGGCGAGCCGTTTCGCGTACGCCGTCACCCGGTCGGACGCGGTGGGCCGGATCGACGCGAGCAGATGCAGCCCCTTCGAGCCGGACGTCTTCACGAACGCCTCCAGCCCGTCGCCGGCGAGCCGCTCCCGTAGCCACAGCGCCACCTCGCAGCACTCCACGACCGTCGCGGGCGCTCCCGGGTCGAGGTCCAGCACGAGCCGGTCGGCCCGCCCGTGCGCCCCGTCCCGCCACTGCGGGGTGTGGAACTCCGTGACGAGGTTCGCCGCCCAGATCAGCGACGGCAGGTCCTGCACGACCACCTGCCGCTGCGACCCGTCCGAATGGGGGACCTCGGCCGTCCGCACCCACTCGGGCGTGCCCGGCGGCACGTTCTTCGTGAAGAACCGCTGGCCCCCCGGCCCGTCCGGGTACCGCAAAAACGACACCGGACGGTCCCTGAGCTGGGCGAGCAGCGGTTCACTGGTGGTCGCGTAGTAGTGCAGGAGCTGCCCCTTGGTGAAGCCGCTGTCCGGGTACAGCACCTTGTCGAGGTTGCTGAGCGCCAGCCGCCGCCCCGCCACCTCCGTCATGGGCGTCATACGATGAGACTGCCACGAAACGTGATGAATCGGATGTACATCCGGATACGGGGCGCGACCGCCCCGGGTCCGGTCCCGGAAGGCGGTGCCCGTGCGCTCGATCTGGAACGGTTCGATCGCGTTCGGCCTGGTCAGCATCCCCGTCAAGCTGATGAGCGCGACCGAGAACCACTCCGTGTCCTTCCGCCAGATCCACACCGAGGACGGCGGCCGGGTCCGCTACCGCAAGGTGTGCGAGCTGGAGGACGAGGAGGTCCAGGCGGCCGACACCGTGCGCGGGTACGAGATGGCCGACGGCACGGTCGTCACCGTCACGGACGAGGACCTCGCCGCCCTGCCGCTGCGCACCACGAAGACCATCGAGGTCGTCGCCGTCCTGCCCGCCGACCGCATCGACCCGCTCCAGATGGACACCGCGTACTACCTCGCCGCGAACGGCACCGACGCGGGCAAGCCGTACGTGCTGCTGCGCGAGGCCCTGAAGCGGACCGGCAGCATCGCCCTCACCAAGTTCGCCCTGCGCGGCCGGGAGCGGCTGGCGATGCTGCGCGTCGTGGACGACGTGCTGCTGCTGCACTCGCTCCTGTGGCCCGACGAGATCCGCTCCACGGAGCACGTCGCCCCCGAGGGCCGCGTCACCATCAAGGACGCCGAACTCGACCTCGCGGACGCCCTGATGGACACCCTCGGCGAGATCGACCCCGACACCATGCACGACGACTACCGCGCGGCCCTGGACGAGCTGATCGCCGCGAAGCTGTCCGGCGAACTCCCCCCGCGTCCGGCCCCGGAGAAGACCGAGGGCGCGGAGGTCATCGACCTCGCGGCGATCCTGGAGCAGTCGGTCCGCGCGGCGGAGGAGAAGTCCGGCAAGCGGTCGGGACGCGCCCGGACAGCGAAGAAGAAGGCCGCCCCGAAGAAGACCGCGAGCAAGAAGTCCGTGTCGGGGAAGAAGACCGCGTCCGGCAAGACTGCGGCCAAGAAGACGGCCAAGAAGGCCACCCCGCGCAAGCGCGCCAGCGCGTAGACCGGGTACGGCCCGCCGCCCTTGGCCGGTCCGTACCCGGTCAGGGGCGGTCCCGGGTCAGCCTCGCGCGGCGTACGTGACGAAGCCGGTCCAGGCGGTGGCGGTGACGGCGAACTGCGGCCCGGCCTTGACCTTGCTGTCCCGTACGTGGACGGTTCCGGGGCAGGTCGCGATCTCTACGCAGTCGTCGCCGGAGTCGCCGCTGTGGCTGGACTTGTGCCAGGTGAGCGCGATCTCTACGCAGGAGTCGCCGTCCCCGCCGCTGTAGCTGCTCTTGAACCAGGCCAGGCCGGTGGTGCTCATATCGCTCCTCGCATCCGCTTCAACAGACCCAAGGAGTCGTCCAGCGTGAGGGCCTGTGAGCGCATCCTGGCATACCGCATCTTGAGCATGCTCACCACTTTGCGGTCAGTGATGATCTGGCTGCTTTTCTGTCCTTCGACGTAACCGAACCACTTGTTCTCCGGGGTCTCCAGTACCTGCATAGGGCCGTCCAGCCCCGCGTGACTGTGCCGTTCCAAGGACATGACCTGGATCTCGATGTTCCGCAGCTGAGCCACCTCGATGAGATGGTCCAGTTGGCCACGGGTCACGTCCCGGCCGCCCATGTTCCGCAGCAGCAGGTGTTCCTCGATGATGAAGCTGTATGCGGTGTTCGGACGCTCCCGAAGCAGTCGCTGTCGATCGAGTCGCATGGTGAGCTGAGCTTCTATCTGATCGTCCCCGAGAGGTGGGAGCTGGTTGACGAACAGCGTTCGGGCGTATGGCTCCGACTGCAACAAGCCAGGGATCAGCCTGCACTCGTAGGTCCACAAGGTCAGGGCTTTCGCCTCCAACTGGGCCCATTGGCGGAACCAGGCCGCGAGCCCTTTCTCGCGGGAGAGGTGGAGCGCTGCGCTGCGCAGCGCTCCGGTCTCGCCGGTGAGGGCTTCGGCCGCCTCGATGAGGGCCACGTCGGGCATTCTGCGGCCCTGCTCGACGGAGGCGATCGTGTGTTTGGAGTAGCCGACCCGCAGGCCGAACTCCGCCCGGCTCAGACCGGCGTGTTCCCGTAGCGCTTGGACGACCGCGCCGAACGTCCGCAGGCTGTCCGACCACTCGGGCTCGGCCTGGGGCGTACCGCCACGTCGCGGTAATGCGGCCCCGCTGGTCCCCTCTTCATGTTCTGTCCCGTCCGTTTCGTCCGGCATCGCGGACACCTCCCGCACACGTACCACTCTGTACACGGCCAACTCACCCAGAGTTAGCGGGAGTAGGAGGCTACTGTCCAGCATTGGGCCGCGTACGCTGTTTCAGCGTACGCAGGTCAGGGGTGGTGAAAGCGGTCTCATCGGGGCCAGATTGAGCCGCATGACAGGACCCACCATCCGCCGACACCGCGTAACCGTACATACGTTCAGTCAGCGGTTCTACGCCATTCCCCTCGGTGCCCGGCTGGCCCGCCGTCACGCACGGCTGCGGCTGGACCGCTGGGGCATCCCGTTCGGGAGCGAGAGCTCGGACGCGGCAGCGTTGATCGTGGCGGAGCTCGCCGCGAACGCGGTGGCGCATACGGGCGCCACACCTGGGGCGGAGTTCGCGCTGAGGCTCATGCTTCAGCCGGGCGCGCTGCGGATCGAGGTGACGGACGCGGCCGGTTCCGTACGTCCGCCCGAGCCGGGCGACTTGGGTGCCCCGGATGACGAGGCGGAGAACGGACGCGGACTGATCCTTGTGGCCGCCCTGGCGGACCGCTGGAGCGTGTTGGACGCGCCGGCCGGGGGGAAGACCGTAAGGGTCGAACTGGACCTGCCCGTCGACACCGGGGTGAACCCCGGACCGCTGTTGTGAAGGTCCGGTGAGCGGGCGGCCTTGGACGCGGAACGGTTCCGGTCAGGCTCGGTGTCATGGGCCGGAATCGTACGGTTGCGGGAACCGCGGGATGGCGGGAACGCGTTGTTCCATGGGGCGGTTGTCGTCGGCGGTGGGCGTGGTGACGAGCCAGTGAGGGGCGGGGGTCTGTGGTGAATGGCGGGGCGATCAATCCGGGGACGATTCCTCAGTTCACGGGGGATCTGGGGGAGTTGGAGACGCAGCGGGGGCTGCTTCATGGGGCTGCGGGGCAGTTCCGTGATGCGGGTGCGGATGTGCATGCGCGTTTTCAGGGGTTGTCGGCGTTCTACACGGCGCCGGAGGCGGAGCAGTTGTTCGCGACGACGGGTCCGGTGAAGTCGGAGTCGGATGTGTTCGCGGATCAGCTGGAGTCGGTGACGACGGCGTTGTCGGAGTACGCGGCGGAGGTCCGTCCGATCGAGGCGCGGCTGAAGCAGTTGAAGGCGGATGCGACGGCTTTTGTGTCCGGGATCAGTGGTGACAAGCACTGGAAGGACGACGGGGACAAGGTCGAGGAGAACAACGACCTGGTGAAGGATGTGAACGCGGCGGTGGCGGCGTTCTGGGAGGCGGAGCGGGCCTGCGCGAACAAGATCACGGCGCTGGTGTGCGGGACGCATTTCATCGCGGACGACGGCACGGGCAAGTCGAACATGTACGGGTTCAGTGAGAAGGACCTGGACGGTACGAAGGAGCTGCCGTGGGGTTCGCAGGTGGAGGAGTCCCGCCGCTGGTGGGAGGTCCATCATCATGTGGGGTCGTTCCTGAAGGGTGTGTTCGTCGACGGCCTGTGGGGGACGATCCGGGGTCTGGGGACGCTGGTCGGGGTCGACGGGTGGGACGCGGCGGGCCAGGCGTGGACGGGCCTGGCGAAGGTCGTCACCGGTCTGGCGATCACCATCACGCCGGTGCTGGGCACGGTGTACTGGGCGTTGCCGGAGGAGAAGCTGCCGGGGTGGTTCCGTGAGTCGCGGACGGCGGTGAAGGAGACCGGCAAGGCCCTCGTCGCGTGGGACGAGTGGGGGAAGAATCCGGCGCGGGCGGCGGGTGCGACGACGTTCAACGTGGTGACGACGGTGTTCACGGGTGGTGCGGGCGCGGCGGCGAAGACGGGCTCGGTCGCGAAGGTGATCTCCGCCCTCGGAAAGACGGGGCGTCTGCTGGACCCGGTGACGTATATCGCGAAGGGCGGCAAGGTCGTCACCGTGAAGGTCGGTGATCTCCTGGCGGGTCTGCGGAACGTGGACGCGGGCGCCCGGATCAACATCCCCGAACCCGCGACCCCGGCCCCGGTGGCGGGCGCCGACGACGCAGCCCGCGCGGGCACCGGTACGGGTCCGGATCCGTCGCACACGGTGCGGTTGCCGGACGACGCGAACGGCAGCCCGCAGTACCTCGACACGAACACCGGCCAACTACTCGACGCGGCGGGCAACCCGAAGCCGGACGTGATGCCGCGCGATGTGACCAACCCGGACCGCTCGGGCGCGGAGGTCCCGCCGGTGCGGTCGGAGACCCCGGTCCAGGTGGGCGCACGGGAACCGGCGCTGGTGGGCGCGGGACCGGTGGCGGGGAGTATCGACAATGCGGCGGGCGGCGGTGCACCGGGCGGGGTGACCCCGGGTGCCGGTGCCCCGGGCGGTACGCCTGGTGGGGTGACGCCGGGTGGTGGTGCTGTTCCGGGGGCGGTGACGCCGGGTGGGGGTGCGGTCCCGGGCGGCGGCGGGTTGGACGGCGTGCCGGGCGGCGGGGCGAACAACCTCCCGGGCGGAGGGGCGAACAACTTGCCGGGCGGCGGAGCGGGTCAGCTCCCGGGCGGCGCGGTGGACAACCTCCCGGGCGGAGGCGCGAACAACTTGCCGGGCGGCGGAGCGGGTCAGCTTCCCGGCGGCGCGGTGGACAACCTCCCCGGTGGAGGCGCGAGCAATCTGCCGGGCGGGGGAGCGAACCACATCCCGGGCGGAACAGCCGACAACCTTCCCTCCAACAACCTCGGGGACAACGCCACCCCGGGCGGGGGCGCGGCCACCACCCCCGACACCACCCCCGGCGGCGGAACCGCGGGCGACAGCCCGACCGTGCCGGGCCAGGGAGCGGACCCGGTCCCGGGCAACGCCGGAGGCGGCACGGGCAACGGCCCGGGCGGCGGAGGTGGCAACGGCCCCGGCGGCGGCGCCGGGAACAACCTCCCGGAGCCCCGCGACCCGAGGACGTACACCCTGGCGGAGCGCCAGGCGATCATGGACCACCAGGTAGCGCGGGCCAACGACCCCAGCGACACCTACTTCAAGGACTTCTACCAGAAGAACGGGTACCGGAAGGCTGCCGAGGCTGCCGATGAGTTCGGGTTGGTGCCACCACAGCTGTTGAAGAGTGCAAATGTGTGGATTCCCAAAGACAATGTTCTGCCCGCTCTGCCACCCTCCTACCTGGACGCAGCACCCACAGAGACAGCCGCGAAGACCGCTACCCCCGAGGCCCGTGCTCAACTGAACGAATTGGCGAAAGAGCGCCAAAGTGCGATCGCGGATGATCGCGCTCCACACCAGAAGCACACGGAAGCATCTCAGGCCCTCAAGAAGGACTCGGAAAATGTGGAGCTCCAAGAGAGCCTGCGAAAAGCGAAAGAGGCGCACAGAGGGCCGCACGCGAGGCTGACAGTGGCCAGCGAGGCATTTGGTGAGGGCATCGCCCGCCACCACGCCATACCTCAGCGCTACCCTGGAGCATCGGAATTGGAGCTTCACGGCCCCAGGTCTGGAAACGATCAGTTCGACCAGGTCTGGCAGCGGGGAGATCGATATATAGTCGTCGAGGCGAAGAGTAACGTCGACACGGACCTCGGCAGTCGGCTGATAGGTGATGTCCGTCATTCACAGGGTTCTCGCGAGTACTTCACGGATATCCTTGAAGCAATGTCGAAGCGGGCGGATGATGAATCGCTCGCTATGCAGCTGGAGGAAGCGCTTGAGGAAGGACGTGTCGACTACGTCCTGGTGAAGGGCCGTGATAATGACGGTGTTTACAATGGCTACACTATGAGACAGTTCGATATACGTGACGTAGGGGAAACATCGTGACCGTCAGGGTAGTTCGTCATCGCTCCGCAAATCCGGAAGGTGAAGAGTTCGTCAGTCGATTCTTTCCGAAGTCCGTTGCGAAGATCGAGAAGCTGGAAGCGCTGCCCGGCATGATCGATGTCTACTGGAAGGCCTCGCAGTTGGCCGTCCAGGCCCAGGGGCTGATCGATCCGCGCGCGGCGAAGCTGGAGTCCTGGGAAGCGGTGGTGGACGCGATGCAGATGGGTTCGGCGGTGTTCCGTCGTTCTGCGATCACCGAGGGCACGGTGGACTGCATGATCCATCACAAGGTGCGCACGCTGCCCGCGATGGGGCCCAAACCGTTCGCCAACGCCGGCACCTGGTTGACGGCGTTCTTCTTCGCGATTGTGTGTCGTGATCAGAAGCGGATGACGGAGCTGGCGGAGCTGCCGTTGGATGTGTTGCGGGCGTCGGGTGCGGTGCATGACGAGTACCTGTTGCACTGGGTGTCGGCGCTCCAGGCATATTGGTTGCGTGACCAGGCCCGCATGGTGGACGAACTCTCCGCCACGTTCCAGAAGTCCCACCCGGATGTTGTGCATGTCACTTCTCGGGAGCGACTCCAATGGATCTCCTATCCGCCGGTAAATCTCTTCTACCGGTTCGTGAACAGGGATCACGCGGGATTCAGTGAGGCGCTGGTGGAGGCCCTGGAGCTGCACAAGGTGTATTGGACCGCCAACGAGGACCGTGCGGAGGACATCGACGGGATGGTGGCGCTCGCACCCCTCGCCATGACCTGTCTCGCGTACGACGGGGACTTCCCCATCGATGTCGAATCGGACTACCTGCCCCACCACCTGATCGCCCGTAGCTGGCTGGGCGAGTTCCCCACATGAGTCACCCGATCAAGGCTGAACAGGGCGGGGCCGTGCGTGCGCTCGTTCTGGCCGTGCCCTCGTCCAAGTACTTCGGTAACGTCCAGGGCTATGAGGCCACTGCCCGGTTCTGATTGGCTGCCAGGAAGTGCACTTGGCGGGCCGTTTGTGAGGCTGTCGCCCTCATCGCGTGGTTCCAGGATGGAAGTCGCATGTTGACTATGACGGTGGTGCGTCATCGTTCGGCGGAGCCCAGCTCCGCCAAGTTCGCTGAGAGTCTGTACCAGGGTTCGATCGAGGACATCGAGTCGCTGGAAGAGGCACCGGACATGATGGACTTCTATTGGAGTTCGGCGGAGAGCGCCGTCCTGGGGCGTTCCCTCGTAGATCCGCGTGCCGAGGTGCTGGAGTCCTGGTATGCGGTCGTGAATGCGATGCAGATGGGTTCAGCGGCTTTCCGCCGGGCTGCGGTCACCGAGGGTGCGGTGGACTGCTTGATCAACCACAAGGTTCGTTCCCTGTCGGCGACGGGCCCCTTGGCCTATCTCAACGCCAGTACTTGGTTGACGGCGTTCTTCTTCGCGATCGTGTGTCGTGATCAGAAGCGGATGACGGAGCTGGCGGAGTTGCCGTTGGATGTGTTGCGGGCGTCAGGTGCGGTGCATGACGAGTACTTGTTGCATTGGGTGTCGGCGCTTCAGGCGTACTGGTTGCGGGATCAGGCACGGATGGTGGACGAACTCTCGGCGACGTTCGAGAAGTCACATCCGAATGTGATTCGGGTCGCTGGTCGTGAGTGGGTGCAGCGGATCTCGTATCCGCCTGTCAACCTCTTCTACCGGTTCGTGAATCGTGACCACGCTGGATTCCATGAGGCGCTGGTCGAGGCACTGGAGTTGCACAAGGCGTACTGGACTGCCGACGAAGACCGTGAGCAGGACCTCAAGGGAGTGTTCTCCCTGGGCATCCTCGCGATGACCTGTCTCGCGTACGACGGGGACTTCCCCATCGATGTCGAGTCGGACTACCTGCCCCACCACCTGATCGCCCGTAGCTGGCTGGGCGAGTTCCCCACATGAGTCACCCGATCAAGGCTGAACAGGGCAGACCCGTGGGTACGTTCGCCCTGGCGCGCGCGCCTGAGCAGGTCGCTTCGTGGGAGTGGTGCCCCGATGGTCTCTTCACCGTGGGGCTTCTGCCCGCGTTGGAGCTGGCGGAGCAGATGGTGGCGGTCCTCGCCGAACATCGTCTGCTCGTGCCGAGCGTACTGGAGTGGCACTGGTACTCAGTGGGACAAGGCGGGGTCGGTGTGACGACCAGGTTGCCTCTGCTGACACCGTCGGTCGGCGGTGCCGAAACGGCCCGGCGCGTCCTTGGGTGCAGGCCCGTCGCCTTCCCCACGGCTCAGCCGGCCGACATCCTGGTGGTCGGGCACGGCGAATGGCTCGATGAGGGAGGCCGCGCCCACCAGGTACGGCGACTGGTCGAACTGACCGTGACACCCGACGAACTCGGCCCTTGCGCCGAGCTGGCCGTGTTCCACGACATCTGGGGCGAGTGCGACTTCCAGGGGCACCCGCATCCCGAGTTGCACCAGCGCAACGCTCCCCGTCTCGCCACCGCGCTCCGTGCGCTGGACGACACTCTGCACGTGGCCTGCGCGCCCGGTGAACCGACCTACTTCGGCCGCGCTGAGGGCTATAGCGTCGCCCCGCCGGATCTGATCGACGGCCTGGGCCCGGACCTGACGGACCGCCTGTGAAACCAGGTTTCGTGGAGCGTCATCGTGCGGCAGGGCCTGAGGACAAGGAGTTTGCTGACAGGCTGTTTCAGGGCTCGGTCAAGCGGATCGACTTGTTGGCACAGTCGCCAGAAATGATGGACCTCTTCTGGAGCTACGCGGGCAGCGCGGTTCTGGGACGTTCGCTGGTCGATCCGCGTGCTGAGGAGTTGGAGTCCTGGTACGCGGTCGTCAATATGATGCAGATGGGTTCGGCAATTTTCAGGCGGGCGGCGGTGACCGAGGGCTCGGTGGACTGTCTGATCAACCACAAGGTCCGTACGCTTCCTGCGACAGGGCCGCTGCCCTTCGTCAATGCGGGCACCTGGCTGACGGCGTTCTTCTACGCGATTGTGTGTCGTGATCAGAAGCGTATGACTGAGTTGGCAGAATTGCCATTGGATGTACTGCGGGCGTCGGGTGCCGTGCATGACCGATATTTGCTGCATTGGGTGTCGGCGCTTCAGGCGTACTGGTTGCGGGATCAGGCGCGGATGGTGGATGAGCTTTCCGCGACATTCAAGAAGTCGCACCCGGACTCGATCCGTGTCGCCGAGCGGGATTGGGTGCAGCAGATTTCGTATCCGCCGGTCAACATGTTCTACCGGTTCCTGAATCGGGATCACGACGGATTCCACGAGGCGCTGGTGGAGGCGCTGGAGTTGCACAAGGCGTACTGGACCGCCGACGAGGACCGTGAAGAGGACCTCAAAGGAGTGTTCTCGCTCGGCATCCTCGCGATGGCCTGCCTCGCGTACGACGGGGACTTCCCACTAGGTGTGGAGTCGGACTACATCCCGCATCACCTGATCACCCGTGACTGGCTGGGCGAGTTCCCCACGTGACGTTCCGGCGCTGGAGCCGGACCCCTCACCGTCCCCCCTGCTGCATGTGACGATGTACCGGTGACTGTGACAGTGGTGCGTCATCGCATGACCGGACCTGGTGACGACGAGTTCGCCACTCGTCTCTTCGACGGTGCGATCGAGCGAATCGATTGGCTCGATGAGGCTCCTCACATGATGGATATCGTCTTGAGCTCCGTCAGGATCGCCGTGCTGGGACGTTCGCTGGTCGATCCGCGCGCTGAGTCGGTGGAGTCCTGGTACGCGGTCGTGAATGCGATGCAGGTGGGTTCGGCGGTGTTTCGTCGGGCTGCGGTCACCGAGGGCTCGGTGGAGTGCCTCATCAACCACAAGGTACGCATGCTGCCCGCGGCGGGGCCATTGACTTACGCCAACGTGGATACCTGGTTGACGGCCTTCTTCTTCGCCATTGTGTGTCGGGATCAGAAGCGGATGACGGAGCTGTCCGAGCTGCCGTTGGACGTGCTTCGGGCTTCTGGTGCCGTGCATGACGAGTACTTGTTTCATTGGGTGGGCGCGCTTCAGGCGTACTGGTTGCGCGATCAGGCCCGCATGGTGGATGAACTCTCCGCGACGTTCGAGAAGTCGCATCCGAGCGCGCTCCGGGTGGCCGGCCGTGAGTGGGTGCAGCGGATCTCGTATCCGCCGGTGAATCTGTTCTACCGGTTCGTGAAGCGGGACCACGATGGCTTCCATGAGGCGCTGGTGGAGGCGCTGGAGCTGCACAAGGCGTATTGGACCGCCGACGAGGACCGTGAAGAGGACCTCGACGGGGTGTTCTCGCTCGGCATCCTCGCGATGGCGTGCCTCGCGTACGACGGGGGCTTTCCGGTCGGTGTGGAGTCGGACTACATCCCGCGTCATCTGGTCACCCGTGACTGGCTGGGCGAGTTCCCCACCTGACGGGTGCGGCCTCCGGCCGGGTCGCGTACCGCTTCCGCGCGGCCGGGACCGGCCCTGTCGATACGTCGTGTGACGCATTGACCCCGTAGCGCCATCGCGGTTGCATGGTCGTGGTCCTCCGGTAGGGAACCGGAGGGGGAGACCTGCATGGGGGAAACATGAGGGGTAACGCGAACCGGAGCTTCACCTTACGTATGCGGGCCGTGCTGAGTGCGGCGGTCGTGGTCTGCGCGGTGACGGCGGTGCTGCCCGGGGCCGCCGTGGCGGGGACCGCGGGGGTCAGCGCCGTCGGGGTCGAGAGGATCAGTGTCGCGCCTGACGGCACCCAGGGGGACGGCGACTCCGCCGGCGCCTCCATCACGCCCGACGGCCGCCATGTCGTCTTCTCGTCGTCGGCGCTGAACCTCGCACCCGGTACCACCACCGGAGGCGACAAGGCGTTCGTCCGCGACCGGCAGACGGGGCAGACCCAGCAGATCGGGCATCTGAGCCTGCTCGCGCCCCCGGTGATCAGCGGTGACGGACGGTACGCCGCCTATCCGGTGCCGTGGTTCAACAACGTGCGGATTCGCCAGTACAAGCTGAGTACAGGAGGGACAGCCTCCACCAACTGCCTTGCGTACAGCTGCGATCAGCCGGACTTCAGCACGACCGGCCGCTACATCGCCCTGGTCGTCAGGCAGCCCTCGGTCGGCCAGCGGGTCGAGGTCCATGACGACAGCACCGGTGTCAGGGAGACCGTCGCCACCCTCGGCCACGCCCAGGCGCCCAAGCCGTCGCTCAGCGGTGACGCCCGCTATGTCGCCTACCAGGACGCCGCGACGCAGGACGTCGTCGTGCGGGACCGGACCGCCGGCACCACCACGGGGCCGGTCGAGGGGCCGTCCGTGGCGGCGGCACTCGTGCAGCTCAGCGACGACGGCAGCAAGGTGGTCTACCTCTCGGGCACCGACACCTACGTCCACGACGTGGCCTCGGGCACCGCGCAACTCGTGCCGAACGTGAAGGGCGTGGCCATCGATCCCACCGGCCGGTATCTGCTGTACGCCCCGACCGGCACGACCGGACCGTCGCTCACCTTGCGCGACCTCCAGACGGGCACCGACGAGATCGTCTCGGACCAGCCCGCGTCGGCCAGGACCGACGCGGTCAGCACCGGCGGGCGTGAGGTGGTGTTCCACTCCGCGGCCACCGACATCGTGCCCGGCGACACCAACGGCAAGTCGGACCTCTTCGTCCGCACCCTCTACTGACCGGCCCGGCCGCCGCACGCTCCGGGTGCGGCGGCCACGGCCGGAGGGCGGCCGTTCAGTCGAGGCAGAACTCGTTGCCCTCGATGTCCTGCATCAGCTGGCAGGACTCGTTGACGCCGTCGGCGCGCAGCAGTTGTCCGCGTACCGCGCCGAGCGGGAGCAGCCGTACGCATTCGGCCTCCAGCGCGGCGAGACGTTCCTCGCCGACGAGCCCGGTGCCGACCCGGACGTCGAGGTGGACCCGGTTCTTGACGACCTTGCCCTCGGGAACGCGCTGGAAGAACAGCCGCGGACCCGCACCCGAGGGATCGGCGCACACCGCGAACGCCTCACCCCGGTGTCCGGGGGGCGCCGTGCGATCGAACTCGGCCCAGGTCGCGAATCCCTCCGGGGGCGGCGGGGTGGTGTACCCGAGAACCTCGGACCAGAAGCGGGCGACGCGCTCGGGTTCCGCGCAGTCGAAGGTGATTTGGACCTGCCTGATCGACGCCATCCGTGCATCGTAGGGGTGGGTCCCACGTCGTGCCATGGGATTTCTTCCCGGAGGGTGCGGCGGGGCGTCGCGACGGGACGCGGAGGGGGTGGTGGACCGGTGGGACGAGGTGGGGCGGTCGGGCAGGGCGGGCCGGGCTCCGGTGAGGTGCGGGGTGAGGGTCCCCGTGGCGTGCTCGACCGGCTGCGGGGCGTGGACCAGGACGACTGGGAGCGGGCGTACGCGCACCGGTGGTCGCGGGCGTTGCTGATGCGTGAGCACATGCGGCGGGCCGCGCTGTGGGCGGACGCGTACGGGGTGCCCGAGCGGTGGCCGTTCTTCGATGTCGCGGAACTCGCGCGGCCGGGGCTGCGGCTGGGCGCCGGCCTGGCGGCCGAGGCGGACGCGTTCGCGGCGACGCTCGCTCCGCGCGGTCTGGAGGTGGTGTGCCGGGCGGCGGTGCGGTGGGCCGCCGTGGGGTCCCGGGGGCTGCCGGAACTGCCGCATCCGTATGAGCCCGTTGTCACGCTGTTCGGGCGGGGCGGCGGGTACTCCGTCGGCCAGATGATCGACCTCGACGGGATCAGCGTCCCGTACGGGAGTTTCGCCGGGAGTCTGGCGCTGGAACCGTTCGTCGCGCTGGACGCCCGGGTGCTCGACATGCTCGACGCGACCGCGGGCGAGCGGGTCACGTACTACGCCGACGCGACCGGGCCCGGCGCGCTGGTGCTCGCGCGGCTGCGGACGGCGTCCGGTGCGGGCGGCGAGGTCCATGAGGAGGTGCTGGTGCCCGGTACGGGGTACTGGGTGCCCGCGGACTTCCTGCGCGGTGGGCGGACCCGCGCGGTCGGGAAGATCACCACCCGTCAGGCCGCGTCCGTGATGCGGTCCCTCCTGCCGCGTTAAACAGCGCCCGCGCCGGGTGTCGGGCCCGCGTACACGGCGGTGGCGGCGCGCACCGGAACGCCCGTACGCGAGGCGCCCCGCACAACAGCCCCCGCACAACAGCCCCCGCACAACAGCCCCCGCACGGGTGCCCCCGCACGACAACCGTCGTACGAAAGCCCGCGCACACAAGGGCGCCGGAGCCTCCCATGGGCCATGGGGGAGGCTCCGGCGCGGGCCGGTCGGTCGGCGGTGTCCGACCGGCGGGGGATGGGCACTTGAGCGGAGGAGGGTCCGCTCAACCCCCTTGTGCCGCTTTGGCTTCGGTCCGGGCCGCGGCCCGTAGTGCTTCGAGCCGGGCGGCGGCTCCGGAGCGGTCCCTGCGGGGGAGCGGGTCCGCGGCGGGCTCGTCGGTGCGGGTTCCGGTGGGGCCGGCCGCCGGACCGGTGGCGGCCGGTCCGGCGGCGGTCTTGGAGGCGGCGTCCGGTGCCGGGCGGCCCGCGCCTGGCGGGTCGGGGTCGGAACCGTCCGCCGGGCGGGAGTCCCGGCCGGCGGCCCGGGGCCCCCGGGCGGCCGGGACGGTGGTCCCGTGGCCGCCCGGTGCCCGGACCCCGTGGTGCTGGGGGGCGTGCGGACCCGGGGGGGTTGTCGGGTCCGCACGGGTCTGGTGGAGGTCGGCCGGGTGGTGTGCCGGGGCCTCGGGGTGGTGCGGGTGGGTCGGACCCGAGGGCCGTCCCGCGGGAGCGGGATGGGACGGTCCCGTGGAGTGCGGGTGACCCGAGGCGGCGGACGGCCTGGTGGGCGAGGCCGGGGGCCGGGCGTAGCGGTGCGAGTGGCGTGGAGTGTCGCGGTTCACGGGGGACGGGATTCCGTTCAGGACGGTCCCGGGGGCCGGGGCCGTGTCCGGCTTCGCCTCATGGCGCAGCTCAGGGCAGTTCGCGTCCTGGCAGGCCGTCAGAATCGTGTGGAGTGAGCGCAGGAGCAGGAACAGTCCGTCCTGCTCGTCCGCCGTGAGCCGCTGCTTCATCGCCGGCTCCCCTCGCCGTGGGACTGGGCGGCCCATTCGTCGCCGGGGCCCCAGTAGCCACCCGCCGGAGGCGGCCCCTGGTAGGGCGGCGGCGGAGGCTGGTTCGGGTCGTACGGCGGCGGGGGCTGCTGCTGGTACTGCGGGTGCATGGCGGCCTGCGGGTGCGGCTGCGGGATCGGGTAGCCCTGCGGCGGCGGGTACGCGGGGTGCTGGTAGTGCGTGTGCTGCGGGTGGTGGGCCTGTCCGGGGTGACCGGCGTAGCCGGGCTGCGGGTAGCCGGGGTGCGGCTGGCCCGGGTGGTACGCGTAGGGCGGTCCGTAGTGCTGCGGGTGCTGGCGGGCGTAGCCGCCGTGCGCGGGGTGCCCGTGGGCGTAGCCCTGGGCCATCGTCTGCTGGTACCCGGCCTCGGCGTACGGGCGGGAGCGCTCGTGCGTCGGGGGCAGGGTGTCCGTGAAGTCCGAGGCCGAAGGGGCCTGGTGGCCGTTCGGGTAGGAGTCGGACGCGTGGTCCTGCGCCGTCGTGGCCGCGGTGCCGGGTCCGGCTCCCACGCCCGCGGGCACGTTGGGGAGTTCAGCGGTGACCTCGACCTCTTCCGGTGCGGTCGTGACCTCTTCCATCTCCTCGACCTCCGCGCTCTTGTCGCTCTTGTCACCCGGCAGCCGGATGTCGACGTGGAGCGCGCCGGCCTTCTTGCGCTGCTCGCCCCATTCCTCGATCTGGCTGCGGCAGGCGAGGTCCAGATGGCCGAGCCGTGAGGCGTCGACGTGCACCCGGGGGCGGTCGGAGATGGCTTCCAGGGCCTCGATCAGCCGGGGCAGCCGCAGGAAGGTGGCGTTGCCGCGCAGTTCCAGGCGGCCGGTGTCACCGGTGATGGTCTGCTTGATGCTCATGTGCGACATGCGCAGGGCGATGAGGACCACCGCGATCGCGAGGCCGGCGAGCACGCCCTCCAGCAGGTTGGCGAAGAAGATGGCGGCCGTGGTGATGAGCATGACGATGCCCTCGCCACGGTCGGTCTTCCACATCTTGACGAACGCCGGCGGGTTGAAGAGCTTCCAGCCCGCGTGCAGCAGGACACCCGCGAGGACGGTGATGGGGATCAGTCCGAGCAGGCCCGGCAGCAGCAGACCGAAGCCGAGCAGCCAGACACCGTGCAGGATGCGGGACAGCTTGGTCCTGGCGCCCGCGTTCACATTGGCCGCGCTGCGCACGATCACCGCGGTCAGCGGCATTCCGCCGACCACACCGGAGGCGGCGTTGCCGACGCCCTGGGCGAAGAGTTCCTGGTTGTACTTGGTCCGGGGTCCCGTGTGCATACGGTCCACGGCCGCCGCGCTGAACAGTGACTCGGCCGACGCGATCACCGTGAAGGTGATGATCATCATGATGACGGCGGGGTCGAAGATATGGGTCATGTCGCCGGGGCTCACGAAGTTGAGCGCTTCCAGCATGTTGCCGAACTCGACCTTCTTCACACCTTCGAAGCCGGGGAGCGCGGCGATGATGCAGCCGAGGACCACCGCGATCAGCGGTGCGGGCACCTTGTTGAGCGGCTTCGGCACCTTGTACCAGACGAAGCAGAGCACGATCGCCATCACGCCGAGGCCCAGGGCCGCCAGCTTGGTGGGGCTGCCCGCGACCGCCTCGACGAGGTCCGGCATTCCGCCGACGTTGGTCAGCGGGGTGCCGTGCTGCTTGGAGTCGACGACGGCGTAGATCTGGCTGAGGATCAGGGGCAGGCCGATACCGGCGAGCATGCCCTGGACCACGGACAGCGAGATGGACTGGAAGAGTCCGCCCGCCTTCAGCACACCGAGCAGCATCTGGACGAGGCCGCACATCAGGACCACGGGGCCGAGCATCCCGGGGCCGTGTTCGGTGACGAACTCCAGCACCAGGACCGCGAGTCCGGCGGCGGGGCCGGACACCTGGAGGGAACTGCCGGGCAGGAAGCCCACGATCAGGCCGCCGATGATGCCGGTGACGATGCCGAGGGCCACCGGGACACCGGAGGCGGCGGCGACACCGATGCACAGGGGCAGCGCGACCAGGAAGACGACGATCGACGCCATGAAGTCGGTACCGAGGGCGTCCTTCATGGCCGGCTCGGTGTTCTTCGGTAGGCCGCCACCGCTGCCCTCTGGACTGCTGGGCTCGGAGCCGGCGCCCCGTCGCGCGTGGCGGCCGTTACTTCCCGGGTGTATTCGTTCAGCAGACATGTCGATCGATCCTTTCGCCGCTTCCGTCCGCCGGCCTGGGGGTGCGCTTGGGGTACGCGGGCCTGGCGGACGGATGCGTCCGTGGGGGGTGGGGTGAGGGGTCGGGACCTGTGGGGTGCGGGTCCCGGGACCGGCGCGGGGCCGGTTCTCCATCGGCACACGGGGTGAAGCGTCGGGGTTCCGGTACGGGACGGTGGCGCCGTTCGCACGGGAGTGCTGTCCGGGCCGTCCGTACGGGGCGCTGGGTCCGTCCCGTACCGGGTTGTGCGGGGCCGCGGGTGCCCCGCCGGAGCCGGGTCGTGTCCGGGGTCCTCACGGACCGGTCGGGGGTGCCTGAGCCCTGGCGCCTCGACCGGTCCGTGCGGGGCCCGAGAACCGGCCCGGCTCCGAGCTCAGTGGCAGTGGAACGCGCCGTCGTTCTCGTCGAGTTCGAACACCTGGGCGGTGTCCACCCGGTAGAACCAGCCGTGCAGCTGCACCCGGCCGTCGGCGATGGCCGCGTGGACCTCGGGGTAGCCGCGCAGGGTCTCCAGCTGGGCCACGACATGGGCCTGGACGAAGTTCGTCAGGGTCAGGTCCTCGGGCGGGGTACCGAGGATGGGGGCCAGACCCGGACGGGCGAAGGAAACCCACTCCGCTACGCTCGGCAGAGCCGTCAGGTCCTGCTCCTTGGCGACCGCGGCGATGGCCCCGCAGTGCGAGTGTCCGCAGACGACGATGTCCTGGACCCGGAGCACGTCGACCGCGTACTGGAGAGTGGCCGCCTCACCGGACTGCCGCCCAGGCCGGTAGGGGGGGATGATGTTTCCCGCGTTGCGCAGCTCGAAGACCTCACCGGGCGCCGAGCCCATGATGAGCGAGGGCACGATCCGCGAGTCGGAACAGGTGATGAAGAGGGTCCCGGGGCTCTGGCCGGCAGCGAACTGCTGGTAGGTCTCGCTCTCGGGCGCCATGCGCTGCTGAAAGGTCCGCGCGTTGTCGAGAAGCTTCTTCATGGCGTGCTCCTGGCTGATCCAGTGACCTCCGCAGCGAACGGCCTTGGTCGCTGCGGGAGTTGGGACAACCGGGGGTGGTTGTCTTGGCCCGGAAGCATGCGGGTAGGTGATGAGTCGGCTGTGAGATCGCCGTGAGAGAGCTCTCACCTGCTTGATAACGATGTCGGAGCGCGGTCGCGCACATCTGAGTGGGCACTTGTCGCTGGTATGTGCGCACGGCCAGGTGGGGCACGTCGGGAGTTCCCGCGCAGAACGCGCAGAACGCGCGAAAGCCCGCCGATGGGGCGGGCGATGTACGGGCGCGGGCCGTGGGAATGGCTCGCGCGCGCCGGTCCCCGGGGCCCCGGGAGGGGGCGTGCCGGTGGGGTCGGAGCCCCCGGCCGGGGTCGCCGGGTTGGGGGTCCTGGGGCCTCGGGGTCCGGTGGGGTCGGTCCGGAGGGGGTGGGGGTTGCGGGGGTGTGCGGGGTCGGGCGTCCTGCGGGGGTTCCTGGTTCCGGTGTTACGGGGGGTGTGTGGTGCGGGGGTGCAAGGGGGTTGGCGGTGCGGGTGGTGCGGGTGGTGCGGGAAGGGTCAGGCGCGGAGCCGGTAGCCCACCCCGCGTACCGTCTCGACCCGGTCGGGGCCGAGCTTGCGGCGTACGTACCGCACATACACGTCCACGATGTTGGACCCGGGGTCGTAGTCGAACCCCCAGACCCGGCTGAGGAGCTGCTCGCGCGTCAGCACCTGGTCGGGGTTGCGCATGAACACCTCCGTCAGCGCGAACTCCCGGGCGGACAGCTCCGCGACCCGCCCGTTCACATGGACCCGCCGGGTGCGCAGATCGAGGACGAGGTCCCCGGCCCGCAGCAGCGAGCCCTCCGGCCCGCCCTCGGCCCGCAGCCGGAGCCTGACCCGGGCCAGGAGTTCCTCGAACGCGAACGGTTTCGACACATAGTCGTCCGCGCCCTGTTCGAGCCCGGCGACCACGTCGGACACGCTGTCCCGCGCGGTCAGGATCACCACCGGCAGCGTGACGCGCAGTTCGCGCAGTTTGCGCAGAACGGTGAGACCGTCGACGGCGGGCAGTCCGAGGTCGAGGATCATGAGGTCGCAGTTCCCGGCGCGGGCGTGCTCATAGGCCGACAGGCCGTCACCCACCACTGAGGTAGCGAACCCATATCCCCTTAAGCCTCTTTCCACGAAAGAGGCGATTCCCGCTTCGTCCTCCGCTATGAGGATCCGATGCATGCTGTCCTTCCTCCCAGGGGTAGTAAGCCGGAAGATCGAGGACGAAACGGGCCCCGCCCGTCTGGGCGTCCTCCACCCAGGCGGTGCCGCCGTGCGCTTCGGCGATCTCCCGGACGATGGCCAGTCCGAGCCCGATACCCGTGCCCGCCTGACCCGAACCCGTCTTCTTGGCCGTGCCGACGAGATTGGCCTGAGCGAACCGGTTGAAGATCCGTTCCTTGTCCATCGGTCCCACACCCGGCCCGGTGTCACGGACCCAGAGCAGAATCCGTTCGTCCCGGACCGTCGACCCCATCTCGATGAGGTCGCCGTCGAGGGTGTGCCGTACCGCGTTGGCGGCGAGCTGGATCAGTCCCTGGGTGAGCCGCTGCCCGTCGACGAGGACCGTGGCCTCCGCCACGGCCGCGACGCGCCAGTGCCGGTTGCCCAGGGCGCGGGCCTTGGCGACGACGTCCACGATCAGATCGGTCAGATTGGTCTCACCGATGCTGAGGAAGTCGGGGCGCTCCGCCTTGGCCAGGGTCAGCAGATCGTCCACGATCCGGCTCATCCGGTCGAGTTCGTCCAGGACCAGCGCACGGGTCGCCGCCCGGTCCTGCTCCCCGAGCTCACCGATGCCCTCCGGCCACGGCTGCCAGGAGTCCAGCACCGGCACCTGGCTGCCGTCCCAGCCGGACGGACCCACACCGCGCGCACCGCCGGCCGGGACGCCGTCCATCAGTTCCAGATGGCCCCGGATGACGGTGATGGGGGTGCGCAGTTCATGGCCCACCTCGTCCAGGAACCGGCGCTGCGCGGTGAACGCCTGCTCCAGCCGGTCGAGCATCCGGTTGAAGGTGTGGGCGAGGGCCGCGACGTCGTCATGGCCCCGGACGTCCAGCCGCTGGGTCAGATCGGACTCGCTGATCCGTGCGGCGGTCTGCCGCACCAGCCGGATCGGCGCGAGCACCCGTCCGGCCACCAGCCAGCTGGTCATACCCGCGAACACGAGCGCGCCGAGTCCGGTGGCGAGCAGCATCTTGGCCACCCAGCGGACCTCGGCGAGCTGGCGGTCCCGGAACTCGATCAGGACCAGCCGGACGTCCCGGGTGTCCCCGGCGACGCGCACCGGGACCACGCCGTAGCGGACCCGGCCCTCCGAGGTGTCCAGCCACCCCGTCTGGGTCTTGGTGCTGCCGAGCATGGCCAGTTTGCGGACCACGTCCGGGTTCTCGTCCAGTTTGATGGGCGGGTCGACGCCGCTGCGGCGGTCGGCCCGGCCGTCCACGATGCTGAAGTAGGTCTCCTCCCGGTTGGGCAGGTTGTTGGACATGAAGTCGGTGAGCAGCGCGGCGCCGTCGGTGTAGGGCTGGCCCGATTCGCCGCGGCCCTTCCCGGCGAACGCGCGGAGGTTGTCCACCTCGTGCAGCAGCTGCTCGTCCACGCGGGCGTCCATCTGGGCCTGCCACAGGACGGTGATGGCGACGGTGGGTGCCGCGATCGCGGCACCCACCAGGAGCATCATCCAGCCCACGATTCTCGACCGCGCGCTGGCCGTGTGCTTGCGCACCGCTAGTCGTCCCCTCCTTCTTCCTCGTCACCGTGACCCTCGCCGCGGCCGCCGTCCTCGTTGTCGTGGTCGCGCTCCTCCTCGGTGGGCGGGAAGCCCGGCCGGTGGCTGCTCTGGGGCGGGGTCGGGACGGGCACGGGTCTGCCTCCGGTGGGCCGGACGGATGCCGGGGGTGGTTCGTCCTCCTCGTCGGTGGCGTCCGGGACGGTGTTGGGCGGGGTGGTGGCGCCGGGGGTGGTCGTGACGGTGACGGTGGGTCGAGGGGGGGTGGGCAGTGGGGTCTTCGGGCCCTGCGGTGAAAGGGGGGGCGGCGAGACCGTCTGCGACGGGGTGACAGCGCCGGCCTCGGGTCCGCTCACGTCGATCACGGGCCCGAGGTCAAGGGGCTCGCTCCCGTCCACGAGGGCCCGGCCGGTCACCATGCCGACGCCCGCCAGGGTCGCCACCACCGTGATCGCGAGATTGGCCTTCCTGAGTTTCATAAGGAGAGTGTCCAGTCCAATCAAAGGGGCGACGGAAAGAGGAGAGGATTCTCATGTCGTGCCGTGCCCCGGCACCAACGGGGCTTTTCCTCCTGGGTGCTTCGGTGTTCGTGGTCGTTGCGGTCGCGTGCGGAACTGCTCGTTCTTGGGGTCTTGCCGGGATGAGATACGTGGTGGGCGAGGTAACTGCTCAGTAGCCGGACGGATCGGTGTGCAGATGCGTACACCTGCCGTCCGTCGTCCGGCGGGCGGAGGATGGCATTCCGGTCCGGCTCCCGCCCCTGGTGGTTCGTCCCGGTACGGGGTGATCCGTGAGGGTCGGTGTGAGAGCTCGCTCACGGGTCCCCGGCGGGGCCTTCACCCGGGCCCGGGTCCGGCCCGGACGCCCTGGGCGCTCGCCGCATCCGGCAGGCGCGCGGACCCGGTCGTGCGGCGGACAAGTCCGGTCGGTTGCGCCGATCCGGGCGGACGGCGGCCCCGTCTTCAGCACAATGTGCGCATGGGCGATGACTGGAAGCGACAGCTCGACCGGATCCATGAGGGACTGGTCCGGCGCGACGATCCGGCGGAGTGGGTGACTGAGGCCGACGCGGTGGAGGCGTCCTACCGCTACCCGAATCTGCTGCTGCGCGGCCCGGTGTTCGGGCTCGCCGTCCAGGAACCGGCCGACGCGCCCCGCTGGCGGGTGCTGACCGAGGTCACCTGCGGCAGACCCCAGGAGGCCCGGGACTCGCTCAACTCCCATCTGTGGTTCCAGGCCAAGGACGACACCGACGACCCGGAGGTGCGGCGCGAACTCCTCGCCGCGGTCGATCTGCTGGAACGTGAACCGGTGGACGAGGTCCGGGCGGCGGGCAGCCGCTACCGGGTGATCCGGGGCGACGAGTTCGCGCGCGGCGGCGACGACGGGCTGGAGCCGCCCCGCCCCACCGACCCCGAACCGGCCAAGCGCTCCTGGGAGTTCACCCCCGACGCCAGGCCGTCCGAGCTGGGCATGCCGCTCGACCCCGGACGGGAGCAGGGCCTGATGACCGGGGCCCTCAAGCTGGCCCTGCGCGACTTCAGCTACTCGGGCACGGGGTTCCCCGACGGCATGCTGCGCGACAGCGTGTCGGCCGTGCGCACCCATCCCGAAGTGGCGCTGCTGCCGGTGGCGTTCTGCGTGGTGGAACGCCTGGACGGACGGTGGCGGCCCCGGTCCGCGCTGGTGCCGACCCCGCACGACGCCCGCCGGGTGCTGAACGACGGGCTGACCGATTTCTGGCCCCGGATGACGGGCCTGGACGAGCGGGGCCGGGCCGCCTACGCGCGGGCCGCCGAGCGGTTCCGGGCGGCGGAGCGCGCCGACGAGGTACGGGTGGGCGACGAGATGTTCCGGGTCTGCCGGATCGAGCGGATGGTGCGGTGCGGCGCGGACGGCCCCGAGGGCCCCCGGCCGTCCGACACCGACTCCCACCCGCCGGAGCGCATCCATCCGCCGATGGCGGCGGACGGCACGATCGACTACTCGTAGTGACCCGTCGGAGGTTTGCCGGACCCGCCCCGGAGGGAGGCGTTCGCGGTGGTTCCGGCCCCCTCCGTGTTCCCGTTTGTGCGGGGAGGGCGGTGTGGGCCGTGGCCGGGCGGGGGGTCGCGGCCCTTTCTGTTGTGTGGTGATCGGCTCTGGGGCGGCGGGGCCGGTGGGGCGCGTGGGTGGGAATAGTTCCCCGGGGTGTGGCGCTGTAGGCTCCGAGATTAATTGAACGATGAACTATATTGGTCCGAGCACACCGCCGAGCAGCTCCCAGGAGGTCCCCATGGAAGGCATGAGCGCGCCCCCGCGGCCCGCCGTGGCCGCGGCGGACCCCGACCGGGAGGCCCAGCGGACCATGCGCTCCTTCCTCACCGCCGCCCGGCTGCTGTCCGAACAGCTCGGGCACGAGCTGCGGCGCGAGGGCGGCATGTCGCAGATCCACTACGAACTCCTCGACTGGCTCTCCGAGGCCCCCGGACTGCGGCTGCGCATGAACGAGCTGGCCCGCCGCACCGGCGTGTCCGCCAGCAGGCTCTCGCACCTGGCCGACAGACTGGAGCAGCGCGGCTGGATCGAGCGCGCCGAGGACCCCGGCGACCGGCGGGCGCTGCTCGCCCGGCTCACCCCCGCGGGGCGCGTCGCGCTGGAGGAGGCCGCGCCCTGGCACGCGGACTGTGCCCGGACCCGGCTGCTGGACCACCTCAGCGCGGACCAGCTCCGCCGGCTGCGGGAGATCAGCGACCAGCTCAGCGGCCGGCTCACCCTCCCCGAGCCCCGCGGCACCCCGCCGCCCGGCCCCTGACCCCCACCGGGTCCCCCCGAACCCCGGCGGTCCGCCCCCAGCGGACCGACCGGTCCGCACACCGCAGGAACCCGCGCGGCATCCACCGCCGCGACACCCGATACAAGGAAGCAAGGCATATCTATGACCAGGATCGCCATCGTCATCGGCAGCACCCGCCCCGGCCGCGTCGGTGACACGGTCGCCCACTGGGTGCACGAGATCGCCTCGAAGCGGACCGACGCCGAGTTCGACGTCGTGGACCTCCGCGACATCAAGCTCCCGCTCCTCGACGAGCAGGCCCCGCCGTCCTTCGGCCAGTACGCCAACGACCACACCCGTGAGTGGTCGACGCTCGTCGACTCCTACGACGGCTTCGTGTTCGTCACGCCGGAGTACAACCACTCCACGTCCGGCGCGCTGAAGAACGCCATCGACTACCTGTACTCGGAGTGGAACAACAAGGCCGCGGCCTTCGTCGGTTACGGCAGCGCGGGCGGCTCCCGCGCGATCGAGCACCTGCGCGGGATCATGGCCGAGGTCCAGGTCGCGACCGTCCGCAACCAGGTGATGCTCTCGCTGTTCACCGACTTCGAGAACTTCACGACCTTCACCCCGCAGCCCGTGCAGGTCGACGCGGTCGGCCCGATGCTGGACCAGCTCATCGCGTGGAGCGACGCACTCCAGCCCCTCCGCGACAAGACGAAGGCCCAGTCCGCCACCGTCTGACCACCCCCCGAGGCCCCGCCGCACTCCCGTACCGGGCAATGCGACGGGGCTTCGCCCGTCCCCGCCCGCTCAGCGGGTGCCGAGCGTTCCGCCCTTGACGCCGGTCACGAAGGCCGCGAACGCGGTGGCGCGGACGTTCAGTACGGGTCCGTTCGGGGCCTTGGAGTCGCGCACGGGGACTATGCCGTTGGCGGACGCGTGTGCGGGCGCCCACTCGACGCAGGAACCGCCGTTGCCGCTGTACGAGGACTTGATCCAGTTGTGCGCTTCGGTTGTCACGGGGTGCCCTTTCGACGTTGCGGTGCGTGGTGTGCCCGGCTGGTCAGCGTGTGCCGAGCGTTCCGTCCTTGACGCCCGCCACGAAGGACGTGAAGGCGTCGGCGGGGATGTCCAGCACGGGTCCGCCGGGGCTCTTGGAGTCGCGCACGGGGACTGTGCTGTTGGTGGCCGCGTGTGCCGGTGCCCACTCGACGCAGGAACCGCCGTTGCCGCTGTACGAGGACTTGATCCAGTCATGAGGTTCGGTTGTCACGAGGGCCCTTTCCTGCCTGCTGGGGAATCGAGGTAGGGGATCGCGGATCGAACGGGCAGGGTCAACCCCGCCACGTCCTCGAATCAAGGTGTGCGGCGGGGCCTTCGGCGTTGCGATGTGCTGTGCGGTCCGGTCAGGCGGTGTCGAGCGATCCGGCCTTGACGCCCGCCACGAAGGCCGCGAACGCGGTGGCGCGGACGTTCAGTACGGGTCCGCCGGGGCTCTTGGAGTCGCGGACGGGGACTATGCCGTTGGCGTCCGCGTGTGCGGGCGCCCACTCGACGCAGGAACCGCCGTTGTTGCTGTAGGAGGATTTGACCCAGAGGAGGGAGGGGGATTCGGTCATCGCGGGGTGCCCTTTCGTACCTCATTGATCATGGCCACGGATATCGCTTGGGAGAGTGATTCGGCCTGTAGCTGATGGTAGGCCCTCACCAGCGGCAGCACGGAAGTGAGCTCGCGTTCCAGATGCCCGTGGGTCTGCGACTCAACGTAGGAGACTACGGACCGGTCATGCAGCGTAAGCAAGTTGACCAGCCGGTCGAACGGGCGGCGCTCCCCCAGGCCGAAGGGGGCGATCTGAAGCACGGTGTTCGGCTGCTTCGCAAACTCGCTCAGCTGGTCCAGCTGAGCGCCCATGACCTTGGAGCCCCCGATCGGCCGGCGGATGCAGCTCTCGTCCAGGACCACGATCACCATGGGTGGTAAGGGCCGTACCAAGGCAGCTTGACGCTCCATCAGCAACGAGACTCGTTCATCTGCCTGTTCGGCGGTGATGACCCCGCGTTGCACGGCACTGTCGGCCAGAGCCTGCGCGTACTCGCGCGTCTGAAGCGGGCCCGGGATCAAGCCCACTTCGAACAGCCGGATCTCCGCCGCGCGGGACTCCTGCGTCAGATACTCAGGGAACCCCTCCAGCAAGCTGCCGCGCCGGAGTTCACCCCACGCCCGTTCGAACGTGTCGCTCGTGCCTTCGAGTCCGAATGCGGCGTCGACGCTAAGCGAAAATCGGCGCGTCGGGGGTTTGCGGCCGGTTTCAATCGCTGAAATATGCCGCCCGGAATATTCCATCCGGGCGGCCAGATCGTCCTGCGTCCAGTTGCGTGCCTCGCGTGAACTGCGTAGACGTGCGCCGAACGCTGCTTCCGGACTCTTGTCGGGGTTCAACTCCTTGCGGTTTACCAATGTTTCCTCCGCCTGCGGCACGTTGAAGGACTTCCAGCTCTAGGCCACGCTGAACCTCCCCAGTAGTGGAATGACTACGGAGAGGAACGGCGTGTCCGGGAAGAACGTAGCCACGGAACGACACGAACCCCAACTCGACCTCGCTGCAATTGCGTTCGGGGCCCGAAATGGCGCTGCCGGGGCGATCGGCCGGGCCGAAGCCCTGGAGTGTCTGCCGTCGGCGGCCGGCCGGGCCCGGCGGCTGGTCACCGAGGTTCTACGGGCCTGGGACCTGGACGAACTGTGCGGTGACGCGCGGCAGATCGTCACCGAACTGGTCGCGAACGTGGTCACCCACACCAACTGCTCGTCCTTCCGCCTCGACGTACTCCGTGCGGTGGGCGGCGGGGTCCGGATCGCGGTGAGCGACGGATCGCGCACCACCCCGGTACCCCGCTGTCCCCGCGACGGCGCGGAGTCCGGGCGCGGCCTGCTCCTGATCGAGGCCCTCAGCTCCCGTTGGGGCTGCGACCGGCGGCACGGCGGCAAGACCGTGTGGGCCGAACTCGGAAACCCCGGGGAGGGGACGTGCGACGGGTGACACGTGGCGCCCACCGCTTCGAGCGCGTTCTCGCCCTGGCGGGCCGGATCGAGGCGCGTTGGGCTCGCCATGTCGCGCAACGGGATCTGCACCGGCAGCTCGACGGGCTGCGGGACACCCTTCGGGCCCGCCCGCCCCGGCGGTGATCTGCGGGTCGCCTTCGCTTGCGCCCCTGGGGTTCCCCACCTGGGCGTACTTGTCCCCGTGCGGGTCGTTCGTGGGTGCGCAGTTCCCCGCGCCCCTGAGGTTGCGCCCCTTGCGGTTCCCGTTCGGGTGCGGGGCCGTCCTCGTTTTTGCGCAGTTCCCCGCGCCCCTTTGGGGGCGCCCGTCTGGGGCTGTCGTCCGTCTGCGGGCCGACGTCAGCCCGGGGCCGGGGTTCAACCACCCTCCTCGCGGACTCGCGCTGCTGCGGGAGGGGGTGGGCGGGAATCTCTGCCCGCAGACTCCGATGCTCTTCAGTAGGGCAAGGGGGACGTCGTACCGAGCGCGTTGGATCGAGGACGGAGAATCCCGACCGGCACCGACCCGAAGAACAAGCAGATGGCGCCCCAAAGGGGCGCGGGGAACTGCGCGAAACCCACGAGCGACGGCACAGGAACGAAGTGCGCCCAGCCGGACGGACCTGGGAAGCGCAAGCGAAGGCGACCCGCGGGGAACTGCGCGAAACCCACGAGCGACGGCACAGGAACGAAGTACGTCCACCCGGACAGACCTCGGAAGCGCAAGCGAAGGCGACCCGCGGGGAACTGCGCGAAACCCACGAGCGACGGCACAGGAACGAAGTACGCCCAGCCGGACGGACCTCGGAAGCGCAAGCGAAGGCGACCCGTGGGGAACTGCGCACCCCACGAGCGACGGCACAGGAACGGAGTACGTCCACCCGGGCAGACCTCGACGGCCGGCCCAGCGACCCAGCGGCGACAGGACTTCGTAAGATGTGTGCGCACGCATGGAATGTGGGCGGAGTTGGCTATAGTCACGCAGGGACAAGGAGTCGACTGGAGGGGAGGCCGGGATGTCGGCCGACGACCGTGCCGCAAGCCTCCGCGAGTTCGACCGGTGGCGGCGGCTGACCCTGATGGTGGGCCGGTTCAACCAGTCCATGGAGCGGATGCTCGCGGACGAGTTCCAGGTCTCCCTCCCGGAGGTACTGGTGCTCGTCGAGCTGCGGCACGGCCCCACCCGGGGCACGCGGGTGCAGGAGCTGTCCGCCGCGGTGGGCCTCGACCAGTCGTCCATGAGCCGGCTCGTCACCCGGCTGGAGAAGAAGGGGCTCACCGCCCGGGTCAGCTGCGAGCACGACCGGCGCGGCGTCTACTGCGCCCTGACACCCGAGGGCGCCGACCGCGGCGAGCGCGCCGAGGCCCGCTGCCGTACGGAGCTGACCGCGCTGCTCGACGCCGCCGCCTACGACGACCGCTGGGCCGCCCTGGTCACCCGCCTCCGCCACCAGGGCCCGACCGCCCCCACCCCGACGACGTGACCCGGCCCCGTCGCGTCACCCCGAAGCGGCGCGAGCGCAAACCCACGAACGAGCCGCACGGGAGCAGGTGCGCGGAGCGCGGACCACTCAGGGGCGCGGGGAACCGCGCACCACGTCTGTACCGGCACGGGACAAGTAGGCCCAGGTGCGCAAACCCGGAAGCGCGAGCGAAGGCGGCCCGCACGGGAAACACGTACGGCCGGCCCGGAACCGTGAGGCGCGAGCGAAGGCGACCCGTCCCGGCCGCCTGAGGGCCAGGACGTACGACCGGGACGGTAGGAGGTTAGGTTACCCTAAGTTCATGTCGGTTGCTCATGTGTCCGGTCCCGCGCTCGCCGGGACGGCCCCGCCCCTGCCCGTCCGCTGGGCCGCGCCCCCGGCCGGCGGCGCCGTGGTGCGGCCGCCGTACCTGCTCACCACCGCCGTCTTCGACGGCGGCGACGGACCGCTCGACGTGGAACCGCACACCCACAGCGACGGCCTTCTCATGTGGCCGCACGCCGGGCCCCTGACGCTCTACACCCCCACCGGCGTGCGGCGGCTGATACCCGGGCAGGGGGTGTGGATACCGCCGGACGCCCCCCACGCCGCCACCGCCGACCCCGGCAGCTTCGCCTGCTTCACCTATGTGGCCCGCTCCGCGATCCCCGCCACCTGGACCTCGTCACGGTCGATGAAGGTGGGACGCGCGCTCCAGGAGATGCTGCTCCACCTCAACGCCACCGCCATGCCGGACGACCTCCGGCTGCGTACCCAGCGGGTCATCCTGGAGATGCTCCAGGACGATCCCCGCCCCGTCCCCGAGGTGCCGCTCCCGGCGGACTGGCGCATCCAGGCCCTCGCGGACGACGTACTGCGCGATCCGGACAGCGACCGCTCCGTCGAGGAATGGGCGGCGCGGCACTCGCTCAGCGTCCGCACGGTCAACCGGGCCTTCGGCCAGGACCTCGGGATGTCGTTCACCCGCTGGCGCGCGCTCGTACGGATGTCCACCGCGATGACCATGCTCGCCCAGGGGCACCCGGTGAACCTGGTGGCGCACCGCTGCGGCTACTCCACGACCAGCGCGTTCAGCGCCGCGTTCCGCCGGGTCACCGGCGCCAGCCCGACCGAGTACCTCCGCGAATGCGCCGTACCCGTGCCCCCGTGACCCGGCCCCCACGGTCCGGCCGCCCCGGACCCGGCCGCACGGCACCTGGCCGATTCGCGACGCACCCTGGCCGGGCCGCGACGCCCGCCGGTCACGGCGTTCCCTAGCGTTGAGCCAGGTGAGGGTTACCTCACCTGGCCCGTACGGAGGGCGGCGGACCGTCCCCGTGCCCGGCCGCGCGCGTACGTCCCGCACCGCTGCGACGGCGCCCCCCTGTCGCCGTCGCGCCGCCCCCGCGGTGCGCAGAACCTAGGAGAACCATGTCCCTACCCACGGCCGTGCCGACGGCCGCCGCACCGACCCGGACGCCCCGCCGCGCCAGGGTCTGGACCCGTGCCGCGGGACTGGCGGTCGCCGCCGCCCTCGTCCTCACGGGCTGCGGCGGAGGCAGCTCCGCGGAGGGCTCCGAAGGGGACGGCAAAGCCGCCGACAAGAGCGCCGCCGCGTTCCCGGTCAGCATCAAGCACGCCCACGGCACCACCAAGATCACCGAGAAGCCCAAGCGCGTCGTCGCCGTCAGCTGGATGAACCAGGACATCGTGACCGCCCTCGGTGTCCTCCCCGTCGGGGTCGACAAGCAGTGGGGCGGCGACAAGGACGGCCACACCCCCTGGTTCCGCACCGCCGCGGAGAAGCTGGGCGGCGAACTCCCCGAGACCCTGAACTACGGGGACTCCGGCGAGATGGACTTCGAGCAGATCCTGTCCCTCGACCCGGACCTGATCGTCGGCCTGTACTCCGGCATCACCGACGTCGACTACAAGCGGCTCACCGAGATCGCCCCCACGATCCCCTATCTGAAGCGGCCCTTCGACGGCGGCACCTGGCAGGACATGACCCGCACCATCGGCAAGGCCCTCGGCGAGAACACCAAGGCCGAGCAGCTGGTCACGAAGACGGAGACCGTGCTCGCCGGCGTCGCCAAGGAGAACCCCCAGTTCAAGGGGAAGACCTTCACCTACGGCACCGCCCTCACCCCCGGCTCCACCGAAGCCGGTCTGTATGTCGACTACGACCCCAGGGTCCGGCTGCTGAACGAGATGGGCTTCGAGAACACGCCCTCCCTGGACGTCATCAACGCGGGCGTCAAGGGCACCAACTTCTACGGCGGCGTCAGCCTGGAGAAGCTCGACACGGTCAAGGCCGATGTCTTCGTCGGCTGGGCCTACGACCCCAAGGAGGTCCCGTACTCCCTGAAGGACCCCCTCTTCAAGCGCTGGAAGCCCATCGCGGAGAAGCGGTACGCCTTCGTCGAGACCGCCGAACTCGGCATGGCCGTCAGCGCGCCGACCGTGCTGTCGATCCCCTGGGCCATGGAGCGGTACGTGCCGCTGCTCGCCGACGCCGTCGCGGGCAAGGGCAGGTCCGACACCCAGGGCTCCTGACCCGTCCCCAGGGCTCCTGACCCGCCCCGACATCCGGTCCACCCCGCACAGCCACCACGAGGATCACCCGTGACGACCGCATCACCTCCCGGTGGGAACACCATCGCGCGGCGTGCCGAGCCAGGCCCGTACTCCGGTACGGGCCTGGTCCCGCGCCACCGGCACCGCTTCCTGGTCCTGCTGGCCGCCCTCGCGCTGCTGCTCGCGATGTCCGTCCTCAGCCTCATGGTCGGCGCCCGCGCCATCGCCCCGTCGACCGTGTGGGACGCGCTGTTCCACTTCGACGTGTCCGTCGACGAACACGCGATGGTCCGCGAGCTGCGGCTGCCGCGCACGGTGATCGGACTGCTGGTGGGAGCCGCGCTCGGGCTGTGCGGGGCGCTCATCCAGGCGTTCACCCGCAACCCCCTCGCCGACCCCGGCGTCCTCGGCGTCAACGCGGGCGCCGCGTTCGCGGTGACCTTCGCCGTCGCCGTCCTCGGCCTCACCGACCCCGCCGCGTTCGTCTGGTTCGCCCTCGCCGGGGCCTTCGGGGTGACCGTCCTCGTCTACACCCTCGGCTCGCTCGGCGCCGACCGCGCGACCCCCGTGAAGCTCACCCTCGCCGGTGTCGCGCTCACCGCCGTGTTCAGCGGACTGACCTCCGCCCTCACCCTCAAGAGCCTGGCCACCCTCGACATCATGCGGTTCTGGGGCGTCGGCTCCATCGGCGGGCGCCGCCTCGACATCCTCACCGTCGCCGTCCCCCTGATCGGCGTCGGCATCCTCGTCGGCCTGCTCACCGCCCGCTCCCTGAACGCCCTCGCGCTCGGCGACGACAGCGCCCGCGCCCTGGGCGTGCCGATCGGCGTGACCCGGGTCGCCGTCGTCCTCTCCGTCACCCTGCTCGCCGGGACGGCCGTCGCCGTCGCCGGACCCATCGCCTTCGTCGGACTGATGGTGCCGCACGTGGTGCGCTGGTTCACCGGCCCCGACCAGCGCTGGATCCTGCCCCTGACCCTGGTCGTCGCCCCCTCCTTCCTGCTGGCCGCCGACATCGTCGGACGGATCGTGCTGCCCAACGGGGAACTGCGGGTCGGCCTCGTCACCGCCCTCGTCGGCGCGCCCGTCCTCGTCGCCCTGGTCCGGCGCCGCAACGTGAGCGGACTGTGAGCGATGAGCACCCACCCCACCCGGAAGCGTGAACCCGCCGTGACCCCCGCCCCGCACCCCGGTGAGCCGCCCGCACCCGTCCGGGACACGGACGCGCCGGACCTCACCAAGCGCCCCGTACCCGCCCCCGGCCGGGGTGAGCCGCCCGCGCACGTCGACTTCGGCCGCACCACCTGGGCCTGGCGGCGGGCCGGCACCGCGCTGCGCGTGGACCGCCGTTCCGTACTGGTCTGCGCCGCCCTCGCCACCGCCGTCCTCGTGCTCGGGGTGCTGACCCTCGGCACCGGGTCCATCTCCCTGAGCCCCGGCCAGGTCGTGACCGCGCTCCTCGACCCGGACTCCGACCGGCGCGCCCGGCTCGTCGTGGTCGACTGGCGACTGCCCCGGCTGCTGTTCGCCCTGATCTGCGGGGCCGCGCTGGCGGTCAGCGGCGCGATCTTCCAGTCGCTCACCAAGAACCCGCTCGGCTCCCCCGACATCATCGGCTTCTCGTCCGGCTCCTACGCCGGGGCCAGCGTCGTCATGCTGCTCCTCGGCTCCGCCAACTACCTCGCCGTCGGCGCCGGATCACTGGTCGGCGGGGCCGCCGCCGCCCTGCTGGTGTACCTGCTCGCGTACCGCGGGGGACTGCACCCGTTCCGGCTCATCATCGTCGGTATCGCCGTCGGCGCCGGACTCAGCTCCATCACCTCGATGCTGCTGCTCTCCGTCGACCCCCAGGCGGCGATGCTCGCCGCCACCTGGGCCGCCGGGTCGCTCAGCGGTCTCGGGTTCACGGAACTGGGACCCGCCGCCGTCGGCTTCGTCGTCCTGACGCTCTGGTCCGTCCTGGTCGTACGGCCCCTGGTCCAGCTGGAGATGGGCGACGACGCGGCCGTGGCCCTCGGCGTCCGCGCCCACCGGGTACGGCTCAGCGCGACCCTTGTCGGGGTCGCGCTCACCGCGCTGGTGACGGCCGCCGTCGGGCCGATCGCGTTCGTCGCGCTGGCCGCCCCGCAGATCGCCCAGCGGCTGACCCGGAGTTCCACGACGCTGCGGATCGTGCCCGCCGCGCTCACCGGGGCGCTGATCCTGGTCACCGCCGACTACGCCGCCCAGCGCCTTGAGCTGCCGGTGGGGGTGGTCACCGTCTGCGTCGGCGGGCTCTACCTCGCCTGGCTGCTCGCCCGGCAGTACGCGACCCGCCGATGAAGCCCGCCCCGCCGCCCGCACCGCCCTCCCGAGGACCCCAGATGCCGCCGAAGACCGACCACCCCGGCCCGGACCCCGCACCCGCGCCGGACCTCATGACACCCGCCCCGGCCCCCGTACCCGCCCCGGACCCCGTACCCCGGCCGGAATCCACGGCACCCGCCCCGGCCCCCGTACCCGCGCCGGACCCCGTACCCGCGCCGGACCCCATACCCGCGCCGGACCCCGTACCCCGGCCGGAATCCACGGCCCCCGCCCCGGACCCCGTACCCCGGCCGGAATCCGCGGCACCCGCCCCGGAACCCGTACCCGCCCAGGAATCCGGCGTACCCGCGCCCGCCCCGGAAGCCACCGCGCCCGCGCACCGCCCCGGCCCCGTGCCGCCGCCCGCGCTCGCCGATGTGCCGCACGCCCGGCTGGAGGTACGGGACGCGACCCTCGGGTACGCCCGCCACCCCGTCGCCGAGCACCTGGACCTGCGGATACCGGAGGGCTCCTTCACCGCGATCATCGGCCCCAACGCCTGCGGCAAGTCGACCCTGCTGCGCGCCGTGGCCCGGCTGCTGACGCCCACCGCCGGACAGGTGCTCCTCGACGGCAAGGCCATCTCCGAGTACCGCTCCAAGGAGGTCGCGCGCCGCCTCGGACTGCTGCCGCAGACCTCCCTCGCCCCCGACGGCATCAGCGTCGCCGAGCTCGTCTCCCGGGGCCGCTACCCGCACCAGAAGCTGACCCGTCAGTGGACCGCCGAGGACGAACGCGCCGTCGCCGCGGCGATGGCCGCGACCTCCGTCACCGATCTGTCCGGCCGGCTCGTCGACGAACTGTCCGGCGGCCAGCGCCAGCGCGTCTGGGTCGCCATGGTGCTCGCCCAGCAGACCCCCGTCCTCCTGCTGGACGAGCCGACGACGTTCCTCGACATCGCCCACCAGATCGAGCTCCTCGAACTCTTCACGGACCTGCACCGCTCCGGGCGCACCCTCGTCGCCGTCCTGCACGACCTCAACCACGCCGCCCGGTACGCCACCCATCTGATCGCCATGCGCGACGGCCGGGTCGTCGCCGAGGGCCCGCCCGCCGAGGTCATGACGGCCGACCTGGTGCGCGAGGTCTTCGAACTGCCGTGCCGTGTCGTGCCAGACCCCGAGACCGGCACCCCCATGGTCGTCCCGCTCGCCCGCCGCCGGGAGACCCCGTGAGCCCCGGGAAAGGGCCGGGCCGCACCCGCCGCACGGACGACGCCGGGGCCCGCGACCTCTTCCGGATCGCGCTGCTGCGCGGCGGACGCGGTCTGCGCCTCGGCCTCACCACCCTCGCGTTCATGCTCCACCAGCTCTGCGAGGCGCTGGTGCCGATCCTCATCGGCGTCGTCATCGACCGCGCGCTGGAGCCGTCCGACCCCGCCGCCCTGCTCCGCTGGCTCGCGGTGCTCGCCGTCGTGTTCCTCACCCTGTCGCTCTCGTACCAGCGTGCCGCCACCGCGATGGTCGGCGTCTACAGCTACGCCGAGCACGATCTGCGCCAGCTCACCATGACCCGCCTGCTCGACCCGTACGGACTGCGCCGCCGCCCCGGACCCGGCGAGGCGCTGTCGCTGGTCACCTCCGACACGTACCGGGTCGCGGGCGTCTCGTGGAGCGTCGTCGAACAGGCCGCCACGATCACGGCGATCCTGACGGCGTCGACCGCGCTGCTGCTCATCTCCGTCCCGCTCGGGGTCGGGGTGATCGTCAGCACGGTGCTCGTGCTGCTGCTGATGCGGCGGCTCGCGATGCCGCTGGAGGCCCGCGGTCTGACCGAACAGGGCTCCGCGGCCCGCGCCGGCGAGGTCGCCACCGACATGATCACCGGGCTGCGGGTGCTCGCCGGGATGAACGCCCAGAGGGAGGCCGCCGCCCGGTACCGGACCGCGAGCGACGCGTCCCGGCGGGGCGCGGTCGCCGCGTCCCGCGCCGTCCTCGCCTACTCGGCCCTCAGCCTGCTGCTGTCCGGTGTCTTCCTCGCCGCGCTGGCCACCGCGTCCGGCTATCTCGCGCTCGACGGACAGCTCACCATCGGCCAGCTCGTGACCGTCCTCGGACTCGCCCAGTTCCTCCAGGGCTCCCTCGCCCACGTCGGCACCTTCGCCTCCAACTGGGCCCACAAACGCGCCTCCGCCCGCCGTATCGGGACCTTCCTGGCCGAGCCGCCGCTCATCACTCCGCCGGTCACCTCGCGGGGGGACGCGGGGGAGCAGGGTCCGGCCGCCGGGACGGGTACGGGTACAGCCACCGGCACGGGTACGGGTACGGGTACGGGTACGGCCACCGGTTCGACCACGGGCACCGGCACCCGCACGGGCACCACGGACACCGGCGTAGGACTCCCGCCCGGTGCCGTACCCCGTCCCCGTACCGCCCCGGTGGTCTGGTGCCCGCCGGGTCACCCGACCCCGGTGGAGGTACCGCCCGGCGCGCTCGTCGGGATCGTCCCCCGGCATCCCGCGCACGCGCGGTCCCTCAGCGACCGGCTGGCCGGCCGGGTCCCGCCGGTCAGGGGCGAGCTCCTGATCGACGGGGCCGACGCCGTCGACCTCGGCCCCGAGGCGGTCCGCGCCCATATCGCGGCGCCGCCCCACCAGGGCACCCTCTTCTCCGGCACGCTGCGCGCCAATCTGACCCCGCCGGGCGGCACCCCCGACCCCGTCGTCGTCCGCGCGGCGATGCTGGACGACGTGCTGGAGCACATCGGCGGCCCCGACGCGGACATCGGCGAGCACGGCAGCCGACTCTCCGGCGGCCAGCGCCAGCGGCTGCTCCTCGCGCGGGCGCTGCACGCGGACGCCCCCGTCGTCGTCCTGGACGAACCGGCCACCGCGGTCGACCCGGTGACCGAACGGCGGATCGCGGAAGGGCTCAGGGAACTCCCGGGCACCACCCTGCTGATCACCACGAGCCGCATCCTGCTCTCCACCTGCGACCACGTCGTGGACCTCACGGACGCGGCCGACGACGACCCCGCCGCGCACGACGACGGCACCCCGGACGACGCACGGGAAGGGGCTCTCCGGTGACGTCGACGACCCCCGCACCCGGACCCGTACCCGACCCGGACACCGACACGGAGCCGGACATGGCCACGCCCCCCGACGACCCGACCACCACCCCGCCCCCCGGCACCACCCGCACCACCCGCACCACGGACACCACCGTCAAGCCTGCGGCCGAGGAGACCGCCGAAGGTTCCGCCGGAGGCACCGGCGGAGGCACCGGCGAGGACACCGCATCCGAAGGTGCTGGGCCGGGCGACACCGCACCCGAAGGCACCGGGCCGGGGGATACCGCACCCGGCGACACCACACCCGGCGACACCGCACCCGACGAAACCCGGCGGCTCCCCGTCGCGACCCCGGCCCGTACCCGGCAGGAGATCGTCCAGCGGCTCGGTCTGCACCGCAAGCGGCTGACGCTCACCCTTCTCGTGCTGCTCGCGGGTACGGCGATCACCCTCACCACCCCGCCGCTGCTGGGCGCGATCGTCGACGCGGTGGCCGGCCAGGCGGGACGCGGCCGGATCACCGCCCTCGGCGCCGGACTCGTCGCCGCCACCCTCGTCGGCGCCGGTCTCACCTACCTCGGTGGCCGGATGCTGGTCGGGCTGGTCCAGGACACCCTGGCCGGACTGCGTGAGGACGTGTTCGACGCGGCGGTCCGGCTGCCCGCCGACACCCTGGAGTCGTCGGGCAGTTCGGACGTGGTCTCCCGGGTCACGGGCGATGTGGAGGCGGTCTCCGAGGCGGCGTCCGGGGTGCTGCCGCAGATCACCGGCGCGGCCCTCACCATCGTCCTGACCGTGGCGGGACTGGCCGTCCTGGACCCGCGTCTGGCGCTCGCCGGACTCGTCTGCGTCCCGTTCCAGTGGCACGCCACCCGCCGCTTCCTCGCCCGCTCGCACGAGGTGTACGGGGACATCCGCCGGCTGGAGTCCACCCGGGGGCAGACGGTCATCGAGGCGGTCCGGGGCGCCGAGACGATCCGCGCCTACCGCACCCAGGGCACGCACCTGGCCGAACTCGCCGGGCGCAGCGAGAAGGCCATAGCCCGCCAGCGCGACGGCGTACGGCTGCGCAACCGGTTCTACGGCTGGCTCAACGCGGCGGAGTTCGTGGGCCTGGCGGCCGTCCTGGCCACCGGGTACGTCCTGCTCGGGCGGGACGCCATCACCCTCGGCACGGCGACGGCGGCGGCACTGTACTTCCACCGGCTGTTCGACCCGGTCGGCGTGCTGCTCACCAGCCTGGACGACATCCAGCGCGCCACGGTCGGCCTGGCCCGCCTGGTCGGCGTCACCGACCTCGCCCCGGTACGGGACCACTCCCTGGTAACGACCCCCGTACCCGTACCCGCACCCGCACCCGCACCTGACCCCGTCCCCGTCCCCGTCCCGCGCGAGGCCACCGCGGACCGGGCACCCGGCCACGTCCCGCCCCCGGACATCGCCGTGACCGGGGTCTCGTACACGTACCCCGGTGCCACCCGGCAGGCGCTGCGGGACATCGACCTCACGATCCCCGGCGGCACGACCGTCGCCCTGGTGGGCGCCAGTGGTTCGGGCAAGAGCACCCTGGCCCGGCTGGTCGCGGGCGTCGGCCGCCCGGACCGGGGCCGGATCACGGCCGGAGCGGGGACGGGGTCCCGGTACCTCGTCACGCAGGAGGTCCACCTCTTCGGCGGCACGCTGGCCGACAACCTCCGGCTGGCCCGGCCGGACGCCACCGACACCGAACTGACCGCCGCGCTCAAGGAGACGGGCGCGCACTGGGCGCTGGAACCGGGCCGTGGCCTCGGAGCCGTACTGGGCGGCCCCGACGGCACACCCCTGGACGACGGTTCGGTCCAGCACCTGGCGCTGACCCGGGTCCTGCTGGCCGACCCGCCGGTCCTCGTCCTCGACGAGCCCACCGCCGAGTCGGGCCCCGCGACCGGCGCCGTCCTCGGCGAGGCACTCGCCCGGGTCACCCGGGACCGGACCAGCGTGATCGTCGCCCACCGGCTGGAACAGGCCCGCGACTGCGACCACATCGTCCTGCTGCGGGACGGGCAGGTGACCGAACAGGGCACCCATACGGCGCTCCTGGCCGCGGCGGGCGAGTACGCGTCGCTGTGGCGGGCCTACACGAACGAGACCGACCACCGCACCGCACCGGGACCGAGCACCGGCGCGGTCACCCCCGGAACCGACAAGGAGCACTGAACCGTGGACATCTACCGAGCCGCCGTCGCGAGGGTGCAGCCCCTCACCGCCACCATGGTCCGCGTGACGCTGACCGGCGGGGACCTCCCGGCGTTCACCTCGACGGGCGTGGGCGACGAGTACGTCCGTCTGTTCTTCCCGCACGGCCCCGACCGGCACGACCTGTCGCTGCCGGTCGCCACCGAGACGAGCTGGGAGACGCCGGAGGGCCGTCCGACCGCCCCCATGCGGACGTACACCATCCGCGCGGTGCGCCCCGAACTCCATGAGATCGACATCGACTTCGTCCTGCACGACCACGGGGTGGCCGCGACCTGGGCGGCGGCGGCCCAGCCGGGCGACCCGCTGGGTCTGAACACGCCGACCGGGCTCTACGACCCGCCCGCGGACCTGACCCGGCAGATCCTGATCGCGGACCAGACGGGTCTGCCCGCCGTCGCGCGGCTGCTGGAGAACACCCCGGAGCACGTCACCACCCGGGTGATCGTCGAGGTCCCGGACGAGACGTCGGTGCAGCCCCTCCCGGACCACCCCCGGGCCAAGGTCACCTGGACGTACGGCGGCAACGGCCACTCCGCGAGCAGGCTCGCGGAGCTGGTCACCACGGCCCTCCCCGAGGACAGCGACCTCACGGGGACCTACCTCTGGACGGCGGGGGAGACCACCGCCCTGCGCACCGTCCGCAAACACTTCCGCAAGACCCTCTCCCTCCCCTCGGAACGCTTCAAGGTCGTCGGCTACTGGGCCCCCAACGCCGACACCTGGACGGAACGCTGGGAGGCCCTCCCCGCCACGGTCAGGGCGGAACTGGAAGCCCTCTGGGAGGACCCCAAGGACGACCTGGAGGACGTCACCATCGAGTACGAGGACCGCCTCAGCGGCCTGGGCCTCTGACCCCGGGGGGACCTGCCCCCACAGGTCCCCCCCCGCATCCCTCTACTTACCGGGACTCACCGGAGGCGGCGTGACGGACGGCTCGATGGCCGACCGGACGTACACCCGGGTGGTGCCGGGCTCGAACTCATGGACGAAGAGATCGAGGCAGCGCTGCACACGCCGGCCTTCAGGGGTGTCCACATCGTCCTCGCAGACCCCGGTCTGCCGCAGCCCCCGGACGAGGGTCTCCGGCTCGGCCAATCCAAGACGGCCGAAGGCGTCGGCAGGCCGGTAGTCCTTCTCCTTCGGATGGAGGTTCCCGATCATGCTGGTTCCCTCCCGCGTCAGCTGACCGAGGTAGGCGTCCGCCTCCTCACTGGGCAGCACGAAGGCCAGCAGCGCGGAGTCGTACCGCTGCCCGACCTTGTACCCCGACCGCCGGTCCGTGGCCGAGTCCGGCATCCGGATGCCCATCAGCTCGCTGGTCCAGGCGGGGGTGGCGCCCTTCTCCCAGCAGCAGTTCATCTCCTGGTCGATCAGGTCCGACGTCGCTTCCTCGGCGCCCCACATGAGCACCCCGAACACGGCGGCGCCGAAGGCGAGGAACCCCACGGCAAGCCCGGCGACGATCTGCCGCCCCCGCCGCCGCTCGGCCCGCCACCCGCCGGCCTGGGAGCTGGAACTGTCCATCCGCGGTGCCTACCGCCCCTTCTGCTGTTCACGACCGGGATCCGTACGGTCACCCGCACGCCCGGGCTCGTCCGGCTGCGGCAGCGGGCCGTGGTTCGGGGTGGCGCCGCCCAGGTCGTGGTGCTTCACGGACCACCGGCGCGCGGCTCGGCTCCGAGGGCAGCGCTCGTGGTCAGACCTTGATGACGGTGACTCGCCCGCCGCAGAGCATGGTGATGTCCTCGGGGTCGGAGGTGAGGACCGTGACCGGGCCGGGGGCAGCGAGGGCGGTGGCGCCGAGCATGGCGTCGATGGCGTACTTGTGGCCGTGCAGACCGGCATCCGCGAGCAGCGCGGCGGCCTGCCGGGCCACGGCCTCGCTGATCGGCTCGACCACGATGCGGGAAAGTGTCCACTCCAGCGCGGGACGGTTGATACGCGGGTGGACGACCTCGACCAGGGCGGCCGCCGACGTGATCACACGCAGGTCATCGGCGCGGGCCAGAGCGAGCCAGCCGGTCACCGTTCGGTCCCGCAGGACGGCCTTGGCCAGCCCTTCGCTGTCGAGGACGAGAGTGCCGCCGGGAACGGCGGGACCCCGTGTCACGCGGCGTCCGCCCCGCTCCGCGCCTGCTCGCTCCGGGCCCGGTGGAGCTGATCGCGCACGGACTGGATCTCCTCGTCGGTGATGGGTCCGTGCTCGGCCTCGGCGACCTGGATGACCTCGTTCAGGTTGTCGCGCTCGATCTGACGGGCGACGGCGGCGGCCACGTACGCGGACAGACCTGAGGGCCCGCTGCGGACCTTGGCGGCCTCGGCGACATCACGCGGCATGGTGATCGAGTACTTGCCGGTAGGTTCGCTCATGCCACTTATCCTACCTCTTGCCCTCCTGCTCGCCGAAGTGCGGCGTCTCAGCTTGCGTCGTGGCGGGCGCCGAAGGTGCACATGCCCGGTCCGGGGCTTGGCCGAGCTGACGGCGTAGGGCGACACGTCCAAGCCCGACCATGTCCGCACCATGACGAAGCCCTGACGAAGCCTGACGAACAAGCACAGCGGGTGGCCCCCGCCCCTCTCGTACCGGGGCGGGGGCCACGGCGTTTCAGTGGATCCGCCGCCAGAGCTCGCCGGCCTCGTCCAGGCCCGGGTTCCCGGGGTCGTCCCACACCAGGCAGTCCCACACCAGACCGGGCACGTCGGAACCCATCAGGTCCGGGGGCCCCGCGGTCAGGGTGCGGTGGACTGTCTCCAGGTAGGCGGCGACCGACGGATAGGCGGGTCCGCCCGCGGGCTCGTCCACGATCGACCACTCGCCGACACCGCGCTTGCTCGCGTAGAGACCGTGCTCGGGCCCCGCCTCGTCCCGGGTCAGCCACGGCACCACCTGGGCGCCGCCCCAGCCGTCCCCGCCCCCGGACGCGGGCAGCCGCAGCCCCAGTGCCTGTGCCGGAGGGAGGATCACCCCGCCGGGCAGGAACGCCCCGGAGCCGACCTCGCCTTCCTCATCGGCTTCGATGAGCTGGTGCTCCACGCCACCGCACAGTCGCCACAAGGCCGCCAGTTCGGGCGGCAGTCCGAACCCGAGTCGCTGCCGTAGGGCCGCATCGGCATTCGTGATGTCCTTCTCCGGTACCGGCGGCAGGAGCGACGCGAAGGACAAGGACGCATGTACGGCGAGCCATTCAGTCAGAGCCTGCCAGGCTTCCGCGGTCCGCTCGACCCTGTGTTCTCCGGGCATGGGCCGATCCTAAAGAGCGGGGACGGACGGATGAATCCCGGCCGCGAGCAACAGCGATACCGTGCAACCCCGGAGGCGGGGGAGGGGCGCCGACTGATGAGGGCAAGCGGCTGAAGCCCACGGCGGCGAACGACGTCGAACCGCACGGCTTCGCCCACTTCGGCCTCCCGGAGCCCGAGACGGTCGAGGATGGTGTGCGCTGCGGCTACAGCCGCGTCTGCCCGGGCGCCGACGCACACGGCGGAGTCGTCCGTCGCGGCGCCCTTTAGAGTGAGGGCCGTTGGGCGGAGCCCGAGTCGGATCGGAGTGCGGAGAGTCGTGGGCGGTCTTGACGAAGCGAAGCTGAGGGCGCTGGCCGGGGAGCGTTCGTTCGAGCGCGGGCTCGCCTACGTCGACGCGGTGTCCGGGGTCGAGGTCGGTGACGGCTGGATCAGGGCGTCGGTACGCGGCACGGAACGGTACGAGGTGGAGCTGCGCCTGGGCGGGCGCGGGAAGCCCACGGGGACGTGCGACTGCCCGTACGGCCAGGAGGGCAACTTCTGCAAGCATCTGGTCGCGCTCGGCCTGAGCGTGATCGGCCAGGAGACAGACCTCACCCAGCGGCGTACGTCGGCCCGGGGCAGGGCGCGTGGCCTCGATACCTGGCTTACGGGCCTGTCCCGGGAGGACCTGGTCGCGCTCGTGCGCGAGGAGATGGCCGAGGACCGGCAGCTGCGGCGCCGCCTGGAACTGAGAGCGGCGAGCGCTCGCGGAGATCTGGCCGAGGTCCGCTCCCGCATACGTGAGTTGCTCGACATCGGACCTTTCGCGCAGGACGGCTATGTCGAGTACGCCGACGCACGTGCCTACGCCGACCAGGCCGGGCAGGCGGTCACCGCGATCCGGTCGCTGACGACGTCAGGCCGGGCGGCCGACGCGATGGCCCTGACCCGGGAGGCGATCGGGTTCCTGGCCGCCGTGGTCGAGAGCGTCGACGACTCCGACGGACGGCTCGGGCGGATCGGTGGGGACCTCGCCGAGGCCCACCACGACGCCTGCCGCGCGGCCCGCCCCGACCCGGACGAACTCGCGCACTGGCTGGTGACGCACGCGCTCGACGACGCGGCCGATCTGACGGACATCGACCCGCTCGACTACGAGGACCTGCTCGGCGAGCGGGGAATGGCCGCCCTGCGCCGGTACGCGACGGAAGCATGGAAGGCGAACCGGACCGGCTGGGCGGAGAAGCACCTCATGCGGCGCCTCACGAAGTCGGGTCGGGACATCGACACGGTGATCGCCGTGCACGCCGCCGATCTCGCGCCGAACGGTCACACCCACCTGCTCATCGCCCGCGAACTCGATTCCGCAGGCCGTACCGCCGAAGCCCTGGAATGGGCCGAGCGCGGCATCCACGAGACCGAGGACCTCACCACGGTCGACACCGCTCTCGTCGACGATCTCGCGGACCGCTACGCCCGGACCGACCGGCTCGCCGACACCGTCACCCTGCGCCGGGACCACTTCGCCGCCCGCCGTACCCCGCTCACCTACCAACAGCTGCGTGCCGCCGCCGAGGCCGCCGCATGCTGGCCGGCCGAGCGCGAGAAGGCCCTGGCACGTCTCCGCGCCGATGCCGAACGGACGGGTGCGCACGGTGCCCGCGCTCTCGTCGAGGTCCTCCTTGACGAGAAGGACGTCGACGCCGCCTGGCGGGCAGCGGGTGAGTTCGGCACCCACGACGGTCAGTGGCTCACCCTCGCCGACCGGTCCCGCCCTACCCGCCCCGCCGACGCCCTCGCCGTCTACCTCCGTCTGGCCGCCCGCCTCACCCGTGAGACCGGCAATCACGCCTACGAACAGCTCGTCGGCCTGCTCCTGAGCATCCGCGACTGCCATCACCGCCTGGGCACACCGGCCGACTTCACCGCGTACCTCACCGACCTGCGTACCACCCAGAAGCGCAAGCGGAACCTGATGCGTTTGATGGACGACCACGGCCTGTCAGTCCCGTGACGACGACAGCAGCTCGAAGTGCTCATCACCCGGACGCCAAGTGCCGCTACGGGCGACAGACCTTCGCCAACAGGTGCGTCAACGCGTCGCTGGACGAATGAAACTGAGGGGACGTCATGCCCTGTGGCGCACCGGGCGGTCCGCGTGGACCTCGCGTCCCGCGCACGTCCCGCGCGAGACGGTTTCGAGGGGGCTTGCAGACCTGATCCCGTAGGCGCCTCGCGAGAAAGGCAGGGGGTCAGAGGTGAGCGGAGGGTGATGAGTGCGATGGCCGCATGGGCCGTCTGTCCATAAAAAGGAACAAGAAAGCCCCCGACTTGCATTTCTGCAGGTCAGGGGCTTCTTTGGCACTTCTCGCGAAGTGCCCCCGGCAGGATTCGAACCTGCGCACACGGCTCCGGAGGCCGTTGCTCTATCCCCTGAGCTACGGGGGCGGTGTCGTTCGGTGTTCGCCTGGCGACGGGTAGAACACTACCAGCTCGGCCAGGGTGGTCCGGAACGGGTTTCGGCGGGTCGGAGGCGGGGGCGGGGGGTGATTCGGGGGTGGCGTGGCGGGGTGTGTACCCCGGTGGGGTGGAAGTGGGGAAAAGCCGGACGCGGTGGGCGCCCCGCGCCTACTCTCGACTTGTGCCAGGCGCCTCGGGCCGGGTGCTTGTTGTGGACGACAACAAGGTCATCCGGCAGTTGATCAGGGTCAATCTCGAACTGGAGGGGTTCGAGGTCGTGACCGCGGCTGATGGTGCCGAGTGCCTGGACGTCGTGCACGACGTCCGACCCGATGTCGTCACCCTCGACGTGGTGATGCCCCGGCTCGACGGGCTGCGGACGGCGGCCCGGCTGCGCGCCGACCCCCGTACCGCGCATCTGCCCCTCATGATCGTCAGCGCCTGCACCCAGCACGAGGTGGAGAGCGGTCTGGACGTCGGCGTCGACGCCTTCCTCTCCAAGCCCTTCGAACCGGGCGAGCTCGTGAGCATCGTGCGCACCCTGATGGGACGGGAACGCCGGCGCGAGGCGGACCCCGAGCCCGAGGAGCCCGAGCCCGCGCCCGTCGGCCGCGAACACGAGTAGTGCCGGCGGCGCCCGTCGGTGGCAGGTGGTCCGTACCCGGCCGTGTGCCTCGGCCTCGGCACGCATTACCTCGGCCCCCGCCACGTATTACGTCGGCACTCGCTGCGTACTAAAACCGGTCCCCGTACGTCCCGTCGCCCTCCCCGCCCGCGCGGTTTTCCTCTCGGCGTCCATCGCCCCGTCGGTCGTCACGCGTGGGCGTTTTCCCCGGGGGTGCGGGTCGTCCGTGGGTGCGCAGTTCCCCGCGCCCCTTTGGGGCGCCCATCTCCGGCTCACGGTTCGGGTGCGGGTCGCACACGGTCGCGCGGGCCCTCGACGGCCACCGCGAGGCCCGCCCGCGGCAATCCGCCCGCGGCACCTGAGAGGCACGGTGAACCGCGCGAACCCGGCGAGCCGCGCACGGGCGAGTACGCGCACCACGTGCCCCACCCCCGCACGGCCCCCACCCCCACCCCCGCCCCCACCCCCGCCCCCGAGCACGTACGTGCACCCGCGACGACCCCCGGCCTCACCCCGCCCCGTCCCCGTCCCCGGCCCCACGCCCGTAGCGCGTACGGAATCCGCGCCCACCGCCGCACGGCCCCCCACCCCGCCCCCGTCCCACACCCCGGAACTCCCGCGCGGGGTGGGGCCCGGCTCCCCTACCCTTGTCGTGTGACTCCCGTCGAGCTGTCCCGGACCGTGCTGTGCGCAGTGCGGTCCGCCGTGGACGCCGGGGAGCTCCAGGTCGACGTACCGGTCCGGGTGGTGGTCGAGCCGTCGCGGCCCGGGGGGCGGGGGGACTACGCGACCAATGTCGCGCTGCGGCTCGCGCGGTCCGCCGGGCGGCCCGCGCCGCAGGTCGCCGAGGTGATCCGGCGGCGGCTCACCGGCACCCGCGGACTCGCCCGGGTCGACATCACCGGGCCCGGCTTTCTGAACCTCACCCTCGACCGGCCCGAGCGGGGCGCCCGCGAGCTGATCGCGCTGATCCTGCGCGAGGGCGGCGCGTACGGGCACGGCGACGCCTTCGCCGGGCGGACGACCGAGCAGGCCGTGGCCGATGAGGCGCGGGCCGAGGCCGTCGGGCACGCCGTCGTACGGCTGATCGCCGCGCAGGGCGGCCGGAGCGCGGTGCGGCGTGCCGCACCGGGGGAGCGGGCGGTGATCCGTCCCGTGCCCGCGCCGGACGGGACCGCCGACGGCGACCCGCAGGCCGTGCGCTGGTCGCTGCTGCACGCCGCGCCGCACGACACCCCCCGGCCCTGGACGGCGTACGCCCCGCTGCGCGCCGAGAACCCGCTGTTCCGGGTGCGCTACGCGCACTCCCGTACCCACGCGCTGCGCCGTAACGCCCGTGACCTCGGCTTCGCCGCCGAGCCCGGTGAGCTGCCCGAGGCCCGGGACGGCGCGAGCGGTCAGACGCTGGTACGGCTGCTCGCCGCCTACCCGCGCACCCTCACCGCCGCCGCCACGCACCAGGCGCCGGAACGGCTCGCGCGCCATCTCGTGGACCTCGCCGACGCCTATCTGCGGTTCCAGGGCGAGTACCGGGTGCTGCCCAGCGGTGACGAGAAACCCTCGGCCGCCCACCGCGCCCGGCTCGCGCTCGCCGAAGCCGTCGGGACGGTGCTCGCCGGTGGTCTGACCCTGCTCGGCATCCACGCACCCGAACACCTCTGAGAGAGCGCACGCAGACATGAGCCGTTCCGCCCACCCCGCCGGGCCCCGCCACGCCGATGTCCTGACCGAGGGCCACTACTCCGCCCCGCCCGCCGACCTCAACGCCCTCGACGGCAAGGTGTGGGCCCGTACCGTCGCGCGCGGCGCGGACGGGGTGGTGACCGTCGGCGGGCTGCCGGTGACCCGGCTGGCCGAGGAGTTCGGTACCCCCGCGTACATCCTGGACGAGAGCGACTTCCGGGCCCGTGCCCGCGCCTGGCGGGACGCCTTCGGCGCCGACGCCGACGTGTTCTACGCGGGCAAGGCGTTCCTGTCCCGGGCCGTCGTGCGCTGGCTGCACGAGGAGGGACTGAACCTCGACGTCTGTTCCGGCGGGGAGCTGACCACCGCGCTCGCCGCCGGGATGCCCGCCGGGCGGATCGCGTTCCACGGCAACAACAAGTCGGCCCACGAGATCGAGCGGGCCGTCGCCGCCGGGGTCGGCCGGATCGTCCTCGACTCGTTCCAGGAGATCGTGCGCGTCGCGCACATCGCCGACCGGCTCGGGGTGCGCCAGCGGGTGCAGATCCGGGTGACCGTCGGCGTCGAGGCGCACACCCACGAGTTCATCGCGACCGCCCACGAGGACCAGAAGTTCGGTATCGCGCTGGCCGGGGGACAGGCCGCCGAGGCGGTCCGCCGGGCGCTCAAGCTCGACGGTCTGGAACTGATCGGCATCCACTCGCACATCGGGTCGCAGATCTTCGACATGGCCGGCTTCGAGGTCGCCGCCCGCCGGGTCGTCGGACTGCTCGCCGAGGTCCGTGACGAGCACGGGGTGGAACTGCCCGAGATCGACCTCGGCGGCGGCCTCGGTATCGCGTACACCTCCGACGACGACCCCGCCGAGCCGCACGACATCGCGCGGGCGCTGCGCGAGATCGTCGGCCGGGAGTGCGCGTCGGCCGGGCTGCGCACCCCCCGGATCTCCGTCGAGCCGGGCCGCGCGATCGCCGGACCCACCGCGTTCACCCTGTACGAGGTGGGCACCGTCAAGCCCCTCGACGGACTGCGTACCTATGTCTCCGTCGACGGCGGGATGTCGGACAACATCCGCACCGCGCTGTACGACGCGGAGTACAGCGTGGCGCTGGTCTCCCGGACCTCCGACGCCGAACCCCTGCTGGTACGCGTCGTCGGCAAGCACTGCGAGAGCGGCGACATCGTCGTACGTGACGCCTTCCTGCCCGCCGACCTCGCCCCGGGCGATCTGATCGCCGTACCCGCGACCGGCGCCTACTGCCGTTCCATGGCCAGCAACTACAACCATGTACCGCGCCCCCCGGTCGTCGCCGTCCAGGACGGTTCGGCGCGGGTGATCGTGCGGCGGGAGACCGAGGAGGACCTGCTCGCGCTCGACGTCGGATGACCGGCCGGGCCGGGGGACCCGCCCCGGGTGACTTCGGTCACCACGGCGGCGGGGCGGTCCCGGGGGCGCTGAAAGATCTGCGTTCCGGACCGCCGGAAAAATGAAATAAGTGTCTCATGATGCGGACAATGGGCAGAAACTCCCGTCCGGTGAGTGAGACTGGACCAACCGTAGAAGTACGAGAAGCGAGGTCGGATGATGCGTACGCGTCCGCTGAAGGTGGCGCTGCTGGGCTGTGGGGTAGTCGGCTCAGAGGTGGCGCGCATCATGACGACGCACGCCGACGACCTCGCGGCCCGTATCGGCGCCCCCGTGGAGCTCGCCGGGGTCGCGGTACGGCGGCCGTCGAAGGTCCGTGCCGGGATCGACCCCGCGCTCATCACCACCGACGCCACCGCCCTCGTCAAACGCGGTGACATCGACGTGGCGGTCGAGGTCATCGGCGGTATCGAGCCCGCCCGCGCCCTGATCATGACCGCGTTCGAGCACGGCGCCTCCGTCGTCTCCGCGAACAAGGCGCTCCTCGCCCAGGACGGCGCCGCGCTGCACGCCGCCGCCGAGGAGCACGGCCGCGACCTCTACTACGAGGCCGCCGTCGCCGGGGCGATCCCGCTGATCCGGCCGCTGCGCGAGTCGCTCGCCGGGGACACCGTCAACCGCGTCCTCGGCATCGTCAACGGCACCACCAACTTCATCCTCGACAAGATGGACTCCACGGGCGCCGGCTACCAGGAGGCCCTGGACGAGGCCACCGCGCTCGGCTACGCGGAGGCCGACCCGACCGCCGACGTCGAGGGCTTCGACGCCGCCGCCAAGGCCGCGATCCTCGCCGGTATCGCCTTCCACACCCGGGTCCGCCTCGACGACGTGTACCGCGAGGGCATGAGCGAGGTCACCGCCGCGGACTTCGCCTCCGCCAGGGCGATGGGCTGCACCATCAAGCTCCTCGCCATCTGCGAGCGCGCGGCCGACGGCGGGTCCGTCACCGCCCGGGTGCACCCCGCGATGATCCCGCTCAGCCACCCGCTGGCCTCCGTGCGCGGCGCCTACAACGCCGTCTTCGTGGAGGCCGACGCCGCCGGACAGCTCATGTTCTACGGCCCCGGCGCGGGCGGCGCCCCCACCGCGTCCGCCGTCCTCGGCGATCTGGTCGCCGTCTGCCGCAACCGGCTCGGCGAGGCCAAGGGCCCCGGCGAGTCCGCGTACACCCGGCTGCCGGTGAGCCCCATGGGCGAGGTCGTCACGCGTTACCACATCAGCCTCGACGTGGCCGACAAGCCGGGCGTCCTCGCCCAGGTCGCGACGGTCTTCGCCGAGCACGGTGTGTCCATCGATACGGTTCGCCAGCAGGGCCGAATGGACGGGGGCGGGGATGCGTCTCTCGTCGTCGTCACCCATCGCGCCGCCGACGCCGCGCTCAGCGGCACCGTCGAGGCGCTGCGCCGCCTCGACACGGTGCGGGGAGTCGCCAGCATCATGCGGGTTGAAGGAGAGTAAGCAGCAATGACCCACCAGTGGCGCGGAATCATCGAGGAGTACCGGGACCGGCTGCCGGTCACCGGCACCACGGAGATCGTGACGCTCCGTGAGGGCGGTACGCCGCTCGTACCCGCGCAGTTGCTCTCCGAGCGCACGGGCTGCGAGGTCCACCTCAAGGTCGAGGGGGCGAACCCCACCGGGTCCTTCAAGGACCGGGGCATGACCATGGCCATCACACGGGCCAAGGAGGAAGGCGCCCAGGCCGTCATCTGCGCCTCCACCGGCAACACGTCCGCGTCCGCCGCGGCCTACGCCGTACGGGCCGGGATGGTCAGCGCGGTGCTCGTGCCGCGCGGCAAGATCGCGCTCGGCAAGATGGGCCAGGCCCTCGTCCACGGCGCGAAGATCCTCCAGGTCGACGGGAACTTCGACGACTGCCTCACGCTCGCGCGGGCGCTGTCCGACAACTACCCGGTCGCGCTGGTCAATTCGGTCAACCCGGTCCGTATCGAGGGCCAGAAGACCGCCGCCTTCGAGATCGTGGACGCCCTCGGTGACGCCCCCGACCTCCATGTGCTCCCGGTCGGCAACGCGGGCAACATCACCGCGTACTGGAAGGGCTACGGCGAATACCTCGCCGACGGCCCCGCCACCCGTACGCCCCGCATGTGGGGGTTCCAGGCGTCCGGCTCCGCGCCCATCGTGCGCGGGGAGATCGTCAAGGACCCCTCGACCATCGCCACCGCGATCCGGATCGGCAACCCGGCGTCCTGGCAGCTCGCGCTGAACGCGCGGGACGAGTCCGGCGGGTTCATCGACGAGGTGACGGACCGTGAGATCCTGCGCGCCTACAAGCTGTTGGCGTCTCGTGAGGGTGTCTTCGTGGAGCCCGCGTCGGCCGCCTCGGTCGCCGGTCTGCTGAAGGCCGCCGAGGCCGGGAAGGTCGACCCCGGCCAGACCATCGTCTGCACGGTGACCGGCAACGGCCTCAAGGACCCCGACTGGGCCGTCGCCGGAGCGCCGCAGCCGGTGACCGTACCCGTCGACGCGGAGGTCGCGGCCGAGCGCCTCGGCCTCGCGTAGACCGCACACCCCGGGCCCCGTCCGACCAGGGCCCGGGGATGCGCACAGCCGTACCCGACCCGCGCCGGGCCCGACCGGGGCCCGCACCGGACCCGCGCGGCGACAGTACGGAAAAGACGGTCCGGAAAGACAGTCCGGCGACAGCGCGGAGACCGCACGGGGGCGCGCGTCCCCCGCGTGGCCTCCCGTACCGGCGGCGAGGTGCGCCGGTCCCCCCATCCCGGCGGGGGGAGCCGGTGGGGCGGGGTGCACGACGGGCCTACGACACGCATCGTGCGCCTCCTGTGCGCCCTATGTCGCCGCGCAACCTTCCTTCGATAGGCTGTACCCAACCCCCGCCGCATATGCCGCGGCGCGCCGCTCGACGGCCCCCGGGTGCGGTGCGACCGAGAACGACCACGCAGCACATCGAATGCCACCACGCAGCTCAAGGAGAGTCATCGAGCGATGGCCGGTCCAGCCTTCCGCGCCGCCGCCGTCAGGGTGCGCGTCCCCGCCACCAGCGCCAATCTCGGCCCGGGTTTCGACGCTCTGGGCCTCTCACTGGGGCTCTACGACGATGTCGTCGTCCGGGTCGCCGACTCCGGACTGCACGTCGACATCGCCGGCGAGGGCAGCGAGACGCTCCCCCGTGACGAGAGCCATCTCCTCGTGCGCTCCCTGCGCACCGCCTTCGACCTGCTCGGCGGACAGCCGCGCGGACTTGAGGTCGTCTGCGCCAACCGCATCCCGCACGGCAGGGGCCTCGGTTCCTCGTCCGCCGCCATCTGCGCCGGTATCGTCGCCGCCCGCGCGGTGACGACCGGCGGCGACAGCAGGCTCGACGACACCGCCCTGCTGGAGCTCGCCACCGAGATCGAGGGCCACCCCGACAACGTCGCCGCGTGTCTCCTCGGCGGCTTCACGCTCTCCTGGATGGAGGGCGGCGCGGCCCGCGCCCTGCGACTGGAGGCCGACCGTTCCATCGTTCCGGTGGTCTTCGTCCCCGGGAAGCCCGTCCTCACCGAGACCGCCCGGGGGCTGCTGCCCCGTACCGTCCCGCATGTCGACGCCGCCGCCAACGCGGGCCGTGCCGCCCTGCTCGTCGCGGCCCTGACCAGCCGTCCCGAGCTGCTGCTGCCCGCCACCGAGGACCGGCTCCACCAGGACTACCGAGCCCCGGCCATGCCCGAGAGCGCTGCGCTGGTCGAACGGCTGCGCTCGGACGGCATCCCCGCGGTGATCTCCGGCGCGGGTCCCACGGTCCTCGCGCTGGCCGACGAGGCGTCCGCCGACAAGGTCGCCCGGCTGGCGGGCGACGGGTGGGCGGCCAACCGGCTGGCCCTCGACGCGGCGGGCGCGAGCGTGCTGCCGCTCGCCCACTGACAGGCATGCCGGATTTGGAGAGGGGGAATGTTTGTTGGGTCCGGTAGTGTTAATCTCAAGTCTGCACCCGACCCCACCATGGCGAGGTGCTTCGTGTCCCCGTCAGGGACAACCATCCTTCCGGGAGCCTCCCGAACCGCTCTGTGCCCCGCACCGAACGGTTTGCGTTACACGCTCCGGAACCGGCGCGACCGAGCCGCGTGACACAGCACGTCCGTGGCACGGCTCCGGGTAGCGCCATCACCAGAAATCTCCCTCCGCCGTTTGGCGGACCACCGCCCCGGCACGGTCCACACAGCGAGGACCACCGCCGGACAGCACAACCGGTCGCCGAGCCAGACAGGCCGACGTCCGCTCCAGGGAAGGACCCTTCGTGAGCGACACCACCGATCTGATGGGCGTGAGTGCCGACAGCACGGTCGATACCGCTGCCGCGCCCGCCACGGACGCCTCTGCCGCGCCTGCCACCGGTGCTACCTCCGGACGGCGCCGCCGCGGCACCGGCCTTGAGGGCATGGTGCTGGCCGAGCTTCAGCAGGTGGCCTCCGGCCTCGGGATCAGGGGCACCGCGCGGATGCGCAAGAGCCAGCTGATCGAGGTCATCAAGGAGGCCCAGGCGGGCGGCGGAGCCGCCCCCGCGAAGGCCGAGGCCCCCGCCGGTGCCGAGAAGCCGAAGCGCCGCGCCGCCTCCAAGGCCCGTACCGGTGACGACACCGGCAACGACGACGCCGCCGAGGCCCCCAAGAGCACCCGCGCGAGCCGCGCCGCCAAGACGGACAGCGCCGAGCAGGCCGCCGAGGCCCCCGCCGCCGCCCAGCAGCAGATCGAGATCCCCGGCCAGCCCGCCAGCGACGACGCCCCCGCGGGCGAGCGCCGCAGGCGCCGCGCCACCGCCGACGCCGGCAGCCCCGAGACGGTCACCGCCGAGGCGCGCACCGACGCGCCCGCCGACCACAAGGGCACCGACGGCTCCGACGGCAACGCGGAGGGCCGTCGGGACCGCCGTGACCGCCGTGGCCGCGACCGTGACCGCCGTGGCAAGGCCGACGACCAGCAGGGCCCGCAGCAGAGCGGCCGCCAGGACCGTCAGCAGCAGGGCGGCGGCCGTCAGGACCGCCAGGAGCGCCAGGACCGTGACCGGGACCGGGACCGCGATCGCGGCCCCGACCGCGACCGCGGCAACGGCCCGCAGGACGACTTCGACGACGAGGGCGGCCGCCGTGGCCGCCGCGGGCGCTACCGGGACCGGCGCGGCCGGCGCGGCCGTGACGAGATGGTCGGCGGCAGCACCAGCGAGCCGCAGATCAACGAGGACGACGTCCTGATCCCCGTCGCGGGCATCCTGGACATCCTCGACAACTACGCGTTCATCCGGACCTCCGGCTATCTGCCGGGCCCCAACGACGTGTACGTGTCGCTGGCGCAGGTCCGCAAGAACGGGCTGCGCAAGGGTGACCACATCACCGGCGCGGTCCGCCAGCCCAAGGACGGCGAGCGCCGCGAGAAGTTCAACGCGCTCGTCCGCCTCGACTCCGTCAACGGCATGGCGCCCGAACTCGGCCGCGGACGCCCCGAGTTCAACAAGCTGACGCCGCTGTACCCGCAGGACCGGCTCCAGCTGGAGACCGAGGGCGGGGTGCTGACCACCCGGATCATCGACCTCGTGTCGCCGATCGGCAAGGGCCAGCGCGGTCTGATCGTGGCCCCGCCGAAGACCGGCAAGACCATGATCATGCAGGCGGTCGCCAACGCCATCACGCACAACAACCCCGAGTGCCACCTGATGGTCGTCCTTGTCGACGAGCGTCCGGAAGAGGTCACCGACATGCAGCGGTCGGTGAAGGGCGAGGTCATCTCCTCGACCTTCGACCGGCCCGCCGAGGACCACACCACCGTCGCCGAACTCGCCATCGAGCGCGCCAAGCGCCTGGTCGAGCTCGGTCACGACGTGGTCGTGCTGCTGGACTCCATCACCCGTCTGGGCCGCGCCTACAACCTGGCCGCGCCCGCCTCCGGCCGCATCCTGTCCGGTGGTGTCGACTCGACCGCGCTCTACCCGCCGAAGCGGTTCTTCGGCGCGGCGCGCAACATCGAGGACGGCGGCTCGCTGACCATTCTCGCCACCGCGCTGGTCGACACCGGCTCGCGGATGGACGAGGTGATCTTCGAGGAGTTCAAGGGCACCGGCAACATGGAGCTCAAGCTCGACCGCAAGCTCGCCGACAAGCGCATCTTCCCCGCGGTGGACGTCGACGCGTCCGGTACCCGCAAGGAGGAGATCCTGCTCAGCCCCGACGAGCTGGGCATCGTCTGGAAGCTGCGCCGGGTGCTGCACGCGCTGGACCAGCAGCAGGCGATCGAGCTGCTGCTGGACAAGATGAGGCAGACGAAGTCCAACGCGGAGTTCCTGCTCCAGATCCAGAAGACGACGCCCTCCCAGGGCAGCAACAACAACGACTGATCCGTCGGTCGGGTACAGGGCCCCGCCCGGTGACGTTCGCGTCCACCGGTCGGGGCCCTGTCGTGTCCCGGGGTGGCGCGGGGGCTCCCGGGGCGGCCGCGGCAGCGATCGCGGGGCCGGTGCGGGTACGGGGCGGCCCGCGGGCGTCGGTACGATCGCGGGACGGTACACGGGACGGGACACGGGGGACGCGCGTGGGCACGGGACAGGGGCGACGGCGGCGGGTGGGACGGCTGTTGCCGGCCATGGCCACCGCGCTCGCGCTGCTGGGCGGCGCGGCCTTCGCCGTCACCTCCTACGACAGCCCGGCGGCCCCCGAGGCCGCCGCTCTCACGGGCGAGACGGTGAAGCCGCCGCCCGGCACCGACACGGCCTCCGCCACCCCCGCCCCGACCGTCTCACCGGGAACCACCGCGTCCCCCCGGGTCACCGTCGCGGGCAACAGCACCGCGTCCTGGATGGCGCAGCTCGTGTACGACGCCCCCGGGTACGGCAAGCACTTCGTGTGCGCCGGGACGCTTGTCGCCCCCAACAAGGTCCTCACCGCCGCGCACTGCCTGGACGATCCGCGTACCGGCGCCCGTCAGGACTGGGAGCGCCGCGGGGAGGTGGCCGTCGGCACCAACCGGAGCGTCACCGCCCCGAACGCGGCGCGGCGGATCGACGTGACCCGTGCCTGGGTCCATCCCCGCTACGACGCGCGCACGTTCACCCATGACATCGCGCTGCTGACCCTGGCCCGGCCGGTCGCCCACACCACCCTGGAACTCGCGGGCCCCGCCGACACCGCGCTGTACAAGGCCGGGACCGACGCCGTCGCCTACGGCTGGGGCCTGACCGCCTCACGCGAGGACACCGCGCGTATCGCGCCGGTCCTCCAGAAGGTCACCGTGCCGCTGAACGCCGACCCGGTCTGCCGCGTCAACCTCGGTACCGGTTTCCGCGCCGCCGACGGGATGTTCTGCGCGGGACAGCTCGGCACCGGCGACGACGTGACCGGGCTGACGAGCTGTCCGGCGGACTCCGGCGGCCCGCTGGTCACCGGCAACAAGGTCGTCGGGGTGGTGTCCTGGGGGATGAGCCGCGGTGAGCAGGTGTGCCATGTCTCCGGTACGCACGAGGTGTTCGGCAAGGTCTCCGCGTACCAGCCGCAGCTGCGGGCCCAGGTCGACGACACCGACCTCGGCCGGGACGGCCGCGCCGACCTCTTCGCCCGGACCCGGACCGGCGGCGGGGGATACGCGCACGCCTCGGCGGGCCACCGCTTCGCGGCGCCCGTCCCCGTGCCGGGCGCGTGGCACGCGTACGACGTCGTCCTCCAGAGCGATCTCGACCGGGACGGCCTCCAGGACTTCGTCATGCGCCGTACCGACGACGGGGCCGTCCTGTGGCGGCGGCAGGACACACCCGGCGGGGCCTGGCGGGACACCCGTATCGCGCGGGACTGGTCCGCGCACCGCTTCCTCGTGGTGCCCGGCGATGTCACGGGCGACCGGTTCCCCGATCTGCTGACCGTCACCGCCAGCGGCACGCTGTATATCCACCGGGGCAACGGGGACGGCTCGCTGGCCCGTCCGGTCGCCGCGGGCGGCGGGTACCAGGTGTACAACTCGCTGCGCGGGCACGGCGACTTCACGGGCGACGGCCGCACGGACCTGTTCGCCCGTACCAAGGACGGCAAGCTGTACCTGCTGGAGGGCACCGGGAGCGTCACCCACCCGTTCGCCGTACCGCGGCATGTGCGGGACTGGGTGGAGTACAACGGCTTCGCGGCGCCCGGCGATGTGACCGGGGACGGCAGGGCGGACTTCCTGGCCCGCTCCCGCGCCGGGAACCTCTTCCTGTACCCGGGCACCGGCAAGGCGTCGCGCGACATCTTCGCCCCCCGTATCCGGGTCGGCGGCGGCTACCAGCGCTACGACCTGCTCGGCTGAAGACTCCTACGACGGCACCCTCCGTGACCGCGCGACCCGCTCCCGTCACCCAGGGTCACGGACGGTTTCGTCGTGGTGTTCGCCCGACTGGTGGATCCGGGGCGCCCGGCCGACCCTGGAGGGGACGAGTCCCCACCGAGAGCCGAGGTGCCGATGCCCGACGAGAGCGCGGCCGGCCAGCCCCCGCCGCCCGCCCCCGGGCGCCGGCGGCGTCCGCGCGGCCGGCACCACCGGGCACTGGTCGTCACGGCGTGGACGGCGGCGGGCCTCACCCTCCTCGGCGGGATCGGCCTCGGCTACGTGTACGTCACGCTCAACGGCAACATCAAGGGCATCGACATCAACTCCGTCCTCGGCACCGACCGCCCCCGCGACAAGCCCGACGGCTCCATGGACCTGCTGCTCCTCGGCTCCGACTCCCGCTCCGGCGCCAACGCCGAGTACGGCCATGAGGACGGGGCGGCCCGTGCCGACACCGCGATGGTCGTGCATGTGTACAAGGGCCACCGGACGGCCGGCGTCGTGTCCATCCCCCGCGACACCCTCGTGGACCGGCCCGCGTGCGCCGACGGCAAGGGGCGCACGGTGCCCGCCGCGTCGGGCGAGATGTTCAACGTCGCGTACGAGGTCGGCGGCCCGTCCTGCGCGGTCAAGACCGTGGAGGCGATGTCCGGCATCCGGATGGACCACTACGTCGAGGTGGATTTCACCGGCTTCAAGAAGCTGGTGGACACCCTCGGCGGGGTGAAGGTGACCACGACCCGCGCCATCGACGACCCCAAGAGCCGTCTCACCCTCGCCGCCGGCACCCACACCCTCGACGGGGAACAGGCCCTCGGGCTCGTCCGCACCCGGCACGGCGTCGGCGACGGCAGCGACCTCGGCCGGATCGAACTCCAGCAGGCGTTCCTCGGGGCACTGCTCGACCGGATCAAGGGCGTCGGCCTGTTCTCCGACCCCACGAAGCTCTTCGGGGTCGCGGACGCCGCCACCGGCGCGGTCACCACCGACTCCGACCTCGACTCCGTCACCAAGCTCGCCGGATTCGCCGGCGGCCTCAAGAACATCGGCTCCGACGATCTGACGATGATCACCCTCCCGGTCCGCTACGACCCCGCCGACCCCAACCGCGTCCTGCCGCTGACCAGGCAGGACACCATGGTCTGGAACGCCCTCAAGGCCGACCGGCCCATCCCCGCCGCCGCCGTCGACGGCTCGGCCGCCGACCAGCGGGACACGGCCGGGATCGTCGGCGACCCGCCCTGAGCCCCGCCCCGGCCGCCTCTGAGCCCCGCCCCGGCCGCCTCTGAGCCCCGCCCGGCCGCCCCCGGGCACCACCCCGGCGCCCCCTGAGCACCACCGCGACCGCCCCCGGGCGCCGCCCGGGAATACCGGCGGCCCCCTCCCGGTTTTGGGGGATGCGGCCAGTCCTGGCAGACTGGTACGTCGGCCCCGGTTCACGCCCGCGCAGCAGGCGTCGGCGACCCGGAGCCCTCCCGAACCTAGGAGTCACCTTGCAGCGCGAGATCCACCCCGAGTACGTCGAGACCCAGGTCAGCTGTACCTGTGGCGCGTCGTTCACCACCCGCAGCACCATCCAGAGCGGCAACATCCGCGCCGAGGTCTGCTCCGAGTGCCACCCGTTCTACACGGGCAAGCAGAAGATCCTCGACACCGGTGGCCGCGTGGCCCGCTTCGAGGCCCGCTTCGGCAAGGCCGCCAAGAAGTAGCGAGCCGACAGCGCCGGTCCACGGCCGCCCCCGGGCGGGCCGGGACCGGCGTTTTTTTCCTGGCCGGGCGCCGTCCACCGCCCCGCGCCCCAGCAGACCCGCACCACCACCCCGGCAGGCAACCCCGGCCACCACAGCCGTAGGCAGATCAGGAGCCCGGAGATGTTCGAGGCCGTCGCGGAACTCGTCGACGAACACACCCACCTGGAGCATCAGCTCGCCGACCCCGGGGTGCACTCCAACCAGGCCAACGCGCGCAAGCTCAACAAGCGCTACGCCGAGCTGACCCCGATCATCGGCGCGTACCGCTCCTGGAAGCGCACGGGCGAGGACATCACCACCGCCCGCGAGCTGGCCGCCGAGGACCCCGACTTCGCCGCCGAGGTCAAGGACCTGGAGAAGCAGCGCGACGCGCTCACCGAGAAGCTCCGGCTGCTGCTCGTCCCCCGGGACCCCAACGACGACAAGGACGTGATCCTTGAGGTCAAGGCGGGCGCGGGCGGCGACGAGTCCGCGCTGTTCGCCGGGGACCTGCTGCGGATGTATCTGCGCTACGCCGAGCGCGTCGGCTGGAAGACCGAGATCATCGACTCCACCGAGTCCGAGCTCGGCGGCTACAAGGACGTCCAGGTCGCCGTGAAGACCAAGGGCGGCCAGGGCGCCACCGAGCCCGGCCAGGGCGTCTGGGCCCGCCTCAAGTACGAGGGCGGCGTCCACCGGGTGCAGCGGGTGCCCGCGACCGAGTCGCAGGGCCGTATCCACACCTCGGCCGCCGGAGTGCTCGTCACCCCGGAGGCGGAGGAGATCGACGTCGAGATCAACCCCAACGATCTGCGCATCGACGTCTACCGCTCCTCGGGCCCCGGCGGGCAGTCCGTCAACACCACCGACTCCGCCGTGCGCATCACCCATCTGCCGACCGGTGTCGTCGCCTCCTGCCAGAACGAGAAGAGCCAGCTCCAGAACAAGGAGCAGGCCCTGCGTATCCTGCGCTCACGACTGCTCGCCGCGGCCCAGGAGGAGGCGGAGAAGGAAGCCGCCGACGCCCGCCGCAGCCAGGTGCGCACCGTCGACCGGTCGGAGAAGATCCGCACCTACAACTACCCCGAGAACCGGATTTCCGACCACCGCGTCGGTTTCAAGGCGTACAACTTGGACCAGGTGCTCGACGGGGACCTCGACGCCGTCATCCAGGCGTGCGTCGACGCGGACTCCGCCGCCAAGCTGGCGGCCGCGTAACACCCGAGGGGCGCCCAGCCCGACGCCCCAGAACAGCCCAGCCCCGGAGGACCTCGCGTGCAGCCACCCATTGGGGGTCGACCCCCAGGCCCCCGCAGTCTGCTGCTCGCTGAGGTGGCCCAGGCCACCCAGCGCCTCGCCGACGCGGGCGTGCCCTCGCCGCGCAACGACGCCGAGGAGCTCGCCGCGTTCGTGCACGGCGTGAAGCGGGGCGAGCTGCATTCCGTCCCCGACCCCGACTTCGACGCCCGCTACTGGGAGGCCATCAACCGCCGGGTGGCCCGCGAACCCCTCCAGCACATCACCGGACGCGCCTACTTCCGCTATCTGGAGCTCCAGGTCGGACCCGGGGTGTTCGTGCCCCGCCCGGAGACCGAGTCCGTCGTCGGCTGGGCCATAGACGCCGTACGCGCGATGGACGTCGTCGAACCCCTCATCGTCGACCTGTGCACCGGCTCCGGCGCGATCGCCCTCGCCATGGCGCAGGAGGTGCCCCGCTCCAAGGTGCACGCCGTCGAGCTCTCCGAGGACGCCCTGAAGTACACCCTCAAGAACGCCGAGGGCTCCCGGGTCGCCGTCCACCAGGGCGACGCGCTCGCCGCGCTGCCCGAACTCGACGGCCAGGTCGACCTCGTCATCTCCAACCCCCCGTACATCCCCCTCACCGAGTGGGAGTACGTCGCGCTGGAGGCCCGCGAGTACGACCCGCAGATGGCGCTGTTCTCCGGCGACGACGGCCTCGACACCATCCGCGGCCTCGAACGCACCGCGCACCGCCTGCTGCGTCCCGGCGGCATCGTCGTCGTGGAGCACGCCGACACCCAGGGCGGCCAGGTGCCGTGGATCTTCAGCGAGGAAGCGGGCTGGGCCGACGCCGCAGATCACCCCGACCTCAACAACCGGCCCCGATTCGCGACCGCGCGCAAGGCACGACCGTGACGTCCCGGCCCCGCACCCCGACCCAGTACGCGCACGAGGAGGCCCGCTAGATGGCACGGCGATACGACACCAACGACGCGACCGACCGCACCACCGGTCTGCGTGAGGCCGGGTCCGCCGTCCGCCGTGGCGAGCTGGTCGTGCTGCCCACCGACACCGTGTACGGCATCGGCGCCGACGCCTTCAGCTCCGAGGCGGTCGCCGACCTCCTCGACGCCAAGGGCCGCGGGCGCAGCATGCCCACCCCCGTCCTCGTCGGCTCCCCGAACACCCTGCACGGTCTCGTCATCGACTTCTCCGAGCGGGCCTGGGAGCTCGTGGACGCGTTCTGGCCGGGCGCCCTCACCCTCGTCGCCCGTCACCAGCCGTCGCTCCAGTGGGACCTCGGGGACACCCGCGGGACCGTCGCCGTGCGGATGCCGCTGCACCCCGTCGCCATCGAACTGCTCACCGAGGTCGGCCCGATGGCCGTGTCCTCCGCGAACCTCACCGGGCACCCCGCGCCCGAGGACTGCGACGCCGCCCAGCAGATGCTCGGCGACGCCGTCTCCGTCTATCTCGACGGCGGTCCGACCCCCGGCATCGTGCCCTCGTCCATCGTGGACGTCACCGGGAAGGTGCCCGTCCTGCTGCGTGCCGGTGCCCTCGACGCGGACGAGCTGCGCAAGGTCGTACCCGACCTCGAGGTGGCCAATTGACGGCCCCTGAGGGGCGTGGCATAGGCACGGGGGTCACCGGTATCGGGGACACGTTCCGCATCCTCCACGTCAGTACCGGCAATGTGTGCCGCTCACCGATCACCGAGCGGCTGACCCGTCATGCCCTGATCGACCGTCTCGGGGACCCGCTCGGCGGCGGTGTCGTCGTGGAGAGCGCGGGCACCTGGGGCCATGAGGGCGCGCCCATGGAGTCCAACGCCGAGACCGTCCTCGCGGACTTCGGCGCCGACGCCAGCGGGTTCACCGGACGGGAACTCCTCGACGACCATGTGATCCGCGCCGACCTCGTGCTCACTGCGACCCGGGACCACCGTGCCCAGGTCATCTCGATGGGTCACTCGGCGGGTCTGCGGACCTTCACCCTGAAGGAGTTCACCCGGCTGGTGCGGGCCATCGACCCGGCGACCCTGCCCGATCCGCTCGACGGCGGTGTCGTGGAACGCGCCCGCGCCCTGGTCCGGGCCGCCGCCGCGCTGCGCGGCTGGCGGCTCGCCCCGTCCGCCGAGGCCGACGAGGTGTACGACCCGTACGGGGCGCCGCTGCCGTTCTTCCGGTCCATCGGCGACGAGATCCATGAGGCCCTCGACCCGGTCGTCACCGCGCTGACGGGTGTCACCGCCCGGATGTGACGCCGCCGCCCGTGCCCGGTGATCCGCGCACGGGCCGCCGGGCCGTACGCGGCTCCGCCCGGGGCCCGGCCGGGGCCTGTCCGCGGCTGCGGGGACCGTCCTGGGCACTCTGCGCCCGGCCCGGCGCGGCGGGCCGCGGGTCGCGCCCGGCAGGGCCGCGGTGACCGCTCGGGGCGGGGGCGGAACCGGGGGTGGTGAGGATCGCGGTACTGTTCGCCGCGGCGCTGCGTGGCAAGATCGCCGGCAGATCCGTCCGCGCGGAGGTGCGGGAACCCGTCCACGGGTGCCCGCCGTACCCGGATGCCCCGGGGTGACGTACCTCCGGCCGGGGCGGGTAGCCGGGCAGGGACATACGGGGAGCGTACGTTCTCCGTGCAACCATGCTCGCTACCCGGAAGTCCCCATCCATATGCACCCGAGGCTAGGCTGTGGGGCTGAGCTGGCCGAAGACTCCTGTGGGGAAGCCTGTGCGTGAATACCTGCTGACGCTCTGTATCACGGCCGCGGTGACCTATCTGCTGACAGGTCCGGTGCGGAAGTTCGCGATCGTGGCCGGAGCGATGCCCGAGATCCGTGCCCGTGACGTGCACCGGGAGCCCACGCCCCGGCTCGGCGGGATCGCGATGTTCTTCGGGCTGTGCGCGGGTCTTCTCGTCGCCGACCATCTGACCAACCTCTCCGAGGTCTTCACCAGCTCCAACGAGCCGCGTGCCCTGCTCTCCGGGGCCGCGCTGATCTGGCTGGTCGGGGTCCTGGACGACAAGTTCGAGATCGACGCGCTGATCAAGCTCGGCGCCCAGATGATCGCCGCCGGCGTCATGGTGATGCAGGGCCTCACCATCCTGTGGCTGCCGGTCCCCGGTGTCGGCATGGTCGCGCTCACCCAGTGGCAGTCGACGCTGCTGACCGTCGCCCTTGTCGTGATCACCATCAACGCCGTCAACTTCGTGGACGGCCTCGACGGCCTCGCCGCCGGCATGGTGTGCATCGCCTCGGTGGCGTTCTTCCTGTACGCCTACCGCATCTGGTACGGCTACGGGCTGGAGCCCGCCGCGCCCGCGACGCTGTTCGCCGCGATCCTGATCGGGATGTGCCTCGGCTTCCTGCCGCACAACATGCACCCCGCCCGGATCTTCATGGGCGACTCGGGATCGATGCTCATCGGCCTGGTGCTGGCCGCCGGCGCCATCTCCATCACCGGCCAGGTCGACCCCGACAGCCTCTTCACCGAGGGGGACGTCGGGCTGCGCGAGGTCGTGCACGCCACCGTCCCCGTGTACATCCCGCTGCTGCTGCCGCTGACCATCATCGCCATCCCGGCCGCCGACCTGGTCCTCGCGATCGTGCGCCGCACCTGGCGCGGGCAGTCGCCGTTCGCCGCCGACCGCGGGCATCTGCACCACCGGCTCCTCGACATCGGGCACTCCCACAGCCGCTCGGTGCTGATCATGTACTTCTGGGCGGCCCTGATCTCGTTCGGGACGCTGGCGTACTCCGTCAACGCCGCGTCGATGTGGATCGTCCTCGCCGTCGCGGCACTGAGCGCGGTCGGCCTGGTACTGCTCCTGCTGCCCCGCTTCACCCCGCGCGCGCCCCGCTGGGCGGAGAGCTTCGTCCCGCCCCGCTACCGGCGCCGCAAGCGCCCGCTGGACGGTCAACTCCCTTACGGCGAAGGTGAGTCGGGCTCTCCTGAGGAGTCCGGCACGGCGGCGGACGGCCCGGTGCCGGCGGGTGTGGCGGCGGGGGGAGCGCTCTCCCGGGGCGCGCGCGACGGCTCAGCGCCCGGTGGACATAACGGTTCCGGCACATTCACCGGCGCGGGCGGCGCCCGTGACACGGACGACGCGCGTGAGCCCGGTGCGGACAACGGGTCCAAGATCGCCAACAGCGCCGGAAAGCCGGGCAGTTCGTCCGCTTCCTCCGACTCTGTCCGGGCCGGCGGCGTCAACGGCTCGACAGCGTCCGGTCTGCGCTCCCGTCTGCGTGACCGCGGGCGGGCCGGCAGCCGTCGCTGAGACACCTTCCAGCGGCCCGTATCGTCGACGGTACGGGCCGCTTCGCGTTGCCGGACGTGACCCGTACGAGCCCTGTGTGAGTGTCCGTTGACAGTGGGTCGCGTGCACGTGGGTGCGGAACGAGGCGTCCCGTGCGGTCATACCGCGCCAATAGCAGACAACTCCCCGCCTGTCATGCACAGGTGGGCAAGGTCACTCTCATGTGTGACAGTGGGCACACTTCATAGGTAAAGACCTCATCAAATAGTTTGTGATACCGTTCACGAGAACCCGGGATAGCGCCGAAGGACCGTAGTGCGACGGCCCATTGGACCGAGGTTCCCTCTCGATTTCCGGGTTTACGCTCGTCCATGACGACACACGCCCCCATCAAGTAAGCGGAGCTGCCGCCATGCCGTCCCAAGACGCACGCACCGTCATCCAGACCGCCGTACCCACCGCTGCCGTAGGCGCGGTAGCCGCTGTGATCAGCGGAGTGGTCGCGGGCGGCAAGGGAGCGCTGGGGGCGGTCGTGGCGACCGTGATCGTGATCCTCTTCATGGGTATCGGGCTCGTGGTGCTCGAACGCACCGCCAGGTCCCTGCCGCACCTGTTCCAGGCCATGGGCCTGATGCTGTACACGGCCCAGATCCTGTTGCTCTTCATCTTCATGGCGGCGTTCAAGGACACCACCCTGTTCAACGCGAGGACGTTCGCGGCCACACTCGTCGCCGCCACCCTCGTGTGGATCGGGGCCCAGGCCCGCGCCCATATGAAGGCCAAGATTCTCTACGTGGAACCCGAGGATTCGAAGGCTGACAAGCCCGCGAAGTCCGGGTCTTCGACGTGAGGGGTAGGGCCGGTATAAGGGCACGATCGACTTACTGCTATCGTCCGGTGCCAACTGCGGCATCGCGGGCGCGGGCATCCAAGCTGACGCCTGCAGCGCGAGGCTTGATGCCCGATCGCCGCCCTCACATCCGTTACACCAGTCCAGTGCCGAACCGCGGCTGCGCGCCGCGCCGACACAACGAGGTTGCCGTACCTATGCGCCACGAAGGAGCCCGCGGTGAGTGCTGATCCGACGCAGGTGCTCGCCTTCGAGACCGACTGCCACATCTTCGACGGTTGTGGCTTCCCGGCTCCCGGCCTGCACTCGTTCCTGTTCAAGCCCATCTGGGGCGACGCGGACAGCAACCTGTACTTCAACAAGCCGATGCTGCTCGCCCTGCTCGGGTCGATCATCATCATCGGGTTCTTCTGGGCCGCCTTCGCCAAGCCCAAGGTCGTCCCCGGCAAGCTCCAGATGATCGCCGAGACCGGATACGACTTCGTCCGTCGCGGCATCGTCTACGAGACCATCGGAAAGCGGGAGGGCGAGAAGTACGTCCCGCTGATCGTCTCCCTCTTCTTCTTCATCTGGATGATGAACCTCTGGGCGATCATCCCGCTGGCCCAGTTCCCGGTGACCTCGATCATCGCCTACCCGGCGGTCCTCGCGCTCATCGTCTACATCGTCTGGGTCTCGATCACGTTCAAGCGTCACGGCTTCGTGGGCGCCTTCAAGAACTTCACCGGTTACGACAAGTCGCTCGGCGCGGTCCTGCCGCTGGCCATGACCATCGAGCTCTTCTCGAACCTCCTCGTCCGGCCGTTCACCCACGCCGTGCGACTCTTCGCGAACATGTTCGCGGGCCATACCCTGCTCGTGCTCTTCACCATCGCGACCTGGTACCTGCTCAACGGCATCGGTATCGCGTACGCGGGTGTCTCGTTCGTCATGGTCCTGGTGATGCTGGCCTTCGAGCTCTTCGTCCAGGCCCTTCAGGCGTACGTCTTCGTACTCCTGACCTGCAGCTTCATCCAGGGCGCGCTCGCCGAGAAGCACTGAGCACCCCTCCTCTCCAATATTCGTCCGGTGGCCAACCCCCACCGGTCCGGTAAAGAAAAGGAAGAACTGGCATGTCCCAGACCCTTGCCGCTGTTTCCGGCTCGCTCGGCTCCATCGGTTACGGCCTCGCCGCCATCGGCCCCGGCGTGGGCGTCGGCATCATCTTCGGTAACGGCACCCAGGCGCTGGCCCGTCAGCCCGAAGCCGCCGGTCTGATCCGCGCCAACCAGATCCTCGGCTTCGCCTTCTGTGAGGCGCTCGCCCTCATCGGCCTGGTCATGCCGTTCGTCTACGGCGTGTGATCTGAACACGACCAGACCACTAGACGAAAGGCACTGACATGAGCCAGTCGCTCATCCTGGCGGCCGAGGAGGTCCAGAACCCCCTCGTCCCGCCGATCCCTGAGCTCGTCATCGGCCTGATCGCCTTCGTCATCGTCTTCGGCATCCTCGCCAAGAAGCTCCTCCCGAACATCAACAAGGTTCTGGAAGAGCGCCGTGAGGCCATCGAGGGCGGCATGGAGAAGGCCGAGGCCGCCAAGACCGAGGCCCAGAGCGTCCTTGAGCAGTACAAGGCGCAGCTGGCCGAGGCCCGGCACGAGGCCGCCCGGCTGCGGCAGGACGCGCAGGAGCAGGGCGCCACGCTCATCGCCGAGATGCGCGCGGAAGGCCAGCGGCAGCGCGAGGAGATCGTCGCCGCCGGTCACACCCAGATCGAGGCCGACCGCAAGGCCGCCGCTCAGGCGCTGCGCCAGGACGTCGGTCAGCTCGCCACCGAACTGGCCGGCAAGCTCGTCGGTGAGTCCCTTGAGGACCACGCCCGGCAGAGCCGCACCATCGACCGGTTCCTCGACGAGCTCGACGTGAAGGCCGAGGCCGCTCGATGAGTGCGCTGCACGGAGCCAGCCGCGAAGCCCTGGCGGCGGCGCGCGAACGGCTCGACACGCTGACGGACAACACGTCCGTCGACGTGACGCGGCTCGCCGCCGACCTGGCCTCCGTCACCGCGCTGCTGGACCGCGAGGTCTCGCTGCGCCGGGTCCTCACCGACCCGGCGCAGACCGGTGAGGCCAAGGCCGACCTCGTCGGCCGCCTCCTCGGCACCCAGGTGGGCGGCGAAGCCGCCGACCTGGTCGCCGGTACGGTGCGCTCCCGCTGGTCACGCTCGCGTGACCTGGTGGACTCCCTGGAGGAGCTGGCGGACACCGCCGACCTCACGGCCGCCCAGCGTGCGGGCACGCTGGACGACGTCGAGGACGAGCTCTTCCGGTTCGGCCGGATCGTCGCCTCGGACCCCGGGCTGCGCGCCGCGCTGACCGACCGGTCCGCGACGGCCGCCGCCAAGAGCGAGCTGCTGGGCACCCTGCTCGACAGCCGCGCCAAGGCGGAGACCACCCGGCTGGTCACGCGACTCGTGACCCGCCCGCGGGGACGTAGCCTGGAGGCGGGACTCGAATCCCTTTCCAAGCTCGCCGCGGAGCGCCGTGACCGCATGGTCGCGATCGTCACCTCGGCCGTACCGCTGAGCGATCAGCAGAAGCAGCGCCTGGGCGCGTCCCTCGCGAAGCTCTACGGCCGTGCGATGCACCTGAACCTGGACGTGGACCCCGGGGTCCTCGGCGGAATCCGGGTCCAGGTCGGCGACGAGATCATCAACGGCAGCATCGCGGACCGCATCGACGAAGCCAGCCGCCGCATGGCCGGCTGAGCAACAGAACAACGTACGTCCGACGGCCCTGGTTGGGCCGTGCAGAAGGATTCCTGGGGGTCGCCCCCAGACCCCCAAAGAACTTCGGGCCCAACAAGGAGAGCAGGGAACCCAAGATGGCGGAGCTCACGATCCGGCCGGAGGAGATCCGGGACGCGCTGGAGAACTTTGTCCAGTCGTACAAGCCGGACGCGGCCTCGCGCGAGGAGGTCGGTACGGTCACCGTTGCCGGCGACGGCATCGCGAAGGTCGAGGGACTGCCCTCGGCCATGGCCAATGAACTGCTGAAGTTCGAGGACGGCACCCTCGGTCTCGCGCTGAACCTCGAAGAGCGTGAGATCGGTGCCGTCGTCCTCGGCGAGTTCAGCGGCATCGAGGAGGGCCAGCCGGTGCAGCGCACCGGTGAGGTGCTCTCCGTCTCGGTGGGCGAGGGCTACCTCGGCCGCGTCGTCGACCCGCTCGGCAACCCGATCGACGGCCTCGGCGAGATCGAGACCAGCGGCCGCCGCGCCCTTGAGCTGCAGGCCCCCACGGTCATGCAGCGCAAGTCCGTGCACGAGCCGATGGAGACCGGCTACAAGGCCGTCGACGCGATGACGCCGATCGGCCGTGGCCAGCGTCAGCTCATCATCGGCGACCGCCAGACCGGCAAGACCGCCCTGGCCGTCGACACCATCATCAACCAGCGCGACAACTGGCGCACCGGTGACGTGAACAAGCAGGTGCGCTGCATCTACGTCGCCATCGGCCAGAAGGGCTCGACCATCGCCGCGGTGCGCCGCTCGCTGGACGAGGCCAACGCGCTGGAGTACACGACCATCGTCGCCGCCCCGGCGTCCGACCCGGCCGGCTTCAAGTACCTCGCGCCGTACACCGGATCGGCCATCGGCCAGCAGTGGATGTACGAGGGCAAGCACGTCCTCATCATCTTCGACGACCTGTCGAAGCAGGCCGACGCCTACCGCGCCGTGTCCCTGCTGCTGCGCCGTCCGCCGGGCCGTGAGGCGTACCCCGGTGACGTCTTCTACCTGCACTCCCGGCTGCTGGAGCGCTGCGCCAAGCTCTCCGACGAGATGGGCAAGGGCTCGATGACGGGCCTCCCGATCGTGGAGACCAAGGCGAACGACGTCTCGGCGTTCATCCCGACCAACGTCATCTCCATCACCGACGGCCAGTGCTTCCTGGAGTCCGACCTGTTCAACGCCGGCCAGCGCCCGGCCCTGAACGTCGGTATCTCGGTCTCCCGCGTCGGTGGCTCCGCCCAGCACAAGGCGATGCGCCAGGTGTCGGGCCGGCTCCGTGTCGACCTGGCCCAGTTCCGTGAGCTGGAGGCGTTCGCCGCCTTCGGTTCCGACCTGGACGCCGCGTCGAAGGCGCAGCTGGAGCGCGGTCAGCGGATGGTCGAGCTGCTGAAGCAGCCGCAGTACCAGCCGATGGCCACCGAGGACCAGGTCGTCTCCGTGTGGGCCGGTACCACGGGCCGCATGGACGACGTCCCCGTCGTCGACATCCGCCGCTTCGAGACCGAGCTCCTCTCCTACCTGCACCGCAACGAGCAGGGCCTGATGACCTCGATCAAGGAGGGCGCGAAGATGTCGGACGACACCATCACCGCCATCTCCGACGCGGTCGCGGAGTTCAAGAAGGAGTTCGAGACCTCGGACGGCAAGCTCCTCGGCGAGGACGCGCCTGCCGTCAACGTCTCCAAGTGACGTAAGGAAGGGACCTGACTCATGGGAGCCCAGCTCCGGGTCTACAAGCGTCGCATCCGATCCGTCACCGCGACCAAGAAGATCACCAAGGCGATGGAGATGATCGCCGCCTCGCGTGTCGTCAAGGCACAGCGCAAGGTGGTGGCCTCCGCGCCGTACGCGACCGAGCTGACACGCGCGGTCACGGCGGTGGGAACGGGTTCGAACACCAAGCACCCGCTGACCACGGAGGCGGAGACGGCTCGCCGTTCCGCGGTGCTGCTCCTCACGAGCGACCGCGGACTGGCCGGCGCCTTCAACTCCAACGCGATCAAGGCGGCGGAGCAGCTGACCGCTCGCCTTGAGGCGGAGGGCAAGGAGGTCGACACGTACATCGTCGGCCGCCGCGGTGTGGCCCACTACAACTTCCGCGAGCGGACCGTCGTGGAGCTGTGGACCGGCTTCACCGACGAACCGACGTACGCGGATGCCAAGACGGTCGCCGCACCGCTCATCGCCGCGATCGAGCGGGACACGGCCGACGGTGGGGTCGACGAGCTGCATGTCGTCTACACCGAGTTCGTGTCGATGATGACGCAGAACGCGATCGGCAGCAGGCTGCTGCCGCTGAGCCTGGAGGAGGTCGCCGAGGAGGCGTCCACCAAGGGCCAGATCCTTCCGCTGTACGACTTCGAGCCGTCGGCGGAGGACGTCCTCGACGCCCTGCTGCCGCGGTACGTCGAGAGCCGGATCTACAACGCGATGCTCCAGTCGGCCGCTTCCAAGCACGCCGCCACGCGACGCGCGATGAAGTCGGCCACCGACAACGCGGGTGAGCTGATCAACACGCTCTCCCGACTTGCCAACGCGGCCCGCCAGGCCGAAATCACCCAGGAAATCAGCGAGATCGTCGGCGGCACCGCAGCCCTGTCCGACGTGAACGCGGGGAGTGACAGGTAATGACGACGACAGTTGAGACGGCCGTTGCCACGGGCCGCGTCGCCCGGGTCATCGGCCCGGTCGTCGACGTGGAATTCCCCGTCGACGCCATGCCGGAGATCTACAACGCCCTGCACGTCGAGGTCGCAGACCCGGCGAAGGAGGGCGAGAAGAAGCTGCTGACGCTTGAGGTCGCCCAGCACCTCGGCGACGGCATCGTCCGCGCGATCTCGATGCAGCCCACCGACGGTCTGGTCCGCCAGGCCGCGGTGACGAACACCGGCAAGGGCATCATGGTGCCCGTCGGCGACTTCACCAAGGGCAAGGTGTTCAACACGCTCGGCGAGGTGCTGAACCACCCCGAGGAGAACGCCAACGTCGGTGAGCGCTGGGCGATCCACCGCCAGGCGCCGGCCTTCGACCAGCTCGAGTCGAAGACCGAGATGTTCGAGACCGGTCTGAAGGTCGTCGACCTGCTCACCCCGTACGTCAAGGGTGGAAAGATCGGCCTCTTCGGTGGTGCCGGTGTCGGCAAGACCGTGCTGATCCAGGAAATGATCATGCGTGTCGCCAACCTCCACGAGGGCGTCTCCGTCTTCGCGGGTGTCGGTGAGCGTACGCGTGAGGGCAACGACCTCATCGACGAGATGGAGGAGTCCGGCGTCCTCGACAAGACGGCGCTGGTCTTCGGCCAGATGGACGAGCCCCCGGGCACCCGGCTGCGCGTGGCCCTCGCGGGTCTGACCATGGCGGAGTACTTCCGCGATGTGAAGAAGCAGGACGTGCTGTTCTTCATCGACAACATCTTCCGCTTCACCCAGGCCGGTTCCGAGGTCTCGACCCTGCTCGGCCGGATGCCCTCCGCGGTGGGCTACCAGCCGAACCTGGCCGACGAGATGGGTCTCCTCCAGGAGCGCATCACCTCGACCCGTGGTCACTCGATCACCTCGATGCAGGCGATCTACGTCCCCGCGGACGACCTGACCGACCCGGCCCCGGCCACCACGTTCGCCCACCTCGACGCGACGACGGTGCTCTCCCGTCCGATCTCGGAGAAGGGCATCTACCCGGCCGTGGACCCGCTGGACTCCACGTCCCGCATCCTGGACCCCCGGTACATCGAGCGGGATCACTACGACGCCGCCATGCGCGTCAAGACGATCCTCCAGAAGTACAAGGACCTCCAGGACATCATCGCGATCCTCGGTATCGACGAGCTGGGCGAGGAGGACAAGCTCGCTGTCCACCGCGCCCGTCGTGTCGAGCGGTTCCTGTCCCAGAACACCCACGCGGCGAAGCAGTTCACCGGTGTGGACGGTTCGGACGTGCCGCTGGACGAGTCGATCGCCGCGTTCAACTCGATCTGCGACGGTGAGTACGACCACTTCCCGGAGCAGGCGTTCTTCATGTGCGGTGGTCTTGAGGACCTCCGCAAGAACGCCAAGGAGCTCGGCGTCAGCTGAGCCCCGCGCCCTTGAGCGAGGGGGCCCCGACCGGCCCCCTCGCCCACGCCTCTACACTTTTGACCCAACACCCGGCCTGCCCGCCGGGTGGTGACCCGAGGAGCACCCTTGGCTGCTGAGCTGCACGTCGAGCTGGTCGCCGCGGACCGGAATGTCTGGTCCGGCGAGGCCACCCTGGTCGTCGCGCGCACCACCTCCGGCGACATCGGCGTCATGCCCGGTCACCAGCCGCTGCTCGGTGTGCTGGAGTCGGGCCCGGTGACGATCCGTACGAGTGACGGCGAGACCGTCATCGCCGCCGTTCACGGTGGTTTCGTGTCGTTCGCCGACAACAAGCTGTCCCTGCTGGCGGAGATCGCCGAGCTGTCGGACGAGATCGACGTCCAGCGCGCGGAGCGGGCACTGGAGCGGGCGCAGGGCGACGCGGATGCCGCCGCCGAGCGCCGCGCCGATGTGCGGTTGCGTGCGGTGGCGGTGCGCTGACCTGGCGCACTGTAGGAAGTGACTCAGCCGCGGCGCGGTCCGGATACTCTCCGGCCCGGTCCGCGGCTGAGGCGATTGCTGGATACGTTCCGCTGTTCACGTTACTGATGAGGCGAGGAGGTCGGTGCCGATGATCCTCGCTCTGCTTGTAGGCGGTATCGCGGTAGTCGCACTGGTTGTGGTCGGTCTCTTCGCCTTCGGTGTACGCCGTCGGCTGATCCAGCGGTCCGGAGGCACCTTCGATTGCAGTCTGCGCTGGAACCTTCCCGAGCCCTCCTCCGCGGAGGGCTCGGTCGATTCGTCCGGCAAGGGCTGGGGGTACGGGATCGCCCGCTACGGGGGGGACCGGATCGAGTGGTTCCGGGTCTTCTCCTACGCGCACCGGCCGCGGCGGGTCCTGGACCGGTCGGCCATCGAGGTGCTGGGCCGGCGGGAGCCGGCGGGCGAGGAGGAGCTGGCGTTGCTGTCCGACGCGGTGGTCCTGGCGTGTCTTGTCCGCGGGACCCGGCTGGAGCTGGCGATGAGCGAGGACGCGCTCACGGGGTTCCTGGCCTGGCTGGAGGCCGCGCCCCCCGGCCAACGCGTCAACGTGGCGTAACGCCTTCGCTCGCGCTTCTGAGCTCCGTCCGGCTGGACGTACCTGTCCCTGTGCCGTCGCTCGGTGGGTGCGCAGTTCCCCGCGCCCCTAGGTTTCCTGTGCGGGGCGTACTTGCTCCTGTGCGGGTCGTTCGTGGGTGCGCAGTTCCTCGCGCCCCTGGATGCTGCCCCGGTCCGTTGACCGTCGGGTGCGGGTCTGCCCTCGTTTTTGCGCAGTTCCCCGCGCCCCTTTGGGGGCGCCTCCTGGGGTTGCCCTTTGGGTGCTGACCCCCTCCTCGCGCAGTCGCAGGACTCACGTAAGGGGGTGGGCGGGAATCTCTGCTCGCAGACTCCGATGCTCTTCAGTAGCTCCGCTGGACGTCGTACCGAGCGTGTCGGATCGAGGACGGAGAATCCCGACCGGCACCGACCCGAAGAACAAGCAGACGGCGCCCCGATAGGGGCGCGGGGAACTGCGCGAAACCACCGAACGACGGCACAGGAACGAAGTACGCCCAGCCGGACAGACCTCGGGAGCGCAAGCGAAGGCGACCCGCGGGGAACCGCGAACCACCGAGCGACGGCACAGGAACGAAGTGCGTCCAGCACAGGAGACCCCCGGGCGAGCCGGGACGCCGGAGAGCCCGGTACGCGTCTGGGGCGTACCGGGCTCGTGAGCCGGGGGGTCGGGGGGCGTTCCTGGCCCCCCGGCTCCGTACCGGGCGCGACCGGTGTGGGACCGACCGCCTCGGAACCGGGGTACCGGCGAGCGCCGGTACCCCTATGTGCTTACTGCAGACCCGTGTGGATCGCGTTCACCAGCTCACCATTGCTGGTGTCACCGTCCGCCGACCAGAAGAAGGCTCCGCCGAGCTTCTGGTTCTTGGCCCACGCCATCTTGGTCTGGATCGTGGCGGGGGTGTCGTAGCTCCACCAGCTGTTGCCGCACTTGGCGTAGGCGGTGCCGCCCACGGTGCCGGTCGCGGGGCAGGTGGTCTTGAGGACCTTGTAGTCCTCGATGCCCTGCTCGTACGTACCCTGTCCGGGCCCGGTGGCGACGCCACCCGGCGCGTCCTGGGTGACACCCGTCCACCCGCGGCCGTAGAAGCCGATGCCGAGCAGCAGCTTCTTGTCAGGCACACCCTGCGCCTTGAGCTTGGCGATGGCCTCGGAGGAGCTGAAGCCCTGCTGCGGGATGCCGGGGTACGGCGTCAGCGGGGAGTGCGGGGCCGTCGGGCCCTTCGTCGCCCAGGAGCCGAAGAAGTCGTACGTCATGACGTTGTACCAGTCGAAGCTGGCGGACGCCCCGGCGTAGTCGGCCTTGTCGATCTTGCCGCCGGTGGAACCGTCGGCGGTGATCGCAGCGGTGACCAGGTAGTTCGGGCCGAACTTGGTCCGGGTCGCGGCGGCGAGGTTCTTCAGGGCCGCCGGGCCGCTGTTGTCACAGGTGAGACCACAGGCGTTCGGGTACTCCCAGTCCAGGTCGATGCCGTCGAAGACATCGGCCCAGCGGGGGTCCTCGACCAGGTCGTAGCAGGACTGCGCGAACGCAGCCGGGTTCTGCGCGGCCTGGGTGAAGCCGCCGGACCAGGTCCAGCCGCCGAAGGAGAAGAGGATCTTGATGTGCGGGTGCTTGGCCTTCAGCTTGCGCAGCTGGTTGAAGTTACCGCGCAGGGGCTGGTCCCAGGTGTCCGCGACACCGTCGACCGACTGGTCCGCCGTGTACGCCTTGTCGTAGTCCGCGTAAGCGTCACCGATGGTGCACTTGCCGTTCTGGACGTTGCCGAAGGCGTAGTTGATGTGCGTGATCTTCGCGGCGGTCCCGGACGTGTCCAGGTTCTTCACGTGGTAGTTGCGCCCGTAGACGCCCCACTGGGTGAAGTAGCCCATCTTGATCTTGCTGCCGCCACCGCCGGGGTTGCCGTTGCCGGTGGTGCGGACGGCGACCGACGCGCTGACGGGACCGGTCTGGTCCTTCGTGTCGCGGGCCTGGACCGTGTACGAGTAGTCCGTGCCGGCGGACAGCGTGTTGTCCGTGTACGACGTGGGACCGGTCGTGGCCGGGGGAACCGTCGCGACCTTCACGCCGTCCCGCAGGACGTCGTAGTTCTTGATGCCCTTGTCGTCCGTGGCCGCGGCCCACGTCAGCTTCGCCGCGGTGTCGGTGATGCCGGAGGCAGTGGGGGTGCCAGGGGCGGAGGGCGGCTCGTCACCGGGGACGACGCCTCCGTCACAGGAGCCGCCGTTCAGGGTGCAGTTGCTCGGGAAGCCGGGGCCGACACCGTTGAACCCGAAGGTGACGGTGGCGCCGGGGGCGAGCGTCCCGTTCCAGGCCAGGTTCTTGGCGGTCCAGTGATCACCGGTGCTGGTGATCGTGGCGTCCCAGGAGGAGGCTACGCGGGTACCGGTGGGGAAGTCCCATTCCACGTTCCAGGAGCTGAGCGTGGTGGTGCCGGTGTTCTTGACGGTCCAGCTTCCGCCGAAGCCGCTGCCCCAGTCCTGCGTCTTGGTGAATGTGGCAGTGGCGTTGGCCGCCGCTGATGCCGGCGTCGCCAGGCCGACCATCGCCGCGAACGGCAGCACCAGGGTGGTGAGCCCTGCCACTACCTTGTGTCTGAAGCGCATTCTGCGCCTCCTTGGGTGAGGTCCAGTGGGGAGGTGGAACCAAACCTGCGCCGCCCGTGAGTACGCGCCGTGACGACTCTCATGGCCATGACACGCTCACCGCAGTGCGGCGAGAATAGAAAGGTCTGGACCATCGGTCAAGAGGTCTGGACCATCGGAGGGTGGTTCCCCCTGGTCAAGGCACCCGGTGTTCCCAGGAGTTGACAGCTGACCCAGCCTCATCCTCCGTGGCGTGAGACCCGCATTCACCCGCGCCGTCACTGTCCCACAGGCCCCTTCGGCCCCGTCGGTGAAGCCGCCGAACCGCCAGCGGCCGCTCTTTCACGGCAGCCCGACACCGGCCCCCTGAGCTGCGGTTTCTCTCTGCCGGACCCCGTCGTCCTGTGTCGGGCGTCACCTCGCGCACCCCGTAAAGAGGGCACACCGCAAGGGTCTACGGGGTGAGCCCCAACTCCCGTGCCAGCACCGCCGCCTGCACCCGGCTGCGCAGTTCCAGCTTCCCCAGCAGCCGGCTCACATGAGTTTTGACCGTCGCCTCGGCCATCTCCAGCCGCACCGCGATCTCCGCGTTGGACATTCCCTCGCCGATGCGCCCGAGGACCTCACGCTCACGCCGAGTGAGCGAATCCAGTGCCGCCAGCACCGCCGGATCGGTGCCCGGACCCGCCGCGGGGCGACCGGGCCGCGCGAACTCCGCGATCAGCCGGCGGGTCACCGCGGGCGCGATCAGCCCCTCCCCGCGCCCCACCGCCCGGACCGCCTCCAGCAGATCCCTGGCCTCGGTGTTCTTGAGGAGGAAGCCCGAGGCGCCCGCGCGCAGCGCCCCGAACACGTACTCGTCCAGATCGAAGGTGGTCAGCACCAGCACGTCCGCGAGGGACTCCGCGACCACCTGCCGGGTCGCCGACACCCCGTCCAGCCGGGGCATCTGCACATCCATCAGCACCAGGTCGGGCCGCAGCTCCCGGGCCAGCTCCACCGCCCGCTCGCCGTCCGCGGCCTCGCCCACGACCTCGATGTCCGGGGCGCTGCGCAGGATCAGGACCAGTCCGGCCCGTACGGCGGACTGGTCCTCGGCCACCAGTACACGGATCACGCTGTCACTCCTTCGCCGGGATTCCCGGCCGTGTCGATGGGGAGGGTGGCGCACACGCACCAGACCTCGGCGCTGTCCCCCGAACGCGGGTCCGCCGCCCGGGGCGCCGCCTCGAACGTCCCGCGCAGCAGCGCCGTCCGCTCCCGCATCCCGATCAGTCCGGCCCCCGAGCCCGGCGCCCGTGGCCCGTCCCGGTGCCCGTACGGGCTCGTCACCCGCACGGACAGGGTGGTGGTGTCCTGGGTCAGCCGGACCGTCACCAGGCCGGGAGAGGCGTGCTTGAGGGCGTTGGTGAGTGATTCTTGGACGATCCGGTACGCGGCGAGCTCCACGGGCGCGGGCAGTTTGCCCGAACCCTCCGCCCGGGTGTCCTCCAGTGCCACGTCCAGCCCGTTGACGCGTGCTCCGGCGGCCAGTGCGGCCAGTCCGTCGAGGGTGGGGGCGACGGCGGGTTCGCGGTCCTCGGAGGAGTCGCGCAGGATCCCGATCAGGCGCCGCATCTCGGCGAGTCCCTGCACGCTGTTCTCGCGGATCACCTCGAGCGCGGTCTGGGTGGTGCGGGGGTCGTCGAGGGACAGCGCGGCCGTCGAGTGGATGGCGATCGCGGACAGATGGTTGGCGACCATGTCGTGCAGTTCACGGGCCATCCGGGCACGTTCGGCGGCGACGGCCTGCACCCGGTCCATCTCGGCGAGCAGCGCGGTCTGCTCGGCCCGCAGCCGTTCGGTGTCCGCGGTGTCGCGATGGGTGCGGACCAGGACACCGGTGGCCGCCGGGGCGAACGACAGCAGGGCCGTGACCACCCCGATCAGGACCGCCTCGGGCCGCCGGAACCACGCCAGGAACCCGATGGTGACGGCCAGGGAGAGCAGCCCCGTGGTCACCGGGATGCGCCGGGCGTCGACGGGCGGCCCGTACAGCACGGCCGCGTAGACGATGTCCGTGAACATCACCAGCGTCGCCAGACTGCCCTGGGTGAACTGGTCGGCGACCAGGGCGAGGGTCGCGACCGGCAGGGCGATCCGGGGACGGGTCCTGCGCAGGAGCTCCGTGCCCGCCATCACGGCGAGCGGCAGCAGGACCCAGGCGCCGTCGAGGGGCCGCTGGTTCTGGGTGTGGAGGCCGATGGCCCACATGGCGGTGCCGCCGCCCAGACCGACGGCCGCGATCAGCCGGTCGACGTGGTGCGGCAGCAGCCCGATGTCCCGCGGCCGGCGGCGAGGCCGGACGGCGGTGGCCTCGGCCGCCGGGCGCGCGGTGTCCCCGGGGGGCGGAGGGGATGAGGACGGCATACGTCCATCCAACACGCTCCGTGTCCGGGCCGCGTCGACGCGCGGGCGGACCGGTTCCCGCGTCCGGTACATCCAAGGGTGCAGTCACGGTTCGTCGTCGGTGACGACGTGCCGGGCCCCCGGGTGCGGAAGTCTGGTAGCGGTGGCGGGTGGCGGGTGGCGGGTGGCGGGTGGCGGGGAGCCGGCGGGGCCGAACGGGAGGAGCACAGCGTGATCGTCACACTGATCATCGTCTGCGAGGTGGGCTTCTGGGTGCTGCTGGCCCTGGGGCTGTCCCTGCGGTACCTGGCGAGGATGCCCCGGGCCGGGGCGGCGGTGCTTTTGTGCGAGCCGGTGCTGGAGGTGGTGCTGCTGGTGGTCACCGCGACCGACCTCAGGAACGGCGCGGCACCGGACTGGAAGCACGGGCTGGCCGCCGTCTACATCGGCTACACCGTCGGCTACGGGCACTACACGATCAAGTGGATCGACGGGCACTTCCAGCACCGGTTCGCGGGCGGACCGCCGCCGCCGAAGCCGCCGAAGTACGGGGCGGCACGCGCCCGGCACGAGGGCGTGATGTGGGGCCGTACCGTGGTCGCGGCGGCCGTGGCCTGCGGACTCCTCCAGGCCGCGATCTGGTACGTGGGCGACGGCGGCGATGTGTCGTCCCTGCGGGGATGGCAGTTCACCGCGCTGCGGGTGGTGGGCATCCACGGCCTGGTCGCCCTCTGCTACGCGATCTGGCCGAAAAAAGCCCCCGTGGACCCGCCGCCGTCCCCCGACCGCGAGTCCTCCCGCACCTCCGGCTGAGCGACCGCGGCGAGGGCCGCCGCCCGGCCCCCGGCAACGGCTACCGCTCGCCCCCCGGCACCCACAGCACGTCCCCGCGCGACTCGTTGGCGACCCGGGCCAGGATGAACAGCAGGTCCGAGAGCCGGTTCAGATAGGTGGCGGTCAGCGGGTTCATCGTCTCGCCGTGCACCTCCAGCGCCGCCCAGGTGGACCGCTCCGCCCGCCGCACGACCGTGCACGCCTGGTGCAGCAGGGCCGCCCCGGGGGTCCCGCCGGGCAGGATGAAGCTCCGCAGTTTCTCCAGCCGGTCGTTGAACAGGTCGCAGTCCGCCTCCAGCCGGTCCACATAGAACTGCTCCACCCGCAGCGGCGGGTACTTGGGCTCCTCGACCACCGGGGTGGACAGATCGGCCCCCACGTCGAAGAGATCGTTCTGCACCCGGGTCAGCACCGCGACGACGTCCTGCGCGAGGTCACCGAGCGCGATGGCGGTACCGAGCACGGCGTTGGCCTCGTTGGTGTCCGCGTACGCCGAGATCCGCAGATCCGTCTTGGCGGTGCGGCTCATGTCGCCGAGGTGGGTGGTGCCCTTGTCCCCGGTCCTGGTGTAGATGCGCGTCAGATTGACCATGACCCCAGCGTAGTTACGCGCGGTCCGCCCGGAAGGCCCGTGTGCCGACCGTCACTGCCAGGGCCATGAGCCCGACGGCGACCAGCACCCCGTACAGCATGGGCGTGGTGGCGTACCGGCCCGCGAACGCGTCGCGTACGGCGTCCACCGGATGGCGCAGCGGTGCGAACCGGGAGAGCGTGTCGAGCCAGCCCGGGGCGAGGGTCATGGGGAGCATCAGCCCGGACAACAGCATCGTCGGCAGTGTCACGGCGTTGACGGTGGCCCCGAAAGCGTGCGGCACGGACAGCCGCATCGCCAGGGTGTACGACAGCGAGCTGAGCGCGACCGTCAGCACCGCCACGAACGCGAATCCGACGAGCAGCCCCGCCACCGGCGCGCGCAGCCCCATCACCAGGGCGGCGGCGATCAGCAGCACCGCCTGGAAGGTGAGGAGGGCTGCGTCCAGGAGCACCCGGCCGAGGAGCAGCGCGAGCCTGCTGACCGGGGTCGCCCGCATCCGGTCCACCACTCCCTGCCCCTTCTCCACGATGATCGCGAACCCGGCGAAGGACGCCCCGAACAGCGCGAGCTGGAGCAGCAGTCCCGGGGCGAGCACCTGCCAGGAGGAACGGTCGCTGTCCAGCGGCAGCCGCGTCAGCAGCGGGCCGAAGAGGACGAGGTACAGCAGCGGCATCAGCATGCCGAACAGCATCTGGAACCGGGAGCGCAGCGTCTTGCGGGCGTACCGCCCGAAGATCAGCGCGGTGTCGGAGAGCAGGGCGGGCACGGGGGCTCCTCGGTAACAGGGACGGCGACGGGGACGGCTACGGGTGCGGCGGCGGCGTGCGGGGGCGGGGGAGTGCGGCGCGGTCATACGGCGACGGGTGCCGGGTCCGGGGTGAGCGGGCCGCGTCCGGTGATCGCGAGGTAGGTGTCCTGGAGCGAGGAGTCGAGCGACCCGGTGTGGGCCAGCCGCAGCGCGCCCGGGGTGCCGTCGGCGACGACCGCGCCCTGGTCGATGACCACCAGCCGGTCGGCGAGTTCGTCGGCCTCGTCGAGATGGTGGGTGCTGAGCACGACCGTCGTGCCGTGGTCGTCGCGGACCCGGCGGACCAGTTCCCACAGATCGGCGCGCCCCGCCGGGTCGAGCCCGGTGGTCGGTTCGTCGAGGAACAGCACCTCGGGGCGGTGGGTGAGCCCCATCGCGAGGTCGAGGCGGCGGCGCCGGCCGCCGGACAGGGCGGCCGTGGGGCGGTCGAGGAGCCCGTCCAGCCCGAGGAGCCCGGCCAGTTCCCCGGCCCGCGCGCTCGCCTCGGCCCTGCCGAGCCGGTGGAGCCGCCCCTGGGTCACCAGTTCCTCGCGGCCGGTCAGCGTTGGGTCCAGGCCGCTCGACTGGGCGACATAGCCGCAGCGGGCGCGGACCCCGGCCGGGTCGGTGACGAGGTCGTGGCCCGCGACCGTGGCGCTGCCGGCGGTGGGCCGCAGCAGGGTGGTGAGCATGCGCAGGGTCGTGGTCTTGCCCGCGCCGTTGGGGCCGAGCAGAGCGAGGATCTCGCCCCGGCCGACCCGCAGATCGATGCCCCGGACCGCTTCGACGGGGCCTTGGGGCGTGCGGAAGGTCCGGGCGAGGCCGGACACCGTGATGACTGCCATGCCCCCAGAAAAACAGAGCCGCTGAAAATTTGCAATGACTCCAAAAATACCCCATGGCCCCGTGCCGACCGCCCCGCACAGCCCTCCGGCACCCCTTCCGACTCCCCGCCGACGGCACCGATCCGGGCGCCCACCAGGGCGGTTAGGCTGCTGCCATGGGCGAAGGGGCAGCGGACCGCACACACGGCGAGGACCGGACGCGGGGCGCGGCGCCCGCGACCGGGCGCGGCGGGAGCGCCGGTGGGCCGGAGGCCCGCGAAGGGCTCCGGGAGCGCAAGAAGCGCCGGACCCGGCAGCACATCTCCGACCTGGCCACCGGGATGTTCCTGGAACGCGGGTTCGACGCGGTGACCGTCGCCGAGATCGCGGACGCCGCCGAGGTCTCCGTCAACACGGTCTACAACTACTTCCCGGCCAAGGAGGACCTGTTCCTCGACCGGGCGTCCTCGGTGGCCGACCGGCTCGCCGGCTGGGTGCGCGGCCGGGCCCCGGGCGAGTCCGCCGCGCGGGCCGTCCTGCGCGAACTGCACGCCGAGATCGAGGCGGTGTCGCCCCGGGTCGGGCTGATGACGGGATACGACCGCTTCCTCGTCGTCGTGGAGGACGCCGCGGGACTGCGCTCCCGGCTCCAGGAGCTCGACCAGGAGGTGCTCGTGAACCTGGACCGGGCGCTGCGCGAGGAGACCGGGGCCGCGCCCGGCGACCGGCTGCCCAGCCTGGTCGCCGGTCAGATCGACTGGGCGCACCGGACGGTCATGGGTGTCATCCGCTGCGGACTGATCGAGGGCCGCACCCCCGAGGCCGTGTCCCGGGAGGCGCTCGACGCCCTGGACGACATCACGGAACTGCTCGGCGAACGGGTCCTCAACTACGCCGTACGCGCCCGGGGATGACCCCGTCCGCCGCCGCTGCTCCGTACGGGCGGCGGTGGTGGTGTGATGTCCGTCATGTGAGACGTGACGCGCATCTCTTCGCCGTCACTTGGGCCTTCACTGACGCTAGGGTCCGCCACAGGTACGGGAAACTTCAACGTAAACAGCGGGTTAGGGGTTGAAACGTGGCACGGAAGCTCGCCGTCATCGGAGCCGGACTCATGGGTTCCGGAATCGCGCAGGTATCCGCCCAGGCAGGCTGGGACGTCGTCCTGCGTGATGTCACCGACGGGGCGCTGACCCGGGGCACCGACGGCATCAGGTCCTCGTACGACCGGTTCGTCGCCAAGGGCAGGCTGGACCCCGCCGACGCCGAGGCCGCGCTCGCCCGGATCACCGCCACCACCGACCTCGACGCGGTGGCCGACGCCGATATCGTCGTCGAGGCCGTCTTCGAGAAGCTGGAGGTCAAGCACGAGATCTTCCGCGCCCTCGACGGAATCGTCGGCGACGGGACCGTGCTCGCCTCCAACACCTCCGCGATCCCCATCACCAAGATCGCCGCGGCCACCGAACACCCCGAACGGGTCGTCGGCACGCACTTCTTCTCGCCCGTCCCGATGATGCAGCTGTGCGAACTGGTGCGCGGCTACAAGACCAGTGACGCGACCCTGGCCACCGCCCGGGAGTTCGCCGAATCCGTCGGCAAGACCTGTGTCGTCGTCAACCGCGACGTCGCGGGCTTCGTCACCACCCGGCTCATCTCCGCCCTCGTGGTCGAGGCCGCGAAGCTGTACGAGTCGGGGGTGGCCAGCGCCGAGGACATCGACCTCGCCTGCAAGCTGGGCTTCGGCCACGCGATGGGACCCCTCGCGACCGCCGACCTCACCGGCGTCGACATCCTGCTGCACGCCACCGAGAACATCTACACCGAGTCCCAGGACGAGAAGTTCGCCCCGCCCGAGCTGATGCGCCGGATGGTTGACGCCGGTGACATCGGACGCAAGAGCGGGCAGGGGTTCTACAAGCACTGAGCGAATCCACGGCGAGCGCGCCCGCACGGCACCGGATCAAGCACCGCGAGGGTGCCGGGCGCACGCCCAGGAGCGGGGGGACGGACACCGGGCGGCCGTCCTTCCCCCCGGCTCCGCATTGATGTTCCGTCACCCCGGGGATCACCCCTCGGGGTGAATTCGATATCGGTTCGCTTACAACCAGCAACCCTGGTCGCCCACGGGCCGTCAGTTGCAGTGACATAGCCGGACGGCCCACGGAACACCCATACGCAGACTTCTCACCGACCATCTGTCACCGCACGCGGACACCGGGAGCGCATATGCACATCAGGGGCGACCACGCCGAGCTGGTCGTCGGGGGCCGCCTCGACGTCCGCAGCGCGGCGGACGCCCGGACGGTCCTGCACTCGGCCGTCGACGACGGCACCGGTGACCTGGTGCTCGACCTGTCGGAACTGGACTCCTGGGACGCCACCGGACTCGGCGTCATCATGGGCGCCCACCGCCGCGCGGGGCGCTGCGGACGGCGGCTCGTGCTGCGCGACGTACCCCCGCAGATGCAGCGGCTGCTGGTCGCCACCCGGCTGCACCGCATCCTCGCCATCGAGGGCGGGATCGGGGTCGAGTCCCTGCCCAGGGTCTGACCCCGGCCCCCGCGCCCCGCGACCGCCCCGATTCTCATCGGACCGTGATGTCCACGGCCGTCCGGCACCCCGTCCGTTCATGGATACTGACGGCAGGCCCAGGGCCCGGACACCCGGCCCGGATCTCCCCGCGCCGGGACCGGTGGAACGGGAGCGGACCGGAAGCGACGGCGCGGTGTGCGCACGGCCGGCCGGGGCCGCCGCACACGACGCTCTTGGGGGGCTTCGACCATGGACCCGACCGACCGGGAACCCGAGCCGTACGGCCAGGACGACCCCGGGCCCCGGGAATCGCGCGACCGCTCCGGCGGCGGCCGCCACGACCGCGCCGACCCCGCCGCGAAGCACCGGAGCCCCACGGACGGGACGGCCTCCGAGGACCGCGACCAGCCGTACGCCGCCGACGAGATACCCGGGCCGCACCCCGGACCCGCCGCGCCGGACGCCCGGGACAACCCCTACCTCCCGGCCCTCCGCGAGAACCGCGACCGGCCGCTCCCCGCGCTGCCCGACCCCGGCGCCCCGCCCCGCCCCCGGGCCCCCCGCGACCCGCTCACCTCCGACTTCGCCGGCGCGCCGACCACCCCGCGCACGGTCCGCCTCAGCTGCGGCGAACTCCTCCTGACCGTCAACCCCGTGGACGGCAGCGAGATCGAGCGGCGCCCGCCGGGAGACCACCCGGCGCCCCCCGAACGGCACGCCCCGCGGACCCGCGAAGAGGTCCGCCGCGCCGCCACCCCTCCCGTACCGCCGGGTCCCGCACTCGCCAGGCCGCCGCTGCTGGAACGCCAGGAGGAACGCGAACGCGCCGTCCGGCTCATCGCCCGGGGCCGCTCCGTACGGCTCACCGGACCCGCCGGATGCGGACGCACCGCGCTGCTCGACGCCGTCGCCGACGACTGCGCGGACCTCGCCCCCGACGGCGTCATCCGGCTCACCGGCTTCCGCCGGACCGTCACCGACCTGCTGTACGACCTGTACGCGGCCGTGTTCAGCGGCCCCGGACAGCACCCCGACCGTCAGGGCGTCCTCGACCACGTACGCGGTATCGGCGCCGTCGTCGTGGTGGACGACCTCGCCTTCGGCGGCGCCGCGCTCGACGAACTCCTCGACGCCACCCCCGAATGCGCCTTCGTGCTCGCCGCCGACCCCGACGTCACCCCGCCCCGCACGGACGCGCCCGTCGAGGAGGTGTTCCTCGGCGGCCTCAGCCGCGCCGGGGGCGTCGCCCTCCTCGCACACGCCACCGGCCGCCCGCTCTCCGACGACGAGGCGAGCTGGGCCGGGGACCTCTGGTTCGAGTCGGAGGGCCTGCCCCTGCGGTTCGTCCAGGCCGCGGCCCTGCTCCGGCAGCGCGACGCGCTGCGCGCCGACCCCGACGCCTTCACGTACGACGGCCCCGGCGACGGCCCCGACAGCGCCTCCCCCGACCGGGACACAGCCGCCTCCGACCGGACCGGCCACCGGACCGGCGACGACGGCCACGACGGCGACGGTGACGAACCCGACGTACCCCTTCCCTCGCTCGCCGAGGGTGCCGCGCCCGCCGCGCTGCTCGCGTCCCGGCTCAGCGGCGCGGCCCGCGCCACGCTGCGCTTCGCCGTGGCGCTGGAGGGCGAGGTCCCGCACCAGGCGCATCTGCCCGCGCTGATCGGGGACACCCACGCCGACGCGGCCCTCGCGGAACTCGTCGGGGTGGCCCTCGTGACCCCCGTCGGCCCCCGCTACCGGCTGGCCACCGGGGTGCGCACCCAGCTGGAGGGCGCCGGATACGCCGACGACGCCGCCGAACGGCTGCTCACCGCCGCCCGGCACTACGCCTGGTGGACGGGCCACCCCTCGGTCACCCCCGCGCGGGTCGCCGCCGAGGCCGACGCGGTCATCGCCGTCCTGGCCGCCCCGCTGAACGCCGCCGAGAACGGCTCCGCCGACGCCGACTCCCTCTCCGCGCTGCTCGACCCCGCCGGTGAACCCGACGGGCCCAGCGCGTCCGTGGGCCTCGCGCGGGCCGCCGCGCCCGCGCTGGCCGCCGGGGCCGACTGGAACGCCTGGGAGCATGTGCTGCGGCTCGGCACGGCCGCCGCCCGGCACACCGGTGAGGTGGCCGACGAGGCGTACTTCCACCATGAGCTGGGCGTCCTCGCGCTGTGCGAGGGCCGCGACGGCCGGGCCCGCGCCGAGTTGGAGGCGTCCATCGGGCTGCGGGGCGCGGTCGCCGACAAGCGCGGCGCCGTCGCGGGCCGCCGGGCCCTCGCCCTGGTCGACGACCGCTCCGCCGCGGGCAAGGCGACGGCCGGGGACGCGATGTCCGGGGCGCGGCGTGAGGAGTCCGTGTCGCCGCCCGGGGGCCTCACCCGGGTGTTCGCGCTGCCTCCCGGCGCCGCCGGCGCCTCCGCCGGCGCCCCGGAGGCACCTGATCCGGCCGACACCCTGGTCTCCGGACGGGGACCCGCCGGAGGGTTCGCCTCCCGGCTGCGGGGCGCCCGCCGGACGGTGCTGAGCGGTACCCGGCGCAATCTGGTGGCCGCGGGCGCGGGCGGGCTGCTCGCGGCGCTGCTGGGCACCGTGGTGACGCTCGGGGTCATCTCCGACACGGACGACCCGCCGGCCGGACGGGTCGGCAGCGACCCGTCCGCGAGCCAGGACGTGGACGACGCGGCCGGGGTGGACGAGGCGGGGCCCGAGGGCGGGCAGCGCGAGGGCACCGGGGGTGCGGACACCGGTTCCACGAGCCGGCCCGGCGGGGCGGGTCCGTCCGGGGTGCCTTCGGCCCCCACGGACGCGGTGCCGGGCGCCGGGGTCGGTGGGGCGTCCTCGCCCGTGCCGGGGTCCAGTGGGCCCGGTGGGGGCCCTGGGAGCGGTGCGGGGGGTTCCGGCGGGGCCGGTGGGTCCGGTTCCCCGGGCGGGCCTGGTGACCCGGGCGGTACGGGTGAGCCCGGCGGGCCCGGTGGTCCGGGGGGCCCGGGTGGTCCCGGGGAGCCCTCCAGCGGGCCCCCGAGCAGTGGCCGTCCGCCGACCAGCGAGCGGCCCACCACGCCGCCGCCGTCGCCCACGGGGCGGCCCACGGCGCCGTCGCCCAGTGCCTCCAGCCCCGGGACGTCGCCGCCCGCGCCCACGCCTACGGCGTCCGTCTCGCCGTCCGGGTCCGATTCCGCCGCGGGGCCCGGTGGGACGCCCTCGGGTGGGGCGGGGCCGGGGGAGTCCGTGCTCTAGCCCGTTCCCGGCGGGTCGCCTTCGCTTGCGCTTCCGGGTTCTCGGGGCTGGGCCCACTTGTCCCTGTGCGGGTCGCCTCCGCTTGCGCCGCCAGGTTCGCGGGGCTCAGCCCACTTGTTCCTGTGGGGGTCGTTCGGGGGGTGCGCGGTTCCTCGCGCCCCTGAGGTCTGCCGTGCTGGACGCACTTGGTCCTGTGCGGGTCGCTCGGGGGTGCGCAGTTCCCCGCGCCCCTTGGGTCGCGCCGCCTGCGGTTCTTGTTCGGCTGTGGGTTGCCCGGGGTTGCTCGCGCAGTTCCTCGCGCCCCTGAGGTCTCCCGTGCTGGGTGTGCTTGTTCCTGTGCGGGTTGCTCGGGGGTGCGCGGTTCCCCGCGACCCTTTGGGGCGCCCACCTTGGGCGGTTCGCCGGGCGCGGGGTTGTCTGGCGGGGTGGCCGGGGGTCAGAACAGGCGGAGTTTGTCGTCCTCGATGCCTCGCAGGGCGTTGTAGTCGAGGACCGTGCAGCCGATGCCGCGGTCGGTCGCCAGGACCCGGGCCTGGGGCTTGATCTCCTGGGCGGCGAAGACCCCGCGGACCGGCGCGAGATGCGGGTCGCGGTTCAGCAGCTCCAGATAGCGGGTGAGCTGCTCGACACCGTCGATCTCCCCGCGCCGCTTGATCTCCACCGCGACCGTCGCGCCCTCGGCGTCCCGGCACAGGATGTCGACCGGGCCGATCGCGGTCATGTACTCCCGGCGGATCAGGGTGTAGCCCTCGCCCAGGGTGTCGATGCGGTCCGCGAGGAGTTCTTGGAGGTGCGCTTCCACGCCGTCCTTGATGAGACCGGGATCGACGCCGAGTTCATGGGACGAGTCATGAAGGATCTCCTCCATGGTGATGATGAGTTTCTCGCCGCCCTTGTTGATGACGGTCCATACGCCGCTCTCGTCCCCGGTGCCCTCCTTGAGGGTGCAGGGAGGCGACATCCAGTTGAGCGGTTTGTAGGCCCGGTCGTCAGCGTGGATGGAGACACTGCCGTCCGCCTTGATCAGGATCAGGCGGGGGGCCGACGGAAGATGGGCGGTGAGCCGGCCCGCGTAGTCCACGGAGCAGCGGGCGATGACGAGACGCATGGTCGGCAACGCTACTGGACGTCCGGTGGTCCACGCGATTCGCCCTGGAAGGACCCCGTACGTGCGTGGCCGGTTGTGGCCGCATTCTTCTGGTGCCGCTGAGCCGCGATGCTTACGGTGGACGCGGGAGGTCGCGAAGCGTGCACGCTGCGTATGCGAACTCCCTCCCTGTCCGCAAGCCCCCGGCTCCGGGGGTGCGAGAGGAGAACCCATGTCGCTCGACGTCTCACCGGCCCTATTGGAACAGGCCGAGCGAGGCGAGGTCGACGAAGCAGCCTTCGTCGACTGCGTCCGGACCTCCCTTCCCTACGCGTGGGAGATGGTCAGCTCCCTGGTGGCCCAGCTCAAGGTGGACGGTGGAGAGTTCGCCGACAACGAGACGCCGCCGCCGGACGAGCAGGCACGTGGCCAGCTGCTTCGCGCGCTCGCGAGTGACGCGATCCGGGGCGCGCTCCAGCGGCACTTCGGAGTGCGGCTGGCCTTCCAGAACTGCCACCGCCTGGCGGTCTTCCCGCTGGACCCGGCGGTGGACGAGACGCTCGTCCGCTTCACCTCTGTGCGCAACCAGCTCCTGAACCAGTCGCCGGAACTGCGGGACTGCTGACGGCAGCGGCACCAGGCCCGCCGTCGCCGGACGCCCGGCCCCCTGGCACACCGGGGCCCATGGGTGCGGTGACGGCGGGCCCCGGTGTGCCCGTGGGTCAGCCGAGCTGCGGCAGTACCTCGGCGCCCAGCCTGCGGATGTTCTCCTCCGTGGCGACCAGCTCGCCCGAGCCCTCGACCAGCAGCGCGAAGCGGGTGACGCCGGTACGCTCCGCGGTGGCCGCGAGGGAGTCGGCGCACTGCTGCGGGGTACCCACCGGATGGAGGGAGCACAGCAGTTCGGTGTAGGCGACGGGGTCGCGCATCGTACGGGCGCGGTCGTCGACGGTCACATGTGCCGCGAGGCCCTGCCGCAGCCAGCCCGGCATCGCCTTGAGCAGCGCCGCGGACGCCTCGGGGCCCCGGTCGGCGATCTGTACGACGCCCGCCGAGACATGAGCGGCGTTCCGTACCTCGTCGGGGTCGCGTCCCGACTCGTGGGCGTGCGAGCGCCACAGTCCGATCATCGCGGCCTTCTCCTCGTCGTCCACGTGCATCCCGAGCAGCATCGGCAGTCCGCGCTCCGCGGCCAGCCGTACGGTGCCCGGTGAGGTGCACGCGACGACCACTTCCGGCCCGATCCCGCCGATGAGCGCCTGGGACGGCTGCGGTACGACATCGACCGCGCGGAAGCGGAACCGCTGCGAGTCGGCGTCCACCCGGGACTGCGTCAACCAGCGCAGCAGCAGATCGAGGGATTCCGGGAATCCGCGTTCGTACGCCTCGATCCCGGTGCCGAACACCTCCAGGTCGACCCAGGGACCGCCCCGGCCCACCCCCAGCGAGAACCGTCCGCCGGAGGTGATGTGCAGCAGGGCCGCCTGCTCGCCGAGGGCCACCGGATGGACGGTCGGCAGCACACTGACCGCCGTCCCCACCCGCAGGGTCCTCGTGCGTCCCAGCAGCAGCGCCGCCAGGGTGACGGCCGAGGGGCAGGTGCCGTACGGGACGAAGTGGTGCTCGGCGAGCCACACCGAGTCCAGTCCCGACTCCTCGGACACCTCGGCGGCCCGCACCGCCCGGTGCAGGGCCTCCCCCTGGCCCTGTCCCGGGAACTGCGCCGCCAGGACGAAACTTCCTACACGCATCGCACTCCTGCCTCCTTCGGCAACCGGCCTCGGCGCTCCCCCAGGTACCGGCTCAACGGCAACAACGTCCGACACGTGCCAAAGGCACGGGCGGCGGGAAAGATTGACGGATTGTCTGTGTATTGCGGGGGGATTGCGCGGAGCTCGCACCAGGCGTGTGCCCCCGGGGCGGCGCGTAGGCTGGTCGGGCCCGATGCCGACTTCTTCCGCGATCCGTGAGGTGTGCCCGTGTCCCCGCGCCGTAATCGTCCCAAAGGAGCCACGGACTCCGGAGGAGCCGGGCCCGGGGACGACCATGAGCGCTACGGGGGGTTCGAGTCCACCCAGACCTGGCGTGGTGAGGAGTGGTCGGTACGCCATGTGGCGGGTGCCAGCACCGCCGGGAAGACGTACCGCTGCCCCGGGTGCGACCAGGTGATCCCGTCCGGGGTGCCCCATGTCGTCACCTGGCCGCAGTACGCGGGAGTGGACGACCGCCGGCACTGGCACAAGGCGTGCTGGTCGGCCCGCGACCGCCGGGCCACCCGGGTGCAGCGGGGCCGCGGCATGCCCCGCTACTGACCGGTACGGCTGTGCCCCCGCCCGGAGGAGTCCGGGCGGGGGCACAGCCGTCACTTCGACGCGGGGCGCGGTCACACGTCCCGGCGGTCCAGCAGGGTGAAGGCGCCCGCGACCGCGGCACCGGTGACGATGATCAGGAACACCAGCTGGGGGCCGCCGGTGCCCTCCGTGTCGAGGGCGAAGATCTTCGCCAGCGCGTTCGGGGCGGCGTAGTCCATCATGACCTCGCCGACCCGCTGGGTGCTGGGGGAGATCATCAGGAACGCGGGCAGGATCGCGGGGACCAGCACCACACCCAGCATCGCGGTGATCGCGCCCGCCGAGTGCCGCAGCATCGCGCCGACGGCCAGCGCGAGGACACCGAGCAGCGACACGTACAGGGCGCCCTTGAAGACCGAGCCGAGCCAGGGCACGTTGCTGGCGTCCCCGTACATCCCGGCCGTCACCAGGCCCACGAAACCGATCGCGAAGGCGGACACCACGTAGGCCAGCGCGAAGAAGATGATGAACTTCGCGGCGAGCACCCGCCAGCGGGCGGGCGACGCGGTGAGCGTCGTACGGATCATGCCCGTGCCGTACTCGGACGAGATGACCAGGACGCCCAGGGTGATCAGGCAGAGCTGTCCCAGCACCAGCCCGAAGAACGCGGGGATCGTGTAGGGCGCGTCCTCGTAGTCCATGCCGGTGGTCTGCGCGGACACCAGCAGACCGATGCCGATGACCAGGGCGAGGAAGACCCCGATCGTCCACATCGTGGAGCGCACGGACTTGATCTTCGTCCACTCCGAGGTGAGCGCGTGCCCCAGATGCGTGCGGGTGACCGGGATCGGCGAGGTGTACGCCCCCTCCGGGTGCTGCCAGTGGGGCGCCGGGGCCGCGGGGTTCTGCTGCTGGGGCGGCGTGCTCATCGGGGTCCCTCGCTGTCGGGCTTCGTCATCTCGGTGGTGGCGGCCCCCGCGGCGGCGGGGGCGTCGGCGGGCTGAGCGGCGTACGGGTTCGGCTGGGGCGGGCCGGCGGGGGCCTGCGGCATCGCGAACGGCTGACCGCCCTGCTGGGGCGGCGGCGGCGCGTACCAGCCGGGCTGGCCCTGGCCCGCGACGGGCATCGCGACGGGGGGCTGCGCGCCCGGCGGGAGCTGCTGCTGGAGACCGGCCTTCGCGTCGACCGTGGAGCGGTAGTCGACCACGCCCTGGGTCATCCGCATGTACGCCTCCTCCAGGGACGCCTGGTGCGGCGAGAGCTCCCACAGCCGGACATCGGTGGTGTGGGCCAGCTCGCTGATCCGCGGCAGCGGCAGCCCCATGATCCGCAGCGCGCCGTCCGGCTCGGACAGCACCTGGCCGCCCGCCTCGGTCAGCGCGGCGGTGAGCTTCTCGCGCTGCTGCGGCTCGCTGTCGGGGGTGCGCACCCGGGCGAAGTCGGCGGAGTTGTGCGAGATGAAGTCCCGCACGCTCATGTCGGCGAGGAGCTGGCCGCGGCCGATCACGATCAGATGGTCGGCGGTCAGCGCCATCTCGCTCATCAGATGCGAGGAGACGAAGACGGTACGGCCCTCGGCGGCGAGCGACTTCATCAGATTGCGGACCCAGAGGATGCCCTCGGGGTCGAGTCCGTTGACCGGCTCGTCGAACAGCAGCACCTGGGGGTCGCCGAGCAGGGCCGCCGCGATCCCGAGCCGCTGCCCCATACCCAGGGAGAAGCCCTGGGAGCGCTTGCGGGCGACCTCCTGGAGACCCACCACCCCGAGGACCTCGTCGACCCGGCGGGCCGGGATCCCGGAGAGCTGCGCGAGGCACAGCAGATGGTTGCGCGCGTGCCGCCCGCCGTGCACCGCCTTGGCGTCCAGCAGGGCGCCGACCTGACGCGGGGCGTTCGGCAGCCTGCGGTACGGGTAGCCGCCGATGGTGACCTGGCCCGACGTCGGGTTGTCGAGCCCGAGGATCATGCGCATCGTCGTCGACTTGCCCGAGCCGTTGGGCCCGAGGAATCCGGTGACGGTGCCGGGCTTCACCTGGAAGGAAAGGTTGTACACGGCTGTCTTGGCACCGTAGCGCTTCGTCAGGCCGACTGCCTCGATCATGCTCCGCACCCATTCACAGGTTCTCAGGACGTCGGGGCACACGCCCCCGTAAGGGTTAGGAGGATATCCGGGAGCTGACGGTTCCAGCCAAAACAGGGGACAGGGCCGGGCCGTGGGCTTCTGTCCCCGTCCGTCCCTACTGTCCCCGCCGCCCGGCCCCCGCCGGACCCCCCGGACGACGGTCCCCGACCGCCCCGCCCACCGGGCCGCGACCGCCGTACCAGGACCGTCGCACCAGGACCGCCCGTACCGGGACCGCCGTACCGTGCCCGTCCGCTACGCGTCGCGGCGCTTCAGCAGCACGTACCCGCCGATCAGCGCCACGGCCACCCACAGCACCATGATCCCCAGACCGCCCCAGGGCCCGTACGGGGTGTCGTCGTCCAGGGGCTGGACCACCTGCATGATCTTGCTGCCCGCCTGGTCGGGGAGGAACCGGCCGACCTTCTCCGTCGCCGACACATTGCCGAGGATCGCGGAGATCAGGAAGAAGAACGGCATCAGGATGCCCAGCGACAGCATCGGACTGCGCAGCATCGCCGCCACCCCCATCGAGAACATCGCGATCAGCGCCATGTACAGCCCGCCGCCGATCACCGCCCGCAGCACCCCGGGGTCCGAGAGGTCCGCGCGGTACTCGCCGAGGATCATCTGGCCCAGGAAGAACGTCACGAAGCTGGTGATCAGCCCGACCACGAGGGCCAGTGCCGTGGCCACCGCGAGCTTCCCGAACAGGAACGTCCCGCGCTGCGGCACCGCCGCGAGCGAGGTGCGGATCATGCCGGTGCTGTACTCGTTGGACACCACCAGCACCCCGAACACGATCATCGCGAGCTGGCCGAGGCTCATCCCGGCGAAGCTCACCAGGGTCGGGTCGAAGGTCAGCCGGTCCTGCGGGCTCAGCGAGTCGAAGTCGTTCTTCGCGAGGGTGCTGATCAGCATCCCGAGGGCGACCGTCACCACGAACGCCAGCCCCAGCGTCCAGACGGTGGACGACACCGACCGGATCTTGGTCCACTCCGAACGGATGACCTGGAGGGCCGCCATCGTCACACCCCCTTCCCGTCGCGCGGTTGCCAGCTCTCGCCCCAGCCCGGCCGGGGCGGCCCCGGACCCGCCACCGGCCCGCCGGACAGCCCGTCCGCCGGTCCGGTGTGCGCGTGGTACTCCACCGACGCGGCCGTGAGCTGCATGAACGCCTCCTCCAGGGATGCCTGCTGCGGACTCAGCTCATGCAGCACGATCCGGTGCTCGGACGCCAGCTCGCCCAGCCGCTCGGACGGGTGCCCGTCCACCTCCAGCACCCCGCCGGCCGTCTCCACCACCGTGACCCCGTTGGCGTGCAGCACATCGAGCAGCCGCTCCCGCTGCGGGGTGCGCAGCCGGACGTACGACCGTGAGTTCTCCCGGATGAAATCCGCCATCGAGGTGTCCGCCAGCAGCCGCCCCTGACCGATCACCACCAGATGGTCGGCGGTCAGCGCCATCTCGCTCATCAGATGCGAGGAGACGAAGACGGTACGGCCCTGGGCCGCCAGCGACTTCATCAGATGCCTGATCCAGTGGATGCCCTCGGGGTCGAGCCCGTTGACCGGCTCGTCGAACATCAGGATGCGCGGATCACCGAGCAGGGCGCCCGCGATACCCAGCCGCTGGCCCATCCCCAGCGAGAAGCCCTTCGCCTTCTTCCCCGCCACCGCCGTCAGCCCGACCGTGTCCAGCACCTCGTCCACCCGGGGCGCGGGAATGCCGTTGGACTGCGCCAGACACAGCAGATGGTTGTAGGCGCTGCGCCCGCCGTGCATGGCCTTCGCGTCCAGCAGCGCGCCGATCGCGGTGAGCGGGTCCTTCAGCCGGTCGTAGTGCTCGCCGTCGATCCGGACCTCACCGGCCGTCGGATGGTCGAGCCCCAGCATCATCCGCATGGTGGTGGACTTCCCGGCCCCGTTCGGACCGAGGAACCCCGTGACGATCCCCGGCCGGACCGTGAACGTCAACTCGTCGACCGCGACCTTCTCACCGAACCGTTTCGTCAGCCCCTCAAGCTCGATCATGCGCACCACGCTAAGCCGCGCGGGTTGCTCCTGCCTGTTGTGCGGACGCGCGCCACCCGCCACGGATGCGCGCCACCCGCCACGGACGCGCCCGCGCGCCGCCCGGCGCCCGCCCGGCTGCCGTCCCGTCAGCAGGCCCGGACATGGCGGTGCCCGGCACGGCGACGAAGCCGTACCGGGCACACCGGCCGAACCGCCCGAGGGAGGGCGAAGGTGACTACCGGCCCTGCTGGGCGGGGACACCACGCGAGATCGGCTCGTCCTCGACGGGCGAGGCGGCCGCGGCGACCGCGGCACCCGTGAGGGTCGCGAGCATCTCGCGCACATTGGTGAGCTGCGCGTTGATGGAGTCACGCCGGTTGGTGAGCGCGGCGAGCTCCCGCTCGGACTCGCTGCGGATGCGGTCCGCCTTGGCGTTCGCGTCGGCCACGATGTCCTCGGCCTGGCGCTGCGCCGTCTCCACGGTCTGCCGGGCGCGGCGCTCCGCGTCGGTCCGCAGCTTCTCCGCCTCCAGACGCAGCTGCTCGGCGCGGTGCTCGATCTCCGCGAGACGCTTCTCGGCCTTGGCCTGACGCGACGCCAGGTCCCGCTCCGACTGCTCCCGGCGCTTGGCGAGGTTCGTCTCGAAGTCCGCGGCGGCCTGGGCGGCCTTCGCACGGGTCTCCTCGAAGAGGGCGTCGGCCTCCTCACGCTTGGACTGCGCGTCCTTCTGGGCCTCGGCACGCAGCGTGGACGCCTCGCCCTTGGCCTTCTCGACGATCCGAAGACCCTCGTCCTCGGACTTGGCCTTGCGGTCGGCGGCGAACGTCTCGGCGTCGTTGCGCACCTGCTGGGCGGCCGACTCGGCGAGCTCGCGGTGCTGCTCGGAAGCGCGACGGGCCTCCTCGCGCAGGTCCTTCGCCTCCTCCTCGGCGAGGCGGAGGATCTTCTCGACGCGCGCGCCGAGCCCGGCATAGGACGGCTCGGCATCGCTGACCTGCGCCTGGGCGTTCTGCGTTTCGAGGTGAAGTTCCTCGATCCGCTTCTCCAGCGCGGTGATCCGGGTCAGGGCACTGTCGCGATCGGAGACGAGCTTCGAGATTCGTTCGTCCACCTGAGCGCGGTCGTACCCACGCCGCACAAGCTCGAAGCCGTAGGGGGAAGTGTCGCTCATGGGGTTCCTGTCGAATGAGACCGGTGAGGTGATAGGGGGAATCCTAGGGGGCGGAACGGCGTGTCATCGAGCGGATACAGGTTTGATCTGGAGAATGACACCCCTTTTGGGTGGCTGCGGACCCGCGCGCTGCCCGGGGCAGACACACGGACGGACAGAGGCCTTCTTAAACCACGAACAGGGCCATTCTGGCTAGCCCTCTGACGATTTGCCACCCGAACGGGTGCCGCCGGACGCCGCGCCGGCCTTGACACCGGCCCCACCGCCCGCCGCGGGTTTCCCAGCCGGCGGAGCCTCGAAGGACTCCAGCGCCTCCAGCACGTCCTGCACCCGCGAGATCTCCGCGTTGATGTCCTGCCGGCGGCGGACCAGCACATCGAGCTCACGACGCCCCTCGTCCACCGTGCGCTCGGCCTCCTGCTCGGCCTCCGCCTTGACGCGCTCCGCCTCACGGACCAGCCCGGCCGTCTTCGTCTCGGCCTCCTTCAGCAGACCCTCGGCCTTCTTGACCGCGGAGATCCGCACCCGGCTCGCCTCCGAGTTCGCGTCCGACACCAGCTTCTCGGCCTTCGCCTGAGCCTCGGTCAGCTGCTCCTCGGCGGCCTTCACCAGCGCGTCGCAGCGCTCGCCCGCGGTCCGCATGGCCTCCGCCGACTCCCGCCGCGCCCGCTCGTGCAGCTCCTCGACCTCACCGGTGATCCGCTCCCGCAGCTCCTCGGTGCGCTCCCGGATCGCCGTCGCGTCCCGGCGCGCGCCGACCAGCAGCTCGTCCGCGTCCGTACGGGCCCGCTCCACCCGGGTGTTGCCCTCGACGGTGGCCTCCGCGACCAGCCGGTCGGCCTCCGTACGGGCCGCGCCGACCATCGTGTCGGCCTGCTTCTCGGCCTCCGCCGTCGTCTCGCGGGCCTTCGCCTGCGAGTCGTTGCCCAGCTTGTCGGCCTCCGACACGGCCTCCGTGATGAGCGCGTCGACCTGCTCCGCCGCCTCCGAACGCCGCTTGTTGGCGTCCTTGCGGGCCTCGTCCATCGTCCGCTCCGCCGAAGCACGGGCCTGGGCGAGCACCTGCTCGGCCTCCGTCCGCGCCTCGGTACGCACCCGCTCGGCCTCCGTACGGGTCCGCTCCGCGTGCTGACGCGCCGAACCGACGGCCTCCGCCGCCTGCGCCCGCAGCCGCTCGGCGTCCCCGGACGCGTCCGCGATCAGCCGCTCCGCCTTCGCGACGGCCTCCGCGCGCACCCGCTCCGCCTGCTCGGCGGTCTCCGTACGCAGCAGCTCCGCCTGCCGCTCCGTCTCCGTGCGCAGCGCCTCGGCCTTACGTGCCGTCTCCGTCCGCAGGAGCTCGGCCTGTTCCACGGTCTCCGACCGCAGCCGCTCCGCCTCCCGGGTCGCCTCACCGACGAGCCCGTCGGCCTGGCCCGCGGCGTCCGAACGGATACGGTTCGCGTCCTCCCGGGCCTCGGCACGGGCCTGCGCGGCGTTCTGCTCGGCCGTCGCGATCGTGTCCGACGCCTCGGTACGGGCCCGCTGGGCGTGCTCGTCCGCGTCCTTGCGGGTCCGGTCGGCCTCGGCGATCGCGTCGGTGACCGTCCGCTCCGCGAGCGCCTTCGCCGCCTCGGTCTCCTCCCGGGCCTCACGGCGCACCCGGGCCGCGTCCTCCCCGGCCCGCTCCCGCTCGGCGTACGCGTCCGCGCGCACCCGGTCGGCCTCGCCCTGCGCCTCCGTACGGGTGCGCTCCGCCACATGCTCGGCGGTGCTGCGCAGCCCCGCGATCTCCTCCTGGGCCTGCTCCTGGAGCCCGGCGACCGAGTCCCGGACGGACTGCGCCGTCTGCTCCGCGCCGGTCACCAGCTCGGTGGCCCGCCGGTCCGCCTCCTCGACCAGCCGGGCCGCCTCCGCCTGCGCCTCGTCCACCCGGACCCGCGCCGACGCCAGCAGCTCCTCGCTCTGCTCCCTGGCCCGCTGCCGCTCCTGACCGGCCTCCTCGCGAGCGGAACCCAGCAGCTCCTCGGCCTCCCGGCGCCGCCGGTCCGCCTCCGTACGGGCGGCGGCCAGCTCCTCGGCGGCCTCCGTGGCGACCCGCTCGGCCGCCGCGGCGGCCTCCGCGCGCACCCGGTCGGCGGTGTCCTGCGCCTCCGACTTCAGCCGCTCCGCCTCGGCGGCGGCCTCCGACCGCAGCCGGACCGCGACGTTCTCACCCTCCGCACGGGACTGCGACGCGTCGGCCGCGGCCTCGTCACGCAGCCGGTCCGCCTCCGCCGTGGCCTGCGACTGGAGCGTACGGACCCGCTCGGCGGCCTCCGCGCGCACCCGGTCCGCCTCCTCGGCGGCCTCCTTGCGCATCCGGTCGGCCGCCGTGCGGGCGTCCTTCAACGACTCCTCGGCGCCCGCCAGCCGCTCCTCGGCGCCGGCCCGCAGCCGGGCCACCTCCGTGTCGGCCTCGGCACGCTTGGCCGCGATCGCCCGCTCGGCCTCCTCACGCAGCTCCCGGGCCGACTCCTCGGCCGCCGCGATCTGCTCCGCGGCCCGCTCCTCGGCCTCCGCACGGTGCCGTTCGGCCTCGCCCCGGGTGCGCTCCAGCGTCTCCTCGGCCTGCTTGCGCAGCGCCGTCGCCCGCTCGATGGCCTCGGTACGGACCCGCTCGCTCTCCGTCTGCGCGGTGCCCCGCAACTCGTCCGCGTCGGCCTTCGACTTGGCCAGCAGCTCCTCGGCGGTCCGGGCCGCCTCCTCGATCTGCTGGACCGCCTCCCGGCGCGCCTCGCCCCGGATGCGCTCGCCCTCGGCGACCGCGTCGGCCCGCAGCTGCTCGGCCTCGCCGCGCAGCCTGCGCGCCTCCTCCTGGAGCTCGACCGTCCTGGCCCGGTACTCCTTGGTGTCGTCCTTGGCGGCGCCCTTGAGCTCCTCGGCGATGTCACTGGCCTCGCCCCGCAGCCGCTCCGCCTCCGCCTCGGCCTCCCGGCGGACCCGCTCGGCCTCCTCGGTGGCCGCCTTGGTGGTGGCCTTCGCGTCCGCCGCCGCCTTGTCCAGGACCTCCTCGGCGGTCCGGGCCGCCTTCCCCAGCTGCGACGCGGTCTCCTCGGCGGTGACCGTCCTGGCCTTCTCCGCGGCCTCCGCGACGAGCTTCTCCGCCTCGGCCTTCGCGTCGTCGACGATCTGCCCGGCCTCCGCCTTGCTGGCCTCGGCCTCCTTGGTGGCCTCACCGACCAGCCGGGCGACCTGCTCCTTGGCGGTACGGGTGCGCTGCTCGTTCGCCGACTCGGCGGTCGCGAGCCGCTTGGACGCCGCTTCCTTGGCCTCGTCGAGGACCTTCTCGGCCTCCGCGCGCGCCTCCCGCAGCGCGTCGGTGGCCTGCGACATCCGCTCCTCGGCGGTCCGCGCCAGCTCGGTCGCCTGCCGGCGTGCCTCGTCGGACTCGGCGGTACTGCTGCTGCGCAGCTGCTCCGCGTGGTCGGCGGCCTCCTGGGCCTGCGCGGACGCGGCGTTCAGCAGCCGTTCGGCGTCGGCACGGGCCCGGCGCATCAGCGCCTCGGCCTCGGCGCGGGCGCTCTCCGCCTCGGCGCCCACCCGCTGACGTGCCTCGTCCGCGACCCGCTGGGCCTCGCCGCGGGCGGCCGCGAGCGCCTGCTCGGCCTCGGCGCGGGACTCGTCGAGCAGCCTGCGGGCCTGCGACTCGGTACGGGCCCGCAACTGCTCGGCCCACGCGACGTTCTCGTTGACGTGCGACTCGACGGTCGCCCGGCGCTCCGACAGCTCCTGGTCCAGCTGCTGACGGCGCGAGACGGCCTCGGCGTGCAGCTCCGACTGGAGCCGGGACTGCTGCTCCGCGTGCTCCTGACGGATGCGCTGGGTCTGGGCGCGGACGTCACGCAGCTCGCGTTCCGCGTCGGCGCGCAGCTGTTCCGCCTGGATCTGGGCGTTGCGCAGCATCTGCTCGGCCTGGTAGCCGAGGTCCCCGCCGTCGTAGGCGGGGCGCGTCGCGAGGGACCGACGTGCCTCGTGCAGCTTCGCACGCAGCACCTCGACCTGATAGCCGCGGTCCTCGGCGTGCTGAACGGCCTTCTCCCGCTCGGTCTTCAGCCGCTCCATCTCGGCCTCGAACCGAGAGAGGTGGTCGACGTCAGCCCGCTCTCGCTCCTGGCGTTCGTAGCCCCGCACTGCGCGGTCCCATCCGTCCCCTGGTCGCAAAACTCTCCAACGAGCACCGGTCATCCGCCCGAACGGCGCCCCGGGGAATGGTGTCAGATCAACAGCGGGGTCCGGACTGCCGCCCCGACGCACGCCCTTCGACACCTGGACCCCGGCCATGACCGTCCGGCATACGGGCGGCCGCACACAACCCTACCGGCCCCCGTCTCCCCGTTGGCCTGGCCGACCACCTTTTCCTGCCCCGGCAGGGGGGTTGTCGCCGCCGCCCGGCCGGAACGGGTCCCTCCCACGGGGTGGCGCCGCCCCGCGCGCCGGGCTGACACGTGCGAAGTCCCACCCGCCCGCCCCGCCCGTACCCCGCCCCCTCCGACCCCCGCCCGACCCCCCGCTCCGTCCGGTTCCCGCCCCCCGGCATTCCCCCACAAGAGATCCCCGAAAGAGACCCGTCCGCGCTCACGCCCGGGGTTTCTCCGGCTGGGCGTACTTGTCCCTGTGCGGGTCGGACGTGGGTGCGCAGTTCCCCGCGCCCCTGGATGCTGCCCCCTTGCGGTTGCTTCTCGGGTGCGGGTCCGCCCTCGTCTTTTGCGCAGTTCCCCGCGCCCCTTTGGGGGCGCCTCAGCCCCTTGCTGTTGCTTTTCGGCATCCTCCTCGTGCAGTCGCATGGCTGCGGGAGGGGGTGGGCGGGAATCTCTGCCCGCAGACTCCGATGCTCTTCAGTCGGGCAAGAGGGAAGTCCGACCGAGCGCGTTGGAGCGAGGACGGAGAATCCCGACCGGCACCGACCCAAAAGACGGCAGAACGCGCCCCAAAGGGGCGCGGGGAACTGCGCACCCCACGGACGACCTGTGCGGGAACGAAGTACGCCCAGCCGGACGGACCTCAGGGGCTCACTCGGCCGACGTGACCAGTTCGGTCAGAACCCCGTGGCAGTCCTTCGGATGAAGGAACGTGATCCGGGACCCCATCGACCCCCGACGAGGCTCGTCGTACAGCACCCGCACCCCCTTCCCGCGGATCTCCGCCGCGTCCCCGTCCACATCCGCGGTCCCGAACGCGATGTGATGCACCCCCTCGCCGTTCTTCGCGAGCCACTTGCCCACCGGCGAGTCCTCCCGGATCGGCTGGAGGAGCTGGAGGTACGACGCCCCGCCGTCCCCCGTGGTGTTGATCCTCAGCATGGCCTCACGGACCCCCTGCTCCTCGTTGACCTCGGAGTGGTGGACCTCGAACCCGTACGTGGCCCGGTAGAACTCGACGGTCCGGTCGAGGTCGAAGCAGGCGATCCCGATGTGGTCGATACGCGTCAGCATCCCCCCAGTGCAACCCCGGCCCCCCGGTTACGCAACGTGCGCGCGATCACACCGACCGGGCGATGACCCCGGGCGGCACCGCTCAGTACATTTGAGGTAAACCCTCGTTCACTCCTCAGCAGCTTGCTGAAAGGGGATCGCCCGTCATGACTGGAACGACCGGTACCACCTCAGTGATCGTCGCCGGTGCGCGGACGCCCATGGGACGGCTGCTCGGCTCCCTGAAGTCCTTCTCGGGCGCCGACCTGGGAGGTTTCGCCATCAAGGCCGCGCTGGACCGGGCCGGGATCGGCGGCGACCAGGTGCAGTACGTGATCATGGGCCAGGTGCTCCAGGCCGGGGCCGGCCAGATCCCCGCCCGGCAGGCGGCCGTCAACGCGGGCATCCCGATGAGCGTGCCCGCCCTCACCGTCAACAAGGTGTGTCTCTCCGGGCTCGACGCGATCGCGCTCGCGGACCAGCTGATCCGTGCGGGTGAGTTCGACGTGATCGTCGCGGGCGGCCAGGAGTCCATGACCAACGCCCCGCATCTGCTGTCCAAGTCGCGCGAGGGCTTCAAGTACGGCGCGATCGGGATGCTCGACTCGATGGCGCACGACGGACTGACCGACCCGTTCGAGGGCATCGCCATGGGCGAGTCCACCGAGAAGCACAACACCCGCCTCGGTATCGGCCGCGCCGAGCAGGACGTCATCGCCGCGCAGTCGCACCAGCGGGCCGCCGCCGCCCAGAAGAACGGGCTGTTCGCGGCCGAGATCACGCCCGTCGAGGTACCGCAGCGGCGCGGTGAGCCCGTGGTGGTCGGCGAGGACGAGGGCATCCGCGGCGACTCCACCCCCGAGTCGCTGGGCAAGCTGCGCCCGGCCTTCGCGAAGGACGGCACGATCACCGCCGGGTCCTCGTCGCCGATCTCCGACGGCGCCGCCGCGGTCGTCGTGATGAGCAAGGCCAAGGCGCTGGAGCTCGGCCTGGAGTGGATCGCCGAGATCGGCGCCCACGGCAATGTCGCCGGACCCGACAACTCCCTCCACTCCCAGCCGTCGAACGCCATCCTGGACGCCGTACGCAAGGAGGGCGTCGCCGTCGCGGACCTCGACCTCATCGAGATCAACGAGGCGTTCGCCGCCGTCGCGCACCAGTCGATGAAGGACCTGGGCGTGACGTCCGACAAGGTCAACGTCAACGGCGGCGCGATCGCCCTCGGTCACCCGATCGGGATGTCCGGCGCCCGGCTCGTCCTCCATCTCGCGCTGGAGCTGAAGCGGCGCGGCGGCGGGGTCGGCGCGGCGGCGCTGTGCGGTGGCGGCGGCCAGGGCGACGCCCTGATCGTCCGGGTGCCGAAGGACTGACACGGCGGCGCCGCGGCGCGTGGGTCCGGGTGCGGTGGCCGTACCTGTGACCCTGGCGTCGTACGCCTATGACCGCGGGTACGGCGTGTACCCGTCGTCCCACGAAGGGAACCGTGAAGCGTGAACCAGGACGTCTCCTCGCTGGTGGCACAGGCGCGGGAAGGACGGCCCCGGGCCGTCGCCCGGCTGATCTCGCTGGTCGAGGGGGCGTCACCCCAGCTGCGTGAGGTGATGGCCGCGCTGGCGCCGCTGACCGGCAACGCGTACGTCATCGGGCTCACCGGGCCGCCCGGGGTCGGCAAGTCCACCACCACCTCCGCGCTGGTCGGCGCGTACCGGCGGCAGGGCCGGCGGGTGGGGGTGCTCGCGGTCGACCCGTCCTCGCCGTTCTCCGGCGGGGCGCTGCTCGGGGACCGGGTCCGGATGTCGGACCACGCGTCCGACGCCGGGGTCTACATCCGGTCGATGGCGACCCGCGGGCATCTCGGTGGCCTCGCCTGGGCCGCGCCGCAGGCGATCCGGGTACTGGACGCCGCCGGGTGCGACGTGATCCTGGTGGAGACCGTCGGGGTCGGCCAGTCCGAGGTCGAGATCGCGGCGCAGGCCGACACCAGTGTGGTGCTGCTCGCGCCCGGGATGGGCGACGGTATCCAGGCCGCGAAGGCGGGCATCCTGGAGATCGGCGACGTGTACGTGGTGAACAAGGCCGACCGGGACGGGGCGGACGCGACGGCCCGGGAGCTGAACCACATGCTCGGGCTCGGGGAGGCCCGGCGGCCCGGGGACTGGCGTCCGCCGATCGTGCGGACCGTCGCGTCCCGGGGGGAGGGGATCGACGAGGTCGTCGCGGCCCTGGAGAAGCACAAGGGGTGGATGGACGGGCGGGGGGTGCTGGTCGACCGGCGGCGGGAGCGGGCCGCGAAGGAGATCGAGGTGATCGCGGTCACGGCGCTGCGGGAGCGGCTCGCGGATGTGCACGGGGGGCAGCGGGTGCGGGTTCTCTCGCTCGCGGAGCGGGTCCTGGCGGGCGAGCTCGATGCCTACGCGGCGGCGGACGAGGTGACGCGGGCGCTGGCCTCCGGGTGAGGGCCCTGTCCGGCGGGACGCACTTGTTCCTGTACAGGTCGTCCTGGGTCTGTCCGGCGGGACGCGCTTGTCCCTGTGCCGTCGCTCGGTGGTTTCGCGCAGTTCCCCGCGCCCCTTTGGGGCGCCACCTGTTTGTTCTTCGGGTCGGTGCCGGTCGGGATTCTCCGTCCTCGCTCCAACGCGCTCGGTCGGACATCCCCCTTACCCGACTGAAGAGCATCGGAGTCTGCGGGCAGAGAGTCCCGCCCACCCCCTCCCGCAGCAGCGCGACTGCGGGAGGAAGGGGGTGCCCCTTCAGGGGCGCGGGGAACTGCGCGAAGACGAGGGCGGACCCGCACCCGAAGAGCGACCGCAAGGGGGCAGCATCCAGGGGCGCGGGGAACTGCGCACCCACGAACGACCCGCACAGGGACGAGTACGCCCAGCTCCGCGAACCTCAGAGGCGGGCGCGAAGGGGCCCCGGGAACACGGGACCCCCCGGGTTCCGGGTGGGCCGGGGGAAGGCCACGGGGAAGCCGGGGGGAGTGTGTGTGCCGGGGGGCGGGTCAGTCGTCGGAGTCCGAGTCGTCGTCGGTGTCGGCCGCGGCGGGAGCCACCTTCGCCGAGGTGAGGGACACCGTCCAGTCCGCCGCCTTGCCGGAGGCCCGCGTCTCCGCGTCCCACGCACCGGAACCGTCGTCGTCGAGGTCCAGCGACGTCACGGTCCCGTACGCCGCGGCGGCCCGCACCGCGTCCTGCGCGTTGACCTGCGCACCCTTCAGCGCCGCCAGGTCCCGCTTCACGTCGTCGCGGTCGTCGTCGTCCTTCTCGGCGTACGAGCCGAGCACCTTGCCGTTGCCCGGGTCCACGGTCACGTTGTGGACGTTGCGGTCGGCGCCGATGATCTCGACGTCCCAGGCCACCTTGGAGTCGTCCTCGTCCAGGTCGACCGACACGACGGTCCCGGACCGCTCCTTCAGCGCCGTGGCGATCGCCTCCGCGGCGGTGACCTTCACCCCGGTCGGGGCGGCGGCACGGTCGTCGGCGTCGTCCTTGCCGTCGGCACGGTCATCGGCACGGTCGTCCCGGTCGTCGCGCTCGTTCTTGTCGTCGTCCCGGTCGTCGGCGTCGTCGTGGTCGTCGCCCTTCAGTTCCACGCTCGACTTGTGGACGCCACGGTCGCCGTCGCCGTCGCCGCCCACCACGGCGAACGCGGTGGCCGTGCCCCCGCCGACGAGCAGAGCCGCGGCGGCCGTCGCGATCACGATCTTGCGCTTCATGGTTTCTCTCCCTGGTCCGGAGCCGGTGGTGACTGTGGACACCAATCTGGGGGAACCTTGCTGAAGCGACGCTGAAGCAGCCTGAAGGCATCTTCAGGTTCCGTTTGGGACGCTGGTCCCATGCGCCTTTTGATCGTGGAGGACGAGAAGCGGCTGGCCCTGTCCCTGGCCAGGGGACTCACCGCCGAGGGATACGCCGTGGACGTCGTGCACGACGGTCTGGAGGGCCTGCACCGCGCGAGCGAGGGCGACTACGACCTCGTCGTCCTCGACATCATGCTGCCGGGGATGAACGGCTACCGGGTCTGTGCCGCGCTGCGCGCCGCCGGGCACGACGTACCGATCCTGATGCTGACCGCGAAGGACGGCGAGTACGACGAGGCCGAGGGCCTGGACACCGGCGCCGACGACTACCTGACCAAGCCGTTCTCGTACGTCGTGCTGGTCGCCCGGGTGAAGGCGCTGCTGCGCCGGCGCGGGCGGGTCGGCGGCTCCCCGGTGCATGTCCTCGGTGATCTCACGGTGGACACCGCGGCCCACCGCGTGCTGCGCGGCGAGGAGGAAGTGCCGCTCACCGCGAAGGAGTTCGCGGTCCTCGAACAACTGCTGCTGCGCTCCGGCGAGGTCGTCTCCAAGAGCGAGATCCTCGAACACGTATGGGACTTCGCTTACGACGGCGACCCGAACATCGTCGAGGTGTACGTGAGCGCGCTGCGGCGCAAGCTGGGGGCTTCGCGTATCCGGACCGTGCGCGGCGCCGGGTACCGGCTGGAGGGCGGCCGATGAGGCGGCTCTTCGGATCGGTCCGCGCGCAGGCGACCCTGGGGGCCACCCTGGTCGTCGCGGTGGCGCTGGTCGCCGCCGGTACGGCGGTGCTCCTCGCGCTGCGCATCAGCCTCACCGAGCAGGCCGGCACCCAGGCCGAGTCCACCGCGAACCGGGTCGCGTCCCGGCTCGCCTCCGGCGTCGCGTACGGCGGGCTGGACCTGCCCGAGGGCGAGGACAGCCCCGTCCAGGTGCTCGACGCCCAGGGCCGGGTCGTGGCCGCCAGCGAGGGCCTGGAACGGATCAGCGGGACCGCGTCCGACGAGGTGCGCCCGAAGCCGGGACCCTCCGCCTCGCCCACCGGGGACGGCGACGGGGACGGTGACTCCGGTGACGGCAACGGCCCGGACGGCAACGACCAGCCGGACGGCAACGACCAGGACGACGACGCGGACGACGCCGACGACGAGAACGCGCGGGACCCCGGCGACATCTCCGAGGACGTCGCGTACTCCGACGGCTCGGCGACCGTGAACGGCGACTCCACCGAGTACCGCTTCGCCCGGGTCGGCGTCGACGCGCCCGGCAAGGGTGAGCTGCGGGTGTACGCGGGCGCCCCGCTGTCCGCCGAGCGCAGCGCCGTCGGTACGACCACCACCGCGATGCTCATCGGTTTCCCGCTGCTGCTCGGGGTGGTGTCCGGGGTGACCTGGCTGGTGACCCGGCGGGCCATGCGGCCCGTCGAGGGCATCCGGCGGGAGATGGCCGCGATCACCGCGTCCGAGGACCTGCGGCGCAGGGTGCCCGTACCGGGTACGCACGACGAGGTGGCGCGGCTCGCCCGCACCACCAATGTCACCCTGGCCGCGCTGGAGGAGTCCGTGGAGCGGCAGCGGCGGTTCGTCGCGGATGCCTCGCACGAGCTGCGCAGCCCGATCGCCTCGCTGCGCACCCAGCTGGAAGTGGGCGCCGCGCATCCCGAGTTGCTGGATCTGGAGGGCGCGGTCGCGGACACCGTACGGCTTCAGCAGCTCGCGGCCGATCTGCTGCTGCTGGCCCGGCTGGACGCGGGGGAGCGGCCGGGGGACGCCCGGCTGGACCTGGCCGCGCTGGTCCGGGAGGAGCTGTCGCAGCGGGTGGGGGACCGGGTGCCGGTCGGCCAGGAGCTGGCGCACGCGGAAGTGGCCGGTTCCCGTGGGCAGTTGGCGCGGGTTCTGGGCAATCTCGTGGACAACGCGCAGCGGCACGCCGAGGGCGCGGTGTCGGTGTCGGTGCGGGTGCGCGACGGCGAGGCGGTGCTGGCCGTCGGGGACGACGGGAGCGGGGTGCCGGCCGGGGAGCGGGACCGGATCTTCGAGCGGTTCGTCCGGCTGGACGACGCGCGTAGCCGTGACGACGGCGGGGCCGGGCTGGGGCTGGCGATCGCGCGGGACGTGGCACGCAGGCACGGGGGGACGCTGACCGTCCGGGACTGTCCGGCGGGCGGCGCGCTCTTCGAGCTGAGTCTGCCGCTGGCCGTCTGACGCCGCGCGGGGCGGGGGAAGGCCGCGGGTACCCGGGGCGCACGGCCCCGGGTGGGGGTCAGGCGCGGCCGCGTTGTGCGCGGAGGTGTTCGGCGATCGGGGCGAGCGACTTGTGGAGCTGCTCCAGATCGCCCGGCGGGACCAGGTCGATGAAGTGCCGCCGTACGGAGGCGACATGGTGTGGTGCCACCTTCCGCATGGTCACCAGTCCGTGCTCCGTGAGCACGGCGAACAGTCCCCGGCGGTCGGACTCGCAGTTCTCCCGCCGTACCAGCTCAGCGTTCTCCATCCGCGTGATCTGGTGGGACAGCCTGCTCTTGGACTGGAGTGTCGACGCGGCGAGATCACTCATCCGCATCCGGTGGTCGTCGGACTCCGAGAGATTGACGAGGATCTCGTAGTCGTTGATCGTCAGGCCGAACGGCTGGAGATCCCTCTCCAGTTGGTGCTGAAGCAGCCGGTTGACCTCCAGATGGGTGCGCCATGCGCTCTGCTCGGCGTCGGTCAGCCAGGGCGTAGCCGTCTCGGTCTCCATGAATCCTATTCTACCCTAAGAGGTTGAATCTTTAACGAGAGCTGGTGCGCTCCACAGCGCGCACGCGTTCGATGTCACACTCCGCAGACTACCGCTCACAGCCCGAAGCGGCGCTGGAGGTCGCCGAGCTGTCCGGGAAGGCGCGGTACCCCCTGCCCCTGGCCGCCGTGACCTCCCGGCACCCCCGCCTGATGGGGGACCGTGCCGGTCGCCTGCTCCGCCATCAGCCGCTCGCTCGACTGCAACAGCACCGTACCCGCACCGACGAACTCGAACTGGTGCTCCTCCCCGGACACCCCGCCGACGCCCGTCAGCGCACGTAGACCGCCCATGACCCCCGTCATATAGGCGTGGTCGTAGTGGTGGCACGGCGACGGGCAGTCCGCCCAGCCCACCAGGGCCTGCGGATCGACCCGCATCGGCGGCTCCATGAAGACCACCGGGCCGTTCGACGCGGCGACGAACTTTCCCGTGCCGATCAGGGTCAGGAACCCCGGGACGATCGACTGCTTGAGCGCGAGACTTGGCTGAAAAGCGAGCAGATTGCCGGAGCGGATCGTCAGATTGCCGTCCTCCAGGTCGAAGGAGTTCACATCGAAGGCGCGGTCGGCGAGCAGGAACTTCCCCGAGCCCGACGCCACCACCCAGTCGCTCGCGTGCAGCGGCGAGTGGAACGACGTGCGCACCAGCCGGTCGAGGCGCCCATGGCCGATGCCGTTGAACTCCATCGCCCCGTAATAGGCGATCATCTTGCCTTTCTGGAGGAACCACTCGTTGCCCTTGAGTTCCACACAGAAGGTGTAACTGTTGACGTTGTCGTCCGACGGCAGCGTCACCGGATCGTGCACGACCGGTCCGGGCGGCGGCCCGTACATGTTCAGGGTGGTCACAGCTTCTCCTCCGACGCCTGGACGTACACCACGCCGTGCCCGCTCAGTTCCAGCTGGAACCCCTCGCCCGAGCCCCGGCCCACCATGTCCCGCCAGCCCAGCGCGGTCGACAGCTTGTTGCGCACCTCACCGTGGTGCGCCACGTACGCCTGCGGGTCGACATGCACCGGGCGCTGCGGCGAGATCGGCAGTTCGATCACCCCGCCGTGCGCCATCACCGCCACCGCGCCGTGTCCCTTCAAGGTCGTGGTGAACAGCCCCTGCCCGGAGACCTGGCCGCGCACCATGCCCATCACCCCGCCCTGGGCGCCCAGGAACATCGTGCCCTGCTGGAGCGTCCCCTCGAACGCGAGCAGCCGGTCCGCCTCCACGTACAGGGTGTCGCCGGTCAGGGTGATCAGCTGGATGTGATGGCCGCCGTGCCCGAACAGCACCGTGCCGCTGCCCTCGACCGTCATCAGCGGGGCCGCCTCACCCGCGACCCGGCGGCCGATCATCGAGGACAGCCCGCCCTGCCCGCCCGCGGAGTTGGGGGTGAACGACACCTCGCCCCGGTACCCGAGCATCGCGCCCCGCTGGCTGAACAGCCGCTGCCCGGGGGTGACGGTGGCCTCGATCATCTTGGCGTTGACCTCACGGAACGGCATCAGACGTCCCCTCCGACCGTGTTGCGCTCGCTGGGCTGCACGTACACCAGACCGTCGCCCTCGAAGCGGATCTGGAACGCCTCCCCGCCGCCCTCACCGATCAGGGTGCGGAACGTCACACCGGACTGGAAGCTCTGCCGGAGGTTCCCCTGGTGCGCGATGTACGCCCCCGGGTCCACCGACAGCGGGTACCGGGCCGACACCCGCAGCACGATCGCCGGACCGTCCGAGGTGAGCGCCGCCTGGCCATGGCCCTCGACCGTGGTCGTGAACAGCCCGCCGCCCTGGGAGGCGCCGCGCAGCCCGGTGAACGTCGTCCCGGTGCGCAGCCCCGCGTCCGTGGCCAGCAGATTGCTCGCCTCCACGTACAGGGTGTCGCCCTGGAGGTTCACCAGATTGATCTCGCTCGCCCGGTCGGCGAACCAGCAGGTGCCCTGCCCCCTCACCTCCATCACGGTCAGCTGCTCACCGGTGAGGCGCCGCGTCACCATCCCGCGGACGCCCTCGCCGCCGCCGCTCATCTTCTTGAAGCTCATCTGGCCGTCGTAGGCGACCATCGAGCCGTTCTTCGCCCTGACGCAGTCGCCGGACATGTCGACGGCGAGCACTTTGCTCCCTTGGAGCCGGAACATAGCCACCCCGCGACGGTAGCCCGCCCAGGAGCATTCCGGACAGGGCCCGCCCCCCGGACGACCGTGCCCGTGACGCCTGTGTCGCCGGGATGTGACGCGTTCGTCAGAATCCGGCCGCCCCCCGGGCGGGGGACGTGCCGGACGCGATGCCACAATGAGCTGCGCTTGTGCCTTCATTCACAAAGCGTGTGGAGCCGCAGCCCAGTACGTCCCGCCCCGAAGCCCGAAGGTGAACTTCCCCGTGGACATCAAGACCGCATCCGCACTCCGACGCCTGCGCCTGGTCTCGGCGCCCGAGGCCGTCTCGTTCCTGTTGCTGCTCGTCTGCTCCGTGCTGAAGCGGACCACCGACTTCAACGCGGTGCCCGCGATGGGCATGATCCACGGTGTCCTGTTCGTGGTGTACGCCCTCTTCTGGGCCGACGCCTGGAACCGCACCAAGTGGTCGTTCGGTACCGCGGCCCTCTACTTCGTGCTCTCCGTCCTGCCGTTCGGCGGGTTCGTCGCCGAGCGCCGTCTCAAGCGTGAGGCGGAGGACGAGGTCATCGCCTCGCGCGCCCGCCGCGAAGGGGTCGTGAAGGCATGATCGTCGCCTTCTCCGTCACCCCGCTCGGTGTCGGCGAGGACGTCGGGGAGTACGTCGCCGACGCCGTCCGGGTGGTCCGCGAGTCCGGGCTCCCGCACCGCACCGACGCGATGTTCACCTCCGTCGAAGGCGAGTGGGACGAGGTGATGGACGTCGTGAAGCGCGCCGTCGCCGCCGTCGAGGCCCGCGCGCCACGGGTCTCCCTGGTCCTCAAGGCCGATCTGCGCCCCGGTGTGACCGACGGCCTCACCAGCAAGGTCGAGACCGTCGAACGCCACCTCGCCAACGGCTGACGGATGCCGCACACGGCCGCCCCCGACCGGGGGCGGCCGTTGTCGTGTCCGGGGGTCCGTACGGGTTCCCGGTGCCGGACGGCCCCCGTCCGCCCGCCGGCCCCCGCCCCGCGCCCGGGGCCACCGGCTCCGCGCACTGCCGTAGTCACCCCGGGCCGCACCGGGCCGACGCTCACTCCCCGGCCGTGAGCAGGGCCATCCCCAGCGGGCTGCGCTCGTACAGCACCTGGTGCCCGTACCGGCGGGAGGTCAGCAGGCCCGTGTCGCGCAGCGCGGTCAGATGCGCCGACACCGACGACGGGGCGAGGTCCAGCCGCAGGGCCAGCGCGGTCGTGCTCGCGGGCTCGTCCAGCGCGGTCAGGACCGCCGCCCGGCCCCGGCCCAGCAGCCGCACCAGCGCCCCGCGCACCGCGTCCGGCGCGGGCCCCCCGGCCCACAGCCCGGCGAGGCCGCGCACCGGATAGACGAGCGTCGGCTGCCACGGCGGGTCGTAGCCGCTGATCACATCGGGCCACGAGAACACGCTCGGCATCAGCACCAGACCCCGCCCGTCCAGCCGCCGTACGTGCTCGCTGTGGTACTCCAGCGTGAGCGTGCGGTCGGACCAGCTCAGCCGCCGGTCCAGCTCGCCCAGCAGCGCGCCGAGACCGATGTCCGCGAGCCGGCGCGAGTGGTACGCCACATCCGCCTCCAGCAGCGCCCGCAGACGGGGCCAGTCCGGCTCCACCAGCGTGTGCCACGCCTGTTCCAGCAGATCCGCCAGCCGCTGGACCGCGCGGGCCGGGTCCGCGAGCAGTTCCCGCGCGAGCGGGGTGCGGGCGGCGCCCGGGGTATGGCCCAGCGCGATGGCCATCTCCGCGCGGGCCATCGCCGGATCGGCGGTGCGGACGGCCGCGATCTCCTCGGCGAAGGTGGCCGCCGGACCCAGCGGGGGCGGCCCCAGCCAGTCGGGGCTGTGCCCCCGCTGCGGCATCAGCAGCCAGACGGGGGAGAGGTCGAGCGGCGGCTCGGCGGCCTTGATGCGCCGCAGCCACCGGGGGTGGTAGCCGTGCCGGTCGGGGCGCTTCAGCGTACGGACCGCCTCCTGGGTCTCCCAGAGCGGCGAGATCGCGAACCGCGAGGCCAGGTAGGCGTCCTCGGTGAAGTGCAGATGCAGGGGCACGGGCCTCGGGCCTCCCGGGCTGACGGCCCCGGGGCGGCGGACGGCTCCGGGGCACGGACGGGTCAAGCGGACGGTTGCGCGGACGGGTCATGCGGGCGGGTCGCGGGGACGGGTCATGCGGGCGGGTCGCGGGGACGGGTCGTGCGGGCGGGTCACGCGGACCGGTCACGCGGGACATCAGGGGCGGAACGGCAGGGCGGGGCGGGCGGGACATTCGGCTGGGGCCGAAAGACTACGTCCGGTGCGCCGCCCGGCCCCAGGGTGCCGCGTATGTCTGAAAAGCCGCTGCCCGAGCAGCCGCCCCGGCCCGGGGCCGCCACCGACGCCCCTCCGACGGCCGTTCCCCCGTCGGCCGTACCGCCCACGAGGCCCGGCACATCGGCGCCCCCAGGACCCGATCCAGGTCCAGGTCCAGGTCCGGACCCGGGCGCGGGCGACGGGGACGGGGACGGGGGGTCCGTGGGGTACCGGGAGGTGTTCCGGGTCCGGGAGTTCCGGTGGGTGTTCATGGCCCATCTGTTCTCGCTGCTCGGGGTGGTGGTCAGCGAGATCGCGCTGACCGTGCTCGTGTACCGGCTCACCGGCTCCCCGTTCCTCAGCGCCCTCGCGTTCGCCCTGGGGATGCTGCCGTACGTCATCGGGGGCACCCTGCTCGCCGGGATCGCCGACCGCTACCCGGCCCGCCGGGTCCTCGTCTCCTGCGATCTGGTGTGCGCCGGATGCGCCGCGCTGATGGCCCTGCCCGCCACACCCGTCGTCGCGCTCCTCGCGCTGCGCTGCGCCATCGCCATGGTCGCGCCCGTCTTCAGCGGCACCCGGATGGCGACCCTCGTGGACATCCTCGGCGAGGGCGAGCTGTTCGTCCTCGGCCGTTCGCTGCTGCGGATCGTGTCGCAGAGCGCCGTCCTCGCCGGGTTCGGGATCGGCGGGGTGCTGCTCACCGTCGTGTCCCCCCGGGGCGCGCTCGTGATCACCCTGGGCACCTTCCTGCTGTCGGCCCTGCTGCTGCGGGCCGGTACGAAGCGCCGTCCCGCGCGCAGCGGCGAGGGCGGTTCGCTGGCCCGCTACTCGCTCGGCGGGGTCCGTACCGTCCTCGCCGACCGCCGGATGCGCGCGCTGCTGCTGTTCCTGTGGGTGCCGCCGATGTTCGTGGTCGTCCCGGAGGCGCTGGCCGCCGCGTACGCGGACCAGCTCGGGCTGAGCACCGTCTGGGTCGGGCTGCTGATGTGCGCGATGCCGGTCGGCACGGTCCTGGCGGAGCTGTACGTGGGCTCCGCGCTCTCCCCGGCGGCCCGGGCGCGGATCGCCCTCCCGCTGGGCGCGTTCCTGCTGCTGCCGCTGGTCGGCTACGCGTGGGTCCCCGAGCCCGGCTGGGCGGTGGCGCTGATGCTGCTGTCGGGCGCCGGGTTCGCGTACACACTCGGCGCCGACCGGTGGTTCGTCGACTCGGTGCCGGCAGAGCTGCGCGGGCGGGCGATGACCGTGCACACCGCCGGGCTCATGACCATCCAGGGTGTCGGAATGGCGCTCGCCGGGGCCGCCGCCGAGGTGTTCGCGGTCAGTACGGTCGTCGCGGGCGCCGGGGTGCTCGGCACCACGGTGTGCGTCCTGCTCGCCCTGGAGGTCCGCCGGGTCCTGCGGGGTCCCGGCCAAGGCCCGCCGGGGCTCCGCCGGGAGCCGGTCGCGGCCACGGCCGGGCCGCCCGGACCGAAGGGCGAGACAGGACTGACCGCCATATGACCGGCCGGTAGGGTCGGCGGCGTGCCGAAGCCGCTCAGCCTTGCCTTCGATCCCATCGCCCGCGCCGACGAACACTGGAAGCAACGATGGGGCAGCGTCCCGTCGATGGCCGCGATCACCTCGATCATGCGCGCCCAGCAGATCCTGCTGGCCGAGGTCGACGCGGTCGTCAGGCCGTACGGGCTGACCTTCGCCCGGTACGAGGCGCTGGTGCTGCTCACCTTCTCCAAGGCGGGCGAGCTGCCGATGTCCAAGATCGGCGAGCGGCTGATGGTCCACCCGACCTCCGTGACCAACACCGTCGACCGGCTCGTGCGCTCCGGACTGGTCGAGAAGCGGCCCAACCCCAACGACGGCCGGGGCACCCTCGCCTCCATCACCGGCAAGGGCCGTGAGGTGGTCGAGACGGCCACCCGGGAGCTGATGGCGATGGACTTCGGGCTCGGCGCGTACGACGCGGAGGAGTGCGCGGAGATCTTCGCGATGCTGCGCCCGCTGCGGGTGGCGGCGGAGGACTTCGAGGAGTGATCCGCCGTCCGGCGGGGACGACCCGCCGGAGGATCGGGCCATTCGGGTCGATACCCTCGGGCCATGAAACAAACGGTGCTGACCCGCTACCGGGTGATGGCGTACATCACCGCCATCTGGCTGCTCGTGTTCACCGCGGCCATCATCGCGAAGTACGGCTTCGAGACCGGCGACACCATGGTGATCTCGCAGATCCACGGCGTCCTGTTCATCGTGTACGTGGTCTTCGCCTTCGATCTCGGGTCCAAGGCGAAGTGGCCCTTCGGCAAGCTGCTGTGGGTGCTCGCCGCGGGCTGCATCCCGGTCGCGTCCTTCTTCGTGGAGCCGAAGATCAGCCGCGAGGTCCAGCCGCTGGTCACGGACCGTCCGCAGGAGCCCGCCAAGGCGTGATCCGCCCTTCCGCCGGAAGCTCGTCCATGGGCTCCGGCGGTTTGCCATCGACATTTACTAGGACGTCCTAGTAAATTCGAAGGTATGGACGCTGACGCGATCGAAGAGGGCCGCCGTCGCTGGCAGGCCCGGTACGACGCCGCACACAAGCGTGACGCGGACTTCACCACGCTCTCCGGCGACCCCGTCGAGCCCGTCTACGGCCCCCGGCCGGGAGACGTCTACGACGGTTTCGAGCGGATCGGGTGGCCCGGTGAGTACCCCTTCACCCGCGGGCTGCATCCGACCGGGTACCGGGGGCGCACCTGGACGATCCGCCAGTTCGCGGGCTTCGGCAACGCCGAGCAGACCAACGAGCGCTACAAGATGATCCTCGCGGCGGGCGGCGGCGGTCTCTCCGTCGCCTTCGACATGCCCACGCTCATGGGCCGCGACTCCGACGACGAACGCTCGCTCGGCGAGGTCGGGCACTGCGGGGTCGCCATCGACTCCGCCGTCGACATGGAGGTCCTCTTCAAGGACATCCCCCTCGGTGACGTCACCACCTCGATGACGATCAGCGGGCCCGCCGTTCCCGCGTTCTGCATGTACCTGGTCGCCGCGGAACGCCAGGGCGTCGACCCCGCCGTCCTGAACGGCACGCTCCAGACCGACATCTTCAAGGAGTACATCGCGCAGAAGGAGTGGCTCTTCCCGCCCGAGCCCCATCTGCGGCTGATCGGTGACCTCATGGAGCACTGCGCGGCCCGCATCCCCGCGTACAAGCCGCTGTCGGTCTCCGGCTACCACATCCGCGAGGCCGGGTCCACGGCCGCGCAGGAGCTCGCGTACACCCTCGCGGACGGCTTCGGCTACGTCGAGCTGGGGCTCTCCCGCGGTCTCGACGTCGAGGACTTCGCGCCCGGACTCTCCTTCTTCTTCGACGCCCATCTCGACTTCTTCGAGGAGATCGCCAAGTTCCGGGCCGCCCGCCGGATCTGGGCCCGCTGGATGCGCGACGTGTACGGGGCGAAGTCCCCGAAGTCCCAGTGGCTGCGGTTCCACACCCAGACCGCCGGGGTGTCGCTCACCGCCCAGCAGCCGTACAACAACGTCGTGCGCACCGCGGTCGAGGCCCTGTCCGCGATCCTCGGCGGCACCAACTCGCTGCACACCAACGCCCTCGACGAGACCCTCGCGCTCCCCTCCGAGCGGGCCGCGGAGATCGCGCTGCGCACCCAGCAGGTGCTGATGGAGGAGACCGGCGTCGCCAATGTCGCCGACCCGCTCGGCGGCTCCTGGTACGTCGAGCAGCTCACCGACCGGATCGAGGCCGAGGCGGAGGCGATCTTCGAACAGATCAAGGAACGGGGGCTGCGCGCCCATCCCGACGGACGGCACCCGATCGGGCCCATCACCTCCGGCATCCTGCGCGGTATCGAGGACGGCTGGTTCACCGGCGAGATCGCGGAGTCCGCGTTCCGGTACCAGCGGTCGCTGGAGAAGGACGAGAAGCGGGTCGTCGGGGTCAATGTCCACCACGGGTCCGTCACCGGGGATCTGGAGATCCTCCGGGTCAGCCATGAGGTGGAGCGGGAGCAGGTGCGGGAGCTGGCGGGCCGTCGGTCCCGGCGGGACGGGGCGCGGGTGCGGGTCGCGCTCGACGCGATGGTCGGCGCGGGGCGGTCGGGGGCCAACATGATCGAGCCGATGCTGGAGGCGGTGCGGGCCGAGGCCACGATGGGGGAGATCTGTGACGCGCTCCGTGCGGAGTGGGGCGTCTACACGGAGCCCGCGGGCTTCTGACCCCCGTCGGTCCCCGGCCGCGTCCGCGGGTCGCCTTCGCTCGCGCCCCTGGGTCGCCTGTGCGGGACGTACTCCGTTCCTGTGCCGTCGCTCGTGGGGTGCGCGGTTCCCCGCGCCCCTGGTCCGTGCCTCTGGCCGTACTCCGTCGGGTGCGGGCCGTTCGTGGGGCGCAGTTCCCCGCGCCCCTGAGGTCGCGCCCCTTACGGTTCCTGTTCGGCTGCGGATGGCTCTGGGTTGCTCGCGCAGTTCCCCGCGCCCCTGGATGCTGCCCCTTCGGGCTTGTTCGTCGGGTGCGGGTCCGCCCTCGTCTTTTGCGCAGTTCCCCGCGCCCCTTTGGGGCGTGTTCTGGGCGAACGGACACCGTGAGTGGCGCGACCTCAGGGGCGCGGGGAACTGCGCGAAGCCTGCCCGCAGCCGGGCGGGAACGGGGGAACGCACCATCCAGGCGCCACCCACCCGCAGGGGAAGGGCTGCGCGGGCACAGGAAAAGGGGCGCGGGGAACTGCGCACCCCCGTCCGGGCTGTGCGGGCGTGAGGCGGTGACGGGTCGGGACCTGGGGCCCCCGTCCGGCCCGTACCGGCGTGGGCGGTGACGGGTCGGGACCTGGGGCGGCTCGGTCCGGCCCGTACCGGCGTGGGCGGGCCGGCGGTGGGGGGCTGGGGCACTCCGTGGGGACCGCGCGGGGACAAGGGGGCCGGCGGGGACCCGGGGGCGCGAGAACCCCGGGGGAGACCCGTCAGGTGAAGGTGACGGGGAGGGCGGTGACGCGGCTGCCGAGGAGGCCGCCGATCCGGCCCTGGCGGAGGTCCCCGAACGGCACCGCGAGCCGCGCCCCGGGAAAATCCTCCCGCAGCACCCGCACCACCGCCCGCAGCTCCAACTGCGCCAGCTGCGCGCCGATACAGAAGTGCGGCCCCGCCCCGAACGTCAGATCCGCCCCGCCCCGCGAGGACCCCGCGTTGATCCCCTGGATGTCCACCAGCACCGGCGCCCGCGCGGGAAGCACCGTACCGGCCAGCTCGACCGGCCCCGTCGTGAACCGCCACAGGGTGAGCGGCGCGGGCGGATGCTGTCCCAGCGTCTCCCGGACCAGTTCCTCCACCGGTGTCCCGGGACCGGACGCGCCGCCGTCCGGCGCCCCGGCACCCGCGAGGGCCCGTGCGACGACCATCCCCAGCGCCGCGTCCGTGGTGAGCTGACCCGCGAAGACCAGCGCGAACAGGTGGTACCCGACCTCGTCCCGGGGCGCGTCCGCGGGCAGCCGGTCCCGTAGCGCCGCCGCGAGACCCGGCTCGTCCCCGTCCAGCCCGGCCGAGGCGATCCGGGCGAGGTCGGCCATGGCCCCGCCCTGCTCCCGCGCGTCGTAGCTCAGCATCCGCCGGCACGCGTCGGCGGCCCCGTCGACATGGTGGAGGGGGATGCCGAGCAGGTCCAGCAGCACGGTCAGCGGATAGCGGGTCGTGAAGTCGGCCATCAGATCGACCGTCGTCCCCCGGGCGGCCTGCTCACCGAGCAGGCTCCGCGCGACGGCGTGCACCCGGTCCGACCGCTCCCGTATCCGCCGCGCGCTGAACAGCGGCGCGTGCGCGCGGCGCAGCGCCGCGTGGGCGGGGCCGTCGAGCGTGGTGAGGGACGGCTGCTCGGCGGCGGTCGGTTCGAGTCCGGCGGCGTACCGGTCCCAGTCGGCGGGCGCGTACGCGGGGTCCTTGGCGATCAGGGGATGGGCCAGCACCTCACGGGCCAGGGCCTCCTCGGTCACGATCCACACCCGCCCCCCGGCAGGGGCGTCCACCTGGACGAGCGGCCCCGCCGCCCGCAGCGCCGCGTGCACCGGGTCGGGTTCGTCGAGGCCGCGGACGGTCGCCGCGAACAGGTCGGCACCGGGGGCGTGCGGGGCGTTCAGCACCAGGACTCCAAGGGGGTCGGGGGTCGGGACGGAGCGCACGGGGTGGTCGGTCCCGCGCGCTCCGCCTCCGGACCATATACCTTTACGGTGAAGTAGCTCCATGGTGGAGTGATTCCATGCGCGAAGTAAGGTGCTCCCCGGCAGGCTGTCGACGCGTGCCGTCCGGGCGCACCGCCAGGGACGGCGCAGGACCGGAGGGCGAAGTGGACGGAACGGGGCCCGGCGAGGTCGCCGCCCGGCGCGAACGGCTGGCCGAGGAGCTCAGGTCGTACGGGGCGGCCTTCACGGAACTGGGCCGACGCTTCGCCGCGGACCTGGGCGTGCACTCCACCGACGCCTTCGCCCTGCTGGAGATCAGCACCGCCGAGGCGGCCGGTGAGCCACTGTCCCCGGCGCTGCTGGGACGGCGGGTCGCGCTGTCCTCGGGGGCCATGACCGCGCTGCTCAACCGGCTGGAGGAGGCCGGGTACGTGACCCGTACCCGGGAGCGGGCCGACCGGCGGGTCGTCACCCTGCGCAGCAGCGCCCGCGTCAAGGAGCTGGCCACCGCGTTCTTCGCCGCCGCCAACGCCCGCCAGGACGCCGTGCTGGCAAGCCGTCCGCCGGAACTGCTCCAGGAGTTCGAGGCCGTGCTGACGGAGCTGCGCGCCGCCCTGGACCCCGGCCCCGGACGGCCGGACGGCCCGTCCGGCCGCTGACCCTCCGGCCGCCGCCCGAGCCGTGGACCGGCCGAGCCGAACGCCGCCGACCACCCGCGCCGAACGCCGACCGCCCACCCCTGGCCCCGCCGACCACCCACCCCTGGCCCCGCCGACCGCCCGCGCCAAGCCCCGCCAACCGCTCGGGCCGAGCGCCGCCGACCGCCCGCGCCAAGCCCCGCCGACCACCCGCGCCGAGCTTCGCCGAGCGCCGGATGTCAAAGCGCCGGCGGCCCCTCACCCCCGCCCGGCGGGACCGGACGGCGGCCTTCCGGCGGGCGGTGCCGGGGCGCCCGGACCCCCGTACCCCGCGTACCGGCGCACCGCTTTTCGCCGTGCTCCGCCGAGGGGGGAGGATGTACCCATGCAGCCACGGAACATGTCCATGAGCGGGGTCGTCGACCTCGCCGCGGTGAAGGCCGCCCAGGAAGCCAAGGCGAAGGCCGAGCAGACCCGCGCCGAAGCGGCCCGGCAGGGCGGTGGCGGGGCCGTCTCCCCGTCCAGCCTCGTGATCGACGCCGATGAGGCCGGGTTCGAGAACGATGTCCTCCAGCGCTCCGCCGAGGTACCCGTCGTCATCGACTTCTGGGCCGAGTGGTGCGAGCCGTGCAAGCAGCTCAGCCCGCTGCTCGAACGCCTCGCCGTCGAGTACAACGGCCGGTTCGTCCTCGCGAAGATCGACGTCGAAGCCAATCAGATGCTGATGCAGCAGTTCGGTGTCCAGGGCATCCCGGCGGTCTTCGCCGTGGTCGCCGGACAGGCGCTGCCGCTGTTCCAGGGCGCCGCCCCGGAGGAGCAGATCCGGCAGACGCTCGACCAGCTGATCCAGGTCGCGGAGGAGCGCTTCGGTCTGACGGGCCTGACCGTCGACGCCGACGCGCAAGGGGCGCCCGAGCCGCAGGCCGCCGCCCCTGTGGGGCCGTACGACGCGCTCCTCGAAGCCGCGTCGCTCGCGCTGGACTCCGGTGACCTGGGCGGCGCGGTCCAGGCGTACCGCAATGTCCTCACCGACGACCCGCAGCACCCCGAGGCCAAACTCGGTCTCGCGCAGGCCGAGTTGCTCCAGCGGGTGGAGGGGGCCGACCCGCAGCAGGTCCGCCGCGACGCCGCCGACCGTCCGGGCGACGCCGGGGCGCAGATCGCCGCGGCCGACCTCGATCTGGTCGGCGGGCATGTCGAGGACGCCTTCGGGCGGCTCGTCGACGCCGTGCGCCGCACCGCGGGGGACGACCGGGAGGCCGTACGCGTACGGCTGATCCAGCTCTTCGACGTCATCGGGGCCGACGACCCGCGGGTGGGCGCCGCGCGCAAGGCGCTGGCGCGCGCCCTGTTCTGATCCCGTGCGCCCGGCCCGTGCCGGACCGCCCGGCGCGCGGTCCGTCCGCCGGGCGCGTTCCCGTCCGTCCGCCCGGCGAACTCCCGTTCGCCGGGCGGGACATGCGCGGTCGGCCGCCACCCGCCGTATTCGCGTGAAGGTCTTGTGAAACTTGAGGGGGCGGCGTGCGCCGCCCCCTCGTTCTTTACCTACTCTTGGTCGAACCGGCTACTGTTACTGCAAGTAAGTCATGGTCGGCGGTCCGTCACGATTCATCCCCGATGACCGGATGTGCCGACTTGTGTCCGCTCACTCGTTGTGTCCGTGTGGTGTCTGTCGGTCGCGGGGTGGTGGCCGGTTCGTTACCGGCGAGTAGTGAAGCCCCTTGTGCCAGCGGCCGTAATACACCACGATCGGCCACGCTCGGTCCATTCCCTCTCCACCCGGCAGCCAGTCCGGGCCCTTGGGACCCTGGGTCCCCACCGGGCGGCCGGTGACAAGGGCACCGGTCCGGGACAGGGGGGTCTTCGCCGACCGGCGGAGCCTGTCCGCATGTCGCGTCCGACCCGTCGGACGCGACCGGTGGCTGTCGCTCGGGGGTGAACGCCGGTGATTCGGGCGCGTGCGCGTCACCGAGGGCGGGCGCTCTTCCCGCCGACGACGCCGCACTTCTCCCATCCCTGCCCGGCCGGGCCGCCGAACGCGGCCGACCAGGGCCGGAGATGTACGTCCGAGAAGGAGGAAAGTCATGGAGTCCGTGGCTCGTGGCGGTACCAGATGGACACGGTTCGCCGTGGTCATGGTGCCGAGCGTCGCGGCGACCGCCGCGATAGGTGTCGCACTCTCGCAGGGTGCGCTGGCGGCATCGTTCAGTGTGTCGGGCCAGCAGTTCAAGGTGACGGCCGACCGGCTCGACGGACAGGGGTTCGTGAACTACGGCGCGATGGACGTCAGTGGTTCGGGGAAGCATCCCGTCACGGTGATCGGGCTGGAGGACGCGACGATCACCGATCTGTGCCAGTCGGTGGTGATCCCGGTGCCGATCTTCGGCGATGTGTCGATGAAGCTCACCGCGGGCCGCCCCGGTGACCCGAAGGTCAAGGCGAACAAGCTGTACATCGACGCCGACGACCTCCAGGCCAACGCGACCTTCACCGAGATCGACATCGGGGTCTCGATCGACGAGACGTCGAAGGGCCCCGGCCCCTCGGCGGGGGACGACTACGTCCCCGACTCCTTTGCCCAGCAGGCCGATTCGGTGGTCTTCACCGATGTGAAGCAGCGTGCCTGGGCGACCTCGGCCGGTACGTTCCAGCTGTCCGGCCTCGCGATGAAGGTCCAGAGGGGCAAGAACGAGTGCTACTGAGCACACCGCCGTGATCCGGGGTCCGGCCCGAGGTGTCCCGGACCGCTCGTACGGTTCCCCCGAGGGGGCCGTGCCGGGCACCCGCGACCGGGCCCGGGACACGGCCGGACGCGGCGGCGGTCCCGGGCGCCACGACCACGCCCGGCCGCCCCCGCTCCCGTACGCACCGCCGAACCGAGAAGCAGACGCGACACCCGAGGAGCTGTACGACATGAGTGCCCAAGCGCACGGAGGGTTGAGCGACAGGCTGGCCGACCGGGCGGTCGTCTGGCGGCGGTCCTTCCGGCACTGGCGCGGTACCCGCCCGTTCTGGGCCGGGGTGCTGACCCTGCTGGGCGGTTTCCCCATCATGTACTTCCCGTACGCGAACCTCACGCTCGGCACGATGACGATCCGGATGGCGACCACCGCCGGTGCCGGATCGCTGATCATCGGCGTGCTGCTGGTCGTGCTCGGACTGACGATGTGGTTCCAGAAGCACTCGCGGATCTTCGCGGGGGTGGCCGCCATCCTGCTCGCCCTGGTCTCGCTGGTCGTCTCCAACTTCGGCGGCCTGGTGGCGGGTTACGCGCTCGCCCTGGTCGGCGGCGCGCTGGCCATCGCCTGGGCCCCCGGCGCCCCGGTCCCCGCCGCCGGGACGGACGGGAGGCAGCGTGTCGACTGAGGAGGAGACCGCCGCGTCCGGCGCGCCCCGGCCCCGCGGCCGGAACGCGCCCCGGCACGCCGCTCCCCGCAAACCGCTGCTGACCCGGCTGCACATGCCCGCCGGGAAGGCGATAGCCATCGCCGCGATGCCGACCGCCGTCCTGATGGGCATGGGGCTGACCCCCACGCTCGCCCAGGCCAGGCCCGTGGTGCCGGACAACCCGTTCCAGGACGGCCCGTGCGTCACCGCGCCGGACACCGTCCCGGCCGGGAAGTCCGCCACGGAGGCCGAGGAGAAGCCCGGCGCGGAGGCCGGTGGGAAGTCCGGTGGGAAATCCGGCACGGAATCCGGCGAGCCGTCCGGCGCGGCCGCCACGCCGACCCCGGACCCGGCCACCGACGCCCCGGCCGCCCGGAGCCCGGACGCGCGCGACGGTGACGGCTCGCGGGCCGGGAAGCCGGCGAGCGGGAGACCGGAGGCCGGGAAGCCGACGGGCGGGACCACGGAAGCCCGGGGCCCGGACGCCGTACGCACCCCGGGCCGCCCGGAACCCGCACCGGCGCCCTCGCCCACCGGCGACCGGGACCGGGACGCCGACGAGGACCCGGACTCGGACCGCGACCGCGACCGTGGCTCAGGACCCGGCCCCGGACCCGCGCCGACCTCCTCCGCGCCGACCCCCTCCGCCCGGGCCCGGGAGCCCGTCACCCGGACCTCGCCGACCCCCGCCCCCGCCCGTACCCGGCTGCCGTCGCATCCGCTGGACCGGCTGAATCCGCTGGACCCGCTCGGCGTCGGCCGGGCCGTCGAGGACCTTCTCTCACCGCTGCGGCCCCGCGTGCCCGCCATCACCGGGTCGGCCACCCCCACGCCGACCCGGACCCCCGGCGGTCACGGCACCGGGACACCGGAGCGCGAGCGGGACGACGACGGCGACGGCGGTGACGAGGGCGAGCAGCCCGACGCCGACGACGAGGAGTCCGGCACCCCGGGCACCGGCGATCCCGCGACGCCCACCGGACCGGCCGGGTCCGCCGGGACCACCGCGCCGGACGCGCCGGACGGACCTGCGCAGCCGGACGAGCCCACCGGCGCCGCCACGCCCACCCCCGCCACCCCGTCCGGCACTCCCGGCGCGACGCCCACGCCCACCCCCACCGGTACCCCAGGAGCCACGCCCACCCCCGGGCCCACGAAGTCCCCGTCGGCCGCCGATCCGATGGCGCCGGACGCGGACGGCAAGGTGCCCTTCCCCTGTGTCGTCGAGCGGAAGGTCGCGGGGGACGCCGAGCGTCCACCGGCCATGATCCCCAACCAGCCCTGGCATCTGGAAGCCAGTTCGCTGCTGCTCAAGGGCCTGGACTACCAGGGCGTGGTGAATCTGACGATGCCGAACGGCCGTACCAAGCAGGCCCTGAAGTTCGTCTCCGCCGACGGTGTCGACATCGGGGACCTGCATCAGATCGTGGACGCCCCGGGCGGCCGGAAGTACCACGTGCAGGCGGGCCGGGGCACGATCTCCACGATCAGGGGCGGGACGGTCACGATGTACACGGAACGGCTCGAAGGCAATCTCTTCGGGCTGATCCCGGTGGTGTTCGACCCGGAGCACCCGCCGCCGCTGAACATCCCGGTCGCCTACTTCACCCAGGTCCGGATCGTCCAGGCCGGGCAGTTCGGCGGGGACCTGACGATCCCGCAGCTCCATCAGTCGGTCACCGGCTGACCCGGCTGACCCGGCTGACCCGGCCGGCTGACCGCCCGGCCGGGCACGGGAAGCGCCGAGGGCGCCCCCCTTCGTACGGGGGGCGCCCTCGGCGTTTGTGGCGGGCGGTGCTCAGTCGCGCTCGCCGTTGCCCAGGTGGTGGACCCGGACCATGTTGGTGGTGCCGGGGACCCCGGGAGGCGAACCGGCGGTGATCACGACGCTGTCGCCGTCGTGGAACCGCTTGAGCTTCACGACCTCGCCGTCGACCAGGCCGACCATCTCGTCGGTGGTGCCCACGTGCGGCACGATGTACGCGTCGACGCCCCAGCTCAGGGTGAGCTGGTTGCGGGTGTTCTCGTCGGTGGTGAAGGCCAGGATCGGCTGGGCCGCGCGGTAGCGCGACAGCCGCCGGGCGGTGTCACCGGACTGGGTGAAGGCGATCAGGCCCTTGGCGCCGAGGAAGTCCGCGATCTCGCAGGCGGCACGTGCCACCGAACCGCCCTGGGTGCGGGGCTTCTTGCCGGGCACCAGCGGCTGGAGGCCCTTGGAGATCAGCTCCTCCTCCGCGGCGATGACGATCTTCGACATCGTCTTCACGGTCTCGATCGGATAGGCGCCGACCGAGGACTCCGCGGAGAGCATGACCGCGTCCGCGCCGTCCAGGATCGCGTTGGCGACGTCCGAGGCCTCCGCGCGGGTGGGGCGGGAGTTGGTGATCATCGACTCCATCATCTGGGTCGCCACGATCACCGGCTTGGCGTTGCGGCGGCACAGCTCGATGAGCCGCTTCTGCACCATCGGGACCTTTTCGAGCGGGTACTCGACGGCGAGGTCACCACGGGCGACCATCACTCCGTCGAACGCCGCGACGACGTCCTCCATGTTGGCGACCGCCTGCGGCTTCTCCACCTTGGCGATGACCGGGACGCGGCGCCCCTCCTCGTCCATGATCTTGTGGACGTCGTTCACGTCGCCCGCGTCGCGGACGAAGGACAGGGCGACCAGGTCGCAGCCCATCCGCAGGGCGAACCGCAGGTCGTCGATGTCCTTCTCGGACAGCGCCGGGACGTTCACCGCCGCGCCGGGCAGGTTGATGCCCTTGTGGTCGGAGATGACACCGCCCTCGATGACGATCGTCAGCACCCGCGGACCCTCGATACCGGTGACCCGCAGCTCGACGTTGCCGTCGTTGATCAGGATCGCGTCGCCGATACGGCAGTCGCCGGGCAGACCCTTGTACGTGGTGCCGCAGATGGTCTTGTCGCCGGGGACGTCCTCGGTGGTGATGGTGAACTCGTCACCGCGCACCAGCTCGACGGGGCCCTCGGCGAAGGTCTCCAGCCGGATCTTGGGGCCCTGGAGGTCGGCGAGCACGCCGATGGCCTTCCCGGTCACCTCGGACGCCTGCCGGACGCGCTCGTACCGCGCCTTGTGCTCGTCGTGGCTTCCGTGGCTCATGTTGAAACGGGCCACGTTCATCCCGGCCTCGATGAGCGTCTTCAGTTGCTCGAACGAGTCGACGGCGGGGCCCAGCGTACAGACGATCTTGGAACGGCGCATGACGCTAATCCTATCGGTTTGTTTCACTGCGGAATATTCCGCCTGGCGGAAGATACAAATGGGCGGATGCCCGCTCAGGCGTGCCGTACGCGGATCTCCGGGGAGAGCGGACCGGGCCGCGCGGGCCCCGCTCAGCCCCGTACCAGTGCGTATGTCTGCGTGGCGATCTCCAGTTCCTCGTCGGTCGGGACCACGGCCACCGCGACCCGCGCGTACACGGGCGAGATCAGCCGGGGCTCGTCCCCGCGCACCGCGTTCAGCTCACCGTCCACCACCAGCCCCAGTTCCTCCAGTCCGGCGATCGCGGCCTCCCGCACCGGCGCCGCGTTCTCGCCGACACCCGCCGTGAACACCACCGCGTCCACCCGGCCCAGCACCGCGTAGTAGGCGCCGATGTACTTCCTCAGCCGGTGGATGTAGATGTCGAACGCGAGCCGCGCCGCCTCGTCACCCTCCTCGATCCGGCGCCGGATCTCCCGCATGTCGTTGTCGCCGCACAGCCCGACCAGCCCGCTCCGCTTGTTCAGCAGGGTGTCGATCTCATCGGTGTCCATGCCCGCGACGCGCTTCAGATGGAACACGACCGCCGGGTCGACATCCCCCGAACGGGTGCCCATCACCAGCCCCTCCAGCGGTGTCAGCCCCATCGAGGTGTCCACGCACCGGCCGCCGCGCACCGCCGACGCCGAGGCGCCGTTGCCGAGGTGCAGCACGATCACATTGACCTCGGACGGCTCCTTGCCCAGCAGCTCCGCCGTCCGCCGGGACACATACGCGTGCGAGGTGCCGTGGAAGCCGTAGCGGCGGATACGGTGCGCGTCGGCGGTCGCCACGTCGATCGCGTAGCGCGCCGCCGCCTCCGGCATCGTCGTGTGGAACGCCGTGTCGAAGACCGCGACCTGCGGCAGATCGGGACGCAGCTCCCGCGCGGTACGGATACCGGTCAGGTTCGCCGGGTTGTGCAGCGGCGCCACCGGGATCAGCCGCTCGATCTCCGCGAGGACCGCCTCGTCGATCAGCGTCGGCTCGGTGAAGTGCTTTCCGCCGTGCACCACCCGGTGCCCGACCGCCGCCAGCTCCGGGGAGTCCAGGCCCAGCCCGTCGGCGGCCAGTTCGGCGGCCACCGCCTTCAGCGCCGCCGCGTGGTCGGCCATCGGCTCCGTCCGCTCCCGGACCTCACCGCCCCCCGGCGGGGTGTGGACCAGCCGGGAGGAACCCTCCCCGATCCGCTCCACCAGCCCACCGGCCGGACGGGAGCCGTCCCGCATGTCGAGGAGCTGGTACTTCACCGACGAGGAGCCGGAGTTCAGGACGAGGACGCGGTGCGGACGGGCTTCGGTCACGGGTGGGGTGCCTTCTGCTGGGGGGACGGGTCGGGGGCCGGGGGCGGTCATACGGTGGGGGTCCCGGAGGGGTCCGACGGCGGTGCCGGGGGACGGGTGGCCGGGCCCTGTGCCTGGATCGCGGTGATGGCCACCGTGTTGACGATGTCCTGGACCAGGGCGCCGCGCGACAGATCGTTCACCGGCTTGCGCAGCCCCTGGAGCACCGGGCCGACCGCGATGGCGCCCGCCGAGCGCTGCACGGCCTTGTACGTGTTGTTGCCGGTGTTCAGGTCGGGGAAGATCAGCACGCTCGCCTGGCCCGCCACCGTCGACTCCGGCAGTTTGGTCGCCGCGACCGACGGTTCCACCGCCGCGTCGTACTGGATCGGTCCCTCGACCCGCAGATCGCTCCGCAGCGAGCGGACCAGCCCGGTCGCCTCCCGGACCTTGTCGACGTCCGCGCCCGAGCCCGAGGTGCCCGTCGAGTACGACAGCATCGCGATCCGGGGATCCACCCCGAACTGCTCGGCGGTCGCCGCCGACTGGATCGCGATGTCCGCGAGCTGCTCCGCGTCCGGGTCCGGGTTCACCGCGCAGTCGCCGTACACGAGGACCTTGTCGGCCAGGCACATGAAGAACACCGACGACACGATCTTCGCGCCCGGACTGGTCTTGATGATCTCGAACGCCGGACGGATCGTCGCCGCCGTCGAGTGCACCGAACCGGACACCATGCCGTCCGCCAGACCCTCCTGGACCATCAGCGTGCCGAAGTAGTTCACGTCCGCGACCACGTCGTACGCCAGCTCCACACTGACGCCCTTGTGCGCCCGCAGCTGCGCGTACCGCGCCGCGAAACGGTCCCGCAGCTCGGAGGTCTGCGGATCGACCAGATCGGCGTCCGCGAGATTCACCCCGAGGTCGGCGGCCTTCTTGCGGATCACCTCCACATCGCCCAGCAGCGTCAGGTCGCACACCCCGCGCCGCAGCAGCACGTCCGCCGCGCGCAGCACCCGCTCCTCGGTGCCCTCCGGCAGCACCACCCGCCGGCGGTCCTCGCGCGCCCGCTCCAGCAGCTTGTGCTCGAACATCATCGGGGTGACCCGGGTACTGCTCGGCGCCGAGATCCGGCTCATCAGCGCCGCCGTGTCGACATGCCGTTCGAACAGCCCGAGCGCGGTCTCCGCCTTGCGGGGCGTCGCCGCGTTCAGCTTGCCCTCCAGACCCGACAGCTCCGCCGCCGTCGGGAAGCTGTTCCCCGGCACCGAGACGACCGGGGTGCCCGGCGCGAGCCGCGCGGCCAGCGTCAGGATCTGCTCCGGCGGCCGCTCCCCGAGGGTCAGCAGCACCCCGGCTATCGGCGGGGTGCCCGAACTGTGCGCGGCGAGCGAGCCCACCACCAGGTCCGCGCGGTCCCCGGGCGTCACCACCAGACAGCCCGGGGTCAGCGCCGCCAGGAAGTTCGGCAGCATCGCCCCGCCGAACACGAAGTCCAGCGCGTCCCGGGCCAGCCCCGAGTCGTCGCCCAGCAGGACCGTGCCACCGAGGGCGTGCGTCACCTGCGCGACGGTCGGCGCCGACAGCGCGGGCTCGTCGGGCAGCACCCAGCACGGCACCGGCAGCCGGGACTCCAGCCGCTCATGGATGACGTCACGGTCCTTCGGGTCCACCCGGTTCACCGCCAGCGCGAGCACATCGCAGCCCAGCGCCTCGTAAGCGCGGTACGCGTTACGGGCCTCCGCGCGTACCGACTCGGCGGTCTGCCCACGGCCGCCCACCACCGGCAGCACCGACGCCCCGAACTCGTTCGCGAGCCGGGCGTTCAGCGCCAGCTCGTCCGGGAGCTGCGTCGCCGCGTAGTCGGTCCCGAGCACCAGGACCACCTCGTACTCCTCGGCGACCCGGTGGAACCGGTCCACCAGCCGTGACACCAGCTCGTCGGTGCCCTGCTCGGCCTGGATCGTGGACGCCTCGTGGTAGTCCATGCCGTACGCCGACGCGGGGTCCTGGGACAGCCGGTAGCGGGCACGCAGCAGGTCGTACAGCCGGTCCGGACCGTCATGGACGAGGGGACGGAACACCCCCACGCGGTCGACCTGGCGGGTCAGGATCTCCATGACCCCCAGCTCCACGACCTGGCGGCCGTCGCCCCTGTCGATCCCGGTCACGTACACGCTGCGCGTCACGCGTGCCCTCCATCTCGTCGCCGCGCCCTGCTTTCGCCTGCGTCCGATTTGTGATCGTTTCAGCGCGGTCGGTGTGTGATTCGTAGTCTGCTCTTGACAATACCTGTGTGGCTGGTTACAGCGCCCGCCGGACCGCGACCGCCCCGTGACGGGGGAGCCTGCCCGCGATCCGCCGGTCCAAAGTGGCGGGAGGGGACACGGCGCGGCGCCGGATGTGCCACCGTGGAACAATCGGACCGGCTCATCAGGATCAGCAGCGAGCAGGAGACAGAGCACGATGCGTATCGGAGTACTCACCGCAGGCGGCGACTGCCCGGGCCTGAACGCAGTGATCCGTTCGGTCGTGCACCGGGCCGTCACCCATCACGGCGACGAGGTCATCGGCTTCGAGGACGGCTACGCCGGGCTCCTCGACGGGCGCTACCGTCCCCTCGACCTCAACGCCGTCAGCGGCATCCTCGCCCGCGGCGGCACCATCCTCGGCTCCTCCCGGCTGGAGCGGGACCGCTTCCGCGCGGCCTGCGAGAACATCCGCCAGCTGGCCAAGGAGATCGGCTTCGACGTCCTCATCCCGATCGGCGGCGAGGGCACGCTGACCGCCGCGCGGATGCTCGCCGACGCGGGTCTCCCGGTCGTCGGGGTCCCCAAGACCATCGACAACGACATCTCCTCCACCGACCGCACCTTCGGCTTCGACACGGCCGTCGGGGTCGCCACCGAGGCGATGGACCGGCTCAAGACCACGGCGGAGTCCCACCAGCGGGTCATGGTCGTCGAGGTCATGGGACGACACGCCGGGTGGATCGCCCTGGAGTCCGGGATGGCCGCGGGAGCCCACGGCATCTGTCTGCCGGAGCGCCCGTTCGACCCGGACGACCTGGTCGCCCTGGTCGAGGAACGCTTCTCGCGCGGCAAGAAGTTCGCCGTGATCTGTGTCGCCGAGGGCGCCCACCCGATCGAGGGGTCGATGGACTACCAGAAGGGCGAGATCGACCGGTTCGGTCACGAGCGCTTCCAGGGCATCGGCACCGCGCTCGCCTTCGAGCTCCAGCGGCGCCTCGGCAAAGAGGCCAAGCCGGTCATCCTCGGCCATGTCCAGCGGGGTGGGACGCCCACCGCGTACGACCGCGTCCTCGCCACGCGCTTCGGCTGGCACGCGGTGGAGGCGGCGCACCGGGGGGAGTCCGGCAAGATGACCGCGCTGCGGGGTACGGACGTCGTCATGGTTCCCCTCGCCGACGCGGTCACCGAACTCAAAACGGTCCCGAAGGACCGCATGGACGAGGCGGAGTCGGTCTTCTAACGGGTCGCCTTCGCTCGCGCTTCCGAGGTCCGTCCGGCTGGACGTACTTGTTCCCGTGCGGGCCGTTCGTGGGTGCGCAGTTCCCCGCGGGTCGCCTTCGCTTGCGCTTCCGAGGTCCGTCCGGCTGGGCGTACTTGTTCCTGTGCGGGTCGTTCGTGGGTGCGCAGTTCCCCGCGGGACGCCTTCGCTTGCGCTTCCGAGGTCTGTCCGGCTGGACGTACTTGTTTCCCGCACAGGTCGTTCGTGGGTGCGCAGTTCCCCGCGCCCCTGGGGTTCCACACCTGGACGTACTTGTTCCCGTGCGGGCCGTTCGTGGGTGCGCAGTTCCCCGCGCCCCTTTGGGGGCGCCTCAGCCTCCTGAGGTTGTGTTTCACCCCCCACCTCGCGGACTCGCGCTGCTGCGGGAGGGGGTGGGCGGGAATCTCTGCCCGCAGACTCCGATGCTCTTCAGTAGCTCCGCTGGACGTCCGTACCGAGCGCGTTGGAGCGAGGACGGAGAATCCCGACCGGCACCGACCCCAAGAACCGACCGGACGCGCCCCAAAGGGGCGCGGGGAACTGCGCAAAACCCACGAGCGACGGCACAGGCAACAAGTACGCCCAGCCGGACAGACCTGGGAAGCGCAAGCGAAAGTGACCCGCGGCCGAAGGAACACGCCCCCCGGGAGGACTACTCGCGCCAGCGGTAGTGCAGCTCGGGCCGCCCGATCTGCCCGTAGACCGGCGCCCGGGTAGCCCGCCCCGTCCCCGCGAGATGCTCCAGATACCGCCGCGCGGTGATCCGCGAGATCCCCACCACCTCCGCGGCCCCCGCCGCGGTCACCCCGTCCGGCGCGGCCCGCAAGGTCCGCACCACCCGCTCCAGCGTCGGCCCGCTCAACCCCTTGGGCAACTCCGCCGGCGCGGGCGCCCGAAGCGTCGCCAGCGCCCGGTCCACCTCGTCCTGCCCGCTCGCCTCCCCCGCCGCCGTCCGGAACTCCGAGTACCGCACCAGCCGGTCCCGCAGCGTGGCGAACGTGAACGGCTTCAGCACGTACTGCACGACCCCCAGCGACACCCCCTCCCGCACGATCGCGAGGTCCCGCGCCGAGGTCACCGCGATCACGTCCGCGTGATGCCCCGCCGCCCGCAACGACCGCGCCAGCGCCAGCCCGTGGCCGTCCGGCAGATGGAGGTCCAGCAGCAGCAGGTCCACCGCCTGCCGCTCCAGCGCCCGCCGCGCCTGCGCGGCCGTGTGCACCTTGCCGACCGCCGTGAAACCGGGCACCCGCTCCACGTACATCATGTGCGCGTCCGCGGCCACCGGGTCGTCCTCGACGACCAGCACCCTGATCCCGCTCACCGGACCACCTCCGTACCCGCTCCCGCCACGGCTCCTGATTCCGCCCCGCCCTGTGGCCGCAACGGCAGCCGTGCCGTGAAACGGGCGCCGCCGCCGGGCGCGCCCGAGACCGTCAGGGTGCCGCCGTGGCGGCTCACCGTCTGGCGGACCAGGGCGAGGCCCAGCCCCCGGCCGCCCGGCCGTCCGGGCGCGGCCTTGGTGCTCCAGCCGCGGTCGAAGATGGCGTCCGTGTGCGCCGGGTCCACCCCGGCCCCGGTGTCGCTGACGTCCAGGGTCAGCACCCCGTCCCCCGCGCCGGCCGTCACCGTGACGCGGGCGTGATGGGTGCCCTGCGCCGCGTCCATCGCGTTGTCGATCAGGTTGCCGAGGACGGTGACCAGGTCGCGTGGGGGCAGCGACGGCGGCAGCACCCCGTCGTCCAGACGGCTGTCGGGGGACACCAGCAGTTCCACCCCCCGCTCGTTGGCCTGCGCGGCCTTCCCCAGCAGCAGCGCCGCCAGCACCGGCTCGCCGACCGCCGCGACCACCTGGTCGGTGAGCGCCTGCGCCAGCTCCAGCTCGGCGGTCGCGAAGTCGACGGCCTCCCCGGCCCGGTCCAGCTCGATCAGCGACACCACCGTGTGCAGCCGGTTCGCCGCCTCATGGGCCTGGGAGCGCAGTGCCTGGGTGAACCCACGTTCCGAGTCCAGTTCGCCCATCAGCGACTGGAGGTCGGTGTGGTCCCGCAGTGTCACCACCGTTCCGCGCCGCCCCCCGCTGGACACCGGCTGGGTGTTCACCACGAGGACCCGGCTCGCGCTCAGATGCAGCTCGTCCACCCGGGGTTCGGCGGACAGCAGCGCGCCCGTCAGCGACGGCGGCAGCCCCAGGTCCGCGACGGAACGGCCCACGGTGTCGTCCCCGGCCCCGAGCAGCTCACGCGCCCCGTCGTTGAGGAGGGCCACCTTCCGCTGTCCGTCGAGCATCAGCAGCCCCTCGCGCACCGCGTGCAGCGCGGCCTGGTGGTAGTCGTGCATCCGGCTGAGCTCGGCCGCGTTCATCCCGTGGGTGTGCCGCCGCAGCCGCGCGTTGATCACATACGTACCGATCCCGCCGAGCACCAGCGCGCCCGCCGCGACCGCGAGCAGCGCCATCACCTGGTCCCGGGCCTGCGCGCTGATCTCCTCGATGGTGATCCCGGCACTGACCAGCGCCACTATCGGCCCGTCCGGCGCCGCGCCCCCGGCCCCCGCCCCGTCACCCGTCACCGCCCCGTCCGCGGCGCTCGCGTACACCGGGGTGACGACACGGATCGATGGTCCCAGCGTCCCGGTGTACGTCTCCGCGAAGGTCTCCCCGCGCAGCGCGGGCCCGGTGTGACCGAGGAACGGGCCCCCGATCTGCCGCTCGTCGGGGTGCGTCCAGCGGATACCCGCCGTATCCATGATCGTCACGAAGTCGACCCCCGTCTCCCGCTGCACCCGCGCCGCGTACGGCTGGAGCTCCCGGGTCGGGTCCGGGCCGAGCACCGCCTCCCGCACCGAGGGGGACGCGGCCACCGCGCGGGCCGCCGCCTCCGCCTGCCTGCTGGCCGCCTGCTCCGCCTGGTGCCCGTCGCTCAGGTACGTGAACAGCGCGCAGCCCACCACGACGAGCGCGACCAGGACGACCTGCATCGCGAAGAGCTGAGCGGCCAGACTGCGCGGCCGGGGCACACGCGGTACACGGGTCAGCCGGGCGAGGGGCGCGGAGGGCCGGGACCGGCGGGCGGGGGACATGGCAACAGTCTGCACGCTCCCCGCGGCCGGGCCACGACGCGTGAACTCAATGAACGCAAGGGTGACCCCCCTCACAGGCTGGGAGATATTCACCGGGATCCGCCAGCCAGGACGTGAGCCGCACGCACTGAGCGCACCACGCGGGACGGCCCCGCCCGTTCCGTGCCACGCGGGAATTCACGGCATCCCGCGTCCGCCGGACCGCCGTCCTGTCCGTCCGCCCCAGTCGTCGTTGCCGAGGAGGCACCCGTGGCCGACACCGCCGTCGCCCCGCCCGCCAAGCGGGACCGCACCCACTATCTGTACATCGCCGTCATCGTCGCCGTGGCTCTCGGCATCACCATCGGCTTCGCCGCGCCGGACTTCGCCAAGGAACTCAAGCCGCTCGGCACCGGGTTCGTCGCCCTGATCAAGATGATGATCTCGCCGATCATCTTCTGCACGATCGTGCTGGGCGTCGGATCGGTCCGCAAGGCCGCGAAGATCGGCAAGGTCGGCGGTCTCGCGCTCGGCTACTTCATGGTGATGTCCGTCGCCGCGCTCGCCATCGGTCTGCTCGTCGGCAACATCCTCGACCCGGGCACCGGGATGGACCTCACCGACTCCGACAAGGAGGTCGGCCACGCCGCCGCCGAGGGCAGCAAGGGGACCGTGGACTTCCTGCTCGGGATCATCCCGGCGACCCTGGTCTCCGCGTTCACCGAGGGCGAGGTCCTCCAGACCCTGCTGGTCGCACTGCTCGTGGGCTTCGCGCTCCAGGCGATGGGCCGTACCGGCGAGCCGGTGCTGCGCGGTGTCGAGCACATCCAGCGGCTGGTGTTCCGCGTCCTCGCGATGATCATGTGGGCGGCCCCGGTGGGCGCGTTCGGCGCGATCGCCGCCGTGATCGGGGAGACCGGCGTGGACGCGCTCAAGGCGCTCGCCACGATCATGCTCGGCTTCTACGTCACCTGCGCGCTGTTCGTCGCGCTGGTGCTGGGCCTGCTGACCTGGGTCGTCGCCAAGGTCAACATCTGGCATCTGTTCCGCTACCTGGGCCGGGAGTTCCTGCTCATCCTGTCGACGTCGTCGTCGGAGTCCGCGCTGCCCCGTCTCATCGCCAAGATGGAGCACGTCGGGGTGAGCCGCCCGGTCGTCGGGATCACCGTCCCGACCGGGTACTCGTTCAACCTCGACGGCACGATGATCTATCTGACGATGGCCTCGCTGTTCATCGCGGAGGCCATGGGCCAGCCGATGGGCATCGGCCAGCAGATCGGGCTGCTGCTCTTCATGATGATCGCCTCCAAGGGCGCGGCCGGGGTGTCCGGTTCCGGGATCGCGGTCCTCGCGAGCGGACTCCAGTCGCACAAGCCCGCGCTGGTCGACGGCGTCGGCCTGATCATCGGCATCGACCGCTTCATGAGCGAGGCCCGCGCCCTCACCAACTTCGCGGGCAACGCGGTCGCCACCCTGCTGATCGGGGTGTGGACCAAGGAGGTCGACCGCGAGCGGGTCACCCGGGTCCTCGCCGGTGAACTGCCCTTCGACGAGCGGACCCTGCTGGACGACGGCCACGGCGGTACGCCGGAGCGGTCCGGGGACGACGACGTGCCGGCGCAGCGCGAAGCGGACGCGCGCGACGGCGGGAAGGAGCCGGTGAAGGCGTAACGCGGACCCTCGACGCGCCGCCCCCCACACACCGGCTTCTCGGCCCCGGAACCGCCCCCCAGGGGAACGGCTCCGGGGCTTTGCCGTATCCGGCGACCGGCCCCCCTGGACGGCGGGTCCCTTACCCACAGGTGCGTACCCCACCAGAAAGTCGGTACTTGTGGGACTTTCCGGCCCCCACGACGATGGAGACACCGCGAACGACCGTTCCGACGAAGGAAGTTACCGATGTCATCCAACGCCCCCACCTCCGCCGTCCCGACCGCCGCCACCGCCGCCACCGCCGCCGCCACGGGAGCCACGGCCGCTGCCAAGACCCCCGTCACGGTGCTCGGTCTCGGCGCGATGGGACGGGCGCTCGCCGCCGCGTTCCTGCGGGCCGGGCATCCGACCACCGTCTGGAACCGCTCCCCGGGCCGGGCCGACGAACTCGTCGCCCAGGGCGCGACGGAGGCCGCGACCGCCGCCGAGGCCGTCCGCGCCAGCCCGCTCGTCGTACTCATCGTGCTCGACCACAAGGCCGTCACCGCGGTCACCGAGGCGATCGCCGACGACCTGCCCGGCCGGACCCTCGTCAATCTGACCGCCGACACCCCCGACCGGGCCCGGGAGACCGCCGCGTGGGCCGCCGACCGGGGCATCGACTACCTCGACGGCTCCGTCATGGTCCCCGTCGACGTCATCGGCACCCCGCACGCGCTGCTCTTCCACGCCGGTCCCCGCGAACTGTTCGACCGGTACGCCGAAACCCTCGGCGCGCTCGGCGGACGGATCGAGTACGTCGGCGCCGAGTACGGTCTGGCCGCCGCCTACGACCTGGCGCTGCTCGACTACTTCTACGCGAGCATGTCCGGGCTGGTGCACGCCTTCGCCCTCGCCGAGGCGGAGGGCGCCGACCCGCTCGCCATCGGCCCGTTCTTCGACAGCATCACCGCGATCATGCCGCCCATCGCCGCGGAGATGGCCTCCGAGGTGGCGTCCGGCGAGTACCCCGGCGGCGGCGCGAACCTCGGGATGATGGCGGCCACCGTCGAGCACCTGGTCGAGGTGTCCGAGCACCGGCGCCTGGACACCGGTGTCCTGCACGCCATCAAGTCCGTCGCGGACCGGACCCTCGCCGCGGGCCGCGCCAAGGAGGGCTGGACCGCGACGGTGGACGTGGTGCGCCCCGCCGACCGGAGCTGAGCGCCACCGCGCGCCGGGTACCGCTGCACCCCGGTCGGGCGCGGCACCCGGCGCGGGAGCCGTCGTGGGCGGCGGTCCCGTCGGCCGCCGCCGGTTCCCGGGGCCCGGCCGCCCCCGTCCGGCCCTCCTGGTGCCTACGGTCCGCCGGGCCGCTGCCGATGACGGCGCACGGCGGCCCGCCGGACCGGGTGCTTGCCCTGACGCCGACGTCAGGCCCTAGCGTCGGGGTATGCGCATCGGTGAACTCGCGGCGCGGGCGGGGACGACCCCCCGTGCCCTGCGGTACTACGAGACACGGGGGCTGCTGTCCGCGCGACGCGGGGAGAACGGCCACCGGGTCTACGACGAGGACGATCTGCGGCTGCTGCGGCAGATCCGTACGCTCCAGGACTTCGGCTTCGACCTGGAGGAGACCCGGCCGTTCGTGGAGTGTCTGCGGGCCGGTCACCCCGAGGGCGACTCCTGTCCCGCGTCCCTCGACGTGTACCGCCGCAAGCTCGCCGAACTCGATCTGCTGATGGCCGAGCTGGCGGCCGTCAGGAGCCAGGTCGGGGAGCAGCTCGTGCGCGCCGAGCGGGCCCGTGACGCGCTGGCCGCCGACGCGCTGGTTCCGGGAGGCCCGGAGCCCGGATGCGCCGTGTTCCCCGGGGACGTACCGGACGGGACCACGGACACACACGGAACGGAGGACGGACACACATGATCGGGACCAAGGGTCTGACCGAGGTGACGGACGAGGACTTCGCGGAGGTGGTGCTGGGGGCGGAGCTGCCGGTGCTGGTGAAGTTCACGGCGGACTGGTGCCCGCCGTGCCGCATGATCGCCCCCGTGCTGGCCGAGATCGCGCGGGAGGAGTCCCACCGGCTGCGGATCGTCCAGCTCGACGTGGACACCAGTCCGGCGACCGCCGCCCGCTACGGGGTGCTGTCGGCGCCGACGCTCACGGTGTTCCGGGGCGGCGAGCCGGTGTGGTCGGTGGTGGGCGCCCGCCCCAAGCGCAAGCTCCTGGCGGAGCTGGCCGAGGTGGTCTGAGCCGGGCCGCCCGCCGCCGGACCGCGCACCGCCCGCCGCCGGCCCCGGCACCGCCCGCCGCCGGACCGCGCACCGCCCGCCGCCGAAAGGACAGCGGCCCGCCGCCGTGCCAGAGTGAGGAACGGAGGGGATATCGCGGTACCGGTTCCGGTACCGCGCACGGCCGTGTTCTGGAGGTCTCGCGAAATGCCCGAGATCAATGAAGCCTATGCGCCCGGTACCCCGTGCTGGGTGGGTCTGACGGCGCAGGACCAGCGTGCCGCGATGGATTACTACGGCACGCTCTTCGGCTGGACCGGTGAGGTCGGCCCGGCGGAGTACGGCGGTTACGCCGTGATGGAGAAGGACGGCAGAGCGGTCGCCGGGATCAGCCCGGCGATGGCCTCCGAGGGGCAGCCGGAACCGCCGCCCCATGTGTGGACGACGTTCCTGGCGAGCGACGACGCGGACGCGACCGCGCGGCGGATCTCCGACGCGGGCGGCGCGGTGCTGTTCGGCCCGGACGCCGTGGGCACCCTGGGCCGGATGGTCGTCGCCTCGGACGCGACGGGCGCGGTGTTCGGCGTCTGGGACCCTCAGGACTTCATCGGCGCGGGCCGGGTCAACGAGCCCGGTTCCGTGATCTGGTGCGACTGCAACACCCGTGATCTGCCGGCCGCCGCCGCGTTCTACGAGGCCGCCCTGGGACTCAAGGCGCACCGCGTCGACGAGGCGTCCGGCGACTATCTCGGCCTGTTCACCGAGGCCGCGCCGGACCGCCCGGTCGGCGGGGTCGGTGACATGGGCGACCGGTTCCCGCCGGAGGTGCCCCCGCACTGGATGACGACGTTCGCGGTGGCCGACCTCGCGGACACCGTCGCGACGCACCGCGAGGCGAACGGCACGGTCGTCCAGGAACCGACGAGGACGCCCTGGGGCGAGATGGCACTGCTCGTCGACCCGTGGGGCGCCCCCTTCGGCGCGATGCAGCCCGGCGGTTCCTGACCCCGGACCCGGGCCGGGCGCCCCCTCCGGACCCGGCCCGGGCACCCGTCCCGCCCGGCCCGGCCCGGTCAGCCGCCGTCCCTGTCCCCGTCCCCGGGCGCCGCCCGCCGGTACGTCGTGACCAGGACCCCGTTCTCCGTGACCCCGCTGTCCACCAGCGCCAGCCGCCGGGGTGCCGAGCCCTGGTCGAAGAGGCGTTTACCGGTGCCGAGGAGCAGCGGGAAGGTCAGCAGCCGGTACTCGTCGACGGCGTCCAGCTCGATCAGGGTCCGCAGCAGTTCCCCGCTGCCGAGGACCAGGATCTCCCCGTCGGTCTCCCGCCGTACCCGGGCCAGTTCCGCGGGTAGGTCGGCCCCGAGCTGGAAGGAGTTCTCCCAGGTCAGCTCGGGTCGCGACCGGGACACCACGTACTTGGGCATGGCGTTCATCGCGGCGACCGCCGGGTCGGAGGCGTCCGCGTACGGCCAGGTCGCGGCGAAGATGCCGTACGTCCTGCGGCCCAGGAGCAGGGCGGCGGCCCCGGCGGTGGCGGTGCTCATGAACGATTCCACCGTGGCGTCCACATAGGGCGGCACCCATCCGCCGTGCCCGAATCCGCCGTCGCGGTCCTCGTCGGGGGAGAGCACCGACTGCGTCACCCCGTCCAGTGACATGAACTCGACGGCTGCGAGGTGTCCCATGGTGATGCTCCGATCGTCGTGCCGTGCGTTGTCCCGGGGTTGACCGGCGGCGGGGCGTGAAGTCATCGGTGCGCGCCCGGCGAATGCCGTGGAGCGCCGCCGGACCGTCCGGACGGACGGGCGAACACGGACACGGGAACGACGGCGTCGGCTGCGGACCCGGATATCGATCACGGCGGTAGGGATCGGCTTCACGACGCGGATCAGGCGATCAAAAAACCCCCGGGACAATTGACATCCGGGGGTTTGCCTTGCGTATATTTGTCGTTTCGCGATTTCGCGTGCCGTAATGCAGGCGAACAGCACGAAGAAGCTCAACAGGGCAAAGCCTATCGGGGTAGGAGTCGAATTGTCAAGCAGTGGAATTCCGGGCGGCGGGGAACACGAGGACAAGGAATTGCGGACGGAACAGGAATTCGTCGACGGACTCCACCAGCGGGTCGATCTGCTGCGCTCCGGCACCGAACGCGCCGTCGCCGGAGCGCTCGCCCCGGTGGGCAACGGCCTCCAGGCCCGTATCGAACGCGACATCCAGGTGTACGAGCGGTCCGGCCTCCTCGCCGCGCTCGACGCCGTGGAGGGCTCCCTGTGCTTCGGCCGGATCGACCTCACCTCGGGGACCGTCCACCACATCGGCCGGATCGGCATCCGCGACGAGGACCCCGCCACCGGGGAACGCGTCCCCGTCCTCATCGACTGGCGCGCGCCCGTCGCACGCCCCTTCTACCTCGCGACCGGTCACACCCCGCTGGGACTGCGCCGCCGCAGACATCTGACCTGCGAGGGCCGTACGGTCACCGCCCTGCACGACGAGATCCTCGACCTCGGGGACACCTCCCGCACCGGCCACGAGGACCCCACCGGCGACGCCGTGCTGCTCGCCGCGCTCGACGCGGCCCGCACCGGACGGATGGGGGACATCGTCCGCACCATCCAGGCCGGTCAGGACCGGGTCATCCGCGCCCCCCACCAGGGCGTCCTGGTCATCGAGGGCGGCCCCGGCACCGGCAAGACCGCCGTCGCCCTGCACCGCGCCGCGTATCTGCTGTACGAGTACCGCGAACTCCTCGCCAAACGCGCGGTGCTGATCGTCGGCCCCAACCCCGCCTTCCTCGGCTACATCGGCGAGGTGCTGCCGGCGCTCGGTGAGACCGGTGTCCTCCTCGCGACCGTCGGCGAGCTCTACCCCGGCGTCCGCGCCACCCGCACCGACACCCCCCGCGCCGCCGAGGTCAAGGGCCGCGCGGAGATGTCCGGGGTGCTCGCGGCCGTGGTCGCCGACCGCCAGGCCCTGCCCGACCCGGCGGTCCTGATCGAGCACGACCGCGACATCCTGCGACTGGACGCGGACCTCGTCCGGGTCGCCCGGGACCGCACCCGCGCCCTGGGCCTGCCGCACAACCCCGCCCGCGAACACTTCGAGGGCCACCTCCTCAACACCCTCACCGACCTGGTCGCGGAACGCATCGGCACCGACCCCTACGACGGCTCCAACCTCCTCGACCCCTCCGACCTCACCCAGATCCGCGACGAACTCGGCGCCGACCCCGAGGTGCACGCCGTCATCGACACCCTGTGGCCCCGGCTCACCCCCCAGCGGCTGCTCGCGGACTTCCTCGCGGACCCCACCCATCTCGCCCCCGCCGACGCGGCGGCCGTCCGGCGCACCGGCGGCGACTGGACCACCGCGGACGTACCCCTGCTCGACGAGGCCGCCGAACTCCTCGGGGAGGACGACCGGGCCGCCCGCACCGAAGCCGAACGCGAACGACTGCGCCGGATCGCCTACGCCCAGGGCGTCCTCGATGTGTCCTACGCCTCCCGGACCTACGAGTTCGAGGACGTGGACGACGAGGACTCCGAGGTGCTCGGCGCGCACGATGTCATCGACGCCGAGCGGATGGCCGAGCGGCACGAGGAGAACGACCACCGCGGCGCCGCCGAACGCGCGGCGGCCGACCGCACCTGGACCTTCGGCCACATCATCGTCGACGAGGCACAGGAACTGTCCGCGATGGCATGGCGGTTGTTGATGCGCCGCTCACCCACCCGCTCCATGACCCTGGTCGGTGACCCCGCGCAGACCGCCGACGAGGCCGGGGTCGGCTCCTGGGAACGCATCCTCGCCCCCTATGTCCAGGACCGCTGGGAGCACACCGTCCTCGGCGTCAACTACCGCACCCCGGCGGAGATCATGGACGCGGCGGCCCGGGTCGTCCGCGCCGAGCACCCCGGTTTCGAACCTCCGGAGTCGGTGCGTTCCACCGGCGCCCACCCCTGGGTCCGGGAGACCACCCCCGAGAAGCTCGCGGCGACCGTCGGTGACGCCGTCGCGGGCGCCCTGCCCGACGAGGGCCGGCTCGCCGTGATCGCGCCCCGCGCCCTGCACCCCGAACTGGCCCGCTCGCTGCCCGGGGTCACCGCCGGGGCCGCACCCGATCTGACCCGGCGGGTCGTCCTGCTCGACCCCCGGCAGTCCAAGGGGCTGGAGTTCGACACGGTGATCGTGGTCGAGCCGGGGGAGTACCGCACCAGCGACCTCTATGTGGCGATGACCCGGGCCACCCAGTCCCTGGGCCTGGTCCACACCGGCCACGACCCGCTGTCCGCGGCCCCGGCCGGATAGTCCCGGCGTGCGGTCCGGCCGGTCCCCGCGCGGGGACCGGCCGGACCGGGTCCGCGTCCCGCTACACCGGCCGCAGCCACACCGTCGCCAGCGGCGGCAGCGTCAGCCCGAGGCTCGTCGCCCGCCCGTGCGCGCCCCAGGGTTCCGCCTTCAGCGGGTCGGGGTTGCCGACCCCGCCGCCCCCGTACCGCACCGCGTCCGTGTTGAGGACCTCGTGCCACAGCGGTACGTCCTCGGGGACCCCGAGCCGGTAGTCGTGCCGGACGACCGGCGAGAAGTTCGACACCGACAGCAGCGGGGTCCCGTCGGCCGCGAAGCGCAGGAACGCGAAGACGTTGTCCTCCGCCGCGTCCCCCACCACCCACGAGAACCCCCCGGGATCGGTGTCCCGCTGCCACAGCGCGCCCTCCCGCCGGTACACCGTGTTCAGATCCCGCACCAGATCCCGCACCCCCCGGTGATCCGGCTCCGCCGAGTACGACGGGTCCAGTAGCCACCAGTCCGGTCCGTGCGCCTCGGACCACTCGGCGCCCTGCGCGAACTCCTGCCCCATGAAGAGCAGTTGCTTGCCCGGGTGGGCCCACATGAAACCGAGGTACGCGCGGTGGTCGGCCCGCTGCTGCCACCAGTCGCCGGGCATCTTCGACACCAGCGCCCGCTTGCCGTGCACGACCTCGTCGTGCGAGATCGGCAGTACGTAGTTCTCGCTGTACGCGTACACCATCGAGAACGTCATCTCATGGTGGTGGTACTTGCGGTGCACCGGCTCGTGCGCGATGTACTGGAGCGAGTCGTGCATCCAGCCCATGTTCCACTTCAGCCCGAAGCCCAGCCCGCCGAAGCCGTCCGGACCCACCTCGTGCGTGGGCCGGGTCACCCCGTTCCACGCCGTCGACTCCTCCGCCACGGTGATCACCCCGGGCACCCTGCGGTACACCGTCGCGTTCATCTCCTGGAGGAACGCCACCGCGTCCAGGTTCTCCCGGCCCCCGCGCTCGTTGGGCGACCACTCACCGGACTCCCGGGAGTAGTCCAGGTACAGCATCGACGCGACCGCGTCGACCCGCAGCCCGTCGACATGGAACTCCTCGCACCAGTACACGGCGTTCGCCACCAGGAAGTTCCGTACCTCCTTGCGGCCGTAGTCGAACTCCAGCGTGCCCCAGTCCGGGTGCGCGGCCCGTCCCGGGTCCCCGTGCTCGTACAGCGGGCGCCCGTCGAACTCGGCCAGCGCCCACTCGTCCCTGGGGAAGTGCGCGGGCACCCAGTCGACCAGCACCCCGATCCCCGCCCGGTGCAGCTCGTCCACCAGGTACTTGAAGTCGTCGGGGGAGCCCAGCCGGGAGGTCGGCGCGTAGAAGCCGGTGATCTGGTAGCCCCAGGACCCGCCGAACGGATGCTCCGCGACCGGCATCAGTTCCACATGCGTGAACCCGAGATCCTTGACATACCCGGGCAGCTGCTCCGCCAGCTGACGGTAAGTCAACCCGGGCCGCCAGGACGCGAGATGCACCTCGTACACCGAGAACGGGGCCTCGTGCACGGCCGGGGTGCCGCGCCGGGCCAGCCACTCGGCGTCTCCCCACTCGTGGTGCGAGGCGTGCACGACCGACGCGGTCGCCGGTGGCACCTCGGTGTGCCGGGCCATCGGGTCGGCCCGCCGGGTCAGCGAGCCGTCCGGGCGGGTGATCTCGAACTTGTACAGCTCACCCTCCCCGACCCCGGGCAGGAACAGCTCCCACACCCCGCTGGACCCCAGCGACCGCATCGGGAACCCCGTACCGTCCCAGTGGTTGAACGCCCCGATGACCCGGACCCCGCGCGCGTTCGGCGCCCACACCGTGAACCGGGTCCCCGCCACCCCCTGGTGCGTCAGCGGCCGGGCCCCGAGCGCCGTCCACAGCTCCTCGTGCCGCCCCTCACCGATGAGATGCAGATCGAACGCGCCGAGCGAGGGCAGCAGCGCGTATGGGTCGGCGGTGTCCACCTCGGCGCCCTGGTACGCGATCAGCAGCCGGTACGCCGCGGGCCGCGCGCCGGTCAGCAGCCCGCTGAAGAACCCGTCCCCGTCGTCGGCCAGCGCGGTCCGGACCCCGTCGGCGACGACGGTGACCCCGAGCGCGTACGGCCGCAGCACCCGTACGGCGGTCCCGCCCGGCACGGGGTGCGCGCCGAGCACGGCGTGCGGGTCGTGATGCGTCCCGTCGAGCAGCCGCCCACGGTCACCGTCCGGCACGGAGGCCGGGGACGGGGGTGCTTGGCGAGCGGTGGCGGTGGCGGTGTCGTCGGGGGAGCCGGGTACCGAGTCGTGCGCGGGCGTGGTGTCGTGCGTCAGGTCCGGCGGTGCGGTGACCTGCCGGGCGGCGACCAGGTGCGCGACGGTCGGGTGGGCCGGTGCCGGGTCCACGGGGGCCGGGCGGGCGACGGGTTCGGATCCTGGTGCGGCTGCGGCTGCGGCTGCGGCGGGCCTGGCGGTACGGGGCGACCGCCGGTCCTTGTCCCCGGCCGCCTTCCCGGTGATCCGGGGCGCACGGCCCGCCGTCCGCCCGGTCCTCGGTGCCGTGTCCGCGCCGCTCTTCGCGGGCGGCGGGCCGTCCGGGGCGGCGGGCGCGGTCTTCCGCCCGGGGGCGCGCGGGGCGGGCGGCGCCTGGTCGGCGGCCGTCGGCGCGGGGGCCGTCGGTACGGCCTCGGGGTCCGGCGGTTCGCTGGTGGCGGGGCGACGTGTCACGGGGGAATGCCTCCTCGGCGGAGCCGGGTCGATGGACTTCGGACTGCGGGACGGTGGCAGGGGACCGGGACAAGGCCAGGGACGGCACAGGGGACAGGGGACGGTCAGGGGCGGGGGAGCGAGGGGGTGGCGAGCCGGGCCACGGCGGCGAGCGGGACGGGGAGCCAGTCGGGGCGGTGCCGTGCCTCGTACAGCACCTCGTACACCGCCTTGTCGGTCTCGTAGGCGCGCAGCAGCACCGGCTCATGGCGGGGGTCACGGCCGGACACCTCCGCGTACCCCGTGCAGTAGGCGGCCCGGCAGTCGTCGGCCCAGTCGGGGGACCAGGGGCGGTACTGCCGGGCCGCGTAGTCGAAGGACCGCAGCATCCCCGCGACATCGCGGACCGTGGGCTGCGGCAGTCGGCGTTCCGCGAGCGGGCGCGCGGGCTCCCCCTCGAAGTCGATCAGGGACCACTCGCCGTCCGGGGCCCGCAGACACTGCCCGAGGTGCAGATCGCCGTGCACCCGCTGGGCGGTCCAGGACCGCTGTCCCGTACCGAGTTCGCCGAGCGCTTCGAAGGCGGTGCGCAGCCCGTCGGCGTACGGGCGCAGCGCGGGCACCGCGCGGGCGGTGGTGTCGAGACGGTTCGCCATGCTCCGGGACAGTGCCTCGATCTGGGCGCGGCCGAGGCTGACCGGGGGCAGCGCGCGGGCGAGCGCGCCGTGCACCTCGGCGGTGGCCCGGCCGAGCGCGTGGGCCTGCGGGGTGAAGGGGCCGCCCCGGGCGAGCGAGTCGAGGGCCAGTTCCCAGCCGTCGTCGGCGCTCTTGAGGAACGGTTGGAGCACGCCCAGCACCAGGGCCCCCTCCCGTCGCGCGGAGGCCGTGCCCTCGTCGACCGCCGTCCCCCGGGTGCCCACGTCCGCGCAGAACCAGGCGGCGGGCGGCGGCACCCGTCGGCAGCCCTCGGTGGCGAGGGCCAGCGGCAGCTCCAGGTCGGGGTGGGTACCGGGGACGATCCGGCGGAAGAGTTTGAGGATGAACGTATCTCCGTACACCAGTGAGGAGTTCGACTGTTCGGCTCCGAGCACCCGGGGGACGAGACCGGACGGGATCTCGGTGGCCCCGGTCCGCTCGAAGCGCAGTTCCCCGACCCGGGCGCGCATCCGCAGCGCTTCGAGGAGGACATCGGCCAGCCGCGGGTCGTACAGCGCGTCGTACACGGTGGCGCCGCGCAGCGGACCGCGTTCGGGGCGGCCGATGAGGGCGGGCGCGAGCGACGGCGGCAGGGTGCGCCGGACCCCGACGAGCAGCTGGTAGCAGTCGGCGGTGGGTCCGGTGGGGGAGCTCTGCTCGGCCCGTACCAGCACATGCAGCAGCCGGGGGACGGCGCCCGGCGGGAGCAGTTCCGTCGCCGACACCACCGTGAAACCGTTCACCGGACGCCCCTTCCCGGCGAACCACCGCTGCCGGGGCAGCCAGGTCAGCAGCAGGGGGCCGAGGGACGCGATCAGTTCCTGGGAGCGGGCGGGCGTCCGGCCGTCCCGGGTGACGGCTTCCGGCATGGCGTCGCTCCTTTCTGGCGGGGCGCCTTGTGCGGTTCGGGTGGGTGGATGGTGCCGGGGCCGCCGGTCCGCGCCGGGGAGCGCCCGCCGGGTCGGCGCCCCCGGGGCGGGCGCGCCCCGGGAACCTCCGTGCGCCCGGCCGACCGGACCGACCGGGCCGACCGGGCAGGTCGCTCCGGCCGGTCGGGCCAGGCGGGCCAGGCTGGCCATGCGGGCCGACCCGACCGGGCGGCCGGACCGGTCCGGCTCAGCCGTCCCGGTCGCCGGACGGGGGCAGGGCGCCGGCGCGGCCGACGACCGTCGTGGCGGCGTCCGGACGGGACTCCTCGCGCAGCCGGAACCAGTAGAAGCCGTGCCCGGCCAGGGTCAGCAGATACGGCAGCTCACCGATCGCGGGGAACCGCACCCCGCCGATCAGCTCCACCGGATGCCGCCCGTTGAACTGCCGCAGGTCCAGCTCCGTGGGCTGGGCGAAGCGGGAGAAGTTGTGCACGCACAGCACCAGGTCGTCGTCGCCGCCGTCGTCCCGCGCGGGCGCCTCCCGCAGGAACGCGAGGACCGCCGGGTTGGACGACTGGAGTTCCGTGTACGAGCCGGTGCCGAAGGCCGGGTTCTGCTTGCGGATCTCGATCATCCGGCGGGTCCAGTGCAGCAGCGACGACGGGGACGACATCGACGCCTCGACATTGGCGACCTGGTAGCCGTAGACCGGGTCCATGATGGTCGGCAGATACAGCCGCCCCGGGTCGCAGGACGAGAAGCCCGCGTTCCGGTCGGGGGTCCACTGCATGGGCGTGCGCACGGCGTCGCGGTCGCCGAGCCAGATGTTGTCGCCCATCCCGATCTCGTCGCCGTAGTAGAGGATCGGCGAGCCGGGCAGGGACAGCAGCAGGGCGGTGAACAGCTCGATCTGGTTGCGGTCGTTGTCGAGCAGCGGCGCCAGTCGGCGGCGGATGCCGATGTTGGCCCGCATCCGCGGGTCCTTGGCGTACTCCGCGTACATGTAGTCGCGTTCCTCGTCGGTGACCATCTCCAGCGTCAGCTCGTCGTGGTTGCGCAGGAAGATGCCCCACTGGCAGCCGTCGGGGATCGCCGGGGTCTTCGACAGGATCTCGGAGACCGGGTAGCGGGACTCACGCCGCACCGCCATGAAGATCCGGGGCATCACCGGGAAGTGGAACGCCATATGGCACTCGTCACCGCCCTTGGTGTAATCCCCGAAGTAGTCGACCACGTCCTCCGGCCACTGGTTGGCCTCCGCGAGGAGCACCGTGTCCGGGTAGTGGGTGTCGATCTCCGCGCGGACCCGGCGCAGCATCTCGTGGGTGGCGGGCAGGTTCTCGCAGTTGGTGCCCTCCTCCACGTACAGATAGGGGACCGCGTCGAGCCGGAAGCCGTCGATGCCGAGGTCCAGCCAGAACTTCAGCGCGGCGACGATCTCCTCCTGCACGGCCGGGTTGTCGAAGTTCAGGTCCGGCTGATGGGAGAAGAACCGGTGCCAGTAGTACTGCTTGCGCACCGGGTCGAACGTCCAGTTGGACGCCTCCGTGTCGACGAAGATGATCCGCGCGTCCTGGTACTGCTTGTCGTCGTCCGCCCAGACGTAGTAGTCGCCGTACGGCCCGTCGGGATCGGCGCGGGACTCCTGGAACCACGGATGCTGATCGCTGGTGTGGTTCATCACGAAGTCGATGATCACGCGCATGCCCCGCTGATGGGCGGCGTCCACGAACTCCACGAAGTCCGCCAGGTCACCGAACTCGGGCAGGACCGCCGTGTAGTCCGACACGTCGTAACCACCGTCCCGCAGCGGGGACTTGAAGAACGGCGGCAGCCACAGACAGTCGACGCCCAGCCACTGGAGATAGTCCAGCCGGGCGGTGAGGCCCCTCAGATCACCGACGCCGTCGCCGTTGCTGTCCTGGAACGAGCGGACGAGGACCTCGTAGAAGACGGCCCGTTTGAACCACTGCGGATCGCGGTCCTTGGCCGGGGTGTCCTCGAACGTGTCGGGGACGGGTTCGTTGACGATCATGGTGTGGGTGACCCTCCGATCGGTGAGGACGGTCGCAGGACGGTGAGGATGTGCGCGGGGGCGCGGCCCGGTTCGAGGCGCACATAATTGGTCCTGCCCCAGTTGTAGGTCTCGCCGGTGAGCTCGTCGCGCACCGGTACGGACTCGTGCCGGCCGAGTCCGAGTAGCGGCATGTCCAACGACACCGTGGTCTCCTGGGTATGGTGCGGATCGAGGTTCACGATCACCAGAACCGTGTTCGATCCGGCGGGCCCCCCGGCGCTCTTCGAGTAGGCGATCACCTCCTCCTTGTCGGTGTGGTGGAAGTGCAGGTCCCGCAGCTGCTGGAGCGCGGGACTGCGCCGCCTGATCCGGTTCAGCGCGGTGATCAGCGGGGCGATGCTGCGCCCCGCGCGCTCGGCCGCCTCCCAGTCGCGGGGCCGCAGCGCGTACTTCTCGGAGTTCCGGTACTCCTCGCCGCCCTCCCGCAGGGGCGTGTTCTCGCACAGCTCGTAGCCGCTGTACACACCCCAGGACGGCGACAGCGTGGCCGCGAGGACGGCCCGCGCCTCGAACGCGGGACGACCGCCGCGCTGGAGGTAGGCGGGCAGGATGTCGGGGGTGTTGACGAAGAAGTTGGGCCGCATCACCGCCGCCGACCTACCCGTCAGCTCGGTCAGGTACTCCGTCAGCTCCCGCTTGGTGTTGCGCCAGGTGAAGTACGTGTACGACTGCTGGAACCCGATCTCGGCCAGCGTACGCATCATGGCCGGGCGTGTGAACGCCTCGGCCAGGAAGACGACGTCCGGATCGGACGCGTTCACCTTGGCGATGACCCGCTCCCAGAAGACCACGGGCTTGGTGTGCGGATTGTCGACCCGGAAGATCCGCACCCCCCGCGCCATCCAGAACCGCAGCACCCGCACGGTCTCCCGGACCAGGCCGTCCATGTCCTTGTCGAACGCGATCGGGTAGATGTCCTGGTACTTCTTCGGCGGGTTCTCCGCGTAGGCGATCGTGCCGTCGGGCCGGTGGTGGAACCAGTCCGGGTGCTTGGTCACCCACGGATGGTCGGGGGAGCACTGGAGCGCGAAGTCCAGCGCGATCTCCAGGCGCAGGTCACGGGCCCTGCGGACGAAGTCGTCGAAGTCGGCGAGGGTCCCGAGCTCCGGGTGGATCGCGTCGTGGCCGCCCTCCGGCGAGCCGATCGCCCAGGGCACCCCGGGGTCGTCCGGCCCGGCGGTCAGGGAGTTGTCGGGCCCCTTGCGGAAGGTGGTCCCGATCGGATGGACCGGCGGCAGGTACACCACGTCGAAGCCCATCGCGGCGATCGCGGGCAGCCGCTCGGCGGCGGTCCGCAGGGTCCCGGGGACCGGCCGCTTCCCGGGGACGACCCTGGCCCCCTCGGAACGCGGGAAGAACTCGTACCAGGACCCGAACAGCGCGCGTCCGCGCTCCACGAGCAGCGGCGCGGGCCGTGACACGGTGAGCAGGTCCCGCAGCGGATACCGGTCCAGCACCTCCGTGACCCCCGTGTCACGGGCGGCGGCGAGCCGGGCGGCGGGCGGCCGCGCGGTGTCCCGCAGCGCGTCCACCGCGGCGAGCACGGTCTCTCGGCGGCCCTTGCGCTTGGGCACCCCGGCGGCGGCCCGCTCGTGGAGCAGGGCCCCTTCCTCCAGCACGAGTTCGGTGTCGATCCCGGCCGGGATCTTGATCCCGGCGTGGGTGTGCCAGGTCGCGAGCGGATCGCCCCACGCCTCGACGGTGAACGTCCAGCGTCCCTCGACCGTGGGGGTGACGGTCGCGCCCCAGCGGTCGGTGCCCGGGGCGAGCTCGCGCATCGGAGCCGGTGGCGCGGCCCGGCCGTCCGGGTCGGTGAGGACGACCGCGGCCGACACGGCGTCATGACCCTCGCGGAACACGGTGGCGCTGACCTGGAAGGATTCATCCACCACCGCCTTGGCGGGCCTGCGCCCGTGATCGACGAGCGGGTGGAGATCCAGTACGGGAATACGGCCAATCGGCGAGTTCACGGCATCACCTTGGGGGCTCTGCGAGGCGGGTGGCTCGACTTTATGCGGCTTTTGCCCCCTTTGTATCGCGGGAAGGCCGACGGGCCGCGCGCGGGCATGACAGCCTCAGTCCGCGTTCACGCAGTTCACTCGTTCGGCCTGTCCTGCGGCCGTCCCCTCTGTCCCGGGGGTCGTTCCCTGTGTCGCCTGGATCGTTCCCTGTGTCCCCGGGGTCGGTTCCGGGGCATGGCCGGGCCCCCGTGACCGGTGGGGGTCGCGGGGGCCGTGGGTGACCGGCAGCCGGATCGGCCAGGGCCGGCCGGACCGGTCGGGTCGTCCGGGCGGTCCGGGCCGTTCGGGTCGGGCCGGGTTGTTCGGGTCGTGGGTCAGTTCTTGCGGTGGTTGATCTCGTCGGTCAGCTGGGGCAGGACCTTGAACAGGTCACCCACCACACCGAAGTCCACCAGATCGAAGATCGGCGCCTCCGCGTCCTTGTTCACCGCCACGATCGTCTTCGACGTCTGCATCCCCGCCCGGTGCTGGATCGCCCCCGAGATCCCGTTCGCCACATACAACTGCGGCGACACACTCTTCCCCGTCTGACCCACCTGACCCGCATGCGGATACCAGCCCGCGTCCACCGCCGCCCGCGACGCCCCCACCGCACCACCCAGCGCATCCGCCAGAGCCTCCACCACCCCGAAGCCCTCCGCACCCCCCACACCACGACCACCCGACACCACCACAGCAGCCTCCGTCAGCTCCGGACGCCCCGACACCGCCCGCGCCTCCCGCGACACCACCCGCGCCGCCGGACCCCCACCGAACACCACCGCCAACTCCTCCACCGCACCCGCCGCAGCAACCTCCTCCACCGCCGCCGCATTCGGCTTCACCGTCACCACCGGCACCCCCCGCGACACCCGCGACCGCACCGAGAACCCCGCCGCGAACACCGACTGCACCACCACCGGACCCCCTCCCCCGCCACCACATCCACCGCATCCACCAGCACACCCGAACCCAGCCGCACCGCCAACCGCGCCGCGACCTCCTTGTTCTCCCCCGACGACGGCAACAGCACCGCCACCGGCGACACCACCCCCACCGCCGCCTCCAACGCATCCACCTTCGGCACCACCAACAACTCCGCGAACTCCGAAGCCTCCGACACCAGCACCCTCACCGCACCATGACCACCCAGCACACCCGCCGCACCACCCGCACCCGCACCCACCACCACAGCCACCGGCTCACCCAACCGCCGCGCCACCGCCAGCAACTCCAACGACGGCTTCCGCACCACACCGTCCACCTGATCCACAAAAACCAGAACCTGCGCCACCACAACCACCCAATCCCACAACAGCCGGCCACACCGGCACCCGACAACGAACCAAGAACAACGCAGAACGAACGAAGAGAACGAAGACCGAAGAGAACGAAAGGGGAAACCCGCACCCGGCCGCCCGCACAGGGAGAACACCACCCGCACCGGCCCCGGCCCCGGCCCCTCCGGGAAGGGGGCCCGTCAGATGAACTTCTGACCCGCCAGGAACTCCGCCAACCGGAGCCCGCCGTCACCCTCGTCGGTCACGACCGTCCCCGCCACCCGCGCCGGACGCTCCGTCACCGACTCCACCACCGTCCACGCACCCGCCGAACCCACCGACCCCGCATCCACCCCGAGATCATCCAGATCCCACGACTCCACCGGCTTCTTCTTCGCCGCCATGATCCCCTTGAACGACGGATACCGCGCCTCACCCGACTGATCCGTCACCGACACCACCGCAGGCAACCCCGCCTCCAGCACCTCCGACGCCGCATCCCCGTCACGACGCCCCCGCACCACACCGTCCCGGACGGACACCTCCGACAGCAACGACACCTGAGCCACCCCCAGACGCTCCGCCAGCAACGCCGGAACCACCCCCGCCACACCATCCGTCGACGCCATCCCGCACACCACCAGATCGAACCCCGCCTTCCCCACCGCCGCCGCCAGCACCAACGACGTCCCCATCACATCCGAACCCTCAACACCCCCGTCCTCCACATGCACCCCACGATCAGCCCCCATCGACAACGCCTTCCGCACCGCATCCCGCGCATCCCCAGGACCCACCGTCACCACCGTCACCTCCGCATCCCCCGACGCCTCAGCAACCCGCAACGCCTGCTCCACCGCATACTCGTCCAACTCCGACAACAAACCGTCCACACCCACACGATCCACCGTCAAATCCCCCGAAAACCCCCGCTCACCCGAAGCATCCGGCACATACTTCACACACACGACAATCTTCAGGGTCATACCGAACTCCTCCTGGTGAGATGGATGCGTTCGACAGTATGGTACTGAGTACCCTCTGTAAAGGTACCTAGTGCCAAATGGGGGGTCGCGGTGTTACGTTCCCGGCATGACCGCAGACGCAGACGACGCCACGACCGGCCCCGCGCCGACCCGTGAGGGGAAGACCCCGATGCGGGAGGCGCTGGCCGAGGCCGCCTTTCAGCTCTTCATGGAGCGGGGCTTCGAGCAGACGACCGTGGACGACATCGTGGCGCGCGCGGGCGTGGGCCGCCGCTCCTTCTTCCGCTACTTCCCGTCCAAGGACGACGCGGTCTTCCCGGACCATGAGCGGTGCCTCGCCGACATGCGGACCTTCCTCGCGGACCACCCGGGCGGCGACCCGGTCGCCCGGGTCTGCGACGCCGCCCGGCTCGTGCTGCGGCTGTACGCGACGAACCCGGAGTTCTCCGTCCAGCGCTACCGCCTCACCCGTGAGGTGCCGGGGCTGCGGACGTACGAGCTGTCCGTGGTCCGCCGCTACGAGGTGACCCTCGCGAGCTATCTGCGCGGCCGGTACGGGACCTCCCGGGACGGGGCGCTGCGCGCGGAGATGATCGCGGCGGCGGTGGTCGCCGCCCACAACAACGGACTGCGCACCTGGCTGCGCTCGGGCGGCGAGGGGCATCCGGACGCCGAGGTGGACCACGCGCTGGACCTCGTCCTGCGGGTGTGGACCGAGTCCGGCCAGGTGTCGTGGGACGGCCACCCGGCGGACGCGGCCCCGGCGGCGCGCCCGGACGAACGTACCGGCGCGGACGGCGGCGACTCGGAGGGCGGTACGGGTCCCGGGGCGGGCGGCGACCGGCGCGGTGACGGTGACGCCGGGGGCGAAGGCGGCGACGGGGACGACGTGATCGTGGTCGTCGCCAAGCGGAACGCGCCCCTGTGGCGGGTGGTCCAGCGCATCGAGTCGGCGCTGGAGGATGGCTGAACCCGGGGCGGGGAACGGGTCACGGGATGCGCGCGCGGGACATGGGTGGCGGCGAATGGGCAGGTCAGGGGCCTTTTTGGCGGAGTGTCCGAAAATCCTGACACTCAGTACCTAGCCTTTCGGCACTCAGTGTCATATGGTGCCGATGCGTCGGCGCGAGCCGGTGCGCACCCGAGCCGAGCGCAGGGGGTCCCTCATGTCCCAGCCCGGAACCGACACCGCGACAGTCACCCGCGAGGACGTCGGTCTCACCTATCAGCGCTGCCGCTGGTGCGGTACGCCGTCCTTCCGGCGGCTGCTCTGCCCGGTCTGCGCCTCCAGCGACCTGGAGAACGAGCGCAGCACCGGCGAGGGGGTCGTCGTCCGTTCCTCCGTCGTGCACCGGTACACCCGGCTCGCCCGCAACGAGTCGCTCATCAGGTTCCCCGAGGGATTCCTGTACCGCTGCCGGGTCGTCGGCGCCGAACCGCATCTGGTGTGGATCGGGGCGCGCGTCCGCTACACGGCCGAGGCGGACACCGATGTCACGGCGGGCGAGGTCGTGGTCGAGCTCTGCGACCCGGCGATGCGCGGCGGCGACTGGGCCTGACCCGTCCTGGACCGCGTCCTTCCCGGTCCCGCCCCGGTCCGCCGGGGAGCCCTCCTACGGGTCCGGACGTGTGACACGCGGACGGGTCCCTGTGCGCCGTGACCGACGCGGCGCGCGCGCCGATACCTTCGAAGCTTGACGTGGAGCCCGCAGCCGGACGCGCGGCTTCCCTCCTGCGTTCCCTGCGAAGGTGGAAACGTGAAGGCCATCCGTCGCATCACCGTCCGACCCGTACTCCCCGGGCCGCTCGCCCCACTGAACGAACTGGCCCGGAACCTGCGCTGGTCCTGGCACGACGGGACCCGTGAACTGTTCCGCTCCCTGGACCCCGAGGGCTGGGACGCCGCCCACGGCGACCCCGTACGGCTGCTCGGCACCGTGGCCCCGGACCGGCTCACCGGGCTCGCCGCCGACCCCGGCTTCCTGGAGCGGCTCGCCGTGTGCGCCGCCGAGCTGCGCGAGTACACCGAGGGCGAGCGCTGGTACCAGCGCCAGCCCGGCGAACCCCCGGCCGCCATCGCCTACTTCTCGCCCGAGTTCGGCATCACCGCCGCCCTGCCGCAGTACTCCGGCGGCCTCGGCATCCTCGCCGGGGACCACCTCAAGGCGGCGAGCGACCTCGGAGTCCCACTCATCGGTGTCGGCCTCCTCTACCGGCACGGCTACTTCCGCCAGTCCCTCTCCCGGGACGGCTGGCAGCAGGAGCACTATCCGGTCCTCGACCCCGACGAGCTGCCGCTGACCGTCCTCAAGGAGGCCGACGGAACCCCCGCGCACCTGGTGCTCGCGCTGCCCGGCGGCCGGAGCCTGCACGCCCGGGTCTGGGTCGCCCAGGTCGGCCGGGTACCGCTGCTGCTGCTGGACTCGGACATGGAGGAGAACGACCGCGGGGAACGCGAGGTCACCGACCGGCTCTACGGCGGCGGCAGCGAACACCGGCTGCTCCAGGAGATGCTGCTCGGGATCGGCGGGGTCCGCGCGGTGCGCACGTACTGCCGGCTCACCGGGCATCCCGCGCCGGAGGTGTTCCACACCAACGAGGGGCACGCCGGGTTCCTCGGCGTCGAGCGCATCCACGAACATGTGACGCGCGGCCTCGGCTTCGACGCGGCGCTGGAGGCCGTCCGCGCGGGGACCGTCTTCACCACGCACACCCCCGTCCCCGCCGGGATCGACCGCTTCGACCGGGACCTGATCGCCCGGCACTTCGGCGCCGACGCCGAACTCCCCGGCATCGACGCGGAACGGGTGCTGCGGCTGGGGACGGAGACGTACCCCGGGGGCGAGCCCGGACTGTTCAACATGGCCGTGATGGGACTGCGGCTCGGCCAGCGGGCCAACGGTGTCTCCGTGCTGCACGGACGGGTCAGCCGGGAGATGTTCTCCGGGCTGTGGCCCGGATTCGACGCCGAGGAGGTGCCCATCACCTCCGTCACCAACGGTGTCCACGCGCCGACCTGGGTCGCGCCGGAGGTGATCCGGGTCAGCGCCCGGCAGCTCGGGGCACGCCGTACCGAGGACGCGCTGAGCGTCGGTGAGGGCACCCGCTGGGACGCCGTCGCCGAGATCCCCGACCCCGACATCTGGGAGCTGCGCCGCACCCTGCGCGCCGGGCTCGTCGGCGAGGTCCGCGAGCGGCTGTACCGGTCCTGGCGGCAGCGCGGCGCGGCCGACGCGGAGCTCGGCTGGATCGACTCCGTCCTCGACCCGGACGTCCTGACCATCGGCTTCGCCCGCCGGGTCCCCTCGTACAAACGGCTCACCCTGATGCTGCGCGACCGGGACCGGCTCACCCGGCTGCTGCTGCACCCCGAACGGCCGGTGCAGGTCGTCGTCGCGGGCAAGGCGCATCCCGCCGACGACGGCGGCAAACGGCTGATCCAGGAACTCGTCCGGTTCACCGACGACCCCCGGGTGCGGCACCGGATCGTGTTCCTGCCCGACTACGGCATGGCGATGGCGAAGAAGCTGTACCCCGGCTGCGACGTCTGGCTCAACAATCCGCTGCGTCCGCTGGAGGCGTGCGGGACCTCCGGGATGAAGGCGGCGCTGAACGGCTGCCTGAACCTCTCCGTCCTCGACGGCTGGTGGGACGAGTGGTTCGCGCCGGACTTCGGCTGGGCGATCCCCACCGCCGACGGCGACACCACCGACCCGGAGCGCCGGGACGACCTGGAGGCGCGCGCCCTGTACGACCTGCTGGAGCGGCGGATCACCCCGCGCTTCTACGAGCGCGGGCCCGAGGGGCTGCCCGACCGCTGGATCGCGATGGTCCGCGAGACCCTCACCCGGCTCGGCCCGAAGGTGCTGGCGGGGCGGATGGTCCGCGAGTACGTGGAGCGGCTGTACGTTCCCGCCGCCGCCGCGCACCGGGAGCTGCGGGACGACGCGGCGCGGGGGCTCGCGGAGTGGAAGGCGCGGGTCCGGGCGGGGTGGCCACGGGTCCGGGTCGACCATGTCGAGCCGTCCGGCGCGCCGTCCGCGCCGGAACTGGGGGCGAGCCTCACCCTCCGGGTCCGGGTGCGGCTCGGGGAGCTGGGCCCCGAGGACGTGGAGGTCCAGGCGGTCGCGGGCCGGGTCGACCCCGACGACCGGATCGCGGACGCGTCGGCGGTCGCGCTGAAGTCCGTGAGCGGCCCGGACCTGGAGGGCCGCTGGGTGTTCGAGGGCGAACTCGCCCTCGACCGCACCGGCCCGTTCGGGTACACGGTCCGCATCCTCCCGTCACATCCGCTGCTGGCGTCCGGGGCGGAACTGGGCCTGGTGGCCGTCCCCGTCACCACGAAGTCCGACGGCTCGGGCGTCCTCCTCCGCTGACGCCGTCCGGCGCGGCGAGCGGTACGGGGCGCGGTACGGCGTGTGCTTCGGGCGCCCCGGGGTCCGTACCGCTGGCCGTACGTGTTCCCGCACGGGTGGCACGGGGTGCGGGTTCCCCGCGCCCCTGGGTTCTCCCGGGTGGGTGCACCCTGTTCCTGTGCCGTCGGCCGGTGGATTCGGCCGGTTCCCCGCGCCCCTGATCGGGGCGCGGGGAACACGTACGTTCAGGTGCACGCACCAAGGAACGCGGGGAACCGCGCGGCACCACGAGGCGGCGTGACCTCAAGGCCGCAGGGAACCCGGTTGGTGGCTGCGGGCGGAGGATCCTGTTCGCGGGCTGCTACGGGACCAGCCGCATCGGCTCCACGCGGCAGGTCGGGCAGCGGCAGGCGGGCCACGCGGCCTGGCCTTGGCGGTTCACCGGGCGGCACCGACCCCGGAGCACGAGCACGGGCACGCGTGCCGTAGGTGGGAAATCCGCAATGGCGGTCGCGCGCCCACCACGCGCAGCCGGGTCACCCCATGACACCCATGCGCGCTCCAGGGACGCCCCATGATCCGTGCCGACACGCACGCCGCACACGGCACCGGGGACGACGTGTCCGACGCACTCACTCTCACCCTCCCGCTCCTGGCTCCGTGTCATCGCCATCGCCATCGCCATCGCCGGGAACCGGGTCGCCGCCCGGCGATGCGAAAGGTTCGACGGGCCGAGGCAATCGCCCCCCACGACTACGCGCCACTCGCAGCGTCTCGTGCAACGACTCCACCAGCCGCGCCGCCACATACCGCAACTCCCGCGCACTCGCCTTCGGCTCCCGTACCAACTCCCCGGCATGCGAGAGGAGCCGAGCCGCCATGTCGAGCTGCACGGCCTCCACGCTGTCCGCGACCCTCGACAGATACCCGTCACCGTCGTCCGTCACGAGGTAGCACGGATTCCCGCCTGTGGACGTCCACGGCAGCAACCGCACCGACCCGGTGCCGCTCAGCCGCACCGGCCCTGGGGACATCGCCCCTTCCGTGCCGGTCACCGCCACAGCTCCACAGCATGAATGACGCGGGGCGACACCCCGGCACCATCGAGCGCCAGGGCACAGGCCGGGCGTCGCGCCGTCCGTGGAAGTAACACCCGCAACAGGCACTCGAAGACCAGACCGATATTCTTGGGCACGTCAACAGCTCCTCAGGCTGATGGCCACGCCCCCGGACGGTTCGCCCCGTCGCGGGGGTCTCTCGCGGATTCGAGTGCAACGACCATAGCCAGAAGTGGAGTTGGGCTCACGAGCGGAAAGCGGCACTTCTTGAGCGCTCTGCCCGTCGCCCGTCACGTCACGCAGCAGACACACCGGCCGCCTCGTCCGGTCGGAGCGGTAGCTACCGCGGAGCGGGGCAGTTACGCGTCGGTCGTCAGAAGGGCGCCCAAGCGGCGCATGTCCCTGGTGAGCTTCCGCTTGCGTGCCCGCACGACCGTCCGCAACACGTCATGCGCGGGGCGTTGGTGCCTCAGCCAATCCGCGTTGTCGCACTCGATGCGGACCAGCCGGTCCATCGCGCCGTCGTGATCGCCCACCATCACGCAGGCGGACGCGACCGTCAGCCGATGCCGGTTCCACTCGTTGTCGGTCTCGGACACGCCGGCGGCCCTCATGGAGAAGTCGGACAGGGGTGCCTTCCCGGCGGACTCCTCGATCACGCGGTAGGGATCTCCGCCGTCCTTGATCAGTTCGTCCTCCAGGCTCTTCATCGCCACGACGGCCGTGTCGAACCTGCCGTAGCGGGCAGATCCAGCAGGCTGATTCCCCAGCGCGGACGCGGCCGACGCGGCGATGCGCCGGACCGCCGCGGCTTCTTCCGCGCGGTTGTTCCGGATCGCCGCCGCAGCCGCGTGCAGCGCCAGCCAGCCCCAGGAGCTCAATCGCTCAGGCGTCGCTTGCGAGATTCGAGGTTCGATGCGGTCCGCCGTCTCGATCGCGAGGCGTTCGGCGTCATCGAAACGGCCCTGCCGCGTCATGAGCCAGGACATGATGCCGATGGCGGTGGACGCGGTATGTGTGTCGTCCACCGCGCGCGCGTCGTGAATGGCACCGGAAAGCGCGTAGTAGGCGAGATCGAACTGCCGCACGGCGGTCAGATACCGCCCGGCCAACAGCAACGCTTCCGAACGGATCGACAAGGCCGTCTCACGTTCGGGCCCGTTGTCGAAGTGGGCGACCGCTGAGTTCGAGTCCGTGACGACTTGGGGGAGATGAGCGGCTATCGGCTCGAACTTGAGTGCGTTGTAGGACGATGATCCCCCGCGAACGACCTCGCGAAGCGCCGCCAGATCAGGGGCCCCCGCGACCTCGGGCCTGAGATCCTCCAGCCCGACAGGTGGTGTGAGGGCATTCCGCAAACCGACCAGTCCGACCGGCGAGACCTCCCCGCAACCGACAGCCTGAGGAGTGCTGGAGGCCATCAACTCGGACGTCTTCAGGTGCAGGGCCTTCGCGAGTTTGTGCAGCGTCTCGATACGAACGCTTCCGCCCTGCTCCAGCTTGGCGACTGTGGAAGGTGTCAAGCCGGCGGCGTACGCCAATGTCTCCTGGGTCAGTCCGGCGGCCAACCGTTTGTCGCGGACGTTGTCACCAAGTGCGCCCATGGTTCCCCGCCTTACACGTGTGGTGGACGGTCTCCCTCCACGGTACGCCCGTCCCGCACCTTCCGAGGCCCTGCTCTTGGCGCCCGTCATGTTCCGGAGCCGGGGATCTGTCCCGTACCCGCGGTGCACCAGGTGCGCCGGGCACCGGAAGACCCGCCCGCGCGGCCCCGCCTCCGGAAAGGGGCGGGGACGCGCGGACGGGTCGGGGAGCCGTACGGTCGCGGGACGGTGTCCGCCCCGCGACCGACGCGTCACGTCCTACGGGAACGTCAGCTTCCAGCTGTTGATGTACCCCGTGTCCTGCGCCGCGACATCCTGCACCCGCAGCTTCCAGGCGCCGTTGGCGACCTCGGACGACGCGTTGACGGTGAACGTCTCCGCGACGTTGTCCGCCGAGTCGCCGGAGCTGGAGTTCTTCAGCCGGTACGCGGTGCCGTCCGGTGCGACCAGGTCGACCACCAGGTCGCCCCGCCAGGTGTGGACGATGTCCACGCCGACCGCCAGATTGCTCGGCGCGTTGCCGGCGCGCCCGGTCACGTTCACCGTCGAGGTGACGGCCGCGCCCCGGTCGGGAACGGCCACATCGGCCGTGTTCTCGAAGACCGTGCCGGTCGGCGGCTCGCCGGTGCCGGGACGGGCACCGACCGCGACCCCGGCCCACGCGTGCTGGACGGCCAGGTACTCGGGGCTCGTCGTCCCGTACAGCTCACCGGCCACCGCGAGGGTCCCGGTCCGGGCGCCCGCGTAGTTGGTGGACGAGGTGAACTTCGTGGTCAGCGCGCGGAACCAGATCAGCGCGGCCTTGTCCCGGCCGATCCCCGCGACGGGCAGTCCGTCGGAGGTGGGGGAGTCGTACGCGACGCCGTTCACGGTCTTCGCACCGCTGCCCTCGGACAGCAGGTAGAACCAGTGGTTCGCCGGGCCCGACGAGTAGTGCACGTCGACCGAGCCGATGCCCGAGTACCAGTAGTCCTTGGACGCGCCGTCCCGGCTCGGCCGGTCCATGTACCGCAGCGGGGTGCCGTTGCCACGGATGTCGATCTTCTCGCCGACCAGGTAGTCACCGGGGTCGGAGGTGTTGTTCGCGTAGAACTCCACGGCCGCCGCGAAGATGTCCGAGGTGGCCTCGTTGAGACCGCCGGACTCCCCGCTGTAGATCAGGCCCGCGGTGTTCGACGTGATGCCGTGGGTCATCTCGTGCGCGGCCACGTCCAGCGAGGTCAGCGGCTTCGCGTTGCCCGCGCCGTCGCCGTACGTCATGCAGAAGCAGGAGTCGGACCAGAAGGCGTTGACGTAGTTGTTGCCGTAGTGGACGCGTGAGTACGCGCCGACCCCGTCGCCCCGGATGCCGCTGCGCCCGTAGACCTCCTTGAAGTAGTCCCAGGTCTCGGCGGCACCGTAGGCCGCGTCCGCGCCGGCCGTCGACAGGTTCGCCGGGGTGCCGTCGCCCCAGGTGTCGTTGGTCTGCGAGAACAGCGTGCCGGTGCCGGTGGTGCCCCGGTTGAGGTTGTACGTGCGGTGGTTGCCGCGCGCCCCGTCGGTCAGCGTCCAGTTGCCGCCCGACTGGGTGCTGCCGAGGGTGACCTGGCCGCTGTACTGGGTGTTGCCGACACCGTTCTCGATGGCCTGCCACTCGTACAGCTTCGCGCCGGTGGCCGCGTCGGTGACGACGTGCAGCTCGTTGGGCGTGCCGTCGTGCTGGAACCCGCCGACGACGGTCTCGTACGCGAGGACCGGCTTGCCGGACGCCATCCACACGACCTCGCGCGGGGCGCGGTCGGCGGAGGTCTTCTTCGACCCCTCGGCCTTCGCCTCGCGCAGCGCCTGCTTCTCGGCGGTGGCGGGCTTCACCGCCGCGTCGGCGGCGATGCCCTTCAGGGCCGACTTGGACGCCTTGGTCACGCCCTGCGTGGCACCGGACTTCGCGCTGTCCACGACGAGGTCGCCGCCGAGGACGGGCAGTCCGTCGTAGGTGCGCTCGTAGCGGGTGTGCAGGGAGCCGTCACGGTCCTTGATCACATCCCGGACGACGAGCTTCTCCTTGGCCCCGAGGCCGAGTTCCCCGGCGGTCCGCGCCGACTTCGCCTGGGCGGCGCGGATCAGCGCGGCACGCTGGGCGGGGGAGAGCTGCGCGGGCAGCGAGCCGGGGTCGGCCTTGGTGGGCGCGGCCAGGGGCCGTCCCTCGGGCGCGGCGGTCGCGGCACCGCTCTGCACGGCGACCGCCAGCAGCGCGGCGACGGCGACGAGCGCGCCCCCGGTCGCCGCACGACGGCGTCGTACGGGCCGGGAACCGGAGGTGGGGGGTATGGGGGAGGTGGGTCTCAACACGGACTCCTTCTGCGTGGCCGCCGTCGGGCACGGCCAGGGGGACCGGTCGGCGGGTGGCCGTCCGGGCAGAGCGGGGCGGAACCATGTGCGGGTGGACACGCGTGCTTCCTCCGACCGGGGAGGAACGGCCGCCGACGCGGGGGCGTGGGGGCCGTGGCGCGGTGGTGCGGGTGGGACGGCGACGCGTTGCGGTAGAGGGTGGGGGGTGGCGCCGTCGTTGCCGGTCGCGCGGATATGTCGTGCCGTGCGGTGGCACGTGGTGCCGCCGAGCACCAGGTGCCTGGACGCCGTGCCCGGGGTCGGGGGACTGAGCTGTGCGGCAGGGCGACCGAGGGGAAGACTGGCACCTCGGTGACGTACTTGTCAGGGGCGCGTCATTATCTTGGCTCGAAATGGTCCGTTGCACGGATGGTCATGTTCGGTAACCGGAGAGCGGGCCGGGGCGCGGTGGCGGCCGTCGGCCCGGCACACCGTGCCCTCGGGCCGGGACCGCGCCGAAGGCCGCTACGGGGGACGCCCGCCGTCCGGTTCGCGAGCTCCGCGCGGTGCGCGTCCGTTGACCGGACGGCCGTCCGGGGTGCCGGACGGAGGCCCTGGGGGTCGTGCCGCGGACCGGGGGCGGACCGGTGTGCGCCGGGCTTGGGGCGGAGGGGGCCGCCTCGGTGGGGGAGCGCTTCCGGCCCGCCCATGGCCGGAAGTGAACGGTCGGGTGCGGATCGGGGTGCCGGGGGAGGGGGCGCCCCGGGCTGGGGCGCCGCCCCATGCTCGACGTGGCCGCGGGCGGAGGGAGGGGCGGCCTGTCCTCAACGTGGCCGCAGGCCGAGGGTCAGGGACGCCGGGAGCAGGGTGGTCCGGACGTCCGGCCGCTCGGCCATCGTCCGCACCGAGAAGCGGAACTCACGGGCGAGGGCCGCGACGATGGTCTTCAGCTCCAGATCGGCGAGCGCCTTGCCGACGCACCAGCGGCTGCCGATGCCGTACGGAAGGTACTCGCCGGGACCCGGGTTCATCCCGGACCACCGCTCCGGACGGAACGTGTCGGGGTCACCGGCGAACGAGGGCGCCGTCCGGTGGACCACGTAGGGCGAGACGATCACCGAGGCGCTGGGCGGCAACCGCCAGCCGCCGCAGCTCTGTTCGCCGTTCGCGGTCCGCAGGATCAGCCAGTTCGGGGGCCACAGCCGCAGCGACTCGGCGATCGTCCACGCCAGCAGCGGGTCCCCGTCCGCGTCACCTGCTCCGTCACCCGTCCCCGCGCCGCCGAGCCGTCCGGCGAGTTCGTCGGCGACCGCCGGATTCCGGGCCAGCGCGACGAGGGTCCAGGTCACGGCCGCCGCCGGGACCCGGTAGGAGGCCAGCCCGTTGGACACCAGCATCCGCACCGACGCCTCGGGGTCCAGCCCCGCGTCCGCGAGCGACTCGACGAGCCCGCCCCCGCCCGGGGCGTCGAGCGCCCGCCGCAACTCCCGCTCCAGGGTCCGCTGGGCGTCCACCGAGCGCCGGTAGCGGGGCATGAAACGGCGGATCGCGCGCGGGAAGTGGAAGGGGCTGCTGATGATCGGGGTGAGCGCGGCCAGCAGTTCGCCGGTGCGCCGGGCCGCCGCCCCGGGGTCACGGGTGCCGAAGCAGAAGCGGGTGAAGGAGCGCGCCGAGAGCCGCTCCAGCTCCGCGACCGGATCGGTCACCGAGGAACGGGTGCGCCAGCCGGCGATCAGCCGTTCCGTCTCCTCCGTCAGCCACTCGCGGTGCGCGGCGAGCGCGGCCGGGCCCATGCCCTTCTGGGTCGCGCGCCGCCCCCGCATCCACGCCTCGGTGCCCGGGTCGCCGCGCTCCCCGCTGACCTCGTCCCGGCGGATGTTGCTCGTCACCAGGAAGTCGGTGTTGGTGCGCTTCAGCACATCGTGCACAAGCGCGGGATCGCTGACGAGGACAGTGCCCTCGGTGAGTTCGCAGACCGGGCCGAACCGCCGCGCGCTGGACAGCAGATGGCCGAGCCGGTCGTCCTCGTAACGCTCCAGCATCTCGGCCTGGGAGGCCCCGGTGGGGACGGGAGGCCGGGGCACGGTCTGTTCGGTCAACGGACACCCCTCGCTCTGGTCGTACGGTTCGGCTCGCCCTGGTCGTACGGACCGGACGCCATGGACTGCGGACCGCAATCCAGCGCCGTGGACCGCAGTCCATGACCGCTGACCTGACTTCATGGCCGCGGAACGGGAGCGGCCCGGCCCCGGGAGCCGGGACCGGGCCGTCCGGAGTGGCGCTCTCCCTAGGGAACCCAGGGGTAGGCACCGGCCGCACCCTTCGTGGTGAAGCCCAGCTTGCTCGCAGCCTTGTACAGGACGCGCTTGGCCATCGAAATTTATGATCATCATGGCTCTGACCTGCGTAAATACTCTCTGTATCCTGCACCTTTCCGGGTGGTCCCGCGTCGGCGCCCTGGGATTCGCACCCCTCCCGGGGCTACGGTGACGACCGGTCGGCCGACGGGTCGGTGCTCCCTGCCCGGACAGCCCGACGGCCCCTGCCCGCACCCCCGTCCACGCTCCCGTCCGCACTCCGCTCGCCCCCGCATACGCCCGCCCGCGTCCCGTCCACCCGCTCCCGTTCGCCCCGGATCCCGCCCGTGCCCCGTCCTTCCTCCGGGGCGGCGGGCGGGCAGCGGACCGGAGCCCGGCACCAGGAAGGCCGCCATGCCCGACACCGAACCGGCGGAGCCGTACCCGGGCCCCGGGGCCGCCACCGCAGCCCACCCGCCCGGGGAACCCCGCGAAGCGGTGGACCTCCTCGGCATCGACCCCGGATTCGCCGCCGACCCCTACCCGGCCTACGCGCGGCTGCGCTCCCGGGGGCCGGTCCACCTCGTCAAGGGCGGCGGCGGTGAGCGGTTCTGGCTCGTCGTCGGATACGACGCCTGCCGGACCGCGCTCACCTCGCCCGCGCTCAGCCGCGACTGGCGGCGGCACGGCCCGATCGCCACCGGGCTGCCCGCCCCGCCGCCCGTCGACGGCCCGGGGAACGCCCATATGCTGCTGCGCGATCCCCCCGACCACACCCGGCTGCGACGGCTGGCGGCGAGGGAGTTCACCACCCGCCGGGTCGCCGCGCTGGAGCCCCGGGTCCAGCGGCTCACCGACGCACTCCTCGACGCCATGCTCGCCGCCCCGGACCGCCGCGCCGACCTCGTCGACGCGCTCGCGTACCCGCTGCGGCTCACCGTCGTCTGCGAACTGCTCGGCATCCCCGACCTGGACCGGGACGCCTTCCGGGGATGGTCCGACGAGGTCGCCGCACCCACCAGCGCCGAGGCCGCGCGGGCCGCCCAGGCCGAGGCGGTGCCCTATCTCTCCGGACTCGTCGCCGCGAAGCGCGCGGCCCCCGGCGACGACCTGCTCAGCGCGCTGATCCACACCGAGGACGAGAACGGCGACCGGCTCGACGAGGACGAACTGCTCTCCATGGCCTTCCTGCTGCTCATCGCGGGCCATGAGTCCACGGTCAACTTCATCTCCAAGGGCGTCCGCGCCCTCTTCGCCCACCCGGACCAACTGGCCCTGCTCCGCGCCGACCCCGACACGCTGGTCACCGGAGCGGTGGAGGAGATGCTGCGCTACGACGCCCCGGTGGGCACCGCCCCGCCCCGGGTCGCCGTCGCGCCCGTCGGCATCGGCGGCACGGTGATCCCCCGGGGCGGCGTCGTGCTGATCGCCCTGGCCGACGCGGACCGCGACCCCGGCAGGTTCCCCGCACCCGACCGCTTCGACATCCGCCGCCCGCCCGCCGAACGCCGCGGACACCTCGCCTTCGGCCACGGCGTCCACCACTGCCTCGGCGCCCCGCTGGCCCGGCTGGAGGGCCGCGTCGTCATCGGCACCCTGCTGCGCCGCTGCCCCACGCTCGCCCTGGACGGCTTCCTCGGCCACGGCGACCGGCGGGTCCCGGTGCGCTGGTAGACCCACCGGCCACCGCCCACGCCGTACGGGCACCTCAGCCGCGCCGTGTGTCCGGGATCGCGTCGAGCTGCCGGTCCCACTCGGGGTACCTGGCGCGCTTCTCCAGATGCAGCTCGTTGATGCGCTCCACCAGCGCGGGATCGGGATCGTCGGAGAACCGCACCGCGGAGAGCCGGGACAGCCGGGGCAGGATCACGTCGTCGCCCGCGAGATGTACCGGGTCGTACGTGTAGCGCTCCAGCGCGCCGAAGTCCGTGACGGCCGCGCTGTACGTGTGGGTGAAGCCCTCGGCCGGGTCGCCGATGTCCCTGCCGACCACGCCGAACACCGTCGACTCCACGGTCGCCGTACGCCGCATCGCGGTCAGCGCCTCCTCCCGCTCCGCCTCGGTGGTCGTGTCCCGGAAGCTGAAGCGCAGAATGATGACGATCACGTCAAAGACCTCCTCATAGGGGATGAGCCCGCCAACAAGTGAACTCGTGGGTTCACCTCGTCGGCCTCATCAGTAAAGCACCGGAGTCCGGGAAGTTGAACCCATGGGTTCAGGTCTCCGAGGCCGCCGGGCTACGATGCGGGCATGGGGCGAGCGACACCGGACAGCGCCGGACGGACCACCACCGGCGCCGCGGGCGGCGGCAGCGGGCAGATCGACAAACGGCGGGCGATCCTCACCGCCGCGTTCACCGTGTTCGCCCGCCGGGGGTACGCGGGGGCCTGCGTCAAGGAGGTCGCCCAGGAGGCGGGGGTCGCCAAACCGACCGTCTACAACCACCTCCACGACAAGGAGAACCTGTTCCGGCAGGCGATGCAGACCGCCGCGGACACGGTCGCCGACGAGTGCGTGGCCGTGCTCGACCGGCTGCGCGCGCCCGGGGACGACCTGCCGGCCGCGCTGGAGGACGTGGCGCACCGGCTGCTCCAGGTCTGCCGGGGCGAGCGGGCCGTGGCGCTGCGCTGGCTCACCCATGGTCAGGTCGCCGAGTTCCCCGACCTCGTGGTCGATGTCCACGGGCGCACGGCCGTACGGATCGCGGACGCGCTCGCCGACCGTCTCGCCCGGTTCGCGCTCGCCGGGCGGTTGCGGGTCGCGGATCCCGCGCGGGCCGCGGAGCAGTTGCTCGCGATGCTCACGGGGCCGCTGGAGCTGCGTACGCGGCTCGGTACGCGGCGGATCTCCGTCGCGGAGAGCCGGGAGATCGCGGCCGCAGCGGTCGACACGTTCCTCAGCGCCTACGGCCCCTGACGCCCGTCCGTTCACCCGTCCGTCCGCCCGGGCGGGCCGCCTTCGCTTACGCTTCCGAGGTCTGTCCGGCTGGGCCCACTTGTCCCTGTGCGGGTCGCTCGTGGGGTGCGCAGTTCCCCGCGCCCCTGGGGTTCCTCACCTGGGCGTACCTGTTCCTGTGCGGGTACGTCCGTGGGTGCGCAGTTCCTCGCGCCCCTGGGTCTGTCCGGCTGGGCGGACTTGTTCCTGTGCCGTCGCTCGTGGGGTGCGCAGTTCCCCGCGCCCCTGAGGTTGTGCCCCTTGGGGTTCCCGTTCGGGTGCGGGTGGTCCTTGGTTGCTCGCGCAGTTCCTCGCGCCCCTGGGTCTGTCCGGCTGGGCCCACTTGTCCCTGTGCGGGTCGGACGGGGGTGCGCAGTTCCCCGCGCCCCTGGGGTTCCCCACCTGGGCGTACTTGTTCCTGTGCGGGTACGTCCGTGGGTGCGCAGTTCCTCGCGCCCCTGGGTCTGTCCGGCTGGGCGGACTTGTTCCTGTGCCGTCGCTCGTGGGGTGCGCAGTTCCCCGCGCCCCTGAGGTTGTGCCCCTTGGGGTTCCCGTTCGGGTGCGGGTGGTTCTTGGTTGCTCGCGCAGTTCCTCGCGCCCCTGGGGTTCCTCACCTGGGCGTACCTGTTCCCGTGCGGGTACGTCCGTGGGTGCGCAGTTCCCCGCGCCCCTTAGGTGCTGCCCCCTCGCGGTCGTTCTTCGGGTGCGGGCCGTCCTCGATTTTGCGCAATTCCCGCGCCCCTTTGGGGGCGCCCTGCTGGGGCTGTCGTCAGGGTGCGGGCTGTCAGCAAGCGGGGTCGGGGTTCAAGCCCCCCTCCTCGCGGACCCGCTCTGCTGCGGGAGGGGGTGGGCGGGAATCTCTGCTCGCAGACTCCGATGCTCTTCAGTCGGGTAGGGGGACGTCGTACCGAGCGTGTCGGATCGAGGACGGAGAATCCCGACCGGCACCGACCCGAAGAACCGACCGGACGCGCCCCAAAGGGGCGCGGGGAACTGCGCGAAAACGACGAGCGACGGCACAGGAACGAAGTACGCCCAGCCGGACGGACCTGGGAAGCGCAAGCGAAGGCGACCCGCGGGGAACTGCGCACCCACGGACGTACCCGCACAGGGACAGGTAGGCCCAGCCGGACGGACCTCGGAAGCGCAAGCGAAGGCGACCCGCGGTCGAAGGGCGGCAGCAGGAGGCAGGACCCGGAGGCGCAAGCGAAGGCGGCTAGCCGACCACGCTCTCCCGCCAAGCGGCATGCAGCCCCGCGAACGCCCCCGTCCCCGCGATGAGCTCCGCGGGCGTACCGTCCTCGACGACCCGCCCCCGTTCCATCACCAGCACCCGGTCCGCGATCTCCACCGTGGACAGCCGGTGCGCGATGACCACGGCCGTGCGCCCCCGCAACACCGTGTCCATCGCCCGCTGCACCGCCCGCTCGCCGGGGATGTCGAGGGAACTGGTCGCCTCGTCCAGGATCAGCACCGCCGGGTCCGCCAGCAACGCGCGCGCGAAGGCGACGAGCTGACGCTGACCCGCCGAGATCCGCCCGCCCCGTTTACGGACATCCGTGTCGTAGCCGTCCGGGAGGGCGACGATGAACTCGTGCGCGCCGATCGCCCGCGCGGCCTCCTCGATCTCGGCGCGCGTGGCGTCCGGGCGGCCGATGGCGATGTTCTCCGCGACCGTCCCCGAGAACAGGAACGCCTCCTGGGTGACCATCACCACCCCCTTGCGCAGCTCCGGCACCGCGAGGTCCCGCAGATCCGTCCCGTCGAGCAGGACCCGCCCCTCGCTGGGGTCGTAGAACCGGGCCAGCAGCTTCGCCAGCGTCGACTTGCCCGCACCCGTGGAACCCACCACGGCGACCGTCTGACCAGCGGGTATCCGCAGGTCGAAGCGCGGCAGGATCTCCCCGCCGGTGCGGTAGCCGAAGCTCACCCCGTCGAAGACGACCTCCCGGCCGGGCCGGCCGTCGGCGCGCGCGGGCAGGGTCCGGGGTTCGGCCGGTTCCGCCACCGAGGGCCGCTGGTGCAGCAGCCCGGCGATCTTCTTCAGCGAGGCGCTCGCCGACTCGTACGAGTTCAGGAACATCGCCAGCCGGTCGATCGGGTCGTACAGCCGCCGGATGTACAGCACCGCCGCCGCCAGCACACCCAGTTCCAGCGTGCCGCCCGCGACCCGGTAGCCGCCCCACAGCACCATCCCCGCCACCGCCGTGTTGGCGATCAGCCGGGACAGCGTCACATAGCGGGCCATCTCCAGCAGCGAGTCACCGTTGGCCCGCTCATGGCGTCGGTTGAGCACCGCGAACCGCTCGTCGTTGGCCCGCTCCCGGCGGAACGCCCGTACCGGACGGATACCGCCCAGGGTCTCCGCGAACTTCACGATCACCCCGGCGATCGCCGTCGACCGCTCGGCGAACACCCGCGCCGCCCGCCTGCGGTACCACCGCATCACGAAGTACAGCGGGACGAACGACAGCACGGCCACCGACCCCATCCCGAGGTCCAGCCACAGCAGCATCGCCATGATGTACACCGACGACACGACGAAACCGACCAGCTCCTGAAGGCCCTCCTCCAGCAGTTCCCGCAGCGCCTCCACATCCGTGGTGGCCCGTGAGATCAGCCGTCCCGAGGTGTACCGGTCGTGGAAGTCGACGCTCAGCGCCTGCCCGTGCCGGAAGATCCGGCCCCGCAGATCCAGCAGCACCGCCTGGCTCACCCGCGCGGACAGCCGGATGAAGCCGTACACCAGCAGACTGCCCAGCAGCGCCGCGACCAGATAGGCCACCGCGACACCGATCAGGGGGCCGTGGTCGTCGGCGCGGAACGCGGGGACCGCGCTGTCGATCGCGTACGCCACGATCAGCGGGCCCGACTGCACCGCCGCCTGCTGGACGAGCAGACACAGCGCCGTCACGGCGACCAGCTTGCGGTGCGGGCCGAGCAGCGAACGCAGCAAGGTGCCCGTCGCGCCCCGGGGCGTCGGCAGATCGTCCTGGTCGAACGGGTCGACCCGGGTCCCGTCGCCAGGACCGGACGCCGCGGGGAGCGGCGGTTCGTCCCGGCGGCCCCGGTCCTCGTCCGGGGCCAGCGGCTGTTCACTCGTCGTCGTCATCGGGTCCCGTCCCCCTTCGGCCCCGCAAGGCCGTCACCGCCCGACATCAGATGCCGGTACTCGGCGCTCTCGCGCAGCAGTTCCTGATGGGTGCCCACCGCCGTGACCCGCCCGCCGGACAGCAGCGCCACCCGGTCCGCGAGCAGCACGGTCGACGGGCGGTGCGCCACGACCAGGGCCGTGGTCCGCCCGAGGACCTCCCGCAGCGCGGCCTCGACCGCGGCCTCGGTGTGCACGTCCAGCGCGGACAGCGGATCGTCCAGGACGAGGAAGCGGGGGCCGCCGATGACCGCCCGCGCCAGCGCGAGCCGCTGGCGCTGCCCGCCGGAGAGACTGAGCCCCTGCTCGCCGACCTCGGTCGCCGGGCCGTCGGGAAGCTCCGCGACGAAGCCCGCCTGCGCGATGCCGAGGGCCCGGGTCAGTGCCGGGTCGGCGCCGGGGCCGGCGGCCGTGTCCGGTCCGGCGCCCATCCGGACGTTCTCCGCGACGGACGCCGAGAACAGCGTCGGCTCCTCGAACGCCACCGACACCAGGGCGCGCAGCTCGGCGCGGTCCATCGCGGTGATGTCCTGCCCGTCCAGCGTGATCCGGCCGCCGGTCAGCTCGTGCAGCCGGGGCACCAGCGCGGTCAGGGTCGTCTTGCCGCTGCCCGTGGCACCGACGACCGCCATCGTCTCGCCCTGCCGCACATGCAGGTCGATCCGCTCCAGCACGGCCGTGGAACCGGGCGGCGCGTCCGGGTAGCGGAACTCCACACCCGTGAAGCGCATACCGTCACCGGACCCGGGGTCCGGCACGGCCGCCGTCCCGCCGGAGTCCTCCTCCGGCTCGTCCATCGCCTCGAAGTAGCGGCGGGTGGCCGTCGCCGCCTCCTGGCTCATCGCGAGCAGATAGCCCATGGACTCGATCGGCCAGCGCAGCGCCAGCGCCGTCGACAGGAACGCGACCAGGGTGCCCGCCGACAGCTGCCCGTCGGCCACCTGCACCGTGCCGACCACCAGTGCCGCGCCGAGCGCGATCTCGGGGAAGACGGTCAGGGTGCCGAGCAGGGTCGCCAGCAGCCGCGCCTTCGTCAGCTCGGTGCCCCGCAGCCGCCCGCTGAGCTCCCGGAACGCGCGGGCCTGGCTGCGGTGCCGGCCGAAGCCCTTGATGACGCGCACCCCGAGCACGCTCTCCTCGACCACCGTGGTGAGGTCACCGACCTGGTCCTGCGAGGTGCGGGCCGCCGCCGAGTACTTGCCCTCGAAGCGGTAGCAGATCAGCACCATCGGGACCGCGGGCAGCACGAGGACCAGCCCGAGCGTCCAGTCCTGGGCCAGCAGCAGTCCGAAGCCCGCGAGGATCGTCACCCCGTTCACCAGGAGGAACGTCAGCGGGAACGCGAAGAACATCCGGATCACCGACAGATCCGTCGTCCCCCGTGACAGCAGCTGTCCGGACGGCCAGCGGTCGTGGAACGCCACCGGTACCCGCTGGAGGTGCCGGTACAGATCCGCCCGCATCGCCGCCTCGACCCCGGCGAGCGGCCGGGCCACCAGCCAGCGGCGGAACCCGAACAGCAGCGCCTCGGCGATGCCGAGGACGAGCAGCAGCAGGGCGCCGAGCCAGACCCCCGCCTGGTCCTGGTCCGTGATCGGCCCGTCGACCATCCACTTCAGGACGACGGGGAAGACCAGGGACATGCACGAGGCGATCACGGCGACGACGGCCGCCGTGATCCACCTCGCCCTGACCGGACGGACGTAGGGCCACAGGCGCAGCAGGGTGCGGACCGGTGAGCCGGGCGTATCCACCGGCTCGACCGGTGAGGGTGTACTGGGCATCGACCACGAGCCTACGGTTTTGGGCCCACTCGTCCCAGTGAGTTTCGCCCCACACCCCCTCATCCCCTGGACCTAGGACCCCGGCGCACCGAGCCCTCCGCCGCACCCGCCCCGCACCGGAGGGGGTGCGCCCGCGAACGGCGGCCCACGGACACGGCCGCCCGCCTCCCCCGGGCGGCCCGCACCTACGTTTCCCCCGGCGGTGACGCTCGTTGGTCGGGGCGTGACCCCCCTCAGACGCGCCCCGCGCACGGCAATGTCCCTGGTCGCCCTGGCCCTCTGCGGGTTCCTGCTCGCCACGACGGCCGGCTGCGGACCCGACGGTCTGGTCGGCGAACCCCGCTCGCCGAAGGACGCCATCCGTGTGACTCCGGACGACTCGGCACGGGACGTCCCCCTGGACGAGCGGCTGCTGGTCCGGGTGTCCGGCGGTCGGCTGGAGTCCGTACGGGTCGTCAGGTCCGAGGACGCGGGCCGGCGTCCGGTGCCGGGCCGGATCTCCGCCGACGGGCTCAGCTGGGAGCCCGCCGCGAAACGGCTCGCGCCCGCCGCCGCGTACACGGTCGACGCGCTGGCGCTGGACGGCCACGGCCGCCGGATCGCACGGCACACCACCTTCCGTACCCGGGTGCCCGAGGAGCGGTTCATCGCGTACTCCGCACCGGAGAACCGTGCCACGGTCGGCACCGGGACGATCGTCTCGCTGGAGTTCAGCCGTCCGGTCACCGACCGGGCCGCCGTGGAACGCGCCGTCCGGATCACCGCCGAACCCCCGGCCGAGGTCGCCCCGCACTGGTTCGGCAAGGAACGGCTGGATCTGCGGCCCGAGAAGTACTGGCGCCCGGGGACGAAGGTCACCGTCGCGCTGCGGCTGCGGGACGTGGAGGCGGCGCCCGGGGTGTACGGGCTCCAGGACCGGACGTTCGGGTTCACCGTCGGCCGGGAGCAGATCAGCGTCGTGGACGCGGTGCGGCACACGATGACGGTCCGCCGCTCCGGGGACCTCCTCGCGACACTCCCGATCACCGCGGGCGCCCCGGAGTCGACCACGTACAACGGTCTGATGGTCGTCACGGAGATGCACGAGACGACCCGGATGAACAGCCGCACGGTCGGTTTCGGCGGTGAGTACGACATCCCGGACGTGCCGCACGCCATCCGGCTGACCTCCTCGGGGACGTTCCTGCACGGCAACTACTGGGCGGGCGGGGTCTTCGGCAAGACCAATGTGAGCCATGGCTGTGTGGGGCTGCGGGATGTGAAGGGCGGCAGCCCGAGCACACCCGCGGGCTGGTTCTTCGACCGCACGCTGATCGGGGACGTGGTCGAGGTGCGGGGCAGCGACGACGGGACGGTGGCCGCGGACAACGGCCTCGGCGGCTGGAACATGGGCTGGGACGAGTGGCGCGCGGGCTCGGCGGTCCGCTGACCGGTGCCCGGCCCGGCCCGGACCGGCGGCCCGCCCGCCCGACGGCCCCGGCGCCCCGTCCGCCGGCCGACCGACCCGGCGACCGGTTCGCTGTCCCGACCGCTGAGGCGGCCACTGCCCCGACCACTGCCCCGACCGGTGTGAGCAACCGCACCGGCCTCCCGGCGGTGAACGGTCGCTAACCTGCTGGGCATGACTGTGCATCTAGAGGTCGCCGAAGGTGTGGGGACGATCCGGCTGGACCGGCCCCCGATGAACGCCCTGGACGTCGCCGCCCAGGACCGGATCAAGGAACTCGCCGAGGAGGCGGCCGGACGGGACGACATCCGCGCGGTCGTCCTGTACGGCGGTGAGAAGGTGTTCGCGGCGGGCGCGGACATCAAGGAGATGCAGGCCATGGACCACGCGGCGATGGTCCGCAGGTCCGGCGCCCTCCAGGAGTCGTTCACGGCCGTCGCCCGGATCCCCAAGCCCGTGGTCGCCGCGGTCACCGGCTACGCCCTGGGCGGCGGCTGCGAACTGGCGCTGTGCGCGGACTTCCGGATCGCCGGGGACAACGCCAAGCTGGGCCAGCCGGAGATCCTGCTCGGGCTGATCCCGGGCGCGGGCGGCACCCAGCGGCTGGCCCGGCTGATCGGCCCGTCGAAGGCCAAGGACCTCATCTTCACGGGCCGTCATGTCCGCGCCGACGAGGCGCTGGCCATCGGTCTGGTGGACCGGGTGGTGCCCGCCGCCGAGGTGTACACCGCGGCCCACGCGTGGGCCGCGAAGCTCGCCAAGGGCCCCGCGCTGGCGCTGCGCGCGGCGAAGGAGTCGGTGGACGCGGGCCTGGAGACCGACATCGGTACGGGGCTCGCGATCGAGCGGACCTGGTTCGCCGGTCTGTTCGCCACCGAGGACCGCGAGCGCGGGATGCGCAGCTTCGTCGAGGAGGGACCGGGCAAGGCCGAGTTCCTCTGACGCGCGCGACGCCATCGGTCCGGCGCGGTTCGGCCTGACGCCATTGATCCGGCGCTGTTGACCCGATGCCGTCGATCCGATGCCGTCGATCCGATGCCGTCGATCCGATGTCCGGACGGTCGGTCGGCGCCCGGTCGGTCCCGCGCCGTCCGGGCGTCGACCCGGACGCCGAAACCCCCTCGTACGGGCGACTCCGGGATACGGGGTGCCGTGGCCGTACCCCGATGGTGCGGTTTGTCGCAGCCTTAAGACAGCCTTAAGCACGTCACGTATGCGGCTCATGGTGATCGCGTGGCTACGGGAGGTCATCGCAGGTCATCGGGTGTACGTGGACATGATCAATGTCCTCGGCATATGCCCAACAGACCCGGCGACAGGGCCTGTTACGCCCACCCGATTCCCCCGGAACGGCCACGGCGGTGCCCCCGGACGGCCATGATGGGGGGTATGGCGGGGCTGGAGGGCATCGAACAGCCGGGACTGCCCGGGGGGACGACCGCGGCACGCTGGTCACCGGCGGTCGCGGACGAACAGGCTTTGCGCGCGGTGGAGTTGTTCGGTGATCCCACGGAGGCCGAGGTGCGGCTGCCGTCCCGTCCCGAGTCGGCCGCGTCGGCGCGGCGGCTCGCCCAGGTGGTGGTGCTGCGGCAGTGGGCGCTGTCCCCGAAGCTCACGGAGGACACCGTGCTGCTCGTCTCCGAACTCGTCGGCAACGCGGTCCGTCATACCGGCGCCCGGGTCTTCGGGTTACGGATGCTGCGGCGGCGCGGCTGGATCAGGGTCGAGGTGCGGGACCCCTCCCGCGGACTCCCCTGTCTGATGCCCGTGCACGAACTCGATGTGTCGGGGCGCGGGCTCTTCCTCGTGGACAAACTGTCCGACCGCTGGGGCGTGGACCTGCTGCCGCGCGGCAAGACGACCTGGTTCGAGATGCGCGTCTGCGACCGCTGACCCGCCGAAGTCCCACCCGCCGTCCCCCGGATGCGTATCCGGGTACACAGAAGCCCCCGGTCTGCCGTTGTACGGTCTCGCGGGGGCTGCTGTGGAGCACCGGGAACACTTTTGGGGGTGTGGTCCCCGGCTGCTTGGGGCGACCTTGGCCCGGGTCAAGGGGGGTCGTGGTTCCGACTATGGCAGACCGTGGCCGATGATCCAAAGGCAAGAATCGGTGCGAAAGTGTATAAAATAGGGCAATCGGTGGGTGAATCATTGGTGAGATGGGCCACTTACCTGGTAAACACCGGATGAACTCCCTGTGTGCAGGTCAATCGACAGGATGTCGGCATGCTTCACGAGGGGCGTGAAAGCGGGGCCAATGGGTGACAATCCCAGCGAACCGGGTTGATCAGGACGTATTCCGCTCCGCCGCCCCTTAAATGGTCCCGTGACCCCCGACCGCCGCACGGCCCTGCGCGCGGGTGCCGCCCTGTTCGCGGCGGGCACCGCCGTCACCGGCTGCGCACCGGCTCCCCTCGCGCGCACACCCCGCCCCCCGGCCACCGGAACCGGTGCCGCGCCCTCGCCCCCGGCGCGGCCCGCCCCCGGCCCGCGCCGCTTCCCCGGCCACCCCGCCGAGATCACCCGGGGCTCCGGCGCACGCCCCGAGATCGCCCTCACCTTCCACGGCGGCGGCGACCCCGCCACCGCCCGCGCCCTGCTCACCGAGGCCGAACGCGCGGACGCCCGGCTCACCGTGCTCGCCGTCGGCAGCTGGCTCGACGCCCACCCCGCGCTCGCCCGCCGTGTCCTCGACGGCGGCCACGACCTCGGCAACCACACCCAGCGCCATCTCGACGTCAACGCCCTGCCGGAGGACGGGGTCCGCGCCGAGATCGCGGGCTGCGCCGACCGGCTGCGCCGCCTCACCGGCTCGGCCGGCACCTGGTTCCGCCCCTCCCGGGCCCAGGGCGCGTCCCCGCTGGTGGCCCGGGTCGCCCGCTCGCTGGGCTACCCGCACGTCCTGTCCTACGGCGTCGACTCCCTCGACCACACCTCACCCGGCGCCCCCGCCGTCGTCCGGACCGTCCTGGACGGGGCGCGGCCCGGGGCGGTGGTCAGCCTGCACTTCGGGTACCCGGACACCGTCGCCGCGCTGCCCGCCCTCCTCGACGAACTGCACCGGCGCGGGCTGCGCGCGGTGACGACCACGGAGCTGCTGACCTGATGTCCGTATCCCTGCACCTCACCCGGCGCGCCGCCGCGGCGCTGCTCGCCCCGGCCGTCCTCGTGGCCCTCGCCGGCTGCGGCGGCGACGGCGGTGACCGGGGCGCCGCGCCGCCCGGCACCGAGCGCGCCGCCCAGCCCCCGGCCCCCGCCGCGGGCGCGGTCGACGTCCTGCCGGGCATGCCGCCCGTCCTCGACCCGAAGGACCTCTACTCCGCCGACCGGCCCGGCGCGCTCTCCCCGGTGGTCAAGGACTTCCCGTCCCGGGTGTACGTCCCCAACACCGGCTCCCGCACGGTCAGCGTCATCGACCCGCAGACGTACAAGGTCGTCGAGACGATCGACGTGGGCGACCAGCCGCAGCACGTCGTGCCGTCCTGGGACCTGAAGACCCTGTGGGTCAACAACAACCGCGGCCACACCCTCACCCCGATCGACCCGGGAACCGGCAAGGCGGGCAAGGCCGTCCCCGTCCACGACCCGTACAACCTCTACTTCACCCCCGACGGCAAGCACGCCGTCGTCATGGCGTCCCTCGACCGGCAGCTCGTCTTCCGCGATCCGCACACCATGAAGATCAAGAAGACCGAACCGGTGAGCTGCTACGGCGTCAACCACGCGGACTTCTCCATCGACGGCCGCTACTTCATCGTCTCCTGCGAGTTCTCCGGCGAACTCCTCAAGGTCGACACCCTGAAGATGAAGGTGGTCGCCCAGCGCAAACTGCCCCTCAAGGGCGCCATGCCGCAGGACGTGAAGATCTCTCCCGACGGCTCCACCTTCTACATCGCCGACATGATGGCCCACGGCATGTGGGTCCTGGACGGCGACACCTTCGCGGAACCGAAGCTGCTGTCCACCGGCAAGGGCTGCCACGGGCTGTACGTCAGCCGCGACTCGAAGGAGATGTACGTCTCCAACCGGGGCGAGGGCACCGTCTCCGTCTTCGACTTCGGCAGGAAGAAGGTCGCCAAGAAGTGGCGCCTGCCCGACGGCGGCAGCCCCGACATGGGAGGTGTCTCCGCCGACGGCAAGGTGCTGTGGCTCTCCGGCCGCTACGACTCCGAGGTCTACGCCATCGACACCCGTACCGGCGCCCAACTGGCCCGGATCAAGGTCGGTTCCGGCCCGCACGGCCTCGCCGTCTACCCCCAGCCGGGCCGCTACTCCCTGGGCCACACCGGGGTCTTCCGCTGACCCGCACCCCGCCGCGCGCCCGGCCGGGGCGTGCGGACGGGGCCGGGGGCGCGGCCGTCCGCCACGGGCCGTTAATCTGACCTTCGTCAAGCAAGGCGACAAGAAGGGGTGGACCCAGTGGCGGACATCGAGGAAGCGCGTAAGGCGTTCGAGCGGTTCGACGCGGACGGCGACGGCTTCATCACGGCGGCCGAGTACAAGACCGCGATGGCCCAGCTGGGCGACTGGAACGTCACGGAGTCCGTGGCGGAGGCCGTCATCGCCGCGCAGGACACCAACAGGGACAAGCTGCTCTCGTTCGACGAGTTCTGGGGCAACCTCAACAAGTAGGCACCCCCGGCTCGCACCCGGCCCCAGGGCCCGGCGCCCGACCCCTACCGGTCGGACGCCGGGCCTTGTCGTATCGGCGGGCGGCGTCGTATGGATGGGCAGTGCCATCGGCGGCCGGGTGCCAGGAATGGCGGGATCTCGCCCCGGGCCGTGGAATAGCGGACGGTGAAACGGAGGTTGCCTCCGTAACGACCGGGCGCGACGGCGGTCGGTCACCGATCCGGAAGGGCTCCATATGAAGATCGGCATCATCGGCGCGGGACAGATCGGCGGCAACCTCACCCGGCGGCTGACGGCCGTCGGCCACACCGTCTCCGTGGCCAACTCCCGCGGCCCGCACACCCTGAAGGATCTCGCCGAGGAGACCGGAGCCACCCCGGCGACCGTCGCGGACGTGGTGCGCGACGCACAGGTCGTCGTCGTCACGATCCCGCTGAAGGCGGTACCGGACCTGCCCGCCGGCCTGTTCGCCGGAGCGGCCGACGGCTTCGCCGTCATCGACACGAACAACTACTACCCGCAGCGCGACGGGTTCATCGAGGAGATCGAGAACGGGCTCCCCGAGAGCCGCTGGGTGGAACGCCATGTCGGCCACCCCGTCGTCAAGGCGTTCAACGGCACCTACGCCGAGGACATCGTCGCCCGGCCCCGCCCGGCGGGCGCCCCCGACCGGCTCGCCGTCCCCGTGGCCGGTGACGACGAGGCCGCCAAGCGGACCGTCCGGGAACTCATCGACGCGATCGGCTTCGACACGGTCGACGCGGGCGGGCTCGACGAGTCCTGGCGCCAGCAGCCGGACACCCCGGTCTACGGGCTGCGCGAGGGCGCCGACGCCGTGACCCGGGCCCTGGCCGAGGCGTCCCCGGAACGCCCGGCGGCCTTCCGCGCCCACCGCGAACCGTAGAGGCGCGCTCGCCGTCCGGGTGACGTGGCGGCGGGCGGGGCGTGTGGCGGCAGCCGGGCCGCTGAGCCGGACCGCCGCGACGCGGGCCCCGGGGTCCGGCTCAAGTGGTTTCCGGGCTCCGGTCAGGTCGGCTTCCAGGTTCCGCCGGATCGGCTTCCGGGGCCATGGCCGGATCCGGCCGTGGCCCCGGCGGTACGGCCGGACCCGTCCACCGGCGGGAACCGTACGCCAACTCCCTCTCGTCATACGCGAGTCGGGCACCCGTGCAAACGGACTCCGGCGTACCGGCGGGCGTTCCCGCACCGGGACGGTGATGGAGGTTCCACGTATGACCCAGCAACCCATGAACAGCGCGCCGTCGGCCGACGAGGCCACCGCGTATCTGGAGGCCGTCCGCGGGCGGCTGACGGCCGACGGATGTTCGGTGACCAAGGCCACCTGGGGCGATCACCAGGTCGTACTCGGCAGCCGGTCGGACCGCAAGGCGCGCTGGATGGGCACCAAGGCCGAACTGTTCGTCCTCGCCGCGGCGGTCCCCGAGGTCGACGCCCGTTCCCTCGCGGGATTCACCGAGTGGGCGATGGCGTTCGCGAGAAGTGTCCGCACCGGTGTGGCCGGTGCCCGCAACGCGGCGTCGGTCCTGCCGGCCCTGATCAGCGGCAGTGTCCAGCCGGAGGCGGTGAACTGGGCGGCGGCGGACGCCCGGCTGCTCGGGGCGACCGTGATCGGCCGCCCGATCACGGTGGAGGTACTCGCCCCGGGGTCCGCCCGGGTCACCGTCTACCAGGGACGGCCCATGTACGGCGGGATGTTCACGGGGCACGTCCTGGAGAAGGCCGCGCGGTACTTCCCCTGAGGGTGCGGCCCCGGGTCCCGTGCCGGGGACCGTTGGGGTTCAAGGCGTCACCATGAGCGGTGCCTTGAACCGCAACGGCTCCCGCCGGTCACCGTGCCGGCGCATCCGTCAGGCGCTGTTCGCCCAGCTCCGCAGGGCAGACTCGGACGAGAAGTCGCCGAGGTTCTTGTCGAGCGGACGGTCCGTGTACTGGTGGAACCGCCAGTCCGCCTTGATCCGGGGTTTCCCCGCGGTCGTGTAATCGGCGATCCAGAGCCCGTCCCCGGCGAACGACGTGTCGTCGTGGTTGAGCCAGAAATCCCGGTTGCAGTACAGCAGCACCCGGTGGGTCGGCCGCAGCCGCTTCACCTCCCGCAGGAAGGCGTCCTTCTCGGCGTTGCTGGCCCGGGTGTTCTCGCCGGTCCACTCCCAGTCGACGGCCAGCAGATCACGGCCCTTCGACACGCACTCCTCCACGAAGTACGCCGCCTGCGCCTTGATGTTGCCCGGCCACAGGAAGTGGTAGAAGCCCACCACACAGCCCGCGTCCCGGGCCTGTTTGGCCTGGGCGGTCTGCCGGGGGTTGATGTAGGAACGGCCCTCGGTCGCCTTCACGAACACGAAGGCCAGTCCGTCGGTCTCGAACGACGACTGGTAGGCACTCACATCGATGCCGCGGATCATACGGTTCGCCTCTCCCGGACCGGGGTCGCACGGCGCCGGTCCGGCCCCCAGCGTGCCCGCCCGGCGGGACGCGTATCCGCCCCTTCCGGGGCAAGACACCCGAAGCGGTGAACCCGGGCCGCGGGTCTTCCCTCCAGGGCTCCGGTCGTACCCCACCTCCGGCCCGTACAACGCCCATCACTCGGACACCGGGCAACTCGGCCGCACCGTAATCGACTTGACTGGGTGTCAGGTCGCTTGTTCAGAGGCGTCACCCGTCTCCCGTGACCGTCAGCACCTCCTGCACGGGCCTGCGCCGGAGTGCCGGGCCCGGCTGGTCGCCGTAGCCGAAGCGGATCACCATCTGGACATGGCTCAGGGCCGACGCCGGGTCCCGTACCGCCCAGCGCAGCTCGTCCCACTCCAGGGCCTCGGAGGCCAGTGAGGTGGCCAGGCCGTCCAGGGTCGCCTCCAGCAGGACCCGCTCCAGGGCCTGGCCCGCCCGCAGCCAGTCGGCCCGGCTGTCACCCGCCGTGCCCAGCAGCGCCAGCTGCGGCGACCGCTCGAAGTCCGCCACCGCCCGTCCGGAGGAATCGTCCCCCGCGTCGAGATCCCGGACCGGGGCGTTCCCCGCGCGTGCCCGGGGGCCGAAGGCGTCCGAGGGAACGCCGTCGTCGGGGGGTGTGTCCGGCGGGTGCGTACGGAGGTCGCCCGTCCAGGCGGCCAGCTCCTCGCGCAGGGCCGTGTCGCTCAGCTGCCGCCGTTCGGCCTCCCGTCCCAGCTCCAGGACCGTCTCGCCGTGGAACTCGTCCGGGAACGCCAGCCGCGCGCCCTCGATCAGCGCGGCCCGGCGCAGGGTGTCGAGCAGCTGCTCGTCGATGCGCTCCTCGGTGAAGGGCGCCCGGCTGGTCCGGCGGCGGCGCAGCGCGGGATACAGGTCGGCCAGCTCGTCGTACGCGTCGGCCGTGCCGTCGTAGGGCTCACCGGACCTGCGGTAGGTCTCCGTCGTCTTGCGGTACGGCAGCCGGGTCGCGTCGTACAGCGCGCGTCCGCCGTCCAGCCGGACCTCCGCGAGCAGGAGCGGGTCGCCGGGGTCGGGCAGCAGCCGGGTCACGGGCTTCCAGCCCGCGTGCGCGGCGGCGACCCGCAGATTGAAGAGCGCGGCGGCGCACCCCAGGTGGGCGGCCCGGCCGTCGGGGTCGGACAGCGCGATCCCGCGGTCGGGATCGGCCCGTACCTCCACGACCCGGCGGTCCGGGTCGTAGCGGAAACGCCACGGCTGGGCGTTGTGCAGGGAGGGCGCGGTGATCGCGTCGGCCACCAGGTCGGCGATCGCCTCCGGGCTCGGTACGGGGACGGGGTCCTGTCCTCCGTCCGGGTCGGGGGTGTGTGCGTCGGGACCGGCTGGGGTCTTCAGCGACACCGTGGCCTCCTCGGGGTTCCCGTTCTTCTGAGCGGTCCGTACGGGCCGGTGAGGTCCGTACGGGACCCGCGACCGTCCCGCACGGTGCGGGTCAGGGCCTGCCGACGCCTGCGGCACTCCCGTGCGCCCGCGAACCCGAGTACGGGTACGAGCACGGGTACCGGTACGGACGCGGACGCGCACACGTCGACAGGGCAATCCTCCCTCTTCGCGTCATATCTAACGACCGGTACAAGTTTGGCGGGTTCCATCACTCTTTTCTAGAGTGGCAGTCACAGCCGTCCCGGGACACGGGCGCCCCGGGGGACGCCCACCCACGGACCCGGTGTCCACCGCGCCCGAGGAACAAGGGGACCGTGAACGCTGACCGCGCCGACCGGGCGACCGACCGGACACCGGACGGGGCCGACGCCCCGGCCGGGGGGCTCGGCGTGCCCGGTCTGCGGCGGACCGTCCTCGCGCTGCTCGCCGCCCAGGACGCGGACGCCCTGGTCGGCGCGGCCCTGGACGCGGTGGGTCCGGGGCCCGGGGTCCGGACCGGTGCCGTCTATCTCGCCAGCGACGACGGCTGGCTGCGGCTGGAGGCCCAGCGGGGACTGGACGCCGAGACCGTCGAGCGCTATCCGGTGATCGCCCCGGACTCGTCGTTCGCCGTCTCCATCGCGGTCCGGGAGCGCAGGCTGCTCCACAGCCTCGCCGAGAGCCCCGCCCCGGGGCCGGCGGGTCCGGGGGCACCGGCGGAGCTGGTCGAGTTCGTCGCGGCGCCGCTGCTGGTGGACGACCGCTGCCTCGGCGCGCTGCTCGTCATGTTCTCCGTCCCGCGCCCGCTGTCCGCCGAGGACGACCAGCATCTGGCGATGGTCGCCGCGCTCTGCGCCCACCATCTGGACCATCTGATGGCGCTGGAGAGCGCGGGGCTCCCGGCCGGCAGCCCCCTGCTCGACCCCGCCGAACGCATCGAGTCCCGCCGCTCCCGGCAGTCGCGCCTCGAAATGGCGATGTCCAGCGGATTCATCGGCTCCTGGGAGTGGCACATCCGGACCGGCGCGGCCGTCTGGGACGAGCGCCAGATGCTGCTCTGCGGACTCGGACCGGACACCTTCGACTCACGGGTCGAGACCTTCCGTGAGGCCGTCCACCCCGATGACCGTTCCACCCTGGACGAGGCGATGGCCGAGGGGCTGCGGAGCGGGGTCTACCACGCCGCGTTCCGGGTGGTGTGGCCCGACGGGAGCATTCACTGGCTGGAGGCCAAGGGCGCGCTGGAGCGGGCCCCGGACGGGACGCCGGACGCCATGATCGGGGTGTCCTGGGACGACACCGAGCAGCGCGAGCGGGGCCGCCGCCGCGAGGCTCGCCGTGACTTCGTCCTGCGGGTGACCAGGGCGTTCGCCGCCGCCCGCTCCACCCGGGACATCATCGACGTGATGGGCCGGATCGTGCTGCCGGAGGTGGGCGGACGCGCGCTCGCCCTGCATATCGAGCACGAGGGACGGCTGCTGCTGGAGGACGCGATCGGCTACTCGCAGCCGATACGTGACCGGCTGCGGATGATGGGCACCGTCCGGGACAACCCGATGGCCGCCGCGCTGCACGACGGCCATCCGCTGTTCCTGTCCTCCCGCGACGCCTATGTGGCCCGGTTCCCCGACCCGCGCATCCGGCCGCCCGAGTCGCACAAGGCGTTCGTGTTCCTGCCGCTGATCTCGGCCGACGGCACGGTGGGCACCTGTCTGATCTCGTACGCCGAACCGCGTGAGTTCACCTCCGACGACCAGACCGTCGCCACCGCGGTCTCCGGCATCCTCACCCAGACGCTGGCCCGCGCCCGGCTCTCGGACATGTCCCGGCGGCGGATGACCGAGCTCCAGCGGCTGATGATGCCCCGTTCGCTGCCCCGGCTGCCCGGCTACGACATCGCGGCGCGGTACCGTCCGGCGGCCGGGGGCATGCAGGTCGGCGGCGACTGGTTCGACGTACTGCCCCGCCCCGACGGCGGTGCCTCGCTGGTCATCGGGGACGTCCAGGGGCACAGCGCGAAGGCCGCCGGGGTGATGGGCCAGCTGCGCACCGCCCTGCGCGCGCACGCCTCCGACGGCTTCCGCGCGGACGGTCTGCTGTCCCGGGGCAACCAGACGCTGTGGGGCCTCGACACGGATCGGTTCGCCACCTGCTGCGTCGTCGATGTGTCCGCGCACTCGGGGGACCTGCGGATCGTCCGCGCCGGTCATCCCCACCCGCTCCAGGCGGAGCCGGGCGGCGCGGTGCACGAGGTGGTCACCCCGGGCGGGCTCCCGCTGGGCTGCCTCCCCGACGACACCTACCCGGTCCACCAGGGGAACCTGCCGCCCGGCGGCACCCTGCTGCTGTACACCGACGGCCTGGTCGACCGCCCCGACCGCCCGTACGACGAGGCCGTGGACGCCGTACGCGAGGCGTTCGCCCGATGGGCCGCGGGACCCGAGGACAGCGATCCGCAGACCCGGCTGGAGTTCCTGGCCGACACCCTCGTCTCCCACGGCTTCACCGACCCCGGCTACGACGACATCGCGATCCTGCTGATCCGCCGCAGCCCGGTGTGACGCGCCGCTCGCGGCGACCCGGACGCCCGTCCCGCGATTCCCACGCGATTTCCCGCGTGCTCCCGGCGCTCGAAGCGGTCCGGGTAAAGCCGGGTATTACGTCATGCCGGGCCACGTCATGCTGAGCTTTACGTAAAGCGGGGAATCGGGTAATGCCGAGTATTACGTAAGGCCGGTCATTACCTGCCCGCGCCATGAAGATGGTGACCGAAATTTCATGAGGTCGCACCTTTCGGGCGATGTTTTTCCGCGATGCTGATTCGGACAAGTATTGCCGCGTCATTGCCGAGCGCGGTGGTGTCGGATAGCGTCTCGAATCGCATTACCGACCCGAAAGCGGATGGAGTGGTGAAAGAAATGTCGATGAATACTTCCCTCAAGCGGTCCCTTGTCGCACCGGCGGCCGGAGCGCTGCTGGCCGGACTGTTCTCGCTCGGGGTCGCGGCCCCCGCGTCGGCCGCGTCGGCCACCACCGCCGGCCCCCAGGCGCATCCCAGCGGCTGTAGCTACGGCATCAACCACCGCTCGGGAACGTACGCCCGATGCGACCACCACAACGGAGGCTCCTACCGGGCCGTGGGCCAGTGCAAGCGCGACACCACCGGAGCAATCAAGTTCGCCTACGGTACGTGGAAGCAGAGCGGCTTCTCGTACTCGTCCTGCGGTGCCGGTTACACACCCCATGTCGCGGGTGTCGAGCTGTCGCCGCGCAACAACACCTGAGTTCGTCCGCCCGACCGAATGCCGCGCATTCCGGCGGCTTTCCGCCCGCCCGGCGTGCCCCTTCCTGGATCTCGCGGAACCGGTCCGCCCGCTGTTCCGTAATTGGCGGGCGGGGCCCACTGATTGCGGAACAGCGCGATTTTGAACGGCTCTCAAGAGTTCGCCGGTGAGCGGGGTGAGGGGCGCGCCCCCACAGGAGCCTTGGCGGTCCGTGTCGCAGCCGAGGCGATCAGACGGACCGAGAGGCGCGGCCTCGCGGGGTCAGACCTTGATGACGCGGACGCCGGGGCGGCACAGCATGAGGAGATCCTCGGGGTCCGACGTCAGTACGGTCACGGGGGCGGGCGAGGCGAGCGCGGTGGCGGCCACGATGGCGTCGAGGGCGTACTTGTGGCCGTGCAGCCCGGCAGCGGCGAGGAGCTTGCTGGCATGGCGGGCGATGGCCTCAGTGGGCGGGACGATGTTCACGCGGGAGACGGCGTGGTCGAAGCGGGCCTGGTTGAGCTTCGGGTCGCGTGCTTCGACCAGTGTGACGGAGCTCGTGACCACGCGGATGTCCTCGGCCTCGGCCGCGGTTTAATCGGTGCGTGACTGATGCCGGCGCTGTTCGCTGAGGGTGTCGGCCCTCACGCGGGACCTCGATGCTCTGCGGGACCGGCGCGCGAGCAGTTGACCTGCACCGACGGCGACGTAAAGCGCGACCAGCACCCCGAGTACGAGGTCGAGCCAGTCATAGGCCGTGCCCCTGAGGAGCGATACCCATGCCCGGGTGCCCGCGACGGATCCGACAACCACGAGCAGCACCGACGCCACGGCATACAGTGCCTTCGCAGCCTTGGGCCGCCGCTCTTTGAGCAGCTCACCACCCGCGCCGAGCATGACCAGCGCGGCGAAGGCATGGTGCGACTCCAGGCGCCCCGTCCCGATCGCGTCCACGGTGTTGATCAGGACGCCGATCGAGCCCACGAACAGTGCACCTTGAGTTATTCGGCGGCTCATCAACCCTCGCTCGCAGTCAGACTTCGGTGGCAATTGATCGATCTTCGCTGTCCCGGGACACCGCGGATCGGAGCCTTGATCCACCACATCGGTACCGACCGGTCGAAGAGCCTGTTCAGGGCCCGCCCCTCAGCACTCGATGATATTCACCGCGAGCCCGCCCCGCGCCGTCTCCTTGTACTTGATGCTCATGTCCGCCCCGGTCTCCTTCATGGTCTTGATGACCTTGTCCAGGGAGACCAGATGGCTGCCGTCGCCGCGCATCGCCATCCGGGCCGCGGTGACCGCCTTGACCGCGGCCATGCCGTTGCGTTCGATGCAGGGGATCTGGACCAGACCGCCGACGGGGTCGCAGGTGAGGCCCAGATTGTGCTCCATGCCGATCTCCGCCGCGTTCTCGACCTGCTCGGGGGAGCCGCCCAGGACCTCCGCGAGGGCGCCGGCCGCCATCGAGCAGGCGGAGCCGACCTCACCCTGGCAGCCGACCTCGGCGCCGGAGATGGAGGCGTTCTCCTTGAACAGCATGCCGATCGCGCCCGCGGCCAGCAGGAAGCGGACCACGCCCTCGTCGTCCGCGCCGGGCACGAAGTTCATGTAGTAGTGGAGCACCGCGGGGATGATGCCCGCGGCCCCGTTCGTGGGGGCGGTCACCACCCGGCCGCCCGCCGCGTTCTCCTCGTTCACGGCCATCGCGTACAGGGTCGTCCACTCCATCGAGTGGGCCGCGGCGTTCCCCTCGGCGCGCAGCTGCCGCGCGGAGGACGGGGCGCGGCGGCGGACCTTCAGACCGCCCGGCAGGATGCCCTCACGGCCCATGCCCCGCGCCACGCAGCTCTGCATGACCCGCCAGATCTCCAGCAGTCCCTCGCGGATCTCCGCCTCGGTGCGCCACGCCTTCTCGTTCTCCAGCATCAGCGAGGAGATCGACAGGCCGGTCTCACGGGCGAGGCGCAGCAGCTCGTCGCCGGTCCGGAACGGATGTGTGAGGACGGTGTCGTCCAGCTTGATGCGGTCCTCGCCGACCGCGTCCTCGTCCACGACGAAGCCGCCGCCGACCGAGTAGTACGTCTTCTCCAGCACCGGGGCGCCCTCGTGGTCGAAGGCGAAGAGCGTCATCCCGTTGGCGTGGTAGGGCAGTGCCTTGCGGCGGTGCAGGATCAGGTCGTCGTCGAAGGAGAACGGGATCGCGTGGGCGCCGACCAGTTCGATCCGGCCGTCCCGCTTGATCCGCTCCACACGCTCGTCGGCGCCCTCCACGTCGACCGTGCGCGGCGACTCGCCCTCCAGGCCCAGGATCACGGCCTTCGGGGTGCCGTGCCCATGACCGGTCGCGCCCAGCGAGCCGTACAGCTCGGCGCGGACGGACGCGGTGTGGGCGAGGAGCCCGTCGTTCTTGAGGCGCCGGGCGAACATCCGCGCGGCGCGCATGGGGCCGACCGTGTGGGAGCTGGACGGGCCGATGCCGATCGAGAACAGGTCGAAGACCGAGATGGCCACGGGAGGACTCCTAGCTGGTGCTGGTAGACGCCGTTGTCTGCCGGATGGTGCGGACCCACCGGTGGGTGAATCGTTTCTGCGGGCCGTCGGCCGGTGGGCCGGTGAGGCTCGTGGTGCGGTGAGGCTTGTTGTGCGGTGACGCTTGTTGTGCGGTGAGGCTCGTGACGCGGTCAGGCTGGTGGTGTGCCGTGGCGCTTGTGGCGCTCGTGGTACGGCGGGTCCTCCTGTGCTCGTACCCGCGTCACGCGCCGGTACGGGCACCGTACGGGCGCCGCGCGAAAGGACGGGTGCGCGGCGCCCGCGGGAAGGGCCTAGAGGCCCGGGTACAGCGGGTACTTGTCGGCCAGGGCGGTGACCCGGGCCTTGAGGGACGCCGCCACCGTCTCGTCGAACGACGGCTTCAGCGCCTCGGCGATCACGTCGGCGACCTCGCGGAAGTCCTCGGCGGTGAAGCCGCGGGTGGCGAGCGCCGGGGTGCCGATCCGCAGCCCCGAGGTGACCATCGGGGGACGCGGGTCGTTCGGGACGGCGTTGCGGTTGACCGTGATCCCGACCTCGTGGAGGCGGTCCTCGGCCTGCTGGCCGTCGAGCTCGGACTCCCGCAGGTCGACCAGGACGAGGTGCACGTCCGTGCCGCCGGACAGGACGTTGACGCCGACCGCGCGGGCGTCGTCCTGGACCAGCCGCTCCGCGAGGATGCGCGCGCCGTCCAGGGTGCGCTGCTGGCGCTCCTTGAACTCCTCCGTCGCCGCGACCTTGAAGGAGACGGCCTTGGCCGCGATGACGTGCTCCAGCGGGCCGCCCTGCTGACCGGGGAAGACCGCCGAGTTGATCTTCTTCGCCAGCTCCTGGGTGGACAGGATGACCCCGCCGCGCGGACCACCGAGCGTCTTGTGCGTGGTGGTCGTGACGACATGGGCGTGCGGGACGGGGTTGGGGTGCAGCCCCGCCGCCACCAGACCCGCGAAGTGGGCCATGTCGACCATGAGGTACGCGCCGACCTCGTCCGCGATCCGGCGGAACGCCGCGAAGTCGAGCTGGCGCGGGTACGCCGACCAGCCCGCGACGATCAGCTTCGGCCGGGCCTCCTTGGCGAGCTTCTCGACCTCGGCCATGTCGACCTGGCCGGTGGTCTCGTCCACGTGGTAGGCGACCACGTTGTACAGCTTGCCGGAGAAGTTGATCTTCATGCCATGGGTCAGGTGCCCGCCGTGCGCGAGGTTCAGACCCATGATCGTGTCGCCCGGCTTCAGCAGCGCGAACATCGCCGCCGCGTTGGCCTGGGCACCGGAGTGCGGCTGGACGTTGGCGTGCTCGGCGCCGAACAGTTCCTTGATCCGGTCGATGGCGATCTGCTCGATCACATCGACGTGCTCGCAGCCGCCGTAGTAGCGGCGGCCCGGGTAGCCCTCCGCGTACTTGTTGGTCAGGACCGAGCCCTGGGCCTCCATGACCGCGACCGGGGCGAAGTTCTCCGACGCGATCATTTCCAGCGTGGACTGCTGGCGGCGCAGCTCGGCGTCGACGGCGGCGGCGACATCCGGGTCCAGCTCGTGCAGAGAGGTGTTCAGAAGCGACATCAGTAGATCCCTCGGTCTCGGGTCAGCCCGCGGAGAACGCGGTGTACTCGTCGGCGGAGAGCAGATCGTCCGGCTCGGCGCCGACGCGTACCTTGAAGAGCCAGCCCCCCTCGAAGGGCGCGGAGTTCACGAGGGACGGGTCGTCGACCACGTCCTGGTTGAACTCCGTGACCTCCCCGGTCACCGGCGAGTACAGGTCGCTGACCGACTTCGTCGACTCCAGCTCGCCGCACGTCTCACCCGCGGTGACCTGCCGGCCGACCTCGGGAAGCTGGGCGTAGACCACATCGCCGAGCGCGCCTGCGGCGAACTCCGTGATGCCGATCGTCGACACACCGTCGTCGCCGGCGGCCGACAGCCACTCGTGCTCCTTGCTGTAACGAAGCTGCTGGGGGTTGCTCATGAGTCGAATTCTCCTGTACGCGGGGGAGTGCTGGGGAACGGGATGTCTTGGTATGCGAGACGGCCGCCGGGACACGGGCCCGAACAGGCCACAGCGGGACGGAGCGGGCCGTGCGAGGGCCCGACCGCCCGCCGCGCTACTTCTGGCGCTTGTAGAAGGGGAGCGCCACGACCTCGTACGGCTCGTGGGTGCCCCGGATGTCGACGCCGACCCCGGGGGTGCCGGGCTCGGCGTGCGCGGTGTCCACGTAGGCCATCGCGATCGGCTTGCCGAGTGTCGGGGACGGGGCGCCGGAGGTGACCTCGCCGATCACCACGCCGTCCGCGACGACGGCGAACCCGGCGCGCGGCACCCGGCGGCCCTCGGCGATCAGTCCGACCAGCTTGCGGGGCGCCTTCGCGGCGGCGCGCTCGGCGGCGGCCGTCAGGGCCTCACGGCCCACGAAGCCGCCGTCCTTCTCGAACTTCACGACCCGGCCGAGGCCGGCGTCGAAGGGGGTCAGCGCCGTCGTCAGCTCGTTGCCGTACAGCGGCATGCCCGCCTCCAGGCGCAGGGTGTCCCGGCAGGACAGCCCGCACGGCACCAGACCTGCCCCGGCGCCCGCGTCGGTCAGCGCCCGCCACAGGGTCTCGGCGTGCTCCGGCGCCACGAACAGCTCGAAGCCGTCCTCGCCGGTGTACCCGGTCCGGGCGATCAGCGCGGGGACGCCCGCGACCGTGCCGGGCAGGCCCGCGTAGTACTTCAGACCGTCCAGGTCCGCGTCGGTGACGGCCTTGAGGATGCCGGGCGACTCCGGGCCCTGCACGGCGATCAGCGCGTACGCGTCCCGGTCGTCCCGCACCTCGGCGTCGAAGCCCGCGGCCCGCTCCAGCAGCGCGTCCAGCACGGTCTGCGCGTTGCCCGCGTTCGCGACGACCAGGTACTCGGTGTCGCCGGTGCGGTAGACGATCAGGTCGTCCAGGATGCCGCCGTCCTCGCGGCAGATCATGGTGTACCGGGCGCGGCCCGCGCCGACCGTGCCGATGTTGCCGACCAGCGCGTGGTTCAGCAGCCCGACGGCCTGCGGCCCGGTGACGGTGATCTCGCCCATGTGCGACAGGTCGAACAGCCCGGCACGGGTCCGTACGGCGTTGTGCTCGTCGCGCTCGCTCCCGTACCGCAGCGGCATGTCCCAGCCCGCGAAATCGGTCATGGTCGCCCCGAGCGACCGGTGCAGGGCGTCGAGGGCGGTATGACGGGGGGCGTTGCTCATGAAGGGTGCTCCCAGGGCATGACGGCGAGGTGATCCTCCCCATCTGTCATCGGAACCTGAGAGGTTCGCCGGACGACGCGCCGTGCGCGGTGAGTCCGGTTTGCACCTTGGGTGGGACCGCTCAGGACCAGGGGCCCAAGGGCTCCCGGTACTGCGGTCCGCTTTTCAGATGTGCCTCGCCCGCGCGGTAACTGGGCCTGAGAGATTCAAGGGAGGGACTTGCTCCTTCGGCGCCCCGGCGTCGGCCGAGGGCTCTCCCGCGCGGATTCAAGCGGCCGGTATGCAGTTGGCGCGCTCATCATTGCACGCATTCGCCGCCGAGGGCAGGGCAGCATCCGTACGGGAGTGCGGAAACGGGAGTACGGACCGCGGGCGGCGTGTTGGAGGGGGTACGGGCCGTAACGGTCCTGTGGCAGTACCGGTACCCGATCACGATTGTCCGAAATTACCCGCTCTTTACACTCTACGGGGAAGGCTCACGTGACCGACTGGAGGGGACGATCACGGTGAACAGGACCAGGGTGACGGTGGGCGCTTCCGGTATCGCGCTTCCCGGACAGTCGGGCGCGCCCGCCGCGGAGGTGGCCGCGGAACGGCGGCTCGGTGTCGTACGGGACTTCCGCGACCGTTCGGGCAGGGGGCCCCGCGCGCTGCGTTTCGACCCCGGTGACCTCGTCGTCGTCTCGGGTCTGCCCGGCAGCGGGAAGACGACGCTGATGGCGCGGACGGTGGGGGACACGGATCTCCGGGGCGGGGCGGGTGCCGGGGCCCTGGGCGCCGCCGCGGCCGCGGTCCGGATCGACTCCCAGGACACCCGGGACCGCTGGGCGCGGCGGGTTCCGGCGGCGGTGCCGTACGCGCTGTACCGGCCGCTGGTGCGGTTCGCCCACTTCGCGGGGCTGCGCAGGGCGCTGCGGTCCGGGGCGGGTGTCGTGGTGCATGACTGCGGGACGCAGGCGTGGGTGCGGCGGTGGCTCGCGCGGGAGGCCCGGCGGCGGGGGGCGGTGCTGCATCTGCTGCTGCTCGATGTCGCGCCGCGGACCGCGCTGGACGGGCAGCGGGAGCGGGGGCGCGGGGTGTCGCGGTACGCCTTCGCGCGGCACCGGCGGGCGGTGGGGCGGTTGGTGCGGGACGCGGAGCGGGGGGTTCTGCCCCGGGGGTGCAGGTCCGCGGTGCTGCTCGACCGGGCCGCGGCGGACACCCTCCGCACGATCGCCTTCGCTTGCGCCTCCGGGTCCGCGCCCACGCCTCTCCCCGTGCGGGTCGCCCCCGGTCTGCGCGGTACCCCGCACCCCTGAGGTTCCCCGGGCTGGGCGTACTTGTTCCCGTGCCGTCGCTCGTGGGGTGCGCAGTTCCCCGCGCCCCTAGGGTTTCCCGGCTGGGCGTACTTGTTCCCGTGCGGGTACTTCGGGGGTGCGCAGTTCCCCGCGCTCCTGGGTCGTCCCGGGTGGGCGTCGCACGTGCTGTGCGGGCTCGACGGGGGTGCGCAGTTCCCCGCGCCCCTTGATCGCGCCCCTGGACGCTGCCGGTCGGGTGCGGCAGGCAGCCACAGGCCGGCCCCGAGGCGGCAGCCCCCAGGCCCGCGAGGAACCGCGCACCCCTGTCGGGCCCGCACGGGACGAGTTACGCCCAGGGGCGAGTACCCAGGGGCGCGGGGAACTGCGCCCCCCGTCCGGCCCGCACAGGAACAAGTACGCCCAGACGCGAGGACCCAGGGGCGCGAGGAACTGCGCACCCCACGAGCGACGGCACAGGGACAGGTACGCCCACCCGGGCAAACCTAGGGGCGCGGGGAACTGCGCACCCCACGAGCGACGGCACAGGAACAAGTGGGCCCAGCCGGGCAGACCCAGGGGCGCGGGGAACTGCGCACCCCCGAAGTACCTGCACGGGAACAGGTACGCCCAGCCGGGGAACCCTAGGGGCGCGGGGAACTGCGCACCCCACGAGCGACGGCACAGGAAACAGGTACGCCCACCCGGGCAGACCCAGAGGCGCAAGCGAAGGCGGCCCGCGGGGAACCGCACACCCCACGAGCGACCCGCACGGGAACAGGTACGCCCAGCCCGGGGGACCCCGGCACGCGGGCCCGGGGCGGCCCGGTGAGGGGGCCGCGTACGGACGGGAAGGCGGCCGCCCCCACCTCGCGCCCCCGCGACTTCGCTAAGGTGCGTGCCGCACCCCGCACCGTCCAGAGCAGGTGGTTGACCATGGAGTTCCCGGCCCCCGCACCGGCCCCCCACCCCCCGGAGGGCCCCGCACCGGCCCCCCACCCCCCCGAGGGCAACGGGTGGCCCGCGAACGAGTTGGAGGAGGTGCTCGCCGCCTCCGTGGGCGTCCCCACGGCCGCCCCCCGGATCGTCGAGGCCCTGGGCCGCAGCCGGATATGGGTTCCGCTCCCCAACGGCGGCGGCCGCACCAGCAGCAGCCTCGATCTGCCGACCCTGGAGATCGACGGCCAGGCCTACGTCCCCGTCTTCAGCTCCGAGCACCGCTTCCACCAGACCGTCGGCGACCGTATGGACGGCACCGCCGCCCCGGCCGTCGAGTTCGCCCGGGGCCTGCCCCCGCAGCTCGGCATCGTCCTCAACCCCGACGGCCCCGTCGGCGTCCCGCTGCCGCCCCCGGCCGTCGCGGAACTGTGCCGCGCCGGACGCACCGCCCTCGACGGCCCCGGCAGCGGCGGCCGGGTCCGCCTCTTCGAGCCGGACTGGAAGGAGGACCCCGTCGACTTCCTCGCCGCCGCGAGCGCCGAGTTCGAGGGCACGGGCGTCGTCACCACGGCCCGCCGCTGCCTCGCCAGCGTGGAGGGCGCCGAGCCGAACCTCTTCGTCGGCGTCGAACTGGACCCCGCGCAGCTCGCCGGAGCCGGTCGCGAACTCCCGCTGGACGCCCTCGGCCGCGCCCTCGGCCTGGTACCGGTGGCCTGGGGGGTCAACCTCGTCCTCCTCGATGTCGCCCATGATCCCGTCGCCGACTGGATGCGGGAGAAGGTGCGGCCCTTCTACGCCCGGGGCCGGTGAGCACCGTCACCTGTGACCGACCTGGGACCGGCACGTCAAGTCGGTCCCGGCCGTGGCGCTTAAGCTGGTTTCATGGCCTGATCCGGGGCCCGGGCGGACCGGGGCGGACGAATCGGGTCGTGTCGGCTGCGGAACTGTTCTGATGGGTCACGAAGGGGCGGTCAAGGGTGAGTGCGTCGGGCACGGCTGCGGCCGGGCAGATCGAGCACATGCTGCGCCAGGTGACCCCCGGGCGCTACGACGCGTACGAGGCGTTGCTGCGCGCCCTGGCCGACCCGTCGTCCGGCCAGGTCTGGATGCTGCTGTGGCAGGGCCGCTCGGGCTCGCCCGACGCCCAGTACGGCAACATGGACGTCGACGGCCTCGGCTACGCCCCGTGTGTGACCTCGGCCCAGGAGCTGTCCGCGAGCGGCTGGAACCGCGGCTACGAGGTGCTGCCCGTCACCGAGGTCGCCCGCGCGCTCTACCCCGACCGCTACGGCCTGTGGCTCAACCCGCATGCCCCCGGCGGCGGTGTCGGCATCCCCTGGCTCGATCTGCGGCGCGTCGCCACCGGCCTGGAGCGCCAGCCCGCCGGACCGCTGCGGCTGACCGAGCCGGCGATCGAGATCCCGCAGTTCTACGCGCTGCTCGGACAGAACGCCCACCGCACCCCCGCCGTCCGCTCGCTGCGCCGCGCCTGGGTGCAGCCCGCGCTCGGCGCCCCGTACCTGGCGATCGGGCTGGACGTGTACGACAGCGGCCCCGGTGCCGTGGACGCGGTGCGGGCGATGATGCAGCAGTCCATCGGCGCGGTGCCCGAGGGCCTCGCCGTGTCGACGGTCGCGCTGTCCGACGAGTACGACCCCGTCGCGATGTGGCTGCGGGCGCACGCCCGGCCCTTCTACGACCGTGAATCGCATGTCGCCCCCGCCGCGCCTACCGCCGGGTACGGCTACCCGCCGCAGCAGAGCGCGTACTGACCCGCTCTGTCACCTCACGGGCCCTCCGTGCCCGTTGACCCCTTTTACTCTTCGGCGCGGCTTGTGCGGGCAGAAGTCGCACTGGTCTACGCGCGTCCTGTAACGGTTTCCAACTGGCCGGTGTCCGGGGTTCGTTACCTCCCGTTCGAATAACGGAACCTGCCGGACCGCATCACGGTTGCGCATCCATTCACTGTCAGGTCTGGCTACGGATCGCGGCCGGGATGAAGACTCCCGCACCAGGGGCCGCGCCGCCCCGCTCGACGGGGGCACCCAGCCCTCACGCACGACGGCTGATCATGTCGCCATCGCGGCAAGTACGGGCCGGTCACCGCCGGTTGAGAAAAGGGGTCCCCGCCACCATGACGGCACCATTGCACGAGCCCACCGCGCAAGCGGCCCCGTCGGCCGCCGAGGAGGTCGCCGCGGTCGAGGGGAAGGCGGTGCAGGGGCGTTCCCTCGGGCGTATCGCCTGGGAGCGCCTGAAACGCGACAAACTCGCCCTGTTCGGCGGCGCCGTGGTGCTGCTGCTGATCCTGGTCGCCATCCTCGCCCCGTTCATCACCAAGCTCGCGGGCCAGGACCCCGACGTCCATCACGAGGACCTGATCGACCCGCTGTTCTCCACCCCGATCGGCTCGTACGGCGGGATGAGCGGTGAGCACTGGCTCGGTGTCGAGCCCGTCAACGGCCGCGACATCTTCGCCCGGATCGTCTACGGGGCCCGGATCTCGCTGCTCGTCGGCTTCGCGTCCGCGATGGTCGCCGTCGTGATCGGTACGGTCCTCGGGGTCCTCGCCGGTTACTTCGGCGGCTGGCTGGACGCGGCCATCAGCCGGCTGATGGACCTGCTGCTGTCCTTCCCGCAGCTGCTGTTCATCATCGCGCTGGTCTCGGTGATGCCGAACGAGATGCTGGGGCTCACCGGCACCGGTGTCCGGCTCTTCGTGATGATCCTGGTCATCGGCTTCTTCGGCTGGCCCTACGTCGGCCGTGTGGTGCGCGGCCAGACCCTCTCGCTGCGGGAGCGCGAGTACGTGGAGGCGGCCCGCAGTCTCGGCGCGGGACGCTTCTACATCCTGTTCAAGGAACTGCTGCCCAACCTGGTGGCCCCGATCATCGTGTACATGACCATGATGATCCCGACGAACATCCTCACGGAGGCGGCCCTCAGCTTCCTGGGTGTCGGCGTCAAGCCGCCCACCTCGTCCTGGGGCGACATGCTCTCCTCCGCGGTGAGCTACTACGAGGCCGACCCGATGTACATGGTCATCCCGGGTCTGGCCATCTTCATCACCGTCCTCTCCTTCAATCTCTTCGGCGACGGCGTACGCGATGCGCTCGACCCGAAGGGCTCCCGCTGAACTGCCGTACCACCAGGGCCCGTTGCTCGGACAGGCCACGAATCACACGGAGGAACCGACATCGTGACTACCCACATCAGCAGAGGACGGCGCAAGCAGGCCGTGGCGGCGACCGCCGTGGTCGCGGCGCTGCTGGCCACGGCGGCGTGCGGCGGCGACAGCGGCGGCGACAACGATGGCAAGGGCGGCGGCAAGGCCGCGGGCTTCGACGCGGCCAACAACAAGATCGCGAGCGCCGGTACCACGAAGGGCGGCACGCTCAAGTTCGCGGGCGCCCAGGACGCCGACTCATGGGACACCACCCGCGGCTACTACGGCTTCGCGTGGAACTTCATGCGCTACTACAGCCGTCAGCTCGTCACCAGCCAGACCCAGCCCGGCAAGGCCGGTTCCGACCTGACCCCGGACCTCGCCAACGCGCGCGCCGAGATCAGCGACGACGGCAAGACGTACAAGTACACCCTGCGTGACGGGATCACCTGGGAGGACGGCAAGCCGATCACCTCCCAGGACGTCAAGTACGGCATCCAGCGCGTGTGGGCGCAGGACGTGCTGTCCGGCGGCCCGATCTACCTCAAGGACGTCCTCGACCCCAAGGGCGAGTACCCGGGCCCGTACAAGGACAAGTCCAAGGACAAGCTCGGCCTCAAGGCGATCGAGACGCCCGACGACAAGACCATCATCTTCAAGCTGCCCGAGGCGAACAGCGACTTCGAGGAGATGCTGGCGCTCACCTCGGCGTCCCCGGTCCGCCAGGACAAGGACACCAAGTCGAAGTACGGTCTGAAGCCGTTCTCGTCCGGCCCGTACAAGTTCGAGTCGTACACGCCGAACAAGGAAATCACCCTCGTCCGCAACACGGAGTGGAAGCAGTCCTCCGACCCGGTCCGCAAGGCCCTGCCGGACAAGGTCACGGTGACCCTGTTCTCGAACGCCGACGAGATGGACAACCGCATCCTCGCCGGTGACTACCACCTGGACATCAACCAGACCGGGCTGTCCCCGCAGGGCCGTATCAAGGCCCTGAAGGACCACAAGAACAACCTGGACAACCCGGTCTCCGGCTACATCCGCTACGCGGTGTTCCCGCAGACGGTCGCGCCGTTCGACAACATCGAGTGCCGCAAGGCCGTCATCTACGGCGCCGACCACAAGTCGCTCCAGACCGCGCGCGGCGGCCCGATGGCCGGTGGCGACATCGGCACCAACATGCTCCCGCCGTCCGTCCCGGGCTCCGAGGGCCAGAAGTACGACCCGTACGGTCTCGCCCAGAACGACGGCAAGCCCGACGAGGCCAAGGCCAAGGACGCGCTGAAGAAGTGCGGCAAGCCGAACGGCTTCAAGACCACCATCGCCGTCCGGAACAACAAGCCGGTCGAGGTGGCCACCGCCGAGTCGCTCCAGGCGTCGCTGAAGAAGATCGGCATCACGGTCGACATCGACAAGTACGACGGCTCGCAGACCTCGGGCATCATCGGCAACCCGAAGGTCGTCAAGGACAAGAACTACGGCATCATCATCATGGGCTGGGGCCCCGACTTCCCGTCGGTCCAGGGCTACGGCCAGCCGCTGTGGGACAGCAAGTACATCCTCGACAGCGGTAACAACAACTTCGCGATGATCAACGACAAGGCGATCGACGGCAACTTCGACAAGTTCGTCACCGAGCTGGACGACGCGAAGAAGGAGCAGCTCGCCACCCAGATCAACCACCAGGTGATGGAGGGCGCGTACTACCTGCCCTTCGTCTTCGAGAAGTTCATCAACTTCCGGTCGTCGGACCTGACCAACGTGTACACCACGGACGCGTACAGCGGTCAGTACGACTTCATCAGCCTGGGCCTGAAGTAACGACCACCCCGGCACACCCGCCGTACGGCACGAAAGGCAGGTGAAGGCCGGAGCGGTAGGGTCGCGGGCCACCGGAGGACCTCCGGTGGCCCGCGACCCCCGCCGGGCCGAAGAGCTGTGCTCGCATACCTCATCAGGCGGCTGCTGGCCGCCGCAGTGATGCTGGTGGTCATCGTCGTGGTGGTCTTCTGCATCTTCTTCCTCATCCCCCAGTGGGCGGGCGTCGACCCGGCCACGATGTACGTGGGCAAGCAGTCCGACGCCGCGGCCGTGGAGGCCGTGCGGGACAAGCTCCAGCTCGGCGACCCGATCTACGCGCAGGTCCTGGAGTTCTTCAAGGGTCTGTTCGTCGGCCGCACCTACGCGGCGGGCGGCGAGGTCACCAACTGCTCGGCTCCCTGCTTCGGTTACTCGTTCCGCAGTGAGCAGGCCATCTGGCCCGTCCTCACCGACCGGCTGCCGGTGACCCTGACCCTGGCGCTCGGCGCGGCCGTCCTGTGGCTGCTGTTCGGTGTCGCCGCCGGTGTGCTCTCCGCCCTCAAGCGGGGCACCCTGTGGGACCGCTCGGCCATGGTCGTCGCCCTCTCGGGCGTCTCCCTGCCGATCTACTTCACCGCGCTGCTCTCGCTCGCCGCCTTCGACTACGGCCTCGGCTGGATCGACGGCGAGTACCAGGAGATCGGTGACGGACTCGGCGGCTGGTTCCAGGGCATGCTCCTGCCCTGGGTGACCCTGTCCTTCCTGTACGCGGCGATGTACGCGCGGATCACCCGGGCCACCATGCTCGAAGTGCTCGGCGAGGACTACATCCGCACCGCCCGCGCCAAGGGACTGACCGAACCCGTCGTCATCGGCAAGCACGCCATGCGCTCCACGATGACCCCGATCCTCACCATGCTCGGGATGGACCTCGGGGCCCTGATCGGCGGCGCGATCCTCACCGAGACCGCGTTCAACCTCCCAGGACTCGGCCAGGCCGTCCTCAAGGCGATCAGTGAACGCGACCTGCCGATCATCCTCGGCGTCACCCTGGTCACCTCGCTCGCCGTGATCGTCGCCAACCTCGCCGTGGACTTCCTCTACGCCGTGATCGACCCCCGAGTGAGGCTCGCATGACCCGACTCAGCAAGACCGGGGCGGCCCTCGGCGAACCCGTGACCGACTCCCCGCCGCCCACCGCGTTCCTCGACGTACGCGATCTGAAGGTGCACTTCCCGACCGACGACGGCGTGGTCAAGTCCGTCGACGGACTCAGCTTCACACTGGAGAAGGGCAAGACCCTCGGGATCGTCGGGGAGTCCGGCTCCGGCAAGTCGGTGACCTCGCTCGGCATCATGGGCCTGCACACCGCCGGCCAGTACGGCAAGCGCAAGGCCCGGCTCTCCGGGGAGATCTGGCTCGACGGACAAGAGCTGCTGTCCGCCGACCCGGACAAGGTGCGCAAGCTGCGCGGCCGGGAGATGGCGATGATCTTCCAGGACCCGCTGTCCGCGCTGCACCCGTACTACACGATCGGCCAGCAGATCGTGGAGGCGTACCGCGTCCACCACGACGTCAGCAAGAAGGCCGCCCGCAAGCGGGCCGTCGACATGCTCGACCGGGTCGGCATCCCCCAGCCCGACAAACGCGTCGACAGCTACCCGCACGAGTTCTCCGGCGGGATGCGCCAGCGCGCCATGATCGCCATGGCATTGGTCAACAACCCCGAACTGCTCATCGCGGACGAGCCGACGACCGCCCTCGACGTCACCGTCCAGGCGCAGATCCTCGACCTGATCCGCGATCTCCAGAAGGAGTTCGGCTCGGCGGTCGTCATCATCACCCACGACCTGGGGGTCGTCGCCGAACTCGCCGACGACATCCTGGTGATGTACGGCGGCCGGTGCGTGGAACGCGGACCCGCCGAGCAGGTGTTCTACGAGCCCCGCCACCCCTACACCTGGGGACTGCTCGGCTCGATGCCCCGGCTCGACCGCGAGGAGACCGAACGGCTGATCCCGGTCAAGGGCTCCCCGCCCTCGCTGATCAACATCCCGGACGGCTGCGCCTTCAACCCGCGCTGCCCGTACGCGGACGTCCCCAAGGACGACGTCACGCGCAAGGTCCGCCCCGAGCTGACGCGGGTCGGCGGTGCCCACTGGGCCGCCTGCCATATGGCGCAGGAGCAGCGGGAGCGGATCTGGACCGAAGAGATTGCGCCCAAGCTGTGAGCGAGGACAAACCCGTGACGAGCGACGACAAAGGCTCCAAGCCGGTCCCCGCCCAGCGGTCCGCCGGCGCCGCCTTGACCGAGGACCCGGCACCCGGCGAGGTGCTGCTGAGGGTCAGCGGTCTCCAGAAGCACTTCCCCATCCGCAAGGGCCTGCTCCAGCGGCAGTCCGGGGCGGTCAAGGCGGTCGACGGCATCGACTTCGAGGTGCGCGCGGGGGAGACCCTGGGCGTCGTCGGCGAGTCGGGCTGCGGCAAGTCCACGATGGGGCGGCTCATCACCCGGCTGCTGGAGCCCACGGCCGGCACGGTGGAGTTCCAGGGCCGGGACATCACGCACCTCGGGGTCGCCGGGATGCGGCCCCTGCGGCGCGATGTCCAGATGATCTTCCAGGACCCGTACTCCTCGCTGAACCCCCGGCACACCATCGGCACGATCGTGGGCGCGCCCTTCCGGCTCCAGCGCGTCAGCCCCGAGGGCGGTGTCAAGAAGGAGGTCCAGCGGCTGCTGGAGGTGGTCGGCCTCAACCCCGAGCACTACAACCGCTATCCGCACGAGTTCTCCGGCGGCCAGCGCCAGCGCATCGGGATCGCCCGCGCGCTCGCCCTCAAGCCGAAGCTGGTCGTGGCGGACGAGCCCGTGTCGGCGCTGGACGTGTCCATCCAGGCGCAGGTGGTCAACCTCCTGGACGATCTCCAGACCGAGCTGGGGCTCACCTATGTGATCATCGCGCACGATCTGTCCGTCGTCCGGCATGTCTCGGACCGGATCGCGGTGATGTACCTCGGCAAGATCGTCGAGCTGGCGGACCGCAAGTCGCTGTACGCGTCGCCCATGCATCCGTACACCAAGGCCCTGATGTCGGCGGTGCCGATCCCGGACCCCCGGCGGCGGACCGCCAAGAGCGAGCGCATCCTGCTGAAGGGGGACGTGCCGTCGCCCATCTCGCCGCCCAGCGGCTGCCGGTTCCACACCCGGTGCTGGAAGGCGACGGAGATCTGCGCCCGGCAGGAGCCGGTGTTCGTGGAGCTGCGGCCGGGGCAGTCCGTGGCCTGCCACCATCCCGAGAACGCGGCGGATCAGGCGCCGGGGGACACGGTGCTGTTGTCGGCGGCGGTGGACGCGGTGGCGGTGGTGGCGGTGGGGAAGGACGCGCCGGCCCCCACGCATGTGTCCGACCCGTCGCAGGTCCGGACTCCGTCGGAGGCGGCCGCGGACGACGCGTGAGCGGGTGGCTCCCGCCCCGCCTCCGGTGACCGCCGGGGGCGGGTCGCCTTCGCTTGCGCTTCCGAGGTTTGTCCAGCTGGGCCTACCTGTCCCTGTGCCGTCGTTCGTGGGTGCGCAGTTCCCCGCGCCCCTTTGGGGCGCCGTCTGCTTGTTCTTCGGGTCGGTGCCGGTCGGGATTCTCCGTCCTCGCTCCAACGCGCTCGGTCGGACATCCCCCTGGTCCGACTGAAGAGCATCGGAGTCTGCGGGCAGAGATTCCCGCCCACCCCCTTACGTGAGTCCCGCGACTGCACGAGGAGGGGGGTTTGAACCCCGGCCCCGCTTGCTGACAGCCCGCACCCTGACGACAGCCCCAGGAGAGCGCCCCCAAAGGGGCGCGGGGAACTGCGCAAAAGACGAGGGCGGACCCGCACCCTAGGAGCGACCGCAATGGGGCAGCATCCAGGGGCGCGGGGAACTGCGCACCCCCGTCCGACCCGCACGGGAACAGGTAGGCCCAGCCGGACAGACCTCGGAAGCGCAAGCGAAGGCGACCTGCGGGGGATATGGGGGAGAATGGCCCGTGCTCCAAGACCTGTTCACCCCCTCCGTCCAGCACGCGCTGGACCTCGCCGGGATCTTCGTCTTCGCCATCTCCGGCGCGCTCCTCGCCGTACGCAAGAACTTCGACGTGTTCGGCATAGCCGTACTCGCCGAGGTCACCGCCCTGGGCGGCGGGCTCTTCCGCGACCTGGTGATCGGCGCCGTCCCCCCTGCGGCGTTCACCGACCTCGGCTATTTCCTGACCCCCCTGGTCGCCGCGGCGCTCGTCTTCTTCCTGCACCCGCAGGTGGAACGCATCCAGACGGGGGTGAACGTCTTCGACGCCGCGGGCCTCGGCCTCTTCGGGGTGACGGGCACCACCAAGGCGTACGAGTACGGCCTGGGGCTCACCGCGTCGGCGGCGCTCGGACTGGCCACGGCCGTCGGCGGCGGTGTGCTGCGGGACATGATCGCCAACGAGGTCCCGTCCCTGGTCCGCTGGGACCGGGACCTGTACGCGGTACCGGCCATGGTCGGCGCGTGCATGGCCGCCCTGTTCATCCAGTACGACATGCTCAACGTCCTGACCAGCGCGATCGCCGTGGTCACGACCTTCGCCATCCGGCTGCTGGCCCTGCGCTTCCACTGGCGCGCGCCCCGCGCCTGGAACCGCCGCTCGACGGCCGTGGAGATCGACGAGTGAGCGGCCGACGGTCCGGGACCGGCGGAAAGCTACCGCTTAGTATGGACCTGTTGTAGCGTACCGGCATGTCAGAGACACGGGTAGAGGCAGCGATCGGCGACAGCGAGTTCGACCGGGACACCGCGGTCGTGCCCCGGGGCCCCACCGACCCGGGCGTCTACGACACCGAGCTGTCGCCCGGCTGGACGATCATCTCCGCCGTCAACGGCGGCTATCTGCTCGCCCTCGTCGGCCGCGCCCTCGCGCACGCCCTGCCCCACCCCGACCCCTTCACCGTCTCGGCCCACTACCTCACGGCGTCCCGCCCCGGCCCCGCCGTCATCCGCACCGAGACGGTCCGCACCGGCCGCACCCTCTCCACCGGCCAGGCGTCCCTCTTCCAGCTCGACGACGACGGCCACGAGGTCGAACGGATGCGGGCCCTCGCCGCGTACGGAGACCTCGGCGCACTCCCCGACGACGTCCGCACCTCGGCCAAGCCGCCCCAGCTGCCCCCTTACGACCAGTGCCTCGGCCCCGAGGACGCCCCGGGCGACACTCCCCTGCCCGGCAGCTCCGCCATCACCGAACGGCTCGCGCTCAAGCTCGACCCCGCGACCCTCGGCTGGGTCCTCGGCGCGCCCTCCGGACGCGGTGAGATGCGGGCCTGGCTCGGGCTCGCCGACGGCCGGGACCCTGACCCGCTGTCGCTGCTGCTCGCCGTGGACGCCCTGCCGCCGACCGCCTTCGAACTCGGACTGAAGGGCTGGGTCCCCACGGTCGAGCTGACCGCCCATGTCCGCTGCCGTCCCGCCCCCGGCCCGCTGCGGGTCTCCGTCACCACCCGCAATCTCGCGGGCGGATTCCTGGAGGAGGACGCCGAGGTCTGGGACAGCGCGGACCGGCTCGTCGCCCAGTCCCGCCAGCTGGCCCGCGCCAAGCTGGACTGACCCCGCACCCCGGTACGCGATGCTGGGGACGTGAAGTCCGACCGGCTGCTCTCGATCCTGCTGCTGCTCCAGACCCGGGGCAGGGTCCCCGCGCCCGAGCTCGCCGAGCGGCTGGACGTGTCGGTGCGCACCATCTACCGGGACGTCGAGGCGCTCTCCGCGTCCGGGGTGCCCGTGTACACCGAACGCGGCCGGCACGGCGGGATCGCCCTGCTCGACGGCTATCGCACCGATGTCACCGGACTCACCGCCGACGAGTCCCGCGCCCTGTTCGTCGTCGCCGCGCAGGGCGCCCACACCGCGCTGGGACTGGACGAGGCCCTCGCCTCCGCGCTGCTCAAGGTCATGGCCGCGCTGCCCGCCCCCCACCGGCCCGCCGCCGAACTCGTCAACAGCCGGGTCCTCGTCGACGCGACCCGCTGGTACCCCGGACCGCCCCGCGAGGGCGGCCCGGTGGACCTCGGAGCGCTCCAGGACGCCGTCTTCACGGACCGCCGGCTGCGGCTGAGCTACCGGCACGGCGGTGCGACGGACCACCGGACCCGTACCGTCGACCCGTACGGACTGGTCGCCAAGGCCGGCGTCTGGTACCTCGTGGCCGACCAGGACGGCGACCCCCGGCTCTTCCGCGCCGACCGGATACGCGCCGCGACCGTCCTCGACGATCCCGTCGAACGCCGCCCCGGCGCCACCCTCGCCGACACCTGGGACACCCTGCGGCGCACGGTCGAGGACCGCCCCCGCGGCATCGAGGTCACCGCCCGGGTCCGCCGCTCCCGACTCGACCTCTTCCTCACGCTCTGCGGCGGCGCGGTCCGCGACCTCCCGCCGGACGGTACGGGGGAGTGGCTGACGGTGAAGCTCACCTACCGTTCCCCCGCCGAGGCACGGCTGACCCTCGCCTTCGCGGACGACGTGGAGGTCCTGTCACCCCCCGAGGTCCGCGCGGAACTGGCCCGCGCCACCCATGCGCTCACCACCCGCTACGGCGGTGCCACGGACGGCGTCTGACCCCGGCCCGCGCCCTGGGACGCCGCCCCGCGCCGCCACCGGGAACACCGCTCGAAGCACCGCGAAGCGGACCAGGGGCGGCCCGCCGACATCCCCCCGGCCCCGGCTCGTAGAATCGGTCCACCATGGCTTACCTCGACCACGCCGCGACCACTCCGATGCTCCCGGAGGCGATCGAGGCGATGACAGCCCAGCTGACCGTCACCGGCAACGCCTCCTCGCTGCACGCCGCCGGACGCCGCGCCCGCCGCGCCGTCGAGGAAGCCCGCGAGACCCTCGCCGACTCCCTCGGCGCCCGCCCCAGCGAGATCGTCCTCACCTCCGGCGGCACCGAGGCCGACAACCTCGCCGTCAAGGGCCTGTACTGGGCCCGCAGGGACGCCGACCCCGCCCGCGTCCGCGTCCTCGCCGGACCCGTCGAGCACCACGCCGTGCTCGACGCCGTGCACTGGCTCGGCGAGCACGAGGGCGCCACCGTCGAATACCTGCCCGTCGACCGGTACGGGCGGGTCCACCCCGAAGCGCTGCGCGAGGCCATCGCCCGCAACCCGGCGGACGTGGCGCTCGCGACGGTGATGTGGGCCAACAACGAGATCGGTACGGTCATGCCCGTACGCGAACTCGCCGCCGTCGCCGCCGAGTACGGGATTCCGCTGCACGCGGACGCCGTCCAGGCCGTCGGCCAGCTGCCCGTCGGCTTCGCGGACTCCGGGCTCGCCGCGATGACCGTCTCCGGCCACAAGATCGGCGGCCCCTACGGGATCGGCGCGCTGCTCCTGGGCCGCGAGTGGACGCCCGTCCCGGTGCTCCACGGCGGCGGCCAGGAACGCCACGTACGCTCCGGGACGCTGGACGCGCCCGCGGTGGTGGCCTTCGCCGTCGCCGCGCGGATCGCGACCGCACGCCAGGAATGGTTCGCGACGGAGATCGGCGCGCTGCGCGACGACCTGATCGACGGGGTGCGCCGGGCCGTGCCCGACGCGGTCCTCGGCGGCGACCCGGTGGACCGGCTCCCCGCCAACGCGCACTTCGCCTTCCCCGGCTGCGAGGGCGACTCCCTGCTGCTGCTGCTCGACGCCCAGGGCATCGAGTGCTCCACCGGCTCCGCCTGCACCGCGGGCATCGCCCAGCCCAGCCATGTCCTCCTCGCCACCGGCACCGACCCGGACCTCGCCCGGGGCACCCTGCGCTTCTCGCTGGGCCACACCAGCACCCAGGCGGACGTGGAAGCCGTCACCAAGGCGATCGGCCCCGCCGTGGAACGCGCCAGGTCGGCCGGACTGACCTGACCCGGCGGTCCCGGGCGCGCTACTCGGCCGCCCGGGTGGCGCCCGGGTCGGGTGTCCTGACGGCGCTCGCCAGCCGCTTGCGCTCGGCGCGCACCAGCGGCATGTACCGGTCCCAGTCCCAGTGCGGCCCGGGATCGGTGTGGGTGGCCTCCGGGACCTCCACATGCCCGATGATGTGCTCCCGGTCCACCGGTATGTCGTACCGCGCGCAGATCCCCGCGGTGAGCCGCGCCGACGCCCGGTACATCCTGGCGGTGAAGGACGACGGCTTGTCGACCCACCCCTCGTGCTCGATACCGACGCTGCGCTGATTGAAGTCGCGGTTGCCCGCGTGGTACGCGACGTCCAGCTCCCGGATCATCTGGGTGATGTGCCCGTCCTTGCGGACGATGTAGTGCGTGGCCGCGCCGTGCGAAGGGTTCTGGAAGACCCTCACCGCGCTGTCGAAGCTGCCCTGCGTGACATGGATGATCACCCGGTCGACCCGGTAGTCGTCGGGGCGGTCCGCCCGCCGCAGATTCCCCGAGGACGCCGCCACCCAGCGCGCTCCCGTGAAGTCGACGGCGCCGTCCACCCGTGGTTTCGTGACGCCCGGCGCCCGCCACCACAGCTCCGACAGCTCCTCGCGCATGACCACGCCCGTGCCGACGACCGCCGCGGCGCCGCCGATCAGCAGGCCGCGCCGACCGATGTGCGGACCCTGGCCCTCGGTCCCCTGTGCCTTCTTACGAACCCCCATGCGAAGCACAACGCGTACTCGCGGCCTGCGGTTCCCCGGCGCCCCGTACTCTGGAAGGGTTATGACTGAGACCCCGCAGCGTCCCCTCCGTGTCCTCGCCGCCATGTCCGGCGGTGTGGACTCCGCCGTAGCCGCAGCCCGCGCCGTCGAGGCCGGGCACGACGTGACCGGAGTGCATCTCGCGCTCTCCGCGAACCCGCAATCGTTCCGCACGGGCGCGCGTGGCTGCTGCACCATCGAGGACTCCCGTGACGCGCGCCGCGCGGCCGACGTCATCGGCATCCCGTTCTATGTGTGGGACCTCGCGGACCGCTTCCGCGAGGACGTCGTCGAGGACTTCGTCGCGGAGTACGAGGCGGGCCGCACCCCCAACCCGTGCCTGCGCTGCAACGAGAAGATCAAGTTCGCCGCGCTCCTGGACAAGGCCCTCGCCCTCGGCTTCGACGCGGTGTGCACGGGCCACTACGCGCGCGTGGTGACCCACCCCGACGGTACCCGGGAACTGCACCGGGCCTCGGACATGGCGAAGGACCAGTCGTACGTCCTCGGGGTGCTGGACGAGCGCCAGCTCGCGCACGCGCTGTTCCCCCTCGGTGACACGCTCACCACGAAGGACGAGATCCGCGCGGAGGCCGAGCGGCGGGACCTGGCGGTCGCCAAGAAGCCCGACAGCCACGACATCTGCTTCATCGCCGACGGGGACACCCAGGGCTTCCTGGCCTCCCGCCTCGGCAAGGCCGAGGGCGACATCCTCGACGAGTCCGGCACCAAGGTCGGCACCCACGAGGGCGCCTACGGCTACACCATCGGCCAGCGCAAGGGCCTGCGCATCGGCCACCCCGCCGCCGACGGCAAGCCCCGCTACGTGCTGGACATCTCCCCGGTGGACAACACCGTCACGGTCGGCCCGGCGGCCTCCCTCGACGTCGCGTCGCTCACGGCGATCCGCCCCCGCTGGTGCGGCACGGCGCCCACCGGCAGCGCCACGTACACCGCCCAGCTGCGCGCCCACGGCGGCGAGACCGAGGTCACCGCAGAACTCCTCGACGGCACCCTGCACGTCACCTTCACCGAGCCGGTGCGCGGGGTGGCCCCCGGCCAGGCGATCGTCCTGTACGACGGCAGCCGCGTCGTCGGCTCCGCCACCATCGCGTCGACGGACCGGGCGGGCGCCCCCGTCTCCTGACCGCCCGCCGGGGCCCTGGGAAGGCCGCTAGCCGGTCACCTCCGGCTCGTAGAAGCACAGATGGTCCTTGACGGCCGCCACGGCCTCCTTCGGCTCCGGGTACGCCCACACCAGGTCCGGGGCGTCCGGCAGGGACCAGTACGACGCGGTGCCCTTGAACGGGCAGTACGTGTGCGTGTCCGACGGGGTCAGCAACTCCGTACGGACGTCCTCCGGCGGCAGGTAGTACCGCACCGGACAGCCCGTCTCGCGCAGCAGCAGAGGTCGGCGGCTCTCCGCCAGGAGCCGGCCGTCCTTGACGACGCGCACCAGTGCGGAGCCCTGTTCGATCGTGATCGTGTGTCCTCGGGTCATGTGAGGTGCAGCACCTCGCGGCGGCGGCTTCTTCCCGCGTACTACCGTGTCGCGGCATGAACATCTGTGTCTTCCTCTCCGCCGCGGACCTCGACGAGCGCTACACCGGGCCCGCCCGGCAGTTCGCGGAACTCCTCGGCAAGGGCGGCCACACCCTGGTGTGGGGCGGTTCGGACGCCGGCCTGATGAAGGTCGTCGCGGACGGTGTGCGTGAGGCCGGAGGGCGGCTGCTCGGGGTGTCCGTGGAGTTCCTGGCGCAGTTCGCGCGCACCGACACCGACGAGATGGTCGTCGCCCGCGACCTCGCCGAACGCAAGGCCCGGATGTTGGAGCAGGCCGACGGGATCGTCGTCATGGTCGGCGGTATGGGCACCCTCGACGAGGCCACCGACATCCTCGAACTGCGCAAGCACGGTCACCACACGAAGCCCGTCGTCGTGCTCAACACGGCCGGTTTCTACGACGGGCTCAAGGAGCAGTTCCGCCGCATGGACGACGAGGGCTTCCTGCCGCTCCCGCTCACCGAGCTGGTCTTCTTCGCGGAGGAACCCGTGGGCGCCCTCGCGTACCTGGAGGAGTCCTTCGGCACACGCTGAGCCCGCTGCCGGTGACGGATGCGACGATGGGCCCATGGCGACACATGTGATCACCGGGGCGGGGTCGGGCATCGGCGAGGCCGTCGCGCGCAGGCTGCACGCGCGCGGGGACGAGCTCGTCCTCCTCGCGCGGAACGCGGGCCGCGCGAAGGAACTGGCCGCCCGCTTCCCGGGCGCCCGCACCCTCGTGGGCGACCTCGCCGACCCCGACAAGCTCTCCTGGGCCTTCTCCCACCAGACGCTCCCCGACCGGATCGACTCCCTGATGCACATCGCGGGTGTCATCGAGCTCGGCCCCGTCGGCGAGCTGACCCCCAAGGCCTGGCGCCACCACCTGAACGTCAACCTCGTCGCACCCGCCGAACTCACCCGCCACTTCCTGCCCCAGCTCCGGGTCACCTCCGGGCAGGTGATCTTCGTCAACTCCGGCTCGGGGCTGCGCGCACGGGCCGACTGGTCCGCGTACGCCGCCTCCAAGCACGGCCTGCGCGCGCTGGCCGACGCCCTCCGCGAGGAGGAGCAGCAGCACGGCGTACGGGTCACCTCCGTCTACCCGGGCCGCACCGCGAGCGCCATGCAGGCCAAGGTCCAGCAGCAGGAGGGCAAGGACTACGACGCGGCCCGCTGGATGTCCCCGGACACGGTCGCCACCACGGTCCTGACCGCCCTGGACCTCCCCCGCGACGCAGAGATCAACGACCTCTCCGTCCGCCCCACCCCCCACTGACCCCCCGCACAGGAACAGCGACGATCAGACGCGCCCCGCCAGGGGCGCGAGGAACCGCGCACCCCCGTGGAACCGGCACGGGCACGAAGTACGGCCACGGGTGGAACCCTGGGGGCGCGGGGAACTGCGCCCCACGGTCGACGAGCACGGGAACAGCGACGGTCAGACGCGCCCCGCCAGGGGCGCGGGGAACTGCGCACCCCCGTGGAACCGGCACAGGTACGAAGTGCGGCGACGGGTGGAACCCTGGGGGCGCGGGGAACTGCGCCCCACGAGCGACGAGCACGGGAACAGCGACGGTCAGAACCGCCCCGCCAGGGGCGCGGGGAACTGCGCACCCCCGTGGAACCGGCACGGGCACGAAGTACGGCCACAGGTGGAACCCCAGGGCCGCCAGGAACCGCGCACGTGGCCCAGGCACGCACCGGGGCACGGCGAAAGCCGGGACGCCGGGAACGTGCAGCAACCACCACCACGTCGGGCCGAACCCACCCCGTACGCTTCGCCGGGTGAACGACAACAAGGATTCCCGCCTCGGCCCGGCCACCGGCATCGGCTCCCTGCCCGGCACGGACCCGAGGGAGGCCGCGAAGACCGTCGTCGGCACCTTCGGGGAGGGGCAGGGCACCCCGTTCCTCCCCGAACTGCCCGCCCGCGGCCCCGGCGCCGACATGATCGGCCGCACCGCCGGACTCCTCGTCGAGGTCTACGCGCGCGTGGAGCCCAGCGGCTGGCGGATCAGCGACCGCCCCGGCCGGGACACCCGCCGCGCCCACACCTGGCTGCGGCAGGACCTCGACGCCCTGGAGGAGTTCACCCAGGGCTACGAGGGCCCGCTCAAGGTCCAGGCGGTCGGACCGTGGACGCTCGCCGCGGCCCTGGAACTGCGCGGCGGCGAGGCGGCCCTGTCCGACCCCGGCGCCTGCCGGGACCTCGCCGGATCACTCGCGGAGGGACTCCGCGAACACCTCGCTGACGTCCGCCGCCGGGTTCCGGGCGCCCGGATCGTCCTCCAGTACGACGAGCCGTCGCTCACCGCCGTGCTGCGCGGACAGATCCGCAGCGCCAGCGGCTACCGCACCTACCGGGCCCCGGACCGGCAGACCGTCGAGGGAACCCTGCGCGACCTGTTCGCCGTGCACGACGGTCCCGTCGTCGTGCACTCCTGCGCCCCCGACGTCCCCTTCGCGCTGCTGCACCGCGCCGGAGCCGCCGGGGTCTCCTTCGACTTCGCCCTCCTCACCGAGCGTGACGACGATGTGATCGGGGAAGCGGTCGAGTCGGGGACGCGGCTGATCGCCGGTGTCGTGCCCGGTACCGACGGCCCGTTGTCAGACCCTGCCGGTAGCGTCATGGGTGTCAGGACGCTGTGGCGCAGGCTGGGGCTGCGGCCGGGGTCGCTGAGCGAGTCCGTCACGCTCACCCCGGCCTGCGGTCTCGCGGGCGCCTCCCCCGAGTACGCCCGGGGCGCGCTCGCCCACTGCGTCCGGGCGGCGAGATCCCTCGCGGACGACCCAGAGTGACCATCGGGAGGAATGACGTGGCCGGCGACCAGGACGCACAGCCCGGATCGGTGCCCGTGCAGGCGCGGCAGCAGCACGCCCGTCTCGCCGGAGAGATCGAGGACCACCGCTTCAAGTACTACGTGAAGGACCAGCCCGTCGTCAGCGACGCCGAGTTCGACCGGCTGATGCGGGATCTGGAGGCCCTGGAGGACGAGTACCCGGAGCTGCGCACCCCCGAGTCGCCCACCCAGCAGGTCTCCGTCGCCTACGAGACCGATCTCGCCGAGGTGCGCCACCGCGAGCGGATGCTGTCCCTCGACAACGCCTTCGACGACGCCGGGCTGGACGCCTGGGCCGAGCGCATCGCCCGGGACGTGGGCACCACGGACTACCACTTCCTGTGCGAGCTGAAGGTCGACGGGCTCGCCGTGAACCTCACCTACGAGGACGGCAGACTGACCCGTGCCGCCACCCGCGGCGACGGCCGCACCGGCGAGGACATCACGCCCAACGTCCGCACGATCGCCGAGATCCCGCACCGTCTCCAGGGCGACGACATCCCCGCGCTGGTCGAGATCCGCGGCGAGGTGTACTTCCCCATGGAGGCGTTCCAGGCGCTGAACGAACGCCGGGTGAAGGCCGGTGAGAAGCCGTACGCCAACCCGCGCAACTCCGCCTCCGGATCGCTGCGCCAGAAGGACCCCAAGGTCACCGCGACGCTCCCGCTGCACATGGTCGTCCATGGCATCGGCGCCCACGAGGGCCTGCGGATCAGCCGCCTCTCCGAGGCGTACGAGCTGCTGCGTGGCTGGGGTCTGCCCACCGCCCGGCACAACGAGGTCGCGGACTCCGTCGAGGGTGTCCGCGCGTTCATCGCCCGTTACGGCAAGAACCGCCACTCGATGGAGCACGAGATCGACGGTGTCGTCGTCAAGCTCGACGAGATCCCCCTCCAGGGCCGCCTCGGTTCCACCTCCCGCGCGCCCCGCTGGGCCATCGCCTGGAAGTACCCGCCGGAGGAGGTCAACACCAAGCTGATCAACATCCGCATCGGGATCGGCCGCACCGGCCGCGCCACCCCCTACGCGCAGGTGGAGCCGGTCGTCGTCGCCGGTTCGGAGGTGGAGTTCGCGACCCTCCACAACCAGGACGTCGTCAAGGCGAAGGACGTCCGCGTGGGGGACACCGTCGTCATCCGCAAGGCCGGGGACGTGATCCCCGAGATCCTCAGCCATGTCCCCGAGCTCCGCGACCCGGACGCCCCCGAGTTCGAGATGCCCACCCACTGCCCCGAGTGCGGCACGAAGCTGGAGCCCGCGAAGGAGGGTGACATCGACTGGCGCTGTCTGAACGCCCGCGGCTGCCCCGCCCAGTTGCGGGAGCGGCTGTTCTACCTCGCCGGACGCAAGTCCCTCGACATCGACCACTTCGGCTATGTCTCCGCCGCCGCCCTCACCAAGCCGCTGGAGCCCGCCGAGCCGCCGCTCAAGGACGAGGGCGATCTCTTCGACCTGACGATCGAGCAGCTGCTGCCCATCAAGGCGTACGTCCTCGACCCGGACAGCGGACTGCCCAAGCGGGACCCGGAGACCGGTGAGGAGAAGGTCGCCACGGTCTTCGCCAACCAGGAGGGCGAGCCCAGGAAGAACGCGGTCGCGATGCTGGAGAGCATCGCCGCCGCCAGGAGCCGCCCGCTGGCCCGCTTCCTCACTGGGCTGTCGATCCGTCATGTCGGACCCGTCGCCGCCGAGGCGCTCGCCCGGGAGTTCCGCTCCATCGACCGGCTCGCCGAGGCCACCGAGGAGCAGCTGGTCGCGACCGACGGGGTCGCGGGGACCACCGCGTCGGCCGTCAAGCAGTGGTTCGCCGAGGACTGGCACCAGGAGATCGTGCGCAAGTGGAAGGCCGCCGGTGCCGGGATGGAGGACGCGGGCGCCGGGGAGGACGAGGGCCCCAGGCCCCTCCAGGGCCTCACCGTCGTCGTCACGGGCACGCTGACGGGTCATACCCGTGACGGGGCCAAGGAAGCGCTCCAGAGCCAGGGCGCCAAGGTGACCGGATCGGTGTCCAAGAAGACGGCGTTCGTCGTGGTCGGTGACAATCCGGGGTCGAAGTTCGACAAGGCCATGCAACTGAAGGTGCCGGTTCTGAACGAGGAGGGCTTCGCGGTCCTCCTCGAACAGGGCCCCGAGGCCGCGGCGGAGGCAGCCCTTCCGCCGGAGGAGGAAACCCCGGCCGGGACCTCCGCCGACACCTCGACCGAGACCCCGGCGGAACCCGCGCAGGAGAGCCCCGACGCCCCCGCCGGGACCCCCGCGGGCGGCACGGAGGAGACACCCGCCGGGGAGTGACCCCGCCGACCCGCCGACGCCTCCTGAGGGCACCTCAGCTCCGGTGCGCGCCCCGCAAGAACACCCGTTCGGCGCATATCAGATGCTTAGGGGTGCCCCGGTCGCATTCGGGCAACCGTGGCCGACCGCTGCCCTTGGGGGCCCTCCGCGGCCTACTGTTGAGTTATGCGCCTGCCGCGCCCCGCTGCGTGGTGGGTCATCAGACGCGGGTTCGATGGCGGTGAACGGCGGGGCGACGCGTGGCGCGGCCACCGCCGGCGGTGAGAGGGACGGTAATGGAATCGAGCGAGAGAGCCGCCCCGGACGGACGCGTGCGCGCCCGCCGGACGCCCGGTGCCTGGCTCATCGGCCGCAGGCCGCCCACTCACCCCGACATGCCTGTCACCCAGGCCACCCGTACCTACCCCGACACCGAACCGGGACCGCACCACGGGTCCTGGCCGTTCCTCGCCGTCGCGGTCGTCCCCCTCGCCGCGCTCGTCCTCGGCGCCGGGGCCTACAGCGCGATCAGCGGCAACCGGGCGCTGTTCCCCACCGGCAAGGCCGGCTGGTCCCTCGCCGTCCTCACCGGACTCATCGTCGGCCACCTCGTCGCACTCGGCCGGGGCCGCTGGTGGGGCGGCACGGGCTCCGGCTCCGCCCTGACCCTCGCGGTGCTGCTGCTCTACGGCTGGATTCCCGCCGGGATGGTCAGTCTCACCGTCGTCGTCCTCGTCGGGGTGGCCCGCCGCAACCGCTGGCGGCAGGGATTACTGCATGGTGCCGTCGACATCCTCGGCATAGGCGCGGGCGCGCTCGCGCTCGGCGCGTGCGGTCTGGTGCCCACCGTCGAGGAGCCATGGCTGCCCGAGACCTGGGACCTCTACGCCGCGCTGGAGGTCGTCCTCGCCGCCGCGACCTATCTGGCGGTCACCCGGCTGCTGCTCTGGTACGTCCACGCCCCGCAGGCGTCCGGACTGCCGACGGTCGCCCGTACCGCCCTGATGAGGCAGGCCCTCGTGGGGGCGGCGCTGCTCGGCATCGCACCGCTCATCTGTGTCGTGGCCATCGCCATGCCGATCCTGCTGCCCCTGTTCGTCGTCCCGCTGATAGCGCTCGACTCCACCCTGTGGATCGCCCGCGCCCGCGCCGAGGAACAGCTCCGCGACCCGCTGACCAAACTGCCCAACCGCCAGTGGCTGCTCGAACGCACCTGGGCCGCGCTCGACGACGCCGAACGCATCGGGGCGCGCTCCGCGCTCATGCTCATCGACCTCGACCGCTTCCGTTCCGTCAACGACACCCTCGGCCATCTCGCCGGTGACCGGCTGCTGCTCCAGATCGCCGACCGGCTCCGGCTCGCGCTGCCCCGCGGCGCGGAGGCCGCGCGGCTCGGCGGCGACGAGTTCGCCGTACTGCTGCCCATCGCGGACTCCACGACCTCCGCGACCCGGGTCGCCCGCTCGGTCGTCACCGCCCTCGGTTCGCCGCTCGACCTCGACGGACTCACCCTCGTCCTGGAGGCCAGCGCCGGACTCGCCGTCTTCCCCGACCACGCCCTCGACGCGGAGGGGCTGCTGCGGCGGGCCGACGTCGCCATGTACCAGGCCAAGCGCGACCGCACTGGGGTGGAGGTGTACGAGTCGAAGCGCGACTCCAACACCCCCGACCGGCTCGGCCTCCTCGGGGACCTGCGGCGCGCGCTGGACGCGGGGGACGTCCAACTGCACTATCAGCCCAAGGTGCGGTTCGACGGACAGGTCGCCGGACTGGAGGCCCTGGTGCGCTGGGTGCACCCGGAACGCGGGCGGGTCCCCCCGGACGAGTTCATCGCCATCGCCGAGTCGTCCGGGCTGATGCCGCACCTCACGGAGTACGTGCTGGAGATCGCGCTCGGGCAGGTCGCCCGCTGGCGTGCGCAGGGGCTGCGGGTGCCCGTCGCGGTGAATGTGTCGCCCCGTGACGTCCACACCCCCGGCTTCGCCGGATCGGTCGCCGCGCGGCTCGCGCGCCACGGGGTGCCGCCGTCCGCCCTGCAACTGGAGATCACCGAGCATGTGCTGCTGGAGGACCCGCAGCGGGCCGCGGACACGCTGGCCGGGCTGACCGGGCACGGGGTGAAGATGTCCCTGGACGACTTCGGGACGGGGTACTCGTCCCTCGTCCATCTGCGGCGGCTGCCGGTCAGCGAGCTGAAGATCGACCGGTCGTTCGTCGCGCGGCTCGCCTTCGACAACGAGGACGCGGAGATCGTGCGCTGCACGGTGGATCTCGCGCACTCGCTGGGGCTGCTCGTCGTGGCGGAGGGGGTCGAGGACGACGAGACGTGGGAGCGGTTGCGCGATCTCGGCTGTGACGCGGTCCAGGGGTGGCTCGTCGCCGCGGCGATGCCGTCCGACGAGGCGACGGCGTGGTTGCTGGCGCGGGGGTCCCGCGGGTGGCAGCGGCCGAAGGCCGCGGTGCGGTCCACCGCGGAGGACCAGGAGTAACGGTTCGCCTTCGCTTGCGCCCCGGGGTCTGTCCGGCTGGGCGTACTTCGTTCCTGTGCCGTCGCCCGTGGGGTGCGCAGTTCCCCGCGCCCCTTTGGGGCGCCATCTGCTTGTTCTTCGGGTCGGTGCCGGTCGGGATTCTCCGTCCTCGATCCGACACGCTCGGTACGACGTCCCCCTACCCGACTGAAGAGCATCGGAGTCTGCGAGCAGAGATTCCCGCCCACCCCCTCCCGCAGCCGAGCGCCTGCGAGAGGAGAGAAGTGCCCCTTCAGGGGCGCGGGGAACTGCGCAAAAACGAGGGCGGACCCGCACCCGAAGAGCGACCGCAAGGGGGCAGCATCCAGGGGCGCGGGGAACTGCGCGAAACCCACGAGTGACGGCACAGGGACAAGTGCGTCCACCCGGACAGACCTCGGAAGCGCAAGCGAAGGCGACCCGCGGGGAACTGCGCACCCCACGAGCGACGGCACAGGGACAAGCGCGTCCAGCACAGGGGACCCGGGCGCGCGCCTCGGCCGGGCCGGGTCGGAGGACGGGCCGGGGGACGGTGCTGCGGGCCCCCCGCCAAGGGGTTTCGCGGAGAGACACTCCCGCCCCATAGGATTGGCCTCAAAACCACCACTCACCCCAGAGGATCGACGCATGCCTGGCATCACGCGCGAGGAGGTCGCCCACCTCGCACGGCTGGCACGCCTGGACCTGAAGAGCGAAGAACTCGACCACTTCGCCGGTCAGCTCGACGACATCATCGGCGCGGTAGCCCGCGTCGCCGAGGTCGCCGACCAGGACGTACCGCCGACCTCCCACCCGCTGCCCCTGACGAACGTCATGCGCGCGGACGAGGTCCGACCCTCGCTCACCCCCGAGCAGGCGCTGTCCGGTGCCCCGGCCCATGAACAGCAGCGTTTCAAGGTCCCGCAGATCCTGGGGGAGGACTGATCGCCATGCCTGAGGACAAGCCCGACATGAACAGCATCATCAGGCTGACCGCCGCCGAAACAGCGGCGCGCATCGCTTCCGGCGAGCTGACGGCCGTCGAGGTCACCGAGGCCCACCTGGCCCGGATCGAGGCCGTCGACGAGAAGGTCCACGCGTTCCTGCACGTGGACCGCGAGGGCGCCCTCGCCCAGGCCCGCACGGTGGACGCCAAGCGCGCGGCGGGCGAGAAGCTCGGCCCCCTCGCGGGCGTACCGCTCGCGCTCAAGGACATCTTCACCACCGACGGCATCCCGACCACCGTCGGCTCGAAGATCCTCGAAGGCTGGATCCCGCCGTACGACGCGACCCTCACGAAGAAGCTGAAGGCCGCCGACGTCGTGATCCTCGGCAAGACCAACATGGACGAGTTCGCCATGGGGTCGTCGACGGAGAACAGCGCGTACGGCCCCACGGGCAACCCGTGGGACCTGACCCGGGTCCCGGGCGGCTCCGGCGGCGGCTCGTCCGCGGCGCTCGCCTCGTACCAGGCGCCCCTCGCGATCGGTACGGACACCGGCGGCTCGATCCGTCAGCCCGCCGCCCTGACCGGCACGGTCGGGGTCAAGCCGACGTACGGCGGGGTCTCCCGCTACGGCATGGTCGCGTTCTCCAGCTCGCTGGACCAGGGCGGCCCCTGTGCGCGTACCGTCCTCGACGCGGCCCTGCTGCACGAGGTCATCGGCGGCCACGACCCGCTGGACTCGACGTCCATCGACGCCCCCGTACCGCCGGTCGTGGAGGCCGCGCGCAACGGTTCCGTGGCGGGTATGCGGGTCGGTGTCGTCAAGCAGTTCCGCGGCGAGGGCTACCAGGCCGGCGTCGTCCAGCGGTTCGACGAGTCCGTCGCGCTGCTCAAGGAGCTGGGCGCCGAGATCGTCGAGCTGGACTGCCCGTCCTTCGACCTGGCGCTCTCCGCGTACTACCTGATCGCGCCGTCCGAGTGCTCCAGCAACCTGGCCCGCTTCGACGCGATGCGCTACGGGCTGCGGGTCGGCGACGACGGCACCCGTTCGGCCGAGGAGGTCACCGCGATCACCCGTGACGCCGGTTTCGGCGACGAGGTCAAGCGGCGGATCATGCTCGGCACGTACGCGCTCAGCTCCGGCTACTACGACGCGTACTACGGCAGCGCCCAGAAGGTCCGCACCCTGATCACCCGGGACTTCGAGAAGGCGTTCGAGCGGGTCGACGTGATCGTGTCGCCCACGACGCCCACCACCGCCTTCGCGATCGGTGAACGCGCGGACGACCCGATGGCGATGTACCTCGCGGACCTGTGCACCATCCCCACCAACCTGGCGGGCAACGCGGCCATGTCGCTGCCCTGCGGCCTCGCGCCCGAGGACGGTCTGCCGGTCGGTCTCCAGATCATCGCCCCGGCGATGAAGGACGACCGGCTGTACAAGGTCGGTGCCGCCGTCGAGGCGGCGTTCGTGGAACGCTGGGGTCATCCGCTGCTAGAGGAGGCACCGTCGCTGTGAGCGCACTGACCAAGGCCAAGGGCTTCAAGAAGTCCAGGTCCGGCACGTACCTGTCCATGGCCACCACGGCGTTCGGCGCCGTCAGCGTCCTCAAGCAGGCCAGGAAGGCCCGCTCGGACAACGACACGCTGCGGCTGCTCGACGCCGCGGTGTCCGCCGCCGCCATCGCCACCGGCCTCGCCATCCTCTACCGGGAGCTCAAGCGCCTCGGTGACGACGATGTCCTGCTGGGCTGAGAGGGAAGTTTCACCGTGACTGTCACGACCGACCTGGTGTCGTACGAGGACGCGCTCGCGTCGTACGACCCCGTCATGGGCCTGGAGGTCCATGTCGAGCTCGGCACCAGGACCAAGATGTTCTGCGGCTGCGCCACGGAACTGGGCGCGGAGCCCAATGCCCAGACCTGCCCGACCTGTCTCGGCATGCCGGGCTCCCTGCCGGTCGTCAACGCGATCGGCGTGGAGTCCGCGATCAAGATCGGTCTCGCGCTGCACTGCGAGATCGCCGAGTGGTGCCGCTTCGCCCGGAAGAACTACTTCTATCCGGACATGCCGAAGAACTTCCAGACCTCCCAGTACGACGAGCCGATCGCCTTCAACGGCTATCTGGACGTCCAGCTGGAGGACGGCGAGGTCTTCCGCGTGGACATCGAGCGCGCCCATATGGAGGAGGACACCGGCAAGTCGACACATGTGGGCGGCGCCACCGGCCGAATCCACGGCGCCTCGCACTCGCTCCTCGACTACAACCGCGCGGGCATCCCCCTCATCGAGATCGTCACCAAGCCGATCACCGGCGCCGGTGAGCGCGCTCCCGAGGTCGCCAAGGCGTATGTCGCGGAGCTGCGTGAGCTGATCCGGGCGCTCGGTGTCTCCGAGGCCCGGATGGAGATGGGCCAGATGCGCTGCGATGTGAACCTGTCGCTGCGTCCCCACGGCCGCGAGAAGTTCGGCACCCGCAGCGAGACGAAGAACGTCAACTCGCTGCGCTCCGTCGAGCGTGCCGCCCGCTTCGAGATCCAGCGGCACGCCGCGGTCCTGAACACCGGCGGCACCATCGTCCAGGAGACCCGGCACTTCCACGAGGACACCGGCTCCACCACCTCCGGCCGGATCAAGGAGGAGGCGGAGGACTACCGGTACTTCCCGGAGCCCGATCTGGTGCCCGTCGCCCCGGCCCGGGAATGGGTCGAGGAACTGCGGGCCGGGCTGCCCGAGCTGCCGCGCGTACGCCGTAACCGGCTGCGCGAGGAGTGGGGCGTCACCGAGCACGACATGCAGTCCATCCTCAACGCCGGGGCGGTCGACCTGATCGCCGCGACCATCGAGGAGGGCGCCGACTCCGCCGCCGCCCGCAAGTGGTGGATGGGCGAGCTGGCCCGCAACGCCAACGAGTCCGGTCGGGCCCTGGACGCGCTGGGGATCACCCCCGCCGCGGTCGCGCGGGTCGCCGCGCTCGTCGCGTCGGGCGACCTCAACGACAAGCTCGCCCGGCAGGTCATCGAGGGTGTGCTGGCCGGTGAGGGCACGCCGGACGAGGTCGTCGAGAAGCGTGGCCTGAAGGTCGTCTCCGACGAGGGCGCGCTCACCACCGCCGTCGACGAGGCCATCGCCGGGAACCCGGGCATCGCGGACAAGATCCGCGGTGGCAAGGTCCAGGCGGCGGGCGCCCTGGTGGGTGCCGTCATGAAGGCCACCCGCGGGCAGGCCGACGCGGCCCGGGTCAAGGAACTGATCCTGGAGCGTCTCGGCGTCGAGGGCTGACCCCCGACGGACGGATGAGTACGAGCGGGGGGCGGCGCACCGGTTGACGGTGCGCCGCCCTCCGCCGTCCGTACGGGCCCGCGCAGGGGCGGAACCCTCCCAGGTCCGGGCCGTCCGCCGGCCTCGGCCCACTTCCGCCGACACGTCCGCCGACTTCTGTGACGAGAGCCACGAACCGGACAAACGATCTCTTGTTGCTGCGAGAGTGGCCCCACGTTCATATGTTCTTCGTGGCGGTACCGTTCGTCCCCCGTGTGACCCTGGGGTCCGGTCCCGGCGGCTGTACCGGGGTACCGGCTGTTCCCGAGGAAGATCCGACGAGGCTTGGGAGCACATCGGTGGCAGCACTCGCGCGATGGTGCGTCCGCCGACGCCTCGTGGTCGTCCTGCTGTGGCTCCTCGCCCTCGGCGCCACGGCCGCCGCCGCGGCCCTCACCGGCTCCGCGTACTCCAACGACTACGAGGTCCCCGGCACCGAGTCCGGCCGCGCCACCGAGCTCCTCGCCCAGGGCTTCCCCGGCGCGGGCGGTGACAGCGACACCATCGTCTGGCACACCGAACGCGGCACGGTACGCGCCGCCGCCGTCGAACAGACCATGACCCGGACCCTCGCCGAGGTCGCGGCACTGCCCACCGTCGCCGATGTCACCAGCCCGTACGGTGAGCCGGGCGCCGACGGACCCGGCGCCGCCACCCGGATCAGCGCCGACGGCCGCACCGCCTACGCCACCCTCACCTTCGACCGGCCGGTCGGTGAACTGACCGCGGCCCACGCCGACGCCGTCGTCACCACGGCCCAGCGGGCCGCGGGCGACGACCTCCGCGTCGAACTCGGCGGCACCGCCGTCGCCCTCACCGAACCGCTCGGCGGACATCTCGCGGAGGCCGTGGGTGTCGCCGTCGCCGCCGTCGTCCTCTTCCTGGCCTTCGGCTCCCTCGCCGCGTCCCTGCTGCCCATCGCCACGGCCCTCGTCAGCGTCGGCACCGCCTACGGCGGGATCGTGCTGCTCGGCCACACCATGACCGTCGCGGACTTCGCCCCCATGCTCGGCCTGCTCATCGGCCTCGGCGTCGGCATCGACTACGCGCTGTTCATCGTCACCCGCCACCGGCAGGGCCTCAAACGCGGCTTGTCCGTCGAGGAGTCCGCGGTCCGGGCCGTCGCCACCACCGGCCGCGCCGTCGTCTTCGCGGGCGCCACCGTCTGCATCGCCCTGCTCGGCATGCTGATCCTGCGGCTCGGCTTCCTCAACGGGGTCGCCATCGCCGCGTCCCTCACCGTCGTCCTGACCGTCGCCGCGTCCGTGACCCTGCTGCCCGCGCTGCTCGCCTGGATCGGCCCCCGCGCGCTCAGCCGCCGCGAACGCCGACGGCTGGCCGAGCACGGACCCGCACCCGAGGTCCCCACCGGTCTCGCCGCCCGCTGGTCCGCCTTCGTCGAACGGCATCCCAAACTCCTCGGCGCTCTCGCCCTCGCCGTGATCACGGTCCTCGCGCTGCCCACCCTCTCGCTGCACCTCGGCACCTCCGACCAGGGCAACAACCCGGAGACGGCCACCACCCGCCAGGCCTACGACCTCCTCGCCGACGGGTTCGGCCCCGGGGTCAACGGCCCCCTCACCCTCGTCGCCGAACTCCGCGGCGCCGACGACCGCCTCGCCTTCGACGGCCTCGCCGCCACCCTGCGCAGCACCGAGAACGTCGCGTCCGTCACCCCGGCCGTCCACAACGGCGCCGGTGACACCGCGGTCCTCACCGTCGTCCCCGGGTCCGCGCCGCAGTCCCAGGAGACCAGCGCGCTCGTCGACCGGCTGCGCACCGAGGTCCTGCCCCGCGCCGAGCACGGCACCTCCCTCGACGTCCACGTCGGGGGTGTGACCGCCGGATACGACGACTTCGCCGAGATCATCGTCGGCAAGCTCCCGCTCTTCGTCGGGGTCGTCATCGCCCTCGGCTGTCTGCTGCTCCTGCTGGCCTTCCGCTCCATCGGTATCCCCGTCAAGGCCGCCGTCATGAACATCGCCGCCGTGGCCGGGGCCTTCGGCGTCGTCGTCGCGATCTTCCAGTGGGGCTGGGGCAGCGAACTCCTCGGCCTCGGCCGCGCCGGGCCCATCGAACCGTTCCTCCCCGTCATCATGGTGTCCGTCCTCTTCGGGCTCTCCATGGACTACCAGGTCTTCCTGGTGAGCCGGATGTACGAGGAATGGCTGGAGACCCGGGACAACCGCCGCGCGGTACGGGTCGGACTCGCGGAGACCAGCCGCGTGATCAACTCCGCGGCGGTCATCATGATCTCCGTCTTCCTCGCCTTCGTCCTCACCGGCGACCGGGTCATCGCCATGTTCGGCATCGCGCTCGCCGCGGCCGTCGCCCTGGACGCCTTCGTCCTGCGCACCCTCCTGGTGCCCGCCCTGATGCATATGCTCGGCGGCGCCAACTGGTGGCTGCCGCGCCGGCTGGACCGGCTGCTGCCCCGTATCAGCATCGAGGCGCCGAAAGCCGCTACCGGTGATCCGGCGGGACATGCGACGATTCCCGCGCGGCGCGACGCGCCGACACACGCGGACGTATGACGACGAAAGCGACCGCGACCCCCGTGTGACGGCGCCCGGCCAAGGGTGCCCTCCGGGGCGGTGACCGGTCCCACCCCTGGCTGAGGAGCTGAGGAATGTACGCGAGAACACTCGGTGACGACGGCGCGGAACTGCGCCCGCTGGAGTCCTGGCACGCCGAGGAGTTCCTGGCCCATCTGGACCGCGGACGCGCGTTCATCGGACAGCACGTCTCCTTCGGCACCGGTATCCACGACGCGGAAGCCGCTCGCGCCATGCTGCGCTCGTACGCCGACAAGCGCGCCGCCGACAGCGGCAGCATGCACGGCCTGTGGCTGGACGGCACCCTCGTCGGGGGTCTGCTCTTCCGCCTCTTCGACGCGGGGACCGGCAACTGCGAGCTCGGCTGCTGGCTCGAACCCGACGCCGCCGGTCGCGGTCTGGTCACCCGGGGCGCCCGGGTCCTCATCGACTGGGCCTTCCACGACCGCGGCATGCACCGTGTCGAATGGGTCGCCTCCTCCGCCAACAAGCCCAGCCTGCGGGTCGCGGAACGGCTCGGAATGCGCCGCGAAGGGGTGCTGCGCGAGAGCTATCCGTACCGGGACGTACGCCACGACATGGAGATGTGGTCCGTCCTGGCACCCGAATGGGGTACCCGTCAGGCGTGAATCCCGAGGCCGTCCCGGGCGTCGTTAAGGAACCTCTCAGACGGCGTCCGTACGGTGCCCGGATGGGTACGAGGACTGAAGACAACGCCGCCGCGGGCGCCGACAGCGCGGCCACGGGCACCGAAGCGGGACCCGGTGCCGCCGGGGCCGCCCCCGAAACCGCCGCGAAGAGCGACGCCGACCGTATGACGAAGACCCCGGACGCGGCGAAGGCCACGGACACGGTGGAGAAGGACGGCACGGTGCCGGACGGTACCGTCCAGGACGCCGTGGCCGACGACGGCACCGACCTGGTCGATGACGACGACGAGGGCATCGACGACGAGGACCTCACCGCCCCCGTGGCCAAGGCGCCCTCGGGTGTCGGCCAGGGCGCCGCTGCCGTGGTCTCCGCCGCGCTCGGCGTCGTCGGACTGAGCGGCGGCTGGATCGGCACGGTCGCCTCCGCGCGGGAGTCGATCATCGGCCAGCTGGAGGCGTCGTCCTCGGGGGCCGGGGTCGCCCAGCAGATCCAGGAGGTCTACGGCGACGCCTGGCACGCCACGGCCCTGGTGGGCGGCATCTTCGCCCTGGTCGCCCTGATCGTCGGTGCGGCGACGCTCGTCAGGCCCCTGTTCGGCACGCCCGGTACGGTGCAGGCCCCGTGGGTCAGGTCCGTCGCCTGGGCGGGTGTCTCGCTCGGCGTCATCGGACTGCTGCTGTCGGTCGCCAAGTACACGGACGTGCTCCTGAGCCTGCCGACGGCAGGCTGACGGGTCGCCTTCGCTTGCGCCTCTGAGGTCCGGCCCGGGGGGCGTACTTGTTCCCGTGCGGGTCGCCTTCGCTTGCGCTTCCGAGGTCCGTCCGGCGTGACGCGCTTGTTCCTTGTGCCGTCGCTCGGTGGTTTCGCGCAGTTCCCCGCGCCCCTTCGGGGCGCGTCCGGTGGGTTCTTTCGACTGCGCGCGGAGTGGAGTGCCCCTCAAGGGGCGCGGGGAACTGCGCAAAGGACGAGGGCGAACCGGCACCCGAAATGCGACGGACCGGGGCAGCATCCAGGGGCGCGGGGAACTGCGCACCCCACGGGCGACCCGCACGGGAACAAGTGGGCTCAGCGCACGGAACCCCGGGGCGGGCGGGGAGCAGGGGGCGGGGTCTAGGACGTCTGAGCCCCGTCTAAGGCGTTTCGTGGGGGCGGACGGCGAACTCTAAGGTGCCGGTCACCCACAAGATGCGGCACACGCCCCATGCGGTGGAACCCCCTGGGCCGCGAGAGTTGAGGCATCGCGGAAAGCGATACCGCAACCGGCCGAGGGGTCAAGATGTTCGAGTTCGAGATACACCAGCTGCACGCCGCGGACCTCCACCGTGAGGCCGCCCACCACCGTCTGGTCCGCGCCGTACGCAAGGCACGCAAGGCCGACCGGGCCCGCCTCGCGCAGTACGAGGCGGAGGGGCAGGTGAGTGCGGGCGAACCCGGTCCCGAGCGTTTCACACGCGCCGCGTGAACGGGCCCGCCCCGTCCGCCTGTGAGGCGGCGGTCACGGGGACCCGCACCGACAGCACCAAGAGAGCCCGCACCACGGTCGGGGCGCCGGACACCGGCGTCCCGACCGCGGCGTTTCGGCGTCCTGGGGAGGACGAACCAGGCTGGTCCGCCGACGGGCACGGCCTGGGGCACCGGTCCATGGGGTCGCGGGGGAAACCCTCTGGGGGAGTGCGGTACCCCTGTGCGATGCTCGGCGGTGTGGAGACCAGATCTGTGAGCCCGGTGTTCATCGGCCGGGCCGACGAGATGGGCGTACTGCACGACGCACTCGCCCGAGCGGCCGCGGGCGAGCCGCAGGCCCTGCTGCTCGGCGGGGAGGCGGGCGTCGGGAAGACCCGGCTGATCGAGGAGTTCGCGCGCGCGGCCCGCGCCCGGGACGCCGTCGTCGTCACCGGCGGCTGTATCGAGATCGGCGCCGAAGGGCTGCCGTTCGCCCCGTTCTCCACCGCGCTGCGCGCCCTGCGCCGCCACCTCCCCGACGAACTCGCCGCAGCCGCGGCCGGGCAGGAGGAGGAACTGGCCCGGCTCCTGCCCGAGCTGGGCGAGGCCCCCGGCGGCCGGCACGGCGAGGAGGACATGGCCCGCCTCTTCGAGCTCACCGCCCGCCTGCTGGAACGTGTCGCCGCCGACCGCGATGTCGTCGTCGCCCTGGAGGACCTGCACTGGGCCGACGCCTCCACCCGCCATCTCCTCGCCTATCTCTTCCGCACCCTCCGCAGCGGCCGCCTGATCGTCCTCGCCAGCTATCGCGCCGACGACATCCACCGCCGCCACCCGTTGCGCCCCCTCCTCGCGGAGCTCGACCGGCTGCGCACCGTCCGCCGTATCGAGCTGAACCGCTTCAGCAGGGACGAGGTCGGCGCCCAGATGGCCGGCATCCTCGCCACCCGACCGGAGCCCACTCTGGTGGACGAGGTCTTCGACCGCTCCGACGGCAACGCCTTCTTCGTGGAGGAACTCTCCGTCGCCGCGGGCGAGGACCGTTGCCCACCGCTCTCCGACTCGCTGCGCGACCTGCTCCTGGTGCGTGTCGAACGGCTCCCGGACCATGCGCAACGGGTCGTCAGGGTCGCCGCCGAGGGCGGCTCCACCATCGGCCATGAACTGCTCGCCACGGTCGCCGGTCTCGGTGACGACGACCTCATCGAGGCCCTGCGGTCCGCCGTCGGCGCGAGCATCCTCCAGTCCATGCCCGACAGCGACGGCTACCGCTTCCGGCACTCCCTCGTCCGCGAGGCCGTCAGCGACGATCTGCTGCCCGGCGAGCGCTCCCGCCTCAACCGCCGCTACGCGCAGGCCCTCGAAGCCGAACCCGCCCTCGTCCCCGCCGACGAACGCGCCACCCGCCTCGCCAGCTACTGGTACCACGCACACGACCCGGCCAAGGCACTGCCCGCCGTCCTGGGCGCGTCCCTGGAGGCCCGCCACCGGCACGCCTACGCCGAACAACTGCGCCTTCTGGAGCGCGGGATGGAGCTGTGGGACCCGGCGCCCGAGGCCGTCCGCGCCGGACTCATGGTCGGGGACTACGTCGAGGACTCGCTGTCCTGCGTCTGCGACCCCGCCACCACCCCCCTCAGCTACTACGACCTCCTCGCCGAAGCCGCCGTCGCCGGACGCCTCTGCGGAGAGCGGGACCGGGCACTGAAGATCACCAAGCGTGCCCTGCGTCTCCTGGAGGACGACCCCGACTCCCTGCGCGCCGCGTGGTTCTGGGTCCAGCGCTCCCTGCTCGTCCAGGCCCTCGCCCGCGGCGACGGCCGGCAGGAGCTCGCCACCGCGCAGGAGCTCGTCCGCGGGCTGCCGCCGTCGAACGTCCACGCCGAGGTCCTCGCCCGCGTCGCGAGCTGGTCCATGATCCATGAACCGGGCCCGGACAGCCTCGCCGCCGCCGAACGCGCCGTCGAGTACGCCCGCATGGTCGGCGCCCACGACATCGAGCTGAACGCCCGCCTCACTCTCGGCGGTCTCATGGTCGACGCGGGCGACGTCGAAGCGGGGCTCGCCGAGATGTACGCCGTCAAGGAACGCACCAGGGAACTCGGCGTCGGCGGTGTCGGCCGCAGCTATGTCAATCTCCCTTCCGCCCTCGAAGCCGTCGGCCGGTCCCGAGAGGCCGTCACCCTCCTCGACGAGGGCATCGAACTCGCCCGCCACTTCGGTCTGCGCGAGACCGAGGCCTGGATCTGGAGCAACCGCACCGAATCCCTCTACACGCTGGGCCGCTGGTCCGAGGCCGCCGAATCCATCCTCCGCACCCAGCGCGCCGGACACAGCTACAAACCGCGCGGCTCCGCCGCCATCCAGGCCGCGCATCTCGCCCTGGCCCGCGGCGACAGCACCGAGGCCGGCCGTCAGCTCGACGCGGCCCGCCGCGAGTACGGCAGCCACGACCGGATGCCGCAGCACTCCATACCGATCGCCCGGATCGCCGTCGGTGTCGCCGCCGACCAGGGCCGCATCCTGGACGCCCGCGTCGAACTCGACGCGGTGATCGCCGCCGGATTCCCGCCGGGCACCCAGCGCTACGGCTGGCCCCTGCTCCGGGCCGCCGCCACCGCCGAGGCCGACACCAGGGGACTGCCCCTCGCCCAGCCCGGACGGGCCGCCGCCCTGGACCGCATCCGCGCCGCCGCCAAGTCCCTCACCACCGGCGTCCCCGTCTGGCTCGCCTACGACCGCTGGGTACGCGCCGAGCTCCGCCGCGCCGAGGATCTCGACACCCCGGCCGACTGGCTGGACGTCGTGGCCGCGTTCGGCCCGCTGGAACGCCCCTACGACCTGGCCCAGGTCCGCTACCGTCTCGCCGAGTCCCTTCTGACCCACACACCCACCACCAGTACCTCCACCACCCCGGATGCCATCGGCCCGGATGTCTCCGGCCGGGGCGGCAGCGACACGGGTGGCAGTGACACGCGCGGCAGTGACACGGGCGGTAGCGCGGCGGACGGTGGTTCCCGGTCCGGCGCCGCCCCGGACGGGGGCATCGCCAAGGGCATCAGCTGCCCCGAGGCCGACCGGGACCGGGCCACGGAGCTGCTCCGGCAGGCCGCCGCCCTCGCCTCGCATCTGGACGCCCGGCCTCTCGACGAGGCTGTCGCCCAACTGGCCCGACGGGCCCGGCTCGCCCTCACCGGCCGCCGGACGCCCGCCCCGGCCGACCCCGTCACCGCTCTCGGCCTCACCAGCCGGGAGCGCGATGTGCTCCGGCTGGTCGCCGCCGGGCGCAGCAACCGTCAGATCGCCGAGGAGCTCTTCATCTCCCCGAAGACCGCGAGCGTCCATGTGTCCAACATCCTGGGCAAGCTCAATGTCTCCGGTCGTGGCGAGGCCGCCGCCCTCGCCCACCGCTTGAGCCTGTTCCCTCCGGAGCCCCGTACCGCCGGCCCGGCCAGCTGACCGACGGAGTCCGGTCCCTCTTCTTCATCGCTCGACGCCTCCTTTCCCTGGGCGGAACGTGGCATTTGCGTCACAGTCCGTTACCTTTCGCCTCGCCTACCCTGGGAGAGAGGAACTCGCCCAGGGAGGCAGTGTGTTCAACCCGATCCAGGAGCTCTTCGCTCCCGGCCGCAAGCACACCGAGGACGAACGTCAGCGCCTCGAACTGACCCGGGTCGACCTGAACGACGGAGACCCTGGCCAAGGCCCGATCGATCTCACCTCCGGCAAGGTCACCATCCGTGTCCCACCGCAGCCCGCGAGCGCCGACCTGCCCGGCCAGGCGACTTCCGAAGACCGTGAGCGGGACGCACGGAACGGCAACGGCCGGGACGGCGCGGACGGCGGCGGAGCCAGGAGCGACGAGCGGGAGCCGGATTCCGCTTCGGCGGGCTGAACCCGGACCCGCTCACCCCGTCTCGGCGCGGCTCACTTCACCTTCAGCTCCAGGACTCTGTCGTCACCCTTCTTGGGTGTGCCCCGGCCGTCCGTCTCGCTCGTGGCCAGCCAGAGCTTGTCGGTGCCCGCGCCGACCACCGTACGCAGCCGGCCGTACTCCTCCTTGAGGAACGCCTGGGGCTCTCCTCCGCCGTCCGTCCCGCTCACGGGAATCCGCCAGAGGCGCTCGCCGCGCAGTCCGGCCATCCAGATCGACCCCTCGGCGTAGGCGATTCCGCTCGGCGAGGCTTCGGAGGTCTGCCACTGGGCCACCGGATCATGGAATCCGTCCTTACCGGCCTTGCCCTCGACCTCCGGCCAGCCGTAGTTGTCCCCCGCGACGATCTGGTTGAGCTCGTCCCAGGTGTTCTGGCCGAACTCGGAGGCCCACAGCCGCTTCTCCTCGTCCCAGGCGAGACCTTGGACATTGCGGTGACCGAACGAGTAGACGTACGAATCGTCCCCCAGCGGATTGCCGGGGGCGGGCTCGCCCTCGGGGGTCATCCGGAGGATCTTCCCGGCGAGGGACTTCTTGTCCTGGGACAGTCCTGTCTCGCCGACCTCGCCCGTGCCCGCGTACAGCAACTTGTCGGGGCCGAAGGCGATCCGGCCGCCGTTGTGGATCATGCCCTTCGGGATGCCGCGCAGGACGGTGTCCGGAGCGCCCAGCTGCTGCCCCGCGGGCTTGCCCTCGTCGTACAGCATGCGGGCGATGCGATTGTCCGACGCGGTGGTGAAATACGCGTAGACCATCTGGTCCGACGCGAAGGAAGGGGAGAGGGCGATCCCCATCAGCCCGCCCTCGCCCGCGGCGGCCACGCCGGGGACGGACCCCAGCTCGACGCGCTTGCCGGAGCCGCTGTCGACCCGGCTGATCGTGCCTTCGTCCCGGGAGGAGACCAGGAGGTCCCCGCCGGGCAGGGGGGCCAGGCCCCAGGGTGAGCCGAGGCCCTCGGTCACGGTGCGCTCCACATCGACCGCTCCCTTCGCCGGGGGTGTACGGCCGCCGGATGCCTTGGCGGACTCGGACGGCGGGGCGCCGCTCGACTCCGTGGCGCGGGCGGCGGGCTCGGCGGGCTTGTCTGCGCCGTCCCCCGAACATCCGGCGGCGAGCAGGAGCGCGGCGGCGGTCAGTACGGCCGTCACAGCTGGACGTTGCACGGTAATCGGTCCCTTCGACGCTGCGGTTCTTCTTCTGATACACCGCTGAGGGGGCGAAGGTTCCCGATCGCGGTATCCGATCCGACGGCCACCCCGGCCACCCCGGCCACCCCGGCCACCCCGGCCGACGGGCCGTCGGCCGTTCGTTCCCCGGCTCAGCGGCCCGGTTCCTCCGCGCACTTCTTCGGCCGTCCCCGGCATCCCCCGCACCCACCATCGCACCTCAGCTCCGTCCAGGCCCCGTCACAGCACCCCTCGGGGACGGACGGAACCCGTCAGTACCAGGATTCGCGGGCCCGGGGGAGCGCCGCGATCTCCGCCCGGTCGCCCTCGGTCAGCCTCAGCCCCGCCGCCCCGGCGTTCTCCCTCACCCACCGGGCCCGTTTGGTGCCCGGCACCGCGACGACATGTCTGCCCCGCTCCAGGACCCAGGCCAGCGCGACCTGTGCCGGGGTCACCCCGCCCCCCGGCCCGTCGTCCGCCCCGACCCCGGTCCCCACCCCGGCGTCCCGCCCTGCCCCGACCCCCGCCTCGTCGCCCCGCCCCGCCTCCGCCCCGTCCCCACCGTGGCGCCGGGCCACACGGCGCAGCCCGGCGACGATCGGCTGGTTCGCGGCCATCACCTCCGCGGTGAAGCGCGGGTGATGGGCCCGGACGTCATCGGGTTCGAATCCCTGGCCGGGGGTGAGGGTCCCGGTGAGATAGCCGCTGCCGAGCGGCATCGCGGCGAGGAGACCGACGCCCCGGGCCTCGCACCACGGCAACAGGGAGTCCAGTGCCTCGGGGGACCACACCGACAGCTCCGCCTCGACGGCGCTGACCGGGAAGACCTGTTGCATCCGGTCCAGCTGACGGATCGTTCCCTCGTACATCCGTCCGCCGCTCCCGCGCACCGCGCGGGCACCGAGCGCGCACACGCCGAGGGCCCGCACCTTGCCCGCGCCGACGAGCTCGGCCATCGCACCCCAGGTCTCCTCCACCGGCACCTCGGGGTCCGCGCGGTGCAACTGGTACAGATCGATCACATCGGTACGGAGCCGCCGCAGGGACGCGTCGCAGGCCCGGCGCACATACCCCGGCCGGCCGTCCGCCACCATGTGCTGATCGCCGACCAGCAGACCGCACTTGGTGGTGACGAAGGCGTCCGCGCGCCGCTCCCGCAGCACCCGTCCGATCAGCAGCTCATTGGTGAACGGCCCGTACATGTCGGCCGTGTCGAGGAGGGTGCAGCCCAGGTCCAGGGCGGTGTGCAGCGCGCGCAGGGACTCCTCTCCGTTTCGCCGGGAGGCGGAGTAGGCCCAGTTCATCGGCATGCACCCCAGCCCTATCGCGCCCACTTCGAGTGCCGTCGCGCCGATCGTCCTGCGCTCCACCTCGACGAATCCTCCCCCTGCGTGGTCCGAGCGGTCCCCCAAACTAACCTCTGCGCCGCGAACGGCTTCCCTTAGCCTCGTGACCATGACTGGTGATGTGTGGCTCCCCTTCCCGCCGGACGAGATCGAGGGCTTGCCCAAGGGCCTGAACTGCCACTTCTGGGACGGCGGTGAGGACGGGCGTACGCCGTACCCCGCCGATCCCGCGGACTGTTCCTTCTTCGTGGTGCCCTACCTGAAGCGGCCGTCCGTGAAGACCGGTGCGCTGCCCCTGATGCGCCGCCTGGAGGTGATCCAGACCCTCACCGCGGGCGTGGACGACATCCTGCCCGCCCTGGAGTCCGTGCGGCCCGGGGTGCGGCTGTGCAACGCGCGCGGGGTGCACGACGCCAGTACGGCGGAGCTGGCGCTGACCTTGATCCTCGCGTCGCTGCGGGGGGTCCCGGACTTCGTCCGGTCGCAGGACAAGGGGGCGTGGGAGTCAGGGTTCCGGCCCGCGCTCGCCGACCGGACGGTGCTCGTTCTCGGGTACGGCTCGATCGGTGCCGCGATCGAGGACCGGCTGCTGCCCTTCGAGGTGTCCCGGGTCATCAGGGTCGCCCGGTCCGCCCGGGTCACGGCCCATGGACCGGTGCACGCCCTGGACGAGCTGCCCGGACTGCTGCCCGAGGCCGACGTGGTCGTCGTCGCCACCCCGCTGACCGAACAGACCCGGCACCTGGTGGACCGGGACCTCCTGTCCCGAATGAAGGACGGCGCGCTGCTCGTGAACATCGCGCGCGGGGCCGTTGTCGACACCGACGCGCTGCTCGCGGAACTGCGGAGCGGCCGGCTCGGCGCCGCCCTCGACGTCACCGACCCGGAGCCCCTGCCCGAGGGACACCCCCTGTGGCACGCGCCGGGTGTGCTGATCAGCCCGCACATGGGCGGCCCCTCCACGGCGTTCCTGCCGCGCGCCAAGCGGCTCCTCGCCGCTCAGCTCACCCGGTACGCGGCGGGGGAGCCCCTGGAGAACGTCGTCCTCGTCCACCCCGGCCGACCGGGCGCGAACCAGGGCGGTTGACGCGCGCGATCCGCGGCGCGCGCCCCCTGGCGCGACGCTCACCCCTGTCCGCGCGCCGTGCGCGACCCGCGCTTCTCCGCCGTGCGCTCCGCTCCCGCCCGTGCGCCCGGGACGCCCCGCCCGGCATGCTGGTCGGTACGCGATCCCGTCGTCCGGCGGCTGCCGGAGCCGGACGGGGCACGGGCCCGGCCGCGCCCCCACGGGCCCCGGACCGGCCGGGAACGGCCCGCGGGTCCGCCGTCCGTCCCGGTGGCCCGTGGCACCGCGGCGCGTGGACATCCTCCGTGATCCCCCAAATGCCCCGTGTGTCGGAATCACCGCTGATCGTCACGGAGAGTAGAGGAACTATGTCCCTGAGTGACGAGACTGGTGTATCGTCGCCAACAGGGGCTGCGTCGCGGATTGTTCGGCGCGGGGGAACACGACAGTGGACTGTGAGGGGGGCGGCGGATGACGCACGGCCTGTGGACCGACGATCCGGCGCGGCGGAGAAGCCGCCGACGATCCTGGCGGGCATCGGCCCGCCGCCGGGCACCCGGCGACGAGACCGGCCGGTCCGGACACCCCCGCCCCCGCCGCCGATGTACTCGCGCCCACCAGGACCGCGCCCCGGCCCGGTCGGGGAGCGACCGGTGAGCGCCCAGGGCGCCGTCATCCCCCGCGGGCCGCAGGCCGGCGGCGGGACCGGGCTGGTGTCCCAGATCGTGCTCGCCATGCTGTGCGGCGGCTACGCGGCCGGAGCCGCCCTCGGCTGGGGCTCCTCCGGCGTCGCGCTCTTCATGGGCGACTTCGGGCTCAGCGTGGCCGCTTCGACCGCGGCCGTGTCCTGCCTGCTGTACGCCCGTACGCTGAGCAGCCGTCTCCGCGGTGCCTGGTACCTCTTCGCGTTGTCCTCCGCGATGGCGGCCCTGGGCAACGCCGTATGGGGATGGTACGAGGTCGTGCTGCGTGTCCCCGTACCGAGCCCCAGTTTCGCCGACGTGTTCTTCCTGTGCTTCGCGCCGCCCGCCATCGTGGGTCTGCTGATGCTCGCCAAGCGGCCCGTCAGCCGTGCCGGATGGATCTGCCTCGCGCTCGACACCTGGCTCATCGGCGGTTCGCTGCTCACCCTCTCGTGGAGTCTCGCCCTCGCGCACACGGCCCAGTTCGAAGGCAAGAGCGTCGCCCAGATCGCACTGTCCTTGGCGTACCCGCTGCTCGACATCGCGCTCGTGAGCATCGTGCTCGCCCTGCACTTCCGGCGCACCCCGGTGAACCGCTCCGCCGTGAACACCGCCATCGGCGCCCTCGCGGTGACCGTGGTGTGCGACGCGCTGTTCAGCTCCCCCATGCTGCACGCCAGTTACCGCTCCGGGCAGCTGCTCGACGCGGGCTGGTTCGCCGGTTCCCTGCTGCTCGCCTACGCGCCCTGGGCATCGCTGCGGGTGCACGCCGACGACCCCCACGCGCATATCCACCCGCATCTGCTCACGCTTCCGCTGCCCCACCCACGTGCCGCGTCCGCCGTCCGTTCCCCGGCGGCGCCCCGCGTCCCCCACGCGCGCGCGCCCGTCGCGGGCGGCGGCCCGGCCGGTGGTCCGGGCGTCGGCTCCACCGGGCCGAAGCGCCCGCACGAGGGCCACACGTACGACGGCCACCGGCACACCGACCACACCCACGAGGGGCATCCGCATCAAGGGCACGGCGACGGCCACCACGGGCACGGCGACCACGGACATGTGCGGCACCCGCAAGGGGCCCCCTCCCGTACGGAGGAGCCCCCAGAGGGCCGGCCGCCCCGCGGCCGACCGCACCAGGACCAGCAGAACCCGGACCGACCGCACCCGGACCGACCGCACCGACCCCATCAGGAGCGGCCGCGCCAGGGCCGACCACCCGGGGACCGACCGCAAGAGGGCCACCCGTACCAGGACCGCCCGTACCAGGACCGTCCCGGACCGGACGGGCCACGCCAGGAACGGCCCCGTCGGACCCCGGTGCACACAGGCATGCACACGGACCCGCACACGCACACACCGCCGTCCGTCCCGTCCCACGCCCCGCACGCCGTGATCCACCCCTCCCACTCGCCGCAATCCGGCCCCGGCCGGTACCCGACCCGGCCCATCGCCGGTTCGCTCGCCGCGCTGGCGCCCTATCTGGCCGCCACGGTCTGCACCTTGGGAATCCTCTACAACGTCCTCAGCGACCGCAGCATCGACCGCGTCGTCCTGTTCACCGCGTGCACGGTCGTCCTCGCCCTTGTCGTCCGGCAGGGCATCATGCTCATCGACAACATCAGCCTCACCCAGGAACTCGCCCAGAAGGAGAACCACTTCCGGTCCCTGGTCCAGGGCTCCAGCGACGTCATCATGATCGCCGCGCCCAACGGCGTCCTGCGGTACGTCAGTCCGGCCGCCGCCGGGGTCTACGGCCGGGAGGCCGACGAGCTCGTCGGCACCGAGCTGGCCTCCCTGATCCACCCCGACGACCTCGGCGCGGTGGTCCACGAGATCCGCAGATTCGTCGCCGCCCGCCAGGCCGACGAGCCGACGACCCGTATCGAGTGCCGGTTCCGCTCCGGCGCCGGACAGTGGCTGAACGTCGAGTCCACCATCAACCGCCACCACGGCGGGCTGCTCTTCAACAGCCGGGACGTCACCGAGCGGGTGAGGCTCCAGGCCCAGTTGCAGCACAACGCCGAGCACGACCCGCTCACCGACCTCCCCAACCGCGCGCTGTTCACCCGCCGGGTCGGCCAGGCGCTCGGCGGGCGCCGCGCCGCCGACCGCGACCACGGCACCGCCGTGCTCTTCATCGACCTCGACGGCTTCAAGGCCGTCAACGACACCATCGGCCACCAGGCGGGCGACGAGCTCCTCGTCCAGGCCGCCCGCCGCCTCCAGGACGCGGTCCGCCAGGGCGACACCGCCGCCCGGCTCGGCGGCGACGAGTTCGCCGCCCTCATCGTCGGGGACGGCTCCAGCGACCAGGCCGCGCGCGAACAGCACATCTTCGAGCTGGCGGACCGGCTGCGGATGACCCTGTCCCGGCCCTACCCGATCGGCGGGAACGACGTACGGGTCGCCGCGTCCATCGGGGTCGCCTTCGCGGAGCCCGGCGTCGGCGAGGGCGAGCTGCTGCGCAACGCCGACCTCGCGATGTACCGGGCCAAGGCCGCCGGGAAGGGCCGGGTGGAGCTGTACGCGCCGCAGATGCAGGCCGACGTCGTACGCAAGGCGGAGCTGGCGGGGCGGCTGCGGGCCGCCCTCCACGACGGGGAGTTCGCGCTGCTCCACCAGCCCGTGGTGAACCTGACCACCGGACTGATCGGCTCCGTCGCCGCGCACGCGCGCTGGCGGTCCGCGCAGGGCCTGCTGTTCACCCCGGCGGAGTTCCTGCGGGTCTCCGACGACGCCGACCGCACCGCGGAGCTGGGCCGCTGGATGCTGGAGGAGGCCGTCGCCGGTGCCGCCGACCGCGCCCGCGCCGGTCACCCCACGACCGTCGTCGTCCGGGTCGGCGCCGGGCGGCTGCTGGACCGTTCCATGCCGCTCGGCTCCATCGAGGCGCTGCTCACCCGGCACGGCCTCGCCTCCGGCGCGCTGATGATCGAACTGGCGGGCAGCGAGCCCGCGGTGCCGCTGGACGAGCTGGAGCGCCGTCTGACGGCCTTGCGCAGGATCGGTGTACGGATCGGCCTCGACGGCTTCGGCAGCGGCCACGCGGCCATCACGGCCCTGCGGCGGCTCCCCGTCGATGTGCTCAAGCTCGACCGCAGCCTGGTGGAGGGTGTCGTCGAGTCCGCGCGGCTGCACAAGATCACCAGCGGGCTGCTGCGGATCGCCACCGACCTCGGCCTCGACTCCGTCGCCGACGGCGTGGACCTGCCGGAACAGGTCGTCGTGCTGCGCGCCATGGGCTGCACCCACGGCCAGGGCATGGCGTTCTCCGCGCCGCTGGACGAGTACCGGCTGCGGCGCGCCCTGTCGACCGGCCGCTTCCCGGTGCCCCGCGACGTCCCGGGCGAGCCGCCGCGGGGCGGGAACCGCGATCAGGAACGGGACGGCGTCCGTGAGCCGGCCGACGCGTCCCGCGAGCCGAGAGCCCTCCCGGTGGCGCTGGACGCCACCGGGGAGCCGGTGCTCGCCGGAGGCGTCCACGCCGCGTACGACACCCTGCTGCCCACCGGTCACGACAGCGGGTACGACGGCCGGGGCCAGGGCGGGTACGAGCCGCGCGGACCCGCCGCCTTCGAGACCCGGGGCCCCGCCCCCTACCCCGCGAATCCGTCCGCCCCCTACCACCGGGGCCTGCCCCGGCGCTCACATAATGAGACCCAGATCCCACCCACTTGACAGGGGTTGCGTGCCGGGGAGAGGGTCTGAGCCATGCGCACCCGAATTCTCGTACTTGGACAGCGCGTCGGCTGAAGCCGGGTAGCCCAACACACCCGGCGAACGCACCCGGCGCGCTCCCCTCGCTTGCCTCACGGCACGAGGGGTTTTTTGTTGCACCGGCGCCCCACCGACCACGCGACCCAGACCCGCACCACTCCGTACAACCCTCGCAAAAACCCCCTCAGCATCGAGAAGAGAATGACGATGACCGAGCAGGCCACCGGGGCCCACCATCCGCATCCGCGGCCCCGATCCGGAGGACAGTCCGCCGTCGAGCACGTCACGGGCGCGCAGTCCCTCATCCGCTCCCTGGAGGAGGTCGGGGCCGACACGGTGTTCGGCATTCCCGGAGGTGCGATCCTGCCCGCGTACGACCCGATGATGGACTCCCGGCGGGTGCGTCACATCCTCGTCCGCCATGAGCAGGGGGCCGGTCACGCGGCCACCGGGTACGCGCAGGCCACCGGCAAGGTCGGGGTCTGCATGGCCACCTCCGGGCCGGGCGCCACCAATCTGGTCACCCCGATCGCGGACGCGCACATGGACTCGGTGCCGCTCGTCGCGATCACCGGTCAGGTCGCCTCCGCCGCGATCGGTACGGACGCCTTCCAGGAGGCGGACATCGTCGGCATCACCATGCCGATCACCAAGCACAACTTCCTGGTCACCAAGGCCGAGGACATCCCCCGCACGATCGCCGAGGCGTTCCACATCGCCTCCACCGGCCGCCCCGGGCCCGTCCTCGTCGACATCGCCAAGGACGCCCTCCAGGCGCGGACCACCTTCAGCTGGCCGCCCGCCCAGGACCTGCCCGGCTACCGCCCGGTGACCAAGCCGCACGCCAAGCAGATCCGCGAGGCCGCCAAGCTGATCACCCAGGCCAAGCGGCCCGTCCTGTACGTCGGCGGCGGCGTCATGAAGGCCCGAGCCACCGCCGAGCTGAAGGTCCTCGCGGAGCTGACCGGCGCGCCCGTCACCACCACCCTGATGGCGCTCGGCTCGTTCCCCGACAGCCACCCGCTGCATGTCGGGATGCCCGGCATGCACGGTTCGGTCGCCGCCGTCACCGCGCTCCAGAAGGCCGACCTGATCGTCGCCCTCGGCGCCCGCTTCGACGACCGGGTCACCGGCAAGCTCGACAGCTTCGCCCCGTACGCCAAGATCGTCCACGCGGACATCGACCCCGCCGAGATCGGCAAGAACCGCGCCGCGGACGTGCCGATCGTCGGGGACGCGCGCGAGGTCATCGCCGACCTCGTCCAGGCCGTCCAGAAGGAGCACACCGACGGTCACACCGGGGACTACACCGCCTGGTGGAACGACCTCAACCGCTGGCGCGACAACTACCCGCTCGGCTACACGCAGCCCGAGGACGGCACCCTGTCCCCGCAGCACGTCATCGAGCGGATCGGCCAACTCGCCCCCGAGGGAACGATCTTCACCGCGGGCGTCGGCCAGCACCAGATGTGGGCCGCCCACTTCATCCAGTACGAGAAGCCCGCCACCTGGCTGAACTCCGGCGGCGCCGGGACCATGGGATACGCGGTCCCCGCCGCGATGGGCGCCAAGGCGGGGCAGCCCGGACGCACGGTGTGGGCGGTCGACGGCGACGGCTGCTTCCAGATGACCAATCAGGAACTCACCACCTGCGCCCTCAACAACATCCCCATCAAGGTCGCCATCATCAACAACGGCGCCCTCGGGATGGTCCGCCAGTGGCAGACCCTCTTCTACAACCAGCGGTACTCCAACACCGTCCTGCACAGCGGGCCGGACGACGCCCAGGGCGACGGCCAGGCCGTCCCCGGCAAGCCCGCCGGAGGCACCCGGGTCCCGGACTTCGTGAAGCTGTCCGAGGCCATGGGCTGTGTCGCGCTGCGCTGCGAGTCCCCCGACGACCTCGACAAGGTCATCGCGGAGGCCAACGCCATCAACGACCGCCCCGTGGTCGTCGACTTCATCGTCCACGAGGACGCCATGGTGTGGCCGATGGTCGCCGCCGGGACCTCCAACGACACCATCCTGGCCGCCCGCGATGTCCGCCCCGACTTCGGCGACAACGAGGACGACTGAGGCCCGGAAGACGACTGAGGCAGGAAGAGAATGACCGTCATGTCCAAGCACACGCTCTCGGTCCTGGTCGAGAACACCCCCGGCATCCTCGCGAGGATCGCCGCGCTGTTCTCCCGCCGCGGCTTCAACATCGACTCGCTCGCGGTCGGTGTCACCGAGCACCCCGACATCTCCCGCATCACCATCGTGGTCAATGTCGAGGAACTCCCCCTCGAACAGGTCACCAAGCAGCTCAACAAGCTCGTCAACGTCCTCAAGATCGTGGAGCTGGAGCCCGGTTCGGCGATCCAGCGCGAGCTCGTCCTGGTGAAGGTCCGCGCCGACAACGAGACCCGCTCCCAGGTCGTGGAGATCGTCCAGCTGTTCCGCGCCAAGACGGTCGACGTCTCACCCGAGGCCGTCACCATCGAGGCCACCGGATCGAGTGACAAGCTGGAGGCGATGCTCAAGATGCTGGAGCCGTTCGGCATCAAGGAGCTCGTCCAGTCCGGCACCATCGCCATCGGCCGGGGCTCGCGCTCCATCACGGACCGCTCGCTGCGGGCCCTGGACCGATCGGCCTGAGACCGTCACCACCCGGCCCACCAGGCCGGTCGTGCCGGGCCGTGAGCGGCCCGGCACCGGGCCCCACGGCCCGGACCCGGACCCTCATGTGCGCGGGACCCTCCGCGCGCGTGGGGTGGTGCATCGCCCGCGCGGGCGCCCTCCCACGACGGCTCCCGCGCGCGTACCACCCCACGCGCGCGCCCGCATCGCGAGACCCCGGAACCCCGACACCCCCACCGGTCGTACGGTGGGACGCACAACCGCCGCACCGGCAGAATCAAGGAGAATCCCAGTGGCCGAGCTGTTCTACGACGCCGACGCCGACCTGTCCATCATCCAGGGGCGCAAGGTCGCCGTCATCGGATACGGCAGCCAGGGCCACGCCCACGCGCTGTCGCTGCGCGACTCCGGTGTCGACGTCCGCGTCGGGCTGCACGAGGGCTCCAAGTCCAAGGCCAAGGCCGAGGAGCAGGGCCTGCGCGTGGTGACGCCCGCCGAGGCGGCCGCCGAGGCCGACGTGATCATGATCCTCGTGCCGGACCCGATCCAGGGCAAGGTCTACGAGGAGTCCATCAAGGACAACCTGAAGGACGGCGACGCGCTGTTCTTCGGCCATGGCTTCAACATCCGCTTCGGCTTCATCAAGCCCCCGGCCGGCGTCGACGTGTGCATGGTCGCCCCCAAGGGCCCGGGCCACCTCGTGCGCCGCCAGTACGAGGAGGGCCGCGGCGTTCCTTGTATCGTCGCCGTCGAGCAGGACGCCACGGACAAGGCCTTCGCGCTCGCCCTCTCGTACGCCAAGGGCATCGGCGGCACCCGCGCGGGCGTCATCAAGACGACCTTCACCGAGGAGACCGAGACCGACCTGTTCGGTGAGCAGGCCGTTCTCTGCGGTGGCGCGTCCGCGCTGGTCAAGGCCGGATTCGAGACCCTGGTCGAGGCCGGTTACCAGCCCGAGATCGCGTACTTCGAGTGCCTGCACGAGCTGAAGCTCATCGTGGACCTCATGTACGAGGGCGGCCTGGAGAAGATGCGCTGGTCCATCTCCGAGACCGCCGAGTGGGGCGACTACGTCACCGGCCCGCGGATCATCACGGACAACACCAAGGCCGAGATGAAGAAGGTCCTCGGCGAGATCCAGGACGGCACCTTCGCCAACAACTGGATGAAGGAGTACGAGGCCGGGCTGCCGGAGTACAACAAGTACAAGAAGGCCGACGAGGACCACCTGCTGGAGACCACCGGCAAGGAGCTGCGCAAGCTCATGAGCTGGGTGGACGAGGAGGCGTAACCCCGTCCGGCGCGGGTGCGGTGTCCTTCGGGGGCCGTATCCGCGTCTTGCCGTGCGGCGGCCCCGGGGTACCTGTGCGGGTCGCCTTCGCTTGCGCTTCCTAGGTCTGTCCGGCTGGGCGTACTTCGTTCCTGTGCCGTCGTTCGGTGGTTGGCGCAGTTCCCCGCGCCCCTGGGTGGTGCCCCGTTGCGGTCGCTCTTCGGGTGCGGGGCCGTCCTCGTCTTTTGCGCAGTTCCCCGCGCCCCTTCGGGGGCGCCCAGCTGGGGCCGGCGATCAGGCTGCGGGCTGCATCAACCGGGGCCGGGGTTCAAACCCCCTCCTCGTGCACTCGCCCGGCTGCGGGAGGGGGTGGGCGGGAATCTCTGCTCGCAGACTCCGATGCTCTTCAGTCGGGCAAGGAAGCGTCGTACCGAGCGTGTCGGATCGAGGACGGAGAATCCCGACCGGCACCGACCCGAAGAACAAGCGGATGGCGCCCCAAAGGGGCGCGGGGAACTGCGCGAACCCACCGAGCGACGGCGCGGCGAACAAGTACGCCCGGCACAAGAAACCCAGAAGCGCGAGCGAAGGCGACCCGCGTCCAGGCGGGCGGACCTCGGAAGCGCAGGCGACGGCGCGGGATTGTCCAGTCCGTCCAGCCACGGAAGGGTGATCCTTACTGCGCGGCGGAAAACGGGACCCGTTCCGCCACTACACTGCACAGCACATACGCGTCAGGCCCACAGCGTCGTGCGTCTTCCACGCGGCAAGCATCCCTCCACCGCCTGCGGCCGTCGGGACGGCCGTCCGCAATGGACTTGTGAGGACTCACGTGAGCACTGCTGCCAACGGCAAACCGGTCGTACTCATCGCTGAAGAGCTGTCGCCCGCGACTGTCGACGCGCTGGGGCCCGACTTCGAGATCCGGCACTGCAACGGCGCCGACCGCGCCGAACTGCTGCCCGCCATCGCCGATGTCGACGCCATCCTGATCCGCTCGGCCACCAAGGTCGACGCCGAGGCCATCGCCGCGGCCCGCAAGCTGCGGGTCGTCGCCCGCGCGGGCGTCGGTCTCGACAACGTCGACGTGTCCTCGGCCACCAAGGCCGGCGTGATGGTCGTCAACGCGCCCACCTCCAACATCGTCACGGCCGCCGAGCTGGCCTGTGGTCTGCTGGTGGCCACCGCGCGCAACATCCCGCAGGCCAACGCCGCCCTCAAGAACGGCGAGTGGAAGCGCTCCAAGTACACCGGCGTCGAGCTGGCGGAGAAGACCCTCGGGGTCGTGGGCCTCGGTCGCATCGGGGCGCTCGTCGCGCAGCGGATGTCCGCGTTCGGCATGAAGGTCGTCGCGTACGACCCGTATGTGCAGCCCGCGCGTGCCGCGCAGATGGGCGTGAAGGTCCTCTCGCTGGACGAGCTGCTGGCGGTCTCGGACTTCATCACCGTGCACCTCCCGAAGACGCCCGAGACGCTGGGCCTCATCGGTGACGACGCGCTGCACAAGGTGAAGCCGTCGGTCCGGATCGTGAACGCCGCGCGCGGTGGCATCGTCGACGAGGAGGCGCTGTACTCGGCGCTGAAGGAGGGCCGGGTCGCGGGCGCCGGTCTGGACGTCTACGCCAAGGAGCCCTGCACGGACTCCCCGCTGTTCCAGTTCGACCAGGTCGTCTGCACCCCGCACCTCGGGGCCTCCACCGACGAGGCGCAGGAGAAGGCGGGTATCGCCGTCGCGCGTTCCGTGCGTCTCGCGCTCGCCGGTGAGCTGGTGCCCGACGCGGTGAACGTCCAGGGCGGGGTCATCGCGCAGGACGTCAAGCCGGGTCTGCCGCTGGCCGAGCGGCTGGGCCGGATCTTCACCGCGCTGGCGGGCGAGGTCGCCGTCCGGCTCGATGTCGAGGTCTACGGCGAGATCACCCAGCACGATGTGAAGGTTCTCGAACTGAGCGCCCTGAAGGGGGTGTTCGAGGACGTCGTGGACGAGACGGTGTCCTATGTGAACGCCCCGCTGTTCGCGCAGGAGCGCGGGGTGGAGGTCCGGCTGACGACCTCCAGCGAGTCGCCCGACCACCGCAATGTGGTGACCGTGCGCGGCACCCTCGGGGACGGTCAGGAGATCTCGGTCTCCGGCACCCTGGCCGGGCCCAAGCACCACCAGAAGATCGTCGCGATCGGTGAGCACGACATCGATCTGGCGCTCACCGACCACATGGTCGTCCTGAAGTACGCGGACCGTCCGGGTGTCGTCGGCGCGGTCGGCCGTGTCCTCGGTGAGGCGGGTATCAACATCGCCGGTATGCAGGTCTCGCGTGCGGCGGTCGGGGGCGAGGCCCTCGCGGTCCTCACCGTCGACGACACGGTGTCGCCCACCGTCCTCGCGGAGCTGGGCGAGGAGATCGGCGCGGTGTCCGCCCGCTCGGTGAACCTCACCGGCTGAGCCGCCCCCGCATGACCCGGACGGGTCCGGTCGCCCCCCTGTGGCGACCGGACCCGTCCAGTTCTCCCCGAGCCGGACGAGAGGCCCTAGACGGCCTGTCGTCCGGCTTCGTGGTTCTTGTCCCGGCAGGCGTGGGCCGGGCCGGGTCCCCGTCGCAGCAGGGTGAGGGCCAGCACGGTGGCGATCATCAGCGCCGTCGCGCCGCCGAGCGCCGCGGCCCGCATGCCGTCCGTGAAGGCCTCCCGGGCGACGGCCGCCAGAGCGTCACCCACCGGTCCGGGCAGGTGCCCGGCCGCCACGAGGGCACCGCCGAGGGTCTCGTGCGCCGCGTCCGGGACACCGGCGGGGGAGCCGTCCTCGATCCGGTGCCGGAAGACGGCCGTACCGATCGAGCCGAGCACCGCCATCCCCAGCGCGCCGCCGAACTCCTGCCCGGTCTCCAGCAGGGAGGACGCCGAGCCCGCGCGCTCCGGCGGGGTCGCGCCGAGGGCCAGATCCGTCATCAGGGCCATCACCGCGACGATCCCGCAGGCCAGGACGCCCGATCCGGCGAGCACCAGCCACAGGTCGTCCGTACCGGCCAGCGAGAGCAGCAGGAAGCCGCCCCCCGAGATCATGAACCCGGCGGCCACTACATGGGCGCGGGGCGCACCGCGCTGCACCACGGCGGTGGTGAGGGGCGCGACGACCCCGATCACGACCGAGGGCAGCAGCGACCACAGCGCGGCCTCCAGGGCGCTCTTGCCGAGCACGGACTGGAGGTACTGGGTGGTGAAGTACGCGGAGCCCATCATCGCGAACATCGCGAGGGAGTTCAGGGTCACCGCGGGGCCGAAGCCGCGGCCCCGGAACAGCGCGGGGGAGATCAGCGGTGACGCGGCCGTGCGCTGACGGATCACGAACAGGACGGTGAAGACCAGGCCGGCCATCAGGGACAGTACGTACGGGGTTTCGAAGCCCTCGGAGGGGATCTCCTTCAGGCCGTACACCAGGGGAAGCACGGCGGCCATCGACAGGGGCACGCTCAGCAGGTCGAAGCGGCCGGGGGCGGGGTCCTTGGACTCGGGGATCAGCAGCGGCGCGAGGACGAGCAGCAGTGCCATGGCGGGCAGGTTCACCAGGAACACCGAGCCCCACCAGAAGTACTCGACGAGGACCCCGCTCATCACCGAGCCGAGCGCGACCCCGCCGGTCATCACCGCGGACCACACCCCGATGGCCTTGGCGCGCTGGGCCGGGTCCCGGAACAGGCTGCGGACCAGGGCCAGGGTGGACGGCATGAGGGTGGCGCCGCCGATGCCGAGGATCGCACGGGCGGCGATCAGCATCTCCGCGCTGTTCGCGTAGGCCGCGGCCAGCGATGCCGCGCCGAACGCGACCGCGCCGATCAGCAGCAGCCTGCGGCGTCCTATGCGGTCACCGATGGAGCCCATGGTCATCAGCAGGCCGGCGAGCACGAAGGCGTAGATGTCGAAGATCCAGAGCTGCTGGGTGCCGCTCGGGGCGAGGTCCGCGCTGATCGCCGGGACGGCGAAGTAGAGCACGGACACATCCATCGAGACCAGCAGCAGGGGCAGCATCAGGACCGCCAGCGCGGTCCACTCACGGCGTCCGGCCCGGGGCGCGGACATGGGTCCGGGCCCGGCGGCACCGGGTGCGGGATTCATCATGGGCAGGACTGTACGAGCGTGTAAGACGCTTGTCTAGTACGAGCGTTTAATACGTACGTATGGAACGTTTGTATGGGACGGATGTCCATGCCGGTCGTCCGGGGGTACGCTGCGCGCCATGGGACACCGTGAGGATCTGCTCGAAGGCGCGAAGCGCTGTCTGCTGGAGAAGGGCTTCACACGGACGACCGCGCGCGACATCGTCAAGGAGTCCGGGACCAATCTGGCGTCCATCGGCTACCACTACGGTTCCAAGGACGCCCTGCTGGCGCAGGCGTACGTGGCGATGATCGGCGCGGTCGGGGACGCGTTCGAGGGGCTGGGGGAGGACCGCGTACCCGACGGGGACGGCTCGCTCGAACGCTTCGAGAAGACCTGGGAGAACGTGATCCACACGTTCTCGCGGGACCGGCGGATCTGGCGGCTCAGCCTGGAGGTCTCGTTCCTCGGTGACGGTCTGCCGGGCGTACGGGAACACCTCGCCGCCGCCACGGGCTCCGCGCGTACCGGGCTGATGCCGCTCTTCGTCGGCGGCCCGGAACCCGACCCCGACGACCCGGCGGCCCGCAGCCAGGGCGCCTTCTATGTGACGCTGCTCCAGGGGCTGCTGGTGCAGTGGCTGTTCGACCCGGCCACCGCCCCCAGCGCCAAGGAACTCACCGAGGGGCTGCGCCGGGTCATCGCGGACGCCGGGGGTGTACCGGACACGGCCGCCGACCCGGGGACGGGCGCCCTCGCGGACGTGGACACCACCGCCGACCCGGACACCGCCGCGCGTACGACGGACACCGGCGGCGCCTGACCCTCCCGCTCCCGGATCACCGATCACCGGCTCCCGGACCACCGGCTCCCGGACCACCGGCTCACGGGACGGCGGATCAGGGGACGGCGACCTCGTGCGGGGTGTCCACCCAGCAGACCTCCTCGCCGGTGGCCTCGTCCCGCTCCGGTGTCACCTGGATCAGGGAGTCCAGCGCCTCGCGCGCGGCCAGCAGGTCGGAGATCGTGTCGTCGAGCCGGTCGCGCTCCCGCTCCAGGTCGGGGAGGAGCCCGGAGCAGGCGACCACCGGGCCTTCGCCCTCGTCCACCGTGCACGGCAGCAGCTCACCGATGACACGGGTGGTGAGCCCGGCGGCCAGCATGACGCGGATCGCCCGGACCGTACGGAGGTCCGGCTCGTCGTACTCGCGGTACCCGCTGGGCAGCCGCCGGGGCGTGAGCAGCCCCTGTTCCTCGTAGTAGCGCAGCAGTCGCTGGCTCACTCCGGTCCGTCGGGAAAAGTCCCCCATACGCACGTGACGGTCACCACACAAGTCCGGTTTGACTCTCACATCGATGTCAGACCCTAGCGTGCCACGCATGACCTCACAGACGTCAACTCCCCAGCACAGCAAGCCCGCGGGCCCCGTCAGCGTGATCGGCCTCGGCCCGATGGGCCTCGCGCTCGCCGAAACCCTGCTCGACAGGGGCCACTCCCTCACCGTCTGGAACCGGACCCCCACACGCGCCGACGACCTCGTCGCCCGGGGCGCCCGGCGCGCGCCGACCGCCGCCGACGCGGTGGCCGCGAGCCCCGTCACCGTCGTCTGTCTCAAGGACTACGCGACTCTGTACGACGTCCTCGACCCGGCCGCCGCCGTCCTCGCGGACAGCTTCCTCGTCAATCTCAACTCCGGTACCCCCGACGAGGCCCGTACCGCCGCCGACTGGGCCGCCGGGCACGGCGCCGGTTACCTCGACGGGGCGATCATGGTGCCGCCGCCGCTCGTCGGCGAGCCCGGCGCGGTGTTCCTGTACAGCGGGGCCCGCGACGCCTTCGACCGGCACCGCGACGCGCTCGCCACCCTCGGGGACCCCCGCTACCTCGGTACCGACCCGGGCCTCGCGGTGCTCCACAACGCGGCGCTGCTCACCATGATGTACGCGACGATGAACGGCTGGCTGCACGCCACCGCCCTGGTCGGTTCGGCCGGTGTCACGGCCACCGGGTTCGCGGAACTCGCGCTCGGCTGGTTCATGCCCGCGGTGGTGGACCCCGCGTCCCTGCTCGCCCAGGCGCCCGATCTGGACCGGTCCCACTACCCCGGTGACCTCGGCACCATGGAGATGAACCTCAACGCGCTGGAGCACATCGCCCACACCAGCGCGGAGCAGGGCGTCCACACCGAACAGCCGCTCCTGATGCGGGACATCGCCCGGCGCGCGGTGGCCGAGGGCCATGGCGAGCAGAACTACCTGGCCCTCTTCGAGGTGTTCAAGAAGGCGCTGCCGGCCGTCTGACGGCGCTCCCGCCGGTGCGCTCCAGCCGGGCCGCCTTGAGGGCCATGTGCAGCAGCAGCCGGTCCTCGCCGTCGTCGAGGCGCAGTCCGGTGAGCTGTTCGACGCGGGACAGCCGGTAGTACAGGGTCTGGCGGTGGATGCCGAGTTCGGCGGCGGTGCGGCCCGCCTGGCCCGACAGGTCCAGATAGACCTCGGCGGTACGGGCGAGTTCCTGGTGCGCGGGGGTCAGCAGCTCCCGGGCCGCCGGGTCGGCGGGGCCACCGGTGGGCAGGGCCGTGAGCAGCCGGTACGGGCCGATGGCCGACCACTCGGCCACCGGACCGAACCGGGGCTCGGCCAGTGCCGCCCGGGCCGCCGCCACGGCCTCCTGCCACGCGGTCGCCAGATCCGCCAGCTCACGGCGGGGGTCACCGACCCCCGCCATCGGGGCGCCGTCCGCCGGGGTACGGGAGGCGGCGGGCCGCCGTCCGGGCGGCGGGCCCGCCACCGTGTCCCGCAGCCGGGCGGCGACCGCCACGGCCGGACCCGGGTCGTCGGGGGTGCGCAGCCGTACCAGGACGGCGAGTGCCTGGCCGTCCGGACCCCAGGGCAGCGCGCACAGCGCGGTCGCGGCGGGCAGCGAGCGGGCGGACGGCAGCGGCTGAGCGGAGCCGTCCGGGGCCGCCCAGGGCGCGACGCACACGACCGTGTGCAGCCCGTCGGCGCGGGCGCCCAGCGCCGTGCGCAGCGCGGAGGTGGCCATGTCCCGCTGCCAGCCGCGCTCCGCCGTCAGCACGGCCCGCAGCTCACGGGTGAGGTCCGCGCCCGCCTGTTCCTCGTCCGCGAGCAGGACGCCGATCCGCGCGGCGACGTCCATCGCGGCGGCGAGCCGCGCGTCGGACGGCCCGGGATCGTCGTCCAGCAGCCACACATAGCCGAGGACGACACCCCGATGGCGTACCGGCAGACAGATCCTGCCGCGCATCACCCCCGCCTCCGGGGCCGCCGGGATCCGGACCGGGCCGGTCGCCCGGGTGATGCCGAACCCCTCGAACCAGGCGCGGACCGCCGCGGTGGAACCCCGGGTGAGGATCGAACGGGTCCTGACCGGGTCCATGGCGCTGTCGTCGTCGCTGTCGTGGGCGCCGAACGCGATCAGCCGGAAGTCCCGGTTCTCCAGGGTCGCGGGGGCTCCGAGCAGCGCCGAGATCTCGTCGACGAGCTCCTGGTGGTCGTCCATGTCGCCCTTCACGACTCCCATCATCCGGCACATCCGCCCCTTCCTCATACAGATGTCTGAGATCGCGGGCACGGATGCGTGACAGCTGTCGATGGCCCAGGATCGGAGCGATCCCTAGGTTTCACGGAGGTTCTTCCGCCGTACCCGCAGCGTTCAGCCCCCGTGCCGGACCGTCCCGGGCACGGTCTGTTCGTCTCTCTCCGTGGAGGTGGCCCGTGCTGGGTCCCGTGATTCTCGCCGCTTCGCGCAGCGACCGGATGCGCCGCTTCGTGTCGGCGGCACCGGGCACCAAGCAGGTCGTGGCCCGGTTCATCGCCGGTGAGACCGTCGACCAGGTGATCCCGATCGTGCGCGAGGCCGCCGAGCGGGGCCTGGAGGTCACCCTCGACGTCGTCGGTGAGGACATCACCACCCGCGAGCAGTCCATCGCCGCCCGTGACGCCTATCTGGAGCTGATCGGGCAGCTCGAAGACCTCGGGCTCGGTGAGCGCGCCGAGATGTCGGTGAAGCTGTCCATGTTCGGCCAGGCCCTGGAGGGCGGCCACGAGCTGGCGCTCGCCAATGTGCGGCCCGTCGTCGAGGCCGCCGCCGCGATCGGCACCACCGTCACCCTGGACGCCGAGGACCACACCACCCTCGACTCGATGTTCGCCATCCACTCCGCGCTGCGTGAGGACTTCCCGCAGACCGGTTGCGTCATCCAGGCGTACCTCTTCCGCACCGAGGACGACGCCCGCCGGCTCGCCGCCGAGGGCTGCCGGGTACGGATCGTGAAGGGCGCCTACAAGGAGCCCGCGACCGTCGCCCACCAGGACAAGGCCGAGATCGACAAGGCGTACGTCCGGGTCCTGCGCATCCTGATGGAGGGCGAGGGGTACCCGATGATCGGGTCCCACGACCCGCGCCTGATCTCCATCACCCAGGACCTCGCCCGGCGCGCCGGGCGCAAACTGGACGAGTACGAGTTCCAGATGCTCTACGGCATCCGCAGCGAGGAACACCTGAGGCTGGCCGCCGAGGGACACCGCATGCGCGTCTACACCGCGTACGGAACCGACTGGTACGGCTACTTCATGCGGCGTCTCGCGGAGAAGCCCGCGAACCTGCTGTTCTTCGCCCGCTCCATCCTCACCAAGGGCTGAGCGCTCCCCGACCCCTCCCGACCCTTTAGGAGACACGGAACCCATGGACGCTGTGACCCAGGTCCCCGCCCCGGTCAACGAGCCGGTGCTCGGCTACGCGCCCGGCTCCCCGGAGCGCGCCCGCCTCGAAGTGAAGCTCAAGGAACTGGCCGAGAACCCGGTCGACCTGCCGATGACCATCGGCGGCGAGCGGCGGATGGGCGGCGGTGACACCTTCCAGGTCGTCCAGCCGCACAACCACAAGGCCGTCCTCGGCACCTACCGCAACGCCACGGAGCAGGACGCCCAGGACGCCGTCGACGCGGCCCTGGCCGCCGCTCCGGCCTGGCGCGCGCTGTCCTTCGACGACCGCGCCGCGATCATCCTGCGCGCCGCCGACCTGCTCGCCGGCCCCTGGCGCGAGACGCTCGCCGCGTCCACGATGCTCGGGCAGTCCAAGACCGTCCAGCAGGCAGAGATCGACACGCCCTGCGAGCTCGTCGACTTCTGGCGCTTCAACGTCAAGTACGCCCGTGACCTGCTCGCCGAGCAGCCCCCGGCGAACTCGCCCGGTGTGTGGAACCGTCTCGACCACCGGCCGCTCGAAGGCTTCGTCTACGCGATCACGCCGTTCAACTTCACGGCCATCGCGGGCAACCTGCCGACCGCGCCCGCCCTGATGGGCAATGTCGTGGTGTGGAAGCCGTCCCCGACCCAGACCCACGCCGCCGTGCTGCTGATGCGTCTGCTGGAGGAGGCCGGGCTGCCCAAGGGCGTCATCAACCTCGTCACCGGCGACGGCATCGCCGTCTCCGAGGTCGCCCTGCACCACCGGGACCTCGCGGGCATCCACTTCACCGGTTCCACCCCCACCTTCCAGCACCTGTGGAAGACGGTCGGCGAGAACATCGGCAAGTACCGCACCTACCCGCGTCTCGTCGGCGAGACCGGCGGCAAGGACTTCGTCGTCGCGCACCCCACCGCCGACCGCGGCATCCTGAAGACGGCCCTCACCCGGGGCGCCTTCGAGTACCAGGGCCAGAAGTGCTCCGCGACCTCCCGCGCGTACATCCCCGCCTCGATCTGGAACTCCGGCTTCAAGGAGGAGTTCGCGGCGGAGATCGACGGACTCGCCATGGGTGACGTCACTGATCTGTCGAACTTCATCGGCGCCGTCATCGACGAGCGGTCCTTCGCCAAGAACAAGGCCGCCATCGACCGTGCCAAGGCCGACGACACCTGCACCATCGTCGCGGGCGGCACGTACGACGACTCGGTGGGCTACTTCGTCCGCCCGACCGTCGTCGAGTGCTCCGACCCGGCCAACGAGGTCTTCACCACCGAGTACTTCGGCCCGTTCCTCGCCGTCCATGTGTACGAGGACGACCGGTACGACGCGATGCTCGACCAGATGGAGTCCGTCTCGGACTACGCGCTGACCGGGTCCGTCGTCGCCGGTGACCGCGCGGTCGTCGCCCACACGATGGAGAAGCTGCGGTACGCCGCGGGCAACTTCTACATCAACGACAAGTCGACCGGCGCCGTCGTCGGCCAGCAGCCCTTCGGCGGTGGCCGTGCCTCCGGCACCAACGACAAGGCCGGCGCCCCCCAGAACCTCCAGCGCTGGACCCTGACCCGGGCCATCAAGGAGACCCTGGTCCCGCCGACCGACTACACCTACCCGCACATGGGCTGACCCGACCAGGGCGGTCCTCACCCGGCCGCCCTCCGGCGGTGGCTCCCTTCCCAGCCCAGCCACCGCCCCGCCCGCGCGCGGACCACCCCCCGGTCCGCGCGCGGGCCACAAGCACCGCCCCGGACCCCGGCCCCCCAGCCAGGGTCCGGGGCGGTCTCCATGCCGGGGCCGCTCAGATCTCCACCAGCACCTGGTCCAGCGACTTGCGGACCAGCCCCGGGACCTCGCAGTCGGCGGCGGGATAGCCCACCGGGATCACCGCGAACGCCTTCTCGTTGGCCGGACGGCCCAGCACCTCCCGCAGGAAACCCATCGGGCTCGGGGTGTGCACCAGCGCCGCCAGCCCCGACAGATGCAGCGCGGTCAGCAGCATCCCCACGGCGATCCCCACCGACTCGTCCACGTAGTAGTGCTTGTGCCGGGCGCCGTCCGCGCCGACCCAGTACCGCTGCTGGAACACCACGATCAGCGCGGGCGCGTCCGTCAGATGCGTCTTCACCCCGTCGGTGCCCAGCGGACGCAGCGCCGCGAGCCACTCCTCACCGAGCCGCCCGTCGTAGGAGACCCGCTCCTCGTGCTCGGCGGCGTCCCTGATGAGCCGCCGCACCTCCTGGTCGCGTACCAGCACGAACGTCCACGGCTGCTGATGGGCGCCCGACGGGGCGGTGCCCGCGCACACGATCGCGTCACGCACCACCTCCGCGGGCACCGGGTCCGGCGCGAACCGCCGTACCGTGCGCCGCTGGTCCATCCGCCGCCGCAGCTCGGCGGCGCGTGCGACGGATTCGGCGGCGGGCATCCGCTCCGGCCGGTAGGGCACCGGCCGGTAGGGCTCGCCATGGATCGGGTTCCAGCGCTGTGCCACATCGGTCATGGCCCGAGTCTGCCGGTCACGGCCCCGGCGGGGGAGACAGCCTTCGGGGATAGCCCGGGGCTGCCACCCCCGGACGAGGCCGGGACGGGTACGGGCGACCGGGGAGCCGGACCCGCCGCACCGTCGAAGATCAACTGCATGCAGAATGCACGCATGCAGACGACGAACACGCCGAGGACGGCGTCCGCCGCCGACGCCGCACCGATCAGCCGCTCCCTGGCCCGCGCCTTCCACGACGACCCGATGATGCGCTGGTTCTTCCCCGACGACGCCTCCCGCGAGGAGTCGCTGGTCCGGTACTTCACCACGCTCTTCACCCGGCAGTACGTCCACAACGGCGTCTGCGAGCTCACCGGCTCCGCCGCCGCCTTCTGGGTGCCGGCCGAGGCGCGGGACAAGGCCGTGCCCGACGCGGAGACCGTGCGGGAACTCCAGGACATCCTCGGCGAGCGGGCCGGACTGTTCGGCGAGGCCGTCGAGGCCGCCGCCGCGCACCCGCCCCGGGAACCGCACTGGTACCTCGCGGTGATCGGCGCCGACCCCGCCGCCCAGGGCCAGGGACAGGGGGCCGCGCTGCTGCGCTCGGGTCTCGCCAAGGCCGACGCGGCGGGGATGCCCGTCCGGCTGGAGTCCTCCAAGGCGGCCAACCTCCCCTTCTACGAGCACTTCGGGTTCACCGTCGACGAGGAACTTCGGCTGCCGGGCGGCGGACCCGCGCTGTGGTCGATGTGGCGCGAACCGCGCCCCGGGGCCGACATCTAGAAGGCGCCCCGGAAGGTGCCGGTGGGGCCGGCGGTCGGTGAGGGCCGCCGGTGACCACCGACGACTCCTGTGCACCGCTCCGGCCCGCCGGCCCCGCCGGCATGCACCGCGCGGGGGCCCTGTCACCGGTCGCTTCGGGCCTCTTCCGGCGGAAGTGCGGTTCGGGTCGAGGTGCCGCGCCCCGCACCGGTCCCACCTGCGCACACCCGCGCGGCCGGTCGCCAGGAACGGCCGGAAGCGGTCTGGCACCCGGGCCCGCCCTTGTGGCCGCCCTGGGCAGCTGTGAGCATTCGGACGCACGTTCTGCGGCCGCCGGAGCGAGGGACGATCCGGCGGCCCGATCCGTTGGTTCCGTCCGAAGTGCGACCAACTAGGAGTGCCTCACCCATGATCCGATCGAGACTCCGCACGCTCCTGCTCGGTTCCGGCGCCGCGGCCGCGATGGTGGCCGCCGGGCTGTTCCCGACCGCCGCGTCGGCCTCGGCACCCTCCTCCGAGCGGCCCGCCGACAGCCGCCCGGCCGCCGCCGCGGGCCCGACCGGGGCGGCAGCGGGATTCTGGTCCTGCAGCATCCCGCCCGGCTACACGTACAGCGACACCCAGAACACCCTGAGCTGCGGAGGGACCGGCTTCCGGACCCAGTACTTCGTCCAGCCGCCCACGGACAGCCTCTGGGCGTGCACGATCCCCACCGGGTTCACCTACAGCAGTGTGCAGAACAGCCTGGACTGCTCGGTCAGCGGTTTCCGTACCAAGTACTTCCTGCGCGCGCCCGCCACCGGGATCTGGGCCTGCTCCATTCCCTCGGGCTTCACGTACACGAGCACGATGAGCACCCTCGACTGCTCCGTCAGCGGCTTCCGCACCAAGTACTTCCTGCAAGCCTTCTGACCGGTCACCGGGGCCGCGGTACCCGCCCCGGCCCCGCCCGGCCGCCACGCCCCGCACGGAGCGGCCCGCACTGAACGTCACGCGTGTGCCGCCGCGCCCTCGATCCGGGGGTGCGGCGGCACACGCGTCGCCGTTCCGGCACCGATGTGGCGGGGCCCACACCTCTCCCACCTGCGAGAACGCTGAACCCGTCTCAGATAGTAGGAAGTCCGACTACTTGTAGGGACAGAAGCGCGCTCCTCCCTTAGCGTTGTAGGAGCCGAACATACCGCTCGATCGAGCGGACGCGGTTGTGAGCGTCGCCATCGCGGGTGATCCCCGCGGCGTCAGCTCCCCGCCCTCATCTCGGTGACTCCTCATTCCCGTGCGACCCTCTCCGTGCTTCACGGACGCCAAGGAGCAGATCACCATGAACGACACGACCGTCCGCCGAGTCCGTCACCCCCGTACGAACGAGTCCGAGCGCAAGAACGCCGCCGCCGCCCTCCAGCGCGCGCTGGACCGCCGCGACAACGGCGGCTCCACCGGACACTGAAACGCCCGGCGCGACGCGGGTCCCCGTGACCCGCGCCCGGGGCCGCCGAACCGGGCTGTCCGAATGACGGACATGCCATGTCATCACATGGGACGGGGAGTAGGGTGCGGCGCATGTCTCGCAGCATCAATCTCGCAGTGATCCCCGGTGACGGTATCGGCCAGGAGGTCGTGGCCCAGGGGCTCAAGGTCCTCAAAGTCGTCCTCCCCGAGGATGTGAAGCTGGAGACCAAGGAGTACGACCTCGGCGCCCAGCGCTGGCACCGCACCGGGGAGACCCTCCCCGAAGCGGAGCTGGAGTCCCTCAAGGGGCACGACGCGATCCTGCTCGGCGCGATCGGCGACCCCTCGGTGCCCTCCGGCGTCCTGGAGCGCGGTCTGCTGCTGAAGCTCCGCTTCGCGTTCGACCACTACATCAACCTGCGCCCCTCGAAGCTCTTCCCGAACACCGCGACCCCGCTCGCGGGCCGCCCCGAGATCGACTTCGTCGTGGTCCGTGAGGGCACCGAGGGTCCGTACACCGGCAACGGCGGCTCGCTGCGCACCGGTACGCCCGCCGAGGTCGCCACCGAGGTCAGCCTCAACACCGCCTACGGGGTGGAGCGCGTCGTCCGTGACGCCTTCGAGCGTGCGAACGCCCGCCCCCGCAAGAAGCTGACGCTGGTCCACAAGAACAACGTCCTCGTCTACGCCGGTCACCTCTGGAAGAACACCTTCGACAAGGTCGCCGCCGAGTACCCGGACGTCACCACCGACTATCTGCACGTCGACGCCGCGACGATCTTCTTCGTCACCCAGCCCGAGCGCTTCGACGTGATCGTCACCGACAACCTCTTCGGCGACATCCTCACCGACCTGGCCGCCGCCGTCAGCGGCGGGATCGGCCTCGCCGCCTCCGGCAACATCAACCCGACGGGCACCTTCCCGTCGATGTTCGAGCCGGTCCACGGCTCCGCGCCCGACATCGCGGGCCAGGGCAAGGCGGACCCGACCGCGACGATCCTCTCGGTCGCCCTCCTGCTGCGCCACCTCGGCCAGGAGGCCGAGGCCGCGCGCATCGAGGAAGCCGTCTCCGCCGACCTCGCCGAGCGCGACGGCACCCCCCGCACCACCGACGAGATCGGTGACGCGCTCGCCGCACGCGTAGCCGGCTGACCCGGCGCGTCACACGTCCCGGGGCAGGCCCCGGAACCCCGGGTCCGCCCCGGGGCGGAAGCCGCCGGACCGTGAGGTTCCCGGCGGCTTCTCCTGTCCTCGCGGACACCCGCGGACAGGACCGGACAGCCCGGCGGCCCCTCCCCGCCGGACCGCCGGTACCGGTATCGATCCCGGGGCCGTTCCCGTCACGGGGCCGCACCGCGCGATACTCGGAACCAGGGCCGCGCATACGTCACGTACCGACCCGTATGCCGTGAAGCTCGGACGTCCTAGTATCGTCACGCGCGGGCGTGAGCCGAACGGACAGGCGGGAGCTCGGCCCTCACAACCTACGGTGAAGGACAACGACCCATGACGACGCCCACGATCGAGCTGAAGCCCTCCTCGCATCCGCTGTCCGAGGAGGAGCGCGAGGCGATCCTGCGCAACCCCGGCTTCGGCCGCCACTTCACCGACCACATGGTCACCGTCAAGTGGACCGAGGGCCGCGGCTGGCACGACGCCGAGCTGGTGCCCTACGCCCCGCTCTCGATCGACCCCGCGAACATGACACTGCACTACGCGCAGACCATCTTCGAGGGCCTCAAGGCGTACCGCCGCCCCGACGGGACCGTCGCCACGTTCCGGCCGCTGGCCAACGCCGAGCGGTTCCAGACCTCGGCCCGCCGCCTCGCGATGCCCGAGCTGCCCACCGATCTGTTCATCGCCGCGTGCGACGCGCTCGTCACCCACGACAAGGAGTGGGTGCCGGCCCACGGGGAGCAGTCCCTGTACCTGCGCCCCTTCATGTTCGCCACCGAGGTCGGCCTCGGGGTGCGGCCCGCCTCCGAGTACCTCTTCATCGTCATCGCCTCACCCGCCGGTGCCTACTTCCCCGGCGGTGTGAAGCCCGTCTCCGTGTGGCTCTCCGAGGACTACGTCCGCGCGGTCAAGGGCGGCACCGGCGCCGCCAAGACCGGCGGCAACTACGCGGCGTCGCTCGTCGCCCAGAAGGAAGCGGCGGCCGAGGGCTGCGACCAGGTGGTCTGGCTCGACGCGGTCGAGCACCGCTGGGTCGAGGAGATGGGCGGCATGAACCTGTACTTCGTGTACGGGGACCGGATCGTGACGCCCGAGCTCACCGGATCGCTGCTGCCGGGGATCACCCGCGACTCGCTGCTCACCATCGCGCGGGACCTCGGGTACCACGCGGAGGAGGGGCGGATCTCCACGGAGGACTGGGCGCGGGACGCTGCGAGCGGCGCGCTCACGGAGGTCTTCGCGTGCGGGACCGCGGCGGTGATCACGCCGGTGGGGACCGTCAAGTCGCGGCGGGGGGAGTGGACGCAGGGGGCCGGGGAGCCGGGGGAGGTCACGATGCGGTTGCGCGGCGCGCTGCTCGCCCTTCAGTCCGGGGCGGCCCCGGACCCCTACGGATGGATGCACGACCTGGGGTAGTCCCTCCGGGGCGGCTTCGCCTTCGCTTGCGCTTCTGGGTCTGTCCGGGTGGGCCGCCTGCCCCTGTGCGGGGCGCCTTCGCTCGCGCTTCTGGGGCTGTCCGGGTGGGCGCGCTTGTTCCTGTGGCGTCGCTCGGTGGGTGCGCAGTTCCCCGCGCCCCTGGATGCTGCGCTCTTGCGGTCGTTCTTCGGGTGCGGGGTCGCCCTCGTCTTTTGCGCAGTTCCCCGCGCCCCTGAGGTGCTGCCCGCTTGTGGTCGTTCTTCGGGTGCGGGCCGGTTCTCGTCCTCGCGCAGTTCCCCGCGCCCCTTTGGGGCGCCTCCGGTCTTGTGGGCGCCCGTACCATCTTCGCGGGGGGCGGGTGCAGTCCCTCCGACCGGCCCTGCCGCGGGCCATACCCCGGACCCGAGCACCCGAGGAGCACTTACATGGCCGGTCACGCCCGTACGCGCAAGCACGCACCGCCGCGCGAGGACGTACTGGCCGCCGCCATGACGATGATCGCCGAGCGTGGCCTGGAGAAACTGACCATGGCCGCGCTCGGTGCCGAGGTCGGTATGAGCAGCGGCCACCTCCTGTACTACTTCCGCACCAAGGACGAACTGCTGCTGCGCACCCTGGAGTGGAGCGAGGGCCGTCTCGGCGCCGAACGCGCCCGCCTCCTCAGCGATCCCGGCACCCCCCGCGAACGGCTCGACGCCTTCGTGGGCCTGTATCTCCCCGACGGTCACCGCGACCCGCACTGGACGCTGTGGCTGGAGGTGTGGAACCGGTCCCTGAGCGCCGGCGACGAGAGCCGTGACCGGCAGGTCCGCATCGAGAGCGCCTGGCACCGTGACCTGGTCGCCCTGCTCGCCGAAGGCGTCTCGCACGGCGACTTCCGCTCCCTCGACATCGACCGGTACGCCACGCGGCTGCGGGCCCTCCTCGACGGGCTCAGCATCCCGGTGGCGGTCGGCCTGCGCGGCACGGACCGCGCCCACGCCCTACGCCACACCCAGGACTACCTGGACACCTCCCTGCCCCCCACCCACCCCTGACCCGCACAGCGACCGCAAGCGGGCAGCGCCTCAGGGGCGCGGGGAACTGCGCACAGACGAGGGCGCACCCGCACTCGACCGACAACACCAGGCAGGCAGCGCCCCCCAAGGGGCGCGGGGAACTGCGCAAAAGACGAGAACCGGCCCGCACCCGAAGCACGACGGCAAGGGGGCAGCGCCTCAGGGGCGCGGGGAACTGCGCACAGACGAGGGCGCACCCGCACCCGACCGACAACACCAGGCAGGCAGCGCCCCCCCCAAGGGGCGCGGGGAACTGCGCAAAAGACGAGAACCGGCCCGCACCCGAAGAACGACGGCAAGCGGGCAGCGCCCAGGGGCGCGGGGAACTGCGCACAGACGAGGGCGCACCCGCACCCGACCGACAACACCAGGCAGGCAGCGCCCCCCCCCAAGGGGCGCGGGGAACTGCGCAAAAGACGAGAACCGGCCCGCACCCGAAGAACGACGGTAAGCGGGCAGCGCCCCCAAGGGGCGCGGGGAACTGCGCACCCACCGAGCGACGGCACAGGAACAAGTGCGCCGACCAGGACGGACCTCGAAGGCGCCAACGAAGGCGATCCGTCCAGGTGGTGAGACCAGGGAACGGCAGCCCAGGAACTGTGGCACACTGCCACCCGTGCTTTCGTTCGCCATGATTATCGGCAACAGGCGCGCCGGTCCGCAGGACCGCTGATCCGGCACAACCGGCAGTCAGCGGCCCCGTGCCCCAGACCCGCGCGCAGACCTCTCGCACCCGCGAGGGGTTTTTTCGTTTCCGGGACCCAAACCCCGCCGGAGGCGACCAGCACGCGAGGATGGGGGCAAGTGGAGCCACGTATTCCGGAGCCACGCACCCGACAGGAGTCACCCCGCAATGAGCAGTCAGCCCACAGACGACAGCTTCCACGTCTTCGACACCACCCTGCGCGACGGAGCGCAGCGCGAGGGCATCAACCTCACGGTGGCGGACAAGCTGGCCATCGCCCGGCACCTGGACGACTTCGGGGTGGGGTTCATCGAGGGCGGCTGGCCGGGTGCCAACCCCCGCGACACCGAGTTCTTCGCCCGCGCCCAGCAGGAGATCACCTTCGGCAGCGCCCAGCTCGTCGCCTTCGGCGCGACCCGCCGCGCCGGAGCCAAGGCATCCGAGGACCCGCAGGTCAGGGCGCTGCTGGAGTCCGGTGCCCCGGTGATCACGCTGGTCGCCAAGGCCCATGACCGCCATGTGGAACTGGCCCTGCGGACCACCCTGGAGGAGAACCTGGAGATGGTCCGCGACACCGTCTCCCACCTGGTCGCCCAGGGCCGCCGGGTGTTCATCGACTGCGAGCACTTCTTCGACGGCTACCGTGCCAACCCGCAGTACGCGAAGGCCGTGGTCCGCACCGCGAGCGACGCGGGCGCGGACGTCGTCGTCCTGTGCGACACCAACGGCGGCATGCTCCCCGCCCAGATCCACGCCGTGGTCGCCACGGTCCTCGCCGACACCGGCGCCCGGCTCGGCATCCACGCGCAGGACGACACGGGCTGCGCGGTCGCCAACACCCTCGCCGCCGTCGACGCGGGCGCCACCCATGTGCAGTGCACGGCGAACGGCTACGGGGAGCGCGTCGGCAACGCCAACCTCTTCCCGGTGGTCGCCGCCCTGGAGCTGAAGTACGGCCGCCAGGTGCTGCCCGAGGGCAAGCTCAAGGAGATGACCCGGGTCTCCCACGCGATCGCTGAGGTCGTCAACCTCACGCCCGCCACCCATCAGCCGTACGTGGGCGTCTCCGCGTTCGCGCACAAGGCCGGACTGCACGCCTCCGCGATCAAGGTCGACCCGGACCTGTACCAGCACATCGACCCGGAGCTGGTGGGCAACCGCATCCGGATGCTCGTCTCCGACATGGCCGGGCGGGCCTCCATCGAGCTGAAGGGCAAGGAGCTCGGCGTCGATCTCGGCGGCGACCGCGAGCTGATCGGCCGGGTCGTCGACCGGGTCAAGGAACGCGAGCTGAAGGGCTACACCTACGAGGCGGCCGACGCGTCGTTCGAGCTGCTGCTGCGCGAGGAGGCGGAGGGCCGGGCCCGCCGCTACTTCCGTACGGAGTCCTGGCGCGCGATCACCGAGGACCGGCCCGACGGCAGCCACGCCAACGAGGCCACCGTGAAGCTCTGGGCCAAGGGCGAGCGGATCGTCGCCACCGCCGAGGGCAACGGCCCGGTCAACGCGCTGGACCGCGCGCTGCGGGTCGCCCTGGAGCGGCTGTACCCGCAGCTGGCCAAGTTCGAGCTGGTGGACTACAAGGTCCGCATCCTGGAGGGCCGCCACGGCACCCAGTCCACGACCCGGGTCCTGATCTCCACGGGTGACGGCGAGGCCGACTGGTCGACGGTCGGTGTCGCGGACAACGTCATCGCCGCGTCCTGGCAGGCCCTGGAGGACGCCTACACCTACGGCCTGCTGCGCGCGGGCGTCGAGCCGACGGAGTAGCCCGCGAGCAGTCCCGCCCCCCCCGGGGTGCCCGCGCGGGCACCCCGGGACCGTGGTCGGACCAATACGGTGAATCCGCTCCATCAGGGTGACAACGGGCACATCGGGTAGCGTCGAGGGTATGGACGCCGTTCTGTCGCGAGGACTCCGGTCACTCCGGGGCCCGGCGCTCGCCCTGATCTCCGCGGCCGTGCTGCCCGTGGTGCTCACCCTGTCGGCCCCGGCCGCCGCCGCCGAGGCCGCCCCTCCGGCCGCCCGTGGTGCCCCGGTGGCCGTCACCGCCACCGATATCGCCGTCGTCGCGGACGCGCTGCGCGAGAGCCCCGTCTACGTCGATCCGGCGGCGTCGGGCCAGCTCTCCACCGCGGACGCGGACGCCCTCACGAAGAAGATCGAGGACGCCGGCAAACCGGTCTTCGTCGCGGTGCTGCCCGCGGACTTCCCCACCAAGAACCTCTTCACCGATCTGCGGACGGACACCGGGATCACCGGGGTGTACGCGGTGCGCCTCGGTGACCGCTTCGACGCCCACGCCGACAGCGCCGTGATGTCGCGCACCGCCGTGGGGAACCTGGTGCGCAGCGTCGAGGGCGACGCCTCCGCGAACGCGCAGCTGAACGACTTCGTGGACCGGGCGCTGCCCACGGCCCGCGGCAGCGCGCCCGCCTCCTGGGGCGGGGACCCCGGTTCGTCGTTCCCGACCGGCACGGTGATCGGTGTCGGCACCCTCGTGGTGCTGGGCGGCGCGGGCCTGTACGCGGTGTCCCGGCGCAACCGCCGCCGTCATGAGGAGGAGCAGCGGGCCGCGCTGGACAAGCTGCGGGTGGTGGTGGACGAGGACATCACCGCGTTCGGCGAGGAACTGGACCGGCTGGACTTCCATCCGGCCGAGGCGGGCGCGGACGACGCGATGCGCGGTGACTACGAGCACGCGCTCGACGCGTACGAGAAGGCGAAGTCCTCCATGGCCGCCGCCCGGCGCCCGGAGGACGTACGGCCGGTGACCGGGGCGCTGGAGGACGGCAGATTCTCGCTGGCGGTGCTCGCCGCCCGCCGCGCGGGCCGTCCGGTCCCGGAGCGCCGGGGCCCCTGTTTCTTCGACCCGCGGCACGGTCCGTCCACCGAGGACGTCCGCTGGGCGCCCGCGGGCGGGGCCGAACGCGAGGTGCCGGTGTGCGCGGCGGACGCGGCCCGGCTGCGGGAGGGCGCCGAGCCGATGATCCGCGAGGTCGACACGGAGCACGGCCGCCGTCCGTACTACGACGCGGGCCCGGCGTACGGGCCGTGGGCGGGCGGTTACTTCGCCGCGGGTCTGCTGCCCACGCTGCTGGTGGGCACGATGCTCGGCGGGATGATGGCGAGTCCCGCGTACGCGGCGGACTACGGTTCCGGCTACGGCGACTTCGGGCCGGGCGCGGGGTACGACGGCGGTGAGGTGTCCGGCGCGGACTTCAGCCCGGACGACTTCGGCGGCGGTGGCTTCGGGGACGGCGGCGGCGACTTCGGCGGGGGCGGCGGGGGAGGGGACTTCGGCGGCGGCTTCTGAGGACCCCGCCGGTTCCCGCCGCCCGGGACGCGGTTCCCGGCCTCCAGCGGCCCTGGGCATCCCGGTGGCGGTTTCCGACCCCCATCGGTCCGGGTGACTGGGCGGAGGTCCCTGACGCCCGCTGGACCGGGTACCCGAGCGGACCCCGACGCCCGCCCGCTCAGGCTCCCGCAGGGGTCAGGCGTCCGTACCGGCCTCCCGGTCCCGGTCCGCTCCGGCGACGATCCGGCGGGCCTCCCGCACCTTCGCCAGATGCAGTCCCCGGAGCTGTTCCAGCCGGGCGGTGTCACCGGCGATCGCGGTGCGCTGGACGCGGGTCTCCGCCTCGAACCAGGTCTCCAGCAGACGTGTGCGGTGTTTGCAGGCGATATCGGTTCGGGCGGTCTCCTTCTCCTGCCGGGAGATACCGCTCCTCTGGAATGCCGGATTCTTCAGCGGGTCCATGGGGGAGGCGTAGGAAAAGCCGTTCCCGCGCATACAGGCAGCCCATTCCGCCAGCGCCGCCCGTACCCGGGAATCCTGGCGTGACCGGACGAAACTCCGGGCGGCGATACGGCTCGCGGCGTCCGCACCTGCGCTGAATTCGTAAGGTTTCCTGAGTTTCTCCACCCCTTCACCGAGACAGCCGTGCGCCGGAACCCGCCGGCCCCGGTGCGTCGCGTCCCGCGGGGATTCCCCGTCGGCCCGCCGCCCGTACAGCACGAGCTGTTCGGCGGCGCTCAGCGCACTGTCCGACGCCGGGTCCGGCTGGGGCGGGAGGTGGTAGCCCCAGCGGGCGGCCTCACGGGCGCTGGAGATCCCGTACCGGCGGTCGGCGAAGGGCGGGGCAAGCATCGCGGTGGCCTGCGGCGGGTCGTACGTGACCCCGTACCGCCGGGCGCAGTCGCGGGCGAGGATCAGTTCCGCGGCGGTGATCGCGAGGTACTCGTCGTCGCTGTAGCTGTAGCGGGCGATGGGGAGCCGGGCGGTCAGTGTCGTGCCGGCCCCGTTCTCGCCGGGGTCGGGCGGGGGGCCGGCCCGATGGGTCGCGGTGCCGGGCGCGCCGGTGGGCCGGGCGGTGCCGTCCGGCGGTGGTGCGCCGGGGGAGCAGCCGAGCAGCAGGGCCAGGAACAGCGCGGACAGCGCCTGTCGTCTCATCGGGCCGGGTCCCGTGGCCGTCAGGAGAAGCGGTGGCAGTTCGAGGGGGCGGCGCCGAAGCGCAGCGAGGCGTTGTCGTTGTACGTGTTCTTGAGCCGGGCGGTGCCGGTGCGCTTTGCGAAGCTGTCGCAGGGGCCGGTGTAGCCGCTGTTGAAGAAGACGGCGGCGTCGCGCACGCTGGCGTTGTGGAACGAGGCCGCGTTGTTCTTGACGAGCTGGCCCTTGCCCGCGCCGGCCGTCAGGAAGTGGTAGCCCGCGAGGTCGGGGACGTTCGTGCCCCGGAACACCACCCGTGATCCGGTCTGGTGGCTGTTGAAGTAGAACTCCCCGCAGTCGTACTCCCAGTTCGGGCAGCCCGTGCCCGCGTCGGCCTGTGCCTGCGGCGCCATACCGAGGACGACCGTCACCGCCGCCGGTATCGCGAGGGCCAGGGAGATCGACTTTCTGAAAACGCGCATGGAAATCCTCCGTGCCGGGTCCGGTTTATCACCCGGCGATTCTGTTGTTTTCTGCACCTTGAATTGGCGCAGCGTGAGCCTAGCCAGGCGCGGAGTCACCCGACAGGCTGCTTTCGGACATGGATGGCCGGGATCGAGCTGGTTCTTTATCGGTCAGCGGTGTGCGACTGCAAAAAGACGAGCGCCCGCCTTCTCGCTCGTGGTGCGAAGCGGAAGGCGGGCGCGCTCGAAGGGGACCGTGAGGGGTCCGGGGCACGGTGGCCCGGGTGCCGGAGGCGGACTCCGGCGGGGGTCGGGACGGGGGTCAGGCGCTCTTGATCGCGGAGATGTCGAAGTTCAGCTTGATCTTGTCCGAGACGAGGACGCCACCGGTCTCCAGCGCGGCGTTCCAGGTCAGGCCCCACTCGGAGCGCAGCAGCTCGGCCTTGCCCTCGAAGCCCACGCGCTCGTTGCCGAACGGGTCGGTCGCGGCGCCGCTGAACTCCAGGTCGATGGTGATCGGCTTGGTGGTGCCGAGCAGGGAGAGCTCACCGGTGATGCGGTAGTCGTCGCCGCCCAGGAACTCGGTGGAGGTGGAGCGGAAGCTCATCTTCGGGTGCTCTTCGATGCTGAAGAACTCGGCGCTCTTGAGGTGGCCGTCGCGGTCGGCGTTGCCGGTGTCCAGGCTCGCCATCTCCACGTCGATACGGGCGGAGGAGTTGGCCGGGTCGGTGCCGTCCAGGTCGAGCGTGCCGGTGAAGTCCTGGAAGCCGCCCTTGACGTTGGTGACCATCGCGTGGCGGGCCACGAAGCCGATGGTGGTGTGGGCGGTGTCGAGGGTGTACGTGCCGCTCAGGGTGGCGAGGCCGGGGCCCGGCGCCTGGGGGGTGGCGACAGCGGTGCTGGCGTTCTTGCGACCGAAGATACCCATGGTGTGCTCCTTGAGGCGGTGTGGGGGTGACCGCCGGATGAGCGGTCTTTGGTTGAACTTTCAACGAGGATGACACTAGCGGTATTCCGTTCAACTTTCAACTGCAAGCGGAGTGTGCTGGCGCGAACGCGCTGCGTATGCGTCGAGGGCGGGTGCGGGCGGGGCCTACTTGGACTAAAGGAACGCGGTACTTGGACTGCCGCCGCCGCGACGGGCCCCGTCCGTTGACCCCATGGCGACGACGCGGATACCCAGTTCCCCATGTCCCGAAGATTCCGTACGGCATGTGCGCTGGTCGCAGCCTCATCCGCCGTCTTCGCCCTGGCCGGTCCCGTCGCCGCCGCACCCACGGCGGACGCCGCCCCCTCCGCCGCCGACCCCGTCGGCGGCCCCTCGCTCCGCTCCGGCAAGCTCACCGTCACCGTGGCGAAGGACTTCCCCAGGGTCCTCGCGTACACCGACCGCGCCACCGGGGCCCGCCTCCTCGGCTCCACCGCGGAGATCACCGAGGTCACCCTCAACGGCAAGCCCCAGCCCGTACGGCTCGGATCGGCGCCGGACATCGGGCGCGCCAAGGCCGCGTACACCCTCACCTTCCCCGAGCTGCCCGGGGTCGAGATCGACACCTCGCTGTCGGTCAGCGGCCGTACCGTCACCTTCCGGGTCACGGCCGTCCGCGACACCGAGGCGTTCCGGGTCGGCACGATCGACATACCCGGCCATGACCTCGTCTCCGTGGGCAGCGGCGACGGCGGCGCCCGTACGGCGTTCACCCGGCTCGACCCCGACTCGACCCGCACGGCCGACGTCTTCGCCGACGTCACCCCCGCCACCCCGGCCTACGCGCCGCGCGGCGCCGCCTACGCGCTGGTCAACACCGCCGGGCTCGCCGCCGCCGTCGAGTCCAACTCGACGTACGACAAGCCGTCCGGCGCCACCGCCGGGGACAACGCCCGCTTCTGGCACCAGGCCCGCAAGGCCGCCGACGGCTCCACCCGCGTCGGCGTCCGGTCCGGCCAGTGGACCTACCGCGGCGAGGGCTCACCCACGCCCGCCCGCAAGGACGCGCTGCCCTGGGCCAAGGTCGTCGTCACCCCCGACGCCAACGCCGACCGGACCGTCGACTGGCAGGACGCCGCGATCGCCTTCCGCGGCATCGGCATCAAGGCGCCCGGCGCCGACGACACCCCCGACCGGGTCATCACCCATATCCCGTTCAACTTCGCCAGCCAGGCCACCCACCCCTTCCTGCGGACCCTGGACGACGTCAAACGGATCTCGCTCGCCACCGACGGCCTCGGCCAGCTCGCCATGCTCAAGGGCTACGCCTCCGAGGGCCACGACTCGGCGCACCCCGACTACGGCGGTGACATCAACAAGCGCGCGGGCGGCCTCACCGACCTCAACAAGCTGCTGCGGGACGGCGAGAAGTGGGGCGCCACCTTCGGCGTCCACATCAACGCCACCGAGGCGTACCCCGAGGCGAAGAACTTCAGCGAGAAGCTCGTCGACAAGAACAAGCCCGGATGGAACTGGCTCAACCAGAGCTACTACATCGACCAGCGCCGCGATGTGAACAGCGGGGAGCTCGCCCGCCGCTTCAAGGAACTGCGCGACGAGACCCACCGCAATCTCTCGCAGCTCTACGTCGATGTGTACTACTCGCACGGCTGGATCGCCGAGAAGACCGCCGAGGCCATCCGCGACCAGGGCTGGAACCTCTCCACCGAGTGGGCCGACAAGTTCGAACGGCAGTCCCTGTGGTCCCACTGGGCCAATGATCTCAACTACGGCGGGGTCACCAACAAGGGCCTCAACTCGAAGATCATCCGGTTCATCCGCAACAGCGAGAAGGACGTCTGGAACAACGACCCCGTCCTCGGCCAGACCATCCTGGAGGACTTCGAGGGCTGGACCGGCGAGAACGACTGGGACGACTTCTACGCCGCGGTCTGGGAGCGGGACCTGCCCGCCAAGTACCTCCAGCAGGAGAAGATCCTGCGCTGGGAGGGCAACGACATCGCCCTCACCGGCGGCGTCCGCGGCACCGTCGAGAACGGCACCCGCGCCTACTACGACAACGGCCGCAAGGTCCTCGACGGCACCACCTACCTGCTGCCCTGGGCCGACGGCCGCCAGGGCAAGCACGGCAAGCACACCGACAGGAACCGCAAGCTCTACCACTTCAACAAGACCGGCGGCACCACCACCTGGGAGGTCCCCGGCTCCTCGTACACCGTCCACAAGCTGACGGACAACGGCCGGGTCAAGGCCGGCACCGTCCGCGCCAAGGACGGCCGGATCACCCTCACCGCCGAGGCCGGACAGCCCTACGTCCTGTACGCGGACGGCCGCGTCCCGAAGGCCGCCGACCCCCGCTGGGGCGAGGGCACCCCCGTCAAGGACCCCGGCTTCAACGACGCCCGCCTCGACGACTGGCGCACCACCGGGACCGTCACCCGCGACAAGGACGACCACGGCCGCAACAGCGCCGCCCTCACCGGCACCGGCAAGGCCGCCGTCGAACAGCGGATCAGCGGACTGACCCCCGGCAAGCGCTACACCGCGTCCGCCTGGCTTGAGGTCGAACCCGGCAAGGACCGCCGCACCACCCTCACCGCGGGCGGCGCGTCCGTCTCCGTCGAACGCTCCACCCTGCGCAACACCGTCGCCGCGAGCGACTGGCACAGCACGAACATGCAGCGCGCCAAGGTCACCTTCACCGCGCCCCGCGACGGCCGGACCACCCTGCGCGTCGAGGCGGCCGCGGGCTCCGGCGCCAAGGTCCGCGCCGACGACATCCGGATCGTCCGCAACGACCCCGCCGCCAAGTCCGGCACCCTCGTCCACGAGGACTTCGAGAACGTCGACCAGGGCTGGGGCCCCTTCGCCAAGGGCGCCGCGGGCGGCGTCACCGACCCGCGCACCCATATCGCCCAGAAAAACGCGCCCTACACCCAGTCCGGCTGGAACGGGAAACTCGTCGACGACGTCATCGGCGGCGCCGAATCCCTCAAGACCCACGAGGGCGACAAGGGCGGACTCGTCTACCGCACCACCCCCGCCACCGTCCCCCTCAAGCCCGGCAACGCCTACCGGATCGACTTCGCCTACCAGTCCAGTCACGCCGGTTCCTTCGACTGGGTGACCGGTTACGACCAGAACACCGGCGGCGCCGCCCAGTCGGTCGAGACCCGCGCCACCCCCGTCCCCGAACGGCGCACCACCGGCACCTTCACCGAGAACGTCGTCGCGGGCTGCGGTGACACCTGGGTCGGCCTGCGGATGCGTCAGGACGCCGAGGACGGCGCGGACTTCGTCCTCGACGACTTCACCGTCACCGACCTCGGCCCCGCCACCGAACGCCCCGCCTGCGCCCGCCTCGCCCTGACCGGCGCCTCCCAGGCCCTGGAGCCCGGCGCCCCCAACAAGGTCACGGCCACGTTCACCAGCTTCGAGTCCACCGAGGCCCGCGACCCGCGGATCACCCTCGAACTGCCCGACGGCTGGAGCGCCGAGCCCGCCGGTCCCGCCACCCCCGGACCGGTCGCCCCCGGCGCGAGGATCACCGCCGAATGGCAGGTCACCCCGCCCGCCGGCGCCGCCTACCGGCCCTACGAACTGAAGGCCCGCGCCACCTACACCGTCGACGGCGCGCCCCGCTCGCTCACCGCCGCCACCACCGTCCGGACCCTGCCGCCGCCGCCCACCGGCGACGCCTGGGCCAGCGACCTCGACTGGACCGACAGCACCAACGGCTGGGGCCCCGTCGAACGCGACCTCTCCAACGGCGAGACCGGCACCGGCGACGGCTCCCCGCTGCGGATCGGCGGCGTCACCTACGCCAAGGGCCTCGGCACCCACGCCACTTCCAGCGTCCGCTACTTCCTCGGCGGCAAGTGCACCGCCCTCACCGCCCAGGTCGGCGTCGACGACGTCCAGACCAGCCGCGGCACCGTCCGCTTCACCGTCCTCGCCGACAGCGCCAAGAAGGCGGAGTCACCCGTCCTGCGCGCCACCGACGCCGCCTGGTCCCTGACCGCCGACGTCACCGGCGCCCGCTACGTCGACCTCCTCGTCGGTGACGGCGGCGACGGGGTCGGCAACGACCATGCCGACTGGGGCGACGCGAAGTTCCACTGCGCCCCCTGACCCGTACGTCGCCTTGACCGGCACGCGGCCCTGACCCGTACGCGGCCCTGACCCGTACGCGGCCCTGATCCGGATGTCGCCCTGACCGGCACGTCGCCCCACCCGGGTGGCACCCGCCGGATCAGGGCGGCCCCGACCACGACCCGGAGCCCCCAGCACGACCCGCCCCCCCCCCGGACCAGCGGCCCTGGCCACGGCCAGGAGGCCCGCCCGACTCGGCGACCCCGCCCATAGCCAGGAGGCCCGCCCGAACCAGCGGCCCCGCCCACAACCAGGGGACCGCCCAACCCAGGGACCCCGCCCACAACCAGCGACCCACCCGACCCAGGGACCCCGCCGGAGCCACGAGCCCCGGCGGGGTCCCTGTCATAGGACGGCCCCGGCGCACCGCACCCCCGCACACCGTCCACCCGGGGTGCTTGTGACCCGGCCGCGTGGCCCGTGACCGGCACCCGGGTAGCACGCCCGTATGAGCCCCACACGCCGGACCTTCCTGCTGGCCGGGGCGGGCGCGCCGTTCGCCCCCGCGCTCCCGGAGCCCGCCGGCCCCGACGACTTCACCCCCCTGCGCCACCGCTGGCTCGACCTCACCCTCGGCGCCGGACACGACCCGGGCGCCGAGCCCTACGCGACCCGGCTGCGCGCCACCGGCACCCGCGCCGAGCAGCTGCGCACCACCATGGACCCCGCCCCCGGCCGCCTCTGGCCCGGCCACCCCTTCACCGACCCCGCCGCGATCACCCGCAGCCACCGCAGGCTCTGGACCATGACCCAGGCGTACGTCCAGCCCGGCACGGGACGCACCGGCGCCCCCGACCTGCTCGCCGCGACCCTCCACGGCCTCGACCACCTCGCCACCGTCTACCACCCCGGCACCCGGCCCCACGGCAACTGGTGGGAATGGCGGATCGGCACTCCCCGCCTCCTCACGGACATCGCCCTCGCCCTGCACGACCACCTCACCCCCGTCCGCCACGCCGCGATCCGCGCCGCCGTCGACCACTTCGTCCCCGACAGCGCCCTGCGCGACTACAGCGGCACCTCCACCGGCGCCAACCGGGTCGACATGTGCCGTGTCGTCGCCCTGCGCGGGGTGCTCGGCCGCGACGGCGACCGGATCGCCCTGGCCCGCGACGCCCTCTCCCCGGTCCTCCCGTACGTCACCGAGGGCGACGGATGGTACGCCGACGGGTCGTTCCTCCAGCACACCCGCGTCGCCTACACCGGCACCTACGGCCAGATCCTGCTCGACGGCCTCGCCCGGCTCCTCGTCCTGCTCGACGGCACCCCCTGGGAGATCACCGACCCGAACCGCCGGACCGTCCTCGACAGCGTCGAACGGACCTTCGCCCCGCTGCTCCTCGACGGACTGATGATGGACATCGTGAACGGCCGCGCCCTCAGCCGCGGACTCCAGCGCTCCGAGGACGGGACCGCCCTGCGCGGCGACCACTCCCACGGCCACACCGTGATCGCCGCCATCGCCCTCCTCGCCACCAGCACCCACCCCGCCCTCACCCCCGAACGCCGCGACCGCTGGCACGCCCGGATCAAGGGCTGGATCGCCCGCGACACCGTCACCCCCCTCCTCGACTCCCCGCACCTCGGGCCCGCCGACCTCGCCCGGCTGCGCGCCGTCGCGGCCCGCCCGCTCACCCCCGCCCCCGAACCGGTCGCCCACACGCTCTTCCCCGCCATGGACCGCGCCGTCCACCGCCGCCCCGCGTTCACCGCCGCGCTCGCCATGGCCTCCGACCGCGTCGCCCACTACGAATGCGGCGCCGGGGAGAACCCCCGCGGCTGGCACACCGGCGCCGGAATGCTCCAGTGGTGGCCCGCCGGCCGCCCCGCCGACCAGTACACCGACTGGTACTGGCCCACCGTCGACTGGTACCGGCTGCCCGGCACCACCGTCTCCACCCGCCGCCTCCCCGACCGGGCCGGCGGCGAGTGGGGCGAGCCCAGACCCCCCACCCGCCGGGTCGGCGGCACCACCGACGGCGAGTACGCGGCCGTCGGCCAGGACCTCGCCGGGCTCGGCTCCACCCTGCGTGCCAGGAAGTCCTGGTTCTTCCTCGCCGACACCGTCCTGTGCCTGGGCGCCGGGATCACCTGCGCCGACGGCGTCCCCGTCGAGACCGTCGTCGACAACCGCAACCTCGGCGCGGACGGCACCCCCCGGCTGCGCACCGCCCCCGGACCCCGCCCTCACTGGGCCCACCTCGAAGGACACGGCGGCTGGCTGCTGCCCGGCGGCGCCCCGCTGCGCACCCTGCGCGAAGACCGCACCGGCGCCTGGTCCGACATCAACGCCCACTCCGCGTCCGACCGCCGCACCCGCCGGTGGCAGACCCTCTGGCTCGACCACGGCACCGACCCCACCGACGCGTCCTACGTCTACGCCGTGCTGCCCGGCGCCTCCGCGGCCACCCTGACCGCCCGCGCGGCCACCGCCCACTGGCTGTCCGTCCTCGCCAACGACACCGCCCGCCAGGCCGTCGCCGTTCACCCGCTCGGCCTAATCGCCGCGAACTTCTGGCAGCCCGCCACGGCCGGGGGAGTCACCGCCGACGCGCCCGCGAGCGTCCTTGTCCGCCACCACGGCCGTACGGCCACTCTCCACATCAGCGAACCCGCACGCACCGGCCGCCCCCTCGGCATCCTCTGGGACCGTCCCGTGCGCCGGGTGCTCTCCCACGACCCCGGCATCGACGTGCTCACCACCGGACACCGCCTTCGGCTGCGCGTCACCCCCGGCACCCGCTGCGCGAGCCACCGCTGCGAGGTGAGCCTCGCCTGAGTATTTTGTGCGAACCCCACAACCCGCCCCACCCATGAGCAGGAGGTTCGTGACCACCCCCGCGCAGTTCTGTTCGGGGGTACCAGGAAATCGGGCCGGACACTGTACAAAGTCGACGGGCCGTTTTCCCCGGTCGACTTCGTATGGTCGCTACATGACCGTTTTGGACGAGACTGACTCCCCGGGTTCCTCGGACACCCCGGGGCTCACGGGGGACGAGCCCACGGACGCGCGCGGCCGGGTGGCCGAACTGCACGCGATCCGGGAGCTGGCACTGCGGGGGCCCAGCGAGAAGGCGACCGAGGCGCAGCACGCCAAGGGGAAGCTGACGTCCCGCGAGCGCATCGAGCTGCTGCTCGACGCCGGCTCGTTCCAGGAGGTCGAACAGCTCCGCAGGCACCGCGCCACCGGCTTCGGCCTGGAGACGAAGAAGCCGTACACCGACGGTGTCGTCACCGGCTGGGGCACCGTCGAGGGCCGCACGGTCTTCGTCTACGCCCATGACTTCCGGATCTTCGGCGGCGCCCTCGGCGAGGCCCACGCCACCAAGATCCACAAGATCATGGACATGGCCATCGCGGCCGGCGCGCCCCTGGTCTCCCTGAACGACGGCGCGGGCGCCCGTATCCAGGAAGGCGTCTCCGCCCTCGCGGGCTACGGCGGCATCTTCCAGCGCAACACCCGCGCCTCCGGTGTCATCCCGCAGATCAGCGTGATGCTCGGCCCCTGCGCGGGCGGCGCGGCCTACAGCCCCGCCCTCACCGACTTCGTCTTCATGGTCCGCGAGACCTCGCAGATGTTCATCACCGGCCCGGACGTCGTCAAGGCCGTCACCGGTGAGGAGATCACCCAGAACGGGCTCGGCGGCGCCGACGTCCACGCGGAGACCTCCGGCGTCGCGCACTTCGCGTACGACGACGAGGAGACCTGCATCGCGGAGGTCCGCTACCTGCTGTCGCTGCTCCCGCAGAACAACCGCGAGACGCCTCCGCAGGTCACCTCCGAGGACCCCGCCGACCGCCGCTCCGACGTCCTGCTGGACCTGGTCCCCGCCGACGGCAACCGCCCCTACGACATGGCCAAGGTCATCGAGGAGCTCGTCGACGACGGCGACTACCTGGAGGTCCACGAGCGCTGGGCCCGCAACATCATCTGCGCCCTGGCCCGGCTCGACGGCCAGGTCGTCGGCATCGTCGCCAACCAGCCGCAGTCCCTCGCGGGCGTCCTCGACATCGAGGCATCCGAAAAAGCTGCGCGCTTCGTCCAGATGTGTGACGCTTTCAATATCCCGATCGTGACGCTGCTGGACGTCCCGGGCTTCCTGCCCGGTGTCGACCAGGAGCACGGCGGAATCATCCGGCACGGCGCGAAGCTGCTGTACGCGTACTGCAACGCGACGGTGCCGCGGATCTCGCTGATCCTGCGCAAGGCGTACGGAGGTGCGTACATCGTCATGGACTCCCAGTCCATCGGTGCCGACCTCACCTACGCCTGGCCCACGAACGAGATCGCGGTGATGGGCGCCGAAGGCGCCGCCAACGTCATCTTCCGCCGCCAGATCGCCGGTGCCGCCGATCCGGAGGCCATGCGGTCCCGGATGGTGAAGGAGTACAAGTCCGAGCTGATGCATCCGTACTACGCCGCCGAGCGCGGACTCGTCGACGATGTCATCGACCCCGTGCAGACGCGGGAGATCCTGGTGAGGTCGCTGGCGATGCTGCGGAACAAGCACGCCGATCTGCCCTCGCGGAAGCACGGCAACCCTCCGCAGTGATCCGGCCCCGCCGCCTCACCGCGCCGCCCGCACGTACGCGAATCCACCCTCCCGCTGTCCGACCCCCTCTGGAGTCATCACCATGAGTGCTTCCCCGTCCCCGTCCGCTGACGGAGTCCTGCGTGTGGAGAAGGGGTACGCCGAGCCGGAGGAGGTGGCCGCGCTGACGGCGATCCTGCTCGCGCGGGCCGCGGCCGGCGGGGCTCCGGCGGGGCACTCCGTGGGCCGTGGGGTGGCCAAGGCGGGGTGGCGGCGGCTGGAGCGGCAGCACGGGTTCCGGGCGCCGCACAGCTGGCAGGGCTGACGCAGTCCGAGGTCTCCGTCGCGGTTCGTGCCGCGCCGGTCATGGCTCCCCGCGTGCGGGGCGCCCGCTGACCGGCGCGGCACGAACCGCTTCGCGCGTTTCCGGGCCCTGCGGCCGGCCCTCCGTGGCCCGCGCCCCTGGGTTCGTCCACCGCGCCGTACTTGTTCCCGTACGGGCCGTCCGTGGGTGCGCAGTTCCCCGCGCCCCTGGATGCTGCCCCTCCGGGCCGTTCCTCGGGCGCGGGCCGGTCCTCGTCTTCGCGCAGTTCCCCGCGCCCCTTCGGGGGCACCTGCCTGGCCGCGCCATTCACCTGCGGGAGCGGGTGCGCCCCAAAGGAAGCGGGCCCACCGGTGGACCCCCAGGGCCGAGAGGAACCGCGCACCCACGGACCCACCTGTACAGGTACAAGTACGTTCACAGGGGATGACCTAGGGGCGCGGGGAACTGCGCACCCACCGAGCGACCCGCACCGGAACAAGTGCGACGAGCCGGACGAACCCAGGGGCGCGGGGAACTGCGCACCCCCGTCCGACCCGCACGGGAACAAGTACGCCCAGGTGTGGAACCCCAGGGAGCCGGGGGGCCAGGGAAACGGGGGAGCCCGGGAACGGGGGAGCCGTCCCGGGGAGGCCGGGACGGCTCGGGTGGGGCGGGGTCAGCGCAGGCGGGCCATCAGGGCGTGCTCGACCAACGTGATCAGCGCACTCTTCGCATCGGCACGATGCCTCGCGTCGGTCGTGATGATCGGTGTGTCGGGCCCGATCTGAAGCGCCTCACGCACCTCGTCCGGCGTGTAAGGCTGACTGCCGTCGAAGCCGTTGAGGGCGATGACGAAGGGCAGTCCGGAGTTCTCGAAGTAGTCGACCGCGGGGAAGCAGTCGGCGAGCCTGCGGGTGTCGACAAGGACGACGGCGCCGATCGCGCCGCGTACGAGGTCGTCCCACATGAACCAGAACCGGTCCTGTCCGGGAGTACCGAACAGGTAGAGGATCAGGTCCTGGTCGAGCGTGATGCGGCCGAAGTCCATGGCCACCGTCGTGGTGGTCTTGTCCCCCGTGTGCGTGAGGTCGTCGATACCGGCCGAGGCCGAGGTCATCACGGCCTCGGTACGCAGCGGATTGATCTCCGAGACCGCGCCCACGAACGTGGTCTTGCCCACGCCGAACCCGCCCGCCACCACGATCTTCGCGCTGGTGGTCGACCGGGCGGGTCCGCCGCTAGAGCTTGCGAAGTCCACTGAGCACCCTTTCGAGCAATGTCACGTCTGGCTGGCCGCCGGCGTTCTCGTCGCCGCCGGGCTGATGGATGGCGACCAGGCCCGCCTCCGCCAAATCGGCGACGAGAATCCTGGCCACACCGAGAGGGATGGTCAGCAGCGCCGATACCTCGGCGATCGACTTGACCTCACGGCAGAGATTGCAGATCCGCTGATGCTCCGGCAACTGCCCCTGGAGCTGATGCGGTTGAGCTGTGGTGTGCACCAACGCCTCGATGGCGAGCTGGTACCGCGGCCTGGTACGGCCGCCCGTCATGGCGTACGGGCGGACGAGGGGATTGGCCGGGGAACCCGCGGGCGCCGGTTCGGGCGCCCGACGCTGGTGCTGTACGGGTGGGACACGGGGTACACGGGGTTGGCGCGGTTCGTAGGGCGAGGGACCCTGGGGCTGCTGGGGGTAGGGCCGCTGATGCCGGGGGCTGGGCGTGGAGGGGAAGTTGTACGGGTTCTGCGAGCCGTTGCCGTGCCCTTGGCTGTAGGGCCAGCTGCCCGAGGAACCGTCCGGGGGTGTCGCCACTTCGTCCTCCTCCTGCTGTACCGGGCACCCAGAGCTGTGGAGCCGCGTCCCGAAACCTTACGGCCCAGGGACACACGTACGCATCGCCTCGTGGTCGGTGGGGGTCGCCCCGCCCGGGAATTGTCCCGATTCCCGGAAGGCCCCGCACCTACCGCTCAGTTGAGCAGGCTGCCCTGGAGTTCGGCGCGCAGATCCGGCGTCAGCACCGAACCCGCGCGGTCCACCAGCAGTGCCATCTCGTACCCCACGAGACCGATATCGGCCTCGGGGTGCGCGAGGACGGCCAGCGACGAGCCGTCCGAGACTGACATGATGAAGAGGAAGCCGCGCTCCATCTCCACCACGGTCTGATTGACACTGCCGCCTTCGAAGATCCGGGACGCCCCCGCCGTGAGCGAGGTCAGACCGGAGGCGACCGCGGCGAGTTGGTCCGCGCGGTCACGGGGGAAACCTTCGGACATCGCCAGAAGGAGTCCGTCGGCGGAGACCACCACCGTGTGGGACACCCCGGGGGTGTTGTCCACGAAGTTGGTGATCAACCAGTTCAGGTTCTGTGCCGCCTGGCTCATCGGGCTCACACTAACGCTCCTGGTCGTAGGTACTCCCAGAACCACTGCGGTCGTCCTCAGTGTTCTGGCCGTTCTTCTCACTCCCCGCCTGACGCCCCCGCTGAACACCCTGGCGCAGATTGCTCAGCCTGCCCCGGACGTCCTCGGGGGCCCGGGAGACCTGGGGGCCGCCCTGCGGGGTCTGCTCCGCGGTGCCCTCGACCAGGTTGGCCCGGGGCACCCGCCGCGGCAGCCCGGAGGAGGTGACCCCGCCCGCCTTGGGTTTACGGAGCTGCTCGGCGCGCTGCCACCGCTCGTCGTTCGTCGAGCGCCAGTCCACGACACCGGTGCCGTCGGTCCCGGACGGCTCGTCCTGCTCCGCCCGTTCCTGACCGCCGTCGTCCCGGACGGGGTCCGCCGGCCATGGCCGGTCTTCGCTCGCGGCGCCGTTGCCGTCCGCTGGGGAACCGCGTCGCGGCAGACCGGCGCCGGTCAGCGATTGTCCGGTGGACGCGGCCGTACCGGGACGGTCGAAGCCTACGCGTTCCGGCGCACCCGCGTCAGCGGGCCCGACGGATTCCGGATAGGGCGTTCCCTCCTGCTGGAGGCCCTGCGGGTACCCGTTCAGGGGCTGCTGGTCGGCCTGGGGGGCGCCGGTGCCGTAGCCGCTGTAGGGGTCCGTCCCGAATCCGGCCGGATCTTGCTGTGCCGCGTCCGGATACGGGGTCTGCCGGTACTCGCCGGCCGACTGGAAGAAGGGGTCGTCGTAGCCGCCGCGCCGGGTGGGCTCGTAGCTGTTCGTGGCCGGTTCGTATCCGTCGGACGGGGCTGTGTATCCGTCCGGTGCAGGCGTGTAACCGTCCGGCGAGGGCGCGTAGCCGCTCTGCGGGTCGTAACCGGTGGGCTGGTCGTAGCCGTCCGGCTGCGGGTACCCGTCGTACGGCTGCTGGGTGTCCGCGCCGTGACCGGGGGCGTATCCCGGTCCTTCGGCGGTGCCGGGGCGGCCGTCACCGGCCTCCTGCGCGGCCCTGCGCTCCTCGCGCAGCAGGGAACGGCCGACCGGGTCGGGATCGCCGGAGCCGTCGGGGACCGCGGCGTAGCGGCTGTCGTCGAAGCCGAGTTCGGCGGCGGTGCGCAGCGGGGGCTGCTGGTAGGACTGCGGCCCGGGGAGCCCGGCCTGCGTCTGCGGCGCCGGGACGCCGGCCGGGCCGTCGCCGGGGTGCGCCGCTCCGCCGCCGCCGTGGGTGATGACATCGGGCAGCATGACGAGCGACGTGGTCCCGGCCTGCTCGCCCGAGGGGCGGAGCTGGACGCGGATACCGTGCCGGTCGGCGAGCCTGCCGACCACGAACAGGCCCATGCGCTGGGAGATCGCGGCGTCCACGGTCGGCGGGTTGGCCAGCTTGTGGTTGATGTCCGCGAAGTCCTCGGGGGTCAGCCCGATGCCCTTGTCATGGATCTCGATCATGATCCGGCCGTCGGGCAGCCGGGTCGCGGTGACCTTGACCTTGGTCTGCGGGGACGAGAACGTCGTCGCGTTCTCCAGCAGCTCGGAGAGCAGATGCACCAGGTCGGTGACCGAGCGGCCGTGGATGTCGGCCTCGGGGACCCCGGACAGCTCGATCCGCTCGTACTGCTCGACCTCCGAGGCGGCGGCGCGCAGCACGTCGACGAGGGCGACCGGCTGGTCCCAGCGGCTGCCCGGCTCCTCGCCCGCGAGGATGAGCAGGTTCTCGCCGTTGCGCCGCATCCGGGTGGCGAGGTGGTCGAGCCGGAACAGGTTCTCCAGCTGGTCCGGGTCGGCCTCGTTGTTCTCCAGGTCCGTGATGAGGGTGAGCTGGCCCTCGATGAGGGACTGGTTGCGGCGGGAGAGATTGGTGAAGATCGCGTTGATGTTGCCCCGCAGCAGGGCCTGTTCGGCGGCGAGCCGGACGGCTTCGCGGTGCACCTGGTCGAAGGCGCGGGCGACCTCGCCTATCTCGTCCGTGGTGTGGATCGGGATCGGCTGGACCCGGGTGTCGACGCGGCCGGGCTCGGTGCGCGAGAGCTGGTCGACGAGCATCGGCAGCCGTTGTTCGGCGACGCCGAACGCGGCGCTGCGCAGCTGCCGCATGGCCCGGCTCATCTGCCGGGCCATGAGTCCGGCCAGGACGAAGGCGGTGAGCAGGGCGAGCACGACGGCCCCGCCGGTGATGAGGGTGTCGCGGCGCGCGGTGTCCGCGATGCCGGCGGCCTCGTTCACGGCCTTGTCGGCCAGGTCCGCCTCGATGGTGCGGTAGCCGTTGAACTTGAGGGTGTTCACCGCCCACCAGTTGTCGGCGGTGACGCCGTCACCGGCGAGCTTCTCGCGGGCGCCCTTGGAGGTGTCGGGCAGGGCGGCCATGGCGGCCACCATCTCGGTGGTCGAGGGCGGTGCCTCGTAGTCGGTCCCGCTAGCGGTGGCCTCGGCGGCGGCCTTCTCGACCTGGGCCTCGTGATCGCTCTTGATCTTGGCGGTGACCCGTTCCAGCTCGGCCATGTCCTCGGGGGTGCCGCCCCCCGCGTACTCGTCCATGGCGATGCCCTCAAGGTAGGCATAGCTGCTGAGGGCGAGCCGCTGGCGGGCCAGGTCGGCGGGGGCGGGGCCGGGCTCGACCAGGATGTGCGTACCGACGGAGCGCTGGAGGGAGGCCGCGGCCTTGCCCAGCGAGATGGCGTACACGGTCCGGCCGTAGCTGGTGATGTTGCCGGTGCCGAGGCCGAGCTCGTTGGCGAACTCCATCAGCGGGTGCTGGACCTCGACATAGCCCTCCTCGGTCTGCACCCCGGGGAGCTTGGCGGTGTAGGCGTCGGCGCGCAGGTCGGCGAGATCGCCCTCGACCTTGCGGAAGGTCTCCAGCCTGCGCAGCAGACCGTCCTTGCGGGGCATGTCCCGGGCGGCGGTGTCGAAGGCGTTCGCCGCCTTGTCGGTCTCCTGCCGGGCCTTGATGACGGCCGGGTCGTCCGTGCGGCCCCGGAGCAGGGGCACGGCGGAGACATCGCGTTCGTCGAGCAGCTGGTTGGCGTAGGTGAGGGAGGCCCGGACCAGCCGGGCGGTCGCCTCCGCGTCCTCCGCCTCGTTCCAGGTGTCGATCGATCCCTTGACCTGGAACCCGCCCATGACGAGTCCGACGAGGACGGGTATCAGGAGGATGGCGTTCAGCCGGGTCGGGACCCGCCAGTTGCGCGGTGAGAGACGTCCGCCAGTGGGTCCGGCGGGAGGCGGTGGGGTGGAGCCGGGCCGGGACGCGTCGGACCCGGCCGCTCGGGGCGGCGGCGTGAAATTGCCCCGCGCCGAGGGCTCGGGACCGTTCTTGCTTCGCCTCACTCGACCAACAACCTCTCGGCGCCGGCACCGATCCTGTGCCGCATCGTCGTCTCCGGGCTGCCCTTGGCTACTGGGCAGTTCAGCGCATTCCAGCACGTCAGGCTGTGCGATTCCAAACAGTCGGAAGCGACGGTTCCGGCTCCGTGAGGTGACAGATAAAAGGGATATAAAGAGCGAGCCCCGCCAAAAGGCGGGGCTCTTTGTGGCACAGCGGCACCAGTCGACTGCGACACGTGGCGGGCCGTGCTCGAATTCTCTGTCGAAATGTTATGAACACCGTGACCCGCCGTGTCAAACCCCACAGCGGGCGTCCGTACTCCTACGACAACTGCCGTATACAACTTCCTACTTGGCTGCTACCGCAGCCGGGCCATCAGGGCGTGCTCGACCAGTGTGATCAGGCCACTCTTCGCGTCGGCGCGGTGCCTCGCGTCGGTGGTGATGATCGGTGTGTCGGGCCCGATCTGAAGCGCCTCACGGACCTCGTCGGGGGTGTAGGGCTGGTGTCCGTCGAAGCCGTTGAGGGCGATGACGAAGGGCAGTCCGGAGTTCTCGAAGTAGTCGACCGCGGGGAAGCAGTCGGCGAGCCTGCGGGTGTCGACGAGGACGACGGCGCCGATCGCGCCGCGTACGAGGTCGTCCCACATGAACCAGAACCGGTCCTGTCCGGGGGTGCCGAACAGGTACAGGATCAGGTCCTGGTCGAGCGTGATGCGGCCGAAGTCCATGGCCACCGTGGTGGTGGTCTTGTCCCCGGTGTGGGTCAGGTCGTCGATGCCCGCGCTCGCGGACGTCATGACGGCCTCGGTACGCAGCGGGTTGATCTCCGAGACCGCGCCGACGAACGTGGTCTTGCCCACGCCGAACCCGCCCGCCACCACGATCTTCGCGGAGGTGGTCGAGCGCGTAGCCGAGTCAGAGCTTGCGAAGTCCACTGAGCACCCTTTCGAGCAGTGTCACATCAGGCTGGCCACCGGCGTTCTCGTCGCCACCGGGCTGATGGATGGCGACCAGGCCCGCCTCCGCCAGGTCCGCGACCAGGATCCGGGCCACACCGAGCGGCATCGACAGCAGCGCCGAGACCTCGGCGACGGACTTGACCTCACGGCACAGATGGCAGATCCGCTGGTGCTCGGGGAGCAGCCCCATCAGCGCGGCGGGATCCGCGGTCGTGCTCACGAGGGCCTCGATGGCCAGCTGGTACCGCGGCCTGGTCCGGCCGCCGGTCATCGCGTACGGACGCACCAGCGGCTGGTCGCCTTCGTGCCCGTACGGCGCGTGATGTGAGGCTCCGTACGGATCGTGAGAGGCGGTTGGCGGGGTCATGAATCCTCCGGGCGGGACAGCAGGGAGTCTGCGTGCCGTCTGACAGAGCCGGTGGGGGGACCGAGTGGCGGCCGGACGGTGGACGGGCGTTCGATCGGCGATCGGACGGACAGGACGGACGAGACCAGGAAACGAGAAGGCGGGCGACCCGCGTCAGCGGGTCAGTGGAGCAGACTGCCCTGGAGCTCGGCGCGCAGGTCCGGGGTGAGTACCGCACCCGCCCGGTCGACCAGGAGAGCCATCTCGTATCCGACGAGACCGATGTCGCACTCGGGGTGCGCGAGGACGGCCAGCGAGGAGCCGTCCGACACCTGCATGATGAAGAGGAAGCCGCGCTCCATCTCCACCACCGTCTGGGTGACGGTGCCGCCCTCGAAGATGCGGGACGCGCCCGCCGTGAGCGAGGTCAGACCGGAGGCGACCGCGGCGAGTTGGTCGGCCCGGTCACGGGGGAAGCCTTCGGACATCGCCAGAAGGAGTCCGTCGGCGGAGACCACCACCGTGTGGGACACCCCGGGGGTGTTGTCCACGAAGTTGGTGATCAACCAGTTCAGGTTCTGTGCCGCCTGGCTCATCGGGCTCAACTTAGTGCTCCTGCTGGTGAGTGGGGCGGGGGTGGTTGCCGGTCGACTGGCCGGTGTTGGCCTGCCGCCCCTGCTGGATGCCCCTACGGAGATTGGTCAGCCGTCCGCGTACGTCGTCAGGCGCACGCGACACCTGCGGACCGGTCTGGTGCTGCTGTTGCTGAGCCGTGCCCGCCACGAGGTTCGCGCGCGGCACCCGGCGCGGCAGCCCGGAGGTGGTGATACCACCCGCGGTGGGCTGGCGCACCCGTTCGGCCTGCCGGACGAGCTCGTCATTGGGTGACGTCCGCCAGGAACCCGTACCACCCTGCCCCGGACCCTGGCCGGGGCCGGGACGGGCGCTGTTCTGATCGCCGGTGGGGGTGTCCGCGGACCGGGCCGGCAGCGAGGGCCGCGGGCCCTGCCCCGGATGTCCGGACTGTTCGGGCTGTCCCTGCGGAACCGCCTGCTCACCGAGGGTACCGTCCGATTCCGGCCGCTCCGCCCGCTGGCCACGGAACCAGTCCGTCTCCAGCGTGTCGAACAGCGGGGTACGGCCGTCCCCGGGGCCCGCCGGAGGCAGCGCCTCCGGCTCGGTGGGCCGGTTCTGCCGCGGCGCCTCGGGGCCGTGGCCCTGCTGCGCCGGCGGCCTGCCGTACTCCGGCGCCGGACGTTCGAACTGCCCGGTGTCCGACGGGTCCTGACCGTAACCGCCGGGCCCGCCCTGCCCGCGGTCGTCGTAGCCGGTCACCTGGGGCACCGGGAACTGCCCGGTGTCCGACGGGTCCTGGCCCGCCGGCGCGCCGAAGACGTCCGAGCGGACGTACGGCCCGTCCTCCCCCTCGCCGGAGCGGGTGACACCCGGGTCCGGACTCGGGGAACCGAAGTCCTGCGGAGGCGGCGCGTCGTAGTCGGGACGCGTGAACTCCGAGGTCGCGCCCGCCTGCTGCCGGTCGTCGACCGGCGGGAACGCCGAGGTGTCGACGGGCGGCGCGGCGGAGTACTCGTCGAAGCGCGGGAACTGCGTGGTGGAGTCGTGCTCCTCATGACCCCGGGGGGAGTCCTGCGGGGCACGCGGCACCGGCGGCTGCGCGGTCCCGTCGCTCCAGCTCGGCGCCCGCTGGGCGTCGCCGCCGCCGGGCAGCTCGGCGCGCGGCGCGCCGCGCGCGGGGAGCTGCGGCCTGCGACCGCGCTGCCGGGAGGGGTCCTGGCCCTGGCCCGGACCGCCGGGACGGCCGTCCTGACGCTCGGCGCCCGGGGGCCGGGCACCGAATCCGTCGAAGCCGTCGCCGCGCCGGGGAGCGCCCTGGCGTCCGCCGGACGGGTCGTCCGGGAAACCGTCCTGCCGGGGGCCGTTGCCGAAGCCCGGCGCCCCGTCGAAGGCCCCGGGTCCGCCCTGCCCCGGAACACCCTGACCGCGGTCCGCGTACGGCAGCCCCTGGTGCTGGCCCTGGCCGGGGCGCTGGCCCTGGTTCGGTCCGTACCCCGGGCCCTGCTGGCCCGGCTGGCCACCCTGGCCGCCGGGACGGCCGGGCAGGCCGCTTCCGGTGCTCTGGAGTCCCTGCGGTCCCGCCGGGCCCTGGCCGAAGGCGCCCGCTCCCGCGGGGGCCGGACGGCCGCCGGGGACCTGCGGAGCACCGTCCCGGCCGGGCAGCGCGGCCCGGGGACCGCCCTGCGGACCGGGGCCGAGGTACCCGGGGGTGCCGGGGCCGTTGCCGACCGACGGGCCGGGGCCGCGGCGGGCGGCGGCCGCGCCGGCCGAGGCCTGCGCGGCGGCCGGGCCACCGGGGATACCGGGCGTGCCGGGCTTGCCGACCGGGGGCTTCTTGTTGCCCTGGGCGACGTCCACGGGAAGCATGACGAGCGCGGTGGTGCCACCGGAGTCCGAGGGCCGCAGCTGGATCCGGATGCCGTGCCGCTGGGACAGCCGGCCGACCACGAACAGACCCATGCGGCGGGAGACGGAGACATCCACGGTGGGCGGCGACGCCAGCCGCTCGTTGATCGCCGCGAGGTCCTCCGGCGACAGACCGATACCGGTGTCGTGGATCTCGATCAGCACCCGGCCGTCGGGCAGCGCGTGCCCGGTGACCTTGACCTTGGTCTGCGGGGAGGAGAACGACGTGGCGTTCTCCAGCAGCTCGGCGAGCAGGTGGACGAGGTCGTTGACGACCCGGCCGGCGACCTCGGTGCCGGGCACCGAGGACAGCTCGATCCGCTCGTACTGCTCCACCTCGGACGCGGCGGCACGCAGCACGTCGACCAGCGGCACCGGCCGGGTCCAGCGGCGGCCGGGCTCCTCACCGGCGAGGACCAGGAGGTTCTCGCCGTTACGGCGCATACGGGTCGCGAGGTGGTCGAGCTTGAACAGCGACGACAGCTGGTCGGGGTCGGCCTCGCGGGACTCCAGCTCGGAGATGAGCGAGAGCTGACGCTGGATGAGGCCCTGGGAACGGCGCGACAGGTTGGTGAACATCGCGTTGACGTTGCCCCGCAGCAGGGCCTGCTCGGCGGCCAGCCGGACCGCCTCGCGGTGCACGTCGTCGAAGGCCGCGGCCACCTGGCCGATCTCGTCCCGGGAGTGCACACCGACCGACTCGACGGAGGTGTCGACGTCCTGCGGGTCCGACTCGGACAGCTGCTTGACCAGCTCGGGCAGCCGGTCCTGGGCGACCTTCGTCGCGGTGTCCTGGAGCCGCCGCAGCGAGCGGATCATGGAGCGCGCCACGATGAACGCGCCGACCAGCGAGACACCGAGCACGAGCAGGATCACGGCACCGCTGATGATCGCGCCCTGCTCCGACTCGTCGCGCAGCTCGCGGGCCTTGTCCTCCATCTCGCCGAGCAGGGTCCGCTCGATGTTGGTCATCGCGTTGATCTTGGTGGTACTGGCGTCGAGCCAGTCCTTGTACGAGCGCTTCTTGCTGTTCTCCATGGCGCCGGGCGACTCCAGGACCCGATCGGCGTAGGCCATCGACTCCTTGATGTTGGAGTTGCCGTCGTCGATCGGCTTGAGGAGTTCCTTGGCGTCGCCCTCGTAGATCGTCTTGAAGCCGGTGAGCTCCGCGTCCTCCTTGCTGAACGCGTTCGCCGCGTAGCGCCGGTCCAGCTCGGAGAGACTGCCCTTGTCCTTGTTGTTCGCGGGGAGGGCCGCGGCGATGACCGCGCGCTGCACCGACGCGTACTCCTTGGCGGACGAGAACGCCGCCAGGGCGCGGGTGCGCTGGACCATCTCCGGGTTGCTGGTCGCCTGCGCCATGTCCTGCGAGAGGGCCAGCAGCTCCTCGATGAGCATGCTGTAGGCGTCGACGGTCTGCGAGGACGAGTTGCGGTCCGTGTACGCCGCCGCGCGGGCGTCGCTGAGGCCGCGGAGCTGGCTGGCGATCTGGCGGACCGAGGAGTTGATCCCCTCCAGGCCCTCCCGCCCGCCGACGTCGTCGATCGGCTTGGTGCCTTCGAGGAAGGCCTGACGGGCCCGGTCGGTTTTGTCCCGGGGGCCCTTGACGTCGAAGTCGGAGGCCTTGCCGCCGTGCGCGAGGGGACCGGCGGAGCTGTCACGCTCGTCCTGGAGCGCGGCGGCGAGCTGGGTGGCCTGCTTGGTCAGGTCCGTCAGCAGCTTCATGTTGTCGAGCTGCTGGATGTCGTCCATCGACTGGTTGATCCGCAGGGCGCCCAGCGAGGTCGCGGCGACCACGGGGAGGGCGAGCAGCGAGACGAGCCGGGTGGAGATGCGCCAGTTGCGCAGCGCGACACGGGAGCCGGTGTTGTGGGGGCCCTTGCCCTTGGACTTCGCCTTGGGGGCCGGGGGCGGGCCGCCCGCGGGGCCGGGGCCGGGGCCGGGGCCGCCGGGCGCGGACTGGCGGGCGGAGTCCGCGCTGCCGATCATGGACACGGGTCCTGGGTTCTGGGCGTGCTGGGGCGAGGAGCCACGGTCGGTCCCGCCGCGCGGCTCCGGCTCCGCCGGACCGCTGCCATCCCTCTTGAAACGTCCCTGCACTAGCGTCGCAACCTCTGGACCAGGCGTCCCCCCGCAGTGCGGTGGGACGGTGTCGGCGTCAAGCAGGAGCACCGCGTGTTGCCGTGTCCTGTGGTGGTCGTGAGTGACCGGCGCTGCCCCCACCCGCCGCTCACTCGGCGCTTCGCTGCGCCCCCTGTGCGCCGGTTGGTTCCCGCGGCGGTCCCGGGAATTCCAGCACAGTGCCGGATCTCCAACAAGAGCGGAGGGCCAGGCTGTGACCTCGGTGACGCGCAGTGAGGCCCGGGTCACCGGACGTAGAACCTTATCTGGTGCACAACGGACAAATTGCTACGAGGTGCAGGAGGTGTCCGGGTGTCCCAGTCGCGATGATCGGGAGCGGAATGACGGCTTCGGGTGGGTAATGCCCCTTTCACTCCCACTCGACCCTCATGTTAAATGTCGGAAATATCCCCTGGGTCGTGAGCAAACTCACACCCTGTTTCCTGCGTCATCCTGCCGCAGTCGGGGAATTGCGCGTTTAGCCTGACGCTTTACACCGTCGGCAGTAATGACAACCCGTGCGCCGGGAGCGCCATGTGGCGGGCCCGGCGTCCCGAATCAGGACAGGGTCCGCACTCAGATGAAGACCACGATGCTGCTCCGCAACACCGCCAATCCGCGTCGTACCACGCTGGCGCATGTCGATGATGTCGCGGAGTTCCGGGGTGGGGGCGAGGCGCTGGTGCACTCGCTCGATCTGCCGGCCCAGACGGCCAACCCCCGCCGCACCATCCTCATGACCCCGCCCGCGCCGTTCGTGCCGTCCCCGGCGTAACGCCTTCGCTTGCGCTTCTGAGGTTTCTCCCGCTGGGCGTGCTTCGTTCCTGTGCGGTCGCTCGGTGGTTTCGCGGTTCCCCGCGGGTCGCCTTCGCTTGCGCTTCCCAGGTCTGTCCGGCCTTGCGCACTTGTTCCTGTGCCGTCGTTCGTGGGTTTGCGCAGTTCCCCGCGCCCCTGTCGGGGCGCTGCCTGTCTGGTGTTGTCGGTCGGGTGCGGGGCGGTTCTCGTTCTTGCGCAGTTCCCCGCGCCCCTTTGGGGCGCGTCCGGCTTGTTCTTCGGGTCGGTGCCGGTCGGGATTCTCCGTCCTCGCTCCAACGCGCTCGGTACGACGTCCAGCGGAGCTACTGAAGAGCATCGGAGTCTGCGGGCAGAGATTCCCGCCCACCCCCTCCGGCAGCAGCGCGACTGCGGGAGGAAGGGGGTGCCCCTTCAGGGGCGCGGGGAACTGCGCAAAAATGAGGGCGACCCGCACCCGAAGAGCGACCGCAAGTGGGCAGCACCTCAGGGGCGCGGGGAACTGCGCACCCCCGTCCGACCCGCACGGGAACAGGTACGCCCAGGTGTGCAACCCCAGGGGCGCGGGGAACTGCGCACCCACCGAGCGACGGCACAGGGACAAGTGCGCCCAGCACAGGAGACCCGGGGGCGCGAGCGAAGGCGACCTGCGGGGAACTGCGCACCCCCGTCCGACCCGCACGGGAACAGGTACGCCCAGGTGTGGAACCCCAGGGGCGCGGGGAACTGCGCAAAAGCGAGGACGGCCCCGCACCCGAAGAGCGACCGCAAGTGGGCAGCACCTCAGGGGCGCGGGGAACTGCGCACCCCCGTCCGACCCGCACGGGAACAGGTACGCCCAGGTGTGGAACCCCAGGGGCGCGAGGAACTGCGCAAAAGCGAGGGCGGCCCCGCACCCGAAGAGCGACCGCAAGTGGGCAGCACCCCAGGGGCGCGGGGAACTGCGCACCCACGAACGACCTGTGCGGGGACAAGTGCGCCCAGCGCAGGAAACCCGGGGGGCGCGAGCGAAGGCGACCTGAGCGTTAGCCTGGGGCTTCACCGGTCCAGCGGAAAGAAAGGGGCGCCAGCCACCGTGCGCATCGCCAGATTCTCCATCGACGGCAATGTGGCCTTCGGCGTGGTCGAGGGCGACAGCCCGCCCGGCTCCACCGACGGTCTGGTCCTCAACATCATCAAGGGCATCCCGTTCGCGGAGTTCGAGACGACCGGCACCAGGGTCCCCCTGAACCAGGTCCGTCTGCTCCCCCCGGTCCTCCCCAGCAAGGTCATCGGCATCGGCCGCAACTACGCCGAGCACGCCGCGGAACTGGGCAACGAGGTCCCCGCCACCCCCGTCGCCTTCCTCAAGCCGAGCACCTCGGTGATCGGCGACGGCGACGGCATCGCGTACCCGTCCTTCTCGCAGGAGGTCCACTACGAGGCCGAACTGGCCGTGGTGATCGGACGCCTCTGCCGCGATGTCCCGCACGAGCGGGTCAAGGACGTGATCCTCGGTTTCACCTGCGCCAACGACGTCACCGCGCGTGACATCCAGCGCAGCGACAACCAGTGGTCGCGTGCGAAGGGCTTCGACACCTCGTGCCCGCTCGGCCCCTGGGTCGAGACCGGCATCGACCTGGCGACCGCGGCGAACCTGACCCTCCAGTGCACGGTCAACGGACAGCAGCGCCAGCTCGGCAGCACCAGCGACATGGTCAGGTCGGTCGAGGACCTGATCGTCCATGTCTCCGAGGCCATGACGCTCCTCCCCGGGGACGTCATCCTCACGGGCACCCCCGCCGGGGTCGGCCCCCTGAACGTCGGCGACGAGGTCGCCGTCTCCATCGAAGGCATCGGCACTCTCACCAACAAGGTGATCACGCGTGGTTAACGGACCCGTCCGTGTACGTTTCTGTCCCTCGCCGACCGGCAACCCCCATGTGGGCCTGGTCCGCACCGCCCTCTTCAACTGGGCGTACGCCCGGCACGAGAAGGGCACCCTCGTCCTGCGCATCGAGGACACCGACGCGGCCCGAGACTCGGAGGAGTCGTACGAGCAGCTCCTCGACTCGCTGCGCTGGCTCGGGCTCGACTGGGACGAGGGCCCCGAGGTCGGCGGTCCGCACACCCCGTACCGGCAGTCGCAGCGCATGGACATCTACGCCGACGTCGCGGACAAGCTCCGCGCGGCCGGTCACGCGTACCCCTGCTACTGCACCACCGAGGAGCTGGACGCGCGCCGCGACGCCGCCCGCGCCGCCGGCAAGCCCTCCGGGTACGACGGCCACTGCCGTGACCTCACCGATGAGCGGAAGGCCGCGTACGAGGCCGAGGGCCGTACCCCGATCACCCGGTTCCGGATGCCGGACGGGCCGATCACCTTCACGGACCTGGTCCGCGGCGAACTGACCTTCACCCCGGAGAACGTCCCGGACTACGGCATCGTCCGTGCCAACGGCGCCCCCCTGTACACGCTCGTCAACCCCGTCGACGACGCCCTCATGGGGATCACCCACGTGCTGCGCGGCGAGGACCTGCTGTCCTCCACCCCCCGCCAGATCGCGCTCTACCAGGCGCTCATCGGACTGGGCCTGGCCGAGGCCGTCCCCGCGTTCGGGCACCTGCCGTACGTGATGGGCGAGGGCAACAAGAAGCTGTCCAAGCGTGACCCGCAGTCCTCGCTCAACCTCTACCGTGAGCGCGGCTTCCTGCCCGAGGGACTGCTCAACTACCTCTCGCTGCTCGGCTGGTCCTTCTCCGCCGACCAGGACGTCTTCTCCATCGACCAGATGGTCGCGGCCTTCGACATCGCCGACGTGAACGCCAACCCGGCGCGCTTCGACCTCAAGAAGGCCGAGTCCATCAACGCCGACCACATCCGGCTGCTCGATGTGAAGACCTTCGCCGAGGCCTGCGAACCGTGGCTGCGCGCGCCGCACGCCCCCTGGGCGCCCGAGGACTTCGACCGGACCGCGTGGGAGGCCATCGCCCCGCATGCCCAGACCCGGCTCACCGTCCTGTCGGACATCACCGCCAACGTCGACTTCCTGTTCCTGAAGGAGCCCGTCGCGGACGAGGCGTCCTGGCAGAAGGCCATGAAGGAGGGCTCCGACGCCCTGCTGCGCACGGCCCGCGCCAAGCTCGCCGACGCCGACTGGAGCAGCCCCGAGTCGCTCAAGGGAGCCGTCCTCGCGGCGGGCGAGGAGCACGGCCTCAAGCTCGGCAAGGCCCAGGCCCCGGTCCGGGTGGCCGTCACCGGCCGTACGGTCGGCCTGCCGCTCTTCGAGTCGCTGGAGGTCCTGGGCAAGGACCGTGCCCTGGCCCGGATCGACGCGGCACTGGTGAAGCTGGCGGGCTGACGGTTACCGTCGGCGTATGAGCATCCGCGCCGTGGTGTGGGACATCGACGACACGATCTTCGACTACACCACGGCGGACCGCGCCGGGATGCGGAGTCATCTGAGAGCCGAGGGCCTGCTGGAGCGGTACGGGACCGCCGAGCGGGCCCTCGCGCTGTGGCGGGAGGTCACGAACGCCCAGTGGCGGCGGTTCGAGGCGGGCGGGGTGTCCTTCGAGGACCAGCGCCGGGACCGCGTCCGGATCTTTCTCGACGCCCCGCTCACCGACGCGCAGGCGGACGACTGGTTCCACCGGTACGTGGCCTACTACCAGGACGCCTGGGCCCTCTTCCCGGACGTCCTGCCCGCCCTGGACGCCCTGGCCGGCAGCCACCGGCACGCGGTGCTGTCGAACTCCTCCCTGCGCAACCAGGACCACAAACTGCGGGTCCTCGGCGTCCACGACCGCTTCGAGTCGGTGCTGTGCGCCGCCGAGCTGGGCATCGCCAAACCCGCCGCCGAGGCGTTCCACGCCGCGTGTGACGCTCTGCGACTGCCCGCCCACGAAGTGGCGTACGTGGGTGATCAGCCGGAGATCGACGCCGTGGGCGCGGAGGCCGCCGGGCTCTTCTCCGTATGGCTCGATCGCGGGCTGTGGACGGCGGAGGTCCCGCCGGGGCTGCGCCGGATCACCTCGCTCGCCGAACTCCCCGCGCTGCTCCGCGCGGATACCCGTTTTGGAGCGCCGTCCACCTTCGGGTAATGTTCTTCCTGCGCCGCCCGAGAGGGCCGAGAAGGTCCGGCCGGGAAGCGCGATACCGAACAAGATCCCCGCGAGGGGGTTGCGTCGCGGTGGCCTATGGTGTAATTGGCAGCACGACTGATTCTGGTTCAGTTAGTCTAGGTTCGAGTCCTGGTAGGCCAGCTCGCAGAGCTTATCTGCATCGCCCCCGTTGTGTAGCGGCCTAGCACGCTGCCCTCTCAAGGCAGTAGCGCCGGTTCGAATCCGGTCGGGGGTACTGATCCATCCCGCATGATCGCCAGGTAGCTCCTGCCGACCCAGCGGTGACAACACCCGGTGATGAGCCGGGTGGGATCGCCAGGCCCCCGTTGTGTAGCGGCCTAGCACGCCGCCCTCTCAAGGCGGTAGCGCCGGTTCGAATCCGGTCGGGGGTACGCACTCGGTCCAGTAATCCGGACCAGCCATGGCCTATGGTGTAATTGGCAGCACGACTGATTCTGGTTCAGTTAGTTTAGGTTCGAGTCCTGGTAGGCCAGCGCGGTTCCGCTCACCCCAAGCACCTTCCGTGCGTGGGTGACGGGCAGCACAGTACGACTCAGGCCCCCGTTGTGTAGCGGCCTAGCACGCCGCCCTCTCAAGGCGGTAGCGCCGGTTCGAATCCGGTCGGGGGTACCAGAGCTGTAGCGAAGAAGGGCCCTCCCCACGGGGAGGGCCCTTCTCGTGCACCCCCGGGGCCGGGGCCGGTCCCTGCCGCGTCAGCCGTCCGCCTCGGGGGCGTCGTCCCCCGGTGCGTGCTCCTGCTCGCCGAAGCGGCGGTACGACTCCTCGCCGTCCGCGAGCCGTCGCAGGCTCAGCAGCACCGGCTCGTAGAGCACCGTCACCGCGATCGCCGCCTCCACCTGCTCGTCCGCCGGGCCGTACCCCTGCACCATGTCCAGATCGGCCACCGCCAGCCGCTCCGCGAGCCGGCCGTACGGCGTCAAGTGGTCGATGTCCCACGGGTATCCGAGCTGCGCCAGCCGTACCAGCGCGCCGACCAGCGTCCGGTACGCCGGGGAATCCGCGCCCGCCAGCCGGGCGAACGGCCAGTCGAGCCGGTCCAGCAGCGCGTCCACCGCGCCACGGGCCGCCTCGGTCACCTCCGCACCGTCGTCGTCCGCCGTCACATCCGTCCCGCCGAGCTCATGGGGGAGCGCCCACACCGCCGCGCCCAGCCGCATGTGGTGGTCCAGCGAGTCGTCGTCCACCGCCGCGAGCACCTCCCGGACCGTCGCCACCGGGACCCGTCCGACCTGGATCATCGCCCGTACCAGCCGCAGCCGGCGCAGATGGACGTCGTCGTACGCGGCCTGGGTCGCGCTGATCCGGCGGCCCGCCGGAAGCAGTCCCTCGCGCAGGTAGTACTTGATCGTCGCGGTCGGGACCCCGCTGCGCGCGCTCAGCTCCGCGAGCCTCATGGCACTTGCACCCTTCGTTGGAGAGTGGCACTATCCAAAGAAGGATAGTGAGACTATCCAACCACTCTTGCCTGGGAGAACGCCATGGGTGCTGAGCCGAACAAGGGGCGGATGACGACCGAGGCCGACGAGGAGATCGTGGTCTTCCTCATCGGGATGCGGGTCAACAACTGGCGGGCGGTGCGCAGCTGGCTGCCGACCGTGCGTGCGATGCCGCCGATGCTCAAGGAGCTGTCCGACGATCCGGACTCCGGGATGCTCGGGTACCGCTTCCTCTACTCGCCCCGTGTCTTCAGCACGGTCCAGTACTGGGAGTCGAAGGAGAAGCTGCTCGCGTACGCCTCACGGCAGGACGCCGAGCACCGGCCGGCCTGGACCGCGTTCAACCGCCGCGCACGGGACGGCCGGGGGAGCGTCGGGATCTTCCACGAGACCTACCTGGTCCCCGCGGGCGCCTACGAGAACGTCTACGTGGACATGCCCGCGTTCGGACTGGGGGCCGCCCGCGGCACGGTCCCCGTGGGGCGCCGGGGCGACCGTGCGGCCCAGCGGTTCGGCTCCGCGGCACCCGGCGGCGCCTGACCGTCCCGGCGGTCCGGTTCTTCGTGACGTACGCCGGGTCGCGGTCCTTCGCGGCGCGCCGGGCCGGACGGGTCCGGCGCGCCGCTCGTACGGGATCAGCCCGTGCGGCGCAGGGCCTCGGAGAGCCGGGCCGCCGCGTCGATGACCGCCTGCGCGTGCATCCGCCCCGGGTGGCGGGTCAGCCGCTCGATCGGGCCGGACACCGAGACGGCCGCGACGACACGGTTGGACGGGCCGCGCACCGGCGCGGACACCGAGGCGACCCCCGGCTCCCGCTCGCCGATCGACTGCGCCCAGCCCCGGCGGCGCACACCCGACAGCGCCGTGGCCGTGAAACGGGCGCCCTGGAGACCGCGGTGCAGCCGCTCCGGCTCCTCCCAGGCCATCAGGATCTGCGCGGACGAGCCCGCCTTCATGGTCAGCGTGGACCCCACGGGCACGGTGTCCCGCAGTCCGGACAGCCGCTCGGCGGCGGCCACACAGATCCTCATGTCACCCTGGCGCCGGTAGAGCTGCGCGCTCTCTCCCGTGATGTCCCGCAGATGCGTGAGCACCGGCCCCGCCGTGGCCAGCAGCCGGTCCTCGCCGGCCGCCGCGGCCAGCTCCGCGAGCCGCGGGCCCAGGATGAACCGCCCCTGCATGTCGCGGGCGACCATCCTGTGGTGCTCCAGGGCGACCGCGAGACGATGTGCCGTGGGCCGGGCGAGCCCGGTCGCCGCGACCAGCCCGGCGAGGGTGGCCGGACCGGACTCCAGGGCGCTCAGTACGAGAGCCGCCTTGTCGAGTACGCCGACACCACTAGAGTTGTCCATGCAACGATATTCGCGTCTCACTCTGTGAAACGCAAGTTCAATTCCCCGGGGAACTTGTCACCCTGTACGTCAGACGCCGCCCCGCCGACCGCGGGCCGGCGGTCGCTGCCTGGCACGAGGGGTACGGGCGACGGCGTTCACATCTCTAGTTGGGTCGGCCAACGACGGTCGACCGGAGGGAAAGCGATGGGTAGGACACTCGCGGAGAAGGTCTGGGACGACCATGTCGTCCGGCGCGCCGAGGGCGAGCCCGACCTCCTTTTCATCGATCTGCACCTGCTGCACGAGGTGACCAGCCCGCAGGCGTTCGACGGCCTGCGGCAGAACGGCCGCCGGGTCCGGCGCCTCGACCTCACCATCGCCACCGAGGATCACAACACCCCGACCCTCGACATCGACAAGCCCATCGCGGACCCCGTCTCGCGCGCCCAGCTGGAGACCCTGCGCAGGAACTGCGCCGAGTTCGGTGTCCGGCTGCACCCGCTGGGCGATGTCGAGCAGGGCGTCGTCCATGTCGTCGGCCCGCAGCTGGGCCTCACCCAGCCCGGGATGACCGTGGTCTGCGGTGACTCCCACACCTCCACGCACGGCGCCTTCGGCGGTCTGGCGTTCGGCATCGGCACCTCGCAGGTCGAGCATGTGCTGGCCACCCAGACCCTCCCCATGGCCCGGCCGAAGACCATGGCCATCACCGTCGACGGCGAACTGCCCGACGAGGTCACCGCGAAGGACCTGATCCTGGCGATCATCGCCCGGATCGGCACCGGCGGCGGCCAGGGCTACGTCCTGGAGTACCGCGGCCCGGCCATCGAGAAGCTCTCGATGGAGGCCCGGATGACCATCTGCAACATGTCGATCGAGGCCGGGGCCCGCGCGGGCATGATCGCGCCCGACCGGACCACCTTCGACTACCTCGAAGGCCGTCCGCACGCCCCGAAGGGCGAGGACTGGGACGCCGCCGTCGCGTACTGGAAGACGCTGCGCACCGACGACGACGCCGTCTTCGACGCCGAGGTCGTCATCGAGGCCGCCGAGCTGGCGCCGTTCGTCACCTGGGGCACCAACCCCGGTCAGGGCGCGCCGCTCTCCTCGAACGTCCCCGACCCGGCTTCGTACGACGACGCTTCGGAGCGGCTCGCCGCCGAAAAGGCCCTGGAGTACATGGGGTTGACCGCCGGACAGCCGCTGCGGCAGATCAAGGTCGACACCGTCTTCGTAGGTTCATGCACCAACGGCCGCATCGAGGACCTGCGCGCCGCCGCCGCCATCGTGGACGGCCGCAAAGTCGCCGACGGCGTACGGATGCTGGTCGTCCCCGGCTCCGCCCGGGTCGGACTCCAGGCCGTGGACGAGGGACTGGACAAGGTCTTCAAGGAGGCCGGGGCCGAATGGCGGCACGCGGGCTGTTCCATGTGTCTGGGCATGAACCCCGACCAACTGGCTCCCGGTGAGCGTTCCGCCTCCACGTCCAACCGCAACTTCGAGGGACGGCAGGGCAAGGGCGGCCGTACCCATCTGGTCTCCCCGCAGGTCGCCGCCGCCACCGCGGTACTGGGCCACCTGGCCTCCCCGGCCGATCTCGCCGAGGCCGACGTCGCCACACCCGCAGGAGTCTGAGGACCATGGAAGCCTTCACCACCCACACCGGCCGGGCCGTCCCGCTGCGCCGCAGCAACGTCGACACCGACCAGATCATCCCCGCGCACTGGCTGAAGAAGGTCACCCGCGACGGCTTCGAGGACGGGCTCTTCGAGGCGTGGCGCAAGGACCCCGACTTCATCCTCAACCGCCCCGAGCGCCAGGGTGCCAGCGTCCTGGTCGCGGGCCCCGACTTCGGTACCGGCTCCTCGCGTGAGCACGCCGTATGGGCGCTCCAGAACTACGGCTTCAAGACGGTCATCTCGTCGCGCTTCGCCGATATCTTCCGGGGCAACTCGCTGAAGAACGGCCTGCTCACGGTAGTGATCGAGCAGAAGGTCGTGGACGCGCTCCAGGAGCTGACCGAGGCCGACCCGCAGGCCGAGATCACCGTCGACCTCCAGGCCCGCGAGGTGCGGGCCGAGGGCCTCACCGCCCCGTTCGAGCTGGACGAGAACGCCCGCTGGCGGCTGCTGAACGGTCTGGACGACATCAGCATCACCCTCGCCAACGAGACGGACATCACCGCGTACGAGGCACGCCGGCCCTCCCACAAGCCGCGCACCCTCCCGGTCTGACCCGGCCGCGGCCCCTCGCGAGGCCCGGACCGGCCCGAACGGCCCAGTGCCGGCGGGCGGGTCCCGGCCACCGGGACCGGGACCCGCCCGACCGCCCCGAACGGGCCCTTCCGGTGCCCCGGGCGCCCGCTCGACCCCCTTGATGTACCCCCATCCGTGCCACGGTTGGGGGTACATCCGTGTGCGCACTTTTCGGTGTCCGCCGCCCGCCCATGGCGGTCCGGTGCCGGGGCCAACTACCCTGCTGCCAGAGCGAGAAGAGTCCGAAAGGTGACTTGCGTGAGCGACCCGGATACTGACCCGAAATGCCCTCCGAGCTGCACAGTTGCACCCTGGGGGGGCGACAACTCGCCCTAGATGGCACAATCGGTGCATGGAACGCGACGACCAACTCCAGCTCTACGGGGTCGTGGCGGACCAATTGAAGGAAGCGCACGCCAAGGTGCGCGCACTGCAAGTCCCGGAGGGCGTACGGATGGCGCTGACCCGGAAGCTGCTGGTCATTACGGCCGTGGCCAAACACGACCTCGCCGATGCGGCAAGGCGTCTGAAGCGATTGAACGCGGACCTCGACGAGGGGCGAATCCCCGAAGACACCTGAGCGGCAGCCGCATCGGGTCATGACGGACGCGACCGAGCCGGCAGCGGTCGAGTTCGTTGCGGCACAAGGGTGATTAGCCCGTTTCGTGTTTGATTTGCGGTATATATCTGCCTAACGTGCGAAAAAGCTTGAACAGATTCGTTCTGGCAATGTCTCCGAAGGGGAAGACGTGAACAAGGCGCAGCTCGTAGAAGCGATTGCCGACAAGGTCGGCGGCCGTCAGCAGGCCGCTGACGCCGTCGATGCCGTACTCGACGCCATCGTGCGCGCAGTTGTCGGTGGGGACCGTGTTTCGGTCACCGGCTTCGGCTCGTTCGAGAAGGTCGAGCGGCCGGCGCGGTACGCCCGTAACCCGCAGACCGGGGAGCGCGTGCGGGTCAAGAAGACCTCCGTGCCCCGTTTCCGTGCGGGCCAGGGGTTCAAGGACCTGGTGAGCGGTTCCAAGAAGCTCCCCAAGGGCGGCGAGGTCTCCGTCAAGAAGGCCCCCAAGGGCAGCCTGACCGGTGGCACCAGGACCACCACCAAGGCCGCGGCGAAGAAGGCCACCGCCAAGAAGGCCACGGCCCGCAAGGCCACCACCACGGCCGCCGCCAGGAAGACGACGGCCGCCGCGAAGAAGACCACGGCCACCGCCAAGAAGACCACGGCGAAGAAGACCACCGCCACGGCGAAGAAGGCCACCCCCGCGAAGACGACGGCGGCCAAGAAGACCACGGCCACCGCCAAGAAGACGACGGCCGCGGCCAAGAAGACCGCGCCCGCGAAGAAGACCACCGCGAAGAAGGCGCCGGCCAAGAAGTCGACCGCGCGTAAGACGACGACCGCCAAGAAGGCCACCGCCCGCAAGCGGTAGGGCAGGGCCTCGCAGGCACTCACGCGCCGGGCCGGACTCCCCTCGGGGAGCCCGGCCCGCGGGCTGTCCGGGCGCTGTCCGGCGGCGTCAGAAGGTCTGGAGGGTGATCAGGGTGACGCGGCGGGCCCCGGCCTCGCCGGTGACCTCGATCCGGACACGCTGGCCGGGGCGGAGCAGGCGGAGGCCGCCCGCGTCGAACGCGGGGGCGTCGAACGGGACGGGGGTGCCGTCGTCCAGGAGGACGCTGCCGCTGCGGGTCTCCTGGTCGTACGTGTACGCGGTGGCTTGCATCCCCACACGGTAGCTTCCCGGCGGGCGTGGGGCCGATGCTGCCTCCTGCGGTCGCCTTGTCCCTGCGGGTCGCCTTCGCTTGCGCTTCTGGGTCTGTCCGGGTGGGCCCGCTTGTCCCTGTGCCGTCGCCCGGTGGGTGCGCAGTTCCCCGCGCCCCTGGATGCTGCCCCTGTCCGTCGCTCTTCGGGTGCGGGCCGGTTCTCGTCTTTTGCGCAGTTCCCCGCGCCCCTTTGGGGCACCCCCGGTGGGTTCTTCGGGGCGGCGCCGGTCGGGATTCTCCGGACAGCCCGCGGACGACGGCCAGCCTCAGGAGGCTGAGGCGCCCCCAAAGGGGCGCGGGGAACTGCGCACCCCAGGACGACGGCACAGGAACAAGCGCGCCCACCCGGACAGACCTGGGGTGTGTTCAGAGGTGGGAGCGCGGGGGGTGTCCGGGGTGGGGGAGGAGGGTCGCTGCTTTTTGGGTGTGGGGGCCCACGCCGAGGGAAAGGGCGGTACGCAGATCCGCACCGGTATCGACGTCCTGGCGGACGGAATCGATACCCGGAAGCATGATCTCGGCCGCCCCGGAACCCCTGTGCCGCATTCTGGAGGCGTTCCCGAAAAGGGGCAGCAGTTCACGCCCGGACAACGCGGTGAGCAATGTCGTACCGATTCCCGCAGCATCCGCGAGGAATGCGCGCGGAAAACGGGCGGCCTGTTCGAGAACGCGGGTCAATTCCTCGGTGCGCAATGCGGGGAGATCCGCGTTCAGCGCGGCCACCGCCGCGTCGGGCCGCCCCAGACGCACCGTGGCCACGCCGTGCGTCAGCGCCGCGTTCAGCCCGTCGTCGGGCGTGCGGTCGCGGGTGCGGTCCGGCGCGCGGCGGGGCGCGTCGGGGACGATCCGCGCGCCCAGTCCGGCCAGTTCCCGCCCTGCCAGCGGGTCGTCCGTGACGACCACCACATCGCGTACCGCCGGGCTCGCACCCGCCGCGGCCACGGTGTCCTGCGCGAAGGCGAGGACCAGCCGGGGCCGTACGGCGTCCGGCGCGGTGTCCGAAAGCCTGCTCTTCGCCCGCGCCAAGGGCTTCAAGGGGACGACCAGCGTCCACCGCACACGCGCTCCGTCCCCGTTCATCGCGCCCATTGTGACCTGCCCCCGGTCCGGACCCCGCGCGCGGGCACCCCCGGACCCGCCCTGAGCAGGACGTGACCGCCGGCCCCCCGGGCGTACGGTGTCCTCGACAGAGGGGCGCCCCGGAGCCACACTTGGGCGCCTGACCAGGGGCTCACCGGGCCCCGGTGGAACGAGAGAAAGGTGTTCGCGTGTCCCGCCGAAAAGTCGGCTTCTGGTACCGCTTCGCGGCGGTCCTGTGCAAACCGCCACTGGTGGTTCTGTTCAAGCGGGACTGGCGAGGAATGGAGAACATTCCGGCCGAGGGCGGATTCATCACCGTGGTCAACCACAATTCGCATGTGGACCCGGTTGCCTACGCCCACTTTCAGTACAACACGGGACGAGTGCCCCGTTTCCTGGCCAAGCACGCTCTTTTCCGTAAGGGCTTCGTGGGTGCGGCGATGCGTGGCACCGGCCAGATCCCCGTCTACCGCGAGAGCACCGACGCGCTCAGCGCCTTCCGGGCCGCGATCGGCGCCGTCGAACGCGGTGAATGCGTCGCCTTCTACCCCGAGGGCACCCTCACCCGCGATCCGGACCAGTGGCCCATGATCGGCAAGACGGGCGCCGCCCGGGTGGCGCTCGCCACCGGCTGCCCGGTCGTCCCCGTGGCCCAGTGGGGCGCCAACCTGCTGCTGCCGCCGTACGCGAGCAAGCCCGACCTGTGGCCCCGCAAGACGCACCATGTGCTCGCGGGACCCCCGGTGGACCTCTCCCGGTTCCACGACCGGGAACCGACCCCGGAACTCCTCAAGGAGGCCACGGAGGTCATCATGGCGGCCATCACCGAGCAGCTGGAGCTGCTGCGCGGGGAGAAGGCCCCGCACACCCGCTACGACCCGCGCCATGTGCGAGTCGAACAGCGCCGCAGGACAGCGGCGGAACACATCGACCACGACATCGAGGGCGGCAAGTGACCAGCACCGTGAAGGCGGCCGTCTTCGGCACCGGCTCCTGGGGAACGGCATTCGGGATGGTGCTCGCGGACGCGGGCTGCGACGTGACCCTGTGGGGCCGCCGCGCCGGACTCGCCGACGCCGTCAACTCCACCCGGACCAACCCGGACTATCTGCCGGGCGTCGAACTGCCCGCGAACCTGCGGGCCACCACCGACCCGGCCGAGGCCGCCGCCGGAGCCGACTTCACCGTCCTCGCGGTTCCTTCGCAGACCCTGCGCGCCAATCTCGCGGACTGGGCGCCGCTGCTCGCCCCGGGCACCGTCCTGGTGTCGCTGATGAAGGGCGTCGAGCTGGGGTCCGCGATGCGGATGAGCGAGGTCGTCGAGGATGTCGCGAAGGTCGGCGCCGACCGCGTCGCCGTCGTCACCGGGCCGAACCTCGCCCGGGAGATCGCCGCCCGGATGCCCGCCGCGTCCGTCGTCGCCTGCGCCGACGAGGGCGTCGCCCAGCGGCTCCAGGCCGCGTGCCACACCCCGTACTTCCGCCCGTACACCAACACCGACGTCGTCGGCTGCGAACTGGGCGGGGCCGTCAAGAACGTCATCGGGCTCGCCGTGGGCATCGCCGACGGGATGGGCCTCGGCGACAACGCCAAGGGCTCGCTGATCACCCGGGGGCTCGCCGAGACGACCCGCCTCGGCCTCGCGATGGGCGCCGACCCGCTGACGTTCTCCGGGCTCGCCGGGCTCGGGGACCTGGTCGCCACCTGCTCGTCGCCGCTGTCGCGCAACCACACCTTCGGCACCAACCTCGGCAAGGGCATGACCCTCCAGGAGACCATCGCGGTCACCCGGCAGACCGCCGAGGGCGTCAAGTCCTGCGAGTCCGTGGCCGATCTGGCCCGCCGGCACGGGGTCGACATGCCGATCACGGAGACCGTCGTCGACATCGTCCACGAGGGCAAGCCGCCGGTCGTGGCGCTCAGGGAACTGATGTCCCGCAGCGCCAAGGCCGAACGCCGCTGAGCCGGCCGCCCGGCGCCGCCCACCGGGCCGCGCCGGGCGGACCCGCCGCGGTCCGTCGTACGACGCGGCCCGGGCGCGCTGACCCACGGCGGGGCAACGGGTACGCTCAACGCGATATGAGCAGCGAGACCTCACCCCAGGGCCACCGGCTCCGCAAGCCGCGTGTGGCCGTCGTGTTCGGCGGCCGCAGTTCCGAGCACGGCATCTCCGTCGTCACGGCGGGCGCCGTCATGCGTGCCATCGACCGCACCAAGTACGACGTGCTGCCGATCGGCATCACCCAGGACGGGCGCTGGGCGCTGACCGCCGACGAACCGGACCGGATGGCGATCACCGACCGTCAGGTGCCGAACGTCGACCAGCTGGCCGAGTCGTCCGAGGGCAGTGTCGTCCTCCCTGTCGACCCGAACGACCGCGAGGTCGTCTACACCGAGCCCGGTGCCGTGCCCAAGGCCCTCGGCGACGTCGATGTGGTCTTCCCGGTCCTGCACGGCCCGTACGGCGAGGACGGCACCCTTCAGGGGCTCCTCGAACTCTCCGGGACGCCGTACGTCGGCTCCGGGGTCCTCGCCTCGGCCGTCGGTCAGGACAAGGACTACATGAAGCGCGTCTTCCAGTCCTTCGGCCTGCCCGTCGGCCCGTATCTCGTGGTGCGGCCCCGGGAGTGGGAGCAGGACGAGACGGGCGCGCGGGAGCGGATCGCCCACTTCGCGGCCGAGCACGGCTGGCCGCTGTTCATCAAGCCCGCCCGCGCGGGCTCCTCGATGGGCATCACCAAGGCCGGTTCCTTCGAGGAGCTGGACGAGGCGATCGAGGAGGCCCGGCGCCACGACCCGAAGTTCCTGGTCGAGTCGCTGCTGCGGGGCCGGGAGATCGAGTGCGGTGTCCTGGAGTTCGAGGACGGCCCGCGCGCGAGCGTGCCCGCCGAGATCCCGCCCGTCCAGGCCCATGACTTCTACGACTTCGAGGCGAAGTACATCGACTCCGCCGCCGGGATCATCCCCGCGCCGCTGACGCCCGAGCAGACCGCGGAGATCCAGCGGCTCGCGGTCGCCGCGTTCGAGGCCGCGTCCTGCGAGGGGCTCGTCCGCGCGGACTTCTTCCTCACGGAGGACGGGACGTTCGTCATCAACGAGATCAACACGATGCCCGGGTTCACCCCCATCTCGATGTACCCGCGGATGTGGGAGGCGAGCGGGGTGCCCTACCCGGAGCTGGTGGACCGGCTCGTGCAGGCCGCGCTCCGGCGCTCCACCGGACTGCGCTGACCCGATTCCCGCGCGTCCGCCGCCCGGCCCCGGCCCGCCGGCCGCCGCGCCGGGGCGGCGGCGGGCAGAGGTGAGGGGACGGTGAAGCACGGCGCTCCGGACACCTCCCCGGATCAGTCGGGGATGCCCTCCGGGACCGTCTTCTTCACCGGCTCCGCGAAGTCGAGCAGCGGGTTCACGCCCCCGCCCGTACGGGACTTCGGCAGGGACACCTCGACATACACGCGGCGCTGCACGGTGGTGAAACGGAAGGAACCGTTCTTCTGCGGCTCGATGAGCCAGGCCACACCGTCGGCCGTCACGCTCTCGGCCTTCGGATCGAGGAGCGCCGCGGGCTTGGGCACACCGCAGCGCAGTATGATCGCCGGATCACCCCATCCGGCGGTCAGTTCGGACGAGGGCTCCGGGTCCTGCCTGCCGAGCCCCTCCACCCGCTCGGGGAGCTCCTCGCGCAGGTCCCGGCACAGCCGGTCCGCCGCCGCGCCCGGAGAAGGCACCGCCGCCGTCGCCGGTCCGTCCAGTACGGAACAACCGGTGACGGTGAACAGCAGGGCGAGGACGGACGGCCCGGCGAGTGAACGGGGCCGGCGACGGAGAATGTTCACCGGCCTAGGGTAGACGGGGGCTACAGATGAACGACCGGGCAGGTCAGGGTTCGGGTGATGCCGTCCACCTGCTGGACCCTGGCAACCACCATGCGGCCCAGCTCGTCGACGGTGTCGGCCTGCGCCCGCACGATCACGTCGTACGGTCCGGTCACGTCCTCTGCTTGGATCACCCCCGGGATCTTGCTGATCGTGTCAGCGACGGTCGACGCTTTGCCGACCTCCGTCTGGATCAGGATGTACGCCTGTACCACGGAACCTCCAGGGCGGCCACGAGGATCATGTGGGGAGAAGAGACGCCACGTTATCGCGTCGCCGCTCGCCGCGGGGAGACCCGCGGGGGCTGTGGCGCGCACGAGGTGCACGCACGGCACACGTTGACGGTCATGCCGACCGTACCCAGGACAGGAACGGTCCGCGCCCGTACGCCGCTCGCGGCCGGGCACGGCAGCCGGACCGGCGCGGAAGGGGCAGTACGACGATGAAGGGCACCGTGGGAGAGCTGGGCGAGTTCGGGCTCATCAAAGAGATGACGGCCCGGCTCACCACCACCCCGGCGGTACGGCTGGGGCCGGGCGACGACGCCGCGGTGGTGACCGCCCCCGACCGGCGGGTCGTCGCCAGCACCGACGTCCTGCTCGAAGGACGTCATTTCCGCCGCGACTGGTCCACCGCCTACGACGTGGGCCGCAAGGCCGCCGCACAGAACCTCGCGGACATCGCGGCCATGGGCGCCGTGCCCACCGCGCTGCTCCTCGGGCTCGTCGTCCCGGCGGAACTGCCGGTGACCTGGCCCACCGAGCTGATGGACGGGCTGCGCGACGAATGCCAGGTCGCGGGCGCCGCCGTGGTCGGCGGGGACGTCGTACGGGGCGAGACGATCACCCTGGCGATCACCGCGCTCGGCGATCTGCGCAACCACGAACCGGTGACCCGGGCCGGGGCACAGCCCGGTGACGTGGTCGCCGTCACGGGCTGGCTGGGCTGGTCGGCGGCCGGGCACGCGGTCCTCTCCCGGGGATTCCGCTCACCGCGGGCCTTCGTGGAGGCCCACCGCAGGCCCGAACCCCCGTACCACGCGGGTCCCGCCGCCGCCGGACTCGGCGCGACCGCGATGACCGACGTCAGCGACGGGCTGATCGCCGACCTCGGGCACATCGCGGAGTCCAGCAAGGTCCGGATCGACGTCCGTTCGGGCGCGGTGGACGTGCCGTCGCAGATGAACGACATCGCAGCCGCCGTCGGTGTCGACCCGCTCATGTGGGTGCTCACCGGGGGCGAGGACCACGCCATCGTGGCGACCTTCCCGCCCGAGGTGAAGCTCCCCGCGCGCTGGCGGATCATCGGCGAGGTCCTCAATCCGTCGGCGCTGCCCCAGGTCACGGTCGACGGCGCGCCCTGGACGCACAAGGGCGGCTGGGACCACTTCGGCGACATCGAGGGCTGATCCGGCCCGGAACCGGCACAATCGGCGGGGTTCCGTCACCGCACACGGAACGAGGCACCGAGAACCGAGAGACCGGGACGACCGCCATGACCCTGCCGCCCATACCCGTCCGCCCGGCGCTGCCGCGCGTGCTCACCGTCGCCGGGTCCGACTCCGGGGGCGGGGCCGGCATCCAGGCCGACCTCAAGACCATGCTGGCCCTCGGTACGCACGGGATGAGCGTCCTGACCGCCGTGACCGCGCAGAACTCCCTGGGCGTCCAGGGAGCCTGGGAGCTGCCGGTGGCGGCCGTGCGCGCCCAGTACCGCAGTGTCGTGGACGACATCGGCGTCCAGGCGGTGAAGACCGGGATGCTGGCCACCGCCGAACTCGTCGAGACGGTCGCGGGGCTGCTCGCCGCGACCGACGCGCCCGTGGTGGTCGACCCGGTGGGGGTGTCCAAGCACGGCGATCCGCTGCTCGCGTCCTCCGCGCTGGACGCCGTCCGGCTGGAGCTGCTGCCGACGGCGACCGTCGCCACCCCCAATCTGGACGAGGTGGCGCAGCTCACCGGGATCGAGGTGCGGTCCGAGGACGGGATGCGCCGGGCAGCCGAGGCGATCCTGCGGTTCGGGCCGCGCTGGGCACTCGTCAAGGGCGGGCATCTCGCCGGGGACGCGGTCGACCTGCTCACGGACGGGGCCGCCGAGCACTGGTTCCGGGCACCCCGGCTGGACAACCGGCACACCCATGGCACGGGCTGCACCCTCGCCAGCGCGATCGCCGCCCGGCTCGCCCACGGCGACCGGGTGCCCCAGGCGGTCGCCGCGGCCAAGGAGTACGTGACCGGCGCGATCGGCGCCGGGTTCGCCCTGGGCGGCGGGATAGGGCCGGTGGACCACGGCTGGCGCCTCAGGAACGCCTGACCGCAACGACCCGTCGTACGGCATACGCGCGTGGGGGGTGCCCCCGAGGGCCGGGGACACCCCCCACGCGTAGGAGCCGCGTGTGGGGGCCGCGCGTATGGGCACGCGCAAAAACCGGCCCACCCGAGGGTGGACCGGTTTCGCAGCGACCAGAAGGTGGCCGCGCTAGCTTTACGTCAGCGCGAGACCTTGCCGGCCTTGATGCACGAGGTGCAGACGTTGAGCCGCTTCGGCGTCCGACCGACCACGGCACGCACGCGCTGGATGTTCGGGTTCCAGCGACGGGACGTACGGCGGTGCGAGTGGGAGATGCTGTTGCCGAAGCTCGGCCCCTTGCCACAGACGTCGCAGTTGGCAGCCACGGGTCACTCCAAAGACTTCAGATGCGCTTACGGTTGATCCCGGCATGCCGGGATCAATGATCGGGTGGCGCTGCCAGGGGAAAGGCCCGATGCGGATCGGGCAACCGAAGCAGCATACTACGGCTGCCCCGGTGCAACGAAACTACCACGAGCGCCCCCGGACTCCCGCCCCGCCCCTGGTCGCGGGCCCTCTTCCGGGGGGACCCCGCCCGGGGTCTACGCTGCGTCGCAGTCCGGATGCCGAAGGAGCGACAGGTGCCGCAGATCCTCGACGCCGCCCTGGTGCGCGCCTGGTGCGCGCTGTCCCTCGACGCGCTGGGCAGGGCCCGTGAGGAGATCGACGCGATCAATGTCTACCCGGTCGCGGACGGTGACACGGGGACCAATCTCTATCTGACGGTGGAATCCGCGGCGCAGGCCGTGGAGGCCGCGTTCGCCGGGCACGAGCCGGAGCTGCCGTCGGCGGCGCAGGCCGCCCGCGCGATGGCCCACGGCGCGCTCATCGGGGCACGCGGCAACTCCGGCACGATCCTCGCGCAGCTCCTGCGCGGGATGGCCGAGGTGCTCGCGGCGGAGGACGCGCGGGACACCGCCGACGAACCGGTGGGCCCGGCGCGGGCGGCCGGGGACGCCCGCGCGCTGCGACGCGCGCTGCGGCGGGCCGCGGAGTCGGCGTACGAGGCGGTCGCGCATCCCGTCGAGGGCACGGTCCTGACGGTGGCGACGGCGGCGGCGGACGGGGCGGCCGGAGCCGCCGACGACTGCCGGTCCGTCGTACGCGCCGCGTACCGAAGCGCCAGGACGGCGCTGGAGGCCACCCCACGCCAGCTGGCCGTCCTGGGGCGGGCCGGGGTCGTGGACGCCGGTGGACGGGGCCTGGTGGCCGTCCTGGGGGCACTGGTGGAGGCGTGCACGGGGGAGCGGCCCGCTCCGGCGCTCCCGGGCCCGTCCGGCGCGGCCGGGTCGCCTGGACCGGTCGGGTCGGCCGAGCAGATGGCGCCGGTCGGATCGGTAGAGGAGTGCGAGGACGGGGTGGGCGGACCCGCGTACGAGGTGATCTATCTGCTGGAGGCCACCGACCCGGCCGTCGAGCGGCTGCGGGCCCGGCTCGACGGGCTCGGGGACTCCCTGGTGGTCGTCGGCGGCGACGGGCTCTGGAACGTCCATGTACACGTCGACGACGCGGGTGCCGCCGTGGAGGCCGGGGTCGAGGCGGGCCGCCCGTACCGCATCCGGATCACCCACTTCGGCGCCGGGGACGCGCACACCGCGCGCGGGGCCGACGCCCGTCCCGTACGGGAACCGGCGCAGCGCGCGATCGTGGCCGTCGTCCCCGGCGAGGGCCTCGCGGGACTGTACGGCGAGGCCGGGGCCACCACGGTCCTCGCCCGCCCCGGAGAGCCGCCCGCCAGCGGGGAACTGGTGCAGGCGATCCGCCGCGCGCACGCGCGTGAGGTGGTCCTGCTGCCGAACGACGCCGAACTGCGGCACACCGCGGCGGCGGCGGCCGAACAGGCCCGCACCGAGGGGGTACGGGTCGCGCTGATCCCCACCCGGTCAGCGGTCCAGGGCATCGCCGCGCTCGCCGTCCACGAGCCGGGCCGCCGCTTCGACGAGGACGTGGTGTCGATGACCTCGGCCGCCGGCGCGACCCGGTACGCCGAACTGGCCGTCGCCGAGCGGCAGTCCTGGACCACCGCGGGCATCTGCCAGGCCGGGGACGTGCTCGGGCTGATCGACGGCGACGTGGCGGTGATCGGGGCGACCCCCGGCCCGGACGCCACGGACACCCTCGTGGAGACGGCGGTGACCGTCCTCGACCGGATGCTCGCGGCGGGCGGCGAGATGGTCACCCTCGTCCTGGGCGACGAGGTCCCCGACCGCGTCGCCGACCTCCTGGAACGCCACGTCAGGGACGCCCACCTGGCGGTCGACACGGTGGTCTACCGAGGCGGCCGCCACGCGGCCCTCCTCCTGGTAGGCGTCGAGTAACCCACCCTGGCGTGACGGGTCTGCCGCACCCGAACGGACACAGCATGCGGCGCGACCGCAGGGGCGCGAGGAACTGCGCACCCCCGTAAGTACCCACACAGGAACGAGTACGCCCAGGGGCCGAGACCGCAGGGGCGCGAGGAACTGCGCGAGCAACCACAGGCAACCCGCACCCGAAAGGGCACGGCAAGCGGCGCGACCGCAGGGGCGCGAGGAACTGCGCACCCCCGTAGTACCCGCACAGGAACGAGTACGCCCAGGGGCCGCGACCCAAAGGGGCGCGAGGAACTGCGCGAGCAACCACGGGCAACCCGCACCCGAGCGGGCACGGCAAGGGGCGCGACTGCAGGGGCGCGGGGAACTGCGCACCCACCGAGCGACGGCACAGGAACGAGTACGCCCAGGGGCCGCGACCCAAAGGGGCGCGAGGAACTGCGCGAGCAACCACGGACGACCCGCACCCGAGCGGGCACGGCAGGGGGCGCGACCGCAGGGGCGCGAGGAACTGCGCACCCCCGTAAGTACCCACACAGGAACGAGTACGCCCAGGGGCCGAGACCGCAGGGGCGCGAGGAACAGCGCGAGCAACCACAGGCAACCCGCACCCGAGCGGACTCAGCAAGGGGCGCGACCGTAGGGGCGCGGGGAACTGCGCGAGCAACCACAGGCGACCCGCACCCGAGCGGACACAGCAAGCGGCGCACCCCACGAGCACCCCGCACGGGAACCCGTGCTGACCGCCGAAGCCCTCACGGCGCAAGCGAAGACGCCCCGCTACCGCCGACCCGCCCCCTGGGCCCGACCCCCTGGGCCAGATGCGCCAGCAACTCCTCCGCGGCGACAGCGGCGGCGGCCCGCCCGACCGCCCCGTCGTCCGAGGACCCCTCGGACGACGCCAGCACCGACCGCGCGCGGCCCTCCGCCTCCGCACGGCGCCCCAGCCGCCCGAGCAGCCACCCGGCGGCGACCGTCGCGGACATCGCGCCGTCCCGCGCGGCGGGCCCCAGCGAGGTGTACGCGTCGACCGCGAGGTCCATGTGCCCGAGCGCCTCCTCGAACACCGCGCGGACGGCGGGGTCCTCGTCCGTCCCGCCGCCGTGCCCGCGCAGCAGCAGCTCGGCGAACTGCCGCCGGGTCTGCGCGAGTTCCGACACCAGCCGCTCCCGGGCGCCGGCGCCGGCACCCTCGTCGTCCCCGTCGCCCTGCGCGGCAGTCGCCCTGTCGGCGGCCGACAGGGCGGCCACGCACTCCAGGACGGCGGCCTCCATCAGCTCCCGTGCCTCGGCCGCCCCGGCCTGCGCGAGATGCCCCGCGTCCTCGTCGACCATCAGCCACGCGCGGGCCCGCAGCGAGCGCACGAACCCGTACGGATTGCCCAGCTCCCGCCACAGCTCACCGGCCCGCTCGTACGCCTGGTCCGCCTCGGCGGGGAGCCCCGCGTGGCCCAGCGACTCGGCGGCCATGTGCGCGAGCATCGCGTGGTCGCGCTGCTCGGGCCAGGCACGGGCGAGGTCGGCGGCCACCAGCCAGTGCTCGGCGGCGCCCCGGTGGTTGCCCAGCTCCCGCAGACAGTCGCCCAGCCACCACCGGGTCTGCACGAGCGTGCCGTCCCCATGGGCCTCCTGGGTCAGATCCGGCAGCGCGGCCTCCAGCACCTCGGCCGCCTCCGCGTACCGTTCGCGCTGGATCAGCAGCCCGCCCAGCTGATGCCGTGCCCACGCGCCCATGACGGGTCCCTCGTCGGCCTCGTCGGCCCAGTGCGCCGCCTCCAGCGCGTGCGCGCTCGCCTCGACGACCTCTCCCTGGCGGGCGAGGCCGTCGGCCAGCTGACTGTGCAGCTGGGCGTGGTGGGACGGCGACAGGAACGCCCCGCCGTGCTCCAGCGCGGCGCGTGCCGCGCGGGTGGCGGTGTCCAGGTCCTCCAGATGGCGTGCCAGGGTCGCCAGCCGTGACGCGGGCTCCGCCGCGAACCAGGGGGTGCCCGCCGCGACATAGCCCTGCCACGCGCGCGTGAAGCCCGCCATGGAGCCCTCGGTGTCACCGCCGAACGCGGCCAGCTCGGCGAGCATGGCGTGCGCCGCCGCCCGGCGGGAGACCAACCGGGGGTCGTCGGGGTGCCGCTCGGTGAGCGCCAGCAGCCGTAGTACGGCCGCCTCGGCCGTCCGCGAGACCTCGTTCCCCGTACCGTCGCCCGCCTCCGGGCCCACCGCCTCCGTGGGCCCGCCGGGCTCCGTGCGCTCCGGCTGCTCCGCGGGGGCCTCGTACAGCGCCAGCATCAGCACCCGCGCGTGGTACAGCAGCATCGACGCCGCGTGCCGCGCGCCCTCGCCGGACTCCTCGTACCGGGCGACGGCCCGCCCGGTCGCTTCCGTGAGCGCGCTCAGTGCCCCGGCCCCGGTGGCGCCGTCCCGCATCGCCCGCACATAGGCGCCCCGCGCGCGTGCCTCCACCGCCTCGTCGGGATCGCCCGCCTCCTCGTACAGCCCGGCCGCGCGCTCGAACAGCGCCGCGTCCGCGCCCGCCATGGCCTCGTGGTCGGCGATCTCCGCGCGGTCCCGGACGGTCAGCGGGACACCCGCCTCGTCCGCCGCGCCCAGCGCCGCCGCCCACGCCGCCCCGGCACCCGGATGCCGCGCCTCGGTGAGCCGCCGGGCCTCCGCGAGAAGCGCGTCGAGACCGCCGCCGGACGGCTCGTCCACGGGAGCTCGCACCGGCTGCCGCGTGGACACCTTCGGCAGCCGGGGCGCCCGTACCCCCAGCGGCAGCCGCTCCACGAGCGGCCGCTGGGCCATCCGCGCGCGCAGCTCCGCGCCCACATGGCCGCTGCCGTTGCGCTCGTCGAACCGCGCACCGATCGCGACGGCCTCCCCGCGCGCGTGCTCGGCGAGTTCCCGGGCCGTCCACGACCGCCCGGCGGGCCCGGGGACGGGCCGCTCGCCCAGCCCGAGTTCGATCAGCCGCTCGGTGAGCAGGGCCGTCACCGCCAGGTAGTTCATCCGGCTCCGGGGCTGCCCGTCGTCGGTGAAGTACGCCGGACGGTCGGCCAGCAGTTCGAGCGCCCGCGCCTCGTTCCCGGTCAGCGCGCAGAACTCCACGTGCTGCGCGTACGCCCCGCGCATGCTCTCCATCTCGCGCACCAGCCGCAGCCCCCGCAGATGATGGGCCCGCGCCTCGTCCAGCCGCGCCACCCGCACCAGCGGCAACAGGCTCGACGCCAGCGACGCGTGCGGCTCATGGGCGCAGGTGTACTCGCCCTCCAGCACCGGACGCCACAGCTCCAGTGCCTGCTCGTCGTGCCGCCGATGCGCCTCGAACCACGCCTGGTCGTGCAGTTCGCACGCGTGGCAGTCGCTCATCCGGTCCCGGTCGGCGGCCCGCCACGCGCGATGCGCGCGTTCCGCCCGCTCCAGGTCACCGATGTGCAGGGCCACACTGTGCTCGCTGGAACGCACCGCCCGCTCCGAGAAACCGGCGACCCGGTACCGGTGCTCCATCTCGGCGAGCCACTTCTCGATCGACGCCAGCGGGATGTGCGGCTGGTCCAGCATCCCCGCGGACATCCACTTGAACGCCCAGTGCAGGGAGTGCGTCTCGTACTCGTCGAAGTCCTGCGGACCCTCGTCCCACATGCGCAGCAGCCGCGCGAAGGGCACGAACATCTTGTCCTTCTCGGAGCTGTAGCAGTACACCTGCAACTGATGCCCCAGCGCCTCGATCACCGCGAGCGGGACACCCAGCCCCTCCGCCGCCACGACCAGGGCCTCCGCGCGCGCGTTGCGCGCGGGTCCCTCCGGCCGGCCGTCGTTCTCGGCGATCGCGGCACGCAGCGCGCCGAGATCCATGGCGGGAGCGTTCGCGTCGGTCATCGTCCGTCCTCCCCGGGACCGGTGTGCGTGGCCCACTCCAGCAGCCCCATGAACGCCCGGTTCAGCAGCGCCGAGTCGGCGGGCCGCAACGGGCGCTGCGCCATCAGCAGGGCCTGCCCGTACAGCGACTCCGTCGCCGTCCCGATCAGTTCCGGGTCCCGCAGCCCGCTGATCCTGCGGATCAGCGGATTGTGGTGGTTGAGCACCAGCCGCGCGCGCGGGGCGCTGCCCCGCAGCGAGCCGAGGATGCCCGCCCACAGGTCGTCGGCCTGGTCCGCGGCGTCCGCGCGGGCCTGCTCGTGCCGCGCCTGCCGGTCGTCCAGGTGCAGCGCGGGCACGGACACCGGGTGGAACGCGCGCAGCGCCACATCGCAGCCCAGCGGATCGAGCCTCGCGCGCGCGGCGGCGAGGAAGGCGCCCAGCGCCAGCTCCTCCGCCGGGTCGACGGAGTCCAGATGCGCGGTCACCGTGTCGGCGTCGAGCTCCGCCACCACGGTCCCGGGCCGCACCGACGGCAGCGCCTCCAGCAGCTCCGCGTCGTACGTGTAGCCGCCGTTGACCACCCCGACGCCCTGCGCGGACGCGATGGGGGAGACCTGGCGGAACTCCTCCACCGTCCGGGTGAAGTGCACCACCGGGTGGCGCCGCGCGAACTCGTCCAGCGACAGCCGTCCGTCGGTCGTCTCGAACGGCAGCCACGGCAGCATCGTGCGCAGCATGTCCCGGTCGTGCCGCGCCAGCGACTTGACGCCCAGATGGTGCACCGAGACGAACGCGGCCAGCCGCTCCGGGTCCCCGGCCGCCAGCCCGGTCAGCCAGCCCCGGACCCGCTCCCCGAGCGCCTCCCGGACGGCCGCCAGGGTCTCGTCCTCGTACAGCGCCTCACGGGACGCGGTGGGGCGCAGACTGTCCGTGTCGAGGACGCAGCGCACGAAGAACGCCCAGTCGGGCAGCAGCTGTTCGGCGCGCTCGGTCAGCAGCATGCCCTTGAGGTGCACCCGGTGCCCCGCCCGCTGCGCCGGGCTCAGGGCCTGCGGCAGCACGTACGCGACCCCCCGCACCCCGGCCAGCGGTACGTCCAGGTCGATCGCGTCCAGCGGGCTGAAGCCGAACACCTCGTGACAGTGCCGGGCCAGCGCCACCCGCCGCGCGGCGGGGCTCGGGTACGGGCGGTCCCAGGGCGCCGGGAGCTCCGTCACCGGTACGTCGCCCACCCGCACGTCGTACGGCAGGAGCGCGCCGAAGTCACGGGCCAGGGCCAGCACCCGCTCCTCGTCGAGCCATTCGCCCGCGCCCGCCCGTGCCTCCAGACGGACCGTGGTGCCCGGTTTGGGCCGGGCCTCGTCCGGCAGCACACGCACGGTGTACGAACCGTCGTCGCGGGCCGTCCACTCGACGGGCGGCGCCCCGGGGGTCCGCGCCGAACGGCTCACCACCCGGATGCGCTCGGCGACCACGAAGCAGGCCAGCAGACCGATGCCGAACTGGCCCAGGAACTGCGAACGCGCCGACTCCAGCCCGAGGGCCGCGACGGGATCGGCCCCGCCCGGCATCCCGGCGCCGGACCGCTTGGAGCTGCGCCCGATCGTCGCCAGCAGCGAGTGGACGTCGTCCTCGGTCAGCCCGATCCCGGAGTCCTCCACGCACAGCGTCGCCCCGGCCGTCCCGCTCGCCGGGGTCACGGTGAGCCGCACCCGCGCGGGCGCGTCCGGCTGTTCGGCGCGGCGGGCCGTGACGGCGTCCACCGCGTTCTGGAGCAACTCGCGCAGATACACCTTGGGGCTGGAGTACAGATGCTGCGAGAGCAGATCCACCAGCCCCCGGAGATCGACCTGGAACGAATGCGGTCTCCCGGCCGTCGGCAACGGCTGGTCCGCCCCGGGCGGGGGGTCCGCCCGCGGGGTCTGGGTCGGCTGGGGTGCCCGGTTGTCCTGGGGCACATGGGGCGGCTGAGGTGTCTGAGAGTCCATCGTCGCTGCGCCGGTGGGGGGAAGGACGACGGCGCGGGTCGGGCGGTCCCGCGAACCGGTGACCGCGAGCGGGCTGGGGCCAGGTCATCCTAGGCCCTGTCCTCACACCGGTGTCCGCCGCACGCAAGTCCGGTCCCCCGCCCGCCGGAACGGACCGGGTCCCACCGGCCGGGACCGCCCCCCGACCGCTTCGCGGACCCAGCCGTCCCACCCGCGCCCCACGGTCGGCGAACTCATCCGGCCGAACCGGCTGACCAGCGACTTTCCCCCCGAAATCGCGGGGATCTACGACGATGTCAGTGCCGTGGTGTGCAATGGATGCCGTGCCCGTGCTCGAAGAACCGCTCAAGAAGGTGCTCGGCCCCGCCACCGCGAAGGTGATGGCCGAGTCCCTCGACCTGCACACCGTAGGCGACCTCCTCCACCACTACCCGCGGCGGTACGCCGAGCGGGGCGAGCTGACCCGCCTCGCCGACCTCCCCCTGGACGAACACGTCACGGTCGTCGCCCAGGTGGAGACCGCCCGCGTCCTCAAGTTCAACGGCGGCAGCGGCCAGCGCCTCGAAGTCGTCATCACCGACGGCAGCGGCCGGCTCCAGCTCGTCTTCTTCGGCCGCGGCGTCCACAAGCCCCACAAGGACCTCGTGCCGGGCACCCGCGCGATGTTCGCCGGCAAGGTCTCCCTGTTCAACCGCAAGCTCCAGCTCGCCCACCCCGCCTACGAACTGCTGCGCCGCTCCCCGGACGACACCGGGGGCGACGCCGTCGACTCCTGGGCCGGAGCCCTCATCCCGATCTACCCGGCCACCGCGAAGCTGGAGTCCTGGAAGATCGCCAAGGCGGTCGACGCGGTCCTGCCGTCCGTCACCGACGCGGTGGACCCGCTGCCGCCCGCGCTGCGCGAGGGCCGCGCCCTCGTCCCGCTGCCCGAGGCCCTGCTGAAGATCCACCGCCCGCACACCAAACGCGACGTCGAGGACGCGCGGGCCCGCCTCAAGTGGGACGAGGCGTTCGTCCTCCAGGTCGCCCTGGCCCGCCGCCGCTTCAGCGACACCCTGCTGCCCGCCACCCCCCGCCGCCCCGCCGCCGACGGCATCCTCGCCGCGTTCGACGACCGGCTGCCCTTCACCCTCACCGACGGCCAGCGCAAGGTCAGCGCCGAGATCTTCGACGACCTCGCCACCGAGCACCCCATGCACCGGCTGCTCCAGGGCGAGGTCGGCTCCGGCAAGACCATGGTCGCGCTGCGCGCCATGCTCGCCGTCGTCGACGCGGGCGGCCAGGCCGCGATGCTCGCGCCCACCGAGGTCCTCGCCCAGCAGCACCACCGCTCCATCACCGAGATGATGGGCGGGCTGGCCGAGGGCGGCATGCTCGGCGGCGCCGATCACGGCACCAAGGTCACCCTGCTCACCGGCTCCATGGGCGTCGCGGCCCGCCGCCAGGCCCTGCTGGACCTGGTCACGGGCGAGGCGGGCATCGTCATCGGGACGCACGCGCTGATCGAGGACAAGGTCCAGTTCCACGACCTGGGCCTCGTCGTCGTCGACGAACAGCACCGCTTCGGTGTCGAGCAGCGCGACGCCCTGCGCGGCAAGGGCCCCAGCCAGGGCGAGGAGGGCATCCGCCGCACCCCGCATCTGCTGGTGATGACGGCCACTCCCATCCCGCGTACGGTCGCGATGACCGTCTTCGGCGATCTGGAGACCTCCGTCCTCGACCAGCTCCCGGCCGGCCGCTCCCCGATCGCCAGCCATGTCGTCCCCGCCGCCGACAAGCCGCACTTCCTGGCCCGCGCCTGGGAACGCGTCCGCGAGGAGGTCGGCAAGGGCCACCAGGCGTACGTGGTGTGCCCCCGGATCGGGGACGAGGAGCCCGACCCCGCCGACGCGAAGGCCCGTGCCAAGGCCGCGGCCAAGGAGGAGGCCGAGGCCACCGCCGACAAGCGTCCGCCGCTCGCCGTCCTCGACATCGCGGCGGAGCTCGCCGCGGGTGCCCTGCGCGGGCTGCGGATCGAGGTGCTGCACGGGCGGATGCCGCCCGACGACAAGGACGCGGTGATGCGGCGGTTCGCCGCGGGCGACACGGATGTGCTGGTCGCCACCACCGTGATCGAGGTCGGGGTGAACGTGCCCAACGCCACCGCGATGGTGATCATGGACGCCGACCGCTTCGGGGTCTCCCAGCTCCATCAGCTCCGGGGCCGGGTGGGCCGTGGCTCCGCGCCGGGTCTGTGTCTCCTCGTCAGCGAGATGCCCGAGGGGAGCCCCGCGCGCGGGCGGCTCGACGCGGTGGCCTCCACGCTCGACGGCTTCGAGCTGTCCCGGATCGACCTGGAGCAGCGGCGCGAGGGCGATGTCCTCGGGCAGGCGCAGTCCGGGGTGCGCTCGTCGCTGCGGGTGCTCACCGTCGTGGACGACGAGGAGATCATCGCCGAGGCCCGCGAGGAGGCGACCGCGCTGGTCGCCGCCGATCCTGAGCTCGGCAGCCTGCCGGGGTTGCGGGTCGCGCTGGACGCGCTGGTCGACCCGGAGCGGGAGCGGTACCTGGAGAAGGGGTGATCCTTTCGCTCACGCCCTGGGTTTCTTGTGCTGGGCGTACGTGCTTCCCGCGCGGGCCGTCCGTGGGTGCGCAGTTCCCCGCGCCCCTTCGGGACGCGTCCGGCCGGTTCTTCGGGTCGGTGCAGGTCGGGATCCTCCGTCCCACCCACCCCCTCCCGCAGACCGAGAACAGCCCCAGGTGGGCGCCCCCGAAAGGGCGCGGGGAACCGCGCGAGCAACCATGGACCACCCGCACCCGAACGGGAACCGCAAGGGGCGCCCCCGAAGGTGCGCGGGGAACTGCGCGAGCAACCAAGGACCATCCGCAGCCGAGCGGCTACCGCAAGGGGCGCCCCCGAAGGGGCGCGGGGAACTGCGCGAGCAACCATGGACCACCCGCACCCGAACGGGAACCGCAAGGGGCGCCCCCGAAGGTGCGCGGGGAACCGCGCGAGCAACCAAGGACCATCCGCAGCCGAGCGGCTACCGCAAGGGGCGCGACCCAGGGGCGCGGGGAACCGCGCACCCCACGAGCGACCCGTGCAGGGACGAAGTGGGCCCAGCACAAGAAACCCGGGGGCGCGAGCGAAGGCGACCCGCACCGCAATCCTCGCAAGCGCAAGCGAAGGCGAGCTGCCGGGGCCCGGGGGACGCCATATCGTGGGCGTGACCGTGACCGACCGCTGCCGAAGGGCAAGACGCACCTATGACCCGCGTGATCGCCGGAGCCGCCGGAGGACGACGGCTGGCCGTCCCCCCGGGGACCGGTACCCGCCCCACCTCCGACCGCGCGCGTGAAGGACTCTTCTCGACCTGGGAGTCCCTGCTCGGCACGCTGCACGGCATCCGGGTGGCGGACCTGTACGCGGGCTCCGGCGCCGTCGCGCTGGAGGCGCTGTCCCGCGGCGCGGCCCACGCGCTGCTCGTCGAGGCGGACCCCCGCGCCGTCCGCGTGATCAAGGAGAACGTCCGCGTACTGGGGCTGCCGGGCGCCGAGGTACGGCCCGGGAAGGCCGAGCAGGCCGTCGCCGGACCGGCCCCCCAGGAGCCCTACGACGTGGTGTTCCTCGACCCGCCCTACGCCGTCCCGGACGGCGATCTTGGCGAGATCCTGCTCACACTCCGTGCCCAGGGCTGGCTCACAGGCGACGCGCTCGTCACCGTGGAACGCGGTACCAGGGGAGGCACGTTCCCCTGGCCGGAGGGTTTCGAGGCCGTCCGGTCCCGCCGCTACGGCGAAGGGACCCTTTGGTACGGTCGCGCCGCCGCCATCAGCGACACCGCGCCCACGTGCGAAAACGCCCCATGACCGGACCGGAGAGCGAGGGAACTGAGTTGCGCCGCGCCGTCTGTCCGGGGTCATTCGACCCCATCACCAATGGCCATCTCGACATCATCGCCCGTGCCTCCAAGCTGTACGACGAGATCTATGTCGCGGTGATGATCAACCAGTCCAAGAAGGGACTGTTCACGATCGAGGAGCGGATCGAGCTGATCCGCGAGGTCACCGCCGAGTACGGCAACGTCGTCGTGGAGTCCTTCCACGGCCTCCTGGTCGACTTCTGCAAGCAGCGCGACATCCCCGCGATCGTCAAGGGGCTGCGGGCCGTCAGCGATTTCGACTACGAGCTCCAGATGGCCCAGATGAACATCGGCCTCTCGGGGGTGGAGACCCTCTTCGTCCCCACGAACCCCACCTACAGCTTCCTGTCGTCGTCGCTGGTCAAGGAGGTCGCCGCCTGGGGCGGCGATGTCTCCCACCTGGTTCCGCCGACCGTCCTCGGCGAGCTGGGGGACCGGCTGCGCGAGCGCGGGAAGGCCGGGGACTGAGCCCTGCCCCCTTGCTGATGGTCCGTCACCAGGTGTCGGGCCGGTGCCCTCTGCCCTTACAGTCGCCTGGTCCGTCTCACATCAAGGCACAGGGAGTGGCGAGCACACGGTGGACGTGCAGAAGAAGCTCGACGAGATCGTCACGACGGTCGGCAGCGCCCGCTCCATGCCCATGTCCGCCTCGTGCGTGGTCAACCGGGCCGAACTGCTCGCGCTGCTGGAAGAGGTGCGCGAGGCGCTGCCCGGCTCGCTCGCCCAGGCGCGTGAGCTGATCGGCGGCCAGGAGGAAGTGGTCGCCCGCGCCCGTGAGGAGGCCGGTCGGATCATCAGCGCCGCCCACCAGGAGCGCGGCTCCCTGATCGCGGACACCGAGGTCGCCCGCCGCTCCCAGGACGAGGCCGAGCGCATCCTCACCGAGGCCCGCGAGGAGGCCGTCGAGATCCGCGCCGAGGCCGACGACTACGTCGACTCCAAGCTCGCGAACTTCGAGGTCGTCCTGACCAAGACCCTCGGCTCGGTCGGCCGGGGCCGCGACAAGCTCCTCGGCGCCGCTCCCGGCGACCACCAGGACCCCGACTACGCCGAGGCCCCCGAGCGCAGCCACGACCCCGAGACCCTGCGCCGCCGTGCCGACGAGTACGTCGACGTCAAGCTCAGGGCCTTCGAGGCCGTCCTCGCCAAGACCCTGGACGCGGTCGGCCGGGGACGGCAGAAGCTGCACGGCAGGGTCGTCGAGGACGAGCTCGGCTCGCTCGGCGAGGGAGCGGACTCCCCGCGCCCCACCAGTGACGCCGACTACCTCGCGGACCTCGCCGCGCTCTCCGAGCAGGCCGCCGCGGCACCCTCCCGGGGCCGCCGCGCGGCCCCGCCGGGGCCCCCGCCCGCGCCTCCGGCCGTCCCGGCGCCCGCCATCCCGGCCCAGGCGCCCGCGCCCGCGTACGCGGAGCAGGAGCAGTACGGCTACGCGCAGCAGCAGGACCCGTACGGATACCAGCAGGTCTACGGCCAGCAGCAGCACACGTACGGCTACCAGGACCAGGACCCCTACGGCTACGCGCAGCAGCAGCCCGTACCGCAGACGTACGAGGGGGCGGCCCCGGCGCACGGCGGCTACGAGGTGCCCGGCCAGCAGGCCGCCCCGCAGCCCACGACACTGGACGAGACCAGCCTCTTCGACACGACCATGATCACGCCGGAGCAGCTGCGCCAGTACGAGCAGGACCGGCCGTAGGGCGGCGGTCCGGGCCCTCGCGGCCCGGGGCGCCGCCCGCGCGCGGCCCGGCTCCCGGCCTCCCGGACGGGGAGGCATGGGGCCGATTGGGAGGAGAGCGAAAGGTCCAGTATCCTGGCTCTTCGGTCGTGTGCTGCATGCGTACGACCGCTCCCTTCGCAGCTCGCCGGACCCCATTGCCATGGGCTACGGCAGCCGCTCCGAATGATCGAAAGCAGGAATGGCCCTGAAAGCCCGCCTCGACCACCGCGATCCCCTCGTGTTCGATACGCACGAGCTGGGTCGGCGTCCTGGTGCGCTCCAGCGGCTGACCCGCACGATCGACGCGCCCTCCGGGGACGCCGTCTTCGGTATCCCCGGTGTGATCGGAGTGCCCGCGGGCGCCCCGGTCAGGCTGGAGATACGCCTTGAGTCGGTCATGGAAGGGGTGCTTGTCACAGGCACCGCCCATGCGACGGCCGAAGGGGAGTGCGTAAGGTGTCTGGAGTCGCTGGAGCTTGAGCTCCAAGCGGACTTCCAGGAGATGTTCTCGTACCCCGATGGCGATGAGCGGGGCCGTGCGATCACGGAACCGGGCGACGACACCGAGAACGACGAGGACAGGCTCTTCATCGAGGACGGAATGTTCGACCTCGAATCAGTGCTGCGCGACGCGGTGGTGCTCACGCTGCCCATGCAGCCGGTGTGCCAGGACGACTGCCAGGGACTGTGCTCCGAATGCGGAGTACGGCTGGCGGACAACCCGGACCACCGCCACGACGCCGTCGACATCCGTTGGGCGGCACTGCAAGGACTCGCTGATTCCATCCAGGACGGCGAGAAGGACGACATGAGCGGCGCCGAAGCGGGCGTCGACGAGAAGCAGGAGAAGTAGCCGTGGCTGTTCCGAAGCGGAAGATGTCGCGCAGCAACACGCGCCACCGCCGGTCGCAGTGGAAGGCTGCGGTCCCCAACCTGGTTGCGTGCGAGCGCTGCCACGAGCCCAAGCTGCAGCACATCGCGTGCCCCGCTTGCGGCACGTACAACAAGCGCCAGGTCCTCGAGGTCTGAGCGGCTGGTGAGGGGCACGATGCCAGACGCCAAGAAGAGTGACCCCGGTCTGCACGGGGGTGGCTCGACGGCTTCGTCCCACACGCTTCTGGAAGGGCGGCTCGGCTATCAGCTGGAGTCCGCCCTTCTCGTGCGTGCGCTGACCCACCGCTCGTACGCGTACGAGAACGGCGGTCTGCCGACGAACGAGCGGCTGGAGTTCCTCGGGGACTCCGTGCTCGGCCTCGTCGTCACGGACACCCTGTACCGCAGCCATCCCGATCTGCCCGAAGGGCAGCTCGCCAAGCTGCGGGCCGCGGTGGTCAATTCGCGTGCGCTGGCGGAGGTGGGCCGTGGACTCGACCTCGGTGCCTTCATCCGGCTCGGGCGGGGTGAGGAGGGGACCGGTGGCCGTGACAAGGCCTCGATCCTCGCCGACACGCTCGAAGCGGTGATCGGTGCCGTCTATCTCGACCAGGGTCTCGAAGCGGCGGCGGAGCTTGTCCACCGGCTCTTCGACCCGCTGATCGAGAAGTCCTCGAATCTCGGTGCCGGACTGGACTGGAAGACCAGCCTCCAGGAACTCACCGCGACCGAGGGCCTCGGGGTCCCGGAGTACCTGGTCACGGAGACCGGGCCCGACCACGAGAAGACCTTCACCGCTGCTGCCCGCGTCGGTGGTGTCTCGTACGGCACCGGTACCGGCCGCAGCAAGAAGGAAGCGGAGCAGCAGGCCGCCGAGTCGGCCTGGCGGGCGATCCGGGCGGACGCGGACCGGCGGGCAGCCGCCGCCGAGGCCGAACCGGAAGCCGACGAGCAGGAAGCCGGCGAGCAGCAAGCCGACGAGCAGGAAGCCCTGGCCGAGGGGAACGCCGACACCCCCTCGAACGCCTGAGCGAAGCAGTTCCGTGAGGAGCGCCCACCCCCGACGGGGCGGGCGCTCCTCACGTCTCTCCCCCCGATCCGCCCCCGCGCCCGACCCGGAGGACACCGATGCCCGAGCTGCCCGAGGTCGAGGTCGTACGCAGGGGGCTCGACCGCTGGGTCGCCCACCGCACCGTCGCCGAGGCCGAGGTCCGGCACCCGCGCGCGGTACGGCGTCATCTCGCCGGACCCGAGGACTTCGCCGCCCGGCTGGCCGGTGAGCGGATCGGTGCCCCGCAGCGCCGGGGCAAGTATCTTTGGCTGCCGCTGGAGGGCGCCGACCACGGGGTCGCGATCCTCGCGCATCTGGGGATGAGCGGGCAGCTGCTCGTCCAGCCCGCCACCACGCCCGACGAGAAGCATCTGCGGGTCCGGGTCCGGTTCGCCGACACCACCGGCACGGAACTCCGCTTCGTCGACCAGCGCACCTTCGGCGGTCTGAGCCTGCACGAGACCACCCCGGACGGCCTCCCGGACGTCATCGCGCACATCGCCCGCGACCCCCTCGACCCGCTCTTCGACGACGACGCGTTCCACGCCGCGCTGCGCCGCCGCCGGACGACGGTCAAACGGGCGCTGCTCGACCAGTCCCTGATCAGCGGAGTGGGCAACATCTACGCCGACGAGGCGCTGTGGCGCAGCCGGCTGCACTACGACCGCCCCACCGCGACACTCACCCGCCCCCGCACCACCGAGCTCCTCGGCCATGTCCGGGACGTGATGAACGCGGCACTCGCCGTCGGCGGCACCAGCTTCGACAGCCTGTACGTCAATGTGAACGGCGAGTCCGGCTACTTCGACCGGTCCCTCGACGCGTACGGACGGGAGGGACTGCCCTGCCACCGCTGCGGTACGCCCATGGCCCGCCGCGCCTGGATGAACCGCTCCAGCTACTACTGCCCCCACTGCCAACGCCCCCCACGGGCCTAGCCCGCCGGCCCGTTACCGACCACGGACGCCGACGCCCCGACAGGGGCGCGGGGAACCGCGCGAGGACGAGAACCGCCCCGCACCCGAAGGGCGACCGGGCCAGGCAGCATCCGGCCACCGGAAGACCCCGGCTCGCCAAAGGCCCGTCAGAACCCGAAGTTCTGGGTCCACCAGGGGCCCCCGGACCCGAAGTGCGCTCCGACACCCAGTGTCGTGAACTCACAGTTCAGGATGTTGGCCCGGTGGCCGGGGCTGTCCATCCACGCGGCCATGACCGCCGCCGCGTCCGCCTGCCCGCGCGCGATGTTCTCCCCGCCGAGATCGTCGATCCCCGCGGCCTCCGCGCGATCCCACGGACTGTCACCATCGGGATCGGTGTGGTCGAAGAATCCCCGGGCCGCCATGTCCTGGCTGAACGCCTCGGCGAGCCGCGCCAGTCCGGCGTCCGCGCTGACGGGGGAACACCCGACCTTCGCCCGCTCCTGGTTGACCAGGGTGACGACCTGCGTCTCGGGTGACCCCTGCGCCGACGGGGCGGAGGGCGCCGGGGGCGGGGCGGCGGGGGTCGACGGCGCGGCCTTGGACGGCGAGGCGCTGGGGGTCGTGGTCCGCTCGGGTGCCGTAGGTGTGGACCGGGTGGGCTCGGTCCGCGACGGAATGGGCTTCGCGGCGGGCGGCGCCACCGGCTTCGTGGCCGGCCGTGACGGTGTCGCGGAGGGTGACGGCGACGCGGGCCCGGCGGAGCCCTTACCGGTTCCGGCCCCGCCTCCCGGCCGCTCGGGCGGGGCCGGGGCGGGCGCCGTGCCCGTGGGACCCCGGCTCTCCGTGGCGGTGGGACCGCCGCCCGCCTGGACCTTGTCGGAGGACCCGCCGCCGATCGAATAGGTGTCGTTCCCGGGCAGCACCCCCGCCGCCACGGCGACCGCGCCCATCGCGACGGCCGCCGAGACCCCGAGCAGTCCGGTGCGTACCGGTACCGGAACCCTGCGGGACCGCTTGCGCCCCTTGGGCCGTCCGCCGCCCGGCCGGAACCTCTTCCGGCCGGTACCCGCGGTCCCGGTGTCGGCCGGAAGCACCGCCATCGTCGCGGTCGTGGCGGCGTCGTTCTTGTCGAAGACGGCGGCCAGTTCCGCGGGGTCCGAGGGGCTGTGCTCGGGAGCGGCCTGCGGGAACGCGCCCGGCGCCGTCAGATCGGGGAAGCCGTCGGCCGCGCTCCGACCGCCCGCTCCCGGACCGCCCGGACCGCCCGGACCCACGGGATGCGCGGCTGCCGCCCCCGTGCCGTAGCCGCCGAGGCCGCGGCCGTACGCGGAGCCGCCGCCGTATGTCTCGTCGTAACGGTGGGTTGCCGTCTCGTGGGAGGTGGTGGTCCCGTCGTACAGAGGAGAAGCGTCGTACCCGAAGGTGCCGCCGGGGGCGGAGGGGGCAGCGGGACCGGAGTGGTCGTGGTCGCCGTGTGCGTACCGCTGCTCGTAGCGTTCCGCGTGGGTCGCTGCGGGGGAGGGGTGCCCGGGGGCGCCGGGTATGGAGGGGCGGGCCGTCGTGCCGGGCTCCACCGGAGCCGTGTACGCGGAGTGACCGTCCTGGGCGGCGGGCCCGGCGGCCTCGGGGCCAGTGGTCCAGTCGCCGCCCGCCCGGCGCCCGGTGGTTCCCGGGTACGCGTCGGTGTCCGGCCCGGTCACCGGGTCCGGCCCCGGGGCGTCGGCCCGCAGATACGCGGCTGTCGGTGGTTCGGCGGCCGGGCCGCCGGGAACCGCGGCGGATCCCTCGCGCGCCGAACCATCAGTACCGGAAGCACGTCCGGCGTCGGAGCGTCGGTGGCGTCCCATGTCCTGACCTGGCCTTCCTCGTCCCATACGGTCAATGGGCTCACCCATACGGGTGAGGCCCATCGCGTCGCGACGCTACCCCATGCCGTTCGGGGCGGAAGTGTGTCCAGGGCATTTGGCCCGTTAACGTGCGGGCATGGATGAAGAGGTGCGCCTCACCGCGTGGGTACGCGGTCGGGTACAGGGAGTGGGTTTCCGCTGGTACACGCGGGCCAAGGCGCTGGAGCTCGGCGGGCTGAGTGGTTTTGCTCTCAATTTGGACGACGGGCGCGTACAGGTCGTAGCGGAGGGTGAACGGCACGTCTGTTCGGCGCTGCTGGAATGGCTGAGGAACGGCGACACGCCGGGGCGTGTGGACGGAGTCACCGAGATATGGGGCACTCCGCGCGCCGGTTACGACGGCTTCGCGATCCGCTGAACGGAACCGGGCCGACAGCGCTGTGGAGGGCCCTCCGGGAGTGCTCCCGAGCCCTCCCGGAGGAGGGAAAGTTCCTGGTGGTTGCCAAGAAAGCCGTGCCGTGGAAGGCTCGCGCGGAGAAGGATGATCGACACGCCCTCAGGGCCCCGCCGTCGGTGCCCGGCCGGACATCTCCCGGCCGAGAGCCCCCGGGCCGCCCGCCGCCCGGGGCGTGATCGTGTTGACCGTCAAACTTTTTGGTGAGACTCTGGAAGCCCCGCGCACCTTACCTGTTTGGCATGTAAGAACGGCAGCGACAACTCAAGAGTGCCAAGCACCGCGGGTGCGATTCCCTCACGACCCACACCGCTTCGGTCGGTCACTCATTGTGGAGGACCATCCATCATGGCAAAGGCGCTTCTCGGTTACGTCGGCGGTTCCGACCCGCGACTCCTCGCCGAGATGCGACGGCTCCAGCAGCGCGTCCAGGATCTTGAGTCCGAGCTCGTACGGATTCAGGCCGAGAACGACGCGCTCGCGGCTGCCGCTTCTCACGACGGCGACTCGCTTCTGCACAGCATCGACGTACCCCACGCGGAGCCTGCGCTCACCTGACCACTTCCGCCGGACCCCTGTCCGACGTGGTCGGGCTGCCCTGTCAACCGTCAACCGCTCGCCCGATCCGCAAGGGACGCTTCGGCGTCCCTTCTGTCATCAGCGGCTCCTGGGCGGGGCCGACAGCCGCGCGCTCCGGAAGCACCCGGGCCGTACCGTCCCGCCGGAGGGTCCTTTTCCGTGGCACCCCCTCTCCTTACCGTCTGATGTGCCCTCCGCATTGATCGACGAAACCGGGGGTTCACGCAAGGAGACATAACGGTCCCCGATCGTGACGCACGGCGGTCACCGGACGGGCCGACGCGGGAAGGTAGAGTCCGGCGGCGTGCACCTCAAGGCCCTCACCCTGCGCGGTTTCAAATCCTTCGCGTCCGCGACGACGCTGCGATTCGAACCGGGCATCACCTGCGTCGTCGGACCGAACGGCTCCGGCAAGTCCAATGTCGTCGACGCCCTGAGCTGGGTCATGGGCGAACAGGGCGCGAAGTCCCTGCGCGGCGGCAAGATGGAGGACGTCATCTTCGCCGGGACGACCGGACGCCCCCCGCTGGGCCGCGCCGAGGTCTCCCTCACCATCGACAACTCCGACGGCGCGCTGCCCATCGAGTACGCCGAGGTCACCCTCACCCGGATCATGTTCCGCAACGGCGGCAGCGAGTACCAGATCAACGGCGACACCTGCCGGCTGCTGGACTTCCAGGAACTGCTGTCCGACTCCGGTATCGGCCGCGAGATGCATGTCATCGTCGGCCAGGGGCAGCTCGACTCCGTGCTGCACGCCGACCCGATGGGCCGCCGCGCCTTCATCGAGGAGGCCGCCGGAGTCCTCAAGCATCGCAAGCGCAAGGAGAAGGCGCTGCGCAAGCTCGACGCGATGCGCGCCAACCTCGCCCGCGTCCAGGACCTCACCGACGAACTGCGCCGCCAGCTCAAGCCGCTGGGACGGCAGGCCGCGGTCGCCCGGCGCGCCGCCGTCATCCAGGCCGATCTGCGGGACGCGCGGCTGCGGCTGCTCGCGGACGACCTGGTGCGGCTGCGCGAGGCGCTGCGTACCGAGATCGCGGACGAGGCCGAGCTGAAGCGCCGCAAGGAGAGCGCCGAGGCCGAACTGAAGGCGGCCGCCGCCCGCGAGGAGGACCTGGAGGACCAGGTCCGGCGGCTCACCCCCCGCCTCCAGCGCGCCCAGCAGACCCTGTTCGACCTCTCCCGGCTCACCGAACGCGTCCGTGGCACCGTCTCCCTCGCCGACGCCCGGGTCACCAGCGCCACCTCCGCCCCGCCCGACGAGCGGCGCGGCCGGGACCCCGAGGACATGGAACGTGAGGCCGCCCGCGTCCGCGAACAGGAGGCCGAACTCAACGCCGCCCTCGAAGCCGCCGCGTTCGCGCTGGAGGACACCATCACCCACCGCGCCGCACTGGAACGCGCCCTGACCGACGAGGAACGCCGTCTCAAGGACGTCGCCCGCGCCATCGCGGACCGCCGCGAAGGGCTCGCCCGGCTCAGCGGCCAGGTCGCCGCCGCCCGCAGCCGCGCCGCCTCCGCCCAGGCCGAGATCGACCGGCTGGCCACCGCCCGCGACGCCGCGCAGGAACGCTCCGCCACCGCCCAGGAGGAGTACGAGAACCTGAAGGGCGAGGTCGACGGACTCGACGCGGGCGACGAGGAACTCGGCCACCGCTACGAGGACGCCAAGGCCGAGCTCGCCGCCGCCGACACCGCGCTCACCACCGCCCGCGAGGCCGCCACCGCCGTCGAACGCCGCCGCGCCGCCGTCGCCGCCCGCCATGAGGCACTGTCCCTCGGACTGCGCCGCAAGGACGGCACCGGAGCACTGCTCGCCGCCCGGGACAGCCTCACCGGACTGCTCGGCCCCGCCGCCGAACTCCTCACCGTCACCCCCGGTCACGAGGTCGCCGTCGCCGCCGCGTTCGGCGCCGCCGCCGACGCCGTCGCCATGACCTCCACCGCGCAGGCCGCCGAGGCCATCCGGCGACTGCGCAAGCAGGACGGCGGCCGTGCGTCGATACTGCTCACCCACGCCCCGGACCCGGACCCCGACCCCGTCCCGGCGGGCAGGCACCCGCCGCGCGCCGCCGATCTGGTGCGCGGCCCCGAGGAACTGATGCCCGCCGTCCGGCGGCTGCTGCGCGGCTTCGTCGTCGTCGGCACCCTGGAGGACGCCGAGGACCTCGTCCACGCGCGGCCCGCGCTGACCGCCGTCACCGCCGAGGGTGATCTGCTGAGCGCCCACTTCGCGCACGGCGGGTCGGCCGGGGCACCCAGCCTGCTCGAAGTGCAGGCGTCCGCGGACGAGGCGGCGGCCGAGCTCACCGAGCTGGAACAGCGCTGCGCCGCACTCGCCGACGAGCAGCGCACCGCCGGGGAACTGCGCCGCACCCACGCCGCCCGGGCCGAGGAACTGGACACCCTGCGGCGCACCGCGGACCGCGCCAGGTCGTCGGTCGCCCAGCGGCTCGGAGCGCTCGCCGGGCAGGCGCGCGGCGCCGCCGGGGAGGCCGACCGCGCCCGGGCCGCCGCCGAGGCGGCCCAGGAGGCGCTGGAGCAGGCACTCATGGACGTCGAGGAACGGGCCGAACGGCTCGTCGTCGCCGAGGAGAGCGCGGCCGTCGCCGACGAGGGCGAGGAACCCGACACCTCGGTACGCGACCGGCTCGCCGCCGACGGCGCCAACGCCCGGCAGACCGAGATGGAGGCCCGCCTCCAGCTGCGCACCCATGAGGAACGGGTCAAGGCGCTCGTGGGCCGGGCCGACGGCCTGGACCGGGCCGCCCGCGCCGAACGCGAGGCCCGGACCCGTGCCGAGCAGCGGGTGGCGCGGCTGCGGCACGAGGCGGCCGTCGCCGCCGCCGTCGCCTCCGGCGCCCGGCAGCTCCTCGCGCACGCCGAGGTGTCCCTGCTGCGCGCCGAGGCCGAGCAGTCCGCCGCCGGGAGCGCCAAGGCCGTCCGTGAGCGGGACCTGGCCGCCGCCCGGGACACCGGCCGGGTACTGAAGGCGGAACTCGACAAGCTGACCGACTCGGTGCACCGGGGCGAAGTGCTGGGCGCCGAGAAGCGGATGCGGATCGAGCAGCTGGAGACGAAGGCGCTGGAGGAACTGGGCGTCGAGCCCGCCGGGCTGATCGCGGAGTACGGGCCCGACCAGCCCGTGCCGCCGTCGCCGCCCGCCGACGGCGAGGAACTGCCCGAGGACCCCGCGCACCCCCGCAACCAGCCGCTGCCGTTCGACCGGGCCGGGCAGGAGAAGCGGCTGCGGGCCGCCGAGCGGGCGTATCAGCAGCTGGGGAAGGTCAATCCGCTGGCGCTGGAGGAGTTCGCGGCGCTGGAGGAACGCCATCAGTTCCTCAGCGAACAGCTGGAGGACCTCAAGAAGACCCGTACCGATCTGCTCCAGGTCGTCAAGGAGGTCGACGAGCGGGTCGAACAGGTGTTCACCGAGGCGTACCGGGACACCGCGCGTGAGTTCGAGGGGGTCTTCTCCCGGCTGTTCCCCGGCGGCGAGGGGCGGCTGGTCCTCACCGACCCGGACAACATGCTGACCACCGGGATCGATGTCGAGGCCCGGCCCCCGGGCAAGAAGGTCAAGCGGCTGTCGCTGCTGTCCGGCGGTGAGCGGTCCCTGACGGCCGTGGCGCTGCTCGTGTCCATCTTCAAGGCCCGGCCGAGTCCCTTCTATGTGATGGACGAGGTCGAGGCCGCCCTGGACGACACCAACCTCCAGCGGCTCATCCGGCTCATGCAGGAGCTCCAGGAGGCGTCCCAGCTCATCGTCATCACGCACCAGAAGCGGACGATGGAGGTCGCGGACGCGCTGTACGGGGTGTCGATGCAGGGCGACGGGGTCTCCAAGGTGATCAGCCAGCGGCTGCGCTGAACCTCCGCCCGGCCGGCCGGCGCACCGGTGTGGCCGCGCGCGTCCGGGGTATCCGGTCACCCCATGGAGTGAGGCGGCGTCACCTTCCGGTGGCACGCGGGTTCCTCCGGTGGTGGGCCGTGTGCGCCTGTGCGCCACTGGAAGGGCCCGCCCCGCCCCGGTGGCCCGAGGAGTGATACGTGACCAGTACACCGAGCGCGTCCGGAGCGCGTGAAGCCCATCCCGACAATCTCGGGCATGTCATCTTCATCGCGGCGTCGGCGGCGATGGGCGGATTCCTGTTCGGCTACGACAGCTCCGTCATCAATGGCGCGGTCGAGGCGATCCGCAGCCGCTACGACATCGGGTCCGCCGCGCTCGCCCAGGTCATCGCGATCGCGCTGATCGGCTGTGCGATCGGCGCGGCCACGGCGGGCCGGATCGCGGACCGCATCGGCCGTATCCGCTGCATGCAGATCGCGGCGGTGCTGTTCCTGGTCAGCGCCATCGGCTCGGCGCTGCCGTTCGCCCTGTACGACCTGGCGTTCTGGCGGATCGTCGGCGGCTTCGCGATCGGCATGGCCTCCGTGATCGGCCCCGCGTACATCGCGGAGGTGTCCCCGCCCGCGTACCGGGGACGGCTCGGCTCCTTCCAGCAGGCGGCGATCGTCGTCGGCATCGCCATGTCCCAGCTGGTCAACTGGGGCATCCTCCAGGCCGCCGGCGGCGACCAGCGCGGCGAGGTGCTGGGGCTGGAGGCCTGGCAGGTGATGCTGGGTGTGATGGTCGTCCCGGCCGCGCTGTACGGGATGCTGTCGTTCGCCATCCCCGAGTCGCCGCGCTATCTGGTCTCGGCGGGCAAGGACGAACGCGCCCGCGCGGTGCTGCGCGAGGTCGAGGGCGAGCATGTCGACCTCGACGCCCGGGTCGCGGAGATCCAGGAGAATCTGCACCGGGAGCACAAGCCGACGTTCAAGGATCTGCTGGGCGGACGGTTCTGGTTCCTGCCGATCGTCTGGGTCGGTATCGGTCTCTCCGCGTTCCAGCAGCTCGTCGGCATCAATGTCGCGTTCTACTACTCGTCGACCCTGTGGCAGTCGGTCGGCGTCAATCCGACGGACTCGTTCTTCTACTCCTTCACCACGTCGATCATCAACATCATCGGTACGGTCGTCGCGATGATCTTCGTGGACCGGGTCGGCCGCAGGCCGCTGGCCCTGATCGGCTCGGTCGGTATGTGTATCGGACTCGCCCTGGAGGCATGGGCGTTCAGCTACGACCTGGTGGACGGCAAGCTGCCCGCCACCCAGGGCTGGGTGGCGCTGATCGCCGCCCACTGGTTCGTGTTCTTCTTCGCGATGTCCTGGGGCGTCGTCGTCTGGGTCTTCCTCGGCGAGATGTTCCCCAACCGCATCCGCGCGGCGGCGCTCGGTGTCGCCGCCTCCGCGCAGTGGATCGCCAACTGGGCCATCACCGCGAGCTTCCCGTCGCTCGCCGACTGGAACCTGTCCGCCACCTACATCATCTACGCCTGCTTCGCCGCGCTCTCCATCCCCTTCGTCCTCAAATTCGTCAAGGAGACCAAGGGCAAGGCCCTGGAGGAGATGGGCTGAACCCGGTGCGGTTCCCGTTCCTGTTCCCGTTCGCCCGGTGCGGGGTCCCGTCGCGGGTGCGTTGCCGTCCGTGGGTGGCGAGGCGCCCCGCGCGGCCGGGTGGACGGCTCGCGCGGGGGCCGGGGCTCAGAACTCGTCCGTGGTGTGCGGCAGCAGTTCGGTACGGGACGCCTGGCCCAGCAGGGCCGCGGCACCCGGGCGGTGCTCCTCGACCAGCCCCGCCCGCACCAGCTCCGCCGGGTCCGTGCCACCGAGGTAGCAGGCGGCCAGCTCCCGGACGTCGAGGGTGAGGTCCGGCGCGTCGTCCGTACGGGTCACCTCGGCGCGGTGGGCGCCCCCGGCGTCCGGCTTCGCCGTCAGACGGTACCGGCCCGCGTTCTCCGGCACCCCCGCGTCGGTGACCTCCAGCACCAGGTCCACCGGCGCCGACCAGGTCCGGCCCGTCAGCGCGGCCGGGACGTCGACCAGCCGCAGCCACAGGCCGGGGAACTCCCGGGTGACGTCCACCTGGTCGCGGTCGCCCGCGAAACGCAGCAGCGGATCGTCCAGCGGGCGGCCCCACGCCCGTACCTTGTCCGCCAGGTCGATCGACGCGGTGTAGCGCCACAGGGCGGCGGCCACCTCCGGGGACTCGGCCTCCAGTTCCTCGACATGCGCCGTGCCCCGGCCCTCGTCGTCGGTCTTCGTGCGGTACACGACATAACCGGCCGGGGGTTCGCCCGGGTCGCCCAGGACCACCACCCGGGGCTCCGTCATCTCGTCGTCCTCCTCGAACGTCTCCGGCAGCACCTGGGTACGCCACCACCAGTCGTCCCGGGCCACCCGGCCGGCCCGGTCCCGGCGGGCCGCCTCGTGGCGGGGCGTGATCACTGGGGCCGCCGACGCGAAGGGGAGCAGCCGCAGGGGCCGCTCGTCCGGGGTGATCCGCAGGTCCAGGGGATGGGTGGCGTCGATGGTCACCGTGTACGAGTGGGTCGCCGGGTCGAAGCCGAAGCGGCCGTAGATGGCCGCCTCCGACACCCACAGCGAGGCCAGGGGTACGCCGCGGTCGGCGCAGCGGCGGAACAGTTCGGCGATCATGCCGCTGAGTACGCCCCGTCGGCGGTGCGTGGGGGCCACGGAGACGAAGGTGACGCCGGCGGCGGGGAGCGTGCCGCCCGGTACGGACAGGTCCAGCGGGTGGGCCGCCAGCAGGCCCACGAGGTCGTCGCCCTCGTACGCGCCGACGCGGTCGCAGTGGAGCAGGACATCGCGGTGGGATTCCCGTGTGTCGTCCTCCGGGGCCTTCTCCAGGAACACGAGGTAGTGCAGGTCCAGTGCCGTTTGCAGGTCTGCCTCGGGGATGGTGCGGTACTCCATGGCGGTCATTCCCCGACGCTAACCCGGTGCCCCGGGGTGGGTCATTCGGGTTTTTTCTCTGTGGGGCGGTTCCTCGCCCCCCCTGGGTTTCCTGTGCGGGGCGTACTTCGTTCCTGTGCCGTCGTTCGGTGGTTTCGCGCAGTTCCCCGCGCCCCTTTGGGGCGCGTTCTGCTTGTTCTTCGGGTCGGTGCCGGTCGGGATTCTCCGTCCTCGATCCGACACGCTCGGTACGACGTTTCGTGACTCGACTGAAGAGCATCGGAGTCTGCGAGCAGAGATTCCCGCCCACCCCCTCCCGCAGCACCGCGACCGCGGGAGGAGAGGAGCGCCCCTTCAGGGGCGCGGGGAACTGCGCAAAAGACGAGAACCGACCCGCACCCGAGGAGCGACAGCAAGGGGGCACCACCCAGGGGCGCGGGGAACTGCGCACCCACGGACAACCTGTGCAGGAACGAGTGCGCTCAGCCGGACAGACCTAGGAAGCGCAAGCGAAGGCGACCCGCGGGGAACTGCGCAAAGACGAGAACCGGCCCGCACCCGAAGGGCGACCGCAAGGGGGCAGCACCTCAGGGGCGCGGGGAACTGCGCACCCACGGACAACCTGTGCGGGGACAAGTGCGTCCAGCCGGACAGACCTAGGAAGCGCAAGCGAAGGCGACCCGCACGGGGACAAGTACGCCCAGCGACCCGTCAAGGCGCCCCCGCCAGAACCCGTGGATGATACTGGGTGGGTTATGGAAATCGTCATCCTCGCCGTAGTCATCGCCGTGGTCGCGCTAGGGACCATCGGCGGACTCATCATCGGCAGCCGCCGCAAGAAGCCCCTGCCCCCGCCGCCGCCCACCACGCCCGACATCACCGCCCCTCCGGCCGAGCCGCGTGTCGGCGAAGAGGCCGGGACGCCCCGGGACGAACCCCGCCGCACCATCGAGGAGGTCGACCTCCCGGGCGCCCCCGCGGAGCCCGGCACCCAGGCCCCGCCCGCCGTCGAGGCGGTGCCCGAGGTCGAGGTACCCGAGCCCGCCGCCGGACGCCTCGTCCGGCTCCGGACCCGGCTGTCCCGCTCCCAGAACGCGCTGGGCAAGGGCCTGCTGGCCCTGCTGTCCCGTGAGCACCTGGACGAGGACACCTGGGAGGAGATCGAGGACACCCTTCTCACCGCCGACGTGGGCGTCCAGCCCACGCAGGAACTGGTGGAGCGGCTGCGCGAGCGGGTCAAGGTCCTCGGCACCCGTACCCCGGACGAGCTGCGCACCCTGCTGCGCGAGGAGCTGCTGACCCTCCTCGTCCCCGAATTCGACCGCGCGGTCAACACCGACTCGGGTCTCGACACCCCCGGCATCGTGATGGTCGTCGGGGTCAACGGCACCGGCAAGACCACCACCACCGGCAAGCTCGCCCGGGTCCTCGTCGCCGACGGCAAGCACGTCCTGCTGGGCGCGGCCGACACCTTCCGGGCCGCCGCCGCCGATCAGCTCCAGACCTGGGGCGACCGCGTCGGCGCCCGTACCGTGCGCGGCCCCGAGGGCGGTGACCCCGCGTCCATCGCGTTCGACGCCGTCAAGGAGGGCATCCAGACCGGCGCCGATGTCGTCCTCATCGACACCGCCGGGCGGCTGCACACCAAGACCGGGCTGATGGACGAGCTCGGCAAGGTCAAGCGCGTCATCGAGAAGCACGCGCCGCTCGACGAGGTGCTGCTCGTCCTCGACGCGACGACCGGGCAGAACGGCCTCGTCCAGGCCCGTGTCTTCGCGGAGGTCGTGGACATCACCGGCATCGTGCTGACCAAGCTCGACGGGACCGCGAAGGGCGGCATCGTCATCGCGGTGCAGCGTGAGCTCGGCGTCCCCGTGAAGCTCGTCGGCCTCGGCGAGGGCGCGGACGACCTCGCCCCCTTCGAACCCGAGGCGTTCGTGGATGCGCTTATCGGGGAGTAGCCCGGACCGGGCGGCGTGCCGGGCACGCCGCCTCCGGGCGGGTGCCGGACCACCGGGTCCGGCGGTATCGGGTACCGGCCACCGTGGCCGCCCCGGTCCGCCGGGCCCTTCGTACGTTCAGGGGCGGGAGCGATGGGCCGCGTAGGCGAGGACGCCCAGCAGCAGACGGGCCTCCGGGGGACCGGTGGCCGAGTCCAGGGCGGGGGCCCGCAGCCAGCGGACGGCACCGAGGCCGCCGCGGTCCGACGGGGGCGCCGTGATGTGGTCGCCCTCGCCGAGTGCGCGCAGATCGAGTGCCGCGCCGTCCCAGCCCGTCCGGTACAGCAGCTTGGGCAGCCCCGCCGCGGCGCCCGGCGCGACGAGGAACTGCGCGCGGCCGTCGGGGGTCGCCGTGACGGGTCCCAGCGGCAGGCCCATCCGCTCCAGCCGCACCAGCGCGCGGCGCCCCGCCGTGACACCGACCTCCAGGACGTCGAAGGCGCGGCCCACGGGCAGCATCACCGTGGCGGCCGGGAACCGTTCCCAGGCCCGCGCGACCTGGTCGAGGGTGGCCCCGGCGGGGATCACCGGGGCGAGGTCCAGGGGATGCGCGCCGGGTTCCGCGCAGCGCGCCCCGCCGTCCCCGCCGGTCCGTCCGCAGGAGCAGCGCCCCGACGAGAGCCGGGCACCGGGTACGACGTCCCAGCCGCGCAGTCCGGTGAACTCAGCGGCCGCGGTGCACTCACTGGTGCGTCCGCGGCGGCGTGAACCCGACCGGATGTCACGGATGCCGCCGATCGTGAAGTCCATGCCTCCTCCAACAGTTCCGGCGCGCCGGTGGTTACGACGTCACGGTCAAGCATCGATCACGATATGGATGCGTACGGTGACCGTACGTTTGCCTCGGCCCCGCCACTCAAGGATGGTGACGGCGCTCGGAAGCATTTCGGGTGGCGCACCGGGATTCACGCGCTCCGGCGTGCATCACTTCGTCCGGCGCGGTCGTTTCTGCGTCAAGTCAAGCGTGTGAAAAGGCAGTCGGGTTCATTCGAAGGGGTGGCGAATGGTGGCGTTTCCCCGATCGGCCTCGCGAAATGGGTGATCGTAGGATTACTTTCGGTGCATGAACCCTGGGAGGTTCCGTGCCCGCGGGAGTGACGCGGACGAGCCGGATTCCCGTTCGACGGGTGACAAGCACCGGACAAGCAGCTGTGACGCACGGCATGCTGATAGGGCTTGACCAGAACTGTGCACGGACGACGTGACGGGCAGACTGCATGACGGATGGGGGCGTTCCGGTGGGCGGCAACGGCGAGGGCGGTTCGAACGCTGAGAAGCGTCCGAACGAGATGCTGGGCTCGTGGTTCACCCGAAGCGGGTGGTCCAAGGGTGAACTGGCGCGCCAGGTCAACCGCAGAGCACGGCAGTTGGGCGCGAACCACATCTCCACGGACACCTCCAGGGTCCGCCGCTGGCTCGACGGCGAGAACCCGCGCGAGCCGATCCCGCGCATCCTCTCCGAGCTGTTCTCGGAGCGCTTCGGCTGTGTCGTCGCCGTCGAGGACCTCGGGCTGCGCGCCCCCCACCAGTCGCCCTCGGTCTCCGGGGTGGACCTGCCGTGGACGGCGCCCCAGACCGTCGCCCTGATCGGCGAGTTCTCCCGCAGCGATCTGATGCTCGCCCGGCGCGGCTTCCTCGGCACCTCGCTGGCGCTGTCCGCCGGTCCCGCCCTCATCGAACCCATGCAGCGGTGGCTGGTGCCCTCGCCCGGTGCCCAGCGCACCGAACCCGACCCCGCGTCGCTGCGCCGGGGCAACCGGCTGTCCCAGCCGGAGCTCGACCTGCTGGAGTCCACCACGGTGATGTTCCGCCAGTGGGACGCCCAGTGCGGGGGCGGGCTGCGCCGCAAGGCCGTCGTCGGGCAGCTCCACGAGGTCACCGACCTGCTCCAGGAGCCCCAGCCGGAGGCCACCAGCAAACGGCTCTTCAAGGTCGCCGCCGAACTCGCCGAACTGGCCGGCTGGATGAGCTACGACGTGGGGCTTCAGCCCACCGCCCAGAAGTACTTCGTGCTCGCCCTGCACGCGGCGAAGGAGGCGGGGGACAAGCCCCTCGGCTCGTACATCCTGTCCAGCATGAGCCGCCAGATGATCCACCTCGGCCGCCCCGACGACGCCCTGGAACTCATCCACCTCGCCCAGTACGGCAGCCGGGAGAGCGCCGGTTCGCGTACCCAGGCGATGCTGTATGCGATGGAGGCCCGCGCGTACGCCAACATGGGCCAGCCGGGCAAGGTCAAGCGGGCCGTACGGATGGCCGAGGAGAGCTTCTCCGACGCCCAGGAGGGCGACGAGAACGAACCCGACTGGATCGGCTTCTTCACCGAGGCCGAGCTCAACGGCGAGAACGCGCACTCGTTCCGCGATCTCGCGTACGTCGCCGGGCGCAGCCCCACGTACGCCGCGCTCGCGGAGCCGGTGATGAGCCGGGCCGTGGAGCTGTTCGCGCAGGACAAGGACCATCAGCGGTCGTACGCGCTGAACCTCATCGGGATGGCCACGGTGCATCTGCTCCAGAAGGAGCCGGAGCAGAGCGCGCGGCTGGCCGGGGACGCGCTGGGGGTGGCCAGCAGCGTGCGGTCCGAGCGGGTGAACACACGTATCCGCAAGACCGTGGACACGGCCGTGCGGGAGTACGGGCATCTGCCGGAGGTGGTCGAGCTGACCGAGCGGCTCGCTGTGCAGCTGCCCGAGAGTGCGGAAGCCGTGTGACGGCTGCCTGAGCGGTCTTCGTCCCCGGGTCGCCCTTGGTGGCGGCCCGGGTTTCCTGTGCTGGGCGTGCTTGTGCCCGTGCGGAGCGCCTTCGCTCGCGCCGCCGGGTCCGCGGTGCTGGACGTACTTGGTTCCGCACAGGTCGCTCGTGGGGTGCGCGGTTCCCCGCGCCCCTTTGGGGCGCCCCCTGCGGTGTCCGGTTCGGTGCGGGGCGCCTTCGCTCGCGCGGCTGGGTTCGCGGTGCTGGGCGTACTTGTGCCTGTGCGGGGTGTTCATGTGGGTGTAACACCTGTGGGGGGTTCGTCACCGGCGGGAAACACGGGGTGGCGGTGGTGGAAACGGGGCTGCGTCAGCCTCTGGCCTAGGGGGACGACCGGCCGCGAGGGCCGGATGTCCGGCCCCGGCCACCCCTCACACCACCCTCAGCCTCCGCCCGCTCGGGGCCCGTACCCACCACGAGGAGACGCCGATGCCCCCAGGCATCACGCTCGCCGCAGACGCCCCGGCGCTGTCTGCCGCCAACACCGGCTTCATGCTCATCTGCTCCGCCCTGGTGATGCTGATGACGCCCGCGCTGGCCTTCTTCTACGGAGGAATGGTCCGCGTCAAGTCCACCCTCAACATGCTGATGATGAGCTTCATCAGCCTCGGCATCGTCACCGTCCTGTGGGTGCTGTACGGCTTCTCCATGGCGTTCGGCACGGACACCGGCGGTCTGATCGGCTGGTCCTCCGACTACGTCGGCCTCAGCGGGATCGGGCTGACCGAGCTGTGGGACGGCTACACCGTCCCCGTGTACGTCTTCGCCGTCTTCCAGCTGATGTTCGCGGTGCTCACCCCGGCCCTGATCAGCGGAGCGCTCGCCGACCGGGTCAAGTTCGGGGCCTGGGCGCTGTTCGTGGCGCTGTGGGCGACCGTCGTGTACTTCCCCGTCGCGCACTGGGTGTGGGGCACCGGCGGCTGGGCCTTCGAGATGGGTGTCATCGACTTCGCGGGCGGTACCGCCGTCCACATCAACGCGGGTGCCGCCGCCCTCGGTGTGATCCTCGTGATCGGCAAGCGGGTCGGCTTCAAGAAGGACCCGATGCGTCCGCACTCCCTGCCGCTGGTGATGCTCGGCGCGGGACTGCTGTGGTTCGGCTGGTTCGGCTTCAACGCGGGCTCCTGGCTCGGCAACGACGACGGCGTCGGCGCGCTGATGTTCCTGAACACCCAGGTCGCCACCGCCGCCGCGATGCTCGCCTGGCTGCTCTACGAGAAGATCCGCCACGGCGCCTTCACCACACTGGGCGCCGCCTCCGGCGCGGTCGCCGGACTCGTCGCGATCACCCCGGCCGGCGGCTCCAGCTCCCCGCTCGGCTCCCTCGCCATCGGCGCGATCGCCGGACTGCTGTGCGCGATGGCCGTCGGGCTGAAGTACCGCTTCGGGTACGACGACTCCCTCGACGTCATCGGTGTCCACCTCGTCGGCGGTATCGCCGGATCGGTCCTCATCGGCTTCTTCGCCACCGGCGGCGGACAGTCCGAGGTCAAGGGACTCCTGTACGGGGGCGGCCTGGACCAGCTGTGGAAGCAGCTCGCCGGGGTCGGCGGGGTGCTCGCGTACTCTCTCGTCGCGTCCGCCGTGCTGGCCTTCCTGCTCGACCGGACCATCGGGATGCGGGTCCCCGAGGACGTCGAGGTCTCCGGGATCGACCAGACCGAGCACGCGGAGACCGCGTACGACTTCAGCGGCGCCGGTGGCGGCACCGTCAGCCGCGCCGCCGCGCCCCTCCCGGTGAACGACCCCGTCCGGAACAAGAAGGTGGACGCATGAAGCTCATCACCGCCGTCGTCAAGCCCTACCGTCTCGACGAGATCAAGGAAGCGCTCCAGGCGTTCGGCGTGCACGGCCTGACCGTCACCGAGGCCAGCGGATACGGCCGCCAGCGCGGTCACACCGAGGTCTACCGGGGCGCCGAGTACACCGTCGACCTCGTCCCCAAGATCCGTATCGAGGTGCTGGTCGAGGACGACGACGCCGAACAGCTCATCGAGGTCATCGTCAAGGCCGCCCGCACCGGCAAGATCGGTGACGGCAAGGTCTGGTCGCTGCCCGTCGAGACCGCCGTACGGGTCAGGACCGGCGAACGGGGACCGGACGCCCTCTGACCGGACGTCCGCCCCACCGCAGGGACCGCCGAAGCGACACCATCGCAGGGACGAGAGAACGGAGCCGCCGGGTGACCACCGTGGACGCACACCGGGACACCCCGGAACCCGAGGACACCGACAGGGCCGGCGGCCCCGGCGGCGACCGCGCGCCCAGTGGCTACGCGGCGGCCCGGCTGCGGCTGCTGCACAGCGGGGAGAGTGCCGGTCCGGTCCGCCGCGCGGCGCTCTCCGACCTCACCGACGACTGGCTGAGGAACCTCTTCGACGCCGCCGCCGACGAGCCCCGGGGCATCAGCCTCGTGGCCGTCGGCGGCTACGGCCGGGGCGAACTGTCCCCGCGCAGCGACCTCGATCTGCTCCTGCTGCACAGCGGCGGCGACTCCCGGCGGACCGCGGCCCTCGCCGACCGCCTCTGGTACCCCGTCTGGGACCTCGGCCTCGCCCTCGACCACGCGGTGCGCACCCCTGCCGAGACCCGCCGCACCGCCGCCGACGACCTCAAGGTCCAGCTCGGCCTGCTCGACGCCCGCCATCTCGCGGGCGACCCCGCCCTCACCGCCGCCCTGCGCACCACCGTCCTCACCGACTGGCGCAACCAGGCCGCCGCCCGGCTGCCCGCCCTCCAGGAACTGTGCGCCGACCGCGCCGCCCGCCTCGGTGAACTCGCCTACCTCCTGGAACCCGACCTCAAGGAGGCCCGCGGCGGACTGCGGGACGCCACCGCCCTGTCCGCCGTCGCCGCCTCCTGGCTCGCCGACGCCCCCCGCGCGGGCCTCGCCGACGCCCGCCGCACCCTCCTCGACGTACGCGACGCCCTCCACCTCACCACCGGCCGCGCCACCGACCGGCTCGCCCTCCAGGAACAGGACCAGGTCGCCGCCGCGCTCGGCCTCCTCGACGCGGACACCCTGCTCCGCCAGGTGTACGAGGCCGCCCGCGTCATCGCGTACGCCGGCGACGTCACCTGGCGCGAGGTCGGCCGGGTGCTGCGCTCCCGCGCCGCCCGGCCCCGGCTGCGGGCCGTCCTCGGCGGCGGCCGGGCCGCGCGGGCGGCGGCCGTCCGCTCACCGCTCGCCGAAGGCGTCGTCGAACAGGACGGGGAAGCCGGACTCGCCCGCGGCGCCCGCCCCGAACGCGACCCGGTCCTCCCGCTGCGCGCCGCCGCCGCGGCGGCCCAGGCGGGCCTGCCGCTCTCCCCGTACGCGGTACGCCACCTCGCCGCCACCGCCGCGCCCCTGCCCGCCCCCTGGCCCGCCGAGGCCCGCGAACAGTTCGTCACCCTGCTCGGCGCGGGCCGGGCGACCGTCGAGGTGTGGGAGGCACTGGAGGCCGAGGGCCTGATCACCCGGCTGCTGCCCGACTGGGAACGGGTCCGCTGCCGTCCCCAGCGCAACGCCGTCCACACCTGGACCGTGGACCGCCACCTCGTGGAGACCACCGTCCGCGCCGCCGCCCTCACCCGGCGGGTCTCCCGGCCCGATCTGCTGCTCGTCGCCGCGCTGCTGCACGACATCGGCAAGGGCTGGCCCGGCGACCACAGCGTCGCGGGCGCCGTCATCGCCCGCGACATGGCCGTACGGATGGGCTTCGACCCCGCCGACACCAACGTGCTCGCCACCCTCGTCCGCCACCATCTGCTGCTCGTCGACACCGCCACCCGCCGCGACCTCGAAGACCCCGCCACGGTGAACGCCGTCGCCGACGCCGTGGGCACCGTCCCGACCCTGGAACTGCTGCACGCGCTCACCGAGGCCGACGCGCTCGCCACCGGCCCCGCCGCCTGGTCGTCCTGGCGCGGCCACCTCGTGGACGACCTGGCCCGCCGGGTCACCGCCCGGCTCACCGGCGACCCCGCCCCCGCGGGCCCGTGGTCCGCCGAGCCCGCCGCGCCCACCGCCGAACAGGAACGCCTCGCGATCGAGGCCCACCGCACCGGCGGACCCGCCCTCACCCTCAGCGCCCAGCACCCGCCCACCGCCCCCGCCGACCCCGGTACGGAACCCCTCGGCGTGGAACTGCTGATCGCCGTCCCCGACCGGCCCGGGGTGCTCCCCGCCGTCGCCGGGGTCCTCGCCACCCACCGGCTCACCGTCCGGACCGCCGAACTCGGCGAACTCGCCCTCCCCGCCGTCCTCGGCACGGACCCCGCCCCCGTCCTGCTGCTGCGCTGGCGGGTATCCGCCCAGTACGGCGCATTGCCGCAGGGCGCCCGGCTGCGCGCCGATCTCGTCCGGGCCCTGGACGGCACCCTCGACATCGCCGCCCGGCTCGCCGAACGGGACGCCGCCCACCCCCGCCGCCGGGGCGCCGCCCCGCCCGCGCCCCGGGTGTCGGTGGCCCCCGCCGCGTCCCGGCACGCCACCGTCATCGAGGTACGCGCCCAGGACGCCCCCGGGCTGCTGCACCGCATCGGGCGGGCCCTGGAGGACGCCGGGGTACGGGTGCGCAGCGCGCACATCAGTACCCTCGGGGCCAACGCCGTAGACGCCTTCTACGTCACCGACACCGCGGGCGCCCCCCTCACCGCGGAGCGGGCCACCGGCGTCGCCGGGACCCTGGAAGCCGCCCTGCGGGGGTAGTCGGGCCGTACCAGGTGTACCCGGTACCCGTACGAAGGGCTCCGGCCCAGGCCGGACCGATTACCCTGGGGGACGACCTGCCCGCCCCCTTCGACCCGAGGATTCGCGACCGCCGTGTTCGACACTCTCCAGGATCGCCTCGCAGCGACATTCAAGAACCTCCGCGGCAAGGGTCGCCTGAGCGAGGCGGACATCGACGCCACCGCGCGGGAGATCCGGATCGCGCTGCTCGAAGCGGATGTGGCGCTGCCCGTCGTGCGCGCCTTCATCAAGCAGGTGAAGGAACGGGCGGCCGGCGCCGAGGTGTCGCAGGCCCTCAACCCGGCCCAGCAGGTCATCAAGATCGTCAACGAGGAGCTCGTCGGCATCCTCGGCGGCGAGACCCGCCGGCTGCGGTTCGCCAAGACCGCGCCGACCGTGATCATGCTCGCCGGTCTCCAGGGCGCCGGTAAGACCACCCTCGCCGGAAAGCTCGGCAAGTGGCTGAAGGGCCAGGGCCACTCACCGCTGCTCGTCGCCTGCGACCTCCAGCGCCCCAACGCCGTCAACCAGCTCAGCGTCGTCGCCGAGCGCGCCGGGGTCGGCGTCTACGCCCCCGAGCCCGGCAACGGCGTGGGCGACCCGGTCCAGGTCGCGAAGGACTCCCTGGAGCACGCGCGGGCCAAGCAGTACGACATCGTCATCGTCGACACCGCCGGCCGGCTCGGTATCGACCAGGAGCTGATGCGGCAGGCCGCCGACATCCGTGACGCGGTCTCCCCGGACGAGATCCTGTTCGTCGTCGACGCGATGATCGGCCAGGACGCGGTCAACACCGCCGAGGCCTTCCGCGACGGCGTCGGCTTCGACGGGGTCGTCCTGTCCAAGCTCGACGGCGACGCCCGCGGTGGTGCCGCGCTGTCGGTCGCGCATGTCACCGGCCGCCAGATCATGTTCGCCTCCAACGGCGAGAAGCTGGACGACTTCGACGCGTTCCACCCGGACCGGATGGCCTCGCGCATCCTGGGCATGGGTGACGTCCTCACGCTGATCGAGAAGGCCGAGCAGACCTTCTCCCAGGCGGAGGCCGAGGAGATGGCCTCCAAGCTGGCGTCCAGCAAGGGCAAGGACTTCACGCTGGACGACTTCCTCGCCCAGATGGAACAGGTCCGCAAGATGGGCTCCATCAGCAAGCTGCTCGGCATGCTGCCGGGGATGGGGCAGATCAAGGACCAGATCAACAACCTGGACGAGCGGGACGTCGACCGCACCGCCGCGATCATCAAGTCGATGACCCCGGTCGAGCGCCAGGACCCCACGATCATCAACGGCTCGCGCCGGGCCCGTATCGCCAAGGGCTCCGGGGTCGAGGTCAGCGCCGTCAAGAACCTGGTGGAGCGGTTCTTCGAGGCACGCAAGATGATGTCCCGGATGGCCCAGGGCGGCGGCATGCCCGGGATGCCGGGCATCCCCGGGATGGGCGGCGGCCCCGGCCGTCAGAAGAAGAAGGTCAAGGCCGCGAAGGGCAAGCAGCGTTCCGGCAACCCGATGAAGCGCAAGCAGCAGGAGCAGGACGAGGCCGCGCGGCGGGAGCAGGGCGGCGCGCCCGGCCTGCCCCAGGCCCCGCAGAACTTCGAACTGCCCGACGAGTTCAAGAAGTTCATGGGCTGACACCGGCCCGTCCGGCACCGGGGCGCGTGGCCGGCGCAGGTGACACGGCCGCGCGCCCCGTACCGCCGGGAGGTCCCGGCCCCGCCCCGCCGGGCGGCGCCGACTCCCTTCGCGTGAGCGGCAGTTGGACCGGCCCCCGCCGCCACGCCCGGCGCGGGGGACCCTTCCGGCTCCTCGCGTCCGGCCCCGTACGATGCCCGTTATGGCAAAGGCATCCGTTCCCACGCCCCGGGCCGATGACTTCCCCCGCCGCGGCCGGAACCTCGCCGACCGGACCGGCACGCCGGTCCGCCGTGTCCGTGGCGGGAAAGAACCCGTCGCACCGGACACGCTGTCCGCGGTGACAGCCGATACCCTGGCCGGGGACCAGGCGCTCCCGCTCGACCAGGCACCAGAGCGCCCGACCTCCCGTACCCCGGACGTGACCAGCGTCGCCGGGGCCGTGGAGGCCGTCACCGCAGGCAGCCGGGCCCGAATCCCCTGGGCCGCCCCCGGTGCCGACGGCGGGAGAGAGCCTGCCGGACACGGGTGACCGTCCGCTGTCCGGTCGCCGAGGACGGCTTGGTACCCCTGGCCGACGACGGCCCCGGGTGACATCGCCGTCCTGGCCCGAGCCCGCTGAACACCCCGGTCCGGCCCCACCGGACCGCCGCACACACCCTCCCCCCACTTCGCGCCGTACCGCGCGCGGCGTTCCGCCGTGGTCGCGAGCGGGGTGCATCTCCGGAGATATCCGCAGATCAGCGCACCCGCCCGCGTCCCTGTGCATCAGCTATGGAACAGCCGCAGAACAACGGAAACTGACGGGTACGTGCAAATTATTTGGGATGCCCCGGAATAGGAACACAGAGGCACTCCGGCTCGTTGTCACGACGTGAGCACGACACCACCAGTTCTCGCCGCAGAGCTGGCAGCCGCGTGGGCCGATATTCAGCGGTACCACCCCGAGCTGCCAGATCTCGCCGCGCCCGAATCCCTGATCGGGGAGTCGTCGTCCGCCTGCGGGCACGCACTCTCCTTCGAACGACTCCTCCATGAGGCAGTCCACGGCATCGCCGCCGCGAGAGGTGTCCGGGACACCTCTCGCGCCGGCCGTTATCACAACCGCAGGTTCCTCGCGATCGCCGAGGAGCTGGGCCTCGACCATCCGGAGGAACCGCACCCGAGCAGCGGCTTCTCCCTGGTCACCCTGAACACCGACGCCAAGAAGCGCTACCGCTCGACCATCGACCGCCTCCAGCGCGCCCTCAAGGCGCACACGGCGGCCACCGAGTCCGACAACATCGCCCGTACCTTCCGCGGACCGGCCGCGCGGCACGGCTCCTCCGGGGGCGGTGTCCGCGTCAAGGCGGTCTGCGACTGCGGGCGCAACGTCCGCGTGGTTCCCTCGGTCCTCGCGCAGGCGCCGATCGTCTGCGGGGGATGCGGCAAACCGTTCCGCATCCCCGAACCCGTCGCCGTGGCCAGTTAGCGGCACGGCGGAATGAGGACGGACACCCGTCGGCACCCGCCGCGGCGATGACCGTCCGGAGCGCCCGGGTGCCGGAAGCGACGTGGGGACGTCGCGGACGACCACCGGGGGCGCGCCGACCCGACGCTGGGGGCGCCGGGGCTCGACCAGGGGGCCACATCAGAATTCAGCGCGCGGCGCGGACGGATCGCACGGAGCGACCGGCCCGCGCCCCGCGGTCACCGCGGCCGGCCGCACAGGGCGGCGGGCCGCGACCCGGCAGCGCGGCATCCGCCGCCGCGGGCAGGTGGGGGCGTCCGGACACCGTTCGGAGGCCCCCTTCTCGTATGGCACAATGACTAGCTGTACTCGACGGCCGCACAGGACCCCTCTCTCCTCCGGCTGACGCGTCCATCGGGCAACTCGGGTACCGCAACCCCACGCGGCAATCCCGCCCGTGCCCACCTCGTCAAGACCAGGAGACACCACTCCCGTGGCAGTCAAGATCAAGCTGAAGCGTCTGGGCAAGATCCGTTCGCCTCACTACCGCATCGTCGTCGCCGACTCCCGTACCCGCCGTGACGGCAGGGCCATCGAGGAGATCGGCCTGTACCACCCGGTGCAGAACCCCTCGCGCATGGAGGTCGACGCGGACCGCGTGGCCTACTGGCTGGGTGTCGGCGCCCAGCCGACCGAGCCCGTGCTCGCGATCCTCAAGAAGACCGGCGACTGGCAGAAGTACAAGGGCGAGCCCGCCCCGGCTCCGCTGCTCGTCGCCGCCGAGAAGGCCGCGCGCCCCTCCTTCGAAGCCCTCGGTGGCGACGTAGAGGGCAAGGGCGAGGCCATCACGCAGAAGAAGAAGGCTGACAAGGCTGAGAAGAAGGACGAGGCCGCGGCCGAGTCTGAGTCGACCGAGGGCTGACGAGATGCTTGAGGAGGCTCTTGAGCACCTCGTGAAGGGCATCGTCGACAATCCGGACGACGTGCAGGTCGCGTCTCGCAACCTGCGCCGCGGGCGTGTGCTGGAGGTCCGGGTCCACCCCGACGACCTCGGCAAGGTGATCGGCCGCAACGGCCGCACCGCGCGTGCGCTGCGGACCGTCGTGGGCGCCATCGGCGGCCGCGGCATCCGCGTCGACCTGGTCGACGTCGACCAGGTCTGATCCGCCCGGCTGCGAGGCCCGGCCCGCCCAGGGCCGGGGCGAAGCCGCCGGTGCGGTTCCCCGTAGTGACGGCTGAAGTACTGGGGCCGGGGATGGCGTGAGCCGCCCCCGGCCCTTGTACTTTTCCCCCGTACCGTCCTCTCACCAGGAGCAACACACGTGCAGCTCGTAGTCGCGCGGATCGGCCGCGCCCACGGGATCAAGGGTGAGGTCACCGTCGAGGTCCGCACCGACGAGCCGGAGAAGCGGCTCGGACCCGGTGCCGTCCTCGCCACCGAACCGTCCTCCGTGGGCCCCCTCACCATCGAGACCGGCCGGGTCCACAGCGGCCGGCTGCTGCTGCGGTTCGCCGGGGTGCGTGACCGCGGCGGGGCCGAGGCCCTGCGCAACACCCTCCTCATCGCGGACGTGGACCCCGAGGAGCGTCCCGAGGAACCGGACGAGTACTACGACCACCAGCTCATCGACCTCGACGTGGTCACCGTCGACGGCACGGAGATCGGCCGGATCACCGAGGTCTCGCATCTGCCGTCGCAGGATCTGTTCGTGGTGGAGCGCCCCGACGGCGACGAGGTGCTGGTCCCGTTCGTCGAGGAGATCGTCGTCGAGATCGACCTGGACGAGCAGCGCGCGGTCATCGACCCGCCGCCCGGTCTGATCGACGACCGCGCGGAGGTCGCGTCGGCCCGCGACGCCGAGGCGGAGGCCGAGCAGACCGCCGCGTCCGCCGACGGTGACGACAGCGCCCCGGAGGACGCCGGCCGATGAGGATCGACGTCGTCACGATCTTCCCCGAGTACCTCGAACCGCTGAACGTGTCCCTGGTCGGCAAGGCCCGTGCCCGTGGACAGCTCGATGTGCGCGTCCACGATCTGCGGCACTGGACGCACGACCGCCACCACACGGTCGACGACACCCCGTACGGCGGCGGTCCGGGCATGGTCATGAAGACCGACCCGTGGGGCGAGGCCCTCGACGACGCCGTCGCCGACGGTTACGAGTCCGGTGCCCACGGCCCCGTCCTCGTCGTCCCCACCCCCAGCGGACGGCCCTTCACCCAGGAACTCGCCGTCGAACTCTCCCAGCGGCCCTGGCTGATCTTCACGCCCGCCCGCTACGAGGGCATCGACCGGCGCGTCATGGACGAGTACGCGACCCGGATGCCGGTGTACGAGGTCTCCATCGGCGACTATGTGCTGGCGGGCGGGGAAGCCGCCGTCCTTGTCGTCACCGAGGCCGTGGCCCGGCTGCTGCCCGGGGTGCTCGGCAACGCCGAGTCCCACCGCGACGACTCCTTCGCGCCCGGCGCCATGGCCGACCTCCTCGAAGGCCCCGTCTACACCAAGCCCCCCGAGTGGCGGGGCCGGGGCATCCCCGAGGTGCTGGTCAGCGGCCATCACGGCCGGATCGCCCGCTGGCGACGCGACGAGGCCCTGCGGCGCACCAGCCGCCACCGCCCCGACCTCATCGAGCGCACCGACCCCGCCGCCTTCGACAAGAAGGACCGCGAGACCCTCTCGCTGCTGGGCTGGGCCCCTGGCCCCGACGGCCGATTTGGGCGGACCCCGTACGCCGTGGAAGAATAGGCCGCTGTTGTGCGTCGCCCGGCGTGCGCCCCTGCCATGGGGGGACACGACGCCCGCCCCGGTGAGCACCGCATCCTCCATACCTCCCGCTAGTACCGCTGATGACCTGTGGCATCGGCGAGGAAGCAGACGATCATGACCCACCTGCTCGACGTCGTCGACAACGCGTCGCTGCGTACCGACCTCCCGTCGTTCCGCCCGGGTGACACCGTCAACGTCCACGTGCGTGTCATCGAGGGCAACCGCTCCCGTGTGCAGCAGTTCAAGGGTGTCGTCATCCGTCGCCAGGGCTCGGGCGTCCGTGAGACCTTCACGGTCCGCAAGGTCTCCTTCTCCGTAGGCGTCGAGCGCACCTTCCCGGTGCACACCCCGATCGTCGAGAAGATCGAGCTCGTCAGCCGCGGTGACGTGCGCCGCGCGAAGCTCTACTACCTGCGCGACCTCCGCGGCAAGGCCGCGAAGATCAAGGAGAAGCGCGACAACTGAGCCCACCGCGCCACCGTCCGCCCCGGCCACCGCACCCCTGGTGCCACGGCCGGTCCGGGTGGTGTGCGTCACGGCTCGACTCGCACGCGATGGCCCCTCGGTGCCGGATAGCATCAGGCACCGATGGACACCGCAGCACAGCACTCGGAACGCGACCGCCCCGCATGTTCCGCCGACCCCGGGCAGCCCCCGGAGCCGGCGGACCCGCGGGCGCGGTCGCGTTCTGTTTGCGATGAGCCGGAGGCGATGTCCGAGCCGGAGCCGGAGCCGACGCCCGAGCCGGAGCCCGGGTCGGGGCCCGCACCGGGACCGGGGTCCGTACCGCAGCCGGGGTCCGCACCGGAACCGGAACCGGACGCCCATCCCCGTTCCCGTTCCCGCTCCGCGCTCGCCGAGTGGCTGCCCGGTGGCCGGATCACCCTCACCACGCTGCTCTGTCTGCTCTTCCTCCTGCTGCTGAGCAACTTCGTGCTCAAGCCCTTCGAGATCCCCAGCACCTCCATGGAACCCGGACTGCGGGTGGGGGACCGGGTCCTCGTCAACAAGCTGGCGTACCGTCTGGGGGCGGAGCCGCGGCGCGGCGATGTCGTCGTGTTCGACGGCACCGGCTACTTCGGTGCCGCGGACTACATCAAGCGCGTGGTCGGCACGGAAGGGGACCGGGTGGTCTGCTGCGACCGGCAGGGGAGGATCGAGGTGAACGGCGAAGCCGTCGACGAGGACTATCTGCCCGCCGGTGAGGCCCCTTCCCACGTGCCCTTCGACGTGGTCGTGCCCCCTGGCCGGCTCTTCCTGCTCGGTGACCACCGCTCCGGCTCCCGGGACTCCCGGGACCACCTCGGCTCTCCCGGCGGCGGCATGATCCCCGTGGACGCGGTCGTCGGCCGCGCCGAGTGGATCGCCTGGCCCTTCGACCGGCTGACCGGTATCGACCGGCCCGGGACCTTCGGCCGGGTCCCCGCCCCCACCGGCGGTGCGCATGGGTAACCGGGGCCGGCCCCGCTCCGAGGCCGGTGTCGACACCCGGCTGCCGACCGGGACCCGGCCCACCTCAGGCCCGCCGCGCCCCGGCCGGGCCGAACGCCGCAAACTCGCCCGCAAGGTGAAACGGCGCCGCCGCCGCTCGACGCTCAGGGAGATACCGCTGCTGATCGGGGTCGCCGCCCTGATCGCCCTGGTGCTGAAGACCTTCCTGGTGCAGGCGTTCGTGATCCCGTCCGGCTCCATGGAACAGACCATCCAGATCGGTGACCGGGTCCTGGTGGACAAGCTGACCCCGTGGTTCGGCGGCAAGCCGGAGCGCGGGGACGTCGTGGTGTTCAAGGACCCCGGCGGCTGGCTGGGTGACGAGAAGCCCGAACCGGACGACGACCCGGTGGGCGTCAAACAGCTCAAGCAGGGCCTCACCTTCGTCGGACTGCTGCCCTCCGACGACGAACAGGACCTGATCAAGCGGGTCGTCGCGGTCGGCGGCGACACCGTGAAGTGCTGCGACGCGTCCGGCCGGGTCACCGTCAACGGCGTCCCCCTGGAGGAGTCGTACGTCAATCCCGGTGACAAACCCTCCGAACTCGCCTTCGACGTGAAGGTTCCCGAAGGCCGGCTGTGGGTGATGGGGGACCACCGCGCGGATTCCGCGGACTCCCGCTACCACCACGAGAAGGAGTTCGGTGGCACGGTCTCCGAGGACGGTGTCGTCGGCCGCGCCCTGGTGATCGCCTGGCCGCTGAACCGCTGGCAGCGTCTCGAAGAGCGCGACACCTACGCCTCGGTCCCCGACGCCCCGGACGCCCCGGTGTCCACCACAGCTACGTCGCATAGGGTGTCCCCCGCGGATCTCGACGGATTGATCCCCCTCCCGACCCCTGCGGAACTCCCGATCGTTATGGGAGTGGTGGGCCTGCGTCGCGCGTGGGGCAGGCAGCGGTACGGACTGAGGAGTGGATGTGGGGGATTTGGCGCTCGGCGCGCGATCCGGTCACGACGGCCCCGAGGAGCGCCCGGGGCGCCCGGACGGGTTGCCCGACGGCGCGGACGGCACGGGTCCTGAGCCGCGGCGGCAGCGGGACCACGCTGCCGGTCACGGTGACGGCGGGGACACACCAGGGGACGACGAGTCGGCGGGCGGCGGGCAGCCGAAGAAGCCGCGGTCCTTCTGGAAGGAACTGCCGCTGCTCATCGGTATCGCCCTGGTACTGGCCCTGCTGATCAAGACGTTCCTGGTACAGGCGTTCTCGATCCCGTCGGCCTCGATGATGAACACCCTCAAGGAGGGCGACCGGGTCCTGGTGGACAAGCTGACCCCGTGGTTCGGCTCGGAGCCGGAGCGCGGCGAGGTCATCGTCTTCCACGATCCGGCCGGCTGGCTGGAGGGTGAACCCGTCCCGGAGACCAACTTCGTCCAGAAGGGCCTCAGCTGGATCGGTCTGATGCCGTCCGCCGAGGAGAAGGACCTGATCAAGCGGGTCATCGGGGTCGGCGGTGACACCGTCGAGTGCAACGGCACCGGCCCGGTCCGCCTCAACGGCAAGCCCCTCGACGAGCCGTACGTCATGCCGGGCAACACCCCGTGCACCGTCGACAAGAACGGCGGCCAGTTCAAGGTCAAGGTTCCCGACGGCATGCTGTGGGTCATGGGTGACCACCGGCAGGACTCCATGGACTCCCGGTACCACCAGCAGGACAAGAACAAGGGCTTCGTCCCCGTCGACAGTGTCGTCGGCCGTGCCGTGGTCATCGCATGGCCGCCCACCCGCTGGGCCACGCTCCCCGTCCCCGACACCTTCGACCAGCCCGGTCTGAACGCCGCTCTCGGCGCCGCCCCGGGCGTGCTGGGTCTCGCGGGCGCGGTGCCGCTCGTGCTCTGGCGCCGCAAGGCCGTGCTCAAGGTGACCGCGCGCCCCGCGCGGCTGTCCGGGGGCCGTACCGCCGGGTAGGGTGCCGTCCGGACCGCCGGTCCCGGGCGCGCGACCACGCGCCCGGAAGGCGGGCCGCTCCACCGAACACAGGGGGTGTGCGATGAGCGCGACGGACGGTACGGGCGGCTCCGACGCCGGACCGCGGACCGCGAGCGGTCCGGACGTCGGGCCACCGCCCCCCGGGGCTCCACGCGCGCGGCGCGGTGCGATGCTGGCGGGCGCGGTGGTCGCCCTCGGCTGTGTGCTCTTCCTCGGCGGCTTCGTCTGGGGCGCGGTCCTCTACCGCCCCTACACCGTCCCCACCGATTCCATGTCCCCGAACATCGGCGCGGGCGACCGCGTACTGGCCCAGCGGATCGACGGCGACCAGGTGCGCCGCGGTGACGTGGTCGTCTTCGAGCAGGCCGACTGGGGCGATCTGCCGATGGTCAAGCGCGTCGTCGGGGTCGGCGGCGACACGGTGGCCTGCTGCACGGACGGCGCGCTCACCGTCGACGGCCGGCCCGTGGCCGAGCCCTATCTCGCCCCCGGCACCCAGGCGTCCACGAACGGGATCAGCCGCACGGTCGTCCCCGAGGGACGGCTGTTCCTGCTCGGTGACGAACGCCTGGGCTCGCTCGACTCCACGGCCCACCTCCAGGACGCCCAGGGCGGCTCCGTGTCCCGGGACGCCGTGGTCGCCCGGGTCGACGCCGTCGTCTGGCCGATGGACGGCACACTCACCCGCCCCACCGGCTTCGCCGCGCTGCCCGGCGGGATCTCCCGCCCCGGCCCGCTGGCGCCGCTGCTGACCTCGGTGGCCGTCGGCGCGGTACTGATCCTCGGCGGGGCCGCGTACGGTCCGCTGGCCCGGCGGTCGGCCCGGCGCCGTCCGGTGGCGTCCCCGTCGGCGAGCGCCCGATGAGCGCGGCACCGCTGCGCAGGGTGGCGCGGGTCGTCCTCCTCGACCCCGAGGACCGCGTACTGCTGCTGCACGGCCATGAGCCGGACGATCCCGACGACGACTGGTGGTTCACCCCGGGCGGCGGTCTGGAGGGCGACGAGACCCATGAGGAGGCCGCGCTGCGGGAGCTGGCCGAGGAGACCGGGGTCACCGATGTCGAGCTGGGGCCGGTGCTGTGGCGGCGGACCTGCTCCTTCCCGTTCGACGGACGGCGCTGGGACCAGGACGAGTGGTACTACCTCGCGCGCACCGCCCAGACCACGACCGTGGCCGCCGGGCTCACCGAGCTGGAACGGCGCAGCGTCGCCGGAGCACGCTGGTGGACGTGCCGGGAACTCGCCGGGGCGCATGAGACGGTGTACCCGACCAGACTCGCCGAGCTGCTGCGCAGGCTGCTCGACGAAGGCCCCCCGGCCGCTCCCGAGGTCCTGGACACCGAAATCGTCTAGGGGCGTCCCGGCTGCCGCACAATGGGGGGACGCACGGCTGAAGGGGAACATGCCATGAGTGCCGAGGACCTCGAAAAGTACGAGACCGAGATGGAGCTGAAGCTCTACCGGGAGTACCGCGACGTCGTCGGGCTGTTCACCTATGTGATCGAGACCGAGCGGCGCTTCTACCTCACCAACGACTACGAGATGCAGGTGCACTCGGTCCAGGGCGAGGTCTTCTTCGAGGTCACGATGGCCGACGCCTGGGTGTGGGACATGTACCGCCCGGCCCGCTTCGTCAAGCAGGTACGGGTGCTCACGTTCAAGGACGTGAACATCGAGGAGCTGAACAAGAGCGATCTGGAGCTGCCGGGCAGCTGACCGTCCGGAGTTGCCGGAGTTGCCGGGGCGGCTGACCGGCGGCTGACCGGCAGCGGGGGCGGGGGCGACCGGGTCACTCGGGTCACTCGTGTCGGCCGGGTCACTGGGGTCATCGGGGTCGCCGGGCGCGGCGTCATCAGGTCGCGGAGTCGGTCCGCTCAGTCGGTCCGTCGGGTCGGTCCGCGGGGTCGGTCGTGGGGACGGGCTTCACTCGATCGAGTGAGACGGTTTTCCACCTTTCCCGAGTTGTCCACCAAGATCCACTTCCGGGCGGCGGTTGCCTCACCGTGGGCGTCGGAGGTGATGCCGACATGAACGCACGAGGCGCGCTCGGCAGGTACGGGGAAGGGCTGGCCGCGCGGCGGCTGACCGAGGCGGGATGGGCGGTCCTCGCCCGCAACTGGCGCTGCGGCAGGGCCGGGGAGATCGACATCGTGGCGAGGGACGGGGACGTCCTGGTCGTCTGCGAGGTCAAGACACGTCGCGCGGGCACCTTCCAGCAGCCGCTGGCCGGGGTGACCCGGGGCAAGACCGAGCGGCTGCGGGAGCTCGCCCAGGCCTGGCTCCAGGAGCACGGCGGAGCACCGCCCGGCGGGGTCCGCATCGATGTGGTCGGCGTGCTCGTGCCCCGGCGTGGCGCCCCCGTGGTCGAGCATGTGCGGGGGGTGGCCTGATGGGATTCGCCCGCACCTGCTCGGTGGCGCTGGTCGGCGTCGAGGGCGTCGTCGTGGAGGTCCAGGCCGATCTGGAGCCCGGTGTCGCCGCCTTCACCCTGGTCGGCCTGCCGGACAAGAGCCTGACGGAGAGCCGGGACAGGGTCCGCGCCGCCGTCGTCTTCCCTGTCAAGTTCTTGTGTTCAGGTCCTGGGTGCTGACTGGTGTGGGAGAACGGTGTGTTGCTGGGTTCGGTTCTGCCCTGAGCCCCTGTGGCAACTCTGGATTTGTGTTTCCCCTCCCAATGCTGATGTTCCTATTTCTGGGCATGGTCTCCCTAGGTAGGGTGGCCGCCCGGGATGGGGGATGTCGGCGCGAGCCGACGCAAGGGGGGACTGTGATACCAGCGCTCACAGAAGATGGTTTGTTGCCGCCTGGTCGTCACGCTGCGACATTGGCCGAGATCGAAGAGCTCTTCGTCGAGCAGGCGCCGCATGCCGAGCATCGCAGACGCATCTTCCGGGCCTTTGAGCTGTATGCCGACATGATCAAGGACGTTCTTGAACGAGGAACGTTCTGGGTGGATGGTGGGTTTTGCTCCCATAAGGCGGCTCCGCCGGAGGACCTGGACTTGGTCGTGCTCATCGACCGCGACCTGCCTCTGACCAATAAGGATCATGAACGACTGATCCCTCTGATCACCCTCCAAGAAGTCCAGGCCCGCCAGCCTGGGGTGTCGGCGAACCGTGTGCAGCCCATGGGCGGCTTGATAGACAGCTTCGCAGTGGTCGCCGGTGTTCCTGAGCTGGAGGAGTATTGGGATGCGACGTGGTCCAGCGTCAAGGGCCCCGATGGGCAGCTCGTCCCGGGGGCGGTTAAGGGATATCTGGAGGTGAGCTGGTGAGTAACGATCTTCGCGACAAGTATGTCCGTGCGCTGCAGGCGACTGAAGGCACCGATCCCCTCTCCCGGCTCGCCAGAGCGAGCCTCCAGGCTTCGGCGGTGAAGTTCAGCGGTCTCGGGCTTCCGCAGACGACTCCCGGACCGGGTTTCAACTTCCGGCTTGCCAACCCTGACGACGGAGGGCTGATCGCCGCTCACGAGGTGGGCGACTTCCTCCAGCGAGTGCAGAAGGCCGTGGCCCGCCTGGCCAAGGCCCGGCGCGTCCGTCGAGCTGACGTTGTCAGGCTGCAGCCGCTGGATCTTGCGGCTGCCCGGCTCGACGTCGCCGCTTCCATGGCCGGTTCGATCATCGTGGACCTTCAGCCCCATGTGCCGGCGGTGGAGGAGGACGAGGACGATCTAGCCCCGGCCGGTGTGTCGTGGGCAGAGATCGGGGCGGTCGAACTGGTCCGGGCCCTGCCCGAAGGGCCGGACGACGAGGCGTCGATGGACTCGTTGTTCAGTGCTTCCCCGGTGATGCGCCGGGCGGTGGCGGATCTGATCTCGGACCTGCCCAACCCGAATCTCGACATCAGTCTGGCTGTCCAGCGCGGGACCGGTGAGCGGATTTCCTCCGTGCTCTCCGCCGGACAGGCTGCAACGCTCCGTGAACGTCTGGGCGTCATCCGTGAAGAACGGGAGATCATCCGGCTGCAGGGGCGCCTCGACGGACTGCGGACCCGCAGGCAGATCTTCTATTTCGAGCCCCCGTCCGGCAACGAGATCCACGGATTCGTGGACGATTCCCTGGTCAGCGTGGTGAAAGAGCACTTGGACCAGGAAGTCGAAGTCGCACTTGAGAGCTTCGTCCTCCGCTCTGCCGCAGGGAAGCGGAGCCAGCGGCGCTATCGGCTGATCGAGGTTGCCGGGCAGCAGTCCCAGCTCCCGCCCAGCAGCGAACTCGACGAAGACGAGTAGCCAGCCAGCGACAAACGGGCTGGACGCTTTGGGGCCCGGCGAAGCCGGGCCCCAAAGCCATGGTCCTAGGGTGACCTGGACTCTATCGGCGTCGCGGCCGCAAAGGGGTGACGTTGCCGCCCTCGGGCGGGTTCGGCTGCTGGGCATCGACGATTTGGGTCAGGACAGCGCCGGCGAGAGTGAGCCGGGTGACCTGCTGGCGAAGTTTCTCGATCTCGGCCCTCTGGTCTTTGACAGTCTGCCGGAGCCGGACGACGGTCTCCCTGAGGTTCCTCTCTGACTCGGGGACCTGGGCGGTCTCGGTCCGGACGCGTTCGTAGAAGACTGTTTTCAGGTCCGCATGCCGCTTCATCAGGGCCATGCGGTGGACGCCGGCCTCTGTGGCGAGGGCCTTGACGGTCAGGCTTCCGTCCGAGGTCGTTGGCGACCCGGTCAGAAGCCGGTCCATCGCCTCACGGATCCGGGTTCGCTCGTCATCGTTCGGGGGCTGTGCGGTCATGCGATGGCCTTTGCGGGTTGGGCGGTGGCGTCGTGGTTGTCGGCCGTTTCGCGGAGCCGGTCGGCGTTCTTGGTCAGCCTGCGGGCGACGGGGTTGGCGGACGCGGTGGCGAGCTGGTCGATCTCGTCCGCGCGCTCCCGCAGAAGGCGGGCGTAGGTGTCGGTGCGGACCGCGTTGCCGCAGCCGGGCCGGCAGTCGTACTGTCTTGGCGCTGTCGCCTCCGGATCGGGCTCGCAGAGCGCGTTGTCCCGTTTGAACGCGCAGATCAGCATCGCGTCCGGGTTGTCATAGAGCACGACACCGTCCCGAGCGAGGAACGCGGCGGCCTTCTTCGCGAACGTGCGGGGAACGATCCTCCCCTTGAACCTGGGTGCCGTCGCGGCGGCGGTCAGGGCCCGGGCGGCGGCCGGGCCGGAGATTTTCTCGCCGGCTGCTACTTGATCCCGGAGCTTCGCCGCGGTGTCGGCCGCCGCGAGAGCGGTCTCGACGTCGAGGACTGAGTGCATGCCTGTGCGGCTGCGGGAGCCGTAGCCGCTGGAGGTCCGGGCATCAAGGACGGTGCGCATATGTCCGTACTGGATCGCGAGCGCGACCAGCCCGCCCGGACGCCGGGCTATATGCCAAGCCAGAGAGCGTCTGAACCTGGACATTCCGATTGCTCCGTGCGGGTCCTTGGGTATTGCCTGGCCGGGCAGGTTCTGGGCCAGGGCCTCGCGGTTCACCCACTCCACGAAGTCCTCGATCCGCTTGTTCAGCGCGGATGGCTTCAGGGCGCCGTAGTAGCCGCGTGGACGCGGGAAATCGTGGTGGGCGGCGCTGAGGAGTAGTTCCCCCTCGGGAACCATCCGTTCCAGCACGCGGATGGCGTTGACCACCGGAGTGATGGCAACCCAGGGAACCTGGCGTGGTTCACCGGCGGAGACGTGGTTGCCGTCCTCGTCCGTGACGTTCTTGTAGTGACGGCCCTGGATCAAGGAATGGTCCGGAGGGTCTTTCTCGTCGGCGTTCGTATCGTGGTCGTTGCGGATGAGGTGGCGGCCGGTGGTGCCGTCGGCGAGGGGCTCGGGGGCGGGACAGCACCCGGACCGCAGCCCTCGCACCTCTTGTGGGCGCATACCAGTCAAATATTGACAAATGATCATCGCTGCGGTGCCCAGATGTCGCATCAGTCGCGCGCTCTCATAGAAGTCCATGAAGTCCCGCCAGGGTTTTCCATTGATCTGCCCGGTGACCGGCACCTCCAGAGGGCAGGGCGCAGGCTGTTGGGCAACGAGGTCTGCGAGGCCGTGCCGGACACGGAACCTGTCGACCTGGTGAGGGCTGGCGCCCGTGACACCGGCGATGTAGGTGCGGGCCAGCGTCTGCCGCCCCTTGTGCCAGACGCTCGGCAGCGGAGAACCCGCCCGGACGAGAGGAAGAAGGAACTCGTCAAGAGCGACCACCCCTTCCGGGCGGGACGGGGTGTCGGCGGCCAGTTGAGACAGCCTCCGGACCTCCGCCCAGGCCGCCAGAATGTCATCGGCGAAGTCGTCGACGAACCTGAGCGCCCAGACGAGCAGCGGGCCGAGGACCTGCGGGTCCAGCGGCTCGGTCGAGTTCTCCCCTCCACCGCCGCTGGCGGCCGGGAGGTAGTCGTCGACTCCCTCGATATCCCAGGGCGGCCGGGTTATGCCCGAGGGGAGACCGGCGAGCTGGTCGAACGCCCACAGGTTTGTCAGCCAGGTCAGGTGTTTTTGGGCTGTTTCCCGGCTTATGTCTTCGGAAGCCCGGGAGCGGGCGTAGGTCCGCCAGTCGTCTTCGGTGCAGTCAGCAAGGCTGTTCTTGTGGTGCTCGTTCAGTTGTCGGGCCAGTGCCATCCACTGCCGGCATGTCTCCAGCATTTCCGGGGGTGACACCCGTGCCCGTGCTCTGACTCCCCGGGTGCGGAGATAGCTCGGCCGGAGCCGACCGTTGATCATGGTCCAGGTGGCCAGCTTCATCTGCTCCCGCAGGGGCTCCGGGCAGTTCTTCCAGTGGATCTTCAAGAGGCTGGTGCCGGGGTTGTCGATGAGCGGGGCCAGAGACCAGACGGGATCGCGGTATCGAGAGTTCGGGTGGGTGTTGCCGGAACTGATCCACTGCGGCAGCACCACGGCGGTGTCCGGTCCGGGCATGGGCAATATGTACGGATCGCTCTCGGCGGCGGCAATGACGGTCATGAGCCCAGCTCGTTTTTCAGCAGGAGTGCGACGAGCAAACGGTCGTCTTCCGAGGTCCGGGCCAGGGCGGCGTTCCAGGCCGGGGCACCAACCTTGCCGCGCAGGTCTTCCAGCCGCAGCAGAGGGTCGCGCCACTGTTTGCTCCAGGAGCCGTCCTCCAGGACTGACCGGAGGCTCCCGAGCTGTTTGTGCAGGTGGGCGAGCCGCGGGTGGTGACCGGGGTGGACGTGTGCGTTCGGGCAGCCCAGGCAGAGCAGGAAGTCGGCGCCGCAGCCACCGTCCGGCGCAGGTGTCGGCGTACACGTGAACGTCCCCAGCCTCGTACGGATGAAAGGGGACAGTTGCTGATGCGGTGAGACCTGCTGCTCGGCACTCTGCTGCTTGGTCGATACGGGCGGCGGAGGGGGCTGGCAGTGGTCTTGGATCCGCAGCGTTGGCTGGAGCTTCGGCGCTTTCGTGGCCTGTTGGAGTCCGGGGCGATGAGCTTGTCGGAGATCTCCAGGGAGACCGGGCTGGACCGCAAGACGGTCCGCAAGTACCTCTCGGCACCGGGGCCGGCGACGCCTCCGAGCCGGTCGCCGAGCGGTCGGCGGGTGAGGGTGATCGACGAGTTCGGGCCGCTGATCGACTCGATGCTCAGGGCCGAAGTCCTGATGAAGGCCGCGGTCATCCACGAGCGGCTGGCCCAGGAGTACGGCTTCACCGGCAACTATCAGCGAGTCAAGCTCTACGTCCAGACGGCCCGGCCCAGAATTGCTGAGGAACTGGGGATCACGCCCAAGGAACTGGCAGGGATGCACCGCCGGTTCGAGGTGATCCCCGGCGCCCAGGCCCAGGTCGACTGGGGCGATGAGGGCAAGATCCTCGCCCACATGGGGATCGCGAAGGTCTACTCCTTCCACATGACGCTCTCGTACTCGCGAGACCCGTTCTGCTGCTTCACCACCAGCCAGGACCTGCAGACGTTCTTCGACTGCCACCGCCGCGCATTCGCCCACTTCGGCGGTGCCCCGATGACGATCGTCTACGACCGGACCAAGACCGTCGTCAGACGGCACGTCGCTCCTGGTGAGGCGGTCCCGCTGCATCCCGAAGCTGTCGGCTTCGCCGGCCACTACGACTTCGACATCGACGTCCTGGCCGCCTACCGGCCGCAGGGCAAGGGCCGGGTCGAGCGACAAGTACTGATCGTCCGCGACCACGTTCTGTCGGGCAGGTCGTTCTCCTCTCTCGAGGAGATGGACGCCGCGTTCACCGCCTGGGTGCCCCTGCGGCGGGGCCAGATCCACAAGACCCACCGGGAGGTCATCGCGGAACGGGCGGCCCGCGATCACGCGGCTCTCAAACCGCTGCCGCCGACCCCCTATCTGGTGGCCGAGCGGCAGCTGCGGCACGTCGGCAAGGACTGCCTGGTCGCCTTCGACGGCAACCTCTACTCCGTGCCGGCCCGCCGAGTCCGCGCTCGCCAGCTGGTCGAGATCCGGGCCACGAAATCCCAGGTCATGCTGCATGCAACCCTCGCCGACGCCCACGGCAGCACGCTCCTGGCCGCACATCCCCGGGCCATCGGCCGCGGTGCCCGTGTCGTCGACGAGACGCACTGGGACGGCCTGCCCACCGGCAAGAACCGCCGGACCGCCACCGGCGACGTCCCGGTTCAGCCTCGCCCCGAACGGCCGCGGGGCGAGGAGACCGGCCCGTTGCAGGCCCTGCTGAACCGGGCCGCGGCCACCCGGATCGAGGTCGGGCGCCGACCATTGTCGGTCTATGACGAGCTGACCGGCACCCGTCCCTTCACCACCCATCGAGCGACGAAGGAATCGTCTTGAGCGAGCTGACCGGCAACCGCATCCGCACCACGGCCAGCAAGCTCGGCCTGCCCCACCTCGCGGAAACCATCAACGAGTTCACCCGCCGGGCGGACGAGGCGAAGATGGGCTACCTCGACTTCCTCGACCTGGTCCTCTCCGAAGAACTGGCCGTCCGCGACGACCGCCGCTTCCGCCAGGGCCTGCGGCTCTCCCGGCTACCGCACCACAAGACGCTCGATGAATACGACTTCTCGTTCCAGCCCGATCTCGACCCGCGCAAGGTCAAGGACCTGGCCACGCTGTCGTTCGTCGAGGCGAAGGCGAACGCAGCTCTCCTGGGTCCGCCGGGGGTAGGCAAGACACATATTGCTGTCGCTCTGGCTGTCGCGGCCTGCCGGGCCGGCTACTCGGTCTACTTCACAAGCCTCGACGACATGGTCCGCAACCTCAAAGCCGCGGAAGCCGCAGGGCGTCTGGCCAATAAGCTGGGCACCTACCTGCGGCCGGGTGTTCTCGTGGTCGACGAGGTGGGCTACGAGATCCTCGAGCGCGGAGAGGCGAACCTGGTCTTCCAGGTCATCTCAAAGCGGTATGAAAAGGGCTCGATCATCCTGACCTCGAACAAGACCTTCAGCGAATGGGGACAGGTGTTCGGCGACGAAGTCCTCGCCACTGCCATCCTCGACCGGCTCCTGCATCACTGCGACGTGATCTCCATCAACGGCCCCAGCTACCGGCTCAAGAACCGGCTCAAGGCCATCGAGCGGGACACGGACGTAGCCTAATAGGCCACTTCACAGAAGTGGCCGGGGGCTTGGTCAGTCGTCTTCGAGTCGCTGGAAGATCGCAGTGAACTCGTCGTTCTCGATCAGTCCGGCGATCACCTGGGTCATGCTGTCGATGCCGGGATCCCTGACGATCAGGCCGTCCGAGACCCAGAAGTAGCGGCCGCCGAGAGCCTCGCCGCTTCCAGCCCAGGTCTGCATCAAGCGTTCGACCTCTGCGACCGTGAAGACGGTCGCGCTCCACCGGGATCCGTCCTTGAGGTCCACGAAGACGTCGACGTTGCACACCGAGTCCAGGTTCTCGCCTGAGCTAGGCAGGAACGATGCCTCGAAGGCGTCCGTGCGAACCCGGTACCACGGCTCGTCCCAGCCTCGTTCGACCGATCCGGGCGATGCGCTACGACTCATCATGCGAGTGTCTCCGGCCGACCTGACGATCTCAACCAGGTTCCTCAGCCGTGCTGCCTCCCGCGACGTAGCTGGGGACGTTCATCCGTACGCGGCTGGGGAGCATATGTCGTACGCCGACAGCAGGCCAGGGGCTGGTCGTCTCGTCCGCGCAGTCCGCGACAGCAGCCTCTTGGTGGTCCGGATCCGGCTTGTCGGCGAGATGTCCCCCGAAGACGACGGTCCATGCCTGTTCCAGGGCTTCGAGGGCGCCGTCCCCGAACACGTTCCGGGAGGCGCGCTGGACCTGCTGGTCGGGCAGCACGTAGACGCTTTCGTGGGTGCCCTGGGTGTGCTGAAGAGGACGGCCTTCGCCCGTCACCGTCGTCCGCCGGGACCGCTGGAACGGCGATCCGCCCAGTCGGTTCTCACGCCCCCACCGCTTGGCGTCCTCATCAGTCACCCCGAAGGCCAGCGGGCCCACCGGACGGGGCCGGTCCATGTCCCGTGTGTCCCGCAACGAGTTGTGCGAGCGCGTGACCATCAGGAAGTCGGTTCCCGGAGCCAGACGGGAAGCCAGAACACGACCGTGGACGGTGGCCTCAAGGGCTTGGGTGATGAGCCTTCCGCGGGAGTCGGCGCCGGAATCAGTGATGTTCTCCGTGGAGAACCACCGGCCACCACCCGCTCTGCGCTTCTCGATCTCGACCTGATAGGTCACCGAAGCCCTCTCACCGGCCGACGGTGCAGCGGTGGGTGCCGGCATGCGGCTGTAGACGGAAAGATTCCAGCCGAACCTGTCCGTCAGAAGGACAGCCAGAGCGGTGAGCTCTCTGGGCGTAAGGAACAGCCTGCCCCACGACTTCTCCGCGCTCGCGCCGCCCAGCAGACGGCGGTGCGTCACGTAGACCTGTCCGCTGGGAAAGACGGTCCGGGGGACGTCACCCGTGCGGGCGAGATGATCAAGGACCGTGCCGATCTTCCACTCCCGGCTCCCCTCGGCAAGAGCACCAGACCGCCAGCTGTCCAGCAGAGCGGTGTTCTCCCGGATCCGTATCCAGGCGGACCGGAACTGCCGCTGGGCAGCCAGCGCCATCCGTTCGCGCTCGTCCTTGCCGAAGGACTGCTTGCTCGGTTCCGGCGAGGGAATGCGCCGGGACAGTTCCTCCGCCACTGGCCCGGTGGCCAGTCTCGGCTCCTGCTGCAGCAGTTTGCGGATCACGATGAGTGTGAGTCTGCCGGTATTGGTGCCGACGTGAAGGGTCCGCCAGCGCTTCAACGAGGCCACGGTCAGATCGTCCAGATCCCCGGGCGGGTTCTCCAGTTCAGACAGGAAGCGGACAAAGATCACGATCTTGTCCCAGCAGGTGATCGCGGTGAGGTGGCTGTTCCAGCTCCGGGACCGCGTGGCAAACGCGGCAGCCAGCGCGCGCTGCATCGCCTCAGGAGCCGACAGCTGGGCGAAGTCGAACTCCTTGTTGAACCCAGCCTTGTTCACTACCGCCACCATCAGCCCCTCCTGAGCCAGCGGAGGCTCGACCTGGTGACCGGCAGGCGGCAGGACCGCCTTGCGTCCCCGCCCGCTCACGACGCCGCCCCGAGGAGGCTGTCGATGTCCTGGATCCCGGCCGTCTCCCGGGCAAGACGCGCGAAGACGCCGTCCAGATCCTCGACCTGCGGATCCTCACCGTCGTCTCTCTCCGCCATGGCCAGGATCGACTCCAGCTGCAGATGCGCAACGGGCGCAAGATAGTGGCGTTTCGTGGTTTCCACGTCCGCGTGACCCAGGATCGTCTTGACCAGCCACCACGGATCGCCGAACAGCAGAGCGAAGTCCCGCCTCTCCTTCTTCGTGAGGCCGTAGCGGGTTTCCATGAGCTGGTTCAGCACGATCAGCAGGTAAAGGGCGGCCGAGTGTCGGGCTGAGTGCGGGGTGGCATACGGGCTCTTGCCCCGCACCTCCGCCAGCCGGAAGTCCCGGGAGACCGTCCGCTCCTTCTCTGTGAGCAGGACCTTCTCGCAGCGCAGGTTCGCTGTCCTGAAGACCCCGTTCCACCTGTCGGGCGCCATCGGCAGGCCCTGCTCGGTCAGCCACAGATAGGCGGGCTCCGGACCATCCGGTCCCTCCAGGAACAGCGACTGCCGTTCCATCCAGTCCAGCCGGGACAGTTCTCTCTCACCGATGACGCCGTTCCGGTCGACCCACTCGACCTTCGGCTTCAGTCCGCTGGTCACCCGGGTGATCAAGTGCATCTCGGGAAGCCGCTCGTAGCGGCCCGCCGCATGGGCCCGCGCGATGGCCCAGGCCCGCTCGGACTCGATGTATGCCTCGACCTGGCCGACCGCGTCCACCGAGGCGTAGAACACCCGGCTGTTCTTCGACCGCGTCACCGCCCCGGCTATCCGGCCGTGGCAGTACTGGCCGTGCCGAAGGCGTTGGGTCGGCAGCTCGAAGACCAGCAGCGACCCGCCCTCCTGCCGCCGAAGAGCCGAAGACAGCAGCAGCTGCACGAAGCTCGTGTTCCGTATCTCCGTCCGCGAATCCCACCCCTGCTCCGGGAGACCAGCCCGGGTGTGACCACGGAGCCCGATGTCCGACCACAGACCCCAGGTCCGCGGCGTCAGCCACGACACCCGCGAGCTGACCGAGTCCGCCGCCCGGTCCTCCCGCCGCGACACATCCACCGGCAGCGGGCTTACCTTCCCCCACTTGAACAGCTTGGTGAAAGCGGCCGCCTCCCGATTCCATTTCGTCCCGCTGATCTGCTCCGGGTTCTCCGGCGCGTCACACCGCCAGTCCCGGAAGTCATCCAGATCCTGCTGGGTCGCCTGCCGCCACTCGACATCCCGCGACGACAGGAAATCCAGCAGCAGACGCATATCCGTCGAATAGTTCCGCTTGGATTCCCGCTCCATATTCCGGAACGTGTTCGACCGAACGAAATCCAGAAGACCCGCATCAACCATTCCGTCCGGCCGTACGAACACTGGATCACCCGGCTTCAGCCCGATCCGGGCCACCGCCTCCGGCAGATCCCGCACCCCCAGAACGCCCTCAGTCGGCAGCGTCCCCCACCGACCTGGATCCGGCACCCGCACCACTTGCCACGTACTCAACTTCTGTCACTCCTGACGCTTGAACTCACTCAAGCATCAGGGAAGCTTCGAACTCCGGCGCCCAGTGGCCCCAGAAGAAGCTCACGGTCGGGCTGAGCCCCGCGTCCGTGCCCAAAGGCGGCAGCGGCTTCGACCTCGCCGTGGCCAGCGCGGTGCTCGGCGCCGCCGAACGCGTCGACCCCAAGGTCCTCGCCGACCTGGTGATGGTCGGTGAGCTGGGCCTGGACGGCCGGGTCCGTCCGGTGCGCGGGGTGCTCCCCGCCGTCCTCGCGGCGGCCGACGCCGGATACCGGCAGGTCGTCGTCCCCGAGTCCTCGGCGGCGGAGGCGGCCCTGGTCCCCGGGGTCGCGGTCCTCGGGGTGCGCAGTCTGCGCCAGCTCATCGCGGTCCTCAGCGGCGAGCCCGTCCCCGAGGAGGAGCCCGACGAGCCCGGCCGCCCGGACCCCCTGCTGGCCGGGCTGACCCTGCCGGGCGAGGGCTTCGGCAGCGGTCTGGCGGCGCCGCGATCGGGCGGCCGGGAGCATGTACCCGACCTGGCCGATGTCGTCGGCCAGCGCTCCGCCCGTACGGCCGTGGAGATCGCCGCGGCGGGCGGACACCATCTCTTCCTCCAGGGCCCGCCCGGCGCGGGCAAGACGATGCTGGCGGAGCGGCTGCCCGCGATCCTGCCGCCGCTGGGCCGCCAGGAGTCCCTGGAGGTGACCGCGATCCACTCCGTCGCCGGACTGCTCCCGCCGGGCCAGCCCCTGGTCGACCGCGCGCCCTACTGCGCCCCGCACCACTCGGCGACCATGCAGGCCCTGGTGGGCGGCGGCCGGGGGGTGGCCCGGCCCGGGGCCGTCTCCCTCGCCCATCGCGGGGTACTTTTCCTCGACGAGACCCCGGAGTTCAGCGGGCATGTGCTCGACGCGCTCCGCCAGCCCCTGGAATCGGGGCATGTGGTGATCGCCCGCAGCGCCGGGATGGTCCGGCTGCCCGCGCGGTTCATGATGGTCCTCGCCGCCAACCCCTGCCCCTGCGGCCGGTTCGGTCAGCGGGGCATCGCCTGCGAATGCACGCCCCAGGCGATCCGGCGCTACCAGTCCCGGCTGTCCGGCCCGCTCCTCGACCGCGTCGACCTGCGGGTACGGGTCGACGCGGTGACCCGGGCCGAGCTCACCGCGCTGGGGGAGCGCGGCGAGAGCACCAAGGCCGTCGCCGAGCGGGTCCGCGCCGCCCGTGAGCGGGCCGCCCACCGCCTCGCGGACACCCCCTGGCGGGCCAACGGCGAGGTACCCGGCCATGAACTGCGCACCCGCTGGCGCCCCGTCCCCGGCGCGCTGGACGAGGCCGAGCGCGGGATGGAACGCGGCCTGCTCACTGCCCGCGGCCTCGACCGGGTGCTGCGGGTCGCCTGGACCGTCGCGGACCTCACCGGCCACGACCGTCCCAGCACCGCCGACGTGGCCCTCGCCCTGCAACTGCGCACCGGGGTGCCCCGTGGGGTCCCGCTCGCCGTCGAGGCCCCGGCATGAGCGCGGACCACGAGGAGCGGCTGGCCCGGGCCGCCCTGACCCGCGTCCTCGAACCGGGCGACGAGCGCGCGGGCCGCTGGCTGGCGGAGCTCGGGCCCATGGAGGTCGCCCGACGGCTCGCCGAGGGCGGTGAGCCACTGCCCGGCGCGTCCCCCCGGCGCTGGGCCGGACTCCGCTCCCGGGCCGAGCGCATGCGCCCCGAGCGGGACCTGGCCACTGCCCGGGACACCGGTACGCGCTTCCTGTGCCCCGGGGACGGTGAGTGGCCCGCCCAGCTCGACGACCTGGGCCTCGCCCGGCCTCTCGGGCTGTGGGTGCGCGGCCACCCCGGCCTGCGGATCTGGGCGCTCCGCTCGGTCGCCGTCGTCGGCGCCCGCGCGTGCACGGAGTACGGCGCCCACACCGCCGCCCGGCTCGCCGCCGACCTCGCGGAACGCGGCTGGGTGGTCGTCTCCGGGGGCGCGTACGGGATCGACGGCGCCGCCCACCGGGGTGCCCTCGCCGCGAGCGGCGCCACGGTCGCGGTGCTGGCCTGCGGGGTCGACCGGCCCTATCCGCAGGGCCACCGCGCACTGATCGGCCGTATCGCGGAACAGGGCCTGCTCGTAGGCGAGTTACCGCCCGGCGAGCACCCCACCGCCTCGCGCTTCATCCTGCGCAACCGTGTGATCGCCGCACTCACCCGCGGCACCGTCGTCGTGGAGGCCGCCCACCGCAGCGGCGCCCTCGCCACGGTACGCTCCGCCGCCCGCCTCGGCCGGTTCACCATGGGCGTGCCCGGACCGGTGAGCAGCGCGCAGTCCGCCGGTGTGCACGAACTCCTGAGGGAGGGCGCCGTCCTGGTCACCGACGCGGCCGAGATCGTGGAACTGGTCGGGGAGATCGGTCAGCTCGCGCCACGCCGCCAAGGCCCCGTCCTTCCCCGCGACCTGCTCAGCACCGCCACCGCCCGGGTGCTCGCCGCGCTGCCCGCGGGCAGCGCCGCCGGCGCGCGGGAGATCGCGCGGGAGGCCGCCACCACCGAGGACGACGCCATCGGCAGGCTCTACGAGCTCCACTCGCTGGGGTTCGTCGAACGACACGGCGACGGCTGGCAGTTGACACGCCAGGCGGGGAACACGCCCGGGCGAGGCCAGGGGAGGAGTCCGAATTGACGCCACGCGTGTCACCCGCACGTGTGCCGTACCCCCGCACACCAAGGGCCTCGGGGGTTCGCGGGCGCCCTCCGGAACGACGCCCGCGACTCCTGCGGGGCATCAACGGAACGTATCTGCGCACAGATGATCCCAGACCCCTCGCACACCGCGACACTCCAGTCACGCTACGCTCACATGGATTCCCACCCAGTTCACGGCAGAACGGCACAAGGCGACGAATGCCCCAGCACACCTCCGGGTCTGACCGGGCGGCTGCTCCCCCCGCAGCCCGCGGGAGCGTGCGGCCTCCCGCCCCCTCGACGCTCGACGAGCTGTGGAGGTCGTACAAGACGACGGGCGACGGCCGGCTGCGCGAGCAGTTGATCCTGCACTACTCGCCGCTGGTCAAGTACGTCGCGGGCCGGGTGAGCGTCGGGCTGCCCCCCAATGTCGAGCAGGCCGACTTCGTGTCCTCCGGGGTCTTCGGGCTGATCGACGCGATCGAGAAGTTCGACATCGAGCGGTCGATCAAGTTCGAGACCTACGCGATCACCCGTATCCGCGGCGCGATGATCGACGAACTGCGCGCGCTGGACTGGATTCCCCGCTCCATCCGGCAGAAGGCGCGCAACGTCGAACGCGCCTACGCCACCCTGGAGGCCAAGCTCAGGCGCACGCCCTCGGAGAGCGAGGTGGCCGCCGAGCTGGGGATCGCCCTGGAGGAACTCCACGGGGTCTTCAGCCAGTTGTCCCTGGCCAATGTGGTCGCCCTGGAGGAGCTCCTGCATGTCGGCGGGGAGAGCGGCGACCGGCTGAGCCTCATGGACACCCTGGAGGACACCGGCGCGGACAACCCGGTCGAGGTCGCCGAGGACCGCGAGCTGCGCCGGTTCCTCGCCCGCGCCATCAACACCCTGCCCGACCGGGAGAAGACCGTCGTCACCCTCTACTACTACGAGGGCCTGACACTCGCCGAGATCGGCCATGTGCTCGGAGTGACGGAGAGCAGGGTCAGCCAGATCCACACCAAGTCGGTACTCCAGCTCCGCGCGAAACTGGCCGGATTCGGCCGCTGAGCGCTCGTCCCACGGCCGGATCACCCCCTCCGTAGGCCGACCGCCCCGGGAACGCGCCGGTCCGCGACGTGCCGGAGGGGGTGACCGCCTCCCGCGACGGCCCCGGCGTCCGTAGAGTGGGGGGGTGCCAAGGATTCGAGCGGCCTCAGTGGCCGAGCACCGTTCGATGCAGCGCGCCGCCCTGCTGGACGCCGCGCGGTCCCTGCTGTCCGAAGGAGGGACGGAGGCGCTGACCTTCCCCGCCCTCGCCGAGCGCACCGGCCTCGCCCGGTCCTCGGTCTACGAGTACTTCAAGTCGCGCGCCGGGGTCGTCGAGGAACTCTGCGCGGTCGACTTCCCCGTCTGGGCCGCCGAGGTCGAGGGCGCCATGGCCCTCGGCGAGGGCCCCGAGGGCAAGATCGAGGCGTATGTGCGACGCCAGCTCGACCTCGTCGGGGACCGTCGGCACCGCGCCGTCGTCGCGATCTCCGCGAGTGAGCTGGACGCCGGCGCCCGGGAGAAGATCCGCGCCGCGCACGGCGGGCTGGTGGCCATCCTCGCGGAGGCCCTGCGGGACATGGGGCACACGGAACCGCGCCTCGCGGCGATGCTGCTCCAGGGCGTCGTGGACGCGGCGGCCCGGCGGGTGGAGCTGGGTGCGGAGGAGCCGTCGGCGGTCGCCGACGCGGCGGTCTCGATGGCGTTGCGCGGGGTGCGCGGCTAGGGCCTCGGGCCCGTCGCGGGTTCTTCGGCCCGTGTTGTGGGGCCTGTGCCGCCCCGTTGTGCTGTCTCCCCCTTCCCTTTCCCCTTCCCTGCGGCTGCGGTGTGGCCCCTCGTTGTGGGCTGTTCCTGTGTCTCTGTCGGGTGCGTGTGTCGTGCCGGTACCGGGCCCTTCGGCTGTGCGCGCGGGGTGCTGTGCGCCTGGGCCTCGGTGGGTGCCACTGCCTGGTCGTGGTGCGGCTGCCGGTGCCTGTGGTGGTTGTCTTTCTGCTGCGGATGTCGCGCCATTCGCGCAGTTCCCCGCGCCCCTTTGGAGCGCGGGGAGCCTCAGCCGCTTGGTTCTTCGGGTGCGGGTTGTACGGGGCTTCGGGGTGCCGGGGGGTGTCGTCCGGTGGTCAGGGGGAGCAGGCGGGGGGAGGGGGCTCGCAGGAGGGCGGGTGGGAGCAGCGACAAGGGGTTCAGGTACTGGTCGGCGCGGCGCAGTCCCCAGTGGAGACAGCCGGTGGCGCAGTGGGACCCGATGGCTTCCGTCCGGCCCAGGAGTTGGCCTGCGGTGACGTGGTCGCCCCGGCGGACCGAAGGGCGCACGGGTTCATGGGTCAGACGCAGCGGTGGGGTGCCCGTACCCGTCAGTTCCACCGTGATCACGTTCCTGGTCGCGACCCGGCCCGCGAAGGTCACCCGCCCCGGGGCCACCGCCCGTACCGGGGTGTCCGGGGGAGCCGCCAGGTCCACACCCCGGTGCCCTGCCGTGTACGCGGTGGCCGGAGGGAGCCAGCCACGTAGTACCAGCGGTCGGGGGCTTGCCGCCAGTGGCCATATGGCCACCGGCGGCGGCACCGGGCGTGCGGTCCGTGGTCGCTGGAGGTGCCCGACGGGGCTGTCGGGCCGGTGATCCGACCGCGCGGTGGAGTCGGCCGCCGGGATGCTGCGCGCACTCCCGATACCGCCACCGCTCCCGCCCGGGCCCGTGTCCCCTGCTGCCGCCGTCCGCAGGGCCGTGGGTGATGCCCCCAGCGTCAACGCCAGTAGCAGCAGTACCGGCGTCAGTACCGGCAGCAGGGTCGGAAACGGCCCGCGTGCCCTCGCCGGTGCCGGCACTCCCGCCCGTACCCGTAGCGGCACCCGAACCCGTACCCGAACCAGCACCCGTACCCAAGTCGGCACGCGGACCCGTACTCGCCTCTGCAACCCCGCCCCCGCCCTCGCCGAACAGCGTCCGTCGCCGGGCCCGTCATCCGGCCCGTCATCCGGTCCGTCACCGTGTGCGCGCATCCCCGTCCCCCGTTCCGGCCCGCTCGGGCCATGTGCTCCACGGTGCCTGGTCATGACGCTCCGTGGCCGCCGCGAGGCCGATCTGTGGAGTACCGGGTGGTTGTGGACAGCGGCGTCATCCGAGGGGGTCAAGGTCCCGTACACTTCATGTGGCGACCCGGGTCACCGGGTCGACTTCGCACGCCCCGACATCTGCCGCTCAACACGGCAGTGTCCGCGCTCCTCGGTCCCTCGTGGCACAGCGCGCCGGGGCGTCAGGCGCGACCGCCGTCCGGCGGATGCGACAACCGAGTCCAAGGAGAACACGGCCATGGCCGTCGTCACGATGCGGGAGCTGCTGGAAAGCGGCGTCCACTTCGGTCACCAGACCCGTCGTTGGAACCCGAAGATGAAGCGATTCATCTTCACGGAGCGCAACGGCATCTACATCATCGACCTGCTCCAGTCGCTGTCGTACATCGACCGCGCCTACGAGTTCGTCAAGGAGACCGTTGCCCACGGCGGCACGGTCATGTTCGTCGGCACGAAGAAGCAGGCGCAGGAGGCCATCGCGGAGCAGGCCACCCGCGTCGGCATGCCCTACGTCAACCAGCGCTGGCTGGGCGGCATGCTCACCAACTTCTCCACCGTGTACAAGCGCCTCCAGCGCCTCAAGGAGCTTGAGCAGATCGACTTCGAGGACGTCGCCGCCTCCGGTCTGACCAAGAAGGAACTCCTCGTCCTCTCCCGCGAGAAGACCAAGCTGGAGAAGACCCTTGGTGGTATCCGCGAGATGCAGAAGGTGCCCAGCGCCGTCTGGATCGTGGACACCAAGAAGGAGCACATCGCGGTCGGCGAGGCCCGCAAGCTCAACATCCCGGTCGTCGCGATCCTCGACACCAACTGCGACCCCGACGAGGTCGACTACAAGATCCCGGGCAACGACGACGCGATCCGCTCCGTCACCCTGCTGACCCGCGTGATCGCCGACGCCGTCGCCGAGGGCCTCATCTCCCGTTCCGGTGTCGCCACCGGTGACTCGAAGCCGGGCGACAAGGCCGTCGGTGAGCCGCTGGCCGAGTGGGAGCGCGACCTCCTGGAGGGCGAGAAGAAGGCCGACGAGGCCGCCCCCGCCGCCGACGCTCCGGCCGACGAGGCCCCCGCCGCTGAGGCCGAGGCCCCCGCCGCCGACGCGCCCGCCGCCGAGGCCGAGGCCCCTGCCGAGGCGCCCGCCGCCGAGGCTCCGGCCGCTGACGCCCCCGCCGCCGAGGCGCCCGCCGCCGACGCCGAGCAGGGCTGACCGCACCCAGTAGAGGACCGACAGGTCGGAACGGTGGGGCGTGGGTACGACAACCCACGCCCCACCGGCCCCCCGCCCGTCGGTTTCGGTTCCACGGGAGCACACCCGGCTCCGGCCATCGCCGCCGGTGACCCCCGTGGACGCTCGATACCTCCAGACTTCGAGAAAGATTCAGACTCATGGCGAACTACACCGCCGCCGACGTCAAGAAGCTCCGTGAGCTCACGGGCGCCGGCATGATGGACTGCAAGAAGGCTCTCGACGAGGCCGACGGCAACGTCGACAAGGCCGTCGAGCTGCTGCGCGTCAAGGGCCAGAAGGGCGTCGCCAAGCGCGAGGGCCGCTCCGCCGAGAACGGCGCCGTGGTCTCGGTCATCGCCGACGACAACACCTCCGGTGTCATCCTTGAGCTGAAGTGCGAGACGGACTTCGTCGCCAAGGGCGAGAAGTTCCAGGCCGCCGCCGCCGCGCTGGCCGAGCACGTCGCCAAGACCTCCCCGGCCGACCTGGACGCGCTGCTCGCCTCCGAGATCGAGGCCGGCAAGACCGTCCAGGCGTACGTGGACGAGGCCAACGCCAACCTCGGCGAGAAGATCGTCCTGGACCGCTTCGCGCAGTTCACCGGCGCCTACGTCTCCGTGTACATGCACCGCACCATGCCCGACCTGCCGCCGCAGATCGGTGTCCTGGTCGAGCTGGACAAGCCGAACGCCGAGGTCGCCAAGGGCATCGCGCAGCACATCGCCGCGTTCGCCCCGAAGTACCTCTCCCGTGAGGACGTCCCGGCGGAGATCGTCGAGGGCGAGCGCCGCGTCGCCGAGGAGACCACCCGCAACGAGGGCAAGCCCGAGGCGGCCATCTCGAAGATCGTCGAGGGTCGCGTCAACGGCTTCTTCAAGGAAGCCACCCTTCTGGGTCAGGCGTACGCGCTCGACCAGAAGAAGTCCGTCCAGCAGGTCCTGAACGAGGCCGGTGTCACCCTGAAGCGCTTCTCGCGCATCAAGGTCGGCATCTGAGTCCGTACGGCGATCGCCGGTAGACCCCGCTAGGGTCTACAGCGGTCGCTCGCGTACCGACCGCGTACGCGACGGACCACCGCAGATCTGACGAGGAGGCCATTGCCGCGCATGGGATGCCATCGACACCCCATCGGCAGTGGCCTTCTTCGTATGTGCACCACGAGGAGAACGCTATGACCACCAAGGCCGGTACCGGTGAGAAGGGCGCGAAGAGCGCGAAGAGCGATGACGGCACGGTCGCCGGGCGGTTTATGCTCAAGCTTTCCGGTGAGGCGTTCGCCGGCGGCGGGGGTCTCGGTGTCGACCCCGACGTGGTGCACAAGATCGCCCGGGAGATCGCGGCCGTCGTGCGTGACGGCTTCGAGATCGCCGTCGTCATCGGCGGCGGCAACTTCTTCCGGGGCGCCGAACTCCAGCAGCGCGGTATGGACCGGGCCCGTTCCGACTACATGGGCATGCTCGGCACCGTGATGAACTGCCTCGCCCTCCAGGACTTCCTGGAGAAGGAAGGCATCGACTCCCGGGTCCAGACCGCCATCACCATGGGTCAGGTCGCCGAGCCGTACATCCCGCTGCGGGCCGTACGGCACCTGGAGAAGGGCCGCGTCGTCATCTTCGGCGCCGGTATGGGCATGCCCTACTTCTCCACCGACACCACCGCCGCCCAGCGTGCCCTGGAGATCGACGCGCAGGCGCTGCTGATGGGCAAGAACGGTGTGGACGGGGTCTACGACTCCGACCCCAAGACCAACCCGGACGCGGTCAAGTTCGACTCCCTCGGCTACGGCGAGGTCATCACCCGTGACCTGAAGGTCGCCGACGCCACCGCGATCACCCTGTGCCGTGACAACAAGCTGGCCATCCTCGTCTTCGAGCTGCTCGTGGAGGGCAATATCGCCCGGGCGGTCCGGGGTGAGAAGATCGGCACGCTGGTGGGCGACCAGGGCGCCCGGGCCTGACCCGCCCGGCCATCACCCCGGTCGGCCCCGCCAGTCGGGTCCCCCGCCGGGGCCCCGACAGGGGATGGACAAAGCCCTGCCGGTCGTACACCGTGCAGGGGACAGACGCGACGCGGCCGGCACCCCCACCGGGGCCGGGCCTACTCAAGACACGCAGGAGCAACTGGTGATCGAAGAGACCCTCCTCGAAGCCGAGGAGAAGATGGAGAAGGCCGTCGTCGTCGCCAAGGAGGACTTCGCCGCGATCCGCACCGGCCGTGCGCACCCGGCGATGTTCAACAAGATCGTGGCGGACTACTACGGCGCGCTGACACCGATCAACCAGCTCGCCTCGTTCTCGGTGCCCGAGCCGCGCATGGCCATCGTGACCCCGTTCGACAAGAGCGCGCTGCGCAACATCGAGCAGGCGATCCGGGACTCCGACCTCGGCGTCAACCCGAGCAACGACGGCAACATCATCCGGGTGACGTTCCCCGAGCTCACCGAGGAGCGCCGCCGCGACTACATCAAGGTCGCCAAGAGCAAGGCCGAGGACTCCAAGGTCTCGATCCGCGCCGTGCGCCGCAAGGCCAAGGACTCCATCGACAAGCTCGTCAAGGACGGCGAGGTCGGCGAGGACGACGGCCGCCGCGGCGAGAAGGAGCTGGACGACACCACCACGAAGTACGTCGCCCAGGTGGACGAGCTGCTGAAGCACAAGGAAGCCGAGCTGCTCGAAGTCTGATGAACGACTCTTCCTGGGGAGCGCCCTCACGGGCCGGATACGCCGGGCCGGGGCTCCCGACCGACCAGGGACCCGCCGACGGGTCCGGCCACGGGCCGACTCAGGACCGCGGTCCCGCCCCGGGTCACGGTGCTGCCTTCGGGCACACCGTCGCCCAGGGGTACCACCCTGCCCCGGGCCGCGCCGCTCATCCGCCGGCCCCGTCCGTCCACGACCCCGGCCAGGGCTTCGCTCCCGCCCCGCCCGGACCCGGCGTCCCGTATCCGGCCGTACCGGGCCAGGCACCGGCCGCCCCCGGGTACGGCGCGCCCGCGCAGCCGTACACCGGCGAACTGCGGGCCCCGCTCCCGGCCACCGTCCCCGGCACGCGTCCCGCCACTCCCGGGCCGCGTCACGAAGCGGCACCGGCCGCTCCTGCGTACGATGCGCTAGACCTCGTGCGTCCAGGAGAGACACAGCCCATGCCGATCGTGCCCGGTGTGCCCGCGAGCGGCGGGGAACCGGACGGCTGGGGAGCCGCTTCGCCGGGTGGCTCCCCGTATCAAGCCCCGGGCGGTCAGAGCCCGCGGCGGGCCACGCACCCCACGGCGCCGCAGATGCCACAGGAGCCCATGCCCATCGTCCCGGAACCGGCCCCCGTACCGCAGAAGAAGACCGCGGGACGTGATCTGGGCGCGGCCATAGGTGTCGGGGTGGGCCTCGGAGCGGTGATCGTCGCCTCGCTGTTCGTGCAGAAGGCGGTCTTCGTCGGTGTCGTCGCCGTCGCCGTCGTCTTCGGGCTGTGGGAACTGACGTCACGGCTCAAGGAGCGCAAGGGCATCAACGCCCCGCTCGTGCCGCTCGCCGTCGGTGGCGCCGCCATGGTCGTCGCCGGGTACGCGCGCGGGCCCGAGGGCGCGTGGGTGGCGACGGCGCTCACCGCGCTGGCCGTGCTCGTGTGGCGGATGACCGAACCGCCCGACGGCTATCTGAAGGACGTCACGGCGGGGGTCTTCGCCGCGTTCTACGTACCGTTCCTGGCGACGTTCGTGGCGCTGATGCTCACCGCGGACGACGGTGACTGGCGGGTCCTGACGTTCCTCGTGCTCACCGTGGTCAGCGACACCGGTGCCTACGCGGTCGGCTGGCGCTTCGGCAGGCACAAGCTCGCCCCGCGCATCAGCCCCGGCAAGACCCGGGAGGGCCTGTTCGGGGCGATCGGGTTCGCGATGGCCGCGGGCGCCCTGTGCATGGAGTTCCTCATCGACGGCGGCACCTGGTGGCAGGGGCTGCTGCTGGGCCTCGCGGTCGCCGTGAGTGCGACGCTCGGCGACCTCGGCGAGTCGATGATCAAGCGGGACCTCGGCATCAAGGACATGGGCACCCTGCTGCCGGGCCACGGCGGCATCATGGACCGGCTGGACTCGCTCCTGCCGACCGCCCCGGTGGTCTGGCTGCTGCTGGTGGTCTTCGTCGGACAAGGCTGACGGAACGGTTCGCACGCAGCACGTCTGACCTGCGGAAAGCTTGCTGAGGGGTCGGTTGTCCACAGGGCGGCCGACCCCTCACCGTTTCTCTGCGACACTGGATGCACCATGCCCAAGCCCGGAGAACTCACTTTCGTCACCCCGCGCGGAGCCAAGAAGCCCCCGCGGCACCTCGCCGACCTCTCGCCCGCCGAGCGCAAGGACGCCGTCGCCGCGATCGGCGAGAAGCCGTTCCGCGCCAAGCAGCTGTCGCAGCACTACTTCGCGCGGTACGCCCATGACCCCGCGCAGTGGACCGACATCCCCGCCGGAGCGCGCGACAAGCTCCAGGAGGCGCTCCTCCCGGACCTGATGTCGGTGGTGCGGCACATCAGCTGTGACGACGACACCACCCGTAAGACGCTGTGGCGCCTCTTCGACGGGACCCTCGTCGAGTCCGTCCTGATGCGCTACCCCGACCGGGTCACGATGTGCATCAGCTCCCAGGCCGGATGCGGGATGAACTGCCCGTTCTGCGCCACCGGCCAGGCCGGTCTCGACCGCAATCTGTCCACGGCGGAGATCGTGCACCAGATCGTGGACGGCGTCCGGGCCCTGCGGGACGGGGAGATCCCCGGTGGCCCCGCCCGGCTGTCGAACATCGTGTTCATGGGCATGGGAGAGCCGCTGGCCAACTACAACCGCGTCGTCGGGGCGATCCGCCGGCTCACCGACCCCGAGCCGGACGGCCTCGGGCTGTCGCAGCGCGGGATCACGGTGTCCACGGTCGGTCTGGTCCCCGCGATCCACCGGTTCGCCGACGAGGGCTTCACATGCCGCCTCGCGATCTCCCTGCACGCCCCCGACGACGAGCTGCGCGACACGCTCGTCCCGGTCAACACCCGCTGGAACGTCCGCGAGGTGCTGGACGCGGGCTGGGAGTACGCGGAGAAGTCGGGCCGCCGGATCTCCATCGAGTACGCGCTGATCCGCGACATCAACGACCAGGCGTGGCGCGGTGACCGCCTCGGCCGGCTGCTCAAGGGCAAGCGGGTGCACGTCAACCTCATCCCGCTGAACCCGACACCGGGCTCGAAGTGGACGGCGTCCCGTCCCGAGGACGAGAAGGCGTTCGTGGAAGCCATCGCCGCGCACGGCGTGACCGTCACCGTCCGCGACACCCGGGGCCAGGAGATCGACGGCGCCTGTGGACAGCTGGCGGCGTCCGAACGTTAGACCGGTACGCTTGGGCCGTACACCCGCATAGGGTCCGTACACCGACACACCCGTACACAGACAACTGCATTTTTCCGACAGGGGAGCGCCACAGCGCTGAGAGTGCGGCAGCCGGGTCACCGGTGGGCCGCAGACCCTCTGAACCTCGCCCGGGTCATTCCGGGTAGGAAGTTCGGTCACCACTCAAGCTGTTGCGCCCTGTCCGCGCACCCCGTCCGGGTGCGCGGGCGGGGCCGCGTCTCTTCCTGGTCCGCCCCCAGGAGGAAGAACCACGTGAGCACCACCAAGAAGGTCACCGCAGCGGCCGTCGCGGCCGGACTCGGTATCGTCACGCTCTCCGCGTGCGCCGAGAGCTCCAGCGGCGACTCGCACGGCAGCGGTTCCAAGACGGTCACCCTCGTCAGCCACAGCTCCTTCGCCGCCTCCGAGAAGGTCCTGGAGGAGTTCGAGGCGGAGTCCGGGTACAAGCTGAAGGTCCTGGAGGACGGGGACGCGGGCGTCGCCGTCAACAAGGCCATCCTCACCAAGGGCAACCCGCAGGGCGACGTCTTCTTCGGCATCGACAACACCCTGCTGTCCCGCGGCCTCGACAACGACCTCTTCGAGGTCTACGAGGCGCACGGCGCCGACAGCGTCCTGCTGGCCAAGCGGCCCCTGCTCGACAAGAAGGACCGCGTCACCCTGGTCGACACCGGCGAGATCTGCGTCAACTACGACAAGAAGTACTTCGCCGACAAGGACATCACCCCGCCGGAGACCTTCGCCGACCTGGTGAAGCCCGAGTACAAGAACCTCCTCGTGGTCGAGAACCCCGCCACCTCCTCGCCCGGCCTCGGCTTCCTGATAGGCACCGTCGCCCAGGAGGGCAACGTGGAGTGGCCCGACTACTGGAAGAAGCTCAAGGACAACGGCGTCAAGGTCGTCGACGGCTGGGACCAGGCGTACAACGAGGAGTTCTCCGGCTCCGCGGGCGGCAAGAAGGCGGGCGGCGACCGTCCGCTCGTCGTGTCGTACGCGTCCTCGCCGCCCGTCGAGGCGATCTACTCCGACCCCAAGCCCGCCGAGGCGCCGACCGGGGTGGCCAAGGGCACCTGCTTCCAGCAGGCGGAGTACGCGGGCCTGCTCGCGGGCGCCAAGAACCCCGAGGGCGGCAAGGCGCTGCTGGACTTCCTCAGTGAGAAGACCTTCCAGGAGGACATGCCGCTGAACATGTTCGTCGACCCGGTCCACAAGGACGTGAAGCCCCCGGCCGACTTCGCCAAGTACGCCGTGAAGGTCGACGCGCCGCTGACGATGGACCCGCAGCGCATCGCCGACAACCGCGACCAGTGGGTCAAGCAGTGGACCTCGCTCGTAGTGAAGTAGCCGACGACCGGCACGCCCCCGTCAAGGACGGCGGCGGGGCCGGGGCCGAGCGCCCCGGGCCCCGTCGCGGCGTGCGCCCGGGCCCCGCCTCCCGGCGGGCCCGGCGCCGGGGGAGCGCCCTGCGGTTCGGGCTGATGGCCCTGCCCGTCGTGTTCTTCGCGGTGTTCTTCGCCTACCCCGTCACCGCGATCGTCGCGCGCGGGCTGCGGCCCGCCGGAGCCTGGGAACTCGGGCGTATCGGTGAGGTGCTGGCCCAGCCCGAGATCCGTGAGGTGCTCTGGTTCACCACCTGGCAGGCGCTCGCGTCGACCGCCCTCACCCTGCTGATCGCGCTTCCCGGCGCCTATGTCTTCGCCCGGTTCTCGTTCCCCGGCAAGCAGGTGCTGCGGGCAGTGGTGACCGTGCCGTTCGTGCTGCCCACGGTCGTCGCCGGATCGGCGTTCCTCGCACTCCTCGGCCGGGGCGGACTGCTGGACGAGACAGCGGGCGTCCGGCTCGACACCACCGTCTGGGCGATCCTGCTCGCCCACGTCTTCTTCAACTACGCCGTCGTGGTCCGTACCGTCGGCGGGCTGTGGGCGCAGCTCGACCCGCGGCAGGAGGAGGCCGCCCGGGTCCTCGGCGCGTCCCGGTTCACCGCCTGGCGGCGGGTCACCCTGCCCGCGCTGCGGCCCGCCGTCGCGGGGGCCACCCTGATGGTCTTCCTCTTCACCTTCACCTCCTTCGGTGTCGTCCAGATCCTCGGCGGACCCGCGTACTCCACGCTGGAGGTGGAGATCTACCGGCAGACCTCGCAGATCTTCGACCTCTCCGCCGCCGCGGTGCTCACCCTCGTACAGTTCGCGGCCGTCGTACTGATCCTGCTGGTCCACGCCTGGACGGTGCGGCGCAGGCAGGACGCCCTGCGGCTGGTCGACGCCGCGACCACCGCGCGCCGTCCGCGCGGCCCCGGGCAGTGGGCGCTGCTCGCCGGGGTCCTCGCGACGGTCGCCGCCCTGATCCTGCTGCCGCTCGCCGTCCTCGTCGCCCGCTCGTTCCAGGACGCCGACGGCGGCCTCACCCTCACCTACTACCGCGCTCTGACCTCCGCCGAGGGCGGCGCGTTCCTGGTGCCGCCGATCAACGCCATCGGCAACTCCCTGCTGTACGCGCTCGCCGCCACCGCCATCGCGCTGGTCGTCGGCGGACTCGCGGCGGCGGCCCTGACCCGGCGCGCCGGACGGCTGGTGCGCGGGTTCGACGCGCTGCTGATGCTGCCGCTCGGGGTGTCCGCGGTCACCGTCGGCTTCGGCTTCCTGATCACCCTCGACGAGCCGCCGCTGGATCTGCGGGCCTCCTGGTGGCTGGTGCCCCTCGCCCAGGCCCTGGTCGGGGTGCCGTTCGTGGTGCGGACGATGCTGCCGGTGCTGCGGTCGGTCGACGAACGGCTGCGGGAGGCCGCCGCCGTGCTGGGGGCGTCCCCGTGGCGTGCCTGGCGCGAGGTCGATCTGCCGCTGGTACGGCGGGCGCTGCTGATCGCGGCGGGGTTCGCGTTCGCGGTGTCGCTCGGGGAGTTCGGCGCGACGGTGTTCATCGCGCGGCCCGACGAGCCGACGCTGCCCGTCGCCGTCGCCCGGCTCCTCGGCCGTGCCGGGGAACTCAACTACGGCCAGGCCATGGCCCTGTCGACGCTGCTGATGGTGGTGTGCGCCGTGTCGCTGCTCGTCCTGGAACGGCTCCGGACCGACCAAGCGGGAGAATTCTGATGACCGACCGGACCGACCGCACCGACGGCACCGACCGGACCGACGGCGACCCGGCGGTGGCGCGGGAGGCGGCGCCCGCGCTGCGGCTCGCGGAGGCGACCGTCCGCTTCGGCGACCGGGCCGCGCTCGACTCCGTCACCCTGGATGTCGCCGAGCACGAGATCGTGTGCGTCCTCGGCCCCAGCGGCAGCGGCAAGTCGACCCTGCTGCGGGTGGTCGCGGGACTCCAGGAACTGGACGCCGGACAGGTGCTGCTCGGGGGCCGTGACCAGTCGGGGGTGCCCGCGCACCGCCGGGGGGTGGGCCTGATGTTCCAGGACCATCAGCTCTTCGCACACCGCGATGTCGGCGGGAACGTCGCGTTCGGGCCACGGGTACGGGGAGCGGGACGCGCCGAGCGGGACGCCCGGGTGGCGGAGCTGCTGTCCCTGGTGGGGCTGCCGGGTGCCGCACACCGGGCGGTGGCCTCGCTGTCCGGGGGTGAGCAGCAGCGGGTGGCGCTCGCCCGCGCGCTGGCGCCGAGTCCCCGGCTGCTGCTGCTGGACGAGCCCCTCGGGCAGCTCGACCGGACCCTGCGGGAGCGTCTGGTGGTGGAGCTGCGGGACCTGTTCACCGCGCTGGGCACCACGGTACTGGCGGTCACGCACGACCAGGGCGAGGCGTTCGCGCTGGCCGACAGGGTCGTCGTCATGCGGGACGGACGGGTCGCCCAGAGCGGGACACCGCTCGCCGTGTGGCAGCGCCCGGCGGACGAGTTCGTGGCCCGCTTCCTCGGCTTCGGGAACATCGTCCCCGCGACGGTGAGCGGCCCGTGGGCCGACACCCCCTGGGGCAAGGTGCCCGTACCGGAGGGGACGGCGGCGGGTCGGCGCCCGCTGCTGGTGCGGCCCGCCGGGGTGCGGCTGGTCGCCCCGGACGCGGGGCTGGCGTGCGTGGTCACGGCGCGGACCTTCCGGGGGACGCATGTAGCGGTGCGCCTCCAGCCGGAGTCGGGGCCCGAGCTGGAGGCCGCGTGCGGACTGCGGGACGCGCCCGAGCAGGGCGGGCGGGTCGGTGTGACGTTCGAGGTGACGGAGACGGTCGTCCTCGGGTGAGCCGTACGGAATCCGCGCGACTCCCCGGCCTTGGGAAAACCGCTGGGTCCCGGGGGGACGGGTGCGTAGGGTGCCCCGCATGATCAGTTCGAGTGATGAGCAGAACCTGGATGTCCCCGCGACGGGGCTCGGATACGTCCGCCACCGCGAGGAGATCGTCCGGGAGATCGACCGGTTGCGGCTGGTGCTCGCCTCGGGCGCCGATCTGACGCGACAGGTGCCGACCTGCCCCGACTGGACCCTCGACGACCTGGTGCGGCACACCGGCGGCGCCGTCCGCTGGGCCACACATCTGGTGCGGGAGCGGGCCCAGGAGAACATCCCCGAGGAGACGGTCCCCGGGGCCGCGGGACCCGCCGGGTCCACCGTCGAAGCCCTCGACGCCTGGCTGGCGCAGACCGCCGCCGAGTTGGCCGACGCCCTCGGGGGCGCCGGACCGGACACCCCCGTATGGACGTGGGGCTGGGAGCGGACCGCCGGGTTCTGGGCCCGCCGGATGACCCATGAACTGGTCGTGCACCGCGCGGACGCGACCCTCGCGGCGGGACTGCCGTTCGAGGTCCGCCCGGAGGTGGCGGCGGACGCGCTCGACGAGTGGCTGGAGATCGTCCACTTCATCCAGCGCAGCGAGCAGGCCGAACGGGCACCCGAACTGAGCGGCTCCGGCCGGAGCCTGCTGCTGCGGGCCACGGACGCGCCGGACGGCCTCGACGCCCACTGGCTCATCACCTTCGAGGACGACGGGTTCCGCTGGCGGCGGGGCAGCGGTTCCGCCACGGTCGAGCTGAGCGGCCCGCTCACCGATGTGCTGCTCGCCTTCTACCGCCGCCGCCCGCTGGACGACGGCCGGGTCACGGTCACCGGCGACCGCGCGCTCCTGGACCTCTGGCTGGACGTCGCCACCTTCGGCTGACCCGCGCGACGGTCCCGTGTCCACGCGACCCGGCCCCGGTCCGCCGCGACTGGCGTGGATACGCCAGCGGCGATCAGTTCGGGCCGGGCTTCGAGTCCTTACGGTGAGATGGGGGCCGAGCCGCGGACCCCGACCGACGAGTGAGAGGACCGCGCGTATGCCGGAGTCCACGTCCCCACTGAGCGCGTTGCTGGAAGCCCGGGTGGCCGAGGGTTCGGTGCCGGGCGCCGTCGCCCTGGTGGCACGCGGTGGCCGGACCGAGATCGCGGTGGCCGGTACGGCCGACACCGAGGGCACCGCCCCGATGGCGCGGGACAGCCTCTTCCGGATCGCCTCGCTCAGCAAGCTGGTCACCGCCGCCGCGGTCATGACCCTGATCGAGGACGGGAAGCTGGCGCCCGACGACCCGGTCGGCACCTGGCTGCCGGAACTGGCCTCCCCGGCCGTCGTCCGGGACCAGCGCGGTCCGCTGGAGGACGTGGTGCCGGCCGAACGGCCGATCACCGTCGAGGACCTGCTGAGCTCGCGGGCCGGGTGGGGCTTCCCGTCGGACTTCACCCTGCCCGCGGTCACCCCGCTGATCACCGAGCTGTACCAGGGCCTGCCCCACCCCGACATGGTGCTGACGCCCGACGAATGGCCGGCCCGGCTCGCCCGCATCCCCCTGCTCGCCCAGCCCGGGACGACCTGGCTGTACCACACCAGCTCCGACATCCAGGGCGTCCTCGTGGCCCGGGCCGCCGGTTGTCCGCTCCCCGAATACCTGGCGGAGCGGCTGTTCGAACCGCTCGGGATGACCGACACCGCGTTCCATGTACCGCCCGCGAAGCTCGACCGGTTCACCAGCTTCTACGAACCCGCCGAAGCCGGTGGGCTCGTACTGAAGGACGCGAGGGACGGGCTGTGGAGCCGTCCACCCGCCTTCCCGTCCGGAGCGGGCGGACTGGTCTCCACCCTCGACGACTGGTGGGCCTTCTGCCGGATGCTGCTCGCGGGAGGGGCCGCGGACGACGGCCTCCGGGTGCTGGACCCCGTCTCGGTACGCACGATGCGCACGGACCACCTCACCGCCGCGCAGCGCTCGGAGGGCGCCCTCTTCCTGGAGGGCCAGGGCTGGGGGTACGGCGGCACCGTGGACGTCCTCGCGGTCGAACCGTGGAACGTCCCCGGGCGGTACGGCTGGTCCGGCGGTACCGGGACGACCGCGCATGTCGTGCCCGCGACGGGGGCGGTCGGGATCCTGCTCACCCAGGTCGCGATGGCCGGACCGCGTCCTCCGGCGGTCATGCGGGACTTCTGGGAGTACGCGGGCCGCGTGTGACCTGGCCGGTCCTGGCTGGTGGGTCGCCTTTGTTTCCTGTGCGGGGCGTACTTGTTCCTGTGCCGTCGCTCGGTGGTTTTGCGTAGTTCTCCGCGCCCCTGGATGCTGCCCCTTCGGGTCGCTCTTCGGGTGCGGGCCTGTTCTCGTCTTTGCGCAGTTCCCCGCGCCCCTTTGGGGCGCGTTCTGTTGTTCTTCGGGTCGGTGCCGGTCGGGATTCTCCGTCCTCGCTCCAACGCGCTCGGTAAGACGTCCAGTAGCCGTACTGGTGGCGTCGGAGTCTGCGGGCAGAGATTCCCGCCCACCCCCTCGCGTAGCCGGGCGACCGTGCGGGGAGGGTGGTTCCCGACCGAACCGCCGCGGAGGCGCTTCTCCTACAGACTGCGGGCGCTGATGTCGCCGTAGGCGGTGGTCGCGTGGATGGTCAGGGCGGCGTCGGCGCCGTCGGTGTTCCTCAGCGCGTTGTCGATCCGGCCGTAGGAGGTATCGGCGTTCAGCGACGCGGAGACCCCGCGTGCGGCGCCGACCGAGATCTCGCCGGACTCGGTGCGCAGCGTGACCGCGCCGCGCACGGCCTCGGCGATACGGAGGTCGCCCTTCTGGGTGCTGATCTCCGCGGAGCCGCCCAGACGGCCGACCGAGACATCGCCGGACTGGAGGGTCAGCCGGGCGCTCGCGGCCTCGTCGAGCTTGACCGAGCCCTGCGCCCCCTCGAAGGAGACGTCGCCGAGCCGTCCGACGCCCCGGAACTCGACGAGGGCCGCCTTCCCCTCGACGCGGGAGCCGGCGGGAAGCTGGACGGTCACCTCGACGGACCCGGAAGAGCCGAGGATCTGGTTCTTCGCCTCCGGGGCCTTGATCCGCAGGACACCGTCGTCGTACGCGACCTCGGTCTGCTCCGCCGCCTGCACGTCGCGGCTCTTGGCGGCGTTCGCGGGGAGGACCTCGACCGTGGTGTCGGACCGGTCGGCGGCGATGAAGCGGACGCGGCCGGCGGGGATGGTGAGGACGGCGGTCACGGGGGCGGGGGTGTCGAACTTCTGCATGATGTCTTCCTTCGGCTCGTTGTTTCCGATGAGGGAAAAGCTACGTTGCCTTTCCGGAAGCGGCAAGTGACTCGTTGCGTAGAAGTGTTGTTCATGCAGGTGGAAGTGGTGTTTTCGTTGCAATGATTTGGAATCTAATGCAATGAATCTCTCTCGGGTCGTTGCAATGGATTGCGGGTGAACGCTACCCTGGAGACATCGACAGACCACGAAGGGGATCGCGATGCCTGGAGGCAGACTCACTCAGCAGGAACGTCAGCAGATCGCGCTGGGGCTGGCCGACGGGCTCGCCTACGCGGAGATCGCCAGGCGTCTCGGCCGTCCGACCTCGACGATCACGCGTGAGGTGATGCGCAACGGCGGCCCCGGCGCCTACCGTGCCGAACTCGCCCACCGTGCCACCGAACACCGCGCCCATCGCCGCAGGAAGGCCGCGCCCGGGGATCCCGGTACGTCGCCGCAGGCCCACGGGCGCGATGCCGAAGCCGTCCGCGCGTACGAGGAGACGTTCACGACCGTCTTCATGCAATCGGGCCTGCCCAAGATGACGGCGCGGGTGCTGGTCAACCTCTACACCACCGACGCCGGCAGCCTCACCGCCGCCGAACTCGCCGCGGGCCTGCGGATCAGCCCGGCGTCCGTCTCCAAAGCGGTCACGTTCCTCGAAAGCCAGGGCCTCATCCGCCGGGAACGTGACGAGCGCCGCCGCGAGCGCTACATCGTCGACAACGACGTCATGTACCAGTCCACGATGGCCGGAGCCCGATCGACCGCCCACCTCGGCGAGGTCGCCCGGCAGGGCGTCGGCGTCCTCGGCCCCGACACCCCGGCCGCCGCCCGTCTGGAGAACATCGCCCGCTTCGTCGACTTCGTCTCCGAGAGCATCGCCCGCGCCGCGGACCAGGCCCGCGAGATCCTCCACACCAAACCGGACAACACGACTCCCTGAGCCCCGTCGGATCAAGCCACCCGCAGCAGAACGGCTAGCGCGGCTAACACAAGGGACGCCCCATCAGCCGAACAACTGCGCAGGGGGCGCCCCATCAGGGGCGCGGGGAACTGCGCAGAACCCACGGAGCGACGGCACAGCAACACTTACGCCCAGGTGTGGAACCCCAGGGGCGCGAGGAACTGCGCACCCCACGAGCGACGGCACAGCAACACTTACGTCCAGGTGTGGAACCCCAGGGGCGCGAGGAACTGCGCACCCCACGAGCGACGGCTCAGGAACAAGTACGTCCAGGTGTGGAACCCCAGGGGCGCGAGGAACTGCGCACCCACGGAGCGACGGCTCAGGAACGAAGTACGCCCACCCGGACGGACCTCGGAAGCGCAAGCGAAGGCGACCCGCGGGGAACTGCGCACCCACCGAGCGACGGCACAGGAACGAAGTACGCCCACCCGGGCAGACCTCAGAAGCGCAAGCGAAGGCGACGGGCACCGGCGACCCCCCCCGGACGGGGGTCAGCGGCCCAACGGCGCGGCGGCCAGCTCCGCGATCCCCCACGTCAGCGGAGCGAACAGCGCGCACAGGGCCGCGGCCCGCAACGCGACCGCGGCCCGCAGCACGACCGCCGGCGCGCCCAGCCGCAGCAGCGCCGCCGTGGTCTGCGACCGGGCGTGCTTCGCCTCGACCGCCGCGAGGACGAGCGCGGCGAGCGCGCACCCCACCACGAGCACCGCGCCGAGCGCGCTCAGCGGCCCGGTGTCGGGCTCGGAGCCGGTGTAAAGCGCCGCGGCGGCGAACGCGCCCGACACCACTGCGCACACCACCCCGAGGGGACGGCCGATGCGCCGGGCCTCCTGCTGGAGGACCCGGCCCGCCAGCAGCCGTACCGCCCCCGGCCGTACGGCCTGAAGGGCGCGGCCGCAGCCGTGGACCAGGGCGGGACCCGCCAGCGCGAGCCCGACCGCCGTGCAGGCCCATCCCACGAGGACGCCCAGCGGGCCGCTCGCCAGTCCGCCCGGCAGCCGCAGCCCGAGCGCGGCGTCCGACCCGCTCGCGTACGACTCCACGGCGAGGCCCGCCGCGAGCAGCGCCACGCCCCAGGGCAGCCCGGTGGGTGTCGCCGAGGGCAGCAGGGGCCGGTCGGGGTCGGTGTCGTCGCCCGGGTCACGGGTCGCGGCGCGGCTCCCGGGCCGGCCGGTGGCGGCGGGACGCCCGGGGCGGGGGCGCAGCAGGAGGGCGGCCGTGACGGACGCGGTCACGGGTACGAGGGTGAGCAGGGTGAGGGTGGCGGCGAACGGCAGGTCCTGGTCGGCGGCGAGCAGCGCGCCGGCCGCCCCGCCGAGGGGCAGTGCGCCGAGGTCACCGCGCAGATGGAGGAAGACGGTCAGCGCGATCAGTGAGCCGAGGGCGCAGGCGGCGGCCGTGGACACCGCGGCGAGGACGGAGCGGCGGCCGGGGCCGAGGCCCACCGCGGAGAGTCCGGGCCGGGGCCGGGTCGCCGGATCGGTGCGGGCGACGGCCACCGCGAGGTACACGGTGGCGGCGAGCGGGGCGGCGCACCAGGCGAGCCGCAGGGAGGAGCCGAACGCGGCCCCGGGGTGCCCGAGGGCGTAGCCGAAGGTGCACAGCAGCAGGAATCCGGTGCCCGCGGACGCGACCGTGACCAGGAGCCTGCGGGCCTGGACGGAGGGGCGGGCGCCGCGCGCTAGACGGAGAGCGAGCACGCGGCCCGGCCTTCCGTGCCGTGGTCCGGGTCGCCGCCCGTGCCGTGGTCCGTACCCGGGTCCGGGTCGTCGTCCGGCACCTGGGCCGTCCCTCCGCCGGGGAGGTGGACGGTGGTGACGAGGCGGCCGTCGAGCAGGGACACCGTACGGTCCGCGAGGGCGGCGGTGTCCGGGTCGTGGGTGGCGAGCACCACGGCGATGCCGTGCGAGCGGGCCGCGGTGGTCAGGGTCCGCAGGACATGGGCACGGTCGGCGAGGTGCAGCGGGGCGGTGGGTTCGTCGGCGAACAGCACCGCCGGGGTCCCGACCAGGGCCCGTGCGAACGCGATCCGCTGGCGCTGGGCCTGGAGCAGGGCGTGCGGCCGTTTGCGGGCGAGGGCGGCGATGTCGAGGCGGGCCAGCCATTCCAGCGCGGCGGCCTTCGCCTCGCGGCGGGGCGCCCCGGCGAGCATCAGCGGCAGGGCGACGTTCTCCCAGGCGCTGAGTTCGGGGACCAGACCGGGCCGTGGTTCGATCCAGCCGAACCGGTCGCGGCGCAGCCGTTCCCGGGCGAGGGCGCTCATGGAGTGCACGGGGGTGCTGTCGAACCACACCTCGCCGCCGGGCTCGGGCAGCAGCTGCCCGGACAGCAGCCGCAGCAGGGTGGACTTGCCGCTGCCGCGCGGGCCGCTGACGGCGAGGATCTCGCCCTCGCGCACACCGAGGGAGACACCCGTGAGTCCGGGCGAGCCGTGGTGCGAGAAGTGCAGGGCCCGTGCCCACAGCACATCGTTGTCCGGCGGGGCCGTCATGGTGAACACCTCGGTTCAGTTCAGTTCCGCTTCCCCCGTACGGGGGAACGAAGCCTGGGCCGATCGGTCACTGGGCACCGTAGGCAGGAGCGCTCGGACTCCCGGGAAAGCACACGGCCCGGACGCCCCCTTCTCACTCGGAAGGGTGCGTCCGGGCCGTGGACGTACAGCTGGAGGGACTAAGGGAGCGTCCCGTTCGGCAGGCCGCCGGTCAGAGCAGGGTCCATGCCTCCTGGAGGACTCCGCGGACGATCTGCTCGATCTCGTCGAACGTCGACTGGTCGGCGGTCAGCGGCGGGGAGAGCTGGATGACCGGGTCGCCGCGGTCGTCGGCGCGGCAGTACAGACCGTTCTCGAACAGCTTCTTCGAGACATGGCCGTACAGGATGCGCTCGGACTCCTCGTCGTTGAAGGACTCCTTGGTGTGCTTGTCCTTCACCAGCTCGATGCCGTAGAAGTAGCCGCTGCCGCGGACATCGCCGACGATCGGCAGGTCGTGGAGCTTCTGGAGCGTGCTGAGGAACGCGCTCTCGTTGTCCAGGACGTGCTGGTTGAGGTTCTCGCGCTCGAACAGGTCGAGGTTGGCGAGGGCCACGGCGGCGGAGACCGGGTGGCCGCCGAAGGTGTAGCCGTGCAGGAAGGTGTTGTCGCCCTTGTAGAACGGCTCGGCGAGCCGGTCCGAGACGATGCAGGCGCCGATCGGGGAGTAGCCCGAGGTCATGCCCTTGGCGCAGGTGATCATGTCCGGTACGTAGCCGAACTTCTCGCAGCCGAACATCGTGCCGAGGCGGCCGAAGGCACAGATGACCTCGTCGGAGACGAGCAGGACGTCGTACTGGTCGCAGATCTCGCGGACCCGCTGGAAGTAGCCGGGCGGCGGCGGGAAGCAGCCGCCGGCGTTCTGGACGGGCTCCAGGAACACCGCGGCGACGGTGTCGGGGCCCTCGAACAGGATCTGCTGCTCGATCTGGTCGGCGGCCCAGCGGCCGAACGTCTCCGGGTCGTCGCCGAAGAGGGGCGCCCGGTAGATGTTGGTGTTGGGGACCTTGTGCGCGCCCGGTACCAGCGGCTCGAACGGGGCCTTCAGGGCGGGCAGGCCGGTGATGGACAGGGCGCCCTGCGGGGTGCCGTGATAGGCGACCGCGCGGGAGATCACCTTGTACTTGGTGGGCTTGCCCTGGAGCTTGAAGTACTGCTTGGCGAGCTTCCAGGCGGTCTCGACGGCCTCGCCGCCGCCGGTGGTGAAGAAGACCTTGTTGAGGTCGCCCGGCGCGTGGTGCGCGATGCGCTCCGCCAGCTCGATCGCCTTGGGGTGGGCGTAGGACCACACGGGGAAGAAGGCCAGTTCCTGTGCCTGCTTGAAGGCGGTCTCCGCCAGCTCCGTGCGGCCGTGCCCGGCCTGGACGACGAACAGACCCGCGAGACCGTCCAGGTAGCGCTTGCCCTTGTCGTCGAAGATGTAGGTGCCCTCGCCCCGCACGATGGTGGGGACGGGCGCGTTCTCGTACGACGACATGCGCGTGAAGTGCATCCAGAGGTGGTCGTACGCGGTTCTGCTGAGGTCCTTGCTCACGGCTATCGGGTTCCCCACATATAGGTCTGCTTCTTGAGCTTCAGATAGACGAAGCTCTCGGTGGAGCGCACCCCGGACAGGGCCCGGATGCGTTTGTTGATCACTTCGAGGAGGTGGTCGTCGTCCTCGCAGACGACTTCCACCAGGAGGTCGAACGAGCCCGCGGTCATCACCACGTACTCGACCTCCGGCATCGCGGTCAGGGCGTCGGCCACCGGGTCCAGATCGCCCTCGACGTTGATCCCGACCATCGCCTGCCTGCGGAAACCCACGGTGAGCGGGTCCGTGACGGCGACGATCTGCATCACGCCCTGGTCGAGCAGCTTCTGGACGCGCTGGCGTACGGCGGCTTCCGACAGGCCGACCGCCTTGCCTATCGCCGCGTACGGCCTGCGGCCGTCCTGCTGAAGCTGTTCGATGATGGCGAGGGAGACGGCGTCAAGCTGGGGAGAGCCGTTCCCGTTCCGGGAGTCCCTGGGGTCTGCGCTACGACTGGCCACGACCTCACTGTGCACGACGTCTCGGCGCTTTCGCAAGACCAAAGCGATGTAATTCGTTGTCGAAGGCTTCTTTCTGCACGGATTTCGTAGTCATCCATGCCTAGCTATGTTGAAAGCGTCAGTCCATGGCTAGCATCGGCTCTCGGTGGGTGTCTCATCCACCGAGACACCCACCCCAGCTGACTGGAGGGCCTGGCAGTGAGCACCGAGCTGCGTCGTCTGCGCAACTACATCGACGGAGAGTTCCGGGACGCCGCCGACGGACGGACCACCGAGGTGGTCAACCCCGCCACCGGCGAGCCGTACGCGAGCGCCCCGCTGTCCGGCGCGGCGGACGTCGACGCCGCCATGGCCGCCGCCGCGACCGCCTTCCCCGCCTGGCGCGACCTCACGCCCAGCGAGCGGCAGCGGGCCCTGCTGAAGATCGCCGACGCGGTCGAGGAGCGCGCCGAGGAACTCATCGCCGCCGAGGTCGAGAACACCGGCAAGCCGATCGGGCTGACCCGCAGCGAAGAGATCCCGCCGATGGTCGACCAGATCCGTTTCTTCGCGGGCGCCGCCCGGATGCTCGAAGGCCGCTCGGCCGGTGAGTACATGGAGGGCCTCACCTCCATCGTCCGCCGTGAGCCCATCGGTGTCTGCGCCCAGGTCGCCCCCTGGAACTACCCGATGATGATGGCCGTGTGGAAGTTCGCCCCGGCCCTCGCCGCGGGCAACACCGTCGTCCTCAAGCCCTCCGACACCACGCCCGCCTCCACGGTGCTGCTCGCGGAGATCATCGGCGCGATCGTGCCCAAGGGCGTCTTCAACGTCGTCTGCGGCGACCGTGACACCGGCCGCGCGATGGTCGAGCACCCGACCCCGGCGATGGCCTCCATCACCGGCTCGGTACGCGCCGGTATGTCCGTCGCCGAGTCCGCCGCCAAGGACCTCAAGCGCGTCCATCTGGAGCTGGGCGGCAAGGCGCCGGTCGTGGTCTTCGAGGACACCGACATCGCCAAGGCCGTCGAGGACATCTCCACCGCGGGCTTCTTCAACGCCGGCCAGGACTGTACGGCGGCCACCCGCGTCCTCGTCCAGGAGTCCATCCACGACGAGTTCGTCGAGGCCCTCGCCAAGGCCGCGTCCGAGATCAGGACCGGCCGGCCCGACGACGAGGACGTGCTCTACGGACCGCTCAACAACCCGGCCCAGCTGAAGCAGGTCTCCGGGTTCATCGAGCGGCTGCCCGCCCACGCCAAGGTCGAGACGGGCGGCGAACGCGTCGGGGACAAGGGCTACTTCTACGCCCCGACCGTGGTCTCCGGCCTTCGGCAGGACGACGAGATCATCCAGAACGAGGTCTTCGGCCCCGTCATCACCGTCCAGTCGTTCACCGACGAGGCCCAGGCCATCGGCTACGCCAACGGCGTCGACTACGCCCTGGCCTCCTCCGTATGGACCAAGGACCACGCCCGTGCCATGCGGATGTCCAAGGTCCTCGACTTCGGCTGTGTGTGGATCAACACCCACATCCCGCTGGTCGCCGAGATGCCGCACGGCGGCTTCAAGAAGTCCGGCTACGGCAAGGACCTCTCCGGGTACGGCTTCGACGACTACACGCGCATCAAGCACGTGATGACGTCGATCGAGGGCTGACCGCCCGCACTCCGGTGATCCAGGGGCCGCAGCGCTCCGTGGGAGCCCGGGGGGAGGGCGACGGACACCCCGTCCATCGCCGTCCCCCGGCCCACCGGTACGACGGACAGGGGACCGCGCCGGAACACGCGTCACGCGCCGCCCGGCCGCCCCCGCCCACCGCGACGGGTCACCTGCCGAAGACGGCCACGGCCAGCCCCTCCCCGACCCGGTTCATCCCCTCGCCCTTCGCGTCCGTCGACCCGATCGAGTACACCAGCGTCCGCGACAGATCCTTGGTCCCGGCGACGAGTGTGTGGTAGCCGTACCGGCCGCCGGTCTTCAGCCACACCTCCGTACCGCCCTGGGTGACGTACCGCTGGAGGCCCGCGCCCATGGACGCCCTGCCCGCCCTTGCCGGGTCCAGCGAGTTCGGCACGTCCGGGACGGTGAACATCTCCTCCAGCTGCGGTCGCGGGACGACCTTCCCCTTGAACAGGGCGGTCAGCAGCCGTTCCAGATCGGCCGTGGTGGAGATCATGTCCCCGGCGGCGAAGCGGTCGTACTGGTTCCAGCGCGTCACATCGACGTACTCGGCGGTCCCGTCCGGCTGCCGCACCTTCTGGTAGCCGCGGTTGTGCGGGCCGCGTATCCGCGGATCGGCGCCGGGGAAGTACGTGTCGTCCATCCCGAGCGGACGGAAGATCCGTCGCTGCGCCTCCCGCGCGTATGCGCGGCCCGTCACCTTCTCGATCAGCATGCCGAGGATCGTGTAGTGGATGTTCGAGTACAGCTGGACCTCACCCGGGTCGTGCGCCGGGCCCTGGGCGACGGCCGCCGCCACCACCTTGCGGTGGTCGACGGTGTCCAGCCGTCCCGCGTACAGCTCGTCCCAGGGTGACTCCGCCCAGGCCGACCGGATACCGCTGGTGCAATTGAGCAGTTGCCGTACCGCGACCGGCTTGAACTCCGGTGTCAGCAGGCCGGGGAGATAGTCCTGGACCGGGGCGTCCAGGTCGACGCGGCCCTCGGCGGCGAGCTGGAGGACCAGCGCGCTCGTGACGACCTTGGTGGTCGACCCCGCGCGGAACCGTCCGTCCCGGATCGCGTCCCGCCCGGTCGCCAGATCGCGGACACCCGCGCCCGCGCGCCACACACCGTACTCACCGCCGACCCGGACCAGCGCGGCCGTCGCGTCGGCGTGCGGCAGACCGGCGACGGCCGCGCGCAGCGCCGGACGGTCGAGGCCGTCCCGCTCGGCGGTCACCTTCGCCGTACCCGACGCGGCGAACGAGGGGACGACGAGCGGTCCCGCGCACAGGGCGGCGACGAGAGCGGTGGCGACGGCGGCGGTACGGGTGCCGGGCATGGGTCCTCCGGGGAGCGGCTGGGGGAGACGACAAGGACCATCGTGTCCGCCGCGTCCCGTCCCCGTATCGTCGCTGAGGAGGTTCGCGACCCTGGTGGACGCCAGGGTGGAACACCGCGCCACGGCCCCGGACCTCAGGGTCGGCCCTTAGGGTCCGTCACCGGTACGGCGCCGGACGGTCGGCGGCGGACGGGGCGTGCCACCGGGACCAGGTCCCAGGGAAGCGCTCCGATTCCCTGACCATCCATCACCTCCTTTCCTCCGTAGGCACGATGACCGTCACCGGGCCCCGTGGATTCACTGGAGTTCCTGCGGGGGCCACCGTGCTTCATGCGGCCCCCGGGAACACGCGTATCTGGAGGTACCCATGGAACAGTGGACCCGGCGAGCGGCCCTGACCGCCGTGACGGCGGCGGGCGCCGCCGCCCTCATCGGCGCGGCACCGCCCCAGCGGGGACGGCGTAACGTCCCGTCCGCGCCGGTCCTGGAGATCGGCACCGGGGAGGACGCGTTCACCGCCCCGGCCCGGACCGTGGCCGGAGCCGTGACGCTCCGGGTCCGCAACACCAGCCCCCGCACCGGGACCGTCGGGGTCGTACGCCTCCACCCGGGCGTCACGGAGGAGCAGTTCCGCACCCGGCTGCGCGCGCTGTTCACCGCGGAGGCGCCCGCCGACGTCATCCACGCGTCCCGCGTGATGATGGCCACCGCCACCCAGCTCGGCGGGGCCTCCCACCACTCCGGGATCGTCGCGGACGCCACCGTCACCCTGGCCCCGGGCCGTCATCTCCTGCTGGAGTACCTGGACTTCATGCCCGGCATCGGCCGCGGTCCGGCGCCCGGCGCGGAGTACGTGCGCCCGCTCACCGTCACCGCCGACGGCCCCGGCGGCCGGGCACCCGTACCGTGCGGGACGCTGACGGCCCACGAGAACGCGGCCGGCGCGCCACGGTTCACGCTGCGGGGCCGGGTGCTCGCCGACCAGCCGTTGCGGTTCGTCAACGCCATGCGGGAACAGGTCGCCGAGGCACGGCTGTACCCGGTGCCCGACGACGCGGTCACCGAGGCGGACATCGTGGCGTTCTTCGCCGGTGAGCCGGGCCCGCCGCCGGTCGACTTCTCGGGGGCGCTGGGAGCCACCCCGCTCACCCCGGGCCATGAGGTCGTGCTCCGGATGCCGATGCGTTCCGGCCGCTACGCCGTCGTCAGCTGGGTACGCGCTCTGGTGGACGCCCGGCCGCTCACGGCAGGCGGCCAGATCCTGCTCACCCGGGTGCCGTGAGACCGGCGCCCTGTCACACCCGCGGGGCGGTACGGGCGCGCAGCGCGGTCAGGGTGCCGACGCGGTTCGTGGTGATCGAGTCGACGCCCGCCGCGAGCAGCCGCCGCATCGAGCGGGAGGTGTCCGGCGTCCACACCGACAGCAGCTGTCCGCCGTCGTGGACGCGCCGCGCCAGCTCCCGGTCGACCAGGCTGAAGCGGTAGTTGAGCCAGCGCGGGCGCACCGCGTCCAGCAGCGCGGGCCGGGGCGGCGCCAGCGTCGTCCAGGTGAGCGCGATCTCGGCGCGCGGGTCCACGGACCGGACCATCAGCATCGTCCGGGCGCCCGCGCAGTAGTACACCCGCTCCGCGGCGCCGCAGTCCCGGATCACTCCCATGATCCGGCGCACCCCGGCGGCCCCCGCGCCCGGCAGGTCGACCATCACCCGGCTGCCCCCGGTCTCCCGCAGGGCCTCGGCCAGGGTGGGAACCCCGCCGCCGGTCAGCCCCCGCACCTCGTCGGCGGAGAGCCCGTCCAGCGGCCGGTCGTGCTCCCACAGCCGCTTCAGGGTCGCGTCGTGCAGCAGCACCGGCACCCCGTCCCGGGTGAGCCGGACATCGATCTCCACGGCGTCCGCGCCGCGTTCCAGCGCGGAACGCAGGGACGGCAGGGTGTTCTCACGGGCCCGGTAGGGATCGCCGCGGTGGGCGACGGCGGTGACAGCGCGCATGCGCACATTGTGCGGGAGGGGTCCCGGGGCGGGCAGCCCCGGGACCCCTCCGCCGGGCTCATCGCCCCGTCGGACTCAGCCCGCCGGCCATGCCTCGGTGTACGCGTCGATCTCCTCGGTCAGCCGCCGCTTGCCCGCCGGGTCGAGGAACGACGCCTCGACGGCGTTCTTGGCGAGCGCGGCGATACCCCGCTCGTCCAGGTCCAGCAGCCGGGCCGCCACCGCGTACTCGCCGTTGAGGTCGGTACCGAACATCGGCGGATCGTCGGAGTTGATCGTGACCAGGACCCCGGCGTCGACCATGTCCTTCAGCGGGTGCTCCTCCAGGGTGCGCACCGCGCGGGTGGCGATGTTGGACGTCGGGCACACCTCCAGCGGAATGCGGTGCTCCGCGAGATGGGCGAGCAGTTCCGGGTCCTGGGTGGCGCTGGTGCCATGGCCGATCCGCTCGGCGCGCAGCTCGCGCAGCGCGTCCCAGATGGTGCCGGGTCCGGTGGTCTCGCCCGCGTGCGGCACGGACCGCAGGCCCGCCGCGATGGCCCGGTCGAAGTACGGCTTGAACTGGGGCCGGGGCACCCCGATCTCGGGTCCGCCCAGCCCGAACGACACCAGTCCCTCGGGGCGCAGATGGTCCGAGACGGCGAGCCGGGTCGTCTCCTCGGCCGCCTCCAGCCCGGCCTCACCGGGGATGTCGAAGCACCAGCGCAGCACCACACCCAGCTCCGCCTCGGCGGCCTTGCGGGCGTCCTCGATCGCGGCCATGAACTCCCGCTCGGGGACGCCCCGCCGGGTCGACGACCACGGCGTGAGGGTCAGCTCCGCGTACCGCACCTGCTGCCGCGCCAGATCACGCGCGATCTCGAAGGTCAGCAGCCGTACGTCGTCCGGGGTGCGGATCAGGTCCACGACGGAGAGGTACACCTGGACGAAGTGCGCGAAGTCGGTGAACGTGAAGTAGTCGACCAGGGCCTCGGGGTCCGTGGGGACCTTCGAGTCCGGGTGCCGCGCGGCCAGTGTGGAGACGATCCGGGGGGAGGCGGAGCCGACATGGTGCACATGCAGTTCGGCTTTCGGCAGCCCGTTGATGAAGGCGTGCGGATCGGTCAAGGGTTCCTCCCCGGGAACGGCGCCTCTGCCGGGCGCGGTGATCGGCTGATCGCTGCTGCGGCCCCATCGTAGGCGGCCGGGCGGTCCGCGCGACGGGGGGCCGTAGCATGTCGGGACATGCACGGAGGGGGCGAACGGATGAGCGAGCAGTGGCACGCGGACGACCGGACAGCGGGGTCCGGGGGACCGGGCGACGGTCCCGAGTACCTGGACGGCGGCCCGGCCGGCCCGGCGGACGCCGCACCCACCGACCCCCGCAGCGGTACGGATTCCGTCCCGGGTACGGGTACGGGGTCGGCCGAGCGTGCGGCTCCCGCCGACCCCTGGGCGCCGGTACCCCCGGCCGATGACACCTCGCGTCCCGGCGGAGCCTCGGGCCCCGACCTCACCAAGCGGGCCACCCCGGCCGGTGCGGGTACGCCGCTGGAGGTCCCCGGTGCCGGGAACGGCGGGGCGCACCGGGACCCGTGGGCGCCGCCCACGGGTGACACCCCGGCCCACAGCCAGCCGACCGTCGCCTCGATGCCGACGCCGCACGGCACCGGGGGCGCACCCAACCCCTTCGCCGTGCCCGGCACCGGGCATCCCACCCCGCCTGCCGGGTTCCCACCGCCGGTGACGGTGCCCATGAGCAGCCCGGTGCCGCCGCCCCCGACCGGGCCCGAGGGCCCGGGTCAGCAGTACCCGCACGGATACCCCGGGTACCCCGGTGCGGCGATGCCTCAGCCGCCGTATCCGAGCGGCCCCGGTTTCGGCTGGGGCGGGATGCCGCAGCCGCCGCGGGACGGGATGGGGGTCGCTTCCCTGGTCCTCGGGATCATCTCGGTGGTGATCTTCTGTCTCTGGCCGGTGGCGCTGATCACGGGCGCCCTCGCGGTGATCTTCGGCGCGATCGCCCGCTCGCGGGCGAGCAAGGGGCTCGCGTCCAACCCGGGGCAGGCCCTGGCGGGTCTCATCTGCGGGGCGGTGGGCGCGGCGCTGGCCGCGGGGCTTCTTGTCCTGCTGATCGTCGCGCCCGGCAACTGGCCGGACAGCCTCTACGACGACAACGGGTCGCCTTCGCTCGCGCTTTCGAGTCTCCGCTGACCTCACGGGTCGCCTTCGCTTGCGCTTCTGAGGTCTGTCCAACTGGGCGCGCTTGTTCCTGTGCCGTCGCTCGTCGTTTTTGCGCAGTTCCCCGCGCCCCTGAGGCCGCGCCCCTTACGGTTCTCGTTCGGCTGCGGGTGGCTCTTGGTTGCTCGCGCAGTTCCTCGCGCCCCTGGGGTTCCCCACCTGGGCGTACTTGTTCCTGTGCGGGTACGTCCGGGGGTGCGCAGTTCCCCGCGCCCCTGGGGTCGCGTCCGCTTGCGGTTCTCGTTCGGGTGCGGGTGGCTCTTGGTTGCTCGCGCAGTTCCCCGCGCCCCTGGATGCTGCCCCTTCGGGTTGTTCGTCGGGTGCGGGGCTGTCCTCGTCTTTGCGCAGTTCCCCGCGCCCCTTTGGGGCGCCACTTGAGGCTGTCGGTCAGGTGAAGGTCCTTCGCTTGCGGAACCCCCCTCCTCGCGGACTCGCCGGACCACGGGAGGGGGTGGGCGGGAATCTCTGCTCGCAGACTCCGATGCTCTTCAGTCGGGTCACTGGACGTCGTACCGAGCGTGTCGGATCGAGGACGGAGAATCCCGACCGGCACCGACCCGAAGAACCGACCGGACGCGCCCCAAAGGGGCGCGGGGAACTGCGCGAAACCACCGAGCGACGGCACAGCAACGAAGTGCGCCCAGCACCGAGTACCCAGGGGCGCGGGGAACTGCGCACCCACGGACGACCTGTACAGGAACGAAGTACGTCCCGCCGGACAGACCTGGGAAGCGCAAGCGAAGGCGACCCGCGGGGAACTGCGCGAAACCCACCGAGCGACGGCACAGGAACGAAGTGCGCCCAGCACCGAGTACCCAGGGGCGCGGGGAACTGCGCACCCACGGACGACCTGTACAGGAACGAAGTGCGTCCCGCCGGACGGACCTGGGAAGCGCAAGCGAAGGCGACCCGCGGGGAACCGCGAAACCACCGGGCGACGGCACAGGAACGAAGCGCGTCCCGCCGGACGGACCTAGTAAGCGCAAGCGAAGGCGACCCGTACGGGGACGGTGACCGTCAGTGGCCTACGTGCGGGCGGCACGCCATCAGTGCGAAACCGAGCAGATTCAGCCCCCGCCACCGCGCGGGATCACCCGCCCGCTCGTCGTCCCCGGCGAGCCCGATCCCCCAGACCCGGTCCACGGGACTCGCCTCCACCAGCACCCGCTCACCCGTACCGCGCAGGAACTCCCGCAGCCGCGGATGCGCGGCGAACTTGTGCGTGCTGCCCGCCACCACGATCCCGAACCGCTCCCGCGCCCAGACCGCCTCGTCGAAGCCCCGGACACGGCGCCCCGCCTTCTGCGCGTCGGCCGGATGCCTGGCCGCGACGGCCGCCCGCTCGGCCTCCGGGTCACCGAAGAGCCGCGCCTTCTCGGCCATCATCCAGTGCTCCGCCGTCGCGTACTCGACCCCCTCGACCGTGAACGGCGAGGGATACCACTGGCTGAAGCAACCGCCGTCGACCTCGCCCTCCACCGCCGGCTGGTGACGCCAGAAGTGCAGGTATTTCACCCGAATTCCCTCGGCGGTCACGGCCAGCAGATCCTCCCGGGAACGAATTCCCCGGACGGCCTCCGCCACCGACTCCCCGCGCATGCTCTGACCTGCGTTCATCGCGTTCTCCCCCTCGCCCGGCCGATGCACGCCACTGTGCCACGCACCACGGACATCCCGTCCTTTGTTTTCCGCTTCGGCTCGACACCTGGTCAACAGATTCCGTCGCGTGACCAAAAGGCAACAACTGAATCACTTGTTGGACCAGTACGCCTCTGCCAGGATCGGCACTCAAATCGAGCTGAAGCTACGCCGCACCCGGGTGACGGGAAGGGCCGGCGGAGGAGAGCGTCATGCACAACCCGGGCCATCGGTTCCAGGCACAGGAACGCTTCGCGGACGGCGCCCAGTACATCGGGGGCCGGCTCGGCAAGGGCACCTCCGAGCGCGCCCACACGGTGGTGGACCCCGCGACCGGCGACGACGTCTACACGTATCAGCTGGCGGGCCGCGACGACGTGGACGCGGCCGTCGACGCGGCCGCCGCGGCGTTCCCGGAGTGGTCGGGCCGCACCCCGGGCGAGCGCTCCGACGCGCTGCACCGCTTCGCGGCCGTCCTCGCCGAGCAGGCGGACGAGTTCGCGTGGGCCGAGTCCCTCCAGTGCGGCAAGCCGATCAAGCTGACCCGGGAGTTCGACGTACCGGGCACCATCGACAACGCTGCCTTCTTCGCGGGTGCCGCCCGGCAGCTGGCGGGCCAGTCGGCGGGGGAGTACTCCGCCGACCACACCTCGTACGTGCGCCGTGAGCCGATCGGTGTCGTCGGGTCGATCGCGCCCTGGAACTATCCGCTCCAGATGGCCGCCTGGAAGGTGCTCCCGGCGATCGCCGCGGGCAACACCATCGTGCTGAAGCCCGCCGAGCTGACGCCGCTGACCTCGCTGATGTTCGCGGAGGCGGCGGCCGAGGCGGGCATCCCCGACGGGGTCGTCAACATCATCACCGGTGCCGGACCGGAGGCGGGCGAACATCTGGTGGGGCACCCGGGGGTCGCGATGACGTCGTTCACCGGTTCCACCGGGGTCGGCAAGCGGGTCGCGGAGATCGCCACCGCCACCGTCAAGCGCCTCCATCTGGAGCTGGGCGGCAAGGCCCCCTTCGTCGTCTTCGACGACGCCGATCTGGAGGCCGCGATCCAGGGCGCCGTCGCCGGTTCCCTGATCAACACCGGTCAGGACTGCACGGCCGCCACCCGCGCGTACGTCCAGCGCCCGCTGTACGACGCCTTCATCGCCGGGGTCGCGGACCTCATGGCCGGTGTCCGGCTCGGTGACCCCTTCGACCGGGCCACCGACCTGGGTCCGCTGGTCTCGTACGCCCAGCGCGACCGCGTCGCCGCGTTCGTGGAGCGGGCCCGCGGCTACGCCCGGGTGGTGACCGGCGGGGAGATCCCCGGCGGTGATCTGTCGAGCGGCGCCTTCTACCGGCCGACCCTGATCGCGGACGCCCCGCGGGACAGCGAGATCGTGCAGGCGGAGATCTTCGGCCCGGTCCTGGTCGTCGTCCCGTTCGACACCGACGACGAGGGCCTGCGGCTCGCGAACGACACCCCCTACGGTCTCGCCGCGTCCGCGTGGACCCGGGACGTGTTCCGGGCCCACCGCGCCACCCGTGAGATCAAGGCGGGCTGTGTCTGGGTCAACGACCACATCCCGATCATCAGCGAGATGCCGCACGGCGGCTTCAAGGCGTCCGGCTTCGGCAAGGACATGTCCGTCTACTCCTTCGAGGAGTACACGCAGGTCAAGCACGTCATGTTCGACAACACCGCGGTCGCCAGGAAGGACTGGCACCGCACGATCTTCGGGGACCGGTAACCCCTTCGCCCCAGGCGGCGTGACCGCCGGGACCGGCCGTGACGAGAACCCGGTCCCCCTGTTCCGAAAGGGCATCACGCGCATGAGTTCCGAGCCCGAGACCTTGTCCCCGGCGCAGAAGGCCGCCATGCGGCGCAGTTTCCAGGGCGGCAGGGGCGCGCTCTCCCGCCGCACCCTGCTGCGCGCCTCCACGGGCGGCGCGCTCGCCGCCGGGGGCGCCCTGGCCCTCACCGGCTGCGGCATCCCCCCGGCCGGCAGGACGGAGACGGTGTCGTCGCAGGACCACTCGGACAAGGAGAAGCGGGTCACCTTCTCCAACTGGACCGAGTACATGGACGTGGACGACAGCGGCAAACGCCGCCCGACCCTGGACGCCTTCCGCGAGCGCACCGGGATCACCGTCAAGTACACCGAGGACATCAACGACAACGTCGAGTTCTTCGGGAAGGTCAAACCGCAGCTCGCCGCAGGTCAGGACACCGGCCGGGACCTGATCAACGTCACCGACTGGCTCGCCGCGCGCCTCATACGCTTCGGCTGGGTCCAGAAACTGGACGCGTCGAACCTCCCGCACGCGTACGCCAATCTGTCGCAGCAGTTCCGCAGCCCCGACTGGGACCCCGGGCGGGCGTACTCGTACCCCTGGACGGGCATCCCGGCGGTCATCGCCTACAACCGCAAGGCCCTCGACGGGCTGGAGGTCCGCTCGCTGTCCGACCTGCTGGACGAGCCGAAGCTCAAGGGCCGCGTCTCGCTGCTCTCCGAGATGCGGGACACCATGGGGCTCGCCCTGCTCGACATGGGCAAGGACCCCGGCAAGGTCACCGACGACGACTTCGACGCGGCGATCGCCCGGGTGCAGAAGGCCGTCGACAAGGGACAGGTCCGCCGCTTCACCGGCAACGACTACACCTCCGACCTGTCCAAGGGCGACATCGCCGCCTGTGTCGCCTGGGCCGGGGACGTAGTCCAGCTCCAGGCCGACAACCCGGACATCGACTTCGTCGTCCCGGACAGCGGCTACATGATCGCCTCCGACAATCTGCTGATCCCCAACAAGGCCCGCCACAAGCGCAACGCCGAACGGCTCATCGACTACTACTACGAGCCCGGCCCCGCCGCCCGGCTCGCCGCGTACATCAACTACGTGTGCCCCGTCGACGGGGTCAGGGCGGAACTGGCGAAGATCGACCCCGGGGCGGCGGAGAACCCGCTGATCATCCCCGACAAGGAGATGGCGTCGAAGTCGCACTCCTTCCGTTCCCTCAGCTCCAAGGAGGAGACGGCGTACGAGGAGAAGTTCGCCAAGCTGTCCGGCGCCTGACCCGGCGCGGCCCGGCCCCGCTCCGCGCGGCTCCTCACCCGTCCGGCCGCCACCGCCCGCGCCCCACGGCACGGCCCGTCCGAACCGGCACCGCCCCCGGCGGGAACCCCCGGCCACGGCCCCACGGCGGCCCGCACGTCCCCTGAGTCCCGCCCGTGTCCCTCGCCCCTCGAACCCCGGGAACCACCATGACGACCGAACACGGCGGCGATGTCCGCCTCACCGGGATCAGCAAGACGTACGGCTCCTTCACCGCCGTCCATCCGCTCGACCTGACCGTGCCGCACGGCTCGTTCTTCGCGCTGCTCGGCGCCTCCGGCTGCGGCAAGACCACCACCCTGCGGATGATCGCGGGACTGGAGGAGCCCACCTCCGGCACGGTGTTCCTCGGTGAGCAGGACGTGACGGCGCTGCCGCCGTACAAACGGCCCGTCAACACCGTCTTCCAGTCGTACGCGCTCTTCCCGCACCTCGACATCTTCGAGAACGTCGCCTTCGGACTGCGCAGGCGCGGCATCAGGTCGGTCAAGAAGCAGGTCGAGGAGATGCTCGACCTGGTGCAGCTCGGTGACTTCGCGCGCCGCAAACCGCACCAGCTCTCCGGCGGCCAGCAGCAGCGGGTGGCCGTCGCCCGCGCGCTGATCAACCACCCCAAGGTGCTGCTCCTCGACGAGCCGCTGGGCGCCCTGGACCTCAAGCTGCGCCGCCAGATGCAGCTCGAACTCAAGCGCATCCAGACCGAGGTCGGCATCACGTTCGTCCATGTCACCCACGACCAGGAGGAGGCCATGACGATGGCCGACACGGTCGCGGTGATGAACAAGGGCCGGGTCGAACAGCTCGGGGCGCCCGCCGACCTCTACGAGAACCCGCGCACCACGTTCGTCGCGAACTTCCTCGGTACCTCCAACCTCATCGAGGCGACCGTGGACAGCCGCTCCGGCGAGGAACTGGTGCTCACCGTCGCGGACAGCAGGCTGGTGCTCCCGGCGGCCCGCTGCTCGGCGCCGACCGGCGGCGGGGGCAAGGTCCTGGCCGGGGTCCGGCCGGAGAAGATGTCCCTCACCCACGCGGACGACGCCGACGCGATACCCGGCGGCCGCAACCGGGTACCCGGGACGATCACCGCGAGCAGCTTCATCGGGGTGTCCACCCAGTACCTCGTGGACAGCCCCGTTCACCCGGAGCTGGAGGTGTACGTCCAGAACGTCGAGCGTGACGACCGGCTGGTCCCGGGCACCCCGGTCGTCCTGCACTGGAACCCGGGCCACACCTTCGGCCTCGACGCGGCCCAGGACATCGACGCGGGTGTCGAGTCGGTGGAGGAGGCCGCATGAGTACGGTCACCGACGCCCCCGGGGCGCCGGCGGACACGGCCCCCGGGCCGGCGGCCCGCCCGCCGCGCAGACGCGGCAGACTCACCCCCTACTGGCTGCTGCTGCCGGGCATCCTGTGGCTGCTGGTGTTCTTCGCCCTGCCGCTGGTCTACCAGGCGTCCACCTCCGTACAGACCGGGTCCCTGGAGGAGGGCTTCGAGGTCACCTGGCACTTCGCCACGTACTGGGAGGCGCTCACCGACTACTGGCCGCAGTTCCTGCGCTCGGTGCTCTACGCCGGGTCCGCGACCGTGCTGTGCCTGCTGCTCGGCTATCCGCTGGCGTATCTGATCGCGTTCCGCGCGGGACGCTGGCGCAATGTCGTCCTCGTCCTGGTCATCGCGCCGTTCTTCACCAGCTTCCTGATCCGCACCCTGGCCTGGAAGACGATCCTCGCCGACAGCGGACCGCTGGTCGAACTCCTCAACACCCTGCACATCCTGGATGTGACCAGCTGGCTCGGGATGACCGACGGGGAGCGCGTCCTCGCGACCCCGCTCGCGGTGATCTGCGGACTCACCTACAACTTCCTGCCGTTCATGATCCTGCCGCTGTACACCTCGCTGGAGCGCATCGACGGACGGCTCCACGAAGCCTCCGGCGATCTCTACGCCCGGCCCTTCACCACCTTCCGCAAGGTGACCCTGCCGCTGTCGATGCCGGGTGTGGTCTCCGGGACGCTGCTCACCTTCATTCCCGCCTCCGGTGACTATGTGAACGCCGATCTCCTCGGTTCCACCGACACCCGAATGATCGGCAATGTCATCCAGACGCAGTTCCTGAGGGTTCTCGACTATCCGACGGCCGCCGCGCTGTCGTTCATCGTGATGGCCGCGATCCTCGTCATCGTCACGCTGTACATCCGCAAGTCCGGGACGGAGGATCTGGTCTGATGGCCGTTCTGCGCTGGATTCGCCGAAATCTCGTCGTCATCGCCGGTCTGCTGACCCTCGGATATCTGCTGCTGCCGAATGTCGTTGTCACGGTGTTCTCCTTCAACAAACCGAAGGGCCGCTTCAACTACGAGTGGCAGAACTTCTCCACCGACGCCTGGCGGGACCCGTGCGGCGTCGCCGATCTGTGCGGTTCGCTCTCGCTCAGTCTGCGGATCGCCGCCTTCGCCACCATCGGGGCCACGGTCCTCGGGGTGATGATCGCGTTCGCCCTGGTCAGATATCGTTTCCGGGCCCGGGGAGCGGTCAGTTCGCTGATCTTCCTGCCGATGGCCATGCCCGAGGTCGTGATGGCCGCCTCGCTGCTGACGCTGTTCCTCAACATGGGCGCGGAACTCGGTTTCTGGACGGTGCTGATCGCGCACATCATGTTCTGTCTGAGTTTTGTGGTGACCGCCGTCAAGGCGCGGGTCATGTCGATGGACCCCCGTCTGGAACAGGCCGCCCAGGACCTCTACGCGGGCCCCGTCCAGACATTTCTCCGGGTGACCCTGCCGATCGCGGCGCCCGGGATCGCGGCGGGCGCGCTGCTCGCCTTCGCCCTGTCCTTCGACGATTTCATCATCACCAATTTCAACGCGGGTTCCACCGTCACGTTCCCCATGTTCGTCTGGGGTTCGGCGCAGCGCGGAACACCCGTTCAGATCAATGTCATCGGTACGGCCATGTTCCTGATCGCCGTACTGTTCGTGCTGATCAGCATGGTGATCGGGAACCGCCGCAGAAAGCGTCACGCATAACCGCGCCCGCGCGAGATCCCCCGTACCACGGCACAACCGTACGATCCCTGTAGGGAGTTGAGATCATGGCCCCGAGTGCCATGACCCGCTGGACCACGTCCCTCGCCGACGCGCGGCCCGTCCCCTTCTGGCTGGACGACCCCGGCAGGCCCCCCGCCGAGCCCGCGCTCACCGGTACCGAGCACTGCGATCTGCTGGTGGTCGGCGGCGGCTACAGCGGACTGTGGACCGCGCTGCTCGCCAAGGAACGCGACCCGGACCGGGACGTGGTGCTCGTCGAGGGCCGTTCGGTGGGCTGGGCCGCCTCCGGCCGCAACGGCGGCTTCTGCGCCGCCTCGCTCACCCACGGGCTGGACAACGGTCTGGCGCGCTGGCCCGGCGAGATCGGCCGGCTGGAGAAGCTGGGTGTCCAGAACCTCGACGCGATCGAGGCGGCGGTCGCCCGCTACGGCATCGACTGCGACTTCGAGCGGACCGGCGAGCTGGACGTGGCGACCGAGCCGTACCAGGCCGACGAGATGCGCGCCTGGTACCAGGACATGCGCCGCCGGGGTCTCGCGGACGGCCGGGAGTTCCTGGACGAGGACGCCGTGCGCGGCGAGGTCGACTCACCGCTGTTCCGCGCGGGTGTCTGGGACCGGGACGGGGTGGCGATGCTGAACCCGGCCCGGCTCGCCTGGGGCCTCAAACGCGCCTGTGTGTCGCTGGGCGTCCGGGTGTACGAGCACACCCCCGCCCTGACCCTGCTCGCCCGGGGCGCGGGCATGGCGGTGCGCACCCCGTACGGCAGGATCTTCGCGCGGCGGGTCGCGCTCGGCACCAATGTGTTCCCGTCGCTGGTCAAGCGGGTGCGCCCGTACACGGTCCCGGTGTACGACTACGCGCTGATGACCCAGCCGCTGACCGAGGCGCAGCTGGCGTCCGTCGGCTGGGCCAACCGCCAGGGACTCGGGGACAGCGCCAACCAGTTCCACTACTTCCGGCTCTCCGCCGACCGGCGGGTGCTGTGGGGCGGGTACGACGCGGTGTACCCGTACGGCGGGCGGCTGAGCGCCGAGCACGACGACCGGCCCGAGACGTACGCGAAGCTCGCCGCGCACTTCTTCCGGTATTTCCCGCAGCTCGAAGGGGTCCGTTTCAGCCATGCGTGGGGCGGGGCGATCGACACCTGTTCACGGTTCTCGGCGTTCTTCGGCACCGCCCACGGCGGCCGGGTCGCCTATGCCGCCGGGTACACCGGGCTGGGCGTAGGCGCCACCCGCTTCGGCGGCGAGGTGATGCTGGACCTGCTCGCGGGGGAGCGGACCGAGCGCACGGAGCTGGAGATGGTCCGCAGGAAGCCGCTGCCGTTCCCGCCCGAACCGTTCGCGTGGACGGGGATCGCGCTCACCAAGTGGTCCCTCGCCCGTGCCGACGCCAACGAGGGGCACCGCAATCTGTGGCTGCGCACGATGGACCGGCTGGGGCTCGGGTTCGACAGCTAGCGATCGCCGTCCGGGTCGCGCCGGTGTCCGGCCGCGAGTGCCCGGCCGTCGGGACATCGGTCCGGTCGGTTGATATGACCATCGATCATCCCGGTGGGCGGCTCTGTATCGCCGCAGGTCAGGGGCTGTGACGCAGTTCACTACCAACTAGTAGCCGGAACCCGCGTAACGCTGGGCGTTCCACCGCCTCCCAACAGGGGCCGCACCCGCGGTCCTTGAGGGAATCGGAGGCACGACATGACCGGGCCAATGGCCAAGTCCGCTGTGGAATGGCTGGTGTCGGTGGCACCAGACCCCGACGTCTGCCGCTGGGAGTGGGAGCGCAACCCCCTCGGGGTCACCCTCCTTCCGGCGGGCCGGCTCTGGGACGTCCTGATCCTGCCGGGGGAACTCGGCTGCCCCACGCTCGATGTGCTCAGCCGGGTCATCGACCGGCCGGGCCCCGTGCTCGCCGACTTCGGCGACTCCCGGACGGGCTTCTTCGTCCCGTCCGGCACCGCCTCGCGCTGGCTCGGCACCGGGGTGCGCGCCGCCGGGCCGGGGACCTGGATCGTGGTCCCCTATCCCGGCCGGGCCACCGGCGGGGTGCGGTGGCTGATCCCGCCGGACGGCTCCGGCACCCTCACCGACCCCGTGCTGCTCGAACTGGCCATGCACGAGGCGGCGGCGGATCTCGCGCGCGGGACCGGAGGCTGACGGGCGGCGAGGGCGGCGGCCGCGGCCGTCGTGACGGGCGGCCCCGCGGCAGCGGATAACCGCCGGAGGTCTTGACAACGGAATTGGTCTGGACCAAGTTGAGCGGCGCTCCACCCACGCACTTCGTGTTGCCACATCCCCCCATGTCCGGAGGCTGTCGTGGATCGCACCAGACCGCGCGTACGTCCCCCCGTCCGCGGATTCCGTCCCAGACTTCTCGCCGTGCTGGCGGCCACAGCGCTGGCCGTACTGCCCGGCCTCACCATCACGTCATCGGTCGCCCGTGCGGCCGATGCCGACCTCGCCCGCAACGGAGGCTTTGAAACCGGCCTCGACGGCTGGAACTGTTCCGCGGGCAGCGGAGCCACCGTCACCACACCCGTGCGCACCGGCACGTCCGCGCTGCGCGCGACCCCCTCGGGCGGCGACAACGCGCGCTGCTCCCAGACCGTCACCGTCAAGCCCGACTCGGTGTACACCCTCAGCGGATTCGTCCGGGGCAGCTACGTCTACCTCGGCGTCACCGGTACGGGCACACCCAACGGCGACGGGTTCAACTGGACCCAGTCCGCCGCCGACTGGCAGCGCCTCAGCACCACCTTCCGCACCGGCGCGGGCACCAACCGGGTCACCCTCTACACCCACGGCTGGTACGGCACGGCCGCCTACCACGCCGACGACATCTCCCTGGTCGGCCCGTCCGTCGACCCCGGCCAGCCGCCGGCCGTCCCCACCGGCCTGCGCACCGGCACCATCGGCGCCACCAGCGTCCCGCTGACCTGGAACCCGGTCGCGAACGCCACCAGCTACTCGGTCTACCAGGGCGGCGTCAAGGTCCAGACCGTCACCGGCACCTCCACCACCATCAGCGGACTGCGGCCCGTCACGGACTACAGCTTCCAGGTGACCGCGGCCAACGACGCGGGGGAGTCCGCCAGATCGGCGGCCGTGCCCGCCCGGACCACCGAGGGCGGCGGAGGGGGCGACGGCGGTCTCCCCCCGAAGGCCCTCGTCGGCTATCTGCACGCCAGCTTCGCCAACGGCTCCGGCTACACCCGGATGGCCGACGTCCCTGACAGCTGGGACGTCATCCAGCTCGCCTTCGGTGAGCCGACCTCCGTCACCTCCGGCGACATCCGCTTCAACCGCTGCCCGGTGACCGAGTGCCCGAACGTCGAGAGCGATGCCGAGTTCAAGGCCGCCATCAAGGCCAAGCAGGCCGCGGGCAAGAAGGTCCTGATCTCCATCGGCGGCCAGAACGGCCAGGTCCAGCTGAACTCCACCGGCGCCCGGGACGCGTTCGTCACCTCCGTCTCCCGGATCATCGACGAGTACGGCCTCGACGGACTCGACATCGACTTCGAGGGCCACTCCCTGTCCCTGAACGCCGGTGACACCGACTTCAAGAACCCGACGACCCCGGTGATCGTCAACCTGATCGACGCCCTCAAGACCCTGAAGGCCAAGTACGGCAACAAGTTCGTGCTGACGATGGCCCCCGAGACGTTCTTCGTCCAGATGGGCTACCAGTTCTACGGCCGGGGCCAGTGGGGCGGCCAGGACCCGCGCTGCGGCGCCTATCTGCCGGTCATCCACGCCCTGCGGGACGACCTCAGCCTGCTGCACGTCCAGGACTACAACTCCGGCCCGATCATGGGCCTCGACAACCAGTACCACACCATGGGCGGCGCGGACTTCCACATCGCCATGACCGACATGCTGCTCACCGGGTTCCCCGTCGCGGGCAACACCGCCAACGTCTTCCCGGCGCTGCGCCCCGAGCAGGTCGCCATCGGGATGCCCGCCTCCGTCAACGCCGGCAACGGCCATGTCTCCAGCGCCGAGGTCAACAAGGCCCTCGACTGCCTCACCAAGAACACCAACTGCGGGTCCTACCGGACCCACGGCACCTGGCCCGCCCTGCGCGGACTGATGACCTGGTCCATCAACTGGGACCGCCACAACAACTGGCAGTTCTCCCGCAACTTCGACACGTACTTCCCGGCCGTGTGACGCGCGGCGGCACGATGACGTGCCGCCCCTGACACCTCGCGGCCCCGGGCCGCCGGACCCCTCAGCCCACCGGGGGGTCCGGCGGCCCGTCCGTGTCCCGCCGCCCGGTGCGCCCGCCGGAGCCGGGCACGCACAGCGCGAACAGCACCAGCAGCGCCCCGCACAGACTCCAGCTTCCGAGCACGTCCAGCGGCCAGTGGTAGCCCCGGCGCACCAGCCCGTACCCCGTGCCCACCACGACCAGCAGACAGCCCGTGACGAGCCCCCGCCGCGCGGTCCGGCCGCGCGTCCAGGGCAGCAGCAGAAGGACGGCCGCGCCGTACGCGGCGGCGGAGGTCGCGGCATGACCCGACGGGTAGAACCCCGTACCGCCGACCGGTCCCGGTGGCCCCGGACGGCCGATCAGCGCCTTCATCGCCACCACCAGCAGCAGAGTCACCAGGAGCAGCAGTGCGGCGGCGGCCGGTCCGGCCCACCAGCGGGCGATCCGGGCCCGCCGGGCCCGCCAGGCCGCGTATCCGGCGGCGACGGCGAGGACGGGGAGCGCCACGGGGACATTGCCGAGGTCGGCCAGGAGTTCGGCGGGGCCGTCCGGCATCGCGGAGGTCCGCAGCACTCCGGCGGCGCGGACATCGGCCCTCAGCAGCGGACCACCGGCGGCGACCTGCCAGGTGACGCACACGAGGACCAGCGCGCACAGCACGAAGGCGGCCAGGGGCCGGCGGCCCAGAAGTGTGTTCGGCCGCCCCGGAACAGGGGGGGTGGTTCCGGGGCGGCCGGGGTGACCGGAACGCCGCGCGCCCCGGGGGGTTTGGGGCGGGCGGCCGTCCGATCGGTGAGGAGTCCCGGCGCCGAAGGCTCCGGTGGTGTGCGCGAACGCACGGCCGGTACGCGACTGGGGAGGCCACGCACCGGAGCCGCCCGGGGTCACCCCCGGGCGAGGTGTTTCTCTCATCCGCACCGAACCTACGACAGCGGGACGCCCTTCCGACAGCCGGAACGGCACCCCGACATGGGCCCCGCACACCTTCTTCACACCCTCTGCCGCTCGGCGTCCGCATGTGAACGGTCCGGGGCGGACAGTGACCGTCCCCGTACGGAAAGTACAGGACGAGGAGTGCGGGACGGGCGGCCGACGGGACCGGCGCACCGGGCGGACCCGGGACGCCGGCCGGTATCGGCCGGGCCCGGATCAGATCCGGGTGAAGGCGCCCTCAAGGATGTCGAGGCCCTCGTGCAGCAGGTCCTCGCCGATCACCAGCGGCGGCAGGAACCGCAGGACGTTGCCGTACGTACCGCAGGTGAGCACCAGCAGGCCCTCCGCGTGGCACGCCTTGGCGAGCGCGCCCGCCGCCTCGGCGTTCGGCTCCTTGGTCGTACGGTCCTTGACCAGCTCGATCGCGATCATCGCGCCGCGTCCGCGGATGTCACCGATGATGTCGAACTTCTCCGCCATCGCGACGAGCCGGGCCTTCATGAGCTCCTCGATGCGCTTGGCGCGCGCGTTGAGGTCCAGCTCCTTCATCGTCTCGATCGCGCCCAGCGCGCCCGCGCACGCCACCGGGTTGCCCCCGTAGGTGCCGCCGAGGCCGCCCGCGTGCGGGGCGTCCATGATCTCGGCGCGGCCCGTGACGGCGGCCAGCGGCAGCCCGCCCGCGATGCCCTTGGCCGTGGTGATCAGGTCCGGGACGATGCCCTCGTCCTCGCACGCGAACCACTGGCCCGTGCGGCAGAACCCGGACTGGATCTCGTCCGCCACGAACACGATGCCGTTCTCGGTGGCGAACTCGCTGATCGCCGGGAGGAAGCCCTTCGCGGGCTCGATGAAGCCGCCCTCGCCGAGCACCGGCTCGATGATGATCGCGGCGACGTTGTCCGCGCCGATCTGCTTGACGATCCGGTCGATCGCCTCGGCGGCCGCCTCCGCGCCGGCGTTCTCCGGACCGGTCGGCCAGCGGTACGCGTACGCCACCGGCACCCGGTACACCTCGGGCGCGAACGGACCGAAGCCGTGCTTGTACGGCATGTTCTTCGCCGTCAGCGCCATCGTCAGATTGGTCCGGCCGTGGTACCCGTGGTCGAACACCACGACCGCCTGCCGCTTGGTGTACGCGCGGGCGATCTTCACGGCGTTCTCGACGGCCTCGGCACCCGAGTTGAACAGCGCCGACTTCTTCGCGTGGTCGCCCGGGGTCAGCTCCGCCAGCGCCTCGGCGACAGCCACGTAACCCTCGTACGGCGTGACCATGAAACAGGTGTGGGTGAAGTCGGCGAGCTGCGCGGTGGCACGGCGTACGACCGCTTCGGCGGACGCGCCGACGCTGGTCACGGCGATACCGGAACCGAAGTCGATCAGCCGGTTGCCGTCCACGTCCTCGATGATGCCGCCGCCCGCGCGGGCCGTGAACACCGGCAGCGTGGAGCCCACACCCGCCGCGACCACGGCGGTGCGCCGGGCCTGGAGTTCCAGGGACTTCGGGCCGGGGATGGCGGTGACGACGCGGCGCTCCTGCGGCAGTGCGGTCATATGGGGCTCCTGGGGGTGTCACGGACGCGGTGGCGCGGACGCGGCCGCTCGCCGCTGGTCCGGTTCCGCTGGTCTGTCGGGGTTCCTCCGCAGGCTAGAGCCGGTCCGGGAAGGTGGGCATGCTCCACGGGGGAGTTGTTCGGACGGGTCGTTGTCCGCCATGGACATAGTCCCGCCCGGGCCGCCGGGAGGCGCGCCGGACGGCGCCTTCCCCACGGCGGCGGCGCGTAACCGCCGCGCTCCCCGGGCAGGGGCACTAGATTGACGGCCGTACACAGGGGACCGGCAGGTCAGGGGGCAGGGTCGTGAAGCACGACGGACGCGACGGCGACGACGGCACACAGGACACACGCGGTACGCACGCCGCACCCGTGCCCCGTCCGTCGAGAACGCCGGACGGACCGGTCGGGCCGGTACGCCGTACGGGCGACCCGGCACCAGTGGCGCCCTGGCACACACCACAGCCCCGGTACGGAGCCCCGGACGCCGCACCGGACCCGTACGCGGGTCACGACGGCACCGGCGCGTACCCGCCCGGGGGCGCCCGGCCGGGACACCCCGCGCCCGGCGCGTACCCCGGCACCTCCGGGCCGGGCGGCCTCCCGCCGCGCCCCGCCGCCCTGCCGCCCCGGCCCACCGGAGCGCCCGGCGCGCCGCCCGCGTCCGGCGGCCCCACCGGCGCCCCGCCCGCGCCCGACGGCGCCGGATTCCTCGGCTGGCTCCGGACGCCCCGCCCCGACGCCGCACCCGGCGTCTGGCGGTTCGGCCACCGGCCCCGGCCCGACGAGGAGCCCGAGGAGACCCCCGCCCGCCAGCTCTTCAGCGGCGCGCTCATCGCGTTCCTCGTGGGCTGGCTGTTCTGGTCGCTGCTGTGGAACAACTACCTCGGCGGCTACTGGATGTGGCCCTACTACGTCCTCACCCCCGAGGAATGGGCCAAACCGCTCACCCCCAGCGAGGAGAAGGCCGGCTTCGTCACCTCCACGCTCTACTACGTCCTCGTCGGCGGCGGCATCCTGCTCACCGCCGCCCGGATGGGCCGCTGGCCCGAGATCTGGCAGCGCTACCTCGCCCCCCGGCTGCGCCGACCCGCACCCGTGACCGGCGCCGCCCCGGCCACCCCCGAGGAGGACCCCGCCCAGTGGCCGCAGCTGCGCGCCGCCGGACTCCTCGGCGCGGCCGACCGGCTCACCGCCGACGCCCGCACCGGACTGATGCGCGACGTGGACCACGCCCGGATCACCCGCGCCTGGCAGGCCGTACGCGCCGGACGCCAGAGCATGGCCGACTTCTCCGCCGCCGTCGCCGCCCGGGGCGCCGCCGCCTGCCCCCACCCCTCCGGCGACCGTGACCTGCCCGGCCGCGCCGCCCCGCACGACCTGCTCACCGCACAGGTCCGTATCGGCACCACCGCCGACGACTCCCGCAACCCCTACCGCTTCCGGGGCGCCGGCCTCGGCCTCGGCCCCGATCTGCTCGGCACCTCCCTGCTCGCCGTCGGCCCGGCCGGCTCGGGCAAGACCGGCGGCCTCGTACGGCCCGTCGCGGAGTCCCTGTGCCTCCAGGCACTCGCCGGACGCGCCGCCGTCGTCGTGGTCGGCGCCGCCGGAGCGGGACTCGGCGCCGTCGACGGTTACGACATCGTCGTCCGGATCGGAGCGCCCGACTCCGCCCACGACCTCGACCTGTACGGCGGCGCCACCGACGCCGACGAGGCCGCCGCCGTCCTCGCCGAGGCCCTCGTCGGCGACCTCACCGACCCGAACCCCGGCGGTGACAGCCGTCGCTCCACCACCGTCCTCGCCCAGCTCCTCGGCCCCTTCCGCACCGTCCACGGCCGCTTCCCCTCCGTCCCCGAGCTGCGCGGACTCCTCGACGGGGCGCCCGGTCCCCTGCGGGAACTGCGCCGGGCCCTCATCGACGCCGGACAGGACGGGATGCTGCGCGAGCTGTCCGCCCGGGAACGGCAGCTCTCCCAGCCCGGGGACGTCGGCGGGGTGCTCGCGGACCGGATCGCGCTCCTCGACCGGCCCGCCTTCGCCGGGTTCTTCGACACCTCCGGCGCCGCCGCGCCATTCTCGCTACGGGCCATCGACCGCCCCGTCCGGGTCCGGATCGACCTGCCGCAACGCGGCCACGCCGACGCCTCCCGGATCATCGCCCGCCTCGTCCTCGCCCAGTTCACGGCCTGTGTCGCCGCCCGTGAGGACCGCTCCCTGTTCGCCTGCCTCGTCCTCGACGACGCCACCGGCGTCATCACCCCCGAGGCCGTCCGCGGCATCCAGCGGCTGCGCTCCGGCCACGCCGGGGCCGTCCTCACCCTGCGCACCCTCGACGACGTGCCCCGCCCGCTGCGCGGTCCCCTGCTCGGCGCGATCGGCTGCCGGATGGCGCTCGCCGGACTCACCCCGTGGGACGGCCAGGACTTCGCCGAGGTCTGGGGCAAGGAATGGACCGAGGCGCGCGACGTCACCGACCGGCAGATCATCGCCGAGACACCGCTCGGCAAGACCGCCCACGCGCTGCGCCGGGTGATCACCGGCCGGTCGCCCACCGCCCGCGCCGTCACCGTCCGCCAGGTCGAACGCGAACGCTGGTCCGCCTCCGAACTCGCCCACGGCGTACCCGCCGGGCACGCCGTACTGTCGCTCACCACCGTCCGAGGCGAGCACGCGCCCCCGCTCCTGGTGGATCTGCGCGGATGAGCCGGACCGGCCGGTGAGGCAGAATCGAAAGAGCCCGTTCCGACAGGACGGCCAACTGATCCCGCCCTCCGGACCACCGCCGGTCCCCTCAGGCCCGGCGGCCCGGCCCCCGGCCGACCTGAAGGTCCCATGCCCCCGACGCTCGCCTCCCTCGTCCAGCACTCCGCCCTCAAACTCACCGTCCGGGCGGGCGGCGACCGGCTGGACACCCCCGTCCGGTGGGCCCATGTGAGCGAGCTGGCCGACCCCGTGCCCTATATGGAGGGCGGCGAGCTGCTGCTCATCACGGCACTCAAGCTCGACGCCGAGGACCCGGGCGAGATGCGGCGCTATGTGCGGCGGCTGGCCAAGGCGGGCGTCGTCGGCCTCGGGTTCGCCGTCGGGGTCCACTACGACGACATCCCCGACGCCCTTCTCGACGCCGCCCGCGACGAGGACTTCCCGCTGCTCGCCGTACCGCGCCGCACCCCCTTCATCGCCATCAGCAAAGCCGTCTCCGAAGCCATCGCCCGCGACCAGTACCGCGCCGTCACCGCCGGGTTCGCCGCCCAGCGCGAGCTGACCCGGCGCACGCTCGCCGACGGCCCCGAAGGGCTGCTCGCCGTGCTCGCCGCCCAGGTCGACGGCTGGGCCGCGCTGTACGACGCCTCCGGCGCCGTCGTCGCCGCCGCGCCCGAATGGGCCGCGCGCCGCGCCGCCCGGCTCACCGCCGACGTGGCGCGGCTCGGCCGGAGCGCGGCCACCGCCAGCGCGGTCGTCGGCGGCGCCGAGGACCGCGTCGAACTCCATCCGCTCGGCACCGGACGGCGGCCCCGCTCCGCGCTCGCCGTCGGTACGGCGTCCGCGCTGGGCACCGCCGAGCGCTACGCCGTGCACTCCGCGATCGCCCTGCTCACCCTCACCACCGAGCGCTCGCGGGCGCTGCACGCGGCGGAGGAACGCATCGGGACGGCCGTGCTGCGACTGCTGCTCGCCGCGCGGCCCGACGACGCGCGTGCCGTCGCCGGGGATCTGTACGGGGCGCTCCTCGACGCGCCGTTCCGGATCGCCGTCGCGGTGGCACCCGCCGGGTCCACGGGCGGTGCGGGGACCGGGGGCGGTTCGGGTTCGGGTGTTGCCGTGGGTCTCGCCGAGGCGGTGGAGTCCGCCGCGGCCCGTGCGGGGGAGCCGGTGCTCCTCGCGCCCGGTCCCGTGGAGCCCGACGGCCCGGAGCGGCTGACCCTTGTGCTGGCCGACGGGGGCGCGGCGGCGCACGCCTGCGCGGGGTACGCGGAGGGGGACGGTGCGGGGGGTCCGGGGTCCGCCGGGCTGGTGATCGGGGTGTCGCCGCCCGTGCTGGTCGGCGGGGCGCCCGAGGCGCATCAGCAGGCCGAGCAGGCGCTGGCCGTGGCGCGGCGGCGGGGGCGGTCGTACGTCGAGCACGAGGAGGTGGCCGCCGGGTCCGTGCTGCCGCTGCTCGCGGACGACGCGGTGCGGGCGTTCGCGGACGGGCTGCTGCGGGCCCTGCGGGAGCATGACGCCACCGGGCGGGGGGATCTGGTCGCCTCGCTGCGGGCGTGGCTGTCGCGGCACGGGCAGTGGGACGCGGCGGCGGCGGATCTCGGGGTGCACCGGCATACGCTCCGGTACCGGATGCGGAGGGTCGAGGAGATCCTCGGGCGCTCTCTCGACGACCCGGACGTCCGGATGGAGCTGTGGCTGGCGCTGAAGATTCCCCGGTGAGCGCAGTTGGCTTGCGCCTTTTCGGTCCGTCCGGCGGGACGTACTTCGTTCCTGTACAGGTCGCCTTTGCTTGCGCTTCTGAGGTCTGTCCGGCTGGACGCGCTTGTTTCTGTGCCGTCGTTCGGTGGTTTCGCGCAGTTCCCCGCGCCCCTTTGGGGCGTGTTCTGCTTGTTCTTCGGGTCGGGGCCGGTCGGGATTCTCCGTCCTCGCTCCAACGCGCTCGGTAATACGTTCATGTGGTCCTACTGAAGAGCATCGGAGTCTGCGGGCAGAGATTCCCGCCCACCCCCTCCCGCAGCCGAGCGAGTCCGCGAGGAGGGTGGTTGAACCCCAGCCCCGGGCTGATGACAGCCCGCAGCCTGACCGCAGCCCCAGGTGGGCGCCCCCATAGGGGCGCGGGGAACTGCGCACCCACGTCCGGCCCGCATGGGAACGCGTACGTCCAGGTGTGGAACCCCAGGGGCGCGGGGAACTGCGCACCCCCGTCCGACCTGCACAGGGACAGGTACGTCCAGCCGGACAGACCTAGGAAGCGCAAGCGAAGGCGGCCTGCGGGGAACTGCGCACCCCGTCCGACCCGCACAGGGACGGGTACGCCCAGCGCAAGGGACCTCGGAAGCGCGAGCAAAGGCGGCCCTCGGACAATGTGGCCAGGATGTGGTGACGTTCCGTACGGGGTGGACAAACGACGGGGCTGACCGGCGCCTCTACCGTGGTGCAGACACCGCACCGCGACAGGGAAGGGCCGGACCCCGGACATGACCCCCACCACCGCCTTCTGGCTGGCCGGCCGCCAGGCCACCGGCGACACCACGTTCGACGTCACCTCCCCGTGGGACAACCGCCTGGTCGGCAAGGTGAGCGTGCCCACCGAGGCCCAGGTCGAGGAGGCCGTGGCCAAGGCCCACGCCACCGTGGAGTCGTTCGCCGCGACCCCGGCCCACGTCCGCGCCGCGGCCCTCCTCCACGTCTCCGAGGGCCTCGCGTCCCGCACCGAGGAGATCGCCCAGCTGATCTCCGCGGAGAACGGCAAGCCGATCAAGTGGGCCCGCGGCGAGGTCGGCCGCGCGGTCTCCGTGTTCCGGTTCGCCGCCGAGGAGGCCCGCCGCTTCAACGGCGGCGAGGCCCAGCGCCTCGACACCGACGCCGGCGGCCAGGGCCGCCTCGCCCTCACCCGCCGCTTCCCCAAGGGCGTCGTCCTCGGTATCGCCCCGTTCAACTTCCCGCTGAACCTCTGCGCCCACAAGGTCGCCCCCGCGATCGCCGCCGGTGTGCCGATCATCCTGAAGCCCGCCCCGGCCACCCCGCTGTCCGGGCTGATCCTCGGTGAGCTGCTGGCTCAGACGGACCTGCCCGAGGGCTCCTGGTCGATCCTCCCGGTCGCCAACGACCGTATGCCCGCGCTGGTCCAGGACGAGCGGCTGCCGGTGATCTCCTTCACCGGCTCCGAGACGGTCGGCTACGCGATCATGGACTCGGTCCCGCGCAAGCACTGCACCCTGGAGCTGGGCGGAAACGGTGCGGCCGTCGTCCTCGCCGACTGGTCCAGCGACGCGGACCTCGACCTGGCCGCCCAGCGCATCGCCATGTTCTCCAACTACCAGGGCGGCCAGTCCTGCATCTCCGTGCAGCGGGTGATCGCCGACGCCGCCGTGTACGACCGGCTCGTCCCGAGGATCGTCGCCGCCGTCGAGGCCCAGGTGACCGGTGACCCCTCCGACGCCGCGACCGATGTCGGCCCGCTGGTCAGCGAGGACGCCGCCAAGCGCGTGGAGTCCTGGGTCGACGAGGCCGCCGCCGCGGGCGCCGAGGTCCTCACCGGCGGCAAGCGCGACGCCGCCGCGTACGCCCCGACCGTCCTCGCCTCCGTACCCGGTGAGGTCACCATCGCCCGTGAGGAGGTCTTCGGACCCGTCCTCGTCGTGACGCGCACGGAGGGCGAGGACGAGGCGTTCGCCGCCGTGAACTCCTCCAAGTACGGACTCCAGGCGGGCGTCTTCACCCATGACGTGCGGGCCGCGTTCCGCGCCCACCGGGCCCTGGAGGTCGGCGGCGTGATCATCGGCGACGTCCCGTCCTACCGCGCCGACCAGATGCCCTACGGCGGCGCCAAGCTCTCCGGCGTCGGCCGCGAGGGCGTCCGCTACGCCATGGACGACTACACCTACGAGCGGGTCCTGGTCCTCACCGGCCTCGACCTCTGACGTAGCGGACCCGAGGCGGCCCCCACCGGCCACCTCACACCACCGGCGCCCCACCTGTCCCGGGGCGCCGGTGGCCACGGCCGGAGCCCGCTGTGCGGGGGCTCCGGCCGTCGGCGTTCCGGGGAGACCTTCCGGGGAGGCGTTCCCGGGAGGGACTCCCGGGAGCCGGTGGCCCGGTGTCCGGGCGTGGTGGACCGGCCTCGCGGGCTTGGTCCGAACGGCCGTAAGAAGGCTGGCTGGCGCCGGGGGATTGGGGTAGAGGTCGGGTAACACCTTTCGACAACCCAGGGCGCGCACCGCGCCCCGAGCGGGTACGCGCGGCCGCGGGCGTACCCCTGTCCCGACTCGCGGTGAGGTGACCCTCATGACCGCATCACCCCCGAAACCCGCCGTCACCGAACGCGAGGCCCGTCAGGTGGCCGAGGAGGCGCGTGAGCAGGGCTGGCGCAGACCCAGCTTCGCCAAGGAACTCTTCCTCGGCCGCTTCCGCCTCGACCTGATCCATCCGCACCCGGCGCCCGCCGACGACGCGGTCCGGCGCGGCGAGGAGTTCCTGTCCAGGCTGCGCGACTTCTGCGAGACCCGGATCGACTCCGCGCGGATCGAACGCGAGGCCCGTATCCCCGACGAGACGGTGACCGGCCTCAAGGAGCTCGGCGCCCTCGGGATGAAGATCGACGTCAAGTACGGCGGACTCGGCCTCACCCAGGTCTACTACAACAAGGCCCTCGCCCTCGTCGGCACCGCGAGCCCCGCGATCGGCGCGCTGCTCTCCGCCCACCAGTCCATCGGTGTGCCGCAGCCCCTGAAGCTCTTCGGCACCCAGGAGCAGCGCGAGGAGTTCCTGCCGCGCTGCGCCCGTACCGATATCTCCGCGTTCCTGCTGACCGAACCCGATGTCGGCTCCGACCCGGCACGCCTGGCCACCGCGGCCGTCCCCGACGGTGACGAGTACGTCCTGGACGGGGTGAAGCTGTGGACCACCAACGGGGTCGTCGCGGATCTCCTGGTCGTCATGGCGCGGGTCCCGAATGGCGAGGGGCATCCGGGCGGCATCACGGCGTTCGTCGTGGAGGCGGACAGCGACGGCATCACCGTCGAGAACCGCAACGCCTTCATGGGGCTGCGCGGCATCGAGAACGGCGTCACCCGTTTCCAGGGGGTCAGGGTCCCGGCGGCGAACCGTATCGGCGCGGAGGGCGCGGGGCTGAAGATCGCCCTGACCACGCTCAACACCGGACGGCTGTCGCTGCCCGCGATGTGCGTCGGCGCGGGCAAGTGGTGTCTGAAGATCGCCCGTGAGTGGTCGGCGGTCCGGGAGCAGTGGGGCAAGCCCGTCGCCCACCACGAGGCGGTCGGGGCGAAGATCTCCTTCATCGCGGCGACCACGTTCGCCCTGGAGGCCGTGGTCGACCTGTCGTCCCAGATGGCCGACGAGAACCGCAACGACATCCGCATCGAGGCCGCGCTCGCCAAGCTGTACGGCTCCGAGATGGCGTGGCTGATGGCCGACGAACTGGTGCAGATCCGCGGCGGACGCGGCTTCGAGACCGCCGAGTCGCTCGCCGCGCGCGGTGAGCGGGCCGTGCCCGCCGAGCAGATGCTGAGGGACCTGCGGATCAACCGGATCTTCGAGGGGTCCACCGAGATCATGCATCTGCTGATCGCCCGAGAGGCCGTCGACGCGCATCTGTCGGTCGCGGGCGACCTCATCGACCCCGAGGTGTCCCTTCAGGACAAGGCGCGCGCGGGCGCGAAGGCGGGCGGTTTCTACGCCCGCTGGCTGCCCCGGCTGGTCACGGGCGCGGGCCAGCTCCCGAACGCGTACACCGCGTTCCACCCCGGCGGCTACGCCGATCTCGCAACCCATCTGCGGTACGTGGAGCGGGCCTCGCGCAAGCTCGCGCGTTCGACGTTCTACGCGATGTCCCGCTGGCAGGGGCGGATGGAGACCAAGCAGGGTTTCCTCGGGCGGATCGTCGACATCGGCGCGGAGCTGTTCGCGATGAGCGCGGCGTGTGTACGGGCCGAGCATCTGCGGACGACCGGCGACCACGGCAAGGAGGCGTACCAGCTCGCCGATGTGTTCTGCCAGCAGGCCAGGGTGCGGGCCGACGAGCTGTTCGGGCGGCTGTGGACCAACACGGACGAGGCCGACCGGAAGGTCGTCAGGGCCACCCTGGCCGGGGCGTACACCTGGCTGGAGCAGGGGGTGGTCGACCCGAGCGGTGACGGTCCCTGGATCGCCGACACCTCGCCCCCCGACACCCCCCGGCCCGATCTGCACCGCCCGATTCCCTGACCCCGTACGCCCCGGGGCGCTCCCAGGGGGCGTGCGGGACAGGCGTACGCCCCGCGCGCCCCCGCGGGCGGGGAGGCGTCCGTGCCCCGCCGGGCACCCCGCCCCTGCCGCCCGGGGTCCCGGTGCGGTGACAATGGGGGGATGAGCGACAGCCCAGCCCCCCTCGCCGACCCGCACCGTCTCTTCGACCCCGTCGGGAGCGGCGGTCCCCGGGACATCGTCATCCTCGGCTCCACGGGATCGATCGGCACCCAGGCCATCGACCTCGTCCTGCGCAACCCCGACCGCTTCCGGGTCACCGCGCTGTCCGCCGCGGGCGGCCGTACGGACCTCCTGGCCGAGCAGGCCCACCGGCTGGGTGTCGGCACTGTCGCGGTCGCCCGTGAGGACACCGTCCCGCGGCTGCGGGACGCGCTGGCCGCCCGGTACGGGCCCGGCGGGCGGCTCCCGGAGATCCTGGCCGGACCCGGCGCCGCCGCCGAGCTGGCCGCCTCCCCCTGCCACACCGTGCTCAACGGCATCACCGGCTCCATCGGGCTGGCCCCGACCCTCGCCGCGCTGGAGGCGGGCCGCACCCTCGCGCTCGCCAACAAGGAGTCGCTGATCGCCGGCGGACCCCTGGTGCGGGCGCTGGCGAAGCCGGGCCAGATCATCCCCGTGGACTCCGAGCACGCGGCCCTCTTCCAGGCGCTCGCCGCCGGGACCCGCGCCGATGTCCGCAAGCTGGTCGTCACCGCGTCCGGCGGGCCGTTCCGCGGCCGGACCAAGGCGGAGCTCGCCGACGTCACCCCCGCCGACGCCCTCGCCCACCCCACCTGGGCGATGGGCCCGGTGATCAGCGTCAACTCCGCGACCCTGGTGAACAAGGGCCTGGAGGTCATCGAGGCGCATCTCCTCTACGACATCCCCTTCGACCGTATCGAGGTCGTCGTCCACCCCCAGTCGTACGTCCACTCCATGGTCGAGTTCACGGACGGCTCCACCCTGGCCCAGGCCACCCCGCCGGACATGGGCGGCCCCATCGCGATCGGCCTCGGCTGGCCCGAACGGGTACCGGACGCGGCCCCCGCGTTCGACTGGAGCCAGGCGTCCACCTGGGAGTTCTTCCCGCTGGACACCGAGGCGTTCCCGTCCGTGGGGCTGGCCCGGCACGTGGGCGGGCTCGCGGGAACCGCTCCGGCGGTGTTCAATGCGGCCAACGAGGAGTGCGTGGACGCGTTCCTGAACGGCGGGCTGCCGTTCAACGGGATCATGGAGACCGTCACCGAGGTCGTCGCCGAGCACGGCACCCCCGGTACGGGAACTTCCCTGACCGTCGCGGACGTCCTCGAAGCGGAGACCTGGGCCCGCGCCCGGGCCCGTGAACTGACAGCCCGGGCGACCAGGACAGCGAAGACGACCGCGGAGGCGCGTGCATGACACTCCTGATGACCATCCTCGGGATAGTGGTCTTCGCGATCGGCCTGCTGATCTCCATCGCCTGGCACGAGCTCGGGCATCTGTCCACCGCCAAGCTCTTCGGCATCCGGGTCCCGCAGTACATGGTCGGCTTCGGGCCCACGATCTGGTCCCGCAAGAAGGGCGAGACCGAGTACGGCATCAAGGCCATCCCGCTCGGCGGCTACATCCGCATGATCGGGATGTTCCCGCCCGGCACCGACGGCCGGATCGAGGCCCGCTCCACCTCCCCGTGGCGCGGCATGATCGAGGACGCCCGCTCCGCCGCGTACGAGGAGCTGGAGCCCGGCGACGAGAAGCGGCTCTTCTACACGCGCAAGCCGTGGAAGCGCGTCATCGTCATGTTCGCCGGACCGTTCATGAACCTGATCCTCGCCGTGGCGATCTTCCTCGGTGTGCTGATGACCTTCGGCATCGAGCAGCAGACCACCACGGTCGGCGCGGTCTCCGACTGCGTCATCCAGCAGAGCGAGAACCGCACCAAGTGCGCCCAGGGCGACCAGGCCGCCCCCGCCAAGCAGGCCGGACTCCAGAAGCGCGACAAGATCGTCGCGTTCAACGGCCAGGAGGTCCAGGACTGGTCGGCCCTCCAGTCGCGCATCCGCGACACCATCGGCCCCGCCACCATCACCGTCGAGCGGGACGGACAGCGCCAGGACCTCCAGGCCACCCTGATCAGGAACCAGGTCGGCAAGACCGACGGCGAGGGCGGATACGTCAAGGGCGAGTACGTCACCGCCGGATTCCTCGGCTTCACCCCGGCCTCCGGGATCGTGGAACAGTCGTTCGGCCAGTCCGTGGACCGGATGGGCGACATGATGCAGAACGGCGTCGAGTCGCTGATCGCCCTGCCCACCAAGGTCCCCGCCCTCTGGGACGCCGCCTTCGGCGACGGCCCCCGCGAGGCCGACTCCCCGATAGGGGTCGTCGGCGCCGCCCGGGTCGGCGGCGAGGTCCTCAACCTGGACATCCCGCCGGAGAACCAGGTCGCGATGATGCTGTTCCTCGTCGCGGGCTTCAACCTCTCGCTGTTCCTGTTCAACATGCTCCCGCTGCTCCCGCTCGACGGCGGACACATCGCGGGCGCCCTGTGGGAGTCGGTGCGACGCAGGACGGCCCGGCTCTTCAAGCGTCCCGACCCGGGGCCGTTCGACGTGGCGAAGCTGATGCCCGTCGCCTATGTCGTCGCCGGGGTATTCGTCTGCTTCACCCTTCTTGTCCTGGTGGCGGACCTCGTGAACCCCGTCAGAATCTCCTGACCCACCAGGGAGCGCGGCGGCCGGACAGCACGCCTGTCCGGCCGCCCACTCATGTGGCGGACCGTGTGGCGCGATGTGCTCCACGGCGTGTCGGTGCCGTAATCTCGGGGGTCGGAGCCCGCTGATGACGGGACCTCGATCCACTCCTTGGGGTTGCACAGCAGATGACTGCGATTTCGCTCGGCATGCCGTCCGTTCCGACCAAGCTCGCCGAGCGCCGGAAAAGCCGGCAGATCCAGGTCGGATCCGTGGCGGTGGGCGGCGACGCCCAGGTCTCGGTGCAGTCGATGACGACGACACGTACGTCGGACATCGGTGCGACGCTTCAGCAGATCGCGGAGCTGACGGCGTCGGGCTGCCAGATCGTCCGGGTGGCGTGCCCGACGCAGGACGACGCGGACGCGTTGTCGGTGATCGCACGCAAGTCCCAGATCCCGGTGATCGCCGACATCCATTTCCAGCCGAAGTACGTCTTCGCCGCGATCGACGCGGGCTGCGCGGCGGTACGGGTGAACCCGGGGAACATCAAGCAGTTCGACGACAAGGTCCGCGAGATCGCGAAGGCGGCGGGCGCGGCGGGCACCCCGATCCGGATCGGCGTGAACGCCGGCTCGCTGGACCGCCGACTGCTCCAGAAGTACGGCAAGGCGACACCGGAGGCCCTGGTCGAGTCGGCGCTCTGGGAGGCGTCCCTCTTCGAGGAGCACGGCTTCCAGGACATCAAGATCTCGGTCAAGCACAACGACCCCGTCGTGATGGTCAACGCCTACCGCCAGCTCGCCGCCCAGAGCGACTACCCCCTCCACCTCGGCGTCACGGAGGCGGGCCCCGCGTTCCAGGGCACCATCAAGTCCGCCGTCGCGTTCGGCGCGCTGCTCGCCGAGGGCATCGGCGACACGATCCGCGTCTCCCTCTCCGCCCCGCCGGTGGAGGAGATCAAGGTCGGCATCCAGATCCTGGAATCGCTGAACCTGCGCCAGCGCCGCCTGGAGATCGTCTCGTGCCCGTCCTGCGGCCGCGCCCAGGTGGACGTCTACAAGCTGGCGGAAGAGGTCACGGCCGGCCTGGAGGGTATGGAGGTCCCGCTGCGCGTCGCGGTCATGGGCTGCGTCGTGAACGGTCCCGGCGAGGCCCGCGAGGCGGACCTGGGCGTCGCCTCCGGCAACGGCAAGGGCCAGATCTTCGTGAAGGGCGAGGTCATCAAGACCGTCCCCGAGTCGAAGATCGTGGAGACCCTGATCGACGAGGCCATGAAGATCGCCGAACAGATGGAGAAGGACGGCGTCCCCTCCGGCGAACCCCAGATCTCCGTAGCCGGCTGACCCCCAAAAAGAACAGGGGCGCGGGGAACTGCGCACCCCCGAACGCCCGCACGGCAAAAGGTGCGCCCACCCCCGCGTACCCAGCACCGCAAGCAAAGGGCCCCCCGCACCCGGCGGACAACGCCAGGAGGCGCCCCCAAAGGGGCGCGGGGAACTGCGCACCCACGAACGCCCTGCACGGAAAAGGGTGCGCCCACCCCCGCGTACCCGGGGGCGCAAGCAAAGGGCGCCCCGCACCCGGCGGACAACGCCAGGAGGCGCCCCCAAAGGGGCGCGGGGAACTGCGCACCCCACGGACGCCCCGCACGGAAAAGGTGCGCTCACCACCGAGTACCCGGGGGCGCAAGCGAAGGGCGACCCGCACGGAAAAGGTGCGCCCACCACCGAGTACCCCGGGGCGCAAGCGAAGGCGCCCCGCACAGGCCCGCGCCACCGCGCGAGGAACCCCGCCCGCCCCGGGGGCCGAAGGGCGAAGCCCGAGCCCCCGGCGGGCGGGCACCCACCCCCACCGGCAGGTACAGTGCGGGGACCAGCAGCCCACCCGGTGAGGCCCCGCACCCGTGTTGACCCAGACCACCACCAGGGTCCTCGAACCGAGCGACCTACCCGCGGCCCTCGCGGTCCTGCACCGCGACCCCGTGGCGAACGCCTTCGTGACCTCCCGGGTCCAGGTCGCCGGCCTGGACCCCTGGCGCCTCGGCGGCGAGATGTGGGGCTGGTACGAGGACGGCATGCTGGCGTCCCTCTGCTACGCGGGCGCCAACCTCGTCCCCCTCTGCGCCACCCCCCGGGCCATCCGCGGCTTCGCGGACCGCGCCCGCCGCGCGGGCCGCCGCTGCTCCTCCATCGTCGGCCCCGCCGAGTCCACCGCCCTGCTGTGGCGCCTGCTCGAACCGAACTGGGGCCCCGCCCGCGAGGTCCGCGAACACCAGCCCCTGATGGTCACCGACCGCCTCTCCGACACGGTCGCCCCCGACCCGTACGTCCGGCGCGTCCGCAAGGACGAGATGGAGACGATCATGCCCGCGTGCGTGGCCATGTTCACCGAGGAGGTCGGGGTCTCCCCGCTCGCCGGGGACGGCGGGCTGCTCTACCAGGCACGGGTCGCGGAACTCGTCGGCTCCGGCCGCTCCTTCGCCCGTCTCGACCGGCACGGCAAGGTCCTCTTCAAGGCCGAGATCGGCGCCGCGACCACCCAGGCGTGCCAGATCCAGGGCGTCTGGGTCGCCCCCGAGTACCGGGGCCGCGGCTACGCCGCCCCCGGCATGGCGGCGGTCCTGCGCTACGCGCTCGCCGACATCGCGCCCGTCGCCAGCCTGTACGTCAACGACTACAACACCGCGGCCCGCGCCACGTACCGCAAGGTCGGTTTCCAGGAGGTCGGGGCCTTTATGAGTGTCCTGTTCTGACCGGTCCGCCCGACCCCGCGGTGTCCTGGTCCGAACCGTCCGCCCGGCCCCGCCCGCACCCACCCCGTCGGTCCCGCCCGCACCCACCCCGTCCTGCCCGGTCCCGCCCCGACGCACCACCGTCGGCGCCCGCCCGTGCCCGCCGCCGCGCCCCACCGGCGCGAACCGGCCGCCCCCGGCCACCACCCCCGCCGCCCCGTGCCCCCACCAGGCACGCGGGGTACTCTCCCCGCATGCTGCGATTCCCCGGATTCGGCTCGCGTACGCCCCACGACGTCACGATCGGACCCCTCGATCTCGCGGCCCGGGTGGACGAGGCGCTGGCGGTCCAGGCCGAGGCGTTCGGGCTCAGCCAGGACGAGATCGGCGTACGCCGCCAGATCGTCCTGCGGCACATGGGATACCCCGGCGCCCGCGCGCTCGGCGCGACCCTCACCGACGGACGGCTCGTCGGCTTCGTCTACGGCATGCCCAACGACCGTCTCCACTGGTGGTCCACCGTCGTCCAGCCGTATCTGCGGCGCGCGGGACACGACCACTGGCTCGACGACTCCTTCGTGATCACCGAGCTGCATGTGCACACCCGCTACCAGAACCAGGGCGTCGGCCGCTCGCTCATCACCACCGTCACCGACGCCGTGACGCAGCCCCGCTCGATCCTCTCCGCCATCGATGTCGAGAGCCCCGCCCGCGCCCTGTACCGCGCGCTCGGCTACCAGGACCTGGCCCGCCGGGTGCACTTCCCGAGCGCCCCCAAGCCGTACGCCGTGATGGGCGCGGACCTGCCGCTGCACCGCCGTGAGGAGCCCGGACCGCCCGTCCGCTGAGCCGCGGACCCGCCCCCGGAGGGACCACCGGCGGAAGAACCGATTTCCGCGGGCCCCACGGGCCCGGCTAACCTCCTGCCATCACCCTTTCCGAGCAGGAGTTCACCATGGCCCAGGTCCAGCGCATGTCCAAGCTGATGATCAAGACACTGCGCGACGACCCGGCGGACGCCGAGACGCTCAGCCACAAGCTCCTGGTCCGCGCCGGGTACGTCCGCCGCAACGCGGCCGGCATCTGGAGCTGGCTGCCGCTCGGCAAGAAGGTCCTCGACAACGTCTCCCGCGTGGTCCGCGAGGAGATGGACGCCATCGGCGCCCAGGAGGTCCTGCTCCCCGCCCTGCTGCCCAAGGAGCCCTACGAGGCGTCCGGGCGCTGGGAGGAGTACGGCGACCTGCTGTTCCGCCTCAAGGACCGCAAGGGCGGCGAGTACCTGCTCGGCCCCACCCACGAGGAGATCTTCACCCTCGTGGTGAAGGACCAGGCCTCGTCCTACAAGGACCTCCCGGTCATGCTCTACCAGATCCAGACCAAGTACCGCGACGAGGCCCGCCCCCGGTCCGGTGTGCTGCGCGGGCGCGAGTTCCAGATGAAGGACTCGTACTCCTTCGACACCACCGACGAGGGCCTCGCCGAGTCCTACCGGCTGCACCGCGAGGCGTACCAGAACATCTTCCGGCGCCTCGGCCTCGACTACCGGATCGTCTCGGCCGTCTCCGGTGCCATGGGAGGGTCCGCGTCCGAGGAGTTCCTGGCGCCCGCCGCCGCCGGTGAGGACACCTTCGTGGACTGTCCCGCCTGCGACTACGCCGCGAACACCGAGGCCGTCACCTTCCCGCTGACCCCCGTCGGCGGCGCCGCGCACGGACCCGTCGAGGAGCTCGACACCCCCGACACCCCGACCATCGAGACCCTGGCCGAGTTCCTGGACGTCCCGGCCTCCGCCACCCTGAAGAACCTCCTGGTGAAGGTCGACGGCGAGATCGTCGCCGTCGGGGTGCCCGGCGACCGCGAGGTCGACCTCGGCAAGCTCGGTGAGCACCTCGCCCCGGCCGTGGTCGAGCTCGTCACCGCCGAGGACTTCGAGGGCCGCCCCGACCTCGTCCGCGGCTACGTCGGCCCGCAGGGCCTGGAGAAGGTCCGCTACATCGCCGACCCCCGGATCGCCCCCGGCACCGCCTGGATCACCGGCGCCAACAAGCCCGGCACCCACGCCCGCAACGTCGTCGCCGGCCGTGACTTCACCGTCGACGACCACCTCGACGTGGTCGTCGTCGAGGCGGGCGACCCCTGCCCGAAGTGCGGTACGGGACTGAGGCTCGACCGCGCGATCGAGATCGGCCACATCTTCCAGCTCGGCCGCAAGTACGCCGACACGTTCCAGCTCGACGTCCTCGGCCAGCAGGGCAAGCCCGTCCGCGTGACGATGGGCTCCTACGGCATCGGGGTGTCCCGCGCGGTCGCCGCGCTCGCCGAGCAGACCGCCGACGACCAGGGGCTGTGCTGGCCGCGTGAGATCGCGCCCGCCGATGTCCATGTGGTCGCCGCGGGCAAGGCCGCCCAGACCGAGCTGGCGCTCGACGTGTCCCAGCAGCTGGCCGACGCCGGTGTCCGTGTCATCGTCGACGACCGCGCCGGGGTCTCCCCGGGCGTCAAGTTCACCGACGCCGAGCTGATCGGGGTGCCCACGATCCTCGTCGCGGGCCGCCGCACCGCCGAAGGCGTCGTGGAGCTGAAGGACCGCCGCACCGGCGAGCGCGAGGAACTGCCCGTCGCCGAAGCGGTGGCGCGCCTCACCGCCCGCTCCTGACCCACGCCGGACACGGCGGTGCCCCGGAGGAATCCCGCATCCCCTCCGGGGCACCCCCGTATCCGGTTCCCGAACGGGCCAGGACCCCTACAGCCAGGTCGCGAACTCCAGCGTCAGCTCCGCGTCCGCCGTCCGCCCCGCCCGGTGCGCCCGCACCCCGGACTCCACCGCCCGGAACAGCGCCCAGCCCCGTACCCGCTCCGCGTCCAGCTCCAGCGCCTCCGCGAGCCTGCGCACCCGGCGCCGTGCGACACCCGCCCCGGACGGGGCCGCCACCAGGTCCTCCACCCGGTCCCGGACCAGCCGCGCCAGGTCGAACGCGCCCTCCCCGACCAGCGGATCGGGCCCGACCGCCAGCCAGGGCGTCCGCTCACCGGCCAGCACCTTGCTCTGCCGGAACGTCCCGTGCAGCAGCACCTCGTCGCCGGGCGGGCCCGCGAGCAGCTCCTCCCGGGCCGCCAGCGCCGCGTCCACCAGATCCGCCGACTGCGCGTCCGCGCCCGCCCGCATCTGCGCGGCCTGCCGCCCGGTCAGCCCGGCCACCGTCTCGAAACCGTGCCCCACGGGCGGCGCGACCCACAGCCGCCGCAGCACCCCGACGGCCTCCAGCATCGACTTGGCCTCCGGCAGCGACCGCACCGGCACATCGGGGCTCAGCCGCTCCAGCAGCATCGCGCCCGGCGGCACCGGTCCGGCCAGCGTCCGTACCGCCCCGACCCCCGCCCAGTGCTCCAGCGCCGCCCGCTCCCGCTCCGGCCCCGCCCCGGGCGGCGCCAGCTTCAGCGCGGCGGGCGTCCCGTCCGCGTCACGCACCAGCGCCACCAGACTGCTCCGCCCGCCGGGCACCCGGACCCGCTCGACGCTCAGCCCGGCCCGCGCCACGGCGTCGGCGAACAGGCCGGGCAACGCGTCCAGCCACTCGTCGTCCACCGCGCCGTCAGCCGCGTCGCCGGCCGGGGGAGAGCCGCCGTGCGCGAGGACGCGTGCCTCGGCGAGCGCCCGGACCAGGCGCTCCGGCGCTTCGAAAACCATGCGTGGGGGGTGTCCTTCCTGACTGCCGCGACGGCACACGCCGCCCGACGGGGACCGCGACCGTACGAGGTCCCCGCGCCCTGTCCGCACACCGCCGTCCGTCCGGCGGATGTACGTCAGTGCCTACGCCCGGGGCACCGCGGACCCGTCCGGTCCCGCGGCCCGCTCCGCGAGCCCAGGGAAGGCTACGCTGCCGCCCCGCCAGCCCGCCGCCCGGACCGCCGCCTCACGCAGCGCGCCCGCCGCCGACCGCCGCCGCGCCCCCTCGGACGCCCGCACCAGATCCGCGTACACCCCGGCGACCCGGTCCTCCAGATGCGCCGCGAGCCGCCGCGCCCCCGCCCGGTCCGCGACCGGGAACGGCAGCGCGTACGCCGCCGCGGCGGGCCGCGGGGTGCCGCCCAGGTCGCGCACCGCGCGCGCCAGCTCGTCACGGCGGGCCCGGTGCGCGTCGTACGCGGCCCGCACCTGCGGGTCCCCGCCGTCCCCGACCTTGCCGCCGACGACGCCGTAGCCGTACACCGCCGCGTGCTCGGCGGCCAGCGCCGCGTGCAGCGCGGTCAGTTCGGCGCCGCTACGCCGCTCCTGGGGGCCTGACTCGCCGGTCACTTCCCGCCCTCCGTCAGCAGATACGCGTGCGCGGCGCCGGACGCCGCGACGGACGCCAGCAGCCGCGCGAGTTCCCCGGGCACGTCCACCGACTGGACGGTCCGGGTGTCGGCCAGCTCCCGCTCCCGCGCGGCCAGCGAGGCCAGCGCGTCCTTGGGCGCCGCGGGCACCGGCACCGCGGAGGCGGCACCCGACGGCGCCCCGGACGATGAAGGGGACGACGAGGGGGAGGGCGAGGGGGAGGGCGAGGGGGAGGGCGAGGGGGAGGGCGAGCCGCCCGGCCCGCCGGACCCGAACGCCTTCGCGTGGCTCGCGACCTCCGCCCGCAGCGGACCCAGCCGCCGCGCGAGCGAGGGGTGCGCGGCGATCACCTCGTCGTAGCGGGCGCCCAGCGCGGCACTGTCCCGGGCCGCCCGGGCCCGGGTCCGCTCGGCGGCGGACGCCTGCCTCGCCCTGGTGGCGGAGACCGCGTCGCCGTCGCCGGACGTGCAGCCGGTGAGCAGCGCGGTGCCCGCCAACCCGGCGAGCAGACTCCTTCTTCGCGGCCCGGACCGGGAACGCGTCGGCAGCGGGAACGGCACGGCAGACGTCCTCCGGGACTCAAGGCGGCGGGGAGGGGCGGTACGCCCTTGATCACCGTACCTGGCGGCGGCCCACCGCGGACGGCAACACCCTCCCGGAGCGGATACCCTTTGAGCGGACACAGGACCTTCCACAACAGCACACGCGGCCGAGGAGTCACCCGGATGAGCACCACCCCAAGCGAGAGGCTGCGAGAACTACTCGAACCGCTCGTGACCGCCCAGGAGCTCGATCTCGAAGAGATCACCGTGACCCCGGCGGGCAAGCGGCGTGTGCTGCGTATCGTGGTGGACTCGGACGAGGGTGTTCAGCTGGACACCTGCGCGGAGCTGAGCCGGGCGATCTCGGACAAGCTCGACGCGACCGACGCCATGGGCGCGGGGGAGTACGTCCTTGAGGTCACCTCCCCGGGCGCCGACCGGCCGCTCACCGAGCACCGGCACTACGTACGCGCCGTCGGCCGGCTGGCCAGGTTCCAGCTCACCGAGGGCGGCGAGCTGACCGCCCGGATCATCACGGTCGACGACGACGGCCTGGATCTGGAGATCCCCGGGGTGAAGGGCCGCAAGCCCACCGCCCGCAGGCTGGCCTTCGACGAGATCGCCAAGGCGCGCGTCGAGATCGAGTTCAACCGCAAGCAGCACGACAAAGACAGCAACGTCAGCGATGACGGCAACGACAGCGACAGCAGCATGACGGAAGCGGAGGAGGCGTAGTCGTGGACATCGACATGAGTGCCCTGCGGGGACTGGTGCGGGAGAAGGAGATCTCCTTCTCACTGCTGGTCGAAGCGATCGAATCGGCCCTCCTCATCGCCTACCACCGCACCGAGGGAAGCCGCCGCCACGCGCGCGTGGAACTCAACCGCGAGACGGGTCATGTGACCGTCTGGGCGAAGGAGGACCCCGAGGACCTGGAGGAGGGGCAGGAGGCGCGCGAGTTCGACGACACCCCGTCGGACTTCGGCCGGATCGCCGCCACCACCGCCAAGCAGGTGATCCTCCAGCGGCTGCGGGACGCCGAGGACGACGCGACCCTCGGCGAGTACGCCGGCCGTGAGGGAGACATCGTCACGGGCGTGGTCCAGCAGGGCCGTGACCCGAGGAACGTCCTCGTGGACATCGGCAGGCTGGAGGCCATCCTCCCGGTGCAGGAGCAGGTCCCCGGCGAGGAGTACCAGCACGGGATGCGGCTGCGCTCGTACGTCGTACGGGTGGCGAAGGGCGTACGGGGTCCCTCCGTCACCCTCTCGCGCACGCATCCGAATCTGGTCAAGAAGCTGTTCGCGCTGGAGGTCCCGGAGATCGCCGACGGTTCCGTCGAGATCTCCGCGATCGCCCGCGAGGCCGGACACCGTACGAAGATCGCGGTGCGCTCCACCCGCGCCGGACTGAACGCCAAGGGCGCCTGCATCGGCCCGATGGGCGGCCGGGTGCGCAATGTGATGGCCGAACTGAACGGCGAGAAGATCGACATCGTCGACTGGTCGGACGACCCGGCCGACATGGTCGCCAACGCGCTGTCCCCGGCGCGGGTGTCCAAGGTCGAGGTGGTGGACTTCGCGGCCCGCTCCGCGCGGGTCATCGTCCCCGACTACCAGCTCTCCCTGGCCATCGGCAAGGAGGGCCAGAACGCCCGCCTCGCCGCCCGGCTCACGGGCTGGCGCATCGACATCCGACCCGACACCGAGCAGCCGGAGCAGTCGTCCGACCGGGACTGATCCGGCCGGCGGGCGCCCCGCGAGGGGCGCCCGGAGCACCGCTGAGAAGGACCGTCGGATGGCCGGACCCCGCCCGGAAGAAGTGGGGTCCGTACGGGGAGGTAGACTAGAACGTGTCTGGCCGGACGCATGCCCGCGCATGCCCTGAGCGCACCTGTGTGGGGTGCCGGGAGCGAGCGGCCAAGAGCGAACTGCTGCGCATCGTGCAGAAGGGGGACGCATGCGTCCCCGATCTTCGCGGTATGCTGCCCGGCCGGGGTGCGTACGTACATCCCGTCCCGGTCTGTCTCGACCTGGCGGTGCGCCGTCGGGCTTTCGTTCGGGCCTTCCGAGCCCGGGGACAGCTCGACACCCAGGCGCTGACCCAGGTGGTCGCAGGCGAAACCCCGTAAGAACAGTGATGAAGAGGTGCCGTGTGAATCCCCGCACGGCCCAGTACCTCGCGAGTCGGAAGTAGGTCGAGATTGCGATGAGCACTCGATGAGTACGCGATGAGTACGCCCATGAAGTAGCGACGGTCCGGCGTAACCCGGACCTCAAAGGAGCGAAGTGGCTAAGGTCCGGGTATACGAACTCGCCAAGGAGTTCGGTGTGGAGAGCAAGGTCGTCATGGCCAAGCTCCAGGAACTCGGTGAATTCGTCCGTTCGGCGTCCTCGACGATCGAGGCGCCTGTGGTACGTAAACTGACTGACGCTTTCCAGCAGGGCAGCGGCTCCGGCAGGTCCGGCGCCAAGCCCGGGGCACCCAGGAAGGCAGCGCCGCGGCCCCCGATGCCGTCGGCGCCTTCGGCGACCCCCGGCGCGGCGGCCCCGAGCCCCGCGCAGGCGGCCCGTCCGGCCGCCCCGCGGCCCCCCGCCCCGGCGGCCCCCAAGGCCCCCGAGGCGGAGCGTCCCGCCGCGGCGTCCGCGCCGTCGGCAGGTCCGCGGCCGGGTCCCAAGCCGGCCCCGCGGCCCGCCCCGGCGGCCCCCGCGTCGCCCGCGCCCACGGTTCCGGAGTTCACCGCGCCGCCGTCGGCGCCCGCGGCTCCCTCCGGTGCCCCCAGCGCGCCCAGCGGTTCCGGTGCCCCCAGCGGCTCCGGCGCCCGTCCCGGCGGCAACCGCCCCGGTGACGCCCCGCGCCCCGGCGCCCCGCGTCCCGCCCGTCCCGGCCAGTCCGGTCAGGGTGGCGGCCAGGGCGGCCAGGGCCGTGGCGACCGTCCCGACCGTCCCGGTGCCTCGCGCCCCGGTGGTCAGGCCGCGCGTCCCGGTGCCCGCCCCGCGGGCCCGCGTCCGGGCAACAATCCCTTCACCTCGGGCGGCTCCACCGGAATGGCGCGTCCGCAGACGCCCCGTCCGGGCGGCGCCCCCCGTCCCGGTGGCCCCGGTGCCCCCGGTGCGCCGCGCCCCCAGGGCGCCGGACAGGGCGGTCCCCGTCCGCAGTCCGGTCCCGGTGGCGCACGTCCCACCCCCGGTGGGATGCCCCGTCCGCAGGCGCCCCGCCCCGGCGGCGGCCCCGGCGGTAACCGTCCCAACCCGGGCATGATGCCGCAGCGTCCCGCTGCCGGCCCGCGTCCCGGTGGTGGCCCCGGCGGTGGCCGTGGTCCCGGCGGTGCGGGCGGCGCCCGTCCCGGCGGTGCCGGTGGCGGCGGTCGTCCGGGCTTCGCCGGTCGTCCCGGCGGCGGTGGCGGCGGTGCCCGTCCCGGTGGTGGCGGCGGCTTCGCCGGTCGCCCCGGCGGCGGCGGTGGCGGCGGCGGCTTCGGTGGCGGCGGTGGCCGTCCCGGCTTCGGCGGCCGTCCCGGTGGCCCCGGTGGCCGTGGTGGCACGCAGGGTGCCTTCGGGCGTCCCGGCGGTCCCGCGCGTCGCGGTCGCAAGTCGAAGCGGCAGAGGCGCCAGGAGTACGAGGCCATGCAGGCCCCGTCGGTCGGCGGCGTGATGCTGCCCCGCGGCAACGGCGAAGCCATTCGTCTGTCGCGTGGTGCCTCGCTCACCGACTTCGCCGAGAAGATCAACGCCAACCCGGCGTCGCTCGTCGCGGTCATGATGAACATCGGCGAGATGGTCACCGCGACCCAGTCCGTGTCCGACGACACGCTGGTCATGCTGGCCGAAGAGATGAACTACACGGTTCAGATCGTCAGCCCGGAGGAGGAGGACCGCGAGCTCCTGGAGTCCTTCGACCTGGAGTTCGGCGAGGACGAGGGCGGCGAGGAGAACCTCGTCTCGCGTCCGCCGGTCGTGACCGTCATGGGTCACGTCGACCACGGTAAGACCCGACTGCTCGACGCCATCCGCAAGACGAACGTCATCGCGGGCGAGGCGGGTGGCATCACCCAGCACATCGGTGCCTACCAGGTCGCCACCGAGGTCAACGGCGACGACCGCCGCATCACCTTCATCGACACCCCGGGTCACGAGGCGTTCACCGCCATGCGAGCCCGTGGTGCCAAGTCGACCGACATCGCGATCCTCGTGGTGGCGGCCAACGACGGTGTGATGCCCCAGACGATCGAGGCGCTGAACCACGCCAAGGCGGCCGAGGTGCCGATCGTGGTCGCGGTCAACAAGATCGACGTCGAGGGTGCCGACCCGACCAAGGTGCGCGGTCAGCTCACCGAGTTCGGGCTGGTGGCCGAGGAGTACGGCGGCGACACCATGTTCGTCGACATCTCCGCCAAGCAGGGCCTGAACATCGACGGCCTCCTGGAGGCCGTCGTCCTGACCGCGGACGCCTCGCTCGACCTGCGGGCCAACCCGGAGCAGGACGCGCAGGGCATCGCGATCGAGGCCCGCCTCGACCGCGGCCGTGGCGCCACCGCGACCGTCCTCGTCCAGCGAGGCACCCTGCGGGTCGGCGACACGATGGTCGTCGGCGACGCCTACGGCCGTGTGCGCGCCATGCACGACGACCAGGGCAACACGCTCCACGAGGCCGGTCCGTCCACCCCGGTCCAGGTCCTGGGTCTGACCAACGTCCCGGGCGCCGGCGACAACTTCATCGTTGTCGACGAGGACCGTACGGCGCGTCAGATCGCGGAGAAGCGTGCGGCGCGCGAGCGCAACGCGGCCTTCGCCAAGCGCGTTCGCCGTGTCTCCCTCGAGGACCTCGACAAGGTGCTCAAGGCGGGCGAGATCCAGCAGCTCAACCTCATCATCAAGGGCGACGCGTCCGGTTCGGTCGAGGCTCTTGAGTCCTCGCTGCTCCAGCTCGACGTCGGTGAAGAGGTCGACATCCGGGTCCTGCACCGCGGCGTCGGTGCGGTCACGGAGTCGGACATCGACCTGGCGATGGGCTCCGACGCCATCGTGATCGGCTTCAACGTGCGCGCCGCTGGGCGTGCGCAGCAGATGGCCGAGCGCGAAGGTGTGGACGTCCGGTACTACTCGGTCATCTACCAGGCGATCGAGGAGATCGAAGCGGCCCTCAAGGGCATGCTCAAGCCGGAGTTCGAAGAGGTCGAGCTGGGTAAGGCGGAGATCCGCGAGGTCTTCCGCTCGTCCAAGCTGGGCAACATCGCCGGTGTCCTCATCCGGTCCGGCGAGGTCAAGCGCAACACCAAGGCCCGACTGCTCCGCGACGGCAAGGTCATCGCGGAGAGCCTCAACATCGAGGGTCTGCGCCGCTTCAAGGACGATGTCACCGAGATCCGCGAAGGGTTCGAGGGCGGTATCAACCTCGGCAACTTCAACGACATCAAGGTCGACGACGTCATCGCGACGTACGAGATGCGCGAGAAGCCGCGCGCCTAGGCGCCCGGCGGCCGCCCGGTTCACCCCGGGCGGCCCGGCATCCCGGACCGGGGCCGGTCGGCGGGGAGGAATTCCCGTCGATCGGCCCCGGCCGTTGCGTGTACGGTTCTGATGTCCCCGCCCGTTCGAAGGGCGGGGCCGTCGGGCCGGCCGCGCGGGCGGTCAGGTCCTTGAACCCGAACCGGCGGGACATCCGGACATCCATGTATGTGGGGACACTGTCCTTCGACCTGCTCCTCGGTGATGTTCACTCACTGAAGGAGAAACGCTCACTCGTCCGGCCGATCGTCGCGGAACTCCACCGCAAGTACGCGGTGAGTGTCGCGGAGACCGGGAACCAGGACCTCCACCGCAGGGCCGAGATCGGTCTCGCGGTGGTCTCCGGGGACACCGGTCATCTGGCGGACGTGCTCGACCGCTGCGAACGGCTGGTCGCGGCACGCCCCGAGGTGGAACTGCTGTCGGTACGGCGCAGACTCCACCACGACGGCGACTGGGACGACGACTAGGGACGACGAGCGGGACACGGTCGGCGGGACGGCAACCGCCAAGGCGCCCACGGGCACCCCGGCGGGCCGAACCACCACAGCGTCACCACCGGACCGGCCGCATCCGCGGCCGCTCCGGAGCACCATCGGAAGCACGAGCAGCACACGCAAGGCTGGAAGAAGGAGACGGACCAGTGGCCGACAACGCGCGGGCGAAGAGGCTGGCGGACCTCATCCGGGAGGTGGTGGCCCAGAAGCTTCAGCGCGGGATCAAGGACCCCCGGCTGGGCACGCATGTGACCATCACCGACACCCGGGTCACGGGTGATCTGCGGGAGGCGACCGTCTTCTACACGGTGTACGGGGACGACGAGCAGCGGGCCGATGCCGCCGCCGGACTGGAGAGCGCCAAGGGCGTCCTCCGTTCCGAGGTGGGCCGCGCCGCCGGGGTGAAGTTCACCCCGAGCCTCACCTTCGTCGCCGACGCCCTGCCCGACACCTCCAAGGCCATCGAGGACCTCCTCGACCGGGCGCGGGCCTCCGACGCCAAGGTCCGCGAGGTCTCGGCGGGCGCCGACTACGCGGGCGGGGCGGACCCCTACCGCAAGCCCGAGGACGACACGGACGAGGCGGCCGAAGCGGCCGAGCCCGCCCAGGAGGACGGCGGCGCGACCGGCGGTACCGGAGCCCCGGGCACCGGTGACCGGGACGGCGGCGGCACCCCGGCATGACCAGCACGCACCCCACGCCCGACGGCCTTGTCATCGTGGACAAGCCGTCGGGCTTCACTTCGCACGACGTGGTCGCCAAGATGCGGGGCATCGCCCGCACCCGGCGGATCGGCCACGCCGGAACCCTCGACCCGATGGCCACAGGGGTCCTCGTCCTCGGCGTCGAACGCGCGACCAAGCTCCTCGGGCATCTCGCGCTCACCGAGAAGGAATACCTCGGCACGATCCGCCTCGGCCAGAACACCGTCACGGACGACGCCGAGGGCGATCTGACCTCCTCGACATCCGTCGCCGCTGTGACCCGCGAGGCCGTCGACGCGCAGGTCGCCGTACTGACCGGCGAGATCATGCAGATCCCGTCCAAGGTCAGCGCCATCAAGATCGACGGCAAGCGGTCCTACAAGCGGGCCCGTGAGGGCGAGGACTTCGAGATCCCGGCCCGCCCGGTCACCGTGAAGTCGTTCGCCGTGCATGACGTCCGGGAGGCCGTCGCCGAGGACGGTACGCCCGTCCTCGACCTCGTGGTCTCGGTGGTGTGCTCCTCCGGCACCTATATCCGCGCCCTCGCCCGTGACCTCGGCGGCGCGCTCGGCGTCGGCGGACATCTCACCGCGCTGCGGCGGACCCGGGTCGGACCGTACAAGCTCGACGGCGCCCGCACCCTGGACCAGCTCCAGCAGGAACTGACGGTCATGCCCGTCGCGGAGGCGGCCGAGGCCGCGTTCCCCCGCTGGGACGTCGACACCCGGCGCGCCAAGCTGCTCCTCAACGGGGTACGTGTGGACATGCCCGACGAGTACGCCGGGCGGGGCGCGGTGGGCGTCTTCGACGCCGAGGGGCGGTTCATCGTGCTGGTCGAGGAGCATCGGGGCAAGGCGAAGAGCCTCGCGGTCTTCGCCTGACGGGGTCCGTCGGGCGGGGGCGGTCCGGTGCTGCCTTGTGCTGTCCGCCGGGTGCGGGTCGTGGGTTCTCGCGCGGTTCCCCCCGGTCCTGGGCGGGGCGCTCGGTGCCGCTCGGTGTGGTTCGCCGGGTGCGGGGCTGTTCTCGTCTTTCGCGCAGTTCCCCGCGCCCCTTGATCGTGCCCCTTGCGGTGGGTGTCCGGCTGCGGATGGTGCCGCAGGGACACGGGGTGGAACGTGCACCCGGGACAACGGGGTCGGCCCCGGGTACCCCGCCCCTACGGGTGGGCGCTCGGAGCGAGTGGGGGAGCGGAAGGGGGCGCGTTCGTACCGCCCGCTGGCCCGTTGATCACCGCTTGCCTACCGTCGGAGCACCCGGGCACGGCGGGAGGTCGGGATGGGGACGAGGCGACCCGTACGGCCGGGTTCCGTGGCAGGGGCGGCCGAAGCCTGGGCGCCCCCGGACGGCAGCATGGTGCGGATATGCGACCTGGCCGGCCGCCCCCGCGGCACGGGCTTCGCCATCGACACCCTCGGCACCCTCCTCACCAGCCATGAGACGGTCGACTCCGTCACCCGGACCGTGCTGCACGGCGCCGACGGCCGCACCTGTGTCGTCGCCGACGACGACGTGGTCCCGCTCCCCGACACCGGACTCGCCCTGGTCCGCAGCCACGGCCTCGGTCTGGTGCCCCTTCCGGTGAGCACCCGGCCCCAGGTCGCCACCGGCAGCTATGTGCGGATCGCCGCCGCCGGGTGGCGGGAGGCCCGGGTCCTCGGCGAGTCCGCCGTCACCTACACCTCGGCCAGGGGCGCGCACCGGATCGGCGGGGCGCTGGAACTCGCCGTCGGTACCGCGGGCAGCGACGCGCTGCGCCCCGGCGGGGGCGCCTCGGGCGGACCCGTTATCGACGCGGCGACCGGCGCCGTCCTCGGTGTCGTCGGCACCGCCCTGGACGCGGGGCGCCGTGCGGCGGGCCTCGCCGTGCCGCTCCGTACCGGCTCCCGTGGACCGCTCGCCCGCGCCCTGGCCGTGAACGCGACGACGGTCCCCGCCTACGGCGCCGACCTCAACCTCGCGGGCGTCCTCGCCCTCACCGCCGCCCACGACCGGTCACCGTCGCTGCCCGCGCACCACATCACACGGGACGAGCCCGCCCGGCGGCTCACCGCCTTCGGCGACGGACCGGCGGCCGTATGCCTCCTCACCGGTCCGCCCGGCAGCGGACGGACCACGGAGCTCGCCGCGTACACCGCCCGCCGCGCCCGGGGCCGTACGCCCGCCCCCACCGTGTGGCTGCGGGGCGGCGACATCCCCGGCACCGACACGGGGCTGGCCGACGCGGTGGGCCGGGTCCTGCACCGCCGCGCGCCCCGGGGCACCGCCGTGTCCCCGCCCTCCCCGTCACCCGCGCCGTTCCCCGCCGCCGGACCCGAGGAGTGGCGTACGGCCGCCGCGCGGCTGGCCCAGGTCGCCCGGGTCGGCGGGCGCCCGCTGGTGGTGGTCCTCGACGCACCCGAGGACATGGGCCACGGCCGGGCCCACGGCTCACCGGGACGCCTCCACGACTGGACCATGGCGTGGACGGCCCGCACGGCCGCGTGGCTCGACCGGTACGGGGTGCGGCTGGTCCTGGCGTGCGGACCGGAGTACGCGGACCGGGCCGCCCACGGATTCCTGACCGCCGCACCGCCCGGCTCCGGGGGACGGGGGGCGGCACCCGTCCGCGTACCCCTCGGTGACCTCACCGCGGACGAGGCCCGGCGGCTGCGCGCCCGGCTCGGTGTCCCGGACGACGCCGTCGCCCCCGACGCCGCCGCCCATCCGCTGGCCCTCACCCTGCTCGCCGGGGTCCGCGCGGCCCTGCCCGTACCGCCGCCCGGCAGACCCGGCAGGCACGAGATCCTCGGAGCCCAGCTGGATCTGCTCTGTCTGCGCACCGCCGAACGCCTCACCGGGCCGGGCCGCGCGGACCCCGGTGAGCTGCGGCGGCTCGCCGCCGGGCTCCGCGGCCGGGCGCGGCAGGCGGCTTCCCGCGCGCACCCCGGTCCCGCCGGGCGGGGCGAGGTGTCCCCCGCGGTCTTCGAGGAGCTGTTCCCCCGGCGGACCGGCTGGGCGGCGGCCGTCCTCATGGAGGAGCTGCTGGTCCCGACCGGCACGGGGTACCGCTTCCGCCACGAGGAGCTCGGCGACCGCCTCCAAGCCGTCCGGCTGGACCCGGCGCGCGCGGTCGCCGCGCTGCTCACCGCTGTGGAGCAGCGGGTGCCGCCGCAGGACCGGAGCCGGGGCCGGAGCCAGGGCCCCGACGGTCCGGACCGACCGGGCAGGCCGGAGCTCGGCGGGGGGAGTGGCATCGGTGCGGTACGTGACGGGGGTTCGGTGGGTGACGGCTCGGGGAGGGGCATCGGCCCGTGGGATGGCACCGGCTCGGTGGGTGACTCCGGTCTGGTGCGTGACGGCGACCCGCGGCGTGGGATCGGTCCGGTACGGGGTTTCGGTCCGGCAGGGGGCCTCGGGGCGGTCGGGGGGCTCGGGGTGGTTCCGGGGGGTGGTGCGGGGTGGGGCATCGTCAGGGCGCGGGACGCCGGTGCGGGGGGTGGCGGCGTCGTGGGCGGTGGGGCGGCCGTGCTTCCGCCTCCGTTCCGGCTCGGGCCCGTCGTCGCCGCGCTGCTGCGGACCGGCCGGGAGCGGGGTCCCGACCGGCTGCGGGACCTGCTCACGGCTCTCGTGGCCCGCGCGCCGGAACCGGGGCCCGGCGGGCGGTGGGCCGCCGTGGTGCTCGCGGACGTGTTCGCCCGCCTTCCGGACGCCACCCCGTACCTCGGGGTCCTGCGGGACCTCGCGGAGCGGACCGCGCGGACCGCGGCCACCCGCCGTGACGGGGACGGACCGCCCGGGACCGGGCCCCCGTTCGGGCCGTCGTTCTGGCTGACGCCCCGGCTGCCGGACGCCGACCGGCTGGAACTGCTGCAGCTGCTCGTCGTGGCCGACGGCCCCGGCGGCGGTCCCGCCGGCCCCCGCTATCTGGACACCGTGGCCGCCCTCCTGCGCGCCGACCCCGAGCGGACGGCGCCCCCGCTGCTGCGCTGGTTCACCGACGGACGGCCGCTCACCGCCGCACCCGGTGCCACCGTCGCGGACGTCGCCCAGTCCGTCCTGTACGCGGAACGCTGCCGCGCCCCCGCGGCCCTGGTGGAGGCCCTCGCCGCCGACCCGCACCCCCGGGGCGAGGAACTGATGGCGGCACTCGCGGCCGACGAGACCGCCGCACTGTGCGCGGCCGTCGCCCGCTGGGCCCGGCACGGCCGGCACGCCGAGGCCGCCCGGTACGGGCCCCGGGCCGCGGCCCACGCCGTCCGTGAGGGGGACCGGGCCGCGCTCCGCGACGCCGCGTACCTCCTGCTCGGCGCGGGCGAACCGGCCGGGGCCGGACTCGCCATACTCGTCCTCGACCCGCTGACCAGGGCACGCTTCCTGACCGTCGCACTGGACCGGTTCGCCTCCGGCGACCGCGCGATGCCCTCCGCCGCCCTCGAAGGCGCGCTGCGCACCCACCCCGGACCCGTGCTCGCCGCGTTCGAGGCCCGGCTGCGCCACGCGCCCCCGGCGGTCGTCGCCGAGGGGCTGCGCACCCTCGCCGGGGTCACCGCGCCCGGACCCGCCCACCGGATCGCCGCGCTGGTACGGGAACTGGCCGTGCGGCGGCCGGAGGCGGCCCGTGCCGCCGCCGGGTACGTCCAGCGCCGGGCCGAGCAGGGCGCGGCGGCCGTCGACGTGCTCCGTCCGCTGGTCACCGCACTCGCGGAGGGTGCCGCAGCCGAGGTCCGGGCCGCGATCGCCGCCGTGCTCGCCGCTCCCGGCGCGGAGGGGTCCCGTGGGCCGCGCCGGGAACTGCTGGACGCCCTGCTGGCCGGGGAACACGATCCCGAGGTGCTCGCGGCGGCGCTGCGTGCCGCCGCCGGGGGACCGCGCGCGCCGGGGAGGCCGCCCCGCCCCGCCCGGGACCCGCCCGTCACACCTCGACCGCCCGCCCCGAAGGCCCTGGCGGCCGCGCGGTCCTCCCTGCTCTCACCGCGTTCCCCGCTCTCCCGGCTCTTCCAGCCCTGCCGGTCCCCCCGGCCCTCCCCGGTCCCCCCGGCCCCGCCCCCGGCCGTGTTCCGGACGGCTTCGCCCCATCGGCCTACCGGGACAGTCCGGACACCCGGGGGTGCGTCGTGTCACAGCCCGATGCCGATGCCGGGCCGACCGGTACGGCATGGCACTCTTAGACCTGCGGATTCGGCGGGTCCGGCGGACAGCACCGGGTCACCGGGTTCCGGCGGAGCGGTACGGTTCCGGCGGACCGCCCCGGCGGTCCGTCCGCGTCCGGCCGGGGTCCGGCCCATGGCGCGGAACCGACGTACGGCACAGGTTCGACCAGGAATTGCGACAAGGAGCGGCACAGTGCAGCGCTGGCGTGGCTTGGAGGACATCCCCGAGGACTGGGGGCGCAGCGTCGTCACCATCGGGTCCTACGACGGGGTCCACCGCGGGCACCAGCTCATCATCGGCCGTGCCGTGTCACGCGCCCGCGAGCTGGGCGTACCCGCGGTCGTCGTCACGTTCGACCCGCACCCCAGCGAGGTGGTCCGCCCCGGCAGCCACCCCCCGCTGCTCGCCCCGCACCACCGGCGCGCCGAACTGATGGCCGCGCTGGGGGTGGACGCGCTGCTGATCCTGCCGTTCACCGCGGAGTTCTCGAAGCTGTCGCCCGCCGACTTCGTGGAGAAGGTCCTCGTCGACAAGCTGCACGCCCAGGCCGTGGTCGAGGGCCCCAACTTCCGCTTCGGCCACAAGGCCGCCGGGAACGTCGCCCTGCTCGAACAGCTGGGCGCCACCAACGACTTCAAGGTCGACCTGGTCGATCTGTACGTGAGCGGCACGGCGGGCGGCGGCGAACCGTTCTCGTCCACGCTGACCCGGCGGCTGGTCGCCTCGGGCGATGTCGCGGGGGCCGCGGAGATCCTCGGCCGTCCGCACCGCGTCGAGGGCGTCGTCGTCCGCGGCGCGCAGCGGGGCCGGGAGCTCGGCTACCCCACGGCCAACGTCGAGACCCTGCCGCACACCGCGATCCCCGCCGACGGTGTGTACGCGGGCTGGCTGAACGTCGGGGACGAGGCGATGCCCGCGGCGATCTCCGTCGGCACCAACCCGACCTTCGACGGCACCGCCCGCACGGTCGAGGCGTACGCGATCGACCGCGTCGGACTGGACCTGTACGGGCTGCACGTCGCCGTGGACTTCCTGGCGTACGTCCGGGGGATGGCCAAGTTCGAGACGATCGACGCGCTGCTCGTCGCGATGGCCGAGGACGTCAAACAGGCCCGCGAACTGATCGCCGAGGCGTAGCACCGGCCGTACGGCCGGTACGCGGCCTACGTGTCGCGCCCCGGCCCGCCCGCCCTTACCCGTGCCCTCACGTCGTACGGGCCTGATCTACCCCGGTCCGCCGGTCCGCCCCGCCGCGACCCAGTGGCACGCCGTATGGGCCAGGGGCGTCGCCGGGAGGACCGGGAGGTCCTGGGTGCGGCAGGCGGCGGCGACGCCCCTGTGCCCCGCCCCGCCCTCCGCCAGCACCGGGCAGCGCACATGGAAGCGGCAGCCGGACGGCACACGTGACGGGTCGGGTGCCTCGCCCGACAGGATCACCGGGGTGCCGGGCGCCTCCGGCAGGACCGAGAGCAGCGCCCGGGTGTACGGGTGCTGAGGGGCGGTCAGGACCGTCTCCACCGAACCCGTCTCCACGATCCGCCCCAGGTACATCACCGCGACCCGGTCCGCGATGTTCCACGCGAGGCCCAGATCGTGCGTCACCACCAGCGCGGCCAGCCCCAGTTCGGCGCGCAGCCGCAGCAGCAGCGCCAGGATCTCCCCGCGCACCGAGGCGTCCAGCGAGGCCACCGGTTCGTCCGCGACGAGCAGTTCCGGTTCCAGCACGAGCGCGCCCGCGATCACCACCCGCTGCCGCTGGCCCCCCGACAGCTCGTGCGGGTACCGCAGCAGGAACCGTTCCGGCGGCCGGAGCCCCGCCCGGGCCAGCGCCCCGGTCACCGCCGCCCGCTCGTCGCCCCCGTACCGGTGGATGCGCAGCCCTTCGGCCACCGCGTCGTACACGGTGTGCCGGGGGTTCAGCGATCCGCTCGGGTCCTGGAGCACCAGCTGCGCCCGGCGGCGGTACGCCTTGAGGGCCCGGCCGCCGTACTCCAGCGGCTTCCCGGCGAAGCCGACCGTGCCCGAGGTGGGGCGCACCAGTCCCAGCAGGGTGCGGGCCAGGGTCGATTTGCCGCAGCCGGACTCACCGACCAGGGCGACGATCTCGCCGCGCCGCAGATCGAGGTCGACACCGTCGACCGCGCGGGCCTCGGCCGCGCCCCGCCTGCCGGGGAAGGAGACCCGGAGGTCGCGGGCGCTGAGCAGCGGTGGCGCGGTCCCGTCGTGCCCGGGGCCGGTTCCGCCGCCGTGCGGTCCGGGTCCGTCGTTCCCCGGGCTGTCCCCGTTGCCGTGGGGTCCCCTCGCGTCGTACCGCGGGCCGTTCCCGTCACCCGCCGGGCCGGTTCCGTCGCCCCCCGGGCCGTGGCCGATGCCGTCGTGGTCAGCGTTCATGGTGTCGTCCCGCTCCTCACGCCGTCCTCCGGCTCCTGGCCGGGCGCGGTCTCCGGCGCCCCGGGCCCGTCGGCAGGTCCGCCGCCCGGCCCGCCCGCTTCGGTGACCGCCCCCGGCACGGGGACGGCCTCCGCCGCCGGGACGGCTCCCGGGCCCGGGACATCGCCGACCCCCACCAGGACGCACGCCGCGCGCCGTCGACCGTCCTCGGTCCCGCGCAGCGCGGGGTCGTCCTCGGCGCAGGTGTCGAGGGCCGCCGTGCAGCGCGGATGGAAGGAACAGCCGGGCGGCAGCGCCGACGGGTCCGGCGGGTCGCCGGGCAGTCCGCGCGGGGCGAACCGGGAGGCGGGGTCACCGATCCGGGGGAACGCCGCCGACAGCGCCCGGCCGTAGGGGTGCAGGGCGTCCTCGTACACGGCGCGGGCCGGGCCCTCCTCGACGACCCGGCCCGCGTACATCACCGCGAGCCGGTCGCAGGTGTCCGCCAGTACCGCGAGATCGTGGCTGATCAGGACGAGCGCCAGATCGCGGTCGGTGACGAGCCCTTCGATCAGCCGCATGATCTGGGCCTGGACCATCACGTCCAGCGCCGTCGTCGGCTCGTCCGCGATGATCAGCCGGGGGTCGCACGCCAGCGCCATCGCGATCATCACGCGCTGACGCTGCCCGCCGGACAGCTCATGCGGATGGGCGGCGGCGCGGGCGGCGGGCAGTCCGACCTGTTCGAGGAGTTCGGCGGTGCGCCGCCGCGCCTGCCCCGGGGTGACCCGGCCGTGCAGCAGCAGGGGTTCGGCGATCTGGTCCCCGACCCGGCGTACCGCGTTCAGGGAGTGCATCGCGCCCTGGAAGACGATCGACGCCCCCGCCCAGCGCACTGCCCGCAGCCGTCCCCACCGCATGGTGAGCACGTCCTCGCCGTCGAGCAGGATCTCGCCGCCCGTCCGGGTCCCGGGCGGCAGCAGCCGCAGCAGCGCCAGCGCCAGTGTCGACTTGCCGCAGCCGGACTCGCCCGCGATACCCAGCTTGCGGCCCGCCGCCACCGTCAGATCGACCCCGCGCACGGCCGCCGCCCCGCCCGGGTACGTCACCGTCAGATCCCGTACCTGGAGCAGTGGCCCGCTCATCCCGTCGCTCCCAGCCTCGGGTTCAGCACCGACTCGACCGCGCGTCCGCACAGGGTGAACGCCAGCGCGACCGTCGCGATCGCGATGCCCGGCGGCACCAGGTACCACCAGTGGCCCGCGCTGACCGCGCCCGCCTCCCGCGCGTCCTGGAGCATCCCGCCCCAGGAGGTGACCGTGGGATCACCGAGCCCGAGGAACGCGAGCGTCGCCTCGGCGAGGATCGCGCCGGAGATCCCGAGCGTGGTCTGCGCGAGCACCAGCGGCATCACGTTCGGCAGCACATGACGGCTCATGACGTGACCGTGGCCGCCGCCGAGCGCGCGGGCCCGCTCGATGTACGGGCGGGACTCCACGGCGAGGGTCTGCGCCCGGACCAGCCGGGCGGTCGTCGGCCAGGTCGTCACCCCGATGGCCAGCACCACCGTGGTCAGCGACCGGGACAGCACGGTGGCCAGCGCGATCGCGAGGACCAGTGTGGGCATCACCAGGAACCAGTCGGTGACCCGCATGACCACCGTCGCGTACCAGCCCCGGAAGTGCCCGGCCGTGACCCCCACCACCGCGCCGATCGCCACCGACAGGACCGCCGCGAGCAGCCCGACCATGAGCGACACCCGCGCGCCCCACACCAGCAGCCCGAACAGATCCCGGCCGAACTGGTCCGTACCCAGCCAGAACGCGCCGCTCGGGCCCTCCATCGGCCCGCCGGTCGCCCGGGTCACGCTCCGCACCTCCGCCCCGACGGTCAGCGGTGCGGTCAGCGCGAGCAGCGCCAGCAGTACCAGCAGGGCCAGCCCGAACATCCCCGAGCGCCGGGTGCGGTACGCCCGCCAGAAGCGGGCCGCGCTGTGCCGCCTTCGCCGCCGGGCCAGGGCACGCGGGCCCGGTCCGCGCGGCTCGGGGACGGGGGCACCGGCACCCAGGGCACCGGCCCCGGCCTCGCCCGGCGGGGGGACGGCAACGCTTTCCGTGGTCATCGGCCCACCCGGGGATCGAGCAGCGGACAGATCAGATCGGCCACCATGTTCATCAGGATCACGGCCGCCGCGAACACCAGGAACAGCCCCTGCACCAGCGGCAGGTCGGGCACGCTCAGCGCCTGGTAGAACAGCCCGCCAAGACCCGGCCAGGAGAACACCGTCTCCACCAGGATCGTGCCCGCGACGACCCGCCCCAGGTTCACGAAGACCAGCGTCACGGTCGGCAGCGCCGCGTTGGGCACCGCGTGCCGCCGCTTGACCTGGACATCGCGCAGGCCCTTCGCACGGGCCGTCGTCAGATAGTCGGCGCCCTTCTCGTCCAGCAGCGCGGAGCGGGCCACCAGCAGCGTCTGCCCGTACTCCACCGCGACCAGGGTGACCACCGGCAGCACCAGATGATGGGCGACGTCGAGCACGTGGGCGAAGCCCGTCGTGTCCCCCGACTCCATCCCGCCCGTCGGGAACAACCCCGGCACCGGACCCGCGCCCACCGAGAACACCACGATCAGCAGCAGCCCCAGCCAGAACGACGGCACCGAGTACAGCGTCAGCGCGAGACCCGTGTGGAAGCGGTCCCCGAACCCGCCGCCCCGCCAGGCCGCCCGGGTGCCGAGGAACAGCCCGAGCGCCGTGTACAGCACGAACGCCGTCCCCGTCAGCAGCAGGGTGTTCGGCAGCGCCTCGGTGATCTTGTCGATGACCGGGGTGCGGAACTGGTACGACGTGCCGAGGTCCCCGGTCAGGGCCTTGCCGCAGTAGTCCGTGAACTGCCGCCACCACGGCAGGTCGAGACCGAACTCGCGCCGGTAGGCGGCCAGTTGCTCCACCGACACCTGACGGCCGCCGGTCATGAACTTCACCGGGTCACCGGGGATCAGCCGGAACAGGAAGAACCCCGTCACCAGCACCGCCAGCAGCGACACCGCCGCACCCGTCAGACGACCCGCGACGTATCGCCCGTAGCCGGACCCGGTCCGCCGGCGGGGGGCGGGTTCCGCACCGGGCACGGTCCCGTCCGCGCGGGGCTCCGCCCGGACGCTACTCACGGTCGTCCACCGTCCGGCGGCGGCGCAGCGCCAGTGCCCCGGCGCCGCCCGCGAGCAGTGTCCCGGCCGCCGCGATCCCGACGAGGGCCCCCGTCGGCGGCCCGCCGCCCGGCCCGGCTCCGTAGGGCTCGGCCGGGGTCGCCGACCACCAGCTCCAGTAGCCGTCCTGGCCGTAGATGTTGCCCGCCGCCTCCGGCATCGTCGTGATCGACGCGATCCGGTCGGACCGGTACGCCTCGACCGCGTTCGGGTACGCCAGCACGTTCATATAGCCCGTGTCGTACAGCCGCGACTGCATCCGCCGGACCAGCGCGGCGCGCGCGGCCGGGTCGTACTCGGCACGCTGGCGCCCGTACAGGCCGTCGTAGCGCGGATCGCAGATGAAGTTGTCCGTGGCGCCCGGCGCGCCGGGGGTCGCGGGCAGCGCGGCACAGGTGTGGATGGACAGCACGAAGTCGGGGTCCGGGTTCACCGACCAGCCGTCGAACGCCAGGTCGTACTCGCCCGCGGTCCAGGGGTCGGTGACATTGTCGAGGCAGTCGACGCGCAGTCCGAGGCCGAGCTCGGCGTACCACTCCTGGAGATAGCGCCCGATGGCCTTGTCGTTCGGGTCCGTGGCGTGGCACAGCAGCCGGTACGTGATCGGCTTCCCGTCGGCGCCGGTCCGCAGGCCCTCGGCGTTCTTCCGGTACCCGGCCCCGTCGAGCAGCCGCGCGGCCTCCCCCGGGTCGTAGGGGACGCGCTGACCGGCGGCCGGTCGCCAGTGGTACCGGCTGAAGCGCGGCGGGATGTAGCCCTCGCCGCGCACCGCGTACCCCTGGAACACCTTGTCGACGAGCATGTCCCGGTCCACCGCCATGAACAGCGCCCGCCGCACCCGTGGATCCCGCAGCGACGGATGGCCGTCCCCGAAGACCCGCCCGTCCTGGGCGCGGGCGCCCGGGTTGGTGGCCAGGGCCAGGAAACGGCGGCCGGGCGCGTCGTTGACGGTGACCCCCGGCTCGTCGGCGAGCGCCCTCGCCTGCGCGGGCGTCAGCCCCTGGACGAAGGACACCTCGCCCTTGCGCAGCGCGGCCACCGCCGCGTCACCGTCCTTGTAGTACGTGAAGACCAGCTCGTGGAACTCGGGCGCGCCCCGCCAGAACACCGGGTTCGCCGTGAGCCGTACATAGCTGTCCGCCTTGTACCCCGTCAGGACGAACGGACCGCTGCCGACCACCGGGAACGTCCGGTCGTTGGTGAACTCCGCCAGGTCCCCGGTCTTCGACCAGATGTGCCGGGGCACGATCGGCACGTCCAGCGCCGCCATCGTCGCCTGCGGCTTCTTCAGCCGGATCACCAGCCGGGTCGCACTCGGCGCGGTCACCTCACGGAAGTTGGTGACGAAACTGCCGTTCGCGGTGGCCGCGTCCTCGTCGGTCATCATCGTCGTGAAAGTCCAGGCCGCGTCCCGCGCGGTGACCGGTCTGCCGTCCGACCAGCGGGCGTTCTCCCGGATGGTGTACGTCCAGGTCAGCTTGTCGGACGAGGGCTTCCACGCGGTCGCGAGCCCCGGTACGGGACGGCTGTCCGCCGGGTCGTAGTTGGTGAGGTTCTCGTACATCAGCCGGTGCACGCTGGTGCTGAGCAGCCGTGTGGCGAGGAAAGGATTCAGCGAGTCGACGCTCTGCGAGACGGCGACCTTGAGGGTCCGCCGAGGCCGGTCCTCGTCCCGGCCGGACACCCGCGCGCCGGTCCCGTCCCAGGACGCCGGCGCGGCACCGAGCACGGGCAGCAGCGCGAGCAGGACCAGGGCGGCGGCGAGCGCGGCCGACGGAACGCCGCGGTGCGGGACGGTACGGGTCGGGAGGGCACCGGGCGGCGCGGTACGCGGTGGGACGGTACCGGGCGGGAGGGCGCGGGGTGGGGGAGCGGGGGGTGAGGGGGGCCTGGGGGGTGCGGGGGATGTGGGGGATGTGGGGGGTGGGCCGTGCGGATCTGGGTCCATCGATCGATGACCTCGCGTCATGACTCACGCAGGGACGGCTTGTTGATGAGACACAGGATTGCTTGTGTGTTTATCAGCGTAGGTACGTCCCGTCAACAACCCCCGCCCCCGACGTGGCCTGCGAGAACAAGCCCTCCAGCCCCCTCGCGGCGGAAATTGGTCCACCTGGCCCACACGCGTCCCGCCTGCCCCGTCGGCACACGCCGAAAAGCCGGGGACGCCTGCGAGAAGCGTCTCCGGCCGGCCACGGGCCACCCATGTGGGTGAGCTCGTTCGTCGACACGTTCGAGGGCGGGACCTCAGCGGCTGGGGGAGTCCCCCTCCTCCGTACCCGCCGGAGCAGGGGGACCCTGCGGCGGCTGAGGCATCTGCGGGGGCACCGCGCCGGGTGCCATGGGCTGATCGGTACCGGCACCGGCGTAGGGGTACGGTGCCCCGGCGGGAGGCAGGGGCATCCCCGGGGGAGGACCCGCCGCCGGCCCACCGGGGTGCGGCGGCCATCCGTAGCCGCCCTCCTGCGGGGCGTACGCCTGACCGGCGCCGGGGTACCCGCCCCCGCCCATCGGCTGCTGCTGCCCGGGAAGCTGACCCGGCGGCATCTGCCCGGGGACCTGGCCGGACATCTGCCCCGGTACCTGACCGGGCGGCTGCCCGGGTACCTGACCGGGCATCTGCCCGGGAACCTGGCCCGGCGCCGCGGGAGCCTGCTGCGCCTGGCCGTGGCTGTACGGACCCGGCATCGGCGGGGCCAGCTGCGGAGGCGGATTCCCGTCGGACGTCCACAGGCCCTGGGCCTGCTGCGCCCGGGAGAAGTCCTCGGCGACCAGCGCCGACAGCTGGAAGTACGCCTCCCGCACCTTGGGCCGCATCATGTCGAGGTCGACCTCGGCCCCGGCCGCCAGATGCTCGTCGAAGGGCACGACGACCACACCGCGGCACCGGGTCTCGAAGTGGCTGACGATGTCCTCCACCTTGATCATCTTGCCGGTCTCGCGGACCCCGGAGATCACCGTCAGCGAACGGGACACCAGATCCGCGTACCCGTGCGCGGACAGCCAGTCCAGCGTCGTGCTCGCGCTGCTCGCCCCGTCCACCGACGGCGTCGAGACGATGATGAGCTGGTCCGCGAGGTCCAGCACCCCGCGCATCGCGCTGTACAGCAGCCCGGTGCCGGAGTCCGTCAGCACGATCGGGTACTGCTTGCCGAGCACGTCGATCGCGCGCCGGTAGTCCTCGTCGTTGAACGCCGTGGACACCGCCGGATCGACGTCGTTGGCGATGATCTCCAGACCGGACGGCGCCTGCGAGGTGAACCGGCGGATGTCCATGTACGAGTTGAGGTACGGGATCGCCTGCACCAGGTCACGGATGGTCGCCCCGGTCTCCCGGCGCACCCGGCGCCCGAGGGTGCCCGCGTCGGGGTTGGCGTCGATCGCGAGGATCTTGTCCTGGCGTTCGGTGGCCAGCGTCGCCCCGAGCGCGGTCGTCGTGGTCGTCTTGCCGACACCGCCCTTGAGGCTGATCACCGCGATGCGGTAGCAGGACAGCACGGGCGTACGGATGAGCTGGAGCTTGCGCTGCCGCTCCGCCTCCTCCTTCTTGCCACCGAGCTTGAACCGCGAACCACCCGCAGCGGGCCTGCCGCTGCGCGCCTTCTGCTTCTTGCCGATCAGCCGGTCCGACGACAGCTCCACCGCGGCCGTGTACCCGAGCGGGGCACCGGGGTTGGTGCGCTCGCGCTGGTCGTGCTGGAGCGGCTGCGGCCAGGCGCTGCCCGCCCGGGGGTCAGCCGGGAACGGCTGCCCCGGCCCACCCTGCTGCGGCGGCTGCGATGCCTGGGGCGGCTGGGGTGCCTGCGGTGCCTGCTGGGGCTGCGGCTGCGGCTGCGGCTGCGCCTGCTCCGGCCAAGGGGCGTGCGGTGGCTGCGGAGCCTGGTGGCCCTGGTGGCTCTGATGGCCTTGGTGGGCGGTCGGGATGCCCGGGGCTTGCTGCGGCTGCGGTGCCTGCTGCGGCTGGGCGCCGGGGTGACCGGGTGCCTGCGGGAAGCCGTAGCCGCCTCCCTGCTGAGGCTGTGCCTGCGGCTGGGACTGGTGGGGTCCCGGCGGGTACGGCTGCTGCTGTCCGGGCAGGGGCCCGCCCGGAACCTGTCCCTGCGGGGGGCCGGGCGGTGCGGCGGGCGGCTGCTGGACGTGCTGTTGGGGGTGGTGCGCCGCCTGGGAGGGCTGCGGGTACGACGACGGCGCGGCCGGGTTCCACCCTTCCTGGGCGGGGAACGCGGGCGGCTGGGCCACCGGGGGAACGGGCTGCTGCGGGAAGCCGTACCCGCCGCCCTGCGCCACGGACGGGTCCGGCAGCGGCGGCTGTCCGGTGGGCACCTGGCCCGGCTGGGGGAACCCGTATCCACCGGGGACGGGCTGACCACCCGTCGGGTGCGCGGGCGCCTGGGGCGCGGGGTACGCGCCGGGCGCCGACGCGGGCGGGGGCGGCACGGGTGCCGTGTGGTGGGCGGGCTGGCCGGGCTGGCCGGGCTGGCCGGGCTGTGCGGGGTGGCCGGGGTGGCCGGGGTGTGCGGCCTGCCCGGGGACGGCCGGTGTGTCAGATCCGGCGGGTGCCGTGCCGGGACCGGCCGGACCTGACGCACCGGGACCGGCCAGGGGCGCACCAGGACCGGCCCAGGCGCCGGGCGCGCCCTGCGGTGCCTGCGGTACGCCCGGGGGCTGCGCGGGCGGCGGGAGCTGCGGTGTCACGGGGGCGCCGGGTCCCGGGCGGTCCGTGACGGGCCACTGTCCGGCGGGGCCCGGGGTGGCGGGCTGGAAGGCGGGGGGCAGGGGCGGGAGACCGTCCTGCGGGGCAGGGGGCGGGGTCCAGTGCGGCGGTGTGCCGTGGCCCGCCCCGTCGGGAGCGGTACCGGTAGCCGTACCGGGACCGTCCGTCGCGGTGCCGTCGGCGACGGGAGCAACAGCCGGTGCGGACGGCACGGGGGGTACCGCGTCCTGGATGTCCGCCGGAACGTCACTCGGCGTGCCCTCGGCCGTGTCCGCACTGTTCTCCGGGTCGGCCCCCGGGTGGCCGCCACTCTTGGCGTCGCCGCCGGCCTGACCGGGCACCGGGGCGGGCGGACCGCTGTCGGGGGAGACCCCCTCGACGGAGTCGGCCGTGGCGGCGGTCGTGGACGCGGCGGTGCCGTCGTCCTCAGCGGCCTCAGCGGCTGAGGTGTCCGGCGTCGGGGACTCCGGGGCGGCTCCGGAGCCGGTGCCCTCGCTCCGGGACCCGTCGCTGGACGACGCGACCGCGGACTCCGTACGGGACGGGTCCGCGCCGGATCCGGACGCGGGGCCGGCGGACGGCGTACGGGGACCGGGTACCACGGCGTCCCCGCTGCCCGCGCGGCCCTGCGGACCGCTCGGGTCACCAGCGGCGGGGGCGGCGGCATCACCGGTACCGGGGTCCCCGGCGGCACCCGTCGCACCGGGGCGCACGGCCTCCTGTGCCCGCTGCGAGAACTCCCGCTTCAGGGCGGCGGAGGAGATCCGCATGGTCGCCCCGCTCTCCAGATCCCCACTGCCCGCGCCGCCCGCGCCCGTACCACTCGTACTCCCTGTACCACTCGTACCGCCTGTACCACGCGTACTGCCTGAACCGGCCTCGGCGGCACCCGCGTTCACGGCAGGCACGGCGGGCGGTTCGGCCGGAGGGGGCGGGGGCGTCCCGTGGGCCGCGCCGGGGGCCGTCGTCGGCGTACCGGTGGGCATCGGATACCCCGGAACAGGGGCGCTCACGACCGGATCCGGCCCGGCGGGCGCCCCACCGGGTGCCGCGACAGGCTCGAACCCCGCTCCCAACGGCAACCCGGGCACCGAGGCGCCCCCCGACGGACCGGTGGGTCCCGACGGACCGGTGGCGTCCGGCCGACCGGTCGCCTCCGCTGCGGGCGGTACGAACTCACCCGGCGGCGGGGGCATCGTCACGGCCGCCCCGGTGGGCGGCGGCGCATACGCGGCGGGCGCGACCGGCGCCGGGGACGCCGACGGGGTCTCACCCGCGCTCCCCGAGGCGTTCTGCGTGTACCAGGCGGGCGGGGCGTAGTCGATGGTGAACTCGCCCGTCGTCTCCACAGCGGACTCGGCGTCGGACTGGTCATCGTCGGGTGTAGCCCAGCCCCCGCGCTTCCCGTCCCGATCGCTGTTCACAATTCCTCCTGGTGTGGTTCGAGCACCCTGCTTGCCGCGATGGTGGGGCACCGCTCCCGGCGGCCCGGTACGACCGGTCCGCCACGGTTTCACCCCGGGGCCACCAGCGACCGCTCACGGGTGACGAAGGCGCGCCCGGTCCCAGCCTAATCACCGCGAGCGCCCGTACGGCAGGCCCGTCGGCCCGCCGTTGTCCCCCGTCCCGTCACAACTGCCCGGCGGCGGCACCCGCACGCGCGCCCGTACCGGACAAAGCCGGTCAAGCCCGAACACGGGCCCTCGTCAGCACGTTCGACGTCTCCCGGTGCCAATGCCCTTGATTGTCCCGGAACATGTGCGTGTCTCCCCGCCACCCGTGCTTTCCGGGGGCCGGACCCGTGCGATCAGTCCATCCGGCGGGGCAGCCCGAGCAGGCCTTCCTCGATGTCCGTGGGCCGTGTCATCACATAGTGGCGGTCCCGGTCCGCGCACCACAGGGTGACACCGTCCGCGAGGGTCGGCAGCGACGCCACGTCCTCCGGGGGCAGCCCGAGGACCCGGCCTATCTCCGCGGCCTCGTCCGGCGAGACCCGCTGCACGCCCACCAGCCGCGCCTGACGCATCAACCGGGGCGCCACCGGACTGAGATACGGCAGCAGCGTCACCACCGTCTGCCACGGCGCCGACATCACCCGCCCGCGCGGGGGACGCATACCGCAGTCCCGCACCACGACGACCGGACCACCGGCGGACGCGCCGAGCGGCGGCACCTGGCCCACGTCGTACAGCGTCACGCACTGCACCGCGCCGCCCGCCGCCTGCGCCAGCGACGTCCACATCGGCGCCCGGCCCGTCTCGACCGCCAGCCGCGCGCCCGTCGCCGCCGTGCGCAGCGCCAGCACCTGCGCGGTCCACAGCCCGCCGATCAGCACCACGTCGTACGGGGTGGGGCGGTTCACCCCCAGCACCGCGGGCCGGTCCTCGGCGTCGACACCGATCACCACACCGTCGTCCCCGAGGGGCAGCGTGAGCGAGTCGAACTGCTCCACGGGCAGCGTCTGGCGCGGATGCCGGGGCCCGATCAGCCCGAACCCGGCCCGCACCCGGGCCCGCAGACCGCCCGGGGACGCACCCGGCGCCTCACCCGCACCGGCCACCGGACCACCCGTCCCGGACGGACCGCCCCCGGCATAACCGCCCGGCTGCCCGCCGGGCGCCCCGTACCCCGGCCCCGGGCCCTGCCCCGTACCGGCGAAGCCTGGACCAGTGGAACCCGTACCGGCGGAACCCGCGCCCGTGAACGCCCCCGGGAACGGCCCTCCGCCGGACCCACCGGCGGACTGTGTGGAAGCGAAAGCCATCAGCGGGCTCCCCCCAACGGCAAGGTGGCCAACGCGGCCGGGAGCTGCTCACGGTCCAGCCGGGACAGTCCGACCCTGGCCTCCCGCGCCGCCTGCTCCAGCGCACGCCGCGCCGCCGTCAACTCGGTCTCGCTGCGCCCCGTGATCCGCAGATGACCCCGCACCCCGACCTCCCGACCCGCGCCGCTCAGCGTCAGACTGAACGTGGTGGCCAGCGCGGGCACCGCCGTCAGCAACGCCACGAGCTGCGCCAGCGACGCCCCCGCACCACCCAGCTGCGGCCAGCGCCGCACCCAGTACGTGGTGTGACGGCGGTTGTCGCAGCGCCAGTCCCGGCTGGACTCCTCCGTACGCCGCTGCCGCCGCCCCGAGGTGGCCGCCTGCACGGTGACCATCGGATTGGCGCCCGCGGAGGTCGCCACCGCGGCCGTCAGCTCCTCGTCCGTCAGGACCGTGACCCGGAACCCGGCACCCGTCAGCCTGCTCGACAGATGCTGCGCCACCCGGGCCACGCACTTCTGCGCCCCCGTCAGCCCGCCACCGCGCGCGGCGACCGCCTCCGGACACCGCTCCGGGTCCAGCTTCAGCGCCACCCAGGTGATCCGCACCGCGGGGACACCCGCCCCCGCGCCCAGCCGCGTGTAGTTGGTGACCGCTATCGAGTCCTGCGGCAGCCCCAGCGCGGGCGCGGGCTGGGTGTGCACCACGACCTGCGCCGACTCCAGCCGGATGCCGTCCACCTCCAGCGCGTCCCGCACCAGCGACAGCGGCAGCGGACGCCGGTCCCGCTCCGCGCGCAGCGCCGTCGCGTCCGACTCCACCTGGAGCACCGCCGTCAGGAACGCGCCGTCCCCGATCAGACCGATCGGCCGCCGGTCCCGGCTGTCACCGGGGGTGTGACGATAGGTCCGCAACGCCGGATCGCACTCCACCAGGGGCGCGAGCGCCGGGTCCGTCCCCGGGTCCGGCACGGGCGCCGACCTGGCACGCCGCACCCGCGCGCGGAACGCCACCAGCGTCCTCAGCCACTCCGGCAGCGAACGCCCACGACGGCGCACCACCGCGAGCAGCACCAGCGCCAGCGCCACCGGGGCGACCACCGCCAGCGCCACCGGATCGACGACCCACGCCGCGACCGCCAGCGCGACGGCCACCTCCACCATCGCGAGCTGTTGCAGACGGGACGCCCCCGCGCCCCCCGAACGCGCCCCCGCGCGGGGCGACACCGACGGGCCCCCGGCGGACGGGCCCACCGGCCCCCGCGCCGAACGGCCCCGGGACCGGCCCTGACCACGCCCGGCAGCGGGGCCCGAACGGGACCGCGAACGCGACCGCGTGGCGGAAACCATCACTCCATATCCCCCGAATTCCCTGAACTTCCCCGAAGTCTCCCGAAAACCGCTGATCGGCAAGGCGGTTGAAGGGCCGCTCACCCTACCCGGCCCGCGCGCACGACCACGTACCAGGCATAGTAGGTGCCCGGTCTGACAACGCGGTCCCCGGCCGTCCGCACCGGTGGCGCACCAGGGGACGCACCACGAAGCCGACGACGCACGGGCGATCGCCCGGCACGTCACACCCGCTTCGGGGCACTCGGGGACACGGGGAGAAACACACACCGATGGCATCACGGCGCGACGAGCTCAACGCCTACACCTTCGCGAAGCGCCGCATGCTCGCGGCCTACCTCCAGCCCTCCCCGGGAGGCTCCGAGGAGGACGCCCCGCGACCGCTGCGCGGCATCGTGCCCGGCCTGATCGTCGGGGTGATCGTCCTCGCCGTCTTCGGCGCCTGGGGCATGTTCAAACCCTCCGCCCCGCCCGGCTGGTCCAAGCCGTACCAGAACGTCATCATCGCCAGCGACTCCACCACCCGGTACGTCGTCCTCAAGACCGACGGGAAACGCCAGCTGCACCCCGTCCTCAACATGGCGTCCGCCAAGCTCCTCCTCGAACCCGACCAGGGCAAGGTCATCAGCGTCGACGAGTCCGTCATCGACAAGGGCCGCATCCCGCACGGAGCCACCCTCGGCATCCCCTACGCCCCCGACCGGCTGCCGCCCGCCAAGGAGGCCGACACCGCCAAGCGCTGGGCCGTCTGCGAACAGCCCGGCCAGGGCGGACGCGCCATCCAGAAGGCCACCTTCGTCCTCGCCGACCGCGAGAAGAAGCTCACCGACGGCCCCTCCCGGCTGCGCGGCGGCGAACTCCTGTACGTCACCGGCCCCGACCGCACCCGCTACGTCGTCGACGCCCAGGGCACCGCCTACCGCGTCCCCGCGGACGACGAACTCCTGCTGCGCACCCTCGTCCGCTCCGACCGCGCCCCCCAGCGCGTCTCCCGCCAATGGCTCGCCACACTGCGCACCGGGGACCCCGTCGACTTCCCCGACGTCGACGGCACCATCGGCGCGACCGCCGACGTGCCCGGCACGCTCGACACGGACACGAAGAAGGTCGGCACGATCCTCCGGGCCCCCGACGGCGACCGCACCCGCTACTACGTCGTGCTGCCCGACGAGATCGCCCCCGTCTCCGACTTCACCGCCCGGCTGCTGCTCAGCAGCCGCCAGCTCGACCCCCTCGGCCAGGCCGGCAAGGCCCGCGAGGTGGGACCCGCCTCCTTCACCCCCGCCACCCGGGAGTTCGCGGGCGACCGCGACTGGCCCACCGCCGAACCCCGCACCGTCAACGACATCGCCGCGGGCGGCCGCGACACCGTCTGCAACGTCCTGCGCGCCGTCGACCGCGACAACGGCACCACCACCCTGAGCACCTGGGCCGGCACCGGCTTCCCCGCCCCGCTGCCCACCGGCTCCTCCAGCGCCTACGTCACCCCGGGCTCCGGCCAGCTGTTCCGCCAGGTCAAGGGCGCCCAGACCAAGACCGGCGGCGTCTTCCTCGTCACCGACACCGGGCTGCGCTACGCCCTCCAGTCCAACAGCGACAGCGCCTCCGACGACGCGGGCATCGGCATGTCCGCCGCCCAGCGCAAGGAACAGCTCCAGGAAGCCCAGCGCGCCCAGGCATGTCTCGGCTACGAGCGGGCCGTGCCCACCCCCGTACCGGCCGCCTGGTCCGCCCTGCTGCCCACCGGACCCCGACTGTCGACCGCCGCGGCCCGCCAGCCGCAGGGCGCGTGACGGGAGCCGCCGCCATGACCCGCTCACCCGCTCCCGCCGCCCGGCGCCGGACCCTGCGCCGCTGGGCGGCCCTCACCGCGGCCACCGCCACCACCGCCACGGTGACCGTCCTGCCCGCCGCGCCCCCCGCGCTCGCCGACACCGGACAGTGCACCTTCCCCTCGAAGGCGTACCCCGGACGCCCCTGGGCACTGCAACGCGTCCTGCTCGACGAACTGTGGGCCCAGTCCACCGGCAAGGGCGTCCAGGTCGCCGTCATCGACACCGGCGTCGACATCAAGAACCCACAGCTCACCCGCGCGGTGGACACCTCCAAGGGCCTCAACTCGCTCCCGCCCAAGCCCAAGGACGACGACGGCGAGCCCGTCCCGCGCGGCAAGGCCGACGGCACCAGCGACACCGTCGGCCACGGCACCCGGGTCGCGGGCATCATCGCGGCCCGCCCGGCCAAGGGCACCGGCTTCGTCGGACTGGCGCCCGCCGCGCGGATCATCCCCGTCCACCAGAACGACGCCTACGGCAACGGCACCGCCGCGACCCTCGCCCGCGCGATCCGGCACGCCGTCGACGAGGGCGCCGACGTCATCAACATCTCCCAGGACACCGCGAACGCCGTCAAACCCACCGACGCCCTGCGCCGGGAGGTCGAGGCCGCGCTCGACAAGGACGTGGTCGTCGTCGCGTCCGCGGGCAACGACGGCCTCGGCGGCAACGTCAAGGAGACGTACCCCGCCTCCTACCCGGGAGTCCTCGCCGTCGCCGCGTCCGACCGCAACAACGAACGCGCCCCGTTCTCCCAGTCCGGCGAGTTCGTCGGGGTCGCCGCACCCGGCGTCGACATGGTCTCCACCGTCCCCGGCGGCGGCCACTGCTCCGACAACGGCACCAGCTTCGCCGCCCCGTACGTCGCCGGGGTCGCCGCCCTCGTCAAGGCCAAGCACCCCGACTGGACCGCCCGTCAGATCGTGGCCCAGATCCAGCAGACCGCGGAACGCTCCGTCGCCGGACACGACCGCCTGGTCGGCTGGGGCGTCGTCGACCCCGTACGTGCCCTCACCGAGGACGACACCCCCGTCGAGACCCCGGCCGCCGCCGAGGGCGTCACCCGCGCGAAGGCGCCCACCGCCCCCGAGGTCGACCTCGGCGAGTCGGCGTCCGAACGCAACGCCCGCCTCGCCACCTACGTCACGGTCGCCGCCGCCGTCCTCGCCACCGCCCTCGCGGGTGTCGCGGTCGCCTGGCGCGACGCGGGCCGCCGACGGGCCGCGTCGGCCGGCCGGGACACCCGATGATCGATTGAGTACCCGTACTCATGCGCCCCGCGACAAGCTCTCCGTAAGCTCCTCACGACTCCGTCACGAGGGACACGGCAAACAACGCGGTGCAAACCGGGCAAACGCCCAGCTATACAACTCAGGCTTCACAAAGCTCGGTTGGCTTGGTAGCGCTTGGTGACTACAGTGACGGGGCGCGGGCCACACCCGCGCACACTCGTTCGGACGTGCGACCGGGCGAGGCCACGGGGATACGGGGGAGGACGAAGTGGGGCTTCCGGACAGTGTGGGCGGCGCCTCTTACATGAGCGGCGCGGATCTGCGCCGAGGGGTCGCGGCGCTCAAGACCTTCAAGAAGAGCATCGACACGGTGCTGTCCGAGTTCGAGGAATCACCGGGCAGTTCCGGCAAGGTCGGCTCCCAGCAGGTCTCCCGGGCGTCCCTCTCCAGCGCGAACAGCTGCTTCGCCGAGGCGGACGGCCTGTTCGGCCAGTACAACCGCGTCCACCAGCGCCTGACGACCCTTTCCAGGGCACTGGGCCAGCAGATCGAGTCGATGGGCATCGCCGTCCACGGAGCGGACGTCGGCTTCGACAACCTCGACGAGGACACCCGCCGGCAGTTCTGGGCGATCCAGACGACTCTCCGTGAGTCGCTGGCCGCGCCCGGCCGCAAGCGCACCGACGACAGGCAGTCCGAGACGGGGTGGTAGGCATGACGGACGACAACCAGAGCACACCGGACACGGCGGACCTCGAACGGGTGGCCCAGCAGGTCGGCGCCACCGACATGGTGGTCAAGGTCTCCGATCTGCTGGAGAACACCTTCTTCTTCAACGCGCCGAGCATCAGCCCCGGCCGCACCAGCTTCGAGTCCCACCGCCTCAACGACATGATCGACCTGGTCCAGAACACGAACCCGGCCGAACTCGAAGAGGCGGGCAACGCCCTGTGGAACGCCCGCGACGCCATCAAGAAGGCGGCCGAGGCGCTCAAGGGCCATATCGGGCAGCCCGACTGGGAGGGCGAGGCGGGCGAGGCGTTCCGGCGCTGGGGCCAGGCCCTGGTATCCGACGCCCTGCAACTGTCCGACTTCGCGGACGTGGCCGGTACCCAGATCACGGCGGCGGGCACGGGCCTCGCGTCCGTCCGCAGCTCCATGCCGCCCCGCGACGCCCGAGCCGACCCCAAGGCGGCCGAGGACTTCCCCCCGGACAAGCGGAACAGCGACAACGAGGACTACACGGCCGCACTCAAGGCGGAGAAGCACCGCCAGGAGGCGATCAACCAGATGAACCGGTTGGCGTCCTTCTACGCGGTCTCGGAACAGGTCCTGTCCACCCAGGAGGGCCCCACGTTCGCGCCTATGCCGGCGGTGGGGGTGCCGCAGCCTCAAGGCGGCAAGGAACGACACGTTCCTGAGGGCACGACCGGCTCTCCCTCGGCCCTGGGCGGCGAATCTGTCGCCCAGACTTCGCAAATCGGCACACAGGCATACGCGGAGGGTGGCAGCAGCCGAGCAGCTGAGGTGACTGGCCCCGGTGTGGGTCTGGACGGTACAACCACCCCTGTCGTGCAGCCGGGCCGCACGGTGCCGGAGTTCGAGGCGCCGACTGTGGGCACCGAGATCGCGAGTGTCGGAACGGTTCCCGCTTCTGCGCCTCCGACGCCGGTGGTCGGAGCTCCGCCAAGCGGACCCGCACCGGTCGCTGGTACGCCGCCGTTGCCTCCGGCCGTCGGGGGTCCGCCTGTGGTGGTGGCCATCCCGCGATCGGCAGGCGCTGGCACCGCCAGGTCTCTCGGCCAGGCGCAGGCGACGTCTCGACCGGGCCAAGCCCGCGCCGGCGGAACCGAGTCGAGTGGCCGGGTGCCTGCAAGCGCCTCAGGCCGGGCCCCTCTGACAGGTCAGGGTGCGTCAAGGCAGGGCATGCCTGGGGGGACGGCCTCGGGTCAGGGTGCGACAAGGCAAGGCGTGCCTGGAGGGACGGCCTCGGGCCAGGCGCCGGTCGGCCGTGCCATCTCAGGGGGCTCGCCCCGCGGCGGTCAGGCAATGCCGCGTACCGGTGGCGGGCCGATGCCTCCGGCCGGTAACAGCGGCATCGTCGGTGGCCGGCCGATGACCTCTACGCCCACCCCCGCGGGTTCTGGCGCATCGCGGAACGTCGTCGGAGGGGCCGGCCCGGCGTCGGCATCACAGCCGAGGGCCACAGCCGGGCGCGGGAACGGCCCTGCCCGCAGCGGGGTGATCGGTGTGACCAACCAGGACGGCCGTGGCCGTCAGCCGAGCCGACCCGCAGCGCAGGGCTCCGGCGGAGTGGTCGGTGGTACCCCGACGCGCTCCACTCGAACAAGTGGTGGCCGGGGATTCACCACGGGTGGCACCGGGCTGGTCCGACGAGCCGGCGGTCGGCGGGGACTGCCGGACCAGTCGGCCCAGGAGGAACGGGATGATTCGGCCGAACACGTCGGCGCTGACCCCGACGAGCCCTCCAGCAGCACCGCCAGCACCCGATAGCAGCGATCGACCGAGCCAGGCAAGGACTGAGACGAGCATGAGGCCAGGGATCAGGCGGCGCGGCAGGACAGGTGCGTCTCTCTCGCGCCGCTCCCGGAGAGCACTCGCCTCGGTGGCTGTGCTGTGCGCGGCAGCGAGTGCGACCAGTGTGGCGCTGGCCCCTGCCGCGGTCGCCAACGATGTACAGAGCCAGCAGTGGTACATGAACGCCATGCAGGCCGAAAAGATGTGGCAGTCCAGCACGGGCAAGGGCATCAAGGTCGCTGTGGTCGACACGGGGGTGAATCCCAATACCCCGTCACTCAGAGGCAAGGTGCTCACCGGAGAAGTTCCGCGCGCAGCCTCATACGGGGCCGTCAAGGACTACGACGGCCACGGCACCACCATGGCGGAGCTCATCGCCGGCAGCGGCACCGGTGGCGGTCTCCGTGGACTTGCTCCGGATGCTCGGATCATTCCCGTAAGAGTGGCGCTGGATGACGATCTCAAGGGCAAGGCCGAACTGAAGAAGACTGCCTCGGTGACGCAAGGGATTCGCGCTGCTGCGGACTCAGAGGCGCGGATCATCAGCTTGTCTCTCGGTGTGGAGTTCCATTACCCCTCTCTGGAGAGCGCGATTCAGTACGCGTACAGCAAGGGCAAACTGGTCTTCGCTGCCGCAGGGAACGACGGGCCCAAGACAGAGTTCAAGGGATACCCGGCGGCCTATCTCGAAGCGATCGGGGTCGGTGCCGCCGACAAGACCGGTACCGTCGGCAAGTTCTCCCAGAAGGGGGACTATGTCGATCTCGCCTCCCCAGGAGTCAATGTCCCAGTCTGGTGCGACGAGACCTTCACCCGCTACTGCCCCTCCGAAGGCACCAGTCAGGCCACCGCCATCGCCTCCGCCTCGGCCGCTCTCATCTGGTCGGCGCATCCCGACTGGAGCGCCAACCAGGTGTTGCGGACGCTGATCGACACGGCTGGACGTCAGTGGCCGAAGGACGCTCCGAGCGACTACCTCGGCTACGGCTTGATCCGGCCCCGGCTGGTCCTTGAGGACAAGAACATCGACCCGGGCCCCGCCGACGTCAACCCGCTCACCAACGAGAAGACTCCCGTCGCCGGAACGAAGGAGCCCTCGGAGGGCACTTCGTCGGCGCCCGAAGGCAAGCCGTCGGCCCCCGGCGACAAGCCGTCCGCCGACAACGGCGGTTCGACGGAACAGCCGGCCAAGGGCTCCGAGGGCTCCAAGGACGACGGAGCGACCGCGACCGGGGCAAGCGCGGACGGTTCCTCCGGCGACAGCGGCAACCTCGGTCTGATCCTCGGCTCGGCCGTCGCCGTAGCGGTCGTCGGCGCAGGCGCGTTCGTCCTCGTGCGCAAGCGGCGCAACGCCTGATCCACCCACGGCGGAGCCGCCCCTAGCGGTGCGGATCCGCCGACCCCGTCCCCAACCCCATCACAGAAGGGAACCGCAGCCATGTCTCAGGGCCAGCGGCTGTCAGATTCAGAACTGATCAAGCTCGAACAGGACATCGCCACCCGGTTCGAGAACATCAAGGGCCAGCTGCATCGCCTTCAGGGCACGATCGACAGCCTCGAAGGCCAGTGGAAGGGCATCGGCGCCGGTGCCTTCAACAGCAAGCAGCACGAGATCAACACCTCGATGGTGCGCATCGGCAACATCCTTGTGAAGTTCCTCGAAGCGATGAGCGCGAGCCGCAAGATCAAGGACGGCAGCGAGGACGAGGTCCGCGCGGCGGTGCAGAGCATCAACGTCAACCAGGGGACCGGCGGGCCCCAGTCGAGCTTCAACGGCTACTAGCGGGCCCCGCCGCAGCCGTAAGGGCGATTCCGTACGGCCGACGGCACAGCGTGTACCGATCCGAGCATTCTCCGAGAGGAAGACATACCGATGTCCACGGGTAACTACGACGAACTCGTCGTCAGGTACGGCGGCCTCGACGCGACCGCCACCGAGCTGGCGAACCAGGCCAAGAAGCTGGAGGAGGACCTGGCCAGCATCAAGCGCGCGGTGGCGACCGTCGCCGCGGGCTGGGAGGGCGAGGCCCACACGATGTACACCCAGGAACAGGCGAAGTGGGACAAGGAAGCCCAGGACATCCACCAGGCCCTGGTCGGCATCGGCCAGGTCGTCGGCCGGGCCGGTGGTGACTACATGGGTGGCGACAAGAAGGCCGCCAGCTACTTCCTGTAGGACGGCGGCGCCAGGGGAGAACGCGCCGGGGTGGGCACGCACGGGAGGTGCCCACCCCGGCGCTCTCGCGTTACTGGGCCGGGCTCGCCCCGGCCTCGGCGGCCAGTCCGCCGTTGCGGGCGGTGGGCGTGAGGTCGAACTCGCCGTCCCTGGCGCCGAGGACGAACGCCCGCCATTCGCCCTCCGTGTACCGCAGCACGGTCTCCGTGTCGAGCGAGGAACGCATCGCCACGGCTCCGCCCGGGAGATACGCGATCTCCACGCGCTCCTCGTGCTCCTCGGTGCCCGGAGCGCTCACCCACTCGACCCCGGAGATGTCGAGCCCGTACAGCTCGTCCTTCTCCCGCTCCTTACGGGCCTGGACATCCTCCGCGGACTCCACACCCCCGGAACCCTGAACCTCGGTCATCTCCCGACCCCTTCCCGCATTTTCTCTGACGGCTCGCCAACAAGCCGTGGCCTACTTTACTTCGCATGCCCGACCGAAGCGCTCTAAAGCTTCGACGGGAGTTCACATTTTGCCTTCTTGTGGGCGTACTCGGCCGCGCTTCGGGCAATATCGATCAATGCCTGCCTGGTGTCGCCGTCGTCGGAGTCGTTGTCCTGCTTCAAGGTAACGACGGTGCTGAGGTTGTACTGCCCCCCGATGACCTTTCCATCAGGTATGCACGGGGCAAAGATCCCTGCGGTCCGAATAGAGGCAACGCCTTTGTCTCCGGCCTTGAATTCCCTAAGGGGATAATCTTCCGGACGGAACGGATCCACGTAGTTGTCGATCCACAGCTGCGAGCTTTCCGCGAGAGCTATCCGAGTGTCTGACGTGAACAGGCGAGAAAAGTTTCCATCTTCCCCGTCGACGCGGCAAATGAATCTCTGGGATCGACGATCGGACATTTCGCCCAGCAGTATCTCCCGATTTTTGAACGAGTACTCCGATGATTCCGGGAGCGCAGTTCTTAGGGCTGGAACAAGGTTCTCTGATTCACCAAGGACGGCACACACGTCGGCTGCGTGGATTTCCGCTCGGGATGAGAATGGGGGAATGTCGAAGAAGTATGCCGTGGCCCCGGCGATGACCATGCTGCTGGTGATGGCCACATAGGTGCGTAATCTCTTTCGCTTTGCGGGCATGATGCATCAGTCCTTTTCGAGAGCCTTCGGTACGCCTTGGCCGTTCACGTAGAGCCCCACGTTGGAGTGAGCAGCGGTGAATCCGTTCTGCGCACTTCTTGCGACGATTGACTCGATGTGCTGAGACGGATTTCCGGATTGTTCTCCGGCCTTCACCACTGCCTGCTCCAAGAGTCTGTACGTGGACTCCTGGGTGCCGCTGAGCTGTTCACCATTGCGGTAGATCACCTCGTTCGCACTGTCTTTCATGGACCCTTCGGTCAAGGACCCGAGGATCTCGTTCGCAGTGGTTCCGGCGAATCCGCCAGCGACGATTCCCCCGGGTCCGATGAACGCTGCGGTCCCCAGCCCGATCCCGATGCCGACCGCGCTTCCGACCCAGACCTTGCCCTGATTCAGCGCATTGTTGTACTCGCGGTCCTTGGATCCCCCTTCGGCTTCCCCTTCGTATGCGCGACCCGCACTGATCGTGCCCTGGATCTCTCCGGCGACCTGAGCGATACTTCCGACTCCCTCCTTCAGGTTCTCCACTTCCTTGAACTGGGGGTCGGAGATGTACGCGTCGGGATTCCTGAAGTGGTACTCCATCAGGGACGTCGTATAGCTGTGCTGGCCAACAGTGACCGCGGCATATCCGTCAGGGGTTCGGCCCAGGGTGTAGAGGAACCGTGTGAGGTCCTGCGCCCCGGGCTCGGCCATGGACCCCGCGACAGGCATGAGACGGGCCTCGCCGTCCGCTTGTGGATTCAGGCCCCGGCTGATGTCCGGCATGTACTCCGCCGAGATCTGCCCCAGGCTGTCCGCCATGTACTTGTGGTCCAGCAAGCGCTCAGGCTTCTCCGAGACCGAGTGGACGATCTGTTCCATGAGCGTGGCCTGTTCGTAGCTGTGCGCCGGGGTGTCCGCCGTGGGCATCTCGCCCGCCGGGTGGCCCGTCACCGCGGACTCCAGGGCCTGGGCCAGGATGTTGCGGCCCGCGATGCTGCTCTCGCCCTTGCTGTCGGTGTCCGGCGGCCAGTCGCGTTCTTCGAAGAGGTACTCGAAGTTCGTCATGCCGCCCTTGGCGTGGTCCGACTCGTCCCTCGCCAGGAAGGGGTCCCCGAAGAACGTGGTCGACGCGTCGGGGCTGTTCGCGAGTGCCTTGAGGAAGCCGGTGAAGGGATCGGCGCCCGTGTCCGTACCGGTGTGGTTGAGCTGCGGGTCCGCGGCCGAGCGGTGCCAGGCGATCGGGCTCCGGGTGCCGTTCTCGCTGTACTCCTTCTCCGCCTTGACCAGTGCGCGGCCGTATCGCGTCAGGAACCGGTCGTTGTAGTCGCCCCAGCGCATCAGGCTGCTCATGACCTGGAATCCGAGATGGCTGCCGTGCGGGCCGACCGATTTCCCGCCCAGCGCGGTCATCTCGCGCTTCCAGTCGTTCATCGCCTGCGAATCGCTCTGTGTCGCGTGCGCCAGGGTCAGACCCAGGTGCTTCTGAAGGTCGTCGAAACGATCGCGGCGTTCCTGGGTCAGCTGGTAACCCGCCAGCCCGGGGTCATTGATGCCGGACCAGAACTCCAGGGTGCCCTTGGCACCCAGTTCACCCGCGAACCGCGCGGAGAACAGCGGGTCGTCCGCGTACCGCTTCAGTCCCGCGACGAGCCGGTCGAACTCCGCGACGCTCAGGTCCTGCGGCTTCTGCCGGGCCAGCCCGGCCAGTGCCTCGGCTTCCCGTACCGCCTTCACCGCGGCGTCGCGGTCGTTGTAGGCGCCCTCCGAGAAACCGAGTTCGCTCTGGTCGACCAGCGCACGCAGCACCTTGCTCGCGCCGGCGTCGATCTCCGTGGCCGCCACGAGGATCTTCTGCACCTCGTCGCGCAGCGCGACGAGATCCGCCTCGTCGTGGTCCGGCACCGAGCCGCCCTTCCCCGCCCGGTCGGGGTGGACGCGCATGGTGACGGTGAATCCGCCGTCGCCCGTCGCGGTGACCGTGAGATTCTTCGCCGCACCCCGCCCGATGGCCTCCTCCAGGTTGCGCCGCTGGAGCAGGAGATCCGCGCGGGTGTCACGGAGGATGTTGCGGATCGAGGTGGCCTGGGTGCGGGCGTCGTCGAACTCGCCGGCGGTCTTCGCGATGAAGGTCTTCGACACGGCGGCGTTCACACCGGCCCAGACCGCTTTGTCCGCCTGCCCCTTGAGTCCGTCCCGCGCGGCCTTCGCCAGGGTCTCCAGATTTCCTATCAGGGTGGACCAGTCGGAGACCGCGGTGCCGAGTGGTCCGAGATCCGCGTGCTGTAAGGCTGCGAAATCCATCAGCTGTCCTTCTTCTCCTTCTCGGTGCCGTACACCGGATTCCTCGCCCCCGGCCCGCCGACCCGGTCGTCGAAGCCCTGGGTCAGGGTCTCGATGGTGTTCAGCGCGCTGCCGATGTGGTGGTCGTCGCCGCGGTGGGTCTTCTTGGTGAACTCCAGATGGTTCGAGATATGGCCGCAGGCGTCCCGCAGGGATCTCACCTGTTCCTCCCACCGGGTGGACACATGCTCCAGCGCGCCACCCAGCGCGAACCCCTCTCCCTTGAGGCCCGCGCCCGCCGTCTCCGTGCTGGCCACCTGGACCCGCGCCTCGTCCCACAGCCGCATATGCAGCTTGAAGGCGTGGTCGCCGATCTTCGCCAGATCGCTCTGACGGACCTCCAGGCTCGCCTCGGTACCCCCCGGATCACCCGGCACATGGTTCACCTGCATCGACGTCGACTGCCGTTCGGCGGCCCGCGCCTTCAACTCTTCCCACTCGTCCCAGCCCATGGACTGGCTCCTTCCCCCAGGGCCGGCCCCGACGGGCCGACCAGGTCCGACTCGATACGCCACGCCTCACGCGGACCACCCGCGTCGAATCACCCACGTCAGCCACTCGGTCAACCACCTGCGTCGAATCACCCGCGTCGGCCACCCGGTCAACCACCTGCCTCGATCACCCGCGTCGGCCACCCGGTCAACCACCGGTCAATCACCCGCGTCAACCGTCCACGGCGACCCCTCGCGACAGCCACCCGGACGACGCCCGCACTCGAACGTGACACCCAATCACTGAAAGTGACGGTCCGAGGGTAGCGGTGTCCCAGCGATCCGGCGGACGGGCAGCCCCCCGTACAGCGGGACGGGGCGGGGGCGCCGAACCCGACGGCCGCCCACATCTCGGAGCAGCCGCCCACCCCTCCGACGGCCGCCCACCTCTCGGGGCAGCCGCCCACCCCCCAACCGCTACCCCCGGCCCTCCGGCTCCGGCTCCGGCTCCATCACCCCCGTCTGGACGAGCGGCTTGCCGCGCTTGCGGGAGACGAACGTGCCGCGGCCCGGCGGCATCGGACGGGCGCGGACGTTGCCCAGCAGATCCCCCTCGCCGGGGTCACCCGCGAGGACGACACCCTGCGCGCCCAGCTCCTTCATCCGCTGGACGAACGGCTCGTACGAGGCACGGCCCGCGCCCGCCGTCGAGCGGGCGACGATGAAGCGGACGCCCACGTCCCGGGCGAAGGGGAGCAGCTCGGTGAGCGCGGCGAGCGGGTTGCCGCTGGACGTGGAGACGAGGTCGTAGTCGTCGACGATCACGTACACCGTCGGGCCCTGCCACCAGCTGCGTTCCCGCAGCTGCCGGGCCGTGACCTCGGCGGTCGGGGTGCGGCGCCGGATGAGATCGGCGAGCGCCTCGACATGGTGGTCCATGGAGTTGGACATCGGCACGTACTCGGCGAGGTGCGACGCGGGAGCCGCGTCCAGCAGTCCCCGCCGGTTGTCGATCACGAACATCTTGCAGGCGTCGCCCGAGTACCGTTCGCTCAGCCGGGTGATGAGCAGCCGCAGCAGGTTCGTCTTGCCCGACTCGCTCTCCCCGAACACCAGGAAGAACGGGTCCTGCTCGAAGTCGAGGAACACCGGCTCCAGATTGTCCTCGTCCAGCGCCCAGGCGATACCCCGCTCCGGGAACATGTGCCCCGGCGGGAGCTGGGCCGCGGGCAGCGCCCGGGGCAGCAGCCGTACCTCCGGCGCGCCGGGCGCCGCCCAGTGCCGGGCGACCTCGGCGGTCAGCGCCTCCGTGGCGTCCGCGAGGTCGGTGTCCGACGACAGCCCGTCGATACGGGGGACCGCCGCCATGAAGTGCAGCCGCTGCGGTGAGATACCCCGGCCCGGCACTCCCGTCGGCACGTTCACGGCCACCTTGCGGTCGATCTCGGAGTCCATGGTGTCACCGAGCCGCAGCTCCAGCCGGTTCATCAGATGGTCCTTGAGGTTCGACCGGACCTCCATGGAACGGGACGCCGACAGCACGAGGTGCACCCCGTAGCCCAGCCCCCGTGACGCGATGTCCAGGACGGCCTGCTCCAGCCCCTCGTACTCCGCGCGGAACGTGCCCCAGCCGTCGATGACGAGGAACACATCGCCCCATGGCTGGTCCGTGACCGAGATGTCGCCGCGCGCCCGGCGGGTCCGGAAGTCCGCGATCGACGCGATGCCCGCCGACCGGAAGTACTCCTCACGCCGGGTCAGCACCCCGTACACCTCGGCGACCGTACGCCGTACCCGTTCCGGGTCGAGGCGGGACGCGACGCCGCCGACATGCGGCAGCCCGGACAGCGCGGCGAGACCGCCGCCACCGAAGTCGAGACCGTAGAACTGCACCTCGTACGGGGTGTGGGTGAGCGCGAAGGACGCGATCAGAGCGCGCAGCAGCGTCGACTTGCCGGACTGCGGGCCGCCGAGCAGCTGAAGGTGCCCGGCCGCGCCGGAGAAGTCGCACCACAGCGGGTCGCGCCGCTGCTCGTACGGCTTGTCGACCAGGCCGAGCGGGACGACCAGCCGGCCGGCGCCCTCGTAGCCGGGCTGGGTCAGCCCCCGGCCCCGTACCGGGGTGAGACCCGGCAGCAGCGAGTCCAGCGACGGCGGGCTGTCCAGCGGCGGCAGCCACACCTGGTGGGCCGCCGGGCCCTGGGCCTCCAGCCGTCCCACGATCACATCGAGGACGGTGTCCGCGAGCGCGTCGTCCTGGCCCTCGCCGCCGCGGCCGGCCGTGCGCTGCGCGGGCACGCTGACGTAGTGCAGCGGTACGGGCGCCGCGGTGAACAGCGCCGGCCGCCGGTCCACCGGCAGCGGCCCGCCGGCGGTGATGTCCCGCGAGGCGGCGGACCGGTAGGCGCCGGAGACGTACGCCGCCTTGAAGCGGACCATCTCGTCGGTACCGAACTTGAGGAACCCGGAACCGGGCACGTTCGGCAGTTCATAGGCGTCGGGCACCCCGAGCGCGGCCCGGGACTCCGCCGCGGAGAACGTCCGCAGCCCGACCCGGTACGACAGATAGGTCTCCAGCCCCCGCAGCCGCCCTTCCTCCAGCCGCTGCGACGCGAGCAGCAGATGCACCCCGAGGGACCGGCCGATCCGGCCGATCTGGACGAACATCTCGATGAAGTCGGGCTTCGCGGACAGCAGCTCGCTGAACTCGTCGATCACCAGGACGAGCGACGGGATCGGCTGGAGCGGGGCGCCCGCGGCCCGCGCCTTCTCGTAGTCGTGGATGTTGGCGTAGTTGCCCGCGTCCCGCAGCATCTCCTGACGGCGGTTCAGCTCACCGCGGATCGAGTCGCCCATCCGGTCGACCAGCGTCAGATCGTCCGCGAGGTTGGTGATCACCGCCGCGACGTGCGGCATCTGCGCCATCCCCGCGAAGGTCGCGCCGCCCTTGAAGTCGGCGAGCACGAAGTTCAGCGTCTGCGACGAGTGCGTGACCGCGAGCCCGAGGACCAGTGTCCGCAGCAGCTCCGACTTGCCGGAACCCGTCGCCCCGACGCACAGTCCGTGCGGCCCCATCCCCTCCTGCGCGGCCTCCTTCAGATCCAGCATCACGGGACGGCCGTCCTCACCGACCCCGATCGGTACCCGCAGCCGCTCCGCGAGCGAGCGGGGCCGCCAGGTCCGCCGGGTGTCCACCGACGCGGCGTCACCGAGGCCGAGGAGTTCGGTGAAGTCCAGGTTAGCGAGCAGCGGCTCGTCGTCGTCCCCGCCGGACGCCATCCGCAGCGGCGCGAGCTGGCGCGCCAGCGCGTCCGCCGCCTCGTACGCGAGGACGTCCGGCACCCCTTCGTACACCTGCCCGCCCGCCGCCTCCAGCCGCAGCGACCGCGGCTGGACGACCACCGACAGATCGCCCCGGCCGCCGGCCGGATCACCCGGCACCACCTCGACGACCGTCACGCCCTGAAGGCCCTCGGCGCCGGCGAGCAGCGAGTCCGGCGACAGCGACAGCCCGTCCAGGACGACGACCACATGGGGCTCCTCGGGCACCGGCGCCCCGTTCGGATGGAACCGGGGACGCCCGGTGAGCCGCGCCGACAGCATCGACTCCAGCTCCGCCGCGTCGCTCACGATCATCCGCCGGGTGCCCGCCCCGTCGACCAGCCCGGACGCCTGGCTGTGCGGCAGCCACTTCGTCCACTCCCAGTGCGCCGCGTCCTGCTGCCCGACGCCGAACGCCAGCAGCAGATCGTCGGGGGAGTGCAGCGACGCCAGCGACGCGACCAGCGCGCGCGCCGTACCGCGCGCCGTCTGCGCGTCCCCGCTGACCGTCACGTGGTAGAAGGCGCGCAGCGACACCGCCATCGGCAGCGCGTCGAGGGTGCTGTGCGCGGCGACGAACCGGTGCAGCGCGCTCTGCGTCAGCGGCTCCAGGCCGTCCGTCGCGCCCTCCTCCGGCGCGATCAGCGCGGTGGACAGCGGCTGCGGCCCGAGCCCGATCCGCACCTGTCCGAAGTCACCGTCGCCCGAGCGGCGTTCCCACACCCGGCTGCCCTCGGCGACCAGCGCCCAGAGCTGTTCCGGCGCGGGATGCAGGAAGTACTGGGCGTCCCGCTGCGCGCGGGCGGTCTCCACCGTGGACCGCCGGGTCTGCGCGAGATACCGCAGATAGTCTCGGCGCAGGTCCGCCAACTGTCCCTGCGCGCCGCGCCGGTAGCGCACCACCATGGCGATGGTCATGGCGATCGTGGACGCGATCATCACCATGCCCATGACCTTCATGAACGGATGCGCGGTGGGCATGAAGAAGAACACCACCGAACCGCCCATGCCGAGCATCGGCAGGAGCTGCATCATGGTGCCCTCGTCCTGCCCGCGCGGGAGTTCCGGCGGTGGTTGGAGGACGATGTCCCCCGTGGGTGTTTCGGACGGCAAAGCCCGAGGCGGGCGCTTGACGACGATCTGGCTCATACGCACCAATTCCGTGGACGGCCCCGTATCTTCCGTCCGCCGCCCCGTGTCAGGCGGACATAGGCCGCGCGCGTGATCCTACTGACATCCCATAGGCCCGGTGGGCGATAGGCTGCGCTGCGTGTGCGGGCGCACACGACGAACGAGCCGAGCAAACCGGGGCATTGGGTACGGTCCGGGGCCGCGGCCGGAACCGGTCCGGCACAGGATGTCCACACGTCCCGCACTCCCCGGCCGGCCGCCACGGCACCGGTACGGCGACGGGACAGCACGAGACGTAACGGCACCGGACGGCGACGGGACGGCACCGCCGCACGCCCCGCGGTCCGGCGGCACCACCCGGACCACCGGTACCGCCGGGCCACCGGAACCACCCGGGCCACCCGGACCGTCGAGGACCGAGGACCCCGCCCGGGACCTCCGCGCCCCACCACCCGGCGAAACCCGGCGAACCCGGCCCGCCGCCGCGACCCGCGGTCCGGCGGCACCACCCGAAGGGGGAACAGAACGGTGAGCATGACGGCCTCCGCGCCCAGCGGGGCGAGCGGCCCCACCACGACCGGCGGACCCGGCGGCCCGAGCGGCGCACGGGGACCGGGGAGCACCACCGGCGCGGGCCTCGGCTTCTGCCGGGTCACCATCGTCGCCCCCGACAGCCGGATCGACGTGGCCCTCCCCGACGACGTCCCCGTCGCCGACCTCCACCCCGAGATCCTCCGGCTCTCCCAGCAGAGCTCCGGTGTCGCGGTCCCCGTCGGGTACCACCTCGTCCGCCGCGACGGCACCGTCCTCGACAGCGCCCGCACCTTCGCCGCCCAGCGCGTGCTCGACGGCGAACTGCTCACCCTGCGCCCGTTCGCCGAGTCGCTGCCCCCCGCCGTCTTCGACGACGTCTCCCAAGCGGTCGCCGACGCCGTCTCCCGGGACCGAGCCCTGTGGAGCGGCGAACTGACCCGCGCCGCCGGACTCACCGGCGGGGGACTCCTCGCGACCCTCATCGCCTTCGTGACCTGGTCCGCCGACCCCCGGCACGACATGAACGGCCTCGCGGGCGTCCTCGCCGCCGTCGCCGGACTCCTCCTGCTGACCCTCGGCGCCGTCCGCGCCCGCGTCTACGACGACCGCGCCTCCGCGATCTCGCTGGGCCTCGGCGCCCTCCCCAACCTCGCCGTCGCCGGTTCCGGACTGCTGCCCCTCGCCGACGGCCACGGCATCGGCAAACTCCAGTTCCTGCTGGCCTGCGCCGCCGTCCTGCTCGCCGCCGTGGTCCTCACCATCACCTCCCCGCGCGGCGACGGCCCCTTCGTCGCCTTCGTCCTCGCCGCCGCGATCGGCCTGCTCACCACCTTCGTGGCCCTGCTCGCCGACCTCACCGCCGTCGAGACCGCCGCGATCTGCGCGCCCCTCGCCGTCGGCACCCTCGCCTTCCTGCCCGGCCTCTCGCTGCGCTTCGCCCGCCTCCCCATCGGCTTCGACCCGCCCAGCACCACCCGCGGCGGCTACGGCCCGAGCGGGAGTTACGGCGACGACCCCGCGCCCCCCGAGCCCGTGGACGCCGACCGGATCGCCGCCCAGGCCCGCCGCGGCCATGAACTCCTCGTCGGACTCGTCGGCGGCTGCGCCCTGGTCGCGGTGGCCGCCGCCGCCGTCCTCGGCTTCTCCGACGACGTCTGGGGCCAGCTCCTCGCCCTCGCGACCGGACTGTCCCTGCTGCTGCGCGCCCAGCTCTTCCGCTACTCGGCCCAGGTCGGCGCCACCCTCGCCGCCGGTCTCGGCTCGCTCGTCCTGCTCGGCCTCGGCCTCGCCCTCAACCCCCCGGCCGGCCTGCTGCGCGACGCCCTGCGCGGTGACAGCGCCGCCCTGGACATCCGTACCGTCTGGCTCGTCGCCGCGCTCGCCGTGCTGGCCGCCCTCGTCACCGCCGTGGGCCTGATCGCCTCGCGCGGCGGGGTCAGCCCCTTCTGGGGCCGCTTCCTGGAGATCGCCGAGGGATTCTTCCTGCTCACCCTGGTCCCGCTGGCCCTCGCCGTCTTCGACGTGTACGCCAAGGCCCGCGCGATGACCAGCTGACCGGCCCGTCAGCCGCGCCCGGCCCCCCTGGTACCCTTGTCGACGGCCGTGTGTGTACGCACCCCCGGATCTTCCGAGACCTGGAGGCAGCGCCCAGCGGACCCTGCCTGCCGAGTCATGGAAGATCCCCTGCGCTGTGACAGGGGCACTCGGCGGCCTCACGAAGACGAAACAAGGAGTACGAGTGTCGCTCGACGCCGCTACGAAGAAGCAGATCATGGCCGAGTTCGCCACCAAGGAGGGTGACACCGGCTCCCCCGAGGTCCAGGTCGCCATGCTGTCGCGCCGGATCTCGGACCTGACCGGCCACCTCAAGATCCACAAGCACGACCACCACTCCCGTCGTGGTCTGCTGATCCTGGTCGGCCAGCGTCGCCGTCTGCTTCAGTACCTGGCCAAGAAGGACATCCAGCGCTTCCGCGCCCTCGTCGACCGCCTCGGCATCCGCCGTGGCGCGGCGGGCGCCAAGTAGCACGCCGTGAGAGGGAGCGGTTCCCACCCCAGGGGACCGCTCCCTTCGGCATTGCGCGGAACCCGCCGCGCCGACCGCCCCGCGGCACCGCGGAGCGCCCGGCCGGTGCGGACAGCCCGCACCACACACCCTCCGCAGGCCCCGCGGCACGCACGGCACACACCGTCGCACCCGCTCTGCGTGCGGAGTGTCACTGCGGCTTTGTAGTCTGGTCGCAGTACGAAAGCACCACGACGTACCACGTACGACCGCGGCGGCGCACCACGCGCTGGCGCACCGCACCACCACGGCACCCCGTGCCGTGAGCACGGCGCGGCACCGCACAGGGCGGTACCGCGCCAGGTGACACGACGAGGAGAAGCGTCCCCGGCCGCGCCGGTCCTCGGTAGTGGCCCCCGGGGCAGACCCCGAGGGCTTCGATCGAAGACCGGCAAGCACACACGGCGCGCTTCTCCGCCCCCCGTCCCCCGCCACACGGGCGCGCGGGACGCAGACGAGGAGATATCGCTAGTGGAGAACGAGACCCACTACGCCGAGGCCGTCATCGACAACGGCGCCTTCGGTACCCGCACCATCCGCTTCGAGACGGGCCGTCTGGCCCGTCAGGCCGCCGGCTCCGCCGTGGCCTACCTGGACGACGACACCATGGTGCTGTCGGCCACCACCGCTTCCAAGAAGCCCAAGGACCAGCTCGACTTCTTCCCCCTCACGGTGGACGTCGAGGAGCGCATGTACGCGGCCGGGAAGATCCCCGGTTCCTTCTTCCGCCGCGAGGGCCGCCCCAGCGAGGACGCGATCCTCACCTGCCGGCTGATCGACCGCCCGCTGCGCCCGTCCTTCAAGAAGGGCCTGCGCAACGAGATCCAGGTCGTCGCCACGATCATGGCGCTCAACCCGGACCACCTGTACGACGTCGTCGCGATCAACGCCGCGTCCGCGTCCACGCAGCTCGCCGGGCTGCCCTTCTCCGGCCCGATCGGCGGCGTCCGCGTCGCCCTGATCCGCGGCCAGTGGGTGGCGTTCCCGACGCACACCGAGCTCGAGGACGCCGTCTTCGACATGGTCGTCGCGGGCCGCACCCTCGACGACGGCGACGTCGCGATCATGATGGTCGAGGCCGAGGCCACCGAGAAGACCATCAAGCTGATCGAGGGCGGCGCCGACGCCCCCACCGAGGAGGTCGTCGCGGCCGGTCTGGACGCCGCGAAGCCCTTCATCAAGGTCCTGTGCCGCGCGCAGGCCGACCTCGCCGCCAAGGCCGCCAAGCCGACCGGCGAGTTCCCGGTCTTCCTCGACCACCAGGACGACGTCCTGGAGGCCCTCACGGCCGCCGTCAAGGACGAGCTCGCCCAGGCCCTCACCATCGCGGGCAAGCAGGAGCGCGAGTCCGAGCTGGACCGCGTCAAGGGTCTCGCCGCCGAGAAGCTGCTCCCGCAGTTCGAAGGCCGCGAGAAGGAGATCTCCGCCGCTTACCGCGCGCTGACGAAGTCCCTGGTCCGCGAGCGCGTGATCAAGGAGAAGAAGCGCATCGACGGCCGCGGTGTCACCGACATCCGCACCCTGGCCGCCGAGGTCGAGGCCATCCCGCGGGTCCACGGCTCCGCCCTGTTCGAGCGCGGCGAGACCCAGATCCTGGGCGTCACCACGCTGAACATGCTCCGCATGGAGCAGATGCTCGACACGCTTTCCCCCGTGACGCGCAAGCGCTACATGCACAACTACAACTTCCCGCCGTACTCCGTCGGTGAGACGGGCCGCGTCGGCTCCCCCAAGCGCCGCGAGATCGGCCACGGCGCGCTCGCCGAGCGCGCCCTGGTGCCGGTCCTGCCGACGCGCGAGGAGTTCCCCTACGCGATCCGCCAGGTCTCCGAGGCCCTCAGCTCCAACGGCTCCACGTCGATGGGCTCGGTCTGCGCCTCCACCATGTCCCTGCTGAACGCCGGTGTGCCCCTCAAGGCCCCCGTCGCCGGTATCGCCATGGGCCTGATCTCGCAGGAGATCGACGGCGAGACGCACTACGTCACCCTCACCGACATCCTCGGTGCGGAGGACGCCTTCGGCGACATGGACTTCAAGGTCGCCGGTACCAAGAAGTTCGTCACCGCCCTCCAGCTCGACACCAAGCTGGACGGCATCCCCGCGTCCGTCCTGGCCGCCGCGCTGAAGCAGGCCCGTGACGCGCGTTTGCACATCCTCGACGTGATGATGGAAGCCATCGACACGCCGGACGAGATGTCCCCGAACGCCCCGCGGATCATCACCGTGAAGATCCCCGTGGACAAGATCGGCGAGGTCATCGGCCCCAAGGGCAAGATGATCAACCAGATCCAGGAGGACACCGGCGCCGAGATCACGATCGAGGACGACGGCACCATCTACATCGGTGCCGCCGACGGACCGGCCGCCGAGGCCGCCCGCACCACGATCAACAGCATCGCCAACCCGACCATGCCGGAGGTCGGCGAGCGTTACCTGGGCACGGTCGTCAAGACGACCACGTTCGGCGCGTTCGTCTCGCTGCTCCCGGGCAAGGACGGTCTGCTGCACATCTCGCAGATCCGCAAGCTCGCCGGTGGCAAGCGTGTGGAGAACGTCGAGGACGTGCTCGGTGTGGGCCAGAAGGTCCAGGTCGAGATCGCCGAGATCGACTCCCGCGGCAAGCTCTCCCTGATCCCCGTGGTCGAGGGCGAGGACGCTTCCGAGGACGCGAAGGACGACGCCGCCAAGTGACGTCCCGTAGTCTGCGCGCGACGGCCCGTGTCTCCTCGGAGACGCGGGCCGTCGCCCGTACCCAAACCCTGCTCAAGGGCAAGGACGGCATCGGCACCGTGCGCCGCACCACCCTGCCGGGCGGCCTGCGGGTCGTCACCGAGACCCTGCCCTCCGTACGCTCCGCGACCTTCGGGATCTGGGCCCACGTCGGTTCCCGCGACGAGACGCCCACGCTGAACGGCGCCACCCACTATCTGGAGCACCTCCTCTTCAAGGGCACCGCCAAGCGGACCGCCCTCGACATCTCCTCCGCGATCGACGCGGTCGGCGGCGAGATGAACGCCTTCACGGCGAAGGAGTACACCTGCTACTACGCCCGGGTGCTCGACACCGATCTGCCGCTCGCCATCGACGTGGTCTGCGACATGCTCACGGGCTCCCTCATCCGCCAGGAGGACGTGGACGCCGAGCGCGGCGTCATCCTCGAAGAGATCGCGATGACGGAGGACGACCCGGGCGACTGCGTGCACGACCTGTTCGCGCACACCATGCTCGGTGACACCCCGCTCGGCCGCCCGGTCCTCGGCACGGTCGACACCGTCAACGCGCTCACCGCGGACCGGATCCGCCGCTTCTACAAGAAGCACTACGACCCGACCCACCTCGTCGTCGCCGCCGCGGGCAATGTCGACCACCACAAGGTCGTCCGCCAGGTCCGCGCCGCCTTCGAGCGGGCGGGCGCCCTCGACCGCGCCGACGCGACCCCCCTCGCCCCCCGCGAGGGCCGCCGCGCCATCCGCACCGCGGGCCGGGTCGATGTCGTCGACCGCCGTACCGAGCAGGCCCATGTCGTCCTCGGCATGCCCGGCCTCGCCCGGACCGACGAACGCCGCTGGGCGCTCAGCGTGCTGAACACCGCCCTCGGCGGCGGGATGTCCTCCCGGCTCTTCCAGGAGGTCCGCGAGAAGCGCGGCCTCGCCTACAGCGTGTACTCGTACACCTCGGGCTTCGCGGACTGCGGCCTCTTCGGCGTCTACGCGGGCTGCCGGCCGGGCCAGGTCAACGATGTGCTCAAGATCTGCCGCGACGAGCTGGACCAGGTCGCCGAGCACGGACTGTCCGACGACGAGATCACCCGCGCCGTCGGTCAGCTCGCCGGCTCCACCGTCCTCGGTCTGGAGGACACCGGCGCGCTGATGAACCGCATCGGCAAGAGCGAGCTGTGCTGGGGCGAGCAGATGTCGGTCGACGACATGCTCGGCCGGATCGCCGCGGTCACCCCGGACGAGGTCCGGGAGGTCGCCCGCGACATCCTGGGGCAGCGTCCGTCGCTGTCGGTCATCGGCCCGCTGAAGGACAAGCAGACGGCCCGGCTCGGCGAAGCGGTCGGCTGACTCCCCGTGTCGTCCCCCACCCCGTAAGGAACAAGCACATGAGCAAGCTGCGTGTGGCGGTCGTCGGAGCCAAGGGCCGTATCGGCTCCGAGGCCGTACGAGCCGTCGAAGCCGCCGCCGACCTGGAACTGGTGGCCGCCCTCGGCCGCGGCGACAAACTGGAGACCCTGGCCGACCAGGGCGTCCAGGTCGCCGTCGAGCTGACCACCCCCGGGTCGGTCATGGGCAACCTCGACTTCTGCGTACGGCACGGCATCCACACCGTCGTCGGGACGACCGGCTGGACCGAGGACCGCCTCACGCAACTGCGCACCACCCTCGCCGCGTCCCCGGAGACCGGCGTGCTCATCGCGCCGAACTTCTCCATCGGCGCCGTCCTCACCATGAAGTTCGCGCAGATCGCCGCGCCCTACTTCGAGTCCGTCGAGGTCATCGAGCTGCACCACCCGAACAAGGCCGACGCACCCAGCGGCACCGCGACCCGCACCGCCCAGCTGATCGCCGCCGCCCGCGCCGAAGCGGGCAGCGCCCCCCAGCCGGACGCCACGGTCACCGCGCTGGAGGGTGCCCGCGGCGCCGACGTCGACGGTGTCCCCGTCCACGCCGTGCGGCTGCGCGGGCTCCTCGCCCACCAGGAGGTACTGCTCGGCGGCGAGGGCGAGACGCTCACCGTCCGCCATGACTCGCTGCACCACAGCAGCTTCATGCCCGGCATCCTGCTGGGCGTGCGCCGCGTGGTGGACACCCCAGGCCTCACCTTCGGCCTGGAACACTTCCTGGACCTCGGCTGATCCCGATGGGCGCGAAACTGACCTACGCCCTCGCCGCGGCCGTCCTCGTCGTCTACTTCGTCCTGGTCGGCAGCCGGGGGGTGTTCCTGATCCGGGAAGGCACCCTGGTCACCGTCACGTTCGGGGTGGCGGTGCTGATCCTGCCGCTGATCGGTGCCTGGTTCCTCTGGAAGAACACCGAGTTCGTCCGCAAGGCCAACCGCCTCGCCGAGGAACTGGAACGCGAGGGCGGACTGCCCCTCGACGAACTGCGGCGCACCCCCAGCGGCCGGATCGACCGAGACTCCGCCGACGAGGTCTTCCGCCGGCGCAAGGAGGAGGCGGAGCTGACCCCGGGGGACTGGCGCTGCTGGTTCCGGCTGGCCGTCGCCTACCACGACGCCCGTGACACACCGCGTGCCCGCAAGGCCATGCAGCACGCGATCGCCCTGCGCGAAGGGCGCCGGACCGGCGTCTGACAGATGACTGCGCCCGGCCCCGGAACCCGGGACCGGGCGCAGTCATATGCAGCGGTGCGGCTCAGGGGCTCCGGTACTCGTCCGCCCAGACCTCGATGGTGTCCGCCGCCCGGTTGAAGGCGTCCGACCGCGCCATGAAGTCGGCGTTGTGGGTCGTCATCAGCGGTACGGGCGCGTCACCGCGCCGATCGGACCGCAGCAGGACGAGCGCCTGTCCCTGGACCGTCCGCGGCAGCCCCAGCCAGCGCACCGGCTGCTGGGCCGTCCGCAGCTCACCCACCTGGTTCCACGCCAGGCTCACGGTGGTCAGGAACCCCACCCGCCGCAGCCCTTGCGCGCTCACCCACACACCCACCCGCAGCAGCCGCAGCGCGGCCCCGATGACGAGCAGCGCCACCGCCATACAGATACCGGCGGCGCTCAGGGAGTTCGCCAGCGCCATGATCATGGTCGCGAACAGGACGTACGAGGCGAGCAGCAGCAGCAGCGCGGCGGCGCCCACCCGCCAGGGTCCGGGCCGGTAGGGGCGGCGCCAGCGGTCGCGGTCGTCGAACGGCAGTGCGACACCGTCCGATGCCTCGTCGAAGGCGCGGTCCGCCGTCAGGAAGGGCAGGGGCACGACTGGTCCTCACTCGGTCAACGCACGGACTGTGCCCGGTGAGGCTATCGATACGTGACGTCGGCGACCACCCTTGGGGGTCCGGACGAGTCACGCCCGGACAACCTCGCAGGTCGGAGAGGTTTCCCCGGCCGGACCCGGATCCGTCACGCATACCCCCGGTCACCGTCGGTGACCGGAGATCCCGGGTCAGCGTCCGTCGGACGTGGCCTCGGACTGCTGAGTGCGCGCCGGGGACTGCTCCGGCGACAGCGCGGGCATCCCGAACAGCAGGGACCCCACCAGGCCGGCCACCACCGTCAGACCCATCAGGGTCCGTCCGGCCAGCTGGCCGGGTGTGGCGCGCTCCCGGGGCGGGGGAGTGACATTGCTGCGGAACTGGTCGGCCTCGGCGACGAAGGCGAAGGGTACGGGCTCGCGTCGGCGGAACATGTGGCTCCTCTCAAGGGGCTCGGTCGAAGGGCTCGATCGGCGGTCCCGATCGTGAAGCTCCTCACCCGTACAGACGCGTAAACACCCCGTGGGGTGCCCCGTTTCACGGAATTCACAGAAGTTCACCGGATGCCGACGGGGTTGCTCGCGCTACGCCACAGTTCCGTACCGGTTCGCACCGGGTCGTAGAGTGGGCGCCGCACGAGCGACGACGGAAGGACCCCCCGAACCGTGACCGACACCCCTGCCGGCGAGCAGAAGCCGAGCTTCCGCGGCGACATCACCGTCGAGCTGGTCAAGCACACCGCGAGTGACGCCGATGTGCTGTTCGCGGCCCGTGTGTCGACCGTCGGCGAGCAGTCCCTGGACGAGCTCGGCAAGGACCCCGCGCGCTCCAAGGGCCTGCTCAACTATCTGATGCGCGACCGGCACGGCAGTCCGTTCGAGCACAACTCGATGACGTTCTTCATCAGCGCCCCGATCTTCGTGTTCCGCGAGTTCATGCGGCACCGCGTGGGCTGGTCGTACAACGAGGAGTCGGGCCGCTACCGGGAGCTCCAGCCCGTCTTCTACGTACCGGACGGGTCCCGCAAGCTGGTCCAGCGGGGCCGCCCCGGCAAGTACGTCTTCGACGAGGGCACCGAGCAGCAGCAGGAGCTCGTCGGCCGGGCCATGGAGGACTCCTACCTCCGGTCGTACGAGGCGTACCGGGAGATGCTGGACGCCGGTGTCGCCCGTGAGGTGGCGCGCTCGGTGCTCCCCGTCGGCCTGTACTCCAGCATGTACGCCACGTGCAACGCGCGCTCGCTGATGCACTTCCTCGGTCTGCGCACCCAGCACGAGCTCGCGAAGGTGCCCTCGTTCCCGCAGCGGGAGATCGAGATGGTGGGGGAGCGGATGGAGGCGCGCTGGGCGGAACTCATGCCGCTCACGTACGAGGCCTTCAACGCCAATGGCCGGGTCGCCCCCTGACCCCGTACGGCCTTTCGGCGGACACCGGGTACCGCTCAGCGGTACTGATGTGCGGTTGGCTCGTCAGAGGTGTCCGTATTGCGGCATTTCGTGAAGTTCATCTAGCCTGAACAAACGGACCCGGCACTGCTTGAACCCCCGAGCAGGCAGTGCCGGGCTCCTTCTCCGTCATGTCCCCGGTGCTTTGTCACACCACCCGGCGTCCCCCCAAGGGGGGACCGCGCGCTGAGCAGCGAGTAGCGTGTTACCCATGGCTCCGACCTCCACTCCGCAGACCCCCTTCGGGAGGGTCCTCACCGCCATGGTCACGCCGTTCACGGCGGACGGCGTACTCGACCTCGACGGCGCCCAGCGGCTCGCCACCCACCTGGTGGACGCGGGCAACGACGGGCTGGTCATCAACGGGACCACCGGCGAGTCCCCGACCACCACGGACACGGAGAAAGCAGAGCTGGTACGAGCCGTCCTGGACGCCGTGGGCGACCGGGCCCATGTCGTCGCGGGGGTCGGCACCAACGACACCCGGCACAGCGTCGAGCTGGCGCACGCCGCCGAGAAGGTCGGAGCCCACGGCCTGCTCGCCGTCACCCCGTACTACAACAAGCCCCCGCAGGACGGCCTGCGCCAGCACTTCACCGCCATCGCGGACGCCACCGGGCTCCCCGTGATGCTGTACGACATCCCGGGCCGCAGCGGTGTCCCCATCAACACCGAGACACTCGTCCGGCTGGCCGAGCACCCCCGGATCGTCGCGAACAAGGACGCCAAGGGCGACCTCGGCCGCGCGAGCTGGGCGATCTCCCGCTCCGGTCTCGCCTGGTACTCGGGCGACGACATGCTGAACCTCCCGCTGCTGTCCGTCGGGGCGGTCGGGTTCGTCTCCGTGGTCGGCCATGTCGTCACCCCGGAGCTGCGGTCCATGATCGACGCGTTCACCTCCGGTGATGTGCGGAAGGCCACCGAGATCCATCAGCGGCTGCTGCCCGTGTTCACCGGGATGTTCCGCACCCAGGGCGTCATGACCACCAAGGCCGCGCTCGCCCTCCAGGCACTGCCCGGCGGTCCGCTGCGGCTGCCGATGATCGGGCTCACCCCCGAGGAGACGATCCAGCTCACCAAGGATCTCGCCGCGGGCGGGGTACAGCTCTAGCCCTTCCGGGGTAGAGCTCCCTCACAGACTTCACAACTGAACAAGCACCACCCGCGTCCGGCCCCCACGCCGTACGCGGCCGACCATCGACAACTGCAAGTGCACGAACGTCACACGCGCCACGTGCCAACGGGTACGTGGCGTGCGTGGTGAGGAGAGTCTTTTGAGTCATCCGCATCCTGAACTCGGTGCCCCGCCCAAGCTGCCCAAGGGCGGCCTGAGAGTCACCCCGCTCGGCGGTCTCGGTGAGATCGGCCGCAACATGACGGTCTTCGAATACGGCGGCCGTCTGCTGATCGTCGACTGCGGGGTGCTCTTCCCGGAGGAGGAGCAGCCTGGGATCGACCTGATCCTTCCGGACTTCTCGTCCATCCGGGACCGCCTCGACGACATCGAGGGCATCGTCCTGACCCATGGCCACGAGGACCACATCGGCGGTGTCCCCTTCCTCCTGCGGGAGAAGCCGGACATCCCGCTGATCGGCTCCAAGCTGACCCTCGCCCTGATCGAGGCCAAGCTCCAGGAGCACCGCATCCGTCCGTACACCCTGGAGGTGACGGAGGGCAACCGCGAGCGCATCGGCCCCTTCGACTGCGAGTTCATCGCCGTCAACCACTCCATCCCGGACGCGCTCGCGGTCGCCATCCGCACCCCGGCCGGCATGGTCGTGCACACCGGCGACTTCAAGATGGACCAGCTCCCGCTGGACCACCGCCTCACCGATCTGCACGCCTTCGCCCGGCTGAGCGAGGAGGGCATCGACCTCCTCCTCTCCGACTCGACCAATGCCGAGGTGCCGGGATTCGTCCCGCCCGAGCGGGAGATCTCCAACGTCCTGCGCACGGTCTTCGCGGGCGCCCGCAAGCGGATCATCGTGGCGAGCTTCGCCAGCCACGTCCACCGCATCCAGCAGATCCTCGACGCCGCCCATGAGCACGGCCGCCGGGTCGCCTTCGTCGGCCGCTCGATGGTCCGCAACATGGGCATCGCCCGTGATCTCGGCTACCTCAAGGTCCCCCCGGGCCTGGTCGTGGACGTCAAGACCCTCGACGACCTCCCGGACCACCAGGTCGTACTGGTCTGTACGGGGTCCCAGGGCGAGCCGATGGCCGCGCTGTCCCGGATGGCCAACCGCGACCACCAGATCCGGATCGTCCAGGGCGACACCGTGATCCTCGCGTCGTCCCTCATCCCGGGCAACGAGAACGCGGTCTACCGCGTGATCAACGGCCTGACCCGCTGGGGCGCCAACGTCATCCACAAGGGCAACGCGAAGGTGCACGTCTCCGGCCACGCCTCGGCCGGCGAGCTGCTGTACTTCTACAACATCTGCAAGCCGCGCAACCTGATGCCGGTCCACGGCGAATGGCGCCATCTGCGGGCCAACGCCGAGCTGGGCGCCCTCACCGGCGTCCCGCACGACCGCATCGTGATCGCGGAGGACGGTGTCGTCGTCGACCTGGTCGAGGGCAAGGCGAAGATCGTCGGCAAGGTCCAGGCCGGCTATGTCTATGTGGACGGCCTCTCCGTCGGTGACGTGGGCGAGCCCGCGCTCAAGGACCGCAAGATCCTCGGCGACGAGGGCATCATCTCCGTCTTCGTCGTGATCGACTCCAGTACCGGGAAGATCACCGCGGGCCCGCATGTCCAGGCCCGGGGTTCCGGTATCGAGGACGCCGCGTTCAGTGAGGTCCTTCCGAGGGTCGTCGAGGTCCTGGAGCGCTCCGCCCAGGACGGCGTGGTCGAGCCGCACCAGCTCCAGCAGCTGATCCGCCGGACCCTCGGCAAGTGGGTCTCGGACAACTACCGGCGCCGCCCGATGATCCTGCCGGTCGTGGTCGAGGTCTGACCTGACACAGCGCCAACCTGGGGCGGGGCACCTCGATTTGCGTCGGGGCGCCCCGCCCCAGTATGTTTACGGCTCCGCCTGAGGGGGAACCCCGAGCGCCCAGTGCGCGAGGAAGCCTCCCGGAGCAGACGGAAATTCTGACTCAGAATCTTCTGATAAAGTCGGAACCGCCGGAAAGGAAAAGCGCGGAAGCGGTTTTCCCGGAAAGCACCGAGGAAATCGGATACGGAAACGGTCTGATAGAGTCGGGAACACCGAAGGGAAGCGCCCGGAGGAAAGCCTGAGCCGAATGGCTGGGGTGAGTACGAAGGAAGCGTCCGTTCCTTGAGAACTCAACAGCGTGCCAAAAGTCAACGCCAGATATGTTGATTACCCCGTTCCTTGCCGGATTTGTTTCCGGTGGGGGCGAGGTTCCTTTGAAATACAACACAGCGAGGATGCTGTGGACGAGTTCGGGACTATTCCTCCCGGCTTGTTCCGCTCCCGTGGTGGTTGACCCGATTACGGGTACACATTCACGGAGAGTTTGATCCTGGCTCAGGACGAACGCTGGCGGCGTGCTTAACACATGCAAGTCGAACGATGAACCACTTCGGTGGGGATTAGTGGCGAACGGGTGAGTAACACGTGGGCAATCTGCCCTGCACTCTGGGACAAGCCCTGGAAACGGGGTCTAATACCGGATACGACCTGCCCTCGCATGGGGGTGGGTGGAAAGCTCCGGCGGTGCAGGATGAGCCCGCGGCCTATCAGCTTGTTGGTGAGGTAGTGGCTCACCAAGGCGACGACGGGTAGCCGGCCTGAGAGGGCGACCGGCCACACTGGGACTGAGACACGGCCCAGACTCCTACGGGAGGCAGCAGTGGGGAATATTGCACAATGGGCGAAAGCCTGATGCAGCGACGCCGCGTGAGGGATGACGGCCTTCGGGTTGTAAACCTCTTTCAGCAGGGAAGAAGCGAAAGTGACGGTACCTGCAGAAGAAGCGCCGGCTAACTACGTGCCAGCAGCCGCGGTAATACGTAGGGCGCGAGCGTTGTCCGGAATTATTGGGCGTAAAGAGCTCGTAGGCGGCTTGTCACGTCGATTGTGAAAGCCCGGGGCTTAACCCCGGGTCTGCAGGCGATACGGGCAGGCTAGAGTTCGGTAGGGGAGATCGGAATTCCTGGTGTAGCGGTGAAATGCGCAGATATCAGGAGGAACACCGGTGGCGAAGGCGGATCTCTGGGCCGATACTGACGCTGAGGAGCGAAAGCGTGGGGAGCGAACAGGATTAGATACCCTGGTAGTCCACGCCGTAAACGGTGGGCACTAGGTGTGGGCAACATTCCACGTTGTCCGTGCCGCAGCTAACGCATTAAGTGCCCCGCCTGGGGAGTACGGCCGCAAGGCTAAAACTCAAAGGAATTGACGGGGGCCCGCACAAGCGGCGGAGCATGTGGCTTAATTCGACGCAACGCGAAGAACCTTACCAAGGCTTGACATACACCGGAAAGCATCAGAGATGGTGCCCCCCTTGTGGTCGGTGTACAGGTGGTGCATGGCTGTCGTCAGCTCGTGTCGTGAGATGTTGGGTTAAGTCCCGCAACGAGCGCAACCCTTGTCCCGTGTTGCCAGCAACGGTTTCGGCCGGTTGGGGACTCACGGGAGACCGCCGGGGTCAACTCGGAGGAAGGTGGGGACGACGTCAAGTCATCATGCCCCTTATGTCTTGGGCTGCACACGTGCTACAATGGCCGGTACAATGAGCTGCGATACCGCGAGGTGGAGCGAATCTCAAAAAGCCGGTCTCAGTTCGGATTGGGGTCTGCAACTCGACCCCATGAAGTCGGAGTCGCTAGTAATCGCAGATCAGCATTGCTGCGGTGAATACGTTCCCGGGCCTTGTACACACCGCCCGTCACGTCATGAAAGTCGGTAACACCCGAAGCCGGTGGCCCAACCCCCTTGTGGGGAGGGAGCTGTCGAAGGTGGGACTGGCGATTAGGACGAAGTCGTAACAAGGTAGCCGTACCGGAAGGTGCGGCTGGATCACCTCCTTTCTAAGGAGCACTTCTCGGCTGCCAGGTTCTGCCTGGTGGTCCAGAGGCCAGTTCATCGGCGAATGTCCGGTGCTGGTTGCTCATGGGTGGAACGTTGACTATTCGGTCCGGTTTCCGGGTCGGAGGCTTGCGAGTACTGTCCTTCGGGGCGTGGAAAGCATGATCTCCGGGCGGGGTCGGGTCGGGCGCGCTGTTGGGTGTCTGAGGGCACGGCCGTACTGGCTTGTGTCTTCGGTTGCCGGCCCCGGTGAAAGTCTGCTTCGGCGGGCTGTGACGGGTGGTTGGTCGTTGTTTGAGAACTGCACAGTGGACGCGAGCATCTGTGGCCAAGTTTTTAAGGGCGCACGGTGGATGCCTTGGTACCAGGAACCGATGAAGGACGTGGGAGGCCACGATAGTCCCCGGGGAGCCGTCAACCAGGCTTTGATCCGGGGGTTTCCGAATGGGGAAACCCGGCAGTCGTCATGGGCTGTCACCCATGCCTGAACACATAGGGCATGTGGAGGGAACGCGGGGAAGTGAAACATCTCAGTACCCGCAGGAAGAGAAAACAACCGTGATTCCGGGAGTAGTGGCGAGCGAAACCGGATGAGGCTAAACCCTGTATGTGTGAGACCCGGCAGGGGTTGCATGCAGGGGGTTGTGGGATCTCTTTGGATCGGTCTGCCGGCCGGTCGGCGAGTGATAAACCGTTGGTGTAGGCGAAGGGCATGCGAAAGGCCCGGCGTAGAGGGTAAGACCCCCGTAGCTGAAACGTCAACGGCTCGTTGGAAGAGACACCCAAGTAGCACGGGGCCCGAGAAATCCCGTGTGAATCTGGCGGGACCACCCGCTAAGCCTAAATATTCCCTGGTGACCGATAGCGGATAGTACCGTGAGGGAATGGTGAAAAGTACCCCGGGAGGGGAGTGAAATAGTACCTGAAACCGTGTGCCTACAAGCCGTGGGAGCGTCGGACATCAGCTTGCTGATGTCTCGTGACTGCGTGCCTTTTGAAGAATGAGCCTGCGAGTTTGCGGTGTGTTGCGAGGTTAACCCGTGTGGGGAAGCCGTAGCGAAAGCGAGTCCGAACAGGGCGATATAGTAGCGCGCTCAAGACCCGAAGCGGAGTGATCTAGCCATGGGCAGGTTGAAGCGGCTGTAAGAGGTCGTGGAGGACCGAACCCACCAGGGTTGAAAACCTGGGGGATGACCTGTGGTTAGGGGTGAAAGGCCAATCAAACTCCGTGATAGCTGGTTCTCCCCGAAATGCATTTAGGTGCAGCGTCGTGTGTTTCTTGCCGGAGGTAGAGCACTGGATAGGCGATGGGCCCTACCGGGTTACTGACCTTAGCCAAACTCCGAATGCCGGTAAGTGAGAGCGCGGCAGTGAGACTGTGGGGGATAAGCTCCATGGTCGAGAGGGAAACAGCCCAGAGCATCGACTAAGGCCCCTAAGCGTACGCTAAGTGGGAAAGGATGTGGAGTCGCACAGACAACCAGGAGGTTGGCTTAGAAGCAGCCACCCTTGAAAGAGTGCGTAATAGCTCACTGGTCTAGTGATTCCGCGCCGACAATGTAGCGGGGCTCAAGCGTACCGCCGAAGTCGTGTCATTGCAGCATGAGGGCCAACGCCCGCTGTGATGGGTAGGGGAGCGTCGTGTGCCGGGTGAAGCCGCGCCGTAAGGCAGTGGTGGACGGTTCACGAGTGAGAATGCAGGCATGAGTAGCGATACACACGTGGGAAACGTGTGCGCCGATTGACTAAGGGTTCCTGGGTCAAGCTGATCTGCCCAGGGTAAGTCGGGACCTAAGGCGAGGCCGACAGGCGTAGTCGATGGATAACCGGTTGATATTCCGGTACCCGCTGTGAAGCGTCAAACATCGAATCAGGCGATGCTAAGCCCGTGAAGCCGTTCCGGACCCTTCGGGGAAAGGAAAGTGGTGGAGCCGGTGACCCGGACTTGTAGTAGGTGAGTGATGGGGTGACGCAGGAAGGTAGTCCATCCCGGGCGGTGGTTGTCCCGGGGTAAGGGTGTAGGCCGAGTGGTAGGTAAATCCGCCGCTCATCAAGGCTGAGACCTGATGCCGAGCCGATTGTGGTGAAGTGGATGATCCTATGCTGTCGAGAAAAGCCTCTAGCGAGTTTCATGGCGGCCCGTACCCTAAACCGACTCAGGTGGTCAGGTAGAGAATACCGAGGCGTTCGGGTGAACTATGGTTAAGGAACTCGGCAAAATGCCCCCGTAACTTCGGGAGAAGGGGGGCCATTTCTGGTGATAGCACTTGCTGCTTGAGCTGGGGGTGGCCGCAGAGACCAGCGAGAAGCGACTGTTTACTAAAAACACAGGTCCGTGCGAAGCCGTAAGGCGATGTATACGGACTGACGCCTGCCCGGTGCTGGAACGTTAAGGGGACCGGTTAGCTCACTTTCGGGTGGGCGAGGCTGAGAACTTAAGCGCCAGTAAACGGCGGTGGTAACTATAACCATCCTAAGGTAGCGAAATTCCTTGTCGGGTAAGTTCCGACCTGCACGAATGGCGTAACGACTTCTCGACTGTCTCAACCATAGGCCCGGTGAAATTGCACTACGAGTAAAGATGCTCGTTTCGCGCAGCAGGACGGAAAGACCCCGGGACCTTTACTATAGTTTGATATTGGTGTTCGGTTCGGCTTGTGTAGGATAGGTGGGAGACTTTGAAGCGGCCACGCCAGTGGTTGTGGAGTCGCTGTTGAAATACCACTCTGGTCGTGCTGGATGTCTAACCTGGGTCCGTGATCCGGATCAGGGACAGTGTCTGATGGGTAGTTTAACTGGGGCGGTTGCCTCCTAAAGAGTAACGGAGGCGCCCAAAGGTTCCCTCAGCCTGGTTGGTAATCAGGTGTTGAGTGTAAGTGCACAAGGGAGCTTGACTGTGAGACCGACGGGTCGAGCAGGGACGAAAGTCGGGACTAGTGATCCGGCGGTGGCTTGTGGAAGCGCCGTCGCTCAACGGATAAAAGGTACCCCGGGGATAACAGGCTGATCTTCCCCAAGAGTCCATATCGACGGGATGGTTTGGCACCTCGATGTCGGCTCGTCGCATCCTGGGGCTGGAGTCGGTCCCAAGGGTTGGGCTGTTCGCCCATTAAAGCGGTACGCGAGCTGGGTTTAGAACGTCGTGAGACAGTTCGGTCCCTATCCGCTGCGCGCGCAGGAGTCTTGAGAAGGGCTGTCCCTAGTACGAGAGGACCGGGACGGACGAACCTCTGGTGTGCCAGTTGTCCTGCCAAGGGCATGGCTGGTTGGCTACGTTCGGGAGGGATAACCGCTGAAAGCATCTAAGCGGGAAGCCTGCTTCGAGATGAGGACTCCCACCCACTTGATGGGGTAAGGCTCCCAGTAGACGACTGGGTTGATAGGCCAGATATGGAAGCCGGGTGACCGGTGGAGTTGACTGGTACTAATAGGCCGAGGGCTTGTCCTCAGTTGCTCGCGTCCACTGTGTTGGTTCTGAAACCACGAACAACCAACACCCCCCTGCCCCGACCAGCAATGGTTGTGTGGGCCGGTGGGGGTGTGCGGGGTGTGTTTCGTAGTGTTTCGGTGGTCATAGCGTGAGGGAAACGCCCGGTTACATTCCGAACCCGGAAGCTAAGCCTTACAGCGCCGATGGTACTGCAGGGGGGACCCTGTGGGAGAGTAGGACACCGCCGAACTAACTTTATAGAAGGAGCAGGTACCGGATCTTATGATCCGGTACCTGCTCCTTTTTTGTTTGCTTCATCCGCCGTTCATATCGTGGCGTGAGCATCATCGGCATGGGGACAGTCGCAATACTGCGTGCCGCCGGGATCGGACCGGGGGACGAGGTCGTCGTACCGTCGTTCGGGGACATCGGGTTGGCCGGCGCGGTGGTCGCCGTGGGGGCGGCACCCGTGTTCGCGGACATCGACCCGTCGTCGTACTGCCTCGACGCCGATTCCATGGCCGCCATGGTGAGTCCACGTACGGTCGCCGTCGTCGCCGTGCATCGTTTCGGGCGGCCCGCCGACCTCGGCCGGCTCCGGCAACTGGGGCGACGGCACGGGCTGCTGGTACTGGAGGAGGACGACGAAGACACCACGCCGGATGCCTTGGGCGTCGGTGAGCTGGACGAACTGGAACAGGTGCGGCTGCGGCGGGCGCGTGCCGCGTACTTCGACTCCCGGCTGCGTGGGGTACGTACCCCGCCGTACGGCGACGGGCATACGTACCGGAGCTATGTCGTCCGGGTGCCGGGGAACGGCCGGCCCGACCGGGACGCGTTCGCCAGGGCGCTGCGGGCCCGGGGCGTCGAGTGCGCCGTGCCGGTGCGGACGCCCGTGCACCGGATGCCGGGCTTTCGGCGCGGGGTGCTGCTGCCGGAGACGGAACGGGCCGCCGCGGAGACGCTGGCGCTGCCCATGGCCGCGTCCCTGACGCGGCGCCAGGTCCGGCGCGTCGTCGCCGCGTGCAACGCGCTCGGCGGACCGCTCCGGGCCGAGCCGGGATTCCGGATGGCCGCCGCTTTCTGAACCCTCCCGCTTTCCGGACACCCGCGGGAACCGGGCCGACGGTCGGGCGGCCGGTGGTGCCGAACACCCCCGCGTTCGGGGTATGATCTATTCCGTTGCCAAGCGGGAAACACCGCGAAGCGACAGGCCCCTATAGCTCAGTCGGTAGAGCGTCTCCATGGTAAGGAGAAGGTCAACGGTTCGATTCCGTTTGGGGGCTCAGCGCAAAAGGAAGGCCCCGGCCGATCGGCCGGGGCCTTTTGTGTGCCCCGGAGGGCCCGGCCTCAGATCTGGAGGCCGGGGACCCGCATCACGAGGATCGCCATGTCGTCCGAGGGGGCCGCGGTGGCGAAGCGGTCCACCGCCCGCATCACCCTGGCGGCGACCGCGCCGGCCGTGAGACCCGTGGACGACGCGAGCACCTCCGCCAGACCGTCGTCGCCCAGCATGCGGCTGCCCTCACGGCGTTCGGTGACGCCGTCCGTGACGCACAGCAGGACATCCCCCGGGTCGAGGGTCACCGTCTGCTCGTACAGCTCCAGGTCGTCCATGACGCCCAGCAGCGGCTGGGGTTCGGCGGCGGCCTCGACCGTGCCGTCCTGGCGGAGCCGCAGCGGGAGCGGGTGGCCCGCGCAGACCACCTTCAGTACGGCGCTGCCGTCCTCCTGCGGCCACAGCTCGCCGTACAGGAGCGTGAGGAAGCGGCTGCGGGCGCCCTCGTCGAGGATCGCGGCGTTCAGCCGCTCCAGGACCGCCGGGCCGCTGAAGCCCTCCCGGGCGAGCAGCCGCAGCGCGTGCCGGGCCAGACCCGTCACCGCGGCGGCCTCCGGGCCGGTGCCGCAGACATCGCCGATGGCGAAGCCGTAGGCGCCGTCACGGATCGGGAAGAGGTCGTAGAAGTCGCCGCCGACCTCGTTGCCCTCGCCCGCTGCGCGGTAGATGACCTCCACCTCGACGCCCGGGATCTCGGGCGTCTGCGGGGGCAGCAGACTGCGCTGGAGCGACTGGCTGATCGCCGTGCGCTCCGAGTACAGCCGGGCGTTGTCGAGGGCGAGGGCCGCTCGGCGGGACAGGTCCTCGGCCAGCTCCAGGATCTCCTGGCGGAAGTGGTCGTCGGCCGGACGGCCGAGGGTCAGCATGCCGATGACCCGGTTGCGGGCCACCAGGGGCAGCACCACGGTCTCGCCGCCGACCGACGAGGCGGTGTTGTGGACGGACATCGACTCGGGGTCGAAGCTGCGCCGGGAGGTGCCCCGCGCGGCCTCCTGCGCGGCGCGGGCGGGAGCCGTCCACACCCGGGCGCCCGGGGTCGGTACCGGGTCGGGCGGGGCGATCCTGGACAGCAGCTCCTTGAGCCCGTCGATGCGGTCCTCGTCCTCGTGCAGGACGTACGACAGGAACGGGTCGGAGGCCTGGTCGGCGATCGTGTAGACCGCGCACCAGGTGGCCAGGGTCGGGACGGTCATCTGGGCCATCAGGGCGAGCGTCTGGTCACGGTCCAGGGTGCCCGCGAGCAGGTCGGACGCCTCGACCAGGAAGCTCAGCGAGCCGCGGCGGAGCCGTTCCAGCTCACCGAGTCGGGCCGACTCGACGGCGAGGGCGATCCGGTCGGCGGCGAACTGGAGGCGCAGGGCCTCCTCGTTGGAGTAGCGGTCGGGGGACTCGGCGGCGACCCCGAGGGAGCCCGTGAGGCGTCCTTCGACCTTCAGCGGGACGGTGACGACCGAGCGCATGCCCGTGCCGATGAGCAGCGGAACGGCGCCCGGGACGACCGACAGGTCCTCGTGGACGGCGGGCATCCGGGCGGAGCCGTACCGGCCGGGGCCCGCCTCGACGGGGACCCGGGCGAAGCGCTGACGGGCCGAGGGCAGTCCGGTGGACGCGCGGACCTCCAGCTCCGTCTCGTCGTCGGTGGCGAGCAGCAGGAACGCGGCGTCGGCGTCGAGCATGTCCCGGGCGCGTTCGACGGTGCGCTGGAGCAGTCCGTCGAGGTCGTCGGGGGCGGGGGAGCCGATGAACACCTCGAACGGATCGGCGGGTCCGCTGTCCGGGAGGGCTCCGGTGTCCGCCGCGGGGAGCCGTAGGGGTGTCTGGATGACGGCGCGTTCGTGGTCGCGGACGAGCAGACAGACCGTCGAGGGTTCGCCGTCGGTGTCGCGTACCCGCAGATGCGAGGCGTAGACGGGGACGACCCGGCCCGCCGCGTTGCGGATGCCGTAGCTGCCCTCCCAGCGGGAGAGCTGGAGGGCCTCGGCGATGCCGGTGCTGGTGCCGGGGGTGTGGGGCCAGGCGGCGAGGTCGGTGAGCGGTTTGCCGATGACCTGGTCGGGCCGGTGGCCGAAGAGTTCCCCGGCGTCCTCGTTCCAGGCGGAGACCGTGGCGGCGCCGTCGATCTGGATGACGGCGACCCTGACCCGGCCGTCGGTGACGGGGAGCAGGGCCACGGGCAGGCTGGGGCCCGCGCTGCGGGTGCCGACGGGCCGGTCGGGCAGCTCCATCAGGAACCAGACGCGCTTGTGGGAGGGGCTGTACTCGACGCCCCAGCGTCCGGCGAGGGCCGCGCAGAGCTGGAGGCCGCGGCCGCTCTCCCGGTCGGGGCTGCCCATGTCGCCGGGGGAGTGCTGGAGCGGGATCTCGCGTTCCGGATAGCGGTCGGCGACCTCGATCCGCACGGTGTCGCCGGAGCGCAGGCACAGCACCTCGGCGGACGTACCTGCGTGGATGACGGCGTTGGTGACGAGTTCGCTGGTGAGGACGACGGCGTCGTCGATGATGTCGGCGAAGCCCCAGCCCTGGAGCGTGTCCCGGACGAAGGAACGGGCCGTTGCCACGGATCTGCCCGCGGGTGGGAAAGTGGCGGCCGCGCGCGCGGTGATCACAGAACTCCTTGTCCGGGATTCGACGTGCTGTGCTCCCGGGCCGGCGTCACGCCGGGTCCGGGGTTCCGGGGGTTGCCCCCCGGGCAGTTGCAGTCCGGTGGTCATGCTGGGGCCGCGCCTCCGATGCCCGCTCGTACTTCTGCCACCTTCCTGGCCGGGCGGGCCGGGACGGGTGGACAGCCGCATGCCAGGTTACTTACCTTCGCGGTCCGTGCGGATGCCACCCGTCAGTGATTCCACCCCCAGGGTGTGGCGGCGGTGTGCGAAGCTGCCGAACTGTTATGGCCTGGTTCCTTCGGGGTGAAACACTGGGCAGGCTTCAGAGGACGGTCCGAGGCACGAGGTCGACCCTTCAGGGAGGGACACGGTGGAGTCTGGCGCGGCAGCGCGGGGCACGAGCGCGCGAGGCAAGGGCGGACAGTCCGTGAAACGGGCACGCCCCGCGCGTAAGGGGACGACCCCCGTGGAGACGGCTGAGCTGCACCGTCTGCTGGCGGCACTGGAGTCGATGCGGGACGGCAACTTCCGCAAGCGGCTGCCGGTGGCCGGTGACGACGTACTCGCGGAGATCGCGACCGTCTTCAACGAGGTCGCGGACCGCAATCTGCATCTCACGGGTGAGCTGGCACGGGTGCGGCGGATGGTCGGCCGTGAGGGAAAGATCACGGAGCGGCTGGACACGGGCCCCTGCGAGGGGTCCTGGGCCGCCGCGATCAACGCGTCGAACGCGCTGGTCGACGATCTCGTACGGCCGGTGTCCGAGGTGGGCCGGGTGCTGTCCGCGGTGGCGGAGGGCGATCTGGAGCAGCGGATGGAGCTGCGTCCGCACGGGGCGAACGGCGCCGGGCTGCCGCTGCGTGGTGAGTTCCTGAAGGTCGGCCGGACGGTCAACAACCTGGTCGACCAGCTCTCGACGTTCACCGACGAGGTCACCCGGGTGGCCAGCGAGGTCGGTACGGAGGGCAAGCTGGGCGGTCAGGCCCGGGTGCGGGGGATGTCCGGTTCGTGGAAGGACCTCACGGACTCCGTCAACACGATGGCGTTCCGGCTGACGGCGCAGGTGCGGGACATCGCGCTGGTGACGACGGCGGTGGCCAAGGGCGATCTGTCGCGCAAGGTGACCGTCCATGTCGACGGCGAGATGCTGGAGCTCAAGAACACCGTCAACACGATGGTGGACCAGCTGTCGTCGTTCTCGTCCGAGGTGACGCGGGTCGCGCGTGAGGTCGGTACCGAGGGTGAACTGGGCGGCCAGGCCAAGGTGCCGGGTGTCGCGGGCGTGTGGAAGGACCTGACCGACTCCGTCAACCTGATGGCGGGCAATCTCACCGCGCAGGTGCGGGGCATCGCGCAGGTGACGACGGCGGTGGCCAACGGTGATCTGTCGCAGAAGGTGACGGTCAGCGCGCGCGGCGAGGTCGCGCAGCTCGCCGAGACGATCAACCAGATGACCGAGACGCTGCGGACGTTCGCGGACGAGGTCACCCGGGTGGCGAACGAGGTCGGTGCCGAGGGCCGGCTGGGCGGTCAGGCGCAGGTGCCGGGCGCGGCGGGTACCTGGAAGGACCTCACGGACTCCGTCAACACGGTGTTCCGCAATCTCACCACGCAGGTGCGGGACATCGCGGCGGTGACGACGGCGGTCGCGAACGGTGATCTGTCGCAGAAGGTCACCGTGGATGTCGCGGGCGAGATGCTGGAGCTGAAGAACACCGTCAACACGATGGTGGACCAGCTCTCCGGCTTCGGCGCCGAGGTGACGCGGGTGGCCCGCGAGGTCGGGGTGGAGGGTGAACTGGGCGGCCAGGCCCATGTGCAGGGTGCCGCGGGTACCTGGAAGGACCTCACGGACTCCGTCAACACGGCGTTCCGCAACCTGACCGGTCAGGTCCGCAACATCGCGCAGGTCACCACGGCGGTCGCGAACGGTGATCTGTCGCAGAAGGTCACCGTCGATGTGTCCGGCGAGATGCTCCAGCTGAAGAACACCGTCAACACGATGGTCGATCAGCTGTCGAGCTTCGCGGACCAGGTCACGCGGATGGCGCGGGACGTGGGTACGGAGGGGCGGCTCGGCGGCCAGGCGCGGGTGGACGGCGTCAGCGGTACGTGGAAGGAGCTGACGGACTCCGTCAACTTCATGGCCGGGAACCTGACGTCGCAGGTGCGGCAGATCGCGCAGGTGACCACGGCGGTCGCGCGTGGTGATCTGTCGCAGAAGATCGACGTGGACGCGCGCGGGGAGATCCTGGAGCTGAAGAACACCATCAACACGATGGTGGACCAGCTGTCCGCGTTCGCGGACCAGGTGACCCGGGTCGCCCGGGACGTGGGGACCGAGGGCAGGCTGGGCGGTCAGGCGCAGGTGCCGGGTGTCGCCGGGGTGTGGCGCGACCTCACGGACTCCGTGAACGGGATGGCGTCGAATCTGACGGGTCAGGTCCGCAACATCGCGCAGGTCGCCACGGCGGTCGCGCGTGGTGATCTGTCGCAGAAGATCGACGTGGACGCGCGCGGCGAGATCCAGGAGCTGAAGAACACCCTCAACACGATGGTGGACCAGCTCTCGAACTTCGCGGAGCAGGTCACCAGGGTCGCGCGTGAGGTCGGTACGGAGGGCATCCTCGGCGGTCAGGCCGAGGTGCAGGGGGTGTCCGGTACGTGGAAGGACCTCACCCAGTCCGTCAACTTCATGGCGAACAATCTGACGATCCAGGTGCGCAGCATCGCGGAGGTGACGACGGCGGTCGCCCGGGGTGATCTGTCGAAGAAGATCACGGTCGACGCCAAGGGCGAGATCCTGGAGCTCGTCACCACCGTCAACACGATGGTGGACCAGCTGTCGAACTTCGCGGAGCAGGTCACCAGGGTGGCCCGTGAGGTGGGTACCGAGGGCAATCTCGGCGGTCAGGCGCGGGTGCCCGGGGTGACGGGCATCTGGAAGGACCTCAGCGACAACGTCAACCTGATGGCCAACAACCTGACCAGTCAGGTGCGGAACATCTCGCAGGTGTCGGCGGCCGTCGCCAACGGCGATCTCACCAAGAAGGTCACCGTGGAGGCGCGCGGCGAGGTCGCGCAGCTCGCGGACACCGTCAACACGATGGTGACGACCCTGTCGTCGTTCGCGGACGAGGTGACCCGGGTGGCCCGTGAGGTGGGCACCGACGGCATCCTGGGCGGTCAGGCGCGGGTGCCGGGGGTGTCGGGCACCTGGAAGGACCTGACCGAGTCCGTGAACTCGATGGCGTCGAATCTGACGGGTCAGGTCCGCAACATCGCGATGGTCACCACGGCGATCGCCAAGGGCGATCTGACCAAGAAGATCGACATCGACGCGCGCGGGGAGATCCTCGAACTCAAGACGACCATCAACACGATGGTCGACCAGCTGTCGTCGTTCGCCGAGGAGGTGACCCGGGTCGCCCGTGAGGTGGGCACCGAGGGGCAGCTCGGCGGTCAGGCGCGGGTGCGTGACGTGGACGGGACCTGGCGGGACCTCACCGAGTCGGTGAACGAGATGGCCGGGAACCTGACCCGTCAGGTGCGGGCCATCGCGGCGGTCGCCACGGCGGTGACCCGCGGTGATCTGAATCTGAAGATCGACGTGGACGCGGCGGGCGAGATCCAGGTCCTCCAGGACAACATCAACACGATGATCGCGAACCTGCGGGACACGACCATCGCGAACAACGAGCAGGACTGGCTGAAGGGCAATCTGGCCCGGATCTCCGGTCTGATGCAGGGCCGCCGCGACCTGGACGACGTGGCCGGGCTGATCATGAGCGAGCTGACGCCGGTGGTGTCCGCGCAGCACGGGGCGTTCTTCCTGGCGATGCCCATCGACGACGGCCAGGACATCGGCTCGGCGCAGGACGATGCCTACGAGCTGCGGATGCAGGGTTCGTACGGCTACTCGATGGGGTCCATGCCGACGTCGTTCCTGCCGGGCGAGACGCTGATCGGGACGGCGGCCAAGGAGAAGCGCACGATCCTGGTGGAGAACGTCCCGCCGGGGTATCTGAAGATCTCCTCGGGGCTCGGTGAGGCGCCGCCCGCGCATGTCATCGTGCTGCCGGTGCTGTTCGAGGGAACGGTTCTGGGGGTGATCGAGCTGGCGTCGTTCCAGCCGTTCACCCAGATCCAGAAGGACTTCCTCAACCAGATCGCCGAGATGATCGCCACGAGCGTCAACACGATCAGCGTCAACACCAAGACGGAGGTCCTGCTCCGGCAGTCGCAGGAGCTGACCGAGCAACTGCGGGAGCGCTCCGCCGAGTTGGAGAACCGGCAGAAGGCGCTCCAGGTCTCCAACATGGAGCTGGAGGAGAAGGCCGAGCTCCTCGCCCAGCAGAACCGGGACATCGAGGTGAAGAACACCGAGATCGAGGAGGCCCGGCAGGTCCTGGAGGAGCGCGCCGAGCAGCTCGCGGTGTCGATGCGCTACAAGTCCGAGTTCCTCGCGAACATGTCCCATGAGCTGCGGACCCCGCTGAACTCGCTGCTGATCCTCGCGAAGCTGCTCGCGGACAACGCGGACGCCAATCTCACGCCGAAGCAGGTCGAGTTCGCGGAAACCATCCACGGCGCCGGTTCCGATCTGCTCCAGCTCATCAACGACATCCTCGACCTGTCGAAGGTCGAGGCGGGCAAGATGGACGTGTCCCCGACCCGGATCGCGCTCGTCCAGCTCGTCGACTACGTGGAGGCCACGTTCCGGCCGCTCACCGCGGAGAAGGGTCTCGACTTCTCGGTGCGGGTGTCGCCGGAGCTGCCGGCCACCTTGCACACCGATGAGCAGCGGCTGCTCCAGGTGCTGCGCAACCTGCTGTCGAACGCGGTCAAGTTCACCGACTCGGGCGCGGTCGAACTGGTCATCAGGACGGCCGGGTCGGACGTTCCGGTCGCGATCCGCGAGCAGCTCCTGGAGGCGGGTTCGCTGGGTGACGCGGACGCCGATCTGATCGCGTTCTCCGTCGCGGACACCGGGATCGGGATCGCCGCGGGCAAGATGCGGGTCATCTTCGAGGCGTTCAAGCAGGCGGACGGGACGACCAGCCGCAAGTACGGTGGTACGGGTCTCGGTCTGTCGATCAGCCGGGAGATCGCGCGGCTGCTGGGCGGGGAGATCCACGCGGCGAGCGAGCCCGGCCGCGGGTCGACGTTCACGCTGTATCTGCCGCTGCACCCGAGCGGGCTGCCGCCGCACGGGTACACGCAGATCGCGCCCGCGATCGAACCGGGTTCCGCGCTGCCCGAGTTGGAGGCGCCCTCGGTGCTGACGGGGACCCCGCCGGAGGTGCGTTCGTACCGGGACACCCAGAACGGTCCCGCCGCGAACTTCCGCCGCCGGCGCAGGGCCGCGGTGCCCACGCCGGGGCTGCGGCAGCCCGCCCCGCCCTCGGGCCGGCCGGGGGCGGCGCCGGGCGGTCGGTTCCCGGAGCTGGGCCGTGCCTCGGGCGGCCGGGACGACACCGGACAGGACAACGGGCAGGAGCAGCAGCTGGCTTCCGCGGTACGGAGCTTCGGCTTCGACGGCGAGAAGGTGCTGATCGTCGACGACGACATCCGCAACGTCTTCGCGCTGACCAGCGTCCTCGAACAGCACGGTCTGTCGGTGCTGTACGCGGAGAACGGCCGGGAGGGCATCGAGGTCCTGGAGCAGCACGACGATGTGACGCTGGTGCTGATGGACATCATGATGCCGGAGATGGACGGCTACGCCACGACGACGGCGATCCGCCGGATGCCGCAGTTCGCCGGACTGCCCATCATCGCGCTGACGGCGAAGGCCATGAAGGGCGACCGGGAGAAGGCCATCGAGTCGGGGGCGTCCGACTATGTGACCAAGCCGGTCGATCCCGACTATCTTCTGACCGTGATGGAGCGGTGGATGCGTGAGGAGTGAACCGCGGGCGCGGTTCCCCGGAATCGTCGGCTGACTCCGGCCGATCCCGTGTAGAAGTGCGGGATTCGGGGAACCTTCTGGACCCCCGCGGCGTTTTTGCTATGTGCACAGTGACATCGCGGTGACAGGGTGTGGCGACAGGTGGGGTGCGGCTACGATGACCGGCACAAGAACGGACGGCGCTACAGAGTCGTCCTCAGGGGCGGCGCCCGGCGCACTGCCGGGACGAGGAGGGCGGGCCATGGTGCAGAAGGCCAAGATCCTCCTGGTCGATGACCGGCCGGAGAATCTGCTGGCGCTGGAGGCCATTCTCTCCGCGCTCGATCAGACACTGGTGCGGGCATCGTCCGGGGAGGAAGCGCTCAAAGCACTGCTCACGGACGACTTCGCGGTCATCCTGCTGGACGTACAGATGCCGGGGATGGACGGCTTCGAGACCGCCGCGCACATCAAGCGGCGGGAGCGGACGAGGGACATCCCGATCATCTTCCTGACCGCGATCAACCACGGCCCGCACCACACCTTCCGGGGTTACGCGGCCGGTGCCGTGGACTACATCTCCAAGCCGTTCGATCCCTGGGTGCTGCGCGCCAAGGTGTCGGTCTTCGTGGAGCTGTACATGAAGAACTGCCAACTGCGGGAGCAGGCGGCCCTGCTGAGGCTTCAGCTGGAGGGCGGCGCCCGCGCGGGGGACGGCGGCAAGGAGCCAGCGGGTCTCCTCGCGGAGCTGTCCGCGCGGCTGGCGGCGGTCGAGGAGCAGGCGGAAGCGCTGTCGAAGCAGCTCGACGACGACTCGGCGGACGCCGCCGCGGTGGCGACGGCCGCTCATCTGGAGCGCAAGCTCACCGGTCTGCGCCGCGCCCTTGACGCGCTGGAGCCCGGTACGGGCAGCGGCGCGGCCGCGCTTCCCTCGCAGAACTGAACACCGGCCGCCGAGGAAACCGGGCGGGCCCGTCCTGAAGTCGGGCGGGTCCTTTTGGTGTGTGTGGTCGGGTCTTTCGGTAGGAGGCCCCCGGGGCCGCCTCGGGTGCGTGCGTGCTCCACGGCCGGGTGAGCGGGCGTCAGGAGCCATGGATGGGGAGGCGTCAGTTCCTGTCCTCCGTGACAGCGACACGAACGGGTGAAGCCGTGGGCACGGGTGTCCCCTGTGTCCCGCACCGGTAACCTCACCTCCATGGCCCCACGTCAGCCCGCAGCCAAGAAGCCGCCCGCCAAGAAGGCGACCGCGCCGGCCAAGGCTCCGGCGAGGAAGGCCGCGGCCCGCAAGCCGCCCCCGGGGAAGGCCCCGGCCAGGAAGGCCCCCGCCAGGAAGTCCGCGCCCAAGCCCCCGCCGAAACCGGCGCCCAGTCCGACCGGCGGCCTCTACCGGCTCGTCCGCGCGCTGTGGCTCGGCACCGCCCACGCGGTGGGCGCGATGTTCCGCGGGATAGGGCGTGGCGCCAAGGGCCTCGACCCCGCCCACCGCAAGGACGGACTGGCGCTGCTGCTGCTCGGGCTGTCCCTGATCGTCGCCGCGGGGACCTGGTCGAATCTGCGGGGCCCGGTCGGCGACCTGGTCGAGATGCTCGTCACGGGCGCCTTCGGCCGCCTCGACCTGCTCGTCCCGATACTGCTGGCCGTGATCGCCGCCCGCCTCATCCGGCACCCCGAGCGGCCCGAGGCCAACGGACGGATCGTCATCGGTCTGTCCGCGCTGGTCATCGGCGTCCTCGGCCAGGTGCACATCGCCTGCGGCGCACCCGCCCGCAGCGACGGTATGCAGGACATACGGGACGCGGGCGGCCTCATCGGCTGGGGCGCGGCGACCCCGCTGACGTACACGGTCACCGCGGTCCTCGCGGTGCCGCTGCTGGTACTGCTCACGGTCTTCGGGGTGCTCGTCGTCACCGCGACGCCCGTCAAGGCCGTTCCCGAGCGGCTGCGGTCGCTCGGGGTCCGGCTCGGGCTCGTGCAGCCCGGCCCCGACGACCTCTCCGACGGGTACGACGGCTACGGCGAGGACGACTCCCGCTACGACGACCAGTGGCGCGAAGCGCTGCCCGCGCGCCCCGGACGGCGCTCCGCGCCCCCGGAGGCGTACGACCCGGGGCAGGACGAGGACGAGGCGCCCGTCCGGCGCCGCAAGCCGCGCAAGGGCCCCGCACGGCCCGCCGGGGACCGGCCGCTGGACGCGGTCGACGTGGCCGCCGCCGCTGCCGCCGCCCTCGACGGGGCCGTCATGCACGGAATGCCGCCCTCGCCGCTCGTCGCGGACCTCACCCAGGGCGTGGGCGTCGAACGCGATCCCGAGCCGACGCCGTCCGTGCCGCCCGCGCGCGTGAAGGGCGCCCGGATCGACGAACCGCGCGGCACGTCCGCCGTACCGGACCTCACCAAGTCGGCGCCCGAGAAGCACCGGGAGCTGCCCCCGCGCGCGGAGCAGCTCCAGCTCTCCGGCGACATCACGTACTCGCTGCCGTCCCTGGACCTGCTGGAGCGCGGCGGTCCCGGCAAGTCGCGCAGCGCCGCGAACGATGTCGTGGTCGCCTCGCTCACCAATGTGTTCATGGAGTTCAAGGTGGACGCCGCGGTCACCGGGTTCACCCGGGGGCCCACGGTGACGCGCTACGAGGTCGAGCTGGGACCGGCCGTGAAGGTCGAGCGGATCACCGCGCTGACCAAGAACATCGCGTACGCCGTCGCCAGCCCCGATGTCCGCATCATCAGCCCCATCCCCGGCAAGTCCGCCGTCGGTATCGAGATCCCGAACACCGACCGCGAGATGGTCAACCTGGGGGATGTGCTGCGGCTCGCGGACGCGGCCGAGGACGATCACCCGATGCTCGTCGCGCTCGGCAAGGACGTCGAGGGCGGCTACGTCATGGCCAACATGGCGAAGATGCCGCACATCCTCGTCGCCGGTGCCACCGGTTCCGGCAAGTCGTCCTGCATCAACTGTCTGATCACCTCGATCATGGTGCGGGCGACACCGGAGGACGTCCGGATGGTGCTGGTCGACCCCAAGCGGGTCGAGCTGACGGCCTACGAGGGCATCCCGCACCTGATCACCCCGATCATCACCAACCCCAAGCGGGCCGCCGAGGCGCTCCAGTGGGTGGTCCGCGAGATGGACCTGCGGTACGACGACCTCGCCGCGTTCGGCTTCCGCCACATCGACGACTTCAACGCGGCCGTCCGCAGCGGCAAGACCAAGGCGCCGCCGGGCAGCGAGCGCGAGCTGAAGCCCTATCCGTATCTGCTCGTCATCGTGGACGAGCTGGCCGATCTGATGATGGTCGCCCCGCGGGACGTCGAGGACTCCATCGTGCGGATCACCCAGCTCGCGCGCGCGGCCGGAATCCATCTGGTGCTCGCGACCCAGCGGCCCTCCGTGGACGTGGTCACCGGGCTCATCAAGGCCAACGTGCCCTCCCGGCTCGCCTTCGCCACGTCCTCGCTGGCCGACAGCCGGGTGATCCTCGACCAGCCGGGCGCCGAGAAGCTCATCGGCAAGGGCGACGGGCTCTTCCTGCCGATGGGCGCCAACAAGCCCACCCGGATGCAGGGCGCCTTCGTGACGGAGGCCGAGGTCGCGCTGGTGGTCCAGCACTGCAAGGACCAGATGGCGCCGGTGTTCCGGGACGACGTCACCGTCGGCAGCAAGCAGAAGAAGGAGATCGACGAGGACATCGGCGACGACCTCGACCTGCTGTGCCAGGCCGCCGAACTGGTCGTCTCCACCCAGTTCGGGTCCACGTCGATGCTCCAGCGCAAGCTCCGCGTCGGCTTCGCGAAGGCCGGGCGTCTCATGGACCTGATGGAATCGCGCGCCATCGTCGGCCCCAGCGAGGGCTCCAAGGCACGTGACGTTCTGGTGAAGGCCGATGAGCTGGACGGAGTGCTCGCCGTCATCCGGGGGGAGACGCAGAACTAGGACCGGTCGTCGCGACGGAGTACGCGCGTCGGGCGCCCACGGTGCACACGCCCGGTGCTCACGCTGTACGCGCGGTCCCGGCGGTGTCCGCGCGCCGTGCTCGCCGTGCTCGCGCCGGGGTGTGCGCCGGGCCCGCGGAAGGGTCCGGTCCGCCGGGCGTGCACCGGCCTGTACGACGGGTCCGCCGGGCGGTCGTGGCACCACACGTCCGCCCGGGTCAATCCGGCATCACTCGTTCGGGAATCCAGGGCAACCGTTTCCCGGTCGCGTTCGTCAAGTTGAGGGAAGGGACAACCATCCGCCACCACATCCGGGAAACCGGCCATTCCGATGGCGTACAAAGTCGTACCGCCCGGTTGCCCCACCCTTTCGTAACCCCCCTAGACTGAACCTCCAGCAGGTGGCTCACGCTCGAAAGGCGCCCCCGTGTCCATCGGCAAATCCCCTGAAGACGACCACCCGACCGAGGACACCGGTCCCGCCGGTGCCCCGGCGGACGACGGCCCCACGATCGGACGCGTCCTTCAGCAGGCGCGTATCGAGGCCGGGCTGACCGTTGACGAGGTCAGTGCCGCCACCCGGGTGCGCATCCCGATCATCCACGCGATCGAGCAGGACGACTTCAGCCGCTGCGGCGGCGACGTCTACGCGCGCGGGCACATCAGGACCCTCGCGCGAGCGGTGCGTGTCGACCCGGCGCCCCTGCTGGAGCGGTACGCCACGGAGTACGGCGGCCGTCCCGCGCCGACCCCCGCCGCACCCCTGTTCGAGGCCGAGCGCATCCGGCCCGAGCGGCGCCGCCCCAACTGGACCGCCGCCATGGTCGCGGCGATCGTCGCCGTGATCGGTTTCGTCGGCTTCACCGCGTTCAACGGCGGCGACGACGGCGCGGGCTCGCCCACCGCCGGCGGCTCCGCACCCGCGGCCAGCAAGCCCGCGGCCAAGCCGAGCACCGGTGCGTCGCGGCCCGCCGACCCCAAGCCCGACCCGTCCGACAGCGCGATCGCCGCCGCCCCGCAGGACAAGGTCACCGTCAAGGTGAGCGCGCCCGACGGACGCAGCTGGATCTCGGTCAAGGACCAGAACGGCCGCACCCTCTTCGACGGTCCGCTCGAACAGGGCGACGCCAAGTCGTTCGAGGACAAGCAGCGCATCGACCTCGTCCTCGGCAACGCCGGAGCCATCGACCTCGCCGTCAACGGCAAGGCCGTCGAGGACGATTTCCAGCCCGGCCAGGTCGAGCGCCTGACCTACACCAAGGGCGACCCGGCGGCGGGCTGACCCCACCGGGCGCCGCCTCCGGCGGCGGCCTCCCGCACCCCGTCGGCGCAGTACAGCAGGACAGCGGGACAGCGACACGGCAGCGCACAGCACGGCGGCACAGCAGGACAGCGGCACGACGTACGGCGGACCCCGGGTCGAGGGGTCCGCCGTACGTCGTGCGGGAGCCCCGAAGCGCCGCCCGAGGCGCGGGCGAGGGGTGTCACCGGGACGAAGTAGTCTTGAGCCCATGCCCGAACGCCGCACCGTCGCTCTCGTCACTCTTGGCTGCGCCCGTAACGAGGTGGACTCGGAGGAGCTGGCAGGCCGCTTGGAGGCGGACGGCTGGCAGCTCGTCGAGGACGCCGAACAAGCGGATGTCGCCGTCGTCAACACCTGCGGATTCGTCGACGCCGCCAAGAAGGACTCCGTCGACGCCCTCCTGGAGGCCAACGACCTCAAGGGACACGGGAGAACGCAGGCCGTCGTCGCGGTCGGCTGCATGGCGGAGCGGTACGGCAAGGACCTCGCCGAAGCGCTCCCCGAGGCCGACGGCATCCTCGGCTTCGACGACTACGCGGACATCTCCGACCGCCTCCAGACCATCCTCAACGGCGGCGTCCACGCCTCCCACACCCCGCGTGACCGCCGCAAGCTGCTGCCCATCAGCCCCGCCGAGCGCCAGCGCGCGGGAGCCGGGGTCGCCCTGCCGGGCCACGCGCCGGTGGACACCCCCGCCCCCCTCGACCTGCCCGCCGGGCTCGCCCCCGCGTCCGGTCCCCGGGCACCGCTGCGCCGCCGGCTCGGGAGCTCGCCCGTCGCGTCCGTGAAGCTGGCCTCCGGCTGCGACCGGCGCTGCACCTTCTGCGCCATCCCGTCCTTCCGGGGCTCCTTCATCTCCCGGCGCCCCTCCGACGTCCTCGGGGAGACCCGCTGGCTCGCCGAGCAGGGCGTCAAGGAGGTCATGCTGGTATCCGAGAACAACACCTCGTACGGCAAGGACCTCGGCGACATCCGTCTCCTGGAGACCCTGCTGCCCGAGCTGGCCGCCGTCGACGGCATCGAGCGGGTCCGGGTGAGCTACCTCCAGCCCGCCGAGATGCGCCCCGGCCTGATCGACGTGCTGACCTCCACCGAGAAGATCGCCCCCTACTTCGACCTGTCGTTCCAGCACTCGGCGCCCGCCGTGCTGCGGGCGATGCGCCGCTTCGGGGACACCGACCGCTTCCTCGGACTGCTCGACCAGATCCGCGCCAAGGCGCCCGAGGCCGGTGTCCGGTCCAACTTCATCGTGGGGTTCCCCGGCGAGACCGAGGACGACCTGGCCGAGCTGGAACGCTTCCTCACCCACGCCCGCCTCGACGCCATCGGTGTGTTCGGCTACTCCGACGAGGACGGCACCGAAGCTGCCACCTACGAGAACAAGCTCGACCCTGACATCGTCGCCGAGCGTCTCGCGCGCGTGGCACGCCTCGCCGACGAGCTGACCGCGCAGCGCGCCGACGAGAGGCACGGCGAGACACTGGAGGTACTCGTCGAGTCCCTCGGCTCCGCCGCCACGCCCGGTGACGACCTGGACGCCGACGAGCCCGCGCTCGGGCGCGGCGCGCACCAGGCGCCGGAGACCGACGGACAGGTCCGGTTCGTGAGCGCCGCCGGGCTCACCGTGGGCCGTATGGTCAGGGCGAGGGTGGTGGGCACCGAGGGCGTCGACCTCCTGGCGGAGGTCATGGAGCTGACCACGAGCGGCGTAGGCACCGAGGAGGCGGCCAGATGACCGGAGTCCCGGCATCCGCGGCGGGCGGTCCCGGCAGGCCGGCGCCCGGCGGCAAGCTGGGCGCCGCAGCGGTCAACCAGGCCAGCCTGTGGAACATCGCCAACATCCTCACCATGATCCGGCTGCTGCTGGTGCCCGGCTTCGTGGCCCTGATGCTGGCCGGCGGCGGCTACGACCCGGCGTGGCGTTCGCTCGCCTGGGCCGCGTTCGCCGTCGCCATGATCACGGACCTGTTCGACGGTCATCTGGCGCGGGCGTACAACCTGGTCACCGACTTCGGCAAGATCGCCGACCCCATCGCCGACAAGGCGATCATGGGCGCGGCGCTCATCTGTCTGTCCTCGCTCGGGGATCTGCCCTGGTGGGTGACCGGGGTGATCCTCGGCCGTGAGCTGGGCATCACCCTGCTGCGGTTCGTCGTGATCCGTTACGGGGTCATCCCGGCCAGCCGGGGCGGCAAGCTGAAGACCCTCGCCCAGGGCACCGCCGTCGGGATGTACGTCCTGGCGCTGACCGGGCCGCTCGCCACCCTGCGGTTCTGGGTGATGGCGGTGGCGGTCGTCCTGACCGTCGTCACCGGTCTCGACTACATCAAGCAGGCCGTCGTGCTGCGCAGGCAGGGCATCGCCGAGCGGCGCGCGCTCGCCGCCACCGCGGTGGCCGCCGCGGACCGTGAGGCCGAGCGGTGAGTCAGGAGGCCGCCGAGGTGCTGCGGCTGCTGCGCGCGCGGGGGGAGACCCTCGCCGTCGCGGAGTCGCTCACCGGCGGTCTGGTCGCGGCGGGTATCACCGACGTACCCGGCGCGTCCGCTTCCTTCCGCGGCGCGGTGACGGCGTACGCGACCCCGCTCAAGGAGCGACTGCTCGGGGTGGACGGCGATCTGCTCGCGGTCCGCGGGGCCGTCGACGCCGAAGTGGCGCTCCAGATGGCGGCCGGCGTCCGTACCGCCCTCGGTGCCGACTGGGGGGCGGCCACCACCGGGGTCGCCGGACCCGAACCGCAGGACGGCCGACCGGTCGGCACGGTGTACGTCGCCGTGCGCGGGCCACAGGACGGCGGCAAAGTGGTCGCATTGCGGTTGAAAGGCGATCGGACGGAAATCCGTAGGGAGAGTGTACGCAGCGTGCTCGCTCTCCTACAGGATCGGCTGTCCGGTGAACAGGCGGGGAATGAGCGGGCACAGGATACGGAAGAGAACGGGGGGACTTGATGTTTGCAGCCCTGAGTGAACACGACATCGCTCCCCGCACGGCCGCCGCGCAAGGCGGTACGGTGGGGCGTGAAGGATGCGGCTACACGGTCCGAGGAGGGAGCAACCGATGATTCTGCTCCGTCGCCTGCTGGGTGACGTGCTGCGTCGGCAGCGCCAGCGCCAGGGCCGTACTCTGCGCGAAGTCTCCTCGTCCGCCCGAGTCTCACTCGGCTATCTCTCCGAGGTGGAGCGGGGGCAGAAGGAGGCATCCTCCGAGCTGCTCTCCGCTATCTGCGACGCGCTTGACGTACGGATGTCCGAGCTGATGCGTGAGGTCAGCGACGAGCTCGCGCTCGCCGAGCTGGCGGTCTCGGCTGCGGCCGAGCCGGTGCCCGCGGGGGTGCGCCCGATGCTCAATTCCGTGTCGGTGACCGGTGTGCCACCGGAACGGGTCACGATCAAGGCGCCCACGGAAGCGGTCGACGTGGTCGCGGCCTGACGGCTTCGCACGTCCTCGCCGGTCCTTCGCGGGACCGGCGGCTTTTCGTAGCGCCTTTTGATGCTTGCAGGGCCCCGTTCGGGGTGGTTCCACGGTTCGTCCGTGGGGCTGCTCCCGGGCGGGGCCTTCGTCTTTCCCGGGTGCTGCGGGGTTCCGGGCAAGCTCCCAGGGTGCTTGCCGACGCTTTCTCGTGTGCCTACTTGCTTGCGCTTTCTCGTGCTTCCGGGTGGGTTGCCGCAGGTCGGGACGCTGGGGGACGGTCGCTGGGGTCGGTCGCCGGGGTGGCAGCGTCCCGTGTGCCAGGTCACAGATCGGCCTTGGTTCAGGTGACCCCTTTTGGGCAGGTGTGCCATGGTTGAAGATGCATGATCCCGACTGTGGAACCGGAGGACTGGGATGTACGTGGTGAAGAGCCCGTTGTCCGACGCCGACATGAAGACCGTGGCCGACGCGCTCCAGGGCGCGCTGGTCGATCTGGTGGACCTGTCCCTGATCGCGAAGCAGATCCATTGGAACGTCGTCGGCCCGCGCTTCCGCTCGGTCCACCTCCAGCTGGACGAGGTGGTGGACACGGCCCGACTGCACTCCGACACCGTCGCCGAGCGCGCGTCGACCCTCGGTGTCCCCCCGGACGGCCGTGCGTCGACCGTGTCCCGCACCAGCGGGATCGCGGACGTGCCGGACGGCTGGATGAAGGACACGGACGCCGTCGGCACGCTGGTGAACGCGCTCGGCGCGGTGATCACCCGGATGCGGGAACGGGTCGGCGTCACCGCCGAGGCCGATCCCGTGAGCCAGGACATCTTCATCGGGATCACGGCCGATCTTGAGAAGCACCACTGGATGTTCCAGGCCGAGAACGGCTGAGGCCCCGGGCCGTGGGGGCGTCCCGCGGTTCGCGCGGTGCGCCCAGCGGTGTGTCCGGCGGTGCGGCTTGCGGTGCGCCCGGAGGTGAGCCCGATGGTGCGTTCAGCGGTGAGCCCGGCGGTGGGCTTGGCGGTGGTGAGCCCGGACGGGCGGTGACGCCGTCGGCTCGCGCGTGGGTGCCGAGGGTGGCGCGTGCGGTTCGCGGGTGGCTGCCGTCGGCTGTGCGGGTGGTTGGAGTGGGTGGAGGCGGCGGTTCCGGTGCGCGCAGAGCGGCGCGCTGGGCCGCCGCCGCTGTCTTTGGTGCGCTCTGGTGGTGGGCGGTGCTGCGGCTCGCACTGGCCCCGGACGCCGGGGTGCTGGAAGGTGCGGTCGCCGCCGGGGGCTGGGGTTTGAGCCTGCTCCCGGTCCACTGCGTGTCGCGGGACGAGGCCGCCCGTACGGTCCGCCGGGTGTGGACGGTACGGGCCCCTGGGCGCTGACGCTGACGCAGACGCAGACGCTGACGCAGACGCAGACGCAGACGCAGACGCAGACGTTGACGTGGGCGGACGGCTGCCGGCGGGTATGCGGGGGTGGGTGCGGGCACGTGTTGTGCGGGTGGGCCTGCGTGTTCCGGTGCGGGTGCGGGTGCGGGTGCGGCTTGAGGGTGGCCGGTGGCCGGGGGACGGTTGTTCGTTGTGATGGTGCGGCGGGTGCGGGTGCGGGTGCGGGGTCAGGTCGGTGCGGGGCCGGGCTGGCAGGTGGGGCACCAGTACGTGGGGCGTGGGCGGGAACCGTCGCCCTGTTCGGCGCGGCGGATCGGGGTGCCGCACCGCCGACAGGGGCGGGGTGCCCGTCCGTAGACGAAGAGCCTCTGGTCCTCGCGCCCCGTGGTCGAGCGGTTCGGACGGTCCTGATTGGCGACGAGCAGCCGTCGCGCGAGTTCCGGGGTGTGGGCGGCGATGTCGGCGGGCAGGGCGCCGACCGGGGTCCAGGGCGTCACGCCGAGCAGGAAGCACAGCTCGGACTTGTAGACATTGCCGATCCCGGCGAGGTTGCGCTGGTCGAGCAAGGCTTCACCGAGAGGGCGCTCCGGTAGCGCGAGCAGGTTCACCAAGGCCTGGTCCGGGTCCCAGTCCGGACCGAGGAGATCGGGTCCGAGATGGCCCACGGCCCGGTGTTCGTCGCTGGTGCGCAGCACGTCCAGTACCGGCAGCCGGTAGCCGACTGCGGTGGACCGGGAGGTCCCGAGGACGGCACGGATCTGGTGAGTGGGGCCACCGCGCCAGCGTTCGGCGGGGCCGTAGACCTTCCAGGAACCGTCCATCCGCAGATGCGAGTGGACGGTGACCCCGCCTTCGACACGGGTGAGCAGATGCTTGCCACGCGGCACCACCTCAAGCACCGTCCGGCCCGTGAGGTCCACGGTGGCGAATCGGGGAACCCGCAGGTCGCAGTGGGTCAGCGTCTGCCCGCCCAACGCGCGGTCCAGACGCCGCGCGGCCTGCCGGACGGTGTCTCCTTCTGGCATGGCTCCAGGGTCGCACGGGGGTGGGGGCGGGGGAGGCCGACGGTGGGGGACGGGTGACGGGACGGGATTCGCGGTCGGTGTCCGGTGTCCGGTGCCCGGTGCTCGTGCCGCGGGTCGATGGCAGGTGGTGTCCAGTGCGCCCAGCGGCTCGCGGCCGGTGGGTCGCCGTGCCGTCATACGCGCAGGCGCAGGCCCTTCGGTGTCGCGTGGAACCCGGCCGCTTCCAGGACCGTGCCCACGGACGAGGTCAGGGCCGCGGTGCCGTTGACGCGTTCCACGGTGACCGTGCCCAGGGAACCCGCGCGGGCGGCGGTCGCCAGGGCTTCCGCCGCCGTCACCAGCCGGGCGTCGTGCCGGTCGGCCGGCGTGTCGGGGTGGGTGGGCCAGGCCAGCAGGGTCTTGCCGCCGCGCTCCATGTACAGCGTCAGCTCACCGTCCACCAGGACGACCAGGGAGCCCGCCTTGCGGCCCGGCTTGTGCCCCGCTCCCGTCGGGGGCTCGGGCCAGGGCAGCGCGGCACCGTACGCGTTGGCCGGGTCGGCGGCGGCCAGCACCAGCCCGCGCGGAGCGTCCGAGGGCCGCCCACCGGGACCGGTACGGCGATGGGGCGGCGGGGTGACGCCGCGGTCGGCCGCGGTGGGGCGGCGGCCGCCGTTCTCGTCGAACGGGAAGTCCTCCAGGAAGTCCGGGATTCCGGGCGGGGCGATGCCCGGCCCGCCCGCCCCCGGGAGGCCGTCGGCTTCCCGCGTGGCGCCGGGGGACCCAGCCATGGCGCCGGGGAAGTCGCCCGACGCGCGGTCCCCGCGCTCCCGCGCGGTCGCGATGGCCCGTAGCCGGTCGACGGCCCCGTCCATCGCGAACTGCGCCGCGCCCAGTCCCTCGACCACATAGCCGCGCCGGGCCTGACCGCTGTCCTCGAAGACCGACAGCACCCGGTACATCGCGGAGAACCCGCCCTCGACGCCCTCCGCCGCGACGGCGCCACGGGTCACCACCCCGTGGCGGTCCAGCAGGGTCCGGGCGAGCGCGTGCGCGCGCAATGTGGCGTCGGGTTCGGCGGCGGGCAGGAGCGACCAGCGCCCGGCGACCGTGGGCGGGCCGCCGCGCGACACGGGTCGGGCACCCGCGGTGAGAGCGCCGTACCGCCCCCGGGGGACGGCCCGGCGGGCGCGATGCGCCGTCGACCCTGCCGTGCGGCCCGAGCCGAGGAGCGCGCGCAGGGGCGCGAGGGTGTCGTTGGTGAGCCTGCCCGACCAGGCGAGCTCCCAGAGGGCGTCGGCGAGTTGGGGATCGGCCGCCTCGGGATGCGTGGTGGCCCGTACCTGGTCGGCGATCTGGCGGAAGAACAGCCCGTAGCCACCGGAGAGGATCGCGAGGACGGACTCATGGAGCCCCGTCAGCTCCAGCGGATGCGGCGGCGGAAGGAGCAGCGGTGCCGCGTCCGCCAGGTACAGGGAGATCCAGCCGTCCTTGCCCGGCAGGGCTCCCGCGCCCGCCCATACGATCTCCCCGGCCGCGGTCAGCTCGTCCAGCATGGTGGGGCCGTATCCGCCGACCCGGGACGGCAGGACCAGCTTCTCCAGCGCGGACGCGGGGACCGAGGCACCCTGCATCTGCTCGACGGCGCGCACCAGCCCGTCCGTCCCCCGTAGCCCACCGCGCTCGCCGACGTGCTGCCAGCGTGGCAGGAACTGCGCGAGCGCGGCCGGGGGCACCGGCTCCAACTCCTGCCGCAGCGCGGCCAGGGAGCGCCGGCGGAGCCGGCGCAGCACGGATGTGTCGCACCACTCCTGGCCGATGCCCGCCGGATGGAACTCGCCCTGGACGACCCGGCCGCTGGCCGCGAGCCGGTGGAGCGCTCCGTCGGTGACCGCCGGGCCGAGCCCGAACCGGGCCGCCGCGGCGGCCGAGGTGAACGGACCGTGCGTGCGCGCGTAGCGCGCGAGCAGGTCGCCCAGCGGGTCCTTGACGGGCTCCGTGAACGCTTCCGGGACCCCCACGGGCAGCGCTGTGCCCAGGGCGTCCCGCAGTCTGCCTGCGTCCTCCACGGCCGCCCAGTGCTCGGCCCCGGCGATCCGCACCGGGATCGCCCGCCGCGCGCCCGCCAGATCCCGGGCCCAGCTCTCCTCCGCGCCCCGCTCGGCCAGCTCCGCCGCCGTCAGCGGGCCCAGCAGCCGCAGCAGGTCCGCGACACCCTCCGCGTCCTTCGCCCGCCGGTCCTCGGTGCGCCACTGGAGCTCGCGCTCCAGCTCGGTCAGCACCTCCGCGTCCAGCAGTTCCCGCAGCTCGGCCTGGCCGAGGAGCTCCGCGAGCAGCCGGGAGTCCAGGGACAGGGCCGCCGCGCGCCGCTCGGCGAGCGGGGAGTCCCCCTCGTAGAGGAACTGGGCGACGTAGCCGAACAGCAGTGAGCGGGCGAAGGGCGAGGGCTCGGGTGTGGTGACCTCCACGAGCCGGACCCGGCGGGACTCGATGTCCCCCATGAGCTCTGTCAGGCCGGGTACGTCGAACACGTCCTGAAGGCATTCGCGGACCGCTTCGAGGACGATCGGGAAGGACCCGAACTCGCTCGCCACCTCAAGGAGCTGCGCCGCGCGCTGGCGCTGCTGCCACAGCGGGGTGCGCTTGCCGGGACTGCGGCGCGGCAGCAGCAGCGCGCGGGCCGCGCACTCGCGGAACCGGGCCGCGAACAGGGCCGATCCGCCGACCTGGTCGGTGACGACCTGGGCGACCTCGCCCTTGTCGAACATGACGTCCGCGGCGCCGATCGGCGCCTGCTCCGAGTCGTACTCGGTGCCCGCCCTGCCCGGTTCCCGGTCGAGGAGGTCCATGCCCATCAGATCGGCGTCCGGGAGCCGCAGCACCAGACCGTCGTCCGCGTGCATGACCTGGGCGTCCATGCCGTACCGCTCGGCGAGGCGGGCCCCGAGGGCGAGCGCCCACGGGGCGTGCACCTGCGCGCCGAACGGGGAGTGCACGACGATCCGCCAGTCGCCCAGCTCGTCCCGGAACCGCTCCACCACGATCGTGCGGTCGTCGGGTACGTGCCCGCACGCCTCCCGCTGCTCCGACAGATACGCGAGGACGTTGTCCGCGGCCCACGCGTCGAGCCCGGCGGCCAGCAGCCGCAGCCGGGCGTCCTCCTCGGACAGGGCGCCGACCTCCCGCAGGAACGCGCCCACCGCCCGGCCCAGCTCCAGCGGACGGCCCAGCTGGTCGCCCTTCCAGAACGGCAGCCGCCCCGGCACCCCGGGAGCCGGGGACACCAGCACCCGGTCCCGGGTGATGTCCTCGATCCGCCAGGAACTCGTACCGAGGGTGAACACGTCCCCGACGCGGGACTCGTAGACCATCTCCTCGTCCAGCTCACCGACCCGGCCGCCGCCCTTCTTGGGGTCGGCTCCGGCGAGGAACACCCCGAACAGCCCGCGGTCGGGGATGGTGCCGCCCGAGGTGACGGCGAGGCGCTGCGCGCCGGGGCGGCCCGTGACCGTACCGGCCACGCGGTCCCACACCACGCGCGGACGCAGCTCCGCGAACGCGTCGGACGGATAGCGGCCCGCCAGCATGTCCAGCACCGCCGTGAACGCCGAGTCCGGCAGCGACGCGAACGGGGCGGCCCGGCGGGCCAGCGCCAGCAGGTCGTCGGCCTGCCAGGTGTCCATCGCGGTCATCGCGACGAGCTGCTGCGCCAGTACGTCCAGCGGGTTCGCGGGGATGCGCAGCGACTCGATCGCTCCGACGCGCATCCGTTCGGTGACCACGGCGGACTGCACCAGGTCGCCCCGGTACTTCGGGAACACCACACCGGTCGACACCGCGCCCACCTGGTGTCCCGCGCGGCCGACCCGCTGGAGTCCGGAGGCGACCGACGGCGGCGACTCCACCTGGATCACGAGATCCACCGCGCCCATGTCGATGCCCAGCTCCAGACTGGACGTGGCCACCACGGCGGGCAGCCGGCCCGCCTTGAGGTCCTCCTCGACCAGCGCCCGCTGCTCCTTGGACACCGAGCCGTGATGGGCGCGCGCGATGACCGGGGGTGCCCCCTGGGCCGCGCCCGAACCGCCCATGAGCTCGGCGGGGGAGTGCGCCTCGTCGAGCGGGACGCCCGTCGCCCGCTCGTACGCGATCTCGTTGAGGCGGTTGCACAGGCGCTCCGCGAGCCGCCGGGAGTTCGCGAACACGATCGTGGAGCGGTGCGACTGCACCAGATCGGTGATGCGCTCCTCGACATGCGGCCAGATCGACGGCCGCTCACCGCTCTCCGCGGCGTCCGAGGCGGGGGAGCCGCCCAGCTCGCCCAGATCCTGCACCGGCACCACCACCGACAGGTCGAACTCCTTGCCCGACGGCGGCTGCACGATCTCCACCCTGCGGTGCGGCGACAGATAGCGCGCGACCTCGTCCACCGGGCGGACCGTGGCGGACAGGCCGATACGCCGGGCGGGCCTCGGCAGCAGCTCGTCCAGCCGCTCCAGGGAGAGCGCCAGATGGGCGCCGCGCTTGGTGCCCGCCACCGCGTGCACCTCGTCCAGGATCACCGTCTCCACACCGGCCAGGGCCTCCCGGGTGGCCGATGTCAGCATCAGGAACAGCGACTCCGGGGTCGTGATCAGGATGTCCGGCGGGCGGGTCGCCAGGGCGCGGCGCTCGGCGGGCGGGGTGTCGCCGGACCGGATGCCGACCCGCACCTCGGGCTCCGGCAGGCCGAGCCGGACGGACTCCTGGCGGATACCGGTCAGCGGGCTGCGCAGATTGCGTTCGACGTCCACCGCGAGGGCCTTCAGCGGGGAGATGTACAGCACCCGGCACCGCTTGCGCGGATCGGCGGGCAGGGGCGCCGAGGTGAGCTGGTCCAGCGCGGCCAGGAAGGCGGCCAGCGTCTTGCCCGAGCCGGTCGGCGCGACGACCAGGACATCGGAGCCCTCACCGATCGCGCGCCACGCACCGGCCTGGGCGCTCGTGGGCGCGGAGAACGCCCCCGAGAACCAGCCGCGGGTCGCGGGGGAGAAAGCGTCGAGCGCGGACCTCACCATGCCCCCATCCTGCACCCCGCCACTGACAATCCGCTCCGACCTGGGCAAACGCCCTGGACCCGGCGTGGTGCGGGGACCCGTCCCCGGAGCGGAGCCGGGCGGGCCCGGTGACGCAGAATGGGGGCATGGTCGGCGAGAGGGAGCGCGCACGGCACTGGCGGTACGCGGAACTGCCCGGTGTCGACCTGCTGCGGGCCCGCTACATCAGCAAGACCTTCGTGCGGCACACCCACGAGCACTTCGTGATCGCCGCGATCAGCCAGGGCGTCGAGATATTCCACCACGGCGGCTCCGACCAGTACGCGGGCCCCGGAAGCCTCGCCCTCGTCAACCCGGACACCTCGCACACGGGCCGCGCCGGAGGGCCCGAGGGCTGGCGCTACGGGGCGGTCTACCCCAGCCCCGGCCTGGTCGCCGAGATCGCCGCCGAGACCACCGGCATCCGGGGCGCGCCGGGTTTCACCAGCCCCGTCCTGGACGACCCGTACGCCGCGGAGCTGGTGCACCGGGTACTGCGGGCCGCCGACGAGGGCAACGCGCTCGCCGCCGACACCCTGCTGCGGGTGGCGGTGACCCGGCTGCTGCGACGGACCGGGGGCCCGCTGCCCCAGCGGACCGTCCGCTCCGCCGGAGGCGGCGTCGCCGCCCGCGCGCGTGCCGTGCTGGAGGAACGCATGGACCGGCCCCCGACCCTGGAGCGTCTCGCCACCGAGCTGGGCACCGGCCCGTTCGCCCTGCTGCGCGCGTTCCGCGACGCCTACGGCATGCCCCCGCACACCTGGCTCACCGACGCGCGCGTACGGCGTGTCCGCCGACTCCTCGACGACGGCACCGCCCCCGCCGACGCGGCCGTCGCCGTCGGTTTCACCGACCAGCCGCACCTCAACCGCCACTTCACCCGGATCGTCGGTGTCCCCCCGGGCGCCTACCAGCGCGAGCGCAAGAACGTACAAGACCCGACCGCCGGGCCGCCGTACCGTCGGTGACGTGGCAGAACAGACAGCGCCCGCACGCGCGGGCACCCCATCACCGGCCAAGAGCGACGCCGCCGTCGTCAGGGACGCCCTGGGCGTCGGGGTCGCCGTCGGACTCTCCGGCTTCGCCTTCGGCGTGACTGCGGCGGGCAGCGGCCTCACCCTGCTCCAGACCTGCGCCCTCAGCCTGCTCGTGTTCACCGGCGCGTCCCAGTTCGCGCTGGTGGGCGCCCTGGCCGCGGGAGGCAACCCGTACACGGCCGCCGCCGGGGCGTTCTTCCTCGGTGTCCGCAACACCTTCTACGGGCTACGGCTCTCCCAGTTGCTCGCCCTCCCGCGCGCGGTACGCCCGTTCGCCGCGCACTGGGTCATCGACGAGACGACGGCCGTCTCACTGGCCCAGCCCACCCGGCGCGCCGCCCGGATCGGCTTCACGGTGACCGGCGCCACCCTTTACGTGCTGTGGAACCTCACCACCCTCCTCGGCGCGCTGGGCGCCGAGGCCATCGGCGACACCGACGCCTGGGGGCTCGACGCCGCCGGTCCCGCCGTATTCCTCGCCCTGCTGGCGCCCATGCTCACGTCCACCACCGAACGCGCGGTCGCGGCCCTCGCCGTCGTCATCGGCCTCGGTCTGCTGCCCGTCCTGCCCGCCGGCGTGCCCGTCCTGCTCGCCGCGCTGGCCGCCCCCGCCGTCCTGTACGTCGCCGGCCGACGCTCCCCCGCGCGGGAGGACACCACGGACGACGCCCCCCATGGCACCGACGGGCGCGACGCCCACGACCCGGACCCCGCCACGGACCCGGGGACCCGCACCGAGAGCGCTACGGGTCCCGGCACCGGGACCGCCGCTGACACCGGCGACGACACGCACGACCAGCGCGGGGACGACCAGCGCGGGCACGACGGCACGGGACAGGCGGAGCGATGACCGTATGGATCGCGATCGGTCTCACCGCCGTCAGCTGCTACGCGGTCAAGCTGCTCGGGCTGCTGGTGCCCGCGGGCGTCCTGGAGCGCCCGCTGGTCCGCCGTATGGCCGCCCTGGTGCCCGTCGCGCTGCTCGCCGCGCTCACCGCGCAGCAGACCTTCGCCGACGGCCGTGCCGTGGTCCTGGACGCCAGGGCCGCCGGGCTCGCCGCGGCCGCCGTCGTACTGCTCCTGCGGGCCCCGTTCCTGTTCGTCGTCGCCGCCGCGGTGATCGTGACGGCCGGGGTGCGGGCCATGACCGGCTGAGCGGCTCCCCACGCCCGGCTCAGCCGATGGGCCGGCCGTGGGCCCGCAGCGTCCGCAGCGCGTCCAGGGTGACCAGGGGCCGCCACTCCAGGGCCGTCCCCGGGGCCCAGAGACGCCAGTGGATGGGCCAGCCCCCGTCGCTCTCCTGCTGCGCGGACAGCACGTCCAGCGACCGTGACATCTCGGCGTCCGTGAACCACGCGCGCGCCAGCGACCCGGGCGAGCGCGCGAAGTGGTGCGGGAAGTGGTGCTCCCGGGGCGCGTAACCGGGCGCCACGGGGAAGTCGTCCAACCGGTCGGGGTCCAGGACCGCGAGCCGCTGCTCGCGCACCAGCCGCCCCAGCCGGTCGGCCGCCGCCTGCGCGCGCGGGCGGTCCGGCACCGAGTCCAGGAACACGATCGCGGCCTCGACCTCGTAGGGGTGCGACTTCTCCAGCGACTCGACGGTGTGCCAGCAGAAGTCCGTCGCACGGAACAGCCAGGCGTGCCAGACGTCGTTGCGGTGCAGCAGTCCCACCACCGGGCCGGTCGCGAGGAGGTCCCCCGGAGGGTTGTCCACGATCGGCACGAAGGGTGCCGACGGATAGGCCCGCTGACGGGGCAGTACCGAGGGCAGCGCGCCGTCCGGGGTCGACACGGATGTCAGATGGCGGCACAGCCGCTCCACCCGCTGGCCGCCGCACCGCCCGATCGAGTCGAGGACGCCCAGCGCGTGGGCGGCGTGCAGCGGCTGGCTCACGGGCCCCCTGAGGTCCGGTTCGAGCGCGTGGCCGTAGCCGCCGTCCTCGGTGCGGTAGGCGTCGAGAGCGGTCTCCACGGCGTCGGCCCCGCCGTCGCCCGCGCCCAGGAACTCGTAGGCGAACCGGCGCTGCTCCAGCACCCGCGCGGTGAGCCACAGGAAGTCCGCCGCACGGGCGAGCGGCGTGTGCGCCGGGACGGGCTGCGGCGCCCCGGTCCCCGGGGCGGGGCGCGATGCCCCGGTGGACGTCGTGGGCAGGGGGAAAGCTCCGGATTCGGCCATGGCACGACCGTAGGGCCCGCCGCCCGCGCGAGGAGGCGTACCGGCTCGGCTGCACTCTCAGGGGCGGGATACTGGACGCATGCGGTTGACGGTCTTCAGACAGCGGATGACGGATCACTTCGGCGCCGGGTACGCAGACTCGTTCGCGCGCGACCATGTGATGACGGAGCTGGGCGGACGCACGGTGAACGAGGCGCTCGACGCCGGCTGGGAGGCGAAGGACGTGTGGCGCGCGGTGTGCCACGCGATGGACGTGCCCGCCCATCGGCGCTGATCACCCCCGTACCGGCCACCCCCGTACCGGCCACGGCCGCCCGGGGACGACCCGCCGCCCGCACACGCGTGTGCGGGTCGCGCGTGGTCGCTCAGTGGGCCGACGGAGAGCCACCGCGCACGCACGCGCGCGGGTCGGTGGACGACCCTCCGGGCCCGCCCGCGCGGGCCCCTGAGTGTGCCCACGCACTCCCGCGGACGGTCGTTTCCGAGGGCGATGGGGTGGATTTCGTACACGGTGGGCGAGACTTGGGCCGTGGCACCCATTGACGAGACCGCGCGCATAGCCCAGGAACCCGCTTCGGAGGGCGCTCCGCCGCCCCCGCCCCCGCCGGGCACGGTGGCCGACCACAGCACCCGTATGCCCCGCTGGCTTCCCCGCGCGATCGTGCTGGCACTCGGGCTCTACGCGAGCTTCCAGCTCGGGAGCTGGGCGTTCCACCAGCTCACCGGGCTGCTGATCAACATCCTGATCGCGTTCTTCCTGGCCCTGGCCATCGAACCAGCCGTGAGCTGGATGGCGTCCCGGGGGATGCGCAGGGGGGCCGCCACCGGCACGGTGTTCCTCGGGATCGTGGTCGTCACGGCCGGTTTCGTGCTCCTCATGGGCTCGATGCTCGCCAGCCAGATCACGAGCATCGCCGAGGACTTCCCCAAGTACCTCGACTCCGTCATCAACTGGAGCAACACGACGTTCAGCACCGAGCTGAACCGCGTCAAGATCCAGGACAGTCTCGTCCGCTCGGACTGGCTCCAGAAGTATCTCCAGGACAGCGCGACGGGCGTCCTCGATGTCTCCGCGCAGGTACTGGGAGGTCTGTTCCAGCTGCTGACGGTCCTGCTGTTCTCGTTCTACTTCGCGGCGGACGGGCCACGGCTGCGGCGCGGGGTGTGCTCGGTGCTCCCGCCCGCGCGGCAGAGCGAGGTGCTGCGCGCGTGGGAGATCGCCGTCGACAAGACGGGCGGGTACCTGTACTCGCGCGGGCTCATGGCCATGGTGTCGGGCGTCGCGCACTATGTGCTGCTCCAGACCCTCGGTGTGCCGTACGCGCCCGCGCTGGCGGTGTGGGTCGGGCTCATCTCGCAGTTCATCCCGACCATCGGTACGTATCTGGCCGGTGCCCTGCCCATGCTGATCGCGTTCACCGTCGATCCCTGGTACGCGCTGTGGGTCCTCCTCTTCGTCCTCGTGTACCAGCAGTTCGAGAACTATCTCCTCCAGCCGAAGCTGACGGCCCGGACCGTCGACATCCACCCGGCCGTCGCGTTCGGCTCGGTCATCGCGGGCACGGCGCTGCTGGGCGCGGTGGGCGCGCTGATCGCCATCCCCGCGGTGGCGACCCTCCAGGCGTTCCTCGGGGCCTATGTGAAGCGGTACGACGTCACGGACGACCCCAGGGTCCAGGGGCACCGGCGCAAGGGGGCCAGGGGTGTGCTCACCCGGGTGCGGACCGTGCTGAGCGGCGCGGCGGCCCGGACCGGCTCCGCCGCTCCCGCCGCCTCCTCCGGCGCGGGAACCGTACCCAACGCCGACACACCCGCCGGTAACGGGTGAAAACACCCGTTGATAGCGGCCGACGACAGCGGGCCCGCGCCGGACGGTGAACCTGCCGGGCACCCCTTCGGGCGGTGCCCGGTCCCGCTCCGGGACATCTCCCCGCCCTGCTCGGACTCTCCCCCGCCATGCGCCTCGCCCCAGGTCAGGACGTGTGGCGGGATGAGTGGTGGGGCCGGTTCAGGCCCGCCTGTACCGGCCCGGACGTACGCTCGGTGGTGCCGCGTGGCTCGCTTGACACCAAAATCGAACATCCGTTCTTATGGGTGTTCGGGAGATGTCCAGCGGCGCTTCCGCCCCGAGTTATCCACAGGCTGGACCGGGCGTCGGGACCCATTGTCAGTGGCAGGCGTTAGCGTCTTGAACGTGAAGCGATCGACTCAAGTAAATCGGGTGGAACCCATGGCAGCAGGAACCGACCGCGAGAAGGCGCTCGACGCCGCGCTCGCACAGATTGAACGGCAGTTCGGCAAGGGCGCGGTGATGCGTCTGGGTGAGCGGCCGAACGAGCCCATCGAGGTCATCCCCACCGGATCGACCGCGCTCGACGTCGCCCTGGGGGTCGGCGGGCTGCCGCGCGGCCGGGTGGTGGAGGTCTACGGGCCGGAGTCCTCCGGCAAGACCACGCTCACCCTGCACGCCGTGGCGAACGCGCAGAAGCTCGGTGGGCAGGTGGCCTTCATCGACGCGGAGCACGCCCTCGACCCCGAGTACGCCAAGAAGCTCGGCGTCGACATCGACAACCTCATCCTGTCCCAGCCCGACAACGGCGAGCAGGCCCTGGAGATCACGGACATGCTGATCCGCTCCGGTGCTCTCGACCTCATCGTCATCGACTCCGTCGCCGCGCTGGTGCCGCGCGCGGAGATCGAGGGCGAGATGGGCGATTCCCACGTCGGCCTCCAGGCCCGGCTCATGAGCCAGGCACTCCGGAAGATCACCAGCGCGCTCAACCAGTCCAAGACCACCGCGATCTTCATCAACCAGCTCCGCGAGAAGATCGGCGTCATGTTCGGCTCGCCGGAGACCACCACCGGTGGTCGCGCCCTGAAGTTCTACGCCTCGGTGCGGATCGACATCCGCCGTATCGAGACCCTGAAGGACGGCACGGACGCGGTGGGCAACCGCACCCGCTGCAAGGTCGTCAAGAACAAGTGCGCGCCGCCCTTCAAGCAGGCCGAGTTCGACATCCTCTACGGCCAGGGCATCAGCCGTGAGGGCGGTCTGATCGACATGGGCGTGGACCACGGCTTCGTCCGCAAGGCCGGTGCCTGGTACACGTACGAGGGTGACCAGCTCGGTCAGGGCAAGGAGAACGCCCGCAACTTCCTCAAGGACAACCCTGATCTCGCCAATGAGATCGAGAGGAAGATCAAGGAGAAGCTCGGTGTCGGTGTGAGGGTGGAGACCCCGGCCGTCGAGCCGGCCACGGACGCGGCCGTCCCCGCGCCCGCGGAGGACGCCAAGACGGTTCCCGCGCCAGCGGCCAAGATGACCAAGGCCAAGGCCACGGCGGCCAAGAGCTAGCCCGTGACACGGCGAACCGACTGGCCGGACCCCTGGGAGCCCGCCCGCCCCACGCGCCACGCGCGCGCGGCGGACGGCGACCGGGAGGACGACCCGGCGGCAGAGGAGTCCGGGGCCGTCCACCCCGGGCCCGGTGCCGTCGGTGCACCGGCCCATGAGGAGCACGGGCGCGGCGCCCGCCGGCGCGGCCGCCCCCGTGCCCACCAGGACAGCGGCTCCCCCTCCTCGTCGAGGGCCGAGAAGGGGGAGCCGCCCGGGGACCCGGCCGAGCGGGCGCGCGGGATCTGTCTGCGTCTGCTCACCGGCACCCCGCGCACCCGCAAGCAGCTCGCGGACGCCCTGCGCAAGCGGGAGATCCCCGACGAGGTCGCCGAGGAGGTGCTGTCCCGTTTCGAGGACGTCGGCCTCATCAACGACGGTGCGTTCGCCGACGCCTGGGTCGAGTCCCGTCACCACGGCCGGGGCCTCGCCCGGCGGGCCCTCGCCCAGGAACTGCGCACCAAGGGCGTCGACGCCACCCTCATCGAGGAGGCCGTGTCCCAGCTGGACTCCGACCAGGAGGAGTCCACCGCCCGCGAGCTCGTGGCCCGTAAGCTGCGCGCCACCCGTGGGCTCGACCGTGACAAGCGGCTCCGCCGCCTCGCGGGGATGCTGGCCCGCAAGGGCTACTCCGAGGGCCTGGCCCTCAGAGTCGTACGCCAGGCGCTGGAGCAGGAGGGCGAGGACACGGACGAGTGGGGGTACCCGCAGGAGTGAGCCGGGCGCCCCGCCGGGCTGCGGCCCGGCCGCACGGATCGTGGGCCGCCGCAGGCGCGGGCCAGCGCAGGCGTGGGCCGCCAGGGAGGGAGGGCACCCTTCACCCGGGCGCCCTCCACGACGGACCGTCAGCCGTCAGCCGTCAGCCGTCAGCCACCGCAACCGCAGCCGGCCACCGGCCTGCGTACCCGCTCACCGGCCGTTCGTCGGCGGAAGAGGAATCAGTTCGCCGTCCTGGGGCGGGCCTCGGGTTCCGTGACCGGCAGTCGTGCCGCCTTCCACGCCTGGAACCCGCCGATCAGATCCGTCGCCCGGTGCAAGCCCAGCCCCCGCAGCGACTCGGCGGCCAGGCTCGACGCGTAGCCCTCGTTGCAGACGACCACCACCCGCAGGTCGTGACCCGTCGCCTCGGCCGCGCGATGGCTGCCCTGCGGGTCCAGCCGCCACTCCAGCTCGTTGCGCTCGACCACGAGGGCCCCGGGGATCAGCCCGTCACGATCCCGCAGGGCCGCGTACCGCGTGTCGACCAGCAGGGCGTCACCGGCCCGCGCGGCGGCGTACGCCTCCTCGGCGGTCACCCGGTCGAGTCCGGCGCGCGCCTGCTCCAGCCGGTCGTCGATGGACACCTTCGCCGGACGGCCGTCGGTCTGGAGGGAACCGCCGGTGCGGCTGCCCCGGGCCGACTCCTCCCGGCGGACGTCGTCCCTCTCGGATCGCGTCACGGATCGCGTCGCCGTGGTCGGCGTACCTTCGTCGCTCACTGCCAGTCCTCCGGACGTTCGACCTGCTCCAGTCGCAGGACCTGCCCCGAGCGGCTGAAGCGCCGGATCCGGGGCAGCGGCGGGTAGTAGGCGTGCACGGAGACGGCGTGTTCGGTCACCGACTCGTTCAGCACCTCGTGCACATGATGCTGGCCGAAGGCGCGTCCCTGGCCGGCGGTCAGCCGTCGTTCCCGGTCGAGTCCCTCGGTGAGTTCGAGGGTCCGCCAGCCGTCGCTGGGCAGTCGCGCGCTCAGGGAGTGTTCCTTCAGCTCACCGCGCGCGGTGAGGAAGGCGCCGACGGACTCGGCGTGGTCGTGCCAGCCGGTGCCCGTCCCGGGCGGCCAGCCGATGAGCCACGCCTCACTGCCTCCCGGGCCCTCGATCCGGACCCAGGTACGGCCCTCGGGGTCCAGGGGCAGGGAGGCGATGAGGCCGGTGTCCGCGGCGGCGCGGCGGACGAAGTCGAGGAGTTCCGCCTGCGCGGGGGGTCGCACGGACCCGGGGGCGGAAGAGGAGGGGGCTACGGACGCGGAAGGGGACACGGTGCCGTCCTGGAGGTTCGCAGGGGTCACGCGCCGGACACGGACGGGACGCGGCGTACACGGAGGTACGCGCGTACGGAAGCGGAACCGTACGGCGGCGGCGTGGGAAGAGGGGAGCGAAGTCAGCAGGACGAGCGACACACGCAGCCCGCGTAGCGGACGAGGTCCATATGGACCCTCCGCCACAGGCGCACATCGGTGTCGGTCACGTTCCGGAGTAGACCATGGTGCCGAAAGACCGGTCAACCGAGTGTCGCAGTACGGACGTCGCACGCGGCAAACGGCCACGGAGCGTGTGCGATCCGGCGTGCGCCCCGCGATCCGGTGCCCCGACCGACCCCGTCAGGACGGTCCCGCCGGGTCGGCCAGGACGCCGGTGCTCCCGGTGCTTCCCCCGGGAACACGCCCACGCGCGCGGGGTGTCATCCGGCGTCGGACGTCTCCGTGGCCTCGCCGGCCCCGCCCAGCGCGATATCGGCCGCCGCGTACAGCGCGCCGGGCTGGACGCCGTTGAAGGCGGCCACCAGATGTCCGTCCGGACGGATCAGCAGCACGGTGTGCGCCGCGGCCCGGGGGTACGACTCCGTGACGAGGAGTTCGGCACGGCAGGGGAGCGCGGCCACCGCCGCCGTGAGCCGGGGCATGATCCCGGCACCGGCCCAGTGCCGCCGTTCCCACACCCCGGTGCCGGGCGCGACCAGGAGTACGATCAGATGGTCGAGGCCCAGCCGCTCCCGCAACCGCACGAAGGAGCCGTCCTCGGCCGTCACCCGCACATCCACGGCGAGCGCCCCCACGGGGGTGCCCACCGGCACGGATTCGGGGAACGGCGCGGGGGTCAGGGGTGAGCCCGCGTGGGTGCCGGGCGCGCCGAGCGGGCCGCGCCCCAGATGACCGTCCGTGAGCAGGGCGTCATGCCCACGGGTGGTGCCGGGGACATAGGCCCGCAGCCCGCCCGACCCGCGCAGCGCCGGGAGCGACTGGTCGGCGGCGCGCAGCCGGGCGGCCACCAGGGCCCGGCGCTCGGTCTGATAGCTGGCCAGCAGTTCGTCCGAGGGGCCGTGGTGCCAGGCGTGGGCGAGCTTCCAGGCGAGGTTCTCGGCGTCGCGCAGCCCCTCGTCGAGACCCTGGGTACCGAGGGCGCCGAGCAGATGGGCGGCGTCCCCGGCGAGGAAGGCCCGTCCGACGCGCCATCGGCGGGCCAGCCGGTGATGGACGGTGTGGACCCCGGTGTCGATGAGTTCGTAGGGCGGTGTGACTCCGCCGTTCCAGCCGGTGAGGGTCTCGTGGACACGTGCGACGAGTGCCTCGGGGGTGACCAGTTCGTTCCTCGGGGGCAGCAGCCAGTCGAGGCGCCACACCCCGTCGGCCAGCGGCCGGCCGGTCACCTCGCTGCCGGAGAGCCGCCAGGGCGGCATTCGGTGCAGCAGCGCCTCGCCGGCCCAGGGGAGTTCCGTGCGGAGCGCGGCGACCGCGTGGCGTTCGACGGCGGTCCGGCCCGGGAAGCGGATGTCGAGCAGCTTGCGGACGGTGGACCGCGGGCCGTCGCATCCGACCAGGTAACTGCCGCGCCACCAGGTGCCCTTGGGGCCCCGGGTGTGGACGGTCAGACCGGACCGCTCCTGCTCGATCGCGTCCACCCGGCTGTCGACGGAGACCTTGACGAGCGTCTCCTTGGCGATCGCGTCGCGCAGCGCGGCGGTCAGCGAGTGCTGGGCGAGGTGGACCGGCGACGGATCGGCGTCGTCGAAGGTGACCTGCTGCACCAGCTGCTTGCGGCGCTGGGCGCGCCAGCCCGTCCAGCGCGTCCCGACGCCCCCTTCCGTGAGCGGGGTCCCGGTCAGCCGCTGGACGAGCTGCGCCGTGTCGTCGCGCAGGACGGCGGTCCGCGCGGGGCGCTGCTCGTCCTTGCCGGGGCCCTCGTCGAGCAGGACGCACGGTACGTCGTGCCGTGCGAGCGCGAGGGAGAGCGTGAGCCCCACCGGGCCCGCTCCGACGACGATCACCGGGTCCACGGTGTGGCGCCCCCTGCCCGGAGAGGAGTCCGTGACGGCTGGTCAGATGTACGGAACGTACTGCGGCGGAACAACGGAGCAGGGTGCGCGATCACAGAACGTATGCAACCCATTGCCGGTGCTTGCGTCAAGCGACGAAGGCAGTGGCGAGCACGCCACTGCCTTCCTGGGCACACATTCAGCTCACACGACGTCAGATGACCACGTTACGCGACCTGTGCCGCGCCGCACACCCCGCCTCGGACCGCGGGCCGGGCGCGGTCCCGGGAGCTCTCAGGGAGCCCCCTGGAAGGCCGCCGAGCCCGAATGAAGCCCCCGGAAGGCCGCCCGGGAGCCCCCAGGGAGACCCTGCGGACTCCCGGGGCGGCGCCAGGGCGGCCGTTCTCAGGGCAGGTCGGACTTCTTGACGCCCGCCGCTTCCACGGCCGGGCCTTCCCCGGCCGGCTGGGCGGGGATCATGTCCGAGGGCTCCGGACCGGTGGTCGCGGCGACCGCGATCCCGGTCTTGGTCCGGCTGCCGCGTCGCTCGATCCAGCTCGCCAGCGACGCCAGCGCCAGACAGAGGGTGACGTAGATGGCGCCCACGACGATGACGACGGGTGTGATCGGGTTCTCGCCGTTCACGATGATGTTGTTGGCCATCTCGCGGGCCTCGAACAGCAGCTCCGGGTAGAGGATGATGTAGCCGAGCGAGGTGTCCTTCAAGGTCACCACGAGCTGGCTGATGACCGTCGGCAGCATCGAGCGCACCGCCTGCGGCAGCAGCAGCATCGTCATCACCTGCGACTTGCGCAGACCCAGCGCGTACGCCGCTTCCACCTGTCCGCGCGGGACGGCGTTGATCCCCGCGCGCAGGACCTCCGCCTGGACGCATCCGTTGTAGACGCTCAGCCCGATGACCAGGGCCCAGAAGGCGGTGTTGTCGCCGATGGGGCCGAGGCTGTCCCGGTAGGACAGGAAGACGACCCACAGCGCGTAGATGGTGATCAGCAGCGGGATCGCGCGGAACAGCTCGATGAACCAGGTGGCGGCCAGACTGACCGGCTTGTGGTCGGACAGCCGGGCCACCGCGAGCAGCAGCCCCAGCACCAACGACAGCAGGCCCGCGATGGCGAACACCTTCAGGGTGCTCAGCAGGCCGTCCCGGATGTCGGCGCGCACCCCGGCGTTGTTGAAGATGTTCCAGACCTCGGGCTCCAGCTGGCCCTTGACGTTCAGCCGGTACACGGCGAACACGATCAGGGCGAGCACGGCCGCGGAGCCGACCACGGTGTAGACGCGGTTGCGTACGCGGGCCTTGGGCCCCGGTGTGTCGTACAGGACGCTCGAACTCATCGGGCGACCCCCATGCGTCGCTCCAGCAGCCGGAACATGCCGCTGATGGTGAAGGTGATGATCAGGTAGCCGAGGGCCACCCACAGGAAGATCCAGGCGATCGCGAAGCCCTGGTCACTGAGGAGTTTCTGGACGCCGAACAGTTCGGTGGCGCTGAAGGCGCCCGCGATGGCGGAGTTCTTCGTCAGCGCGATGAAGATCGAGCTGAGCGGCGGCAGCACGGTCCGGGTCGCCTGGGGCAGCACGATCAGCCGCAGGGTCTGGAAGAACGACATCCCGAGGGAGCGCGCGGCCTCGGCCTGGCCCAAGGGGACCGTGTTGATGCCGGAGCGCACGGCCTCGCAGACGAACGCAGAGGTGTAGCAGCCCAGTGCGAGCAGGGCCTTCGTCCAGGGACTCAGCCCCGGCATGAAGATGACCGGCACCACGAACCAGGCGACGAGGAAGAGCAGCGTCAGGGGGGTGTTGCGGAAGAGGGTCACCCAGGCCGTGCCGAAGTAGCGCAGCGGGGGGACGGGGGAGACACGGAATCCGGCGATGATGACACCCAGCAGCATCGCGAGCAGCCCGCTGGCCAGCGTCAGCAGGATGGTGCCGATGAAACCCTCGCGGAACTCCGGGAGATGGTCGAGCAGTACGTTCACGGGGATGTCCTCGTGGGCGGCGGGCGGGCAGGGAGGGCCGCCGCCGGACGTGTCCTGGGGAGGAGCCGTCCGGGGCGGCCGGAGTGCTGCCGGGGAACCGGGGACCTCCTCACGGCCGTCGGAGGACGGCCGCGGGAGGTGTCAGGGAGCGGCTCAGTAGCGTTCGAGCGCCGGGGGCTCGATGTACGAGGAGCCGGACAGGCCGAGCGTCGCGTCGTACGCCTTCTTGTAGTCGCCGTTCTTCTGGTGCGCCTCGACGGCGTCCGACACGGCGGTCCGCAGGGCCTTGTCGTCCTTGTTCATGCCGATGCCGTAGGGCTCCTTGGTGAACGTCTTGCCGACCACCTTGAGCTTCTCCGGGCGCTGCGCGGCGTAGCCCTTGAGGATCGCGTCGTCCGTGGTGACGGCGTCGACCTCCTTGTTCAGCAGCTGCTGCACGCACTCGGAGTACTTGGAGAGCTCGACCGTCTTGGCGCCGTACTTGGGCTTCTTGATCTCCGTGAGCGGGGTGGAGCCCTTGATGGAACAGACCGTCTTGCCCTTGAGGGAGTCCGACCCGGTGATGGCGGTGTCGTCCTTGCGGACCAGCAGGTCGGCGCCCGCGAGGAAGTACGGACCGGCGAAGCCGACCTGCTTCTTGCGCTCGGGGTTGATGGTGTACGTGCCGACGTACAGGTCGACCTCGCCCTTGGAGATGGCGGTCTCGCGGACGTTCGAGTCGACGGTCTTGAACTCGATCTTGTCGGCCGCGAAGCCGAGGTCGGCGGCGACCATCTTGGCGATCTCGATGTCGAAGCCGGACCGCTCGCCGTCGGTGGCCTCGAAGCCGAGGAACGGCTGGTCGTTCTTGGCGCCGATCACGAGCTTGCCCTTGCCCTGGGCCTTCTTGAGGACCGGGGAGTCCACGGCCACGTCCTTGGCGACCGTGTAGGTGGGCAGCTTCGGGGCGTCCTTGCCGTCGGTGCCCCCGGCGGGCTTGTCACCGGCGTTGCCGGACTCGCCGCCGCAGGCGGTCAGGGTGAGCGCGAGTACGGCGATCGCCGCCACGGCGGCGGAGTTGCGGAGCTTCATCAGGGGGCATCCTTCGTGTCGGCGGGAACAGCGAGATCGGCGGAGCGGCGGAATCGGCGCGTACGGCGTTCGTCGGGGCGCGGGCACCTCGCCCGCGGTCCGAAGTGGCGGAAGACGCCCGGGAAGGGCCTTGGAGGGCCTTCCCGGGGCGTCTGCGGCCGTCGGGCGGCCGGGCGGAGGTCAGTGGTGCAGGATCTTCGACAGGAAGTCCTTGGCGCGGTCGCTGCGCGGGTTGTTGAAGAACTGCTCCGGGACCGCTTCCTCCACGATGCGGCCGTCGGCCATGAAGACGACCCGGTTGGCGGCGGAGCGGGCGAAGCCCATCTCGTGGGTGACGACGACCATCGTCATACCGTCATGCGCGAGCTGCTGCATCACCTCCAGGACCTCGTTGATCATCTCCGGGTCCAGTGCGGAGGTGGGCTCGTCGAAGAGCATCACCTTGGGGTCCATCGCCAGCGCCCGCGCGATCGCCACGCGTTGCTGCTGACCGCCGGAGAGCTGCGCCGGGTACTTGTCCGCCTGGGTGCCGACACCGACCCGGTCCAGCAGCGCGCGTGCCTTCTCCTCCGCGGCCTTCTTCTCGGTCCTGCGGACCTTGGTCTGCCCCAGCATCACGTTCTCCAGCACCGTCTTGTGCGCGAAGAGGTTGAACGACTGGAAGACCATGCCGACATCGGCCCGCAGCCGGGCCAGCTCCCGCCCCTCCTGGGGCAGCGGCCGGCCGTCGATCGTGATGGCACCCGAGTCGACCGCCTCCAGCCGGTTGATCGTGCGGCACAGGGTCGACTTGCCCGAACCGGAGGGCCCGATGACGACAACGACCTCACCACGGGTGATGGTCAGATCGATGTCCTGGAGCACATGCAGCGCGCCGAAGTGTTTGTTGACGTTCTTCAGCACGACCAGTTCGTCGGCGGTGGGTGCGGCGTCCTTGGTCACCGACACTTCAGTCATCGGCCATAGCTCCGTCCTCGTCGGTTGGGAGGACAGTAGTGACGCTCCGATGCCATAGTCAGTACATCTGAGGGGAACTTGAGCATAACGATCTGATCGCGCACACTCACGTTGTGTGAGGATCGCACCACGCTCGCGTACCGGGTGGGTAACGGAACGCGTCGTGCCTCCGATCGCCCTTGACGTGGTCCTTTGTCATCGGAGTGGATGCGTGGACACGTGTGGGAACGGGAATCGCGCGTGCGTACCGGCGGGGGTGGGACAGCGTTCACGGGGAATCGGCCGCGGCTGTCCCGTCCGGCGTCCCGGTCACGTCCCGTCCGGCACCCCCGGTCGTGGCGGACCGGCGCCCGCCGCACAGCGTGGTCCGCCCGGCGACGGGCACATGCGCGTGGGGCACACTCCGCCTCACCGCGGGGCACGGTACGCCCGGTCCCCGGACCGGCACCCGCCCACCGACAACAGGTGTACAGGCCGACGACGACGTACGGACGTACCGGAACGGAACCGAACGTGAACTGGAGGGAGCCCGCATGAGACTCCTCCTCGTCGAGGACGACGACCATGTCGCCGCCGCCCTGTCCGCGGTGCTGGCACGGCACGGCATCCGTGTCGTCCACGCCCGCAGCGGTGAGGAGGCCCTGCGCGCGCTGCTGCCCGACACGGCACCCGACCAGCCGCCGTTCGCCGTGGTCCTGCTCGACCTCGGGCTGCCCGACCAGGACGGCTACGAGGTCTTCGGCAAGATCCGCAAACGCACCGGCACCCCCGTGATCATGGTGACGGCACGCTCCGACGTGCGGTCCCGGATACATGGCCTCAACCTCGGCGCCGACGACTACGTCGTCAAGCCCTACGACACGGGTGAGCTCCTCGCGCGCATCCACGCCGTGAGCCGACGCGGCGCCCCGGGCGAGACGGCCACCACCGCGTGCGACGAACTCCGGCTCGGGCCCGTGCACATCGAACTGCCCAACCGGCGCGTCAGCGTCGACGGCACCCCCGTCCAGCTCACCCGCAAGGAGTTCGACCTGCTGGCACTGCTCGCCCAGCGCCCCGGTGTCGTCTTCCGGCGGGAGCAGATCATCAGCGAGGTGTGGCGCACCAGCTGGGAGGGCACGGGACGCACCCTGGAAGTGCATGTCGCGTCCCTGCGCTCCAAACTGCGCATGCCCGCCCTCATCGAGACCGTCCGTGGCGTGGGCTACCGGCTCGTCGCCCCGGCACCGTAGAGGCCGAGGGTGCGCGCACGTCTTCTCCCGCTGCTCATCGTCCTGATGGCGGGTGTCCTGCTCGCCCTCGGCTTCCCGCTGGGGGCGAGTGTCGCGGCACAGGAACAGCAGACCGTCGTCATCGACCGGATCGACGACACGGCACGGTTCGCGTCGCTGGCCCAGTTCGTCACCGCGCGCGGCACCGGCTCCCGGGTGTCCACCACCGACGAACGCCGGGAGACCCTCCAGCAGGAGCTCTCCCGCTACCACGAGGTCTACGGGATCAGGGCCGGCGTCTACTTCCGCGACGACGCGCCCATGGCCAGCGCCCCCGCGAACTGGGCCCTGCCCGAACAGGGCGACGTCCGTGACGCGTTCGACGAGGCCCTGCTGTCGCGCCCCGGTCACGACCCCGCGCAGGTGTGGCCCTGGGAGCGCGGCCGACTGGTGGTGGCCTCCCCGGTCATCAGGGACGGCGACGTGATCGCCGTCGTCGTCACGGACTCGCCGACCGGGCAGATGCGGTACAAGACCCTGCGCGGCTGGCTGCTGATCGCCTTGGGTGAGGCGGCGGCGATGCTCGTCGCCGTCGGCGCCGCGCTCCGGCTGACCGGCTGGGTCCTGCGGCCCGTCCGCGTCCTGGACGCCACCACCCACGACATCGCCACCGGGCGGCTGAAGTCACGCGTGGCGCCCTCAGGCGGTCCTCCGGAACTCCGACGTCTGGCCCGGTCGTTCAACGAGATGGCCGACAACGTCCAGGACGTCCTGGAACAGCAGCGCGCCTTCGTCGCCGACGCGTCCCACCAGCTGCGCAATCCGCTGTCGGCGCTGCTGCTGCGCATCGACCTGCTCGCCCTGGAGCTCCCGGAGGACAACGCCGAGATCGCCTCCGTGCGCACCGAAGGCAAGCGGCTCGCCCAGGTCCTCGACGATCTGCTCGATCTGGCCTTGGCCGAGCACGCCGAGGCGGATCTGCGGCTCATCGACGTCGGCGCGCTCACCGCCGAGCGCGCCGACGCGTGGCGGCCCGTCGCCGACGACAAGGGCGTCCACCTGCGGCACCGCACCCCCGCGGTCACGGCGTGGGCCGATCCGATCGCCCTGTCCAGCGCGCTGGACGCGGTCATCGACAACGCCCTCAAGTTCACCCCCGGGGGAGCGGAGGTGGGCGTCACGGTCACCGCCGAGGGAGGCTGCTCCACGATCGTCGTGACGGACGGCGGCCCCGGCCTCACCGACGAGGAACTGGCCAGGGTGGGGGACCGGTTCTGGCGCAGCGCCCAGCACCAGAACATCAAGGGCTCGGGCCTCGGCCTGTCCATCGCCCGCGCCCTGCTGACCCCCGGCGGCGGACGTATCGAGTACGCCCGCGACGAGCCGGGCGGCCTGCGGGTGACCGTCACGCTGCCGCGTACGCGGGGCGAATGACGGGGGAGCCTCTCTGAGGGCCGACGGTCCTCCAGGGGTCCCCGGGCTCCGCTTGGTCCTCGGAACGGGCTCCACGGGCCGCCCAGGGCCCGCCGGAGCCGTCTCTGGCCCTGGGGCGAGGCATCTCCTGGTCGCCGGCGCCGGGTGACGCGGGCCAGGGCCAGTGCCGCGAGCCTCGGCCGACCGCGTGGTCCGGCCGGACTGGTGCCGGACGCCCCTACGGCTTCACCGAGCGGTAGTAGCTCCGGGCGCCGTCGTGCAGCGGCAGCGGGTCGGTGTAGAGGGCGGTGCGCAGATCGACCAGCTGGGCCGCGTGGACCCTGCCCCCGATGTGGTCGCGGCTGTCGATCACGGTGCGGGTGAGCCGCTCGGTCAGCTCGGGATCGAGCCGGTCCGTGGTGACCAGCAGATTCGCCACCGCCAGGGTCGACACCGCGGTGCCCTGCTGCGCCGACGGGTACGCGTCGGCGGGCATCACGGACGCCCGGTAGTAGCGCGAGGCGCCGCCCTGGTCGTGCAGTGCGTCGACCAGGTCACCGAGCTCCACGAAGCGCACGTCGAACTCCTCCGAGAGCTCGCGCACCGAGTTGGTGGGCAGACCGCCGGACCAGAAGAACGCGTCGATGTCGCCGCCCTTCAACGCGCTCGTCATGGTGTCGATCCCTATCGACACCGGCTCGATGTCGCGCTGCGGATCGAGCCCCGCCGCCCTCAGCACACGGTTCGCGATCAGCCGGACCCCGGACCCCACCTGGCCGACCGCGACCTTCTTGCCGCGTAGCTGGTCCGCCGCCAGCACGGAGGAGCCGCGTGGCACGACGAGCTGCACGTAGTCGTCGTACAGGCGGGCGCAGCCGCGCAGCCGGTCCGCTCCCGGACGGCCGTCCAGCCGGTACTTCTCGACGGCGTCCGCCGCGGCGACGGTGAAGTCGGCGGACCCTGAGGCCACCCGCCGTACGTTCTGCTGGGAGCCCTCGCTGGGGGTCAGCGTCACGTCGAGGTCCGGCACGTCGCGGGCCAGCGCGGTCCGCAGCAGCTTTCCGTAGCGCTCGTAGACGCCGGACCGCACCCCGGTGCTGAAGGTGACCTCGCCCCGGGGGGAGTCCTCCTCCAGCGGCAGCACCCACCACAGCAGCAGACCGAGCACGACGAGCGCCCCGGTGCCGCCCCGGAGGGCGCGGCGTCGGTCGATACGGGGCAGTGCCGGGAACATGGCCGCGATCCTGCCAGGCCGGGGCCGTGGCTGGATAGTGTTCATCGGGGTACCGAACCGGTCCCGGGTGCGGCGCCCGCGCGGGCGCGCCAGGTGTCCGACGGGCTCACCGACAGGTTTCTCGTCGAGGTCCGCCACCGCGTGGAGGACGGCCTGGCGGACCGGCCGACCGCAGCCCTTACCCTGGACAGGTGAGCGGTAACGACGTGGCTGGCGGAACAGTGGACGGTTTGAAAACGTACGAAGTGCGCACTTACGGGTGTCAGATGAACGTCCACGACTCCGAGCGACTCTCGGGGCTGCTGGAGGGCGCCGGATACGTCCGCGCGCCCGAGGGCGCCGACGGCGACGCCGATGTCGTCGTCTTCAACACCTGCGCCGTCCGGGAGAACGCCGACAACCGCCTGTACGGCAACCTCGGCCGCCTGGCCCCGATGAAGACCAAGCGCCCCGGGATGCAGATCGCCGTGGGCGGCTGCCTCGCCCAGAAGGACCGCGACACCATCGTCAAGCGCGCGCCCTGGGTCGACGTGGTCTTCGGCACACACAACATCGGCAAGCTGCCGGTGCTGCTGGAGCGGGCCCGCGTCCAGGAAGAGGCGCAGATCGAGATCGCCGAGTCGCTGGAGGCGTTCCCCTCGACCCTCCCGACCCGCCGCGAGAGCGCGTACGCCGCGTGGGTGTCCATCTCCGTCGGATGCAACAACACGTGCACGTTCTGCATCGTCCCCGCGCTGCGCGGCAAGGAGAAGGACCGCCGGACCGGCGACATCCTCGCCGAGATCGACGCGCTCGTCGCCGAGGGCGTCTCGGAGATCACCCTCCTCGGGCAGAACGTCAACGCGTACGGCTCCGACATCGGGGACCGCGAGGCGTTCAGCAAGCTCCTGCGCGCGTGCGGCACGATCGACGGTCTCGAACGGGTCCGCTTCACCTCGCCGCACCCGCGTGACTTCACCGACGACGTGATCGCCGCCATGGCCGAGACCCCGAACGTCATGCCGCAGCTCCATATGCCGCTCCAGTCGGGCTCCGACCCCGTCCTCAAGGCCATGCGCCGCTCCTACCGCCAGGAGCGCTACCTCGGCATCATCCGGAAGGTCCGCGAGGCGATCCCGCACGCCGCGATCACCACCGACATCATCGTGGGCTTTCCCGGCGAGACCGAGGAGGACTTCGAACAGACCCTCCATGTGGTGCGCGAGGCCCGCTTCACCCAGGCGTTCACGTTCCAGTACTCCAAGCGCCCCGGTACGCCCGCCGCGGAGATGGACGGCCAGATCCCCAAGGCCGTCGTCCAGGCCCGCTACGAGCGGCTGGTCGCCCTTCAGGAGGAGATCTCCTGGGACGAGAACAAGAAGCAGGTCGGCCGCACCCTCGACCTCATGGTCGCCGAGGGCGAGGGCCGCAAGGACGGGGCCACGCACCGGCTGTCCGGCCGCGCCCCCGACTACCGCCTCGTGCACTTCACCAAGCCCGACGAAGAGGTACGCCCGGGTGACGTGGTGACCGTGGAGGTCACCTACGCGGCACCGCACCATCTGCTCGCCGAGGGCGACGTCATCAAGGTGCGCCGCACGCGCGCGGGGGACGCCTGGGAGAAGCGCACCGCTCAGCCCGCCGCGCCGTCCGCCGGAGTCATGCTCGGCCTGCCGGGCATCGGTGTCCCCGCGCCCCTGCCCGCCGCCACCGGGGGCGCCTGCGGCGGTCTGTGACGGCTGCCGCGCGGGGGGAACGACGCCGACGCGCCACACGTGCGACACGTGCGGTACTCGTGGTGAGCTCCTGACCGCTGGGCCGGGGGCCTGTCCGCGCGTACGGTCACCGCGGCCGGTGGGGTGCCACGGTCGGGCGCCCCTACCGCGCGTGGGCGCGCTGGGACATCACCCGCGCGCGGGACTACCCTGCCGATCATGCTTGTCGCCGCCGCCGTCTGTCCCTGTCCACCGCTCCTCGTGCCCGAGGTCGCCGCGGGAGCCGCCCCCGAACTGGACGGGCTCCGTGCCGCGTGCGACGAGGCGCTGCGCACCGTGCTCGACGCCCGGCCCGAGCTGATCGTGGTCGTCGGCCCCGGTCCGGCGGCCGACTCCGCCTGGCACGACCAGGGCGCGCCAGGCAGCTTCCGGCCGTACGGCGTCGCGGTGGACGTACGGCTCGGCGCCACACCCGCGGGCGGCGCCGGGGTGCCCGTACTGCGGTCGCCGCTTCCGTTGTCGCTGACGGTGGGGGCCTGGCTGCTGGAGCGGGCGGGCTGGCGGGGCCCGGTACGCGGACTGGAGGTCGGTGCGGGCCGGGAGTGGCCGGCCAACAGCGAGGACGGGCTCCGGGTGGCCGCCCTGGCCGAGAGGGTGGGGCTCCTGGTGATGGGCGACGGCAGCGCGCGTCGCGACCTCAAGGCGCCCGGGTACCTGGACGAGCGGGCCGAGGAGGCCGACGCCGGTATCGCCGCGGCACTCGCCCGCACCGGCACGGACCATTTCCTCCCCTGGCTGGACGCGGACCTGGCCCGGGAGCTGATGATCTCCGGACGGTCCCCTTGGCAGGTCCTGGACGGCGCCGCCGGCGCGGCCCTCGGGGGGCGGCTGCTCTACGACGAGGCGCCCTACGGGGTGGGCTACTTCGTGGCGTCCTGGAGCTGAACCGCCGCGGCGCCCTCGGGAGCACGAGTGACGGTTGTGGGCGGTGGGTCGACCACGGGGAGCGGGTGGCTGGCGGGCCACGGGGGGGCGGCTGATGGGGCGGGACGCGCCCCATCAGCCGCCCAGATCATGCCTCAGGCCGCCGAGTCCGGTCCAGGAGGCGTCCGGCCTGCCCGCGGTGCCCCCGCCGCCGTCAGCGGGGCCCGTACGGCCTCCGGCGAGCCTTGGGCGTCCTTGGACCCGGGCCCTGCGGCGCGACCGTCCGCGGACCGTTCCCCGGCCTCGGGTCCCTGCCCGGCCGGGCCGCTCGTGGCACTCGGTGGGGCGGCGCCGTCCGGTGGGGGTTTCGTGGTCGGCCGGTCCAGGGTGTCCTCGGCCTCGCCGGAGCCCGGGTGGATCTTGTCGCTGTACTCGCGACCGAGGCCGGGCCGACCGGACGACGACCGGATCGGTGAGCGGGCGACCGCTACTTGCGGGCGCCCTCACCCGCTTCGTTGTCCGCCGCCTGCTCGGCGGACTGCTGCTTGGGGATCTCGACGGGCTCCGCCACCGCCCCCGTCCTGCTCGTGCAGCACCCGGCGGCGTCCGGGGTCTGCGCAGCCTTCGCGGACTTCTCCTGGACATCACTCCGGGGAGCGTCCTCGGTGCGGGCCTCCGGCGCGTCCGAGGCGGCCGAAGGGGCCGACCCCTCTTCGGCCGGGGCGTCGGCTGCCGGTGTCACATCCGCAGCCTTGGCCGTCGACGCCTCCTCCGCACCCTTCGGCTTGCGGAGAAACCGTGCGAAAACGCTCATAACTACTCCATACCCTGCTCGTTCGGGCGAAATCCCTCGCCGTCCGGTGCGTCCCATTGCGTCGCCCCGGGTTCCCCGTTCTCGAATCCGGCGCCAGGACCTCGCAACAGGCAACGACCCCGCGCGCGTGCCGTCACGTAACTCGTTCGGGAAGGGGCGCGAGGTTTGCGAGACTGGGGCGGTGAGTACCGCACCCCCCGCGCCGCGGGTCATCGCCGTCGTCGGGCCGACCGCGGCAGGAAAGTCCGATCTGGGCGTCTTCCTCGCCCAGCGACTCGGCGGCGAGGTCGTCAACGCCGACTCGATGCAGCTCTACCGGGGGATGGACATCGGCACCGCCAAGCTGACGACCGGGGAACGCGGCGGTGTCCCGCATCATCTGCTGGACATCTGGGACGTCACGGTGACCGCGAGTGTCGCCGAATACCAGCGCCTCGCCCGTGCCGAGATCGACCGGCTGCTCGCGGAGGGCCGCTGGCCCGTCCTCGTCGGCGGTTCCGGCCTCTACGTCCGCGGCGCCATCGACCACCTGGAGTTCCCCGGCACCGACCCGGTCGTGCGGGCCCGGCTGGAGGACGAGCTGACCCTGCGCGGCTCCGGAGCCCTGCACGCGCGACTGTCGGCCGCGGACCCCGACGCAGGCCGCGCGATCCTCCCGAGCAACGGCCGCCGTATCGTGCGCGCCCTCGAAGTGATAGAGATCACCGGCAGGCCGTTCACGGCCAATCTTCCCGGCCACGAGTCCGTCTACGACACCGTGCAGATCGGTGTCGACGTCCCCCGCGCCGAACTCGACGAGCGCATCGCCACGCGCGTGGACCGTATGTGGGAGGCCGGCCTGGTGGACGAGGTGCGGGCACTGGAGGAGCGGGGACTGCGTGAGGGCCGTACCGCCGCCCGGGCCCTCGGCTACCAGCAGGTGCTCGCCGCGCTCGCGGGGGAGTACGGCGAACGGGAGGCGCGGGACGAGACCGTCCGCGCCACCAAGCGCTTCGCGCGCCGCCAGGATTCATGGTTCCGCCGCGACCCGCGGGTCCACTGGCTCAGTGGCGCCCTGCCGGATCACCGGGAACTCCCGGCACGTGCCCTGGCGTTGCTCGAACGAGCGGTCACAGCCTGATCACGTGATGGCATCGGGACGCTCCGGCCGTCATCCCGGCCCCCTGTGCCGTGCCATCATCGAGCGACGATCGACCAGTGAAGTCCGAAGTGGGAGGGCGCGTGGCGATGGAGGCCGGCCCTCGTGACACCGCACCAGGCGACCAGCACGGGACAGCGCGTGCGGACGCCGCCCGCACCCCGCGGGTACCGCCCCAGGCGGGCGACGGACTCACCCCTGACGGACCCGACAGCATCTCCGGCATCGTCCCGGTCGACGGCCTCACGGCCGACGTGATCGACACCGGGCCCGAGGTCGAGGTGGAACTGCGGCCCCGGGGCAAACTGCGGTTGTGGCAGCTCGCCCCGATCGTCGGACTCGGCGCTCTCGGCTCGCTGATGTTCGCCTTCCCGCTCGCCTTCGAGTTCGGTGACGGTGGTGCGGTCGTCGCCATGCTGGGCCTGCTCATCTGCTCCTGCGCCGCGGGCTGGGGCATGATGGCCGCCCGCCGGGTCGGCTACACCTGGCCGGGCCTGCCGCAGCGCGGCTCCGGCCGCCGCCCCGACTGGCGGGTCATCGCCCTCTACGTGGTCGTCGTCGCCGCTGTCGTCGCCCTCGCCGTGTGGCGAGTGGCCCGCCTGCGCTGACCCCCCGTCCGGCTCGCGCCACTGAGGTCGACCCCCCGGGGCTTGTCCGAGCCCTCGCGCGCGGGGCGACGCTCTCCGGCTGCACCCGCCCCATGGCCGCTTAGGGCACCCGCGTACGACACCCGCCTGTGGGTCCCGACCCGCATGGCACCCGCCCGTGGCAGCGAGCCGCGCAGCGCGCCCGCCCGTGTCCCCGATGACAGCCCCGCGCGCGGGACTATCGAGCCCATCCCGTGACGTCCCGCGCGTGGGACGTCGTGTCCGCGTTCTCCCCGCACTCCTCGAAGAACCTTTCGAGACGCCGCCTCCGGGGCGCGCGCAACGGGGCGCCCGAAGTCGCGTGGCGCCCCCCACGGCTACGCCGTACGGCTGAAAAAGCTCACCCTGGCCGGAACCCATCTCCCCGTTCCCGGATGTGTAAACCCACGATCACTCCCACGAACGGGTGATCCGTTTCACGCTCGTCGAGAGCCGGTCCGCCGGACGTGGTGAGCTCGGTAGCATCAAGCACCGGCCCGGACGGGAGACCACCCGCACACCTCCAGCAGTTGAACGCCTGGAGGCGACCTTTCCGCACCGCCGGTCGACGCAGCCGGAGGTGCCCATGAGCGCGGAGGCCACAAACCCTGCGACCCCAGACTCCCTGACGCCCGGAGCCCACCGCAGGCGCGGCCGCCCCCGCATCGACCTGCGCCGACTGGGCCGCGCCGCCCTGCTGGGGCCCGCGAGCAGGGACCGGCTGCCGGACGCCATCGGGCATGTGGTCGAAGCCCACCGTGCCCACCACCCCGACGCCGCGCTGGACGCCCTGCGCCGCGCGTACGTGCTCGCCGAGTCCTCCCACCGGGGACAGATGCGGAAGAGCGGTGAGCCGTACATCACACACCCGCTCGCCGTCACCCTGATCCTCGCCGAACTCGGCGCGGAGACCACCACCTTGACCGCCTCGCTGCTCCACGACACCGTCGAGGACACCGAAGTGACGCTGGAACAGGTACGCCAGGAGTTCGGCGAAGAGGTCTGCTTCATCGTCGACGGCGTCACCAAACTGGAGAAGGTCGACTACGGGGCCGCCGCCGAACCCGAGACCTTCCGCAAGATGCTCGTCGCCACCGGCAACGACGTCCGGGTGATGTCCATCAAACTCGCCGACCGGCTCCACAATATGCGCACCCTCGGCGTCATGCGCCCCGAGAAACAGGAACGCATCGCCAAGGTCACCCGGGATGTCCTCATCCCCCTCGCGGAACGCCTCGGCGTCCAAGCGCTCAAGACGGAGCTGGAGGACCTCGTCTTCGCGATCCTCCACCCCGAGGAGTACGCGTACACCAGGCACCTGATCGCGGAGAACGACGCCCGCGCGGACGACCCGCTCACCGAGACCGCCGACGCGGTACGCGCGGTCCTCAGGGAAGCGGGCATCCCGGCCGATGTCCTCATCCGGCCACGGCATCTGCTCTCCGTGCACCGGGTCCGCCTCAAGCGCGGCGAGCTGCGCGGCGCCGACTTCGGACGCCTGCTGGTCCTCGTCAACGAGGACGCCGACTGCTACGCGGTCCTCGGGGAACTGCACACCTGCTTCACCCCGGTCGTCTCGGAGTTCAAGGACTTCATCGCCGTCCCCAAGTACAACCTCTACCAGTCGCTCCACACCGCGGTGGCCCGCACCGACGGCGAGGTCGCCGAAGTCCTCATCCGCACCCACCAGATGCACAAGGCCGCCGAAGCCGGCGTCGTCGCCCTCGGCAACCCGTACACCGGCACCGACGAGCCGGTTGCCGTTCCCGTCGCCGCGGCACCCGGCACGGCCGACGCCACCCTGGGCGGCATGCTGCCCGAAGGCGAGCGCGCCGACCCCACCCGGCCCGGCTGGCTCTCCCGGCTCCTGGAATGGCAGCGCGCCGCGCCCGACCCCGACACCTTCTGGTCGACGCTGCGCGCGGACCTCGCCCAGGACCGGGAGATCACCGTCTTCCGCACCGACGGCGGCACCCTCGGGCTCCCGGCGGGCGCCACCTGCGTGGACGCCGCGTACGCCCGGTACGGCGAGGACGCCCACGCCTGCATCGGGGCCCGCGTCAACGGCCGTCTGGCGACGCTCAGCACCGTGCTGCGGGACGGCGACACCGTCCATCTCCTCATGAGCCAGGACACCTCGTCCGGGCCCTCCAGGGAGTGGCTGGACCACGCGGTAACCCCCGGCGCCAGGATCGCCATCGGCCGCTGGCTCGCCGCCCACCCCGACGACACCGAGACCCCCCAGAACGCCCCCAGGACGCCCGTGACGGCTCCCTCCGCCCGTCCCGGGGCCGCCGGGGCCGTCGTGGACCTGCCCGGCGCCTCCGTCCGTCTGGCGGGCTGTTGTACGCCCGTGCCCCCGGACGAGATCACGGCCTTCGCCGTCCGCGGGGGAGCGGCCACCGTCCACCGCGTCCGGTGCTCCGCCGTCACCCGCATGCTGAGCGCGGGACGCCCCGCCGTCGGCGTCCGCTGGGGAGACACCTCCGAGTACCGCGTCACCCTCGTCGCTGAATCGTTCGGCCGCCCCCATCTGCTCGCCGACCTGACGGAGGCCATCGCCCAGGAAGGCGTCGCGATCGTCTCGGCGACCGTCGAGCCCCCCGCCCGTCAGCAGGTACGCCACACCTACACCCTGCAACTCCCCGACGCCGCCCGGCTCCCCGCCCTCATCAAGGCCATGCGGAACGTCGCGGGGGTGTACGACGTCAGCCGCGCACAGCACCCGGCGGGCGCCGCACCGTAGAAGCACCCTCCACGCGCGCGTGGAGGGTGACGGGCCGGGACACGACCCGCGCGCGTGGGTCTCGTTCGGGTGCGCCTGGCGCGCGTCGCCACGGCACGGGGGCCGACCGCTGGTAGCGGTGATCCATGTTGCTCATCGACCGTTCCAGGGCCCCCAGGCCGTCCCGGCCGCCCGGCCCCAAGGCACCCCGGACCAGAGGCGCGCTGCTCGCCGTCGCCGCCACCTTCTCCCTGGTCGCCGCGAGCGTCCCCGCCCCGGCCGTCCCGCTGGGCGTCGGCGACCGGCTCTTCCCGAACCTCGGCAACCCCGGCTACGACGTGACCGCCTACGACCTGTCCTTCACCTACCCCGGCAGCAACGACAAGCCCCTGGCGGCGGTGACCCGGATCGACGCACTCGCCGTCGACCGGCTGGAGCGGTTCAATCTCGACTTCGCGTACGGCCGGGTCACCTCCGTCGTCGTCAACGGCGCCCCCGCGCGCTGGGCGGCCGTCGAGGAGGACCTGGTGGTCACCCCCGCCACGACCGTCCCACGGGGCACTCACCTGCGCGTCACCGTGCATCACACCAGTGATCCCGCACCCGGCGGAGACAACGACAGCGGCTGGGTCCGCACCACCGACGGGCTCGCCATGGCCAACCAGGCCGACGCCGCCCACCGGGTCTTCCCCTGCAACGACCACCCTTCCGACAAGGCCGCCTTCACCTTCCGTGTCACCGCTCCCAGCGCCCTCACAGCCGTCGCGAACGGACTGCCCGCCGGTGTCACCCGGGACGGCGGGACCACCACCTGGACCTACCGCACCGTCCACCCCATGGCCACCGAACTGGCCCAGGTGTCCATCGGCGCCTCCACCGTCGTCCACCGGGACGGCCCGCACGGACTGCCCCTGCGCGACGTCGTCCCCACCAAGGACCGCGACACCCTCGAACCCTGGCTGCGCCGCACCCCCGAACAGATCACCTGGATGGAGGAAAAGGTCGGCGGCTACCCCTTCGAGACATACGGGCTGCTGGTCGCGGAGGCACGCACCGGGTTCGAACTGGAGACACAGACCCTGTCCCTGTTCGAACGTGACCTCCTGCTCGGCGGGCGATACCCCGACTGGTACATCGAATCGATCATGGTGCACGAACTCGCCCACCAGTGGTTCGGCAACAGCGTCACCCCGCGCGCGTGGTCCGACCTCTGGCTCAACGAAGGACACGCCACCTGGTACGAGGCCGTCCACGCCGACGAGAACGGGCACCGGCCGCTCGAAACGAGGATGCGCGACGCCTACCTCAGATCCGACGAGTGGCGGGCCTCCGGAGGACCGCCGGCCATGCCCAAGGCGGCACAGCCCGGCCAGAAGATCAGCATCTTCCGCCCCATCGTGTACGAGGGCAGCGCGCTCGTCCTGTACGCCCTGCGGCAGAAGATCGGCCACCGCGCCTTCGAGCGGCTCGAACGCCTCTGGGTGACCACCTACCGTGACCGCACGGCTACCACCGAGAACTTCACCGATCTGGCGTCCGCGGTCTCCGGGCGCGACCTGCGCGACTTCTTCCAGGGCTGGCTGCACGGCACGACGACACCGCCCATGCCCGGCCATCCCGAATGGAGCGATCCACCGCCCCCGGCCACCTCGCGCGGCGAGTCGCCCGACGCCGAGCCGACCGCCCCGACGGCCCACCACCACCGGCCATGACGCCGACCGCCCGACGATGCCGGCCTCACCTGGTGAGGCCGCCCCGGCCGAACCGCGCACGGGCCTGTTCCTGCCCCGCCTGCTCCGGCCCTGGCTGCTCCTCCCGCTCAGGCGGCACCGGCTCCCCGGCCACGGTCCGGTCCGGGCCGGGCCGGGCGATGGACACTGCGGAAAACCTCAGTGCGCTCTGCGGAAAACCTCAGTGACGAGACGGCCCGTGCCGTGCGACCATCATCAGGTCGGCGACGCCTCCGCTTCCACGAGGAAACGCGGCCGGAAGCGGGACCTCCGGGAATCTCCGGACGGCCCCGCACGTTGACGAAGTGACGGGCATCAGCTCGTCGTACGGTCGGGTCGGCACCCGTCCAGCCACCTCTCCCCACGGCGTAAGGATCAAATGACCTCCTCTTCATCCCCTTCCCAGGACACGCAGAACTTCGCTCAGAACTACACCGAAGGTCTTCGGGCCGATGCCCTGATGGAAGAGGACGTCGCCTGGAGCCACGAGATCGACGGCGAGCGGGACGGCGAGCAGCTCGACCGCTCCGAACGCGCGGCCCTCAGGCGCGTGGCGGGTCTCTCCACCGAGCTGGAGGACATCACCGAGGTCGAGTACCGCCAGCTCCGCCTGGAGCGTGTGGTTCTCGTCGGGGTGTGGACCTCCGGCACCGCACAGGACGCGGACAACTCCCTCGCGGAGCTCGCCGCCCTGGCCGAGACCGCCGGCGCGGTGGTGCTGGACGGCGTGATCCAGCGCCGTGACAAGCCCGACGCGGCCACGTACATCGGTTCGGGCAAGGCCCGCGAACTGCTCGATCTGGTGATCGAGTCGGGCGCGGACACCGTCATCTGCGACGGAGAGCTCTCCCCGGGCCAGCTCATCCACCTGGAAGATGTCGTCAAGGTCAAGGTCATCGACCGTACGGCCCTGATCCTCGACATCTTCGCCCAGCACGCCAAGTCCCGTGAGGGCAAGGCGCAGGTCGCGCTCGCGCAGATGCAGTACATGCTTCCGCGACTGCGCGGCTGGGGTCAGTCGCTGTCCCGTCAGATGGGCGGCGGCAAGGGCGGCGGTCTCGCCACCCGAGGCCCTGGTGAGACCAAGATCGAGACGGACCGGCGCCGTATCCGCGAGAAGATGGCCAAGATGCGCCGGGAGATCGCGGAGATGAAGACCGGCCGCGAGATCAAGCGCCAGGAACGTCGGCGTAACAAGGTCCCCTCGGTCGCCATCGCGGGCTACACCAACGCCGGCAAGTCCTCCTTGCTGAACCGGCTGACCGGTGCGGGAGTACTCGTGGAGAACTCCCTCTTCGCCACCCTCGACCCGACCGTGCGCCGGGCCGAGACCCCGGGCGGCCGGGTGTACACGCTCGCCGACACCGTCGGATTCGTCCGGCATCTGCCGCACCACCTGGTCGAGGCGTTCCGTTCCACCATGGAAGAGGTCGGGGACTCCGATCTCATCCTGCACGTCGTCGACGGTTCCCACCCGGCACCGGAGGAGCAGCTGGCCGCCGTGCGCGAGGTCATCCGCGATGTCGGCGCGACCCATGTGCGCGAGATCGTCGTGATCAACAAGGCGGACGCGGCGGACCCGCTCGTCCTTCAGCGACTCATGCGGATCGAGAAGCACTCGCTCGCCGTCTCCGCGCGCACCGGCCAGGGCATCGAGGAACTGCTCGCGCTGATCGACTCGGAACTGCCCAGGCCCGAGGTCGAGGTCGAGGCCCTGGTGCCGTACACCCACGGTCAGCTCGTCGCCCGCGCCCATTCCGACGGCGAGGTGATCTCCGAGGAGCACACCCCGGAGGGCACCCTGCTCAAGGCCCGGGTGCATCAGGAACTGGCGGCCGACCTGGCGCCGTACGCTCCCCAGGCGTCGGCCACAGCCTGATCCGGTGAGGAGCGGGGGCGGCGCCTGAGTGCTCCGCCCCTTGCTCGTCGTACCGGGGCCCTCGCGGCACCGCCGCCAGGCCCGTAGCAGTCATGATCGACGGCCCTGTGCCGGTCCCTCCCTGGAGGGACCGGCACAGGGCCGTCGTCGTCGGGTGGACAGGGATTCCGCCTCTGGCAACCCCGGTACCCCGGCGCCCACCGGACCCCGGACCCCGGCACCCGGCACCACGAAGGGGTCGCGCTGATCCCGGGGGACCAAGCACCACCCCTTCGCCTTCCACAGCCAAGCCGTGCTTGCCGGATGGGTGTGGCGTCCATTCCGTCCAGGCCCGACAGCCTGCCCGGGTCCGTCACCGCCGGATGCCGGATACCAGCCGTCGGACGGCTATGGCTATGGCTATGGCTACGGCTACGGCTACGGCTCCCGACTGCCGGACACCGGCCGTCGGGAGGCTACTGACCGGCGAACTTCTTGCTCACCGCGTCGTACACACCCTTCGCCTCCGTGCCCAGATTCGGCCCAGCGAGCCAGCCGGCCGTCACCGGGCCGATCGAGGTGTTGGAGACAAGGGCGGGCTGACCGTCGGAACCCTCCGCGATCCAGCCACCGCCGGAGGAGCCACCCGTCATGGTGCAACCGATCCGGTACATCGTCGGCTCGTTCGCCGAGAGCGACAGCCGTCCAGGCGTGTCGGGGCACTGGAACAGCTTCTGTCCGTCGAACGGTGCCGAGGCGGGATACCCCTTCGCCGTCACGCTCCCGATCTCGGACGCCTCCGGGGCGTCGAAGTCGACCGGCAGCGCCGCGCCCACCGTCTCCTCCAGCGATCGTCCGTCGCCGCCCTCCTCGGGCGTCACATGCAGCACCGCGAAGTCGTACGGGGCGCCCTGCCCACCGGTCGGACCGCCCTGCTCGATCCACTGCGTCGACGTCTGCGCCCAGTTGGACCACCACACACCGAGCGGAGCGACCTCCTCGCGGGCCGCGCTCTCCAGCTCCGCCGACGACTTGCCGTTGTTGTTGTACGACGGCACGAACGCGATGTTCCGGTACCAGCCGCCGCTCTTGCCCGCGTGGACACAGTGCCCGGCCGTCCAGACGAGGTTGGACTTGCCCGGGTTCGCCGGATCCTTGACGACCGTCGCCGAGCACACCATGGAACCGTCGGGGCCGTCGAAGAACACCTTGCCCGCCTCGGCCGCACCCGTCCGGTACGGCGCGGTCACCGGCTGCGCGTCCACCGGCTCCGGCGTCGGATCGGTCACCCCCTGGTCGTCGGAGATGTCGCCCTCCTCGACCCCCTGGTCGGGCTGCTCGGCGTCACGCATCCGATCCGGGTCCCACAGACCGTCGATGATGGGGTTGACGTAGTCCTGCGCCTCGCGCAGCCACTTGTCCTTGTCCCAGTCCTTCCAGGCGCCGTCCCGCCACTTGTCCAGATCGATCCCATGATCCTTGAGACGGTTCTTGATGTCGTCGGGTATCTGGATCTTGCCGTCGTCGGCGGCCTGGCCGGTCTGCTGACCGCCCACGGTGTCGTCCTCCGAACCGCAGGCCGTCGCGGTGAGCGCGAGGGCCGCGCCCAGTGCGACCACGGCCGTCAACGGCCTTCTACGGCGCGCGCCCCCTTCACGGCGCGCGGTGAAGAGCGGGCGTATGGATCGCATGGTGTGACTCCCCCTGGCTTCGGGTCCTGTGTACTGCCGAGTGCGGCGTCCGGTGGACCGGACGAACGGCGCCATGAGTGACGCCACCTGCTCCGATACAGCCGAACGGCCCCCCACACTATGCCGGTGCGGTGGGGGACGGCCGACGGAACCGCAACGGTTCCGTCACGGCAAGGATCTTCCGATCACCCGTGATCCCCGGCAACTCCCGTCGTTGGTACGTACGGGGGACTCGCTGACGGCGTTCATCCCCCTGCCCACCCGCCGCTCCGGCGGGCAGACGACATCCGCAGCGGGAGGAACAACAGCCGTGGCCATGACCGAGCCCGCGCCCTCGGCGGTGACCACCGCCCATGAGGGCATCCTCCGCAGACAGTCGGCCCGGGAGTCGGCGGCACGCACCTACGCCCGTGCACTGCCGATCGTGCCCGTCCGGGCTCGGGGGCTGACCATCGAGGGCGCCGACGGGCGGCGCTACCTCGACTGTCTGTCCGGAGCGGGCACCCTCGCCCTCGGCCACAACCATCCCGTCGTCCTCGAAGCCATCCGCAAGGTGCTCGACTCCGGTGCGCCCCTGCACGTCCTCGATCTCGCCACCCCCGTCAAGGACGCCTTCACCACCGAACTCTTCCGCACCCTGCCCGAGGAGTTCGCGCGCCGGGCCCGAATCCAGTTCTGCGGCCCGGCCGGTACGGACGCGGTGGAAGCCGCCCTGAAACTCGCCCGGACGGCCACCGGCCGCGACGGACTCCTCGCCTTCACCGGCGCCTACCACGGGATGACCGCGGGGGCGCTCGAAGCGTCCGGCGGCGCACGCGACGTACGGGTGACCCGGCTGCCCTATCCACAGGACTACCGCTGCCCGTTCGGGACCGGCGGACCTCACGGCGCCGAACTCTCCGCGCGCTGGACGGAGTCCCTTCTCGACGACAGCAAGTCCGGTGTCCCCCGGCCCGCCGCCATGATCCTCGAACCCGTCCAGGGCGAGGGCGGCGTCATCCCCGCCCCGGACGACTGGATGCGCCGGATGCGTGCCGTCACCGCCGCCCGCGACATCCCCCTCATCGTGGACGAGGTCCAGACCGGGGTCGGCCGTACCGGAGCCTTCTGGGCCGTCGAGCACAGCGGGGTGACGCCCGACATCATGGTCCTCTCCAAGGCGATCGGCGGCAGTCTGCCGCTCGCTGTCATCGTCTACCGGGACGACCTCGATGTCTGGGGACCGGGCGCCCACGCCGGCACCTTCCGCGGCAACCAGCTCGCGATGGCCGCGGGCACCGCCACCCTCGCCCATGTCCGCGAGAACGGGCTGGCCGAACGCGCCGCGCAGCTCGGTGCCCGGATGCTCGCCCAGCTCCGGGCCCTCGCTGCCGAGCAGCCCTGCATCGGTGACGTCCGGGGCCGTGGCCTGATGATCGGGGTGGAACTGGTCGACCCTGCGGCAGCGGTGCTCACCGCCCCGGGCCCACCACCCGCCGCCCCTGAACTCGCCGCAGCCGTCCAGCGAGCATGCCTTCGACGCGGTCTGATCATCGAGCTCGGCGGCCGTGACGCCAGTGTCATCCGCCTTCTCCCGCCTCTCAATCTCACCGACGAACAGGCGTCCGCCGTGCTCGACCGACTGGCCGACGCGATCACCACCACCGCCCGCACCCTGTCCACCGGACGCTGACCAGCCATGCCCCCGAGCCTCTCCCCACCTGCCCGCTCACTCCACGACCAGGCACCCAGGGCCCGGACCTGAGCCCCAGAGATCACGCCCAGGCCGGCTCCAGGGAGCAGGCCGGCCTCAGGTCCAGGTCGGCCCCAGGACCGGTCACGCGGTCCGGCGCACCGGGAGCCGGCGCATGTAGCTCGTCCCGACTGCCCCACCCCCACCCCGCCGCATTCCCGGACCCCCGCAGGAAGCCAAGAAGACTGAGTAACCGGGCCCGTCGTCGCACAGGCCGGACAAACCTCCAAGGAAGCCCTCGTGAACGCCAACCCCGCACCCGATCACCCTCCCCACCTCTCGGTACGGGGCCGGAGCGCCGTACCGTCCGTGTCGGTGGCGGAGCCCCGTACGGTTCCCCGGCAGAAGGGGGGAAGCCACGGGACGGAACGGCTGCGTGGTGCCACCGCCGACCTGCTCGACCACCCCGACCCCTGGATCGCCGCCCAAGCCGCGGCCACCGAGAACCTCCTTCGCTGCTGGGTCCGGGAGCTGAATCTGACCGCCCCCGCACACGGCGTCCTGCGCATCCCCCTTCCGGCGAGTGCCACCGCCCTTCTCGTCGCCGTCCGGTACTGGTCGGCCAGCGGATGGCACCGCTTCGGCCCGCCCTACTTGGAAGGCGCCCCCGAGACGGCGCCGCCCATCGACGCGGTGACGCTGGCCGCACTCCTCGGCCGTGAAGCACCCGGCCACACGGACACCACGGACCTCGCCGGACGGGTCGCGGACTCGGTCCGCCGCACCTCGTCCTTCGTCACCGACCGACGGCACCGACCCGAGGACGGCCCCGACACCTTCCTCGCCGGCGAGCAAGCGCTGCTGCTCGGACACCCCCTGCACCCCACCCCGAAGAGCCGCGAGGGTCTCTCGGACACCGAATCGGATCGCTACTCACCCGAGCTGCGTGGCTCCTTCCCCCTGCACTGGCTCGCCGTCGCCCCTTCCGTGCTGGCCGGTGACTCGGCCTGGACCGAACGCGGTCGCGCCGTCCCCGCGCCGCAGCTCACCGCCCGTCTCGCCGGTACCACCCTGCCCCTGCCCGACGGCTGGGCCGCGCTCCCCCTGCACCCCTGGCAGATGCGGGAGCTCACCCCGCGTCCCGATGTCGCGGACCTCTTCGACTCCGGACTCCTGCGCGACATGGGCGCCCATGGCCCGGCCTGGTTCCCCACCTCCTCCGTGCGAACGCTCTACCGGTCCGGCGCCGCCGCCATGCTCAAACTGTCGCTCGGACTGCGGATCACCAACTCCCGCCGGGAGAACCTCCGCAAGGAACTCCACCGCGGAGTGGAAGTGCACCGACTGCTCCGCAGCGGACTCGCCGAGCAGTGGCAGACGACCCACCCCGGCTTCGACATCGTCCGAGACCCGGCCTGGCTCGGTGTGACCGGAACCGACGGACAAGCCGTGGCCGGACTCGATGTGATGATCCGCCACAACCCGTTCACCAGCGATGTCGCCGCGATCTGTGTAGCCGGGCTTGTCTCACCCAGGCCCACAGGCCACACCACCGACCGGCCCCATGACCAGCCGACCGTCCGGGACAGGACCGGACCGCTACCAGGAACCCCTGGCCGGACCCCGGACCCCTCCGCCGGCCCGATGCGCTCCCGACTCGGTGAGATCATCACCCGGCTTGCCGGACGCACCGGCCGACCACGCGGAGCGGTGGCCACCGAGTGGTTCCTGCGGTACCTCCACCATGTGGTCCGTCCGGTGCTGTGGCTCGACAGCGAAGCGGGGATCGCCCTGGAAGCACACCAACAGAACGCCCTCCTGCTGCTGGACCACGACGGCTGGCCCATCGGCGGCCGGTACCGCGACAACCAGGGCTACTACTTCCGCGAGTCGCGCCGCGCCGAACTCGACCGCAGACTCCCCGGCATCGGGGAGCAGAGCGACACCTTCGTCGCGGACGCCGTCGCGGACGAGCGCTTCGCCTACTACCTCGCCATCAACAACGTCCTCGGTCTGATCGGCGCCTTCGGGTCCCAGCGGCTCGCGGACGAGCGACTGCTGATCGCGGCCTTCCGCCGCTTCCTCACCGACGCCGCCACAGGACCCACCCGACTGCGCTCCTCCTTGCCACCACTGCTGTTGGACTCCCCGGTCCTGCGCTGCAAGGCCAACTTGCTGACCCGACTGCACGGCCTGGACGAACTCGTCGGCCCGGTCGACACCCAGTCCGTCTACGTCACACTCACCAACCCCCTTCATCTCTGTGGAACATGACCGCTCCCTCCGCTGAGAGGACGCCACCGTGCCACCCACCGACGCCCAGCCCGCACCCGGTGTCGACCCGGTAGGGGAGACCCTCGACCCTCGCACCCCCCGTTCCGTGCTCCGGCCCGGACAAGGACCCGACGGTGCGACTCCGGCGACAGCACCTGCTGGCGACGACCTCCTGAACGGTCTGGCCGACTGGTGCCCCGCCACCACCCCGGCAGGCAGCTTCCGGCTGGTCCCCGTCTCGCTCGGCCGGGACCTTCCGCTCATCACCCACTGGATAAACGCGCCCGCTGTCGACGCCTACTGGGAACTCGCCGGCCCCCCGTCCGTCAGCGAGCGGCATCTGCGCCCCCAACTCGACGGTGACGGACGCAGCGTCCCCTGTCTCGGCGTCCTCGGCACCACCCCCATGAGCTATTGGGAGATCTACCGGGCCGACCTCGATCCGCTCGCCGATCACTACCCCGCCCGTCCTCATGACACAGGTGTTCACCTCCTCATCGGTGGAGCCATACGCCGCGGACGCGGGCTCGGCTCCTTACTGATCAGGGCCGTCGCCGACCTCATCCTCGACCATCGGCCCGCCTGCTCCCGGGTGGTCGCGGAGCCGGATCTGCGCAACATCCCCTCCGTCACCGCCTTTCTGCGAGCGGGGTTCCGACTCACCGCCGAGGTGGCCCTCCCCGACAAACGAGCCGCACTGATGGTCCGGGACAGATCCCCTGACGATCCGCTGTGCCCCCATCACTCCTAGTACACCGCCCGACCCGATCCGGTTCCGCCCCGAGGAGCACCCGTGCCGAGTCCGTACGCCGAACAGCCCTCCGGCGCCGTAGTCCCGCCGACCGTCCCACCCGAGCTGACCAGCGAGAACTGGGCCCGGGTGGGCCGACGCCTGCTGGCCAAGATGCTCGGGGAGTTCGCGTACGAGGAGATCATCCGGCCGGTGCCGGGCGTGGACCCTGCCCCGCTCCCGGGCCACGGAACGTCTCCGGTCCAGGGATTTCTCCCCGGCGGGGAACCCCTGGCGGGCCACGGCACGCCGCCCGCTCACCACGGCTCGCCGTCCGCCCGCATGTCGTTCCCGCACCACGGACCCGTGCCACCCCCGCGCACCGACGACGACCTCCACGGCGACATCGCCCCGCCCTACCTCCTGCCGGACCGCGCCGAGCGATTCGCGCCCTTCACCCTGGTCCTCGACGCGCCGACCACCCACCTGACCTTCCACGCCCGCCGCTACGCCTACGACAGCTGGCAGGTGGACCCCGAGACGATCACCCTCACCGAGGCCGGGGCGTGGCCCAAGCCGTTCGGTGATCCGCTGTCGTTCCTCGCCCGGGCGCGCAAGACCCTCGGGATCGATGGCGCGACCCTCGGCCATGTGATCCGGGAACTGACCGCCACCCTCGCCGCCGACGCGCGGCTCGACCACTTCGCGCTCTCGGCGGCGACCCTCGCGGACCTCTCGTACGCGGACCTCGAAGGGCACCAGACCGGTCACCCCTGGCTCGTCCTCAACAAGGGCCGTATCGGGTTCTCGGCCACCGACACGAAACGCTGGGCCCCGGAAGCGCGCACCCCGGTCACCCTGCCGTGGCTCGCCGTCCGCCAGGACCTCGCCACATACCGGGGCGTGAGCGGCCTCGACAGGGCCGCCGACCTCTATGCCGCGGAGCTGGAGCAGCAGACCCGGGACACGTTCGCCGCGACCCTCCGGGCCAGGGGGGTCGATCCGTCCGGCTACCTCTATCTGCCGGTGCACCCCTGGCAGTGGGACGACATCGTGCTGACGCTCTTCGCCCCCGCGGTGGCCGCCGACGCGATCATCCCGCTCCCCACCGACGGTGACCAGCGGCTGCCCCAGCAGTCCATCCGCTCGTTCCTCAACGTCACCCGACCCGACCGGCACACCCTCAAACTGCCGTTGTCCGTCCTCAACACCCTCGTCTGGCGCGGGCTGCCCACCGAACGCACCCTCGCGGCTCCCGCCGTCACCGCCTGGATGCTGGGGCTGCGGGACTCCGACCCGTTCCTACGGGAGGAGTGCGGCGTGGTCCTGCTGGGCGAGGTCGCGTCGGTCACCGTCGAGCACCCCGTCTACGACACCCTCCGGGAGGTGCCGTACCAGTACAAGGAACTGCTCGGCGCGATCTGGCGCGAACCCCTCGGCCGGCACCTCGCCCCGGGCGAACGCGCCCGTACCCTCGCCGCACTGCTCCACACCGACCCCGGCGGCACGGCCTTCACCGCGGAACTCGTCGCCCGCTCCGGCCTGCCCCCGCACACCTGGCTGCGCCATCTCTTCGCCGCCCTGCTGCCACCGCTGCTGCGGTTCCTCTACAAGTACGGCACCGTCTTCTCACCGCACGGCGAGAACGCCATCGTGATCTTCGACGAGCGGGACGTCCCGGTCAGGCTCGCGGTCAAGGACTTCGTGGACGACGTCAACGTCAGCTCCGAGGCCCTGCCCGAGCACGCCACCATGCCCGACGAGGTCCGCGAGGTGCTTCTCACCGAGCCGCCCGGATACCTGATCCAGTTCATCCACTCCGGGCTCTTCGTCGGCGTCTTCCGCTACCTCGCGCTCCTGTGCGAACAGCAGCTCGGTGTGCCGGAGGCCGACTTCTGGTCACTGGTACGGGCCGAGATCCTCCGGCACCAGACCCGCTTCCCGGAACTCAAGGAACGTTACGAGACGTTCGACCTGCTGACCCCCGAGATCGCCCGCCTGTGCCTGAATCGGAACCGACTGCACCTCGACGGCTACCGGGACCGCGCCGAGCGCCCCCACGCCGCCGTCCACGGGACCGTGCCCAACCCGCTGAGCGGCACGTGACCGGCGCGTTGTCAGTGGTGCCCCGTAGGCTGGTCGGCCTATGACGAAGCCCTCACTCCCCGACCTCCTGCATGCCGCCGTCGACGCTGTCGGCGGTACGGAGCGCCCCGGCCAGGTGACCATGGCCGAAGCCGTCGCCGAAGCTGTCGACGACGGCTCCCACCTGCTGGTCCAGGCCGGTACCGGCACCGGAAAGTCCCTCGGCTATCTGGTCCCGGCCCTCGCCCAGGGCGAGCGTGTCGTCGTCGCCACAGCGACCCTGGCACTCCAGCGGCAGCTGGTGGAACGCGATCTTCCGCGTACGGTCGACGCGCTGCATCCGCTGCTGCGCCGCCGCCCCGAGTTCGCGATGCTGAAGGGCCGGTCGAACTACCTGTGTCTGCACCGGCTCCATGAGGGCATGCCGCAGGACGAGGAAGAGGGCCTCTTCGACCAGTTCGAGGCGGCGGCACCCACCAGCAAGCTCGGCCAGGACCTCCTGCGGCTGCGCGACTGGTCCGGCGAGACCGAGAACGGCGACCGCGACGACCTCACCCCGGGCGTCTCCGACCGTGCCTGGGCACAGGTCTCCGTATCGTCCCGGGAGTGCCTCGGCGCCTCACGCTGCGCGTACGGGGCGGAATGCTTCGCGGAGATGGCCCGGGAGCGCGCCAAGCTGGCCGAGGTCGTGGTCACCAACCACGCGCTGCTCGCCATCGACGCCATCGAGGGTGCCCCGGTGCTGCCGCCGCACGAGGTGCTGATCGTCGACGAGGCCCATGAGCTCGTCTCCCGGGTCACCGGTGTCGCCACGGGCGAGCTGACCCCCGGCCAGGTCAACCGTGCCGTCCGCCGCTGCGCGAAGCTCGCCGACGAGAAGGTCGCCGACCAGCTCCAGACCGCCGCCGAGGGCTTCGAACGGGTCATGGAGCTGGCGCTGCCGGGTCGTCTGGAGGAGGTCCCGGAGGACCTCGGATACGCGCTGATGGCCCTGCGGGACGCCGCGCGGAACGTCATCGTGGCGCTGGGCTCCACACGCGACAAGTCCGTGCAGGACGAGGACGCCGTCCGCAAACAGGCCATCGCCTCCGTCGAGACGGTCCACGCGGTCGCGGAGCGGATCACCCTGGGCTCCGAGTACGACGTGGTCTGGTACGAGCGGCACGACCGTTTCGGGGCCTCCCTGCGGGTCGCTCCGCTGTCGGTGTCCGGGCTGCTGAGGGAGAAGCTCTTCGCCGAACGCTCGGTGGTGCTCACCTCCGCGACACTCAAACTGGGTGGCGACTTCAACGGCGTGGGCGCCTCCCTCGGACTCGCGCCCGAGGGCACGGCGACCGCCGAGGGCGATCAGCCCGTCTGGAAGGGCATCGACGTCGGCTCGCCCTTCGACTACCCCAGGCAGGGCATCCTCTATGTCGCCAAGCATCTGGCCCGGCCCGCCCGTGACGGCGACCGCGCCGACATGCTGGAGGAGCTCACCGACCTGATCCAGTCCGCCGGTGGCCGCACCCTCGGGCTCTTCTCCTCGATGCGCGCCGCGCAGAACGCCGCCGAGGAACTGCGCTCGCGCATCCCCGAGTACCCGATCCTTCTCCAGGGCGAGGAGACACTGGGCGAGCTGATCAAGAACTTCGCGGCAGACCCCCGGACCTGTCTGTTCGGCACGCTGTCCCTCTGGCAGGGGGTCGATGTGCCGGGCCCGAGCTGCCAGCTCGTCGTCATGGACAAGATCCCCTTCCCGCGTCCCGACGACCCGCTGATGAGCGCGCGCCAGAAGGCGGTGGAGGAGGCGGGGGGCAACGGCTTCATGGCGGTGGCCGCCACCCACGCGGCGCTGCTGATGGCCCAGGGGGCGGGTCGTCTCGTCCGGGCCTCCGGCGACCGGGGGGTCGTCGCCGTCCTCGACTCCCGGCTCGCCACCGCTCGCTACGGCCGCTACCTCAAGTCGTCGCTGCCCGAGTTCTGGTACACCACGGACCGTAATCAGGTACGTCGCTCGCTCGCGGCGATCGACGCGGCGGCGGACGACGCCAAGTAGCCGACCAGCGTTCGCGGGCAAGAACAGACCCCGGAACCAGGCGCAGGAGGTTCCGGGGTCGGCCAGGGGGAGTGGGCGTGTGGCCCGGGGGAACGGTCAGACGCGTCGGAGTACTGCCACGACCTTGCCGAGGATCGTCGCCTCGTCGCCGGGGATGGGCTGGTACGCGGAGTTGTGCGGCAGCAGCCAGACGTGGCCGTCCTCGCGCTTGAAGCGCTTCACGGTCGCCTCGCCGTCCAGCATCGCGGCGACGATGTCACCGTTCTCCGCGACGGGCTGGCGACGCACGGTCACCCAGTCACCGTCACAGATGGCCGCCTCGATCATGGAGTCACCGACGACCTTGAGCACGAAGAGCTCACCGTCACCCACGAGCTGCCGGGGGAGGGGGAACACATCCTCGACGGACTCCTCGGCGAGGATCGGGCCACCGGCCGCGATCCGGCCGACCAGCGGGACGTACGACGCGGCGGGCTTGCCCGCGGTGTCCGTGGGCTGCGCGGTCGACTGGTCGGAGCCCCGTACCTCGTACGCGCGCGGGCGGTGGGGGTCACGGCGCAGGAAACCCTTGCGCTCCAGGGCCATCAGCTGATGGGCCACCGATGAGGTGCTGGAGAGGCCCACGGCCTGGCCGATCTCCCGCATGGACGGCGGATAGCCCCGCCGCTGCACGGAATCCCTGATCACCTCGATGACGCGGCGCTGCCGGTCGGTGAGGCCCGAGCTGTCCGCGCGGATGCCTGGAGGTCGCCCGGGAAGGGAGCGGGCGGGCTTGGGCCCCTCCGGGTTCGTGGCTGCGTCTGTCATGGCGTGCACCGCCTCAAGTCGGCCCCGGGTACGGTCCTGGGCGGTGATCGTGGCGCTGTTTGCGGTGGTGGTCATCTCGGCGGCCCCTCTCGAATGTGCTCTCCCTAGCTAGCCAACGGTAGTTGCTTTCGAAAGGTTGCGCCAAACACACGTTCGAGTGAAAAACCGGGGAGAGACTGACGCGATCGCATGTCCAGGTGTATGGACGACAGTCGGTCGCTTGAGCGGCCCGACGTGGCCCCCGCCGCGCTTCACCGCCGGGGCGGGCTCGCGCGAGGGCTCCGTACCGGGCCTCAGTCTGCCATCCTGGTCGGCGTCGGCAAGGAGGCGCCCCTGCCCTCGGCCCGGGACCCGGTGTCGCTACGGTGGGTGGGGTCCGGACGTCGGTCACTCTGTGTGGCCGCCGCCCCGATCGGGGAGTGTTTCGCCCTGTCCGGTCGGCCCGTGCCGCCCGGAGCGGTCGTCCCCGATCCGGTGGAGTGCGGGCCGAGGTGCCGTGCCGGGCCGAGTGCCGCCCGATGGCGGCCGGTCATGGGGGCGGTGCGGTGGCGCGCGTCCTGAATGCCCGTACTGGGGCGGCCGGCCTCGCCGGGAGGCTGTCGGATCACGACACGCGCAGACGGCGAATTGCGGCCAAACCCCAGATCTAGTGGTTGGATTGCGACAGCAGCCCAGAAGTTGTGGTCCCGAGGTCTTCGCCTCTCCGGTCATCGCCTATGCTGGGGGCTGCTTCGAGGGACCTGCGGGTTCCGCGAGGCCATGGAGACGTGCCGCGAAGGAGGCTTGGACGTAATGCACTGCCCCTTCTGCAGGCACCCCGACAGCCGTGTCGTCGACAGTCGTACGACCGACGACGGTACGTCGATCCGCCGACGCCGTCAGTGCCCGGACTGCTCCCGTCGTTTCACGACAGTGGAGACGTGCTCACTGATGGTGGTCAAGCGCAGCGGAGTCACCGAACCCTTCAGCCGGACGAAGGTCATCAACGGCGTGCGCAAGGCATGCCAGGGACGGCCCGTCACGGAGGACGCCCTCGCCCAGCTCGGCCAGCGGGTCGAGGAAGCGGTGCGGGCCACCGGGAGCGCCGAGCTGACCACCCACGACGTGGGACTGGCCATACTCGGGCCCTTGCAGGAACTCGACCTCGTCGCCTATCTGCGTTTCGCGTCCGTCTACCGGGCGTTCGATTCGCTGGAGGACTTCGAGGCCGCCATCACCGAGCTGCGGGAGCAGCCGGACCGCTCACCCGCCGCAGGCGCGGGGGCGGAGGCCGAGGCCACCGGGCGCGCGGCGGGGCGGACGGCGGACGTTCCCGCACCCGCCACGGCCGGCGGCTGACACACACGCCGGACCGGGTGGGGTCACCCGGGGCGACCGGACGGTCGACGGCGACCACAGATCTGCCGGGGGCGGCACAGTGAAGCCTCCGGTGCGTACACATCACACCGTGCCACGGGAAGAACGAGGCACTTCAGGGCGTTATCGCCCGATACAGGGAGGCGGCATGACAGAGACGGCGAGCGGCCCGGCGCGGGGTTCCCGTGCCAAGGGGGCGAAGGCCACCAAGGGGCTGCGTATGGAGCGCATCCACACCAGCCCGGGTGTGCACCCGTACGACGAGGTGGCCTGGGAACGCCGTGATGTCGTGATGACCAACTGGCGCGACGGCTCGGTCAACTTCGAGCAGCGCGGCGTCGAGTTCCCCGACTTTTGGTCGGTGAACGCGGTCAACATCGTCACCAGCAAGTACTTCCGCGGTGCCGTGGGCACTCCGCAGCGTGAGACCGGTCTGCGGCAGCTCATCGACCGCATCGTGAAGACGTACCGGAAGGCCGGTGAGGACTACAAGTACTTCGCCTCTCCCGCCGACGCGGAGATTTTCGAGCACGAACTGGCTTACGCCCTGCTGCACCAGGTGTTCAGCTTCAACTCTCCGGTGTGGTTCAACGTCGGTACCCCTCAGCCGCAGCAGGTGTCCGCCTGCTTCATCCTGGCCGTCGACGACTCCATGGAGTCGATCCTCGACTGGTACAAGGAAGAGGGAATGATCTTCAAGGGGGGCTCCGGGGCGGGTCTGAACCTGTCGCGCATCCGTTCCTCCAAGGAACTGCTCTCCTCCGGCGGCAACGCCTCCGGCCCGGTCTCGTTCATGCGGGGTGCCGACGCCTCCGCGGGAACGATCAAGTCGGGTGGCGCCACCCGTCGCGCGGCCAAGATGGTGATCCTCGATGTCGACCACCCCGACATCGAGAACTTCATCGAGACCAAGGTCAAGGAGGAGGAGAAGATCCGCGCCCTGCGTGACGCGGGCTTCGACATGGACCTGGGTGGCGACGACATCACCTCCGTCCAGTACCAGAACGCCAACAACTCCGTCCGGGTGAACGACGAGTTCATGCGGGCCGTCGAGAACGGCGACAAGTTCGGCCTCCGCGCGCGGATGACCGGCGATGTCATCGAGGAGGTCGACGCCAAGTCCCTCTTCCGCAAGATGGCCGAGGCCGCGTGGGCCTGCGCCGACCCGGGCATCCAGTACGACGACACGATCAACCAGTGGCACACCTGCCCCGAGTCCGGTCGTATCAACGGCTCGAACCCGTGCAGCGAGTACATGCACCTGGACAACACGTCGTGCAACCTCGCCTCGCTGAACCTCATGAAGTTCCTGAAGGACGACGGTCAGGGCAACCAGTCCTTCGAGGCCGAGCGTTTCGCCAAGGTCGTCGAGCTGGTCATCACCGCGATGGACATCTCCATCTGCTTCGCCGACTTCCCGACCCAGAAGATCGGTGAGAACACCCGGGCCTTCCGCCAGCTCGGTATCGGCTACGCCAACCTCGGCGCCCTGCTGATGGCCACCGGTCACGCGTACGACTCCGACGGTGGCCGGGCCCTCGCCGGTGCGATCACCTCCCTGATGACGAGCACCTCGTACCGCCGCTCCGCCGAGCTGGCGGCCGTGGTGGGCCCGTACGACGGGTACGCGCGCAACGCCGAGCCGCACCAGCGGGTCATGCGGCAGCACGCCGACGCCAACACCAAGGCCATCCGCGTGGACGACCTGGACAGCACGATCTGGGCCGCCGCCACGGAGGCGTGGCAGGACGTGATCCGCCTGGGCGAGAAGAACGGCTTCCGCAACTCGCAGGCGTCGGTGATCGCCCCGACCGGCACCATCGGTCTGGCCATGTCCTGCGACACGACCGGCCTGGAGCCCGACCTGGCCCTGGTCAAGTTCAAGAAGCTCGTCGGCGGCGGCTCGATGCAGATCGTCAACGGCACCGTGCCGCAGGCCCTGCGTCGGCTCGGCTACCACGAGGAGCAGATCGAGGCGATCGTCGCCCACATCGCCGATCACGGCGTTGTCGTCGACGCTCCCGGTCTGAAGCAGGAGCACTACGAGGTGTTCGACTGCGCCATGGGCGAGCGCTCCATCTCCGCGATGGGCCATGTCCGCATGATGGCCGCTATCCAGCCGTGGATCTCCGGCGCTCTCTCCAAGACCGTGAACATGCCCGAGTCCGCCACCGTCGAAGAGGTCGAGGAGATCTACTTCGAGGCGTGGAAGCTGGGTGTGAAGGCGCTCGCGATCTACCGCGACAACTGCAAGGTCGGTCAGCCGCTCTCCGCGAAGAAGAAGGAGACCGCGAAGGCCGAGATCACCGAGAAGACCGAGGGCACGATCCGTGCCGCGGTCGAGAAGGTCGTCGAGTACCGCCCGGTGCGCAAGCGGCTCCCGAAGGGGCGTCCCGGCATCACCACGTCCTTCACCGTGGGCGGCGCCGAGGGTTACATGACCGCCAACTCCTACCCCGACGACGGGCTGGGCGAGGTCTTCCTCAAGATGTCCAAGCAGGGCTCGACCCTCGCGGGCATGATGGACGCCTTCTCCATCGCGGTCTCCGTCGGCCTCCAGTACGGGGTGCCGCTGGAGACGTACGTCTCGAAGTTCACCAACATGCGCTTCGAGCCCGCCGGGATGACCGACGACCCCGATGTCCGGATGGCGCAGTCGATCGTCGACTACATCTTCCGACGGCTCGCGCTGGACTTCCTGCCCTTCGAGACGCGCTCCGCGCTCGGCATCCACTCCGCCGAGGAGCGTCAGCGTCATCTGGAGACGGGCTCGTACGAGCCCACCGAGGACGAGGTCGACGTCGAGGGTCTGGCCCAGTCGGCACCCCGCCAGACGGAGCCCCTGAAGGCGGTCGTGACCCCCAAGGCGGAGTCGCCGGCCGTGCAGCCCGCTCCTCAGCAGGCGCACACCAGCGCCGAGCTGGTGGAGATGCAGCTCGGTATCCAGGCGGACGCACCGCTGTGCTTCTCCTGCGGGACGAAGATGCAGCGCGCCGGCTCGTGCTACATCTGCGAGGGATGCGGCTCGACCAGCGGTTGCAGCTGACCGTGTGAGGTCCGGACCCGTCTCGGCGGGGCCGGACCGGGCCGGGGGGGGGGGGAGCACACGACGACGTGCTCCCCGCCCCACCGGCATTCCCGAGCGGTTCCGCCTTGGTGCCGAGGCTTTCCGCTCCGGCCGCGGTGACCCGTTTACGCGATGCCGGTCGGCTGTGCGATGCCGGTCGGCGCGGCCCCCGCTCACGCCCCACCGCCGTGGACGACGAACGGCTCAGGGATTCATCACTCGGCCCATCTGCTCCGCGAACGACGCCGGATCGGCGTCGAACCCCTGGACGATCCGGCGGTACTGCCAGGCGCCCGAGGAGTCCCGGGTGAACTCGGCCACCGTCGTCGCGTTCCGCTCCCGGACCTCGACGAAGTCGTGCTGAGCGATGTCCGTCGGGCCGGTACGGATACGGACCGAGGCGTTCACGATGTCGCCGAAGGTCAGCTCCTGGGCGGGCTGCTGGATGGCGACCCCCACGACCACGCGCTCGAACCTCGGGGCGAGCCGGTCCAGTTCGAGGATCATGACCTCGTCGTACCCGAAGCCCTGGCCGGTACGGCTGTCACGGTTCAAGGTGATCGTGCCGTCCGGCGAACGGCTGCCGAAGTACACCAGGTACTCGGGGGAGCCGTAGGGCGCGTCCTTGGCGTACGCCGCCGCGATGATGTCGAGATCGTGCGCGGACGTACCCGCGGGACTCGGGTCCCACCGGACGCCCACTTCCACTTTCGCGAGCCCCTTGTTGAGTCCGCCGCTCACCAGTTCCCCCTCCGGTCGAGGTCAACTTCCGCATGCCATGTCTGTGTTGCCCTCCATGGTGCCACGCACCACCGACAGTGCCCGGTCGGATACCGCACGCGCAGGGGCGCGAGCGGTGAAGGACCCGCGCACCCCGCTCACGGGAGGACCGAGGGGGCGCACTCCACCGGAGCATGGTCCCCGCCACGCTCCGCGGCCTTACCATGGCGCGGTGCTGGTCAAGTGGATTCGCTGCACCGTCGTCGACCGTCGTGGTTTCGAACGAGGGCAGCGGAAATGGGCGGGGCTTCTCGGTGAGCCGGGGTTCCGGGGGCAGGGCGGCGGCTGGAGCCGGACCCGGCAGGGTGTCGCCCATGTCTTCTCGTTCTGGGAGAGCCGTGCCTTCTACGACTCGTTCATGGCGCGCTCCCATGACCGGCTGGCCGCCTCTCAGGCCGGGACGTTCACGAACGCGCAGGTCAAGCTGTTCGACCACCGCTTCGATGTGAAGACCGGATTCGAACCCCGCTTCACGGAATGCGATCTGCTGCGGGTGGCCCATTGCCGGGTGCACGCCGAACGGGCCGAGCATTTCGCGCTGATGCAGGAGAAGGTCTGGAACCCCGCCATGGCTGGTTCGCCGGGCATGGTGCGCGGTCTGTTCGGTGAGGCGCCGGGCAGCGAGTTCCTGATCCTGTCCATGTGGCAGTCCGACGCCGAGCACGGCAAGTACCGTGCCGAGCGGGTGGAACGACTTTCCCTGCGCGCGCAGACGGAGGCTGATGTGGCCGCGCTGAGCGGGGACATCGTGGACATGGAGAAGGGATGGACCGTCTGACCCGGGGCTGCGCCCGACGAGAGGAGCCCGACAGGGCGGCCCCACCTGTGTGAACGTTTTCGGCCACCGCCGGCTCGGGAACCGTTCGGACGTCCCCGCGGAGGACGACCCGCCGCGCGACCCCCGGACAACCCCTCGAACGGCGAAGCGATCTAGGGTTTCCGTATGGTACGACCACGCCGCATCGTTCTTGTCCGGCACGGGGAGTCGGAGGGCAACTCCGACGACACCGTCTACGAGCGTGAGCCCGACCACGCACTGGCCCTGACCCACACCGGGCGACGGCAGGCGGAGGAGACGGGCAAGCAGCTCCGGGACCTGTTCGGTCCCGAGCGTGTCAGTGTGTACGTGTCCCCCTACCGACGCACCCATCAGACACTGCGCGCCTTCGATCTCGCCCCCGGGTCGATGCGGGTCCGAGAGGAACCGCGACTGCGCGAGCAGGACTGGGGCAACTGGCAGGACCGCGAGGACGTACGCCTCCAGAAGACCTACCGCGATGCCTACGGCCACTTCTTCTACCGCTTCGCCCAAGGCGAGTCCGGGGCCGATGTGTACGACCGGGTGGGCGCCTTCCTGGAGAGCCTGTTCCGCAGCTTCGAGGAACCGGACCATCCGCCCAACGTCCTGCTGGTCACCCATGGACTGACCATGCGGCTGTTCTGCATGCGCTGGTTCCACTGGAGCGTCGCCGAGTTCGAATCGCTGTCCAATCCCGGCAACGGCGAGGTCCGGGTCCTGGAACTCGGAGCCGACGGCCGGTACACGCTGAACCGCCCATTCGAACGCTGGCGAGAGCCGGAACCGTACGGAATCACCGGATAGAGTGATGAAGACATGACCGCTGCCACCGAACCCGAACAGCGCCTGGGGCGAGCCCTCGCCAGTCTGCGCGGCCTCTCCGTGGGGGACGCGCTCGGCTCCCAGTTCTTCGTCCCCGCGAACCATCCCCTCCTGAAGCGTCGTGAACTGCCCGCAGGTGACTGGCAGTGGACCGACGACACCGAGATGGCCTGCTCCGTCGTCACCGTGCTCGCCGCTCACCAGCGCGCCGACCAGGACGCGCTGGCGCTGTCCTTCGCCGAGCGCCATGACTTCGACCGTGGCTACGGCCCCGCCGTGAACAGGCTGCTGAGGCTCGTCCGCGAAGGTGGCGACTGGCGTGAACTGGCCGCCGCCCTCTTCGAGGGTCAGGGCTCCTGGGGCAACGGCGCCGCCATGCGGATCGCGCCTCTCGGCGCGTGGTACGCCGACGATCCCGAACAGGCGACGCACCAGGCCGAGATCTCCGCCTACCCCACCCATCAGCACCGCGAGGCCGTCGTCGGCGCGATGGCGGTCGCCGCAGCGGCCGCCCTCGCCGCGGCTCCCTCGGGGCCGCCCACCGCCGAGGAACTGCTCGACGGTGTCATCGCCCTGATGCCGCGCAGCGCCGTGGAAGCGGGACTGAGGCGAGCCCGGGACATGCTCGACTACGGCGACCCGGGCACCGTCGCCGCTGTCCTGGGGTGCGGCCGACGGACCAGCGCCCATGACACCGTCCCGTTCGCCCTGTGGTCGGCCGCCCAGGGCCTCCGCGACTTCGAGGCCACGTTCTGGCAGACCGCACAGGTCGGCGGGGACGTGGACACCACCTGCGCTATCGCTGGGGGAGTGGTGGCGGCCGCGGCGCCCGGCGCCCCGCCCGCCGCGTGGCTGGAACGCACCGAACCACTGCCCGGCTGGGTACCTCTTCGGCTGCCCGGCTCGGACGACGTCCCGAGCGCGTAACCCCACCGCCCGAAGCCAACCTGGCACGCTCCGGTGCCCCCGCTTTGCACGATGGCCAGGGCTCCGCATCGTGTCGAGGCCCCGCGGCCCCGCGGCTCGGTACTCGCTGTCGCCACCCCGGCAGGGAGATGCCGTGGCGCGACGGGGTGGCCGGCCTACCCACCCGCCGGACGCCCTGCCTGGAGCTGTGCACGATCAGTCTCCGCCACGCCATCCTGGCCCTCCCGCCCCTGGCGACACTTTCACCGCATCGCTTCCCTGCCCCTCCCGGGGTCTTTCGCCCCACCCGTACCAACTGTCACGGTCGTGACACAGGGTGGTCTCCCACCGTTTCCCCGACCCGGTCCGCGTCCTACGCTGGCGCTCGCACGTCTGTCGATCATGGATGGCGTGCTCCGTATGAGGACCTGCTCCCCACTGCTTCGGCGTCACACGTGTGCCGGGAGCGGAGTGGAGGGGCCCGTGACCGAGAAGCCTGTGCCGTCCGATCGGCCGGAACCCGCCGATTCGAAGAAGCCACCCGGGACGATCGGGCGCTCCGGGCCTGTCGCGGCGGACTTGCCGCTACTCGGGCCAGGGGTCTCCCCGGCCGTCTCCGAACCGGCGCCGACGCCCGACCCCGCGACCCCCGGTGCGCTGTCGGCCACGGACCCGATCGTTCCGAAAGGGGCCACTGCCGCGAAGGGTGCGCCGAACGAGGACCCATCCGCCGTGCCCCGTCGTGCGTCGGCCAGGACCACGTCCCCCCAGGAGCAGTCGCCGGTCGGGCACTCCCTCCCTTCGCGGCCCGGTCGGAACCGTCCGCAGGTAGCGCCCCTCGATCAGAGGATCGCCGCACTGCGTGGCGACCCACCCGCCGCGATCCGCGCGGCCACCTTGTGGGCCGTCCTCGCCACCGGTGTCCTGAGCACGCTTCTGCTGGGTGACGGCATCGGCCTCAACCTCCTGATCGTCGCGCTACCGGCGTCGCTCGCCGCCTACTACGCCGCCGAGCAGGCGGGAAGGCGGGCGCGCCCCTGGACCTTGCTATGGGGCGTCGGCGGGGTCGCCCTGCTCGTGGTACCCGTGTTCCGTGACGCGGCATGGCCCTCCTTCCTCGCAGTCGCCACGGCGTTCGGACTCGGGGCACTCGCCCTGCACGGTTCGCGCACCTGGGCGGGAATCGCGTTGAGCGCCGTTGGCCTTGTCGAGGCCGTACCCCGTGGACTCGTCTGGGGCTGGCGCGGGCTGCGTGCCCGAACGGGCGACACCTCCAGCCTGGTCGGTCCCGCGCTACGTGTCTTTGGAGTCACGGCCGGATTGCTGCTCGTCTTCGGGGCGCTGTTCAGCGCGGCCGACGCGGCTTTCGCCGACCTGCTGGGCAGCCTGGTGCCCGACATGTCCCCGTCCGACGGACCGATGCACCTCCTTCTGCTTGCCGCAGGGCTGGCGGGCGCTCTGGGGGCTGCCTACACGGCCGCCGCTCCGGTGAAGTGGGACAAGGTCTCGTCGGCTCCTTGGCGCGCTCGTGGCCGGGTGGAGTGGGCCTTGCCCCTGCTGGTGCTCAACGCGCTCTTCGCCTCGTTCAACGCCGTCCAACTCGCCGTGCTCTTCGGTGGCTACGACGCGGTTCTGGACAAGACCGGCCTCTCGTATGCCCGATACGCCCGCCAAGGCTTCTGGCATCTTCTTCTCGCCACCCTCCTCGTGCTGGTCGTGATCGTTGTCGCCCTGCGCTGGGCGCCGCGCGGTGGACCGCGTGATAGCGCACTCGTCCGGGGAGTGCTCGGAACCCTCTGCGTTCTCACGCTTGTCGTGGTCGCGTCCGCGGTGCGGCGGATGGACATGTACGTCGAGGCATATGGTCTGACCCGGCTGCGGATCTCGGTCGTGACGGTCGAGCTGTGGCTGGGTGTCGTGATCCTGCTGATCATGGCGGCCGGTGTGTGGGGCGCGCGGTGGCTTCCGAGGGCCGTCGCCGCCAGTGCCGCCTTCGGAGTACTGGCCTTCGGATTGGTGTCCCCGGACGCCCTGATCGCCGAGCGCAACGCCGAACGCTATGAGGAGACGGGCAGACTCGACCTCCAGTACGTCAGGGAGCTCTCCGCCGATGCCGTCCCTGCCCTCGACTCATTGCCCGAGCCGCTTCGCTCCTGTGCGCTTCAGGTGATCGACGAGGATCTGCGGTACGAAGACGATCCCTGGCACGCCACCAGCCTTGGTGTGGTCCGGGCGCGCGCCGTTCTCAAAAACCGCCCGGTGAAGGCGACATGGGAACAGTGCCAGGAGGCGGCACACGCGACGGCGTATCGGTGACGGGTGGCAGCGGAGCGGGTGGTCGGCAACAGAGCCGACCGTGGCCCCGGCCGCGGTGACAGCTCTGCCGGATCTCTTCTGCGGACCTTGGCCGACTCGGCCTGGCGGAGCATGGCCAAGGCGGCTATGGCGATCGCGGGGCCGAGCACGCTGATGACCTGGGCGAGATCCGGGGTGAGGAACCTCCACGCACCCTGGGCGCGGGGCAGGGCGATAGCGGAGCTCGCGACGGTGGCGGCCAGCATGATCATGAGCTGGCAGGCCGCGATCGCCATCGGAGCGGGGTCCCGGCGCCCGAAGGGGGGTCCGGCACCCGGCTTCGCGGAATGGTTCAAGGGAAAGATCGGCATGAATGAGTCCCCCGGAAAATAGTGAACGCCCTCGTTCACTGTCCATTCCACCGTAGGGAGGTCGCGATAGTGAACGCAAGCGTTCACTAGGGATGTCCCTCGTTCGGGTTACCCGCACCCGCACCCGCACCCGCACCCGCACCCGCACCCGCACCCGCACCCGCACCTTCCGCCCGCCCATAGCCCTTTCGCCCGCCCACGGCCCTTCGGAGACTTGAAGATGGACAGTTCGCGCCGACCCGACAGCCCTGCCCCGGCCGGCCCCTCCCGCCGCCGTGGCGCGGTCCTGGAACACGCGATCCTCGAAGCGGTCCTCGCGCAGCTCGGTAGCGTCGGATGGAGCGCGCTCACCATGGAGGGGATCGCCGCCGAGGCCCACACGGGCAAGGCCGCGATCTACCGCCGCTGGCCGTCCAAGGAGGATCTGGTCGCCGACGCCCTCCGGGTCGCGCTGCCGATGTTCCATGGCGCGCCCGACCTCGGAGGCGTGCGCGACGATCTGCTGAGCCTCTGCCTTCGAATGCGCGAGGTCATGTACTCACGATCCGGGATGGCCTTGCGTTCTGTGATTCACGAATGCGATGCGGCAGCCGCGGACCGGTTCCACTCGGTGATCGACGAAGGTGTGGTCGAGCCCGGCGCGAGGCTGATCAAGGAAGTCATCTCCCGTGGTGTGGAACGTGGAGAGGTCCGACCCGAAGCTCTGGACGACTACGTCTGCGATGTCATCCCCGCTCTCATGATGTACCGATCCAAGATGTGCGCGAGCGAATGGACGGAGGGTGAACTGACGCGGATGATCGACCGGGTCATGGTCCCGCTGCTGCGCCCCACGGACGCCTGGCGGCAGCGGAGTTGAGCAATGGGCCCCTATCCGGGGTGTGGTGCCGGCCGGGTCGGGACTGTCGATCGCGCGGTTACGCCCCTCGTCTTCACGCGGGCGGGTGGTCATCCGGTCACGCCCCATGCGGCCGTGCCGTCGGGCGGCTGGGGCGCCCACGCTCCCATGCGTCGGGTGGTCAGGGTGTCCGCAGCACAGCTGGCAGCCTCCGATCAGCCCTGGTGAGGCGTGGTCGGCCCGCAGTCGCGACATCCGGCGTCGCTCCGTCCGGTCGCGAAACGGCCATCGGTATCGCGGTTGGCCGGGACCGGTGTGTCGGCGGGTGAACCGGGCGGCGTAGGCTGACAGACGTCATGGCATACGAACCACCCACGCACACCGTCGAGCGCTCACTGCGCGCCACCACGGGAGCGAAGGTCATCGCGGGTGTCGACGAAGTGGGCCGCGGGGCCTGGGCCGGACCTGTCACCGTCTGCGCGGCGGTCACCGGACTGCGGCGCCCCCCGGACGGCCTCACGGACTCCAAGCTGATCACCCCCAAGCGGCGCACCCCGCTCGCCGCCGAGTTGGAGAGCTGGGTCACCTCCCATGCCCTCGGACACGCCTCGCACGACGAGATCGACGCCATGGGCATGACGGCCGCCCTGCGGCTGGCGGCCGTACGCGCGCTGGAGGCGCTTCCGGTGCGACCCGACGCGGTGATCCTCGACGGCAAGCACGACTACCTGGGCGGGCCTTGGCGTGTGCGTACCGTGATCAAAGGCGACCGCTCCTGCGTCGCCGTGGCCGCCGCGTCCGTGATCGCCAAGGTGCGCCGCGACAAAATGATGGCCGAACTGGGGGTCGACCATGCAGACTTCGACTTCGCGGCCAATGCCGGTTACCCGTCACCGGTGCACCAGGCCGCGCTGGCGGAACGGGGCCCCACCCCGTACCACCGGCTGACGTGGGCGTATCTTGATGCGCTGCCCCAGTGGCGGCATCTCAAGAAGGTCCGCAGCTGGGCGGACGAAAGCGTTCCGGAGATCGAGGGGCAGCTCGGCTTCGACTTCTGATCGTTCTCGCTCGCACTCATGTGCCACCCGCCGACGCGAGCCGCACCGGCGTTCGTTAGATATCAGTTCATTCCTCTCATTCCCGAGGAGCCTCAGATTCACGAGAGTGCCCAGGGTCCCCGCGCCACTCCGGCCAGCGGCCGTACCGCGCCGACCCCTCGTCCCGTACCCGGTCCTCGTCCCGTGGCGCCACCTCGCCCCGGCCGTCCGGGTCCGCTGCGGCCCACGCCACCCGCGCAGCGCACGCCGCGCGAGTCGTCGACCGCCGAGCCGGGGCCGTCCGCCCCGGTCGCGACTGCCGCCGTTCCCGGGCAGTCGGCCCCCGCACCCGCTTCCCGGGCGTCGGCCACTCCTCAGCTCCAGCTCATCCCGGCCTCGGCCGAGGGTGCGCTGGACGCCGCTGAGGAAGCCGTCGACCTGCTGCTCGACTCCGGTCGGACCCCGAGTGAGATCCTGGTGATCACCACCGGCGATCCGCATCCCTGGGCCGCGCACGAGTTGTCGTTCGGTGAGCACGCCTACTGGGCACAGCACGACGCGGGCGAGGATGTCTTCTACGCCGACGCGGCTGCCCTCGACCGGGCCGCGTCCCGGCCGGTCGTGGTCGCCGCTGTCAACGGCGGTGCCGACTCCGTCGCCGCGACCGCCCTGCCGCTGGCCTTGGCCAAGGCGGGCGCTCTGCTCATCGTCTGCGGTGAGGCCCAGCGCGTCAACGCGATCCTGGGCGTCGGCGTCTGACCGGTTCCGGTGTCCGCACCCGGGAATTCGCCGGGTGCGGACACCGGAACCAGCTGTACGTGTGTGACTCCCGGGTTCCGTGCGACGGCGCGGCCGGGCCCGATGCGCTCGTTGATCGGCTGTGGCCGGATATGTGCCTTGCCTCGCGTCCTTCGGGTGCCCGCGCGGTTCCCTCGGGTCCACGACCTGGTGGGCGGGTGAGGTCGCCGTGCTCGGAGGCCTCACCGCCCTGGTTGTCGCGGTCTCAGCGGGCCGCCGCGCGGCGCAGCAGATCCGAAGCGGCGCCACCGGCTCGTGGCTGAGGCGGAGCGAGATCCGTGACGAAGTCCTGCGACGACGACAGGGAACTCGGGCGACGGCCGCCTCGGCCCTCACCGAGAACCTGCCATCCGTCACGGGTCAGCGTGATGTACGCCCCGCAACGCAATCCATGCAGGGTGCACGCGTCGCGCAATCCCCACATCCAGGCACCGTCCTCCTCGGTCCAGCGGGCGTCTCCGTCCCGGCAGTAGAGCAACACCGCGGTCCGGACCGGGGTGCGGCGCCGGAGATCGTGCGGGATCACCCGGCGGAGCTGGGCGAGCAGGGCATTGCGGAACACCCACCCGTCCGCCGTCGGGGCGCGGCGGGTGAACGACGCGCTGGCGTTGAGCCGTTCATCCGGGTCGAGGACCGCGACGACCGCCGTGGCGGGTGTCGGACGGTGTCGGGCGTGGAGCCCGCTGACGACCTCGCGCGGATTGCGCAACAGCGGAATCCCGGCCTCTGCCCATTCGGCGGGTTCGAGCATCCGGGCGAGTTGGTTGGCGGCGTCGGTCGGCATGTTTGCACGCGTCGGGGACGCAGACATCGATGCCGCCTTGGACGGAGCGAATCCGAAGGTCACGGCCCTCCCTTCGGCTACGCGCCCACACACTGGGGGCGGGGTCGGACGTGGGGGAGCGCACCACGGCGAAACCCTCTTGGGTGACGGGCGAGCCGCAGGGGAGCAATGCCAATTCTTCCCGTCGTATTGGCTTGCGGCAACGAGCAATTGGGACTGTCGACCCATGTGTTGCCATTCGTCGCTTATATCCCTCACCCGAAGATCTCGGGGCGACGTGTCCACCCGTCGTTTCCCATGATCGCATCCCACCGTCACCCGTGACGCCGTGCGCCGGGGCAACGCGCCCCAAAGGCTGCTCGCCCGCCGGGAACGCAGGTCAGCCCTGCACCGCCAGCACCAGCGGCAGCACCGCCGACGCCCCCGCACGTCTGAGCAGTCGCGCGGCCACGGCGAGCGTCCAGCCGGTGTCCGTCTGATCGTCCACCAGCAGGACGGGGCCCTCCGCGGCCTTCAACGCCACGGACAGCTCCGGCGGCAGGACCAGCGCGCCGTCGAGGACCCTGAGCCGCTGGGCGCTGTTGCTCCTGGGGACATGAGCGGGTTCGTGTCCCGGGGCGTACTCGATGGTGCCCAGCAGGGGGAGGCGCCCTACGTCGGCGATACGGGCACCCAGTGAGTGGATCAGACCGGGCTTGGCGCGCGAGGTCATCGTCACCACGCCGACGGGGCGGGGCATCGCGTCGGGAGCCTTGGAGGCCCAGCCGCCCGGCCCCTTGGCCCAGTCGGCGAGAACCTCCACCACGGCCTGTGCCACATCGTCCGGGATCGGCCCGTCCGGCGCGTCCGGAGCAAGCATGGGACGGAGCCGGTTGCCCCAGCCGATGTCGGAGAGCCGGCCCAGCGCACGCCCGGTCGAGGCCTGCTCGGTCGCGGGGATGCGGCCCTTGAGCGTGATCCCCACGGCGGACAGCCCCGTGGGCCACATCCGGCGGGGTTCCACCTCAGCACCGGGGCGGCGCAGCTCGTCACGCGCGGAGTCGAGCGAGGAGCCGGAGACCTCCGCGCTGAACCGGCCGCCCGCGCAGTTGTCGCACCGGCCACAAGGCGCTGCTTCCTCGTCGTCCAGCTGACGGCGGAGGAACTCCATGCGGCATCCCGTGGTCCGTACGTACTCCCGCATCGCCTCCTGTTCGGCCGATCGCTGCTTGCTCACCCACGCGTAGCGCTCGCTGTCGTACGCCCAGGGTTCACCGGTGGAGATCCAGCCGCCCTTCACGCGCCGCACCGCGCCGTCCACGTCCAGGACCTTCAGCATCGTCTCCAAGCGGTTGCGCCGCAGTTCGACCAAGGGCTCCAGCGCGGGTAGTGAGAGGGGCCGCCCGGCTGCCGCGAGGACGTCCAGCGTGCGGCGGACCTGGTCCTCGGAGGGGAAGGCCAGCGAGGCGAAGTACTGCCAGATCGCCTCGTCCTCCTTGCCCGGCAGCAACAGCACCTCCGCGTGCTCGACGCCTCGGCCCGCGCGTCCGACCTGCTGGTAGTAGGCGATGGGGGAGGCGGGGGAGCCGAGGTGGACCACGAATCCGAGATCCGGTTTGTCGAAGCCCATCCCGAGGGCGGAGGTGGCGACCAGTGCCTTGACGCGGTTGGCCAGCAGATCGTCCTCCGCCTGCTGGCGGTCGGCGTTCTCCGTCTTGCCGGTGTACGGGGCCACGATGTGCCCGCGCTGACGGAGGTAGGCGGTGACCTCCTCGGCGGCCGCGACGGTCAGGGTGTAGATGATTCCTGAGCCCGGCAGGTTGTCCAGGTGCTCGGCGAGCCAGGCGAGACGGTGGGCCGCGTCGGGCAGTTCGAGGACGCTCAGGCTCAGGCTCGACCGGTCCAGCGGGCCTCGGAGCACCAGCGCCCCCTCGCCCTCCTTGGAACCCGGCGCGGACGGGTGCCCGCCGGTGCCGAGCTGCTCGGCGACGTCCGCGGTCACCCGGGCGTTCGCCGTCGCCGTCGTGGCCAGGACCGGTACGCCGGACGGCAGGTCGGCCAGCATCGTCCGTAGCCGTCGGTAGTCCGGCCGGAAGTCGTGCCCCCAGTCCGAGATGCAGTGCGCCTCGTCGACCACCAGGAGTCCGGTCGCCGCGGCCAGCTCGGGCAGGACGTTGTCCCGGAAATCGGGGTTGTTCAGCCGCTCGGGGCTCACCAGGAGGACATCGACGGTGCCCGCGCCGATCTCGGCCTGGACGGTCGACCACTCCTCCGGGTTCGACGAATTGATCGTGCGGGCGTGGATACCCGCACGTGCCGCGGCCTCCACCTGGTTTCGCATGAGCGCCAGCAGGGGGGAGACGATCACCGTCGGGCCGCCGCCGCGTTCCCGCAGCAGCGCGGTCGCGACGAAATACACCGCGGACTTGCCCCAGCCGGTGCGCTGCACCACCAAGGCCCGGCGTCTGTCGGCGACCAGCGCTTCGATGGCGCGCCACTGGTCCCCGCGCAGCCGGGCGGCCGGGTCGCCGACGAGCCGGGAGAGGACGGTGTCCGCCGCTGTACGCAGGTCTTCGTTGTTCATGCCCCCATGCAACCTGATGGGTCCGACATCGCGCGACCACACCTCCCTGACCTGTGGACAAGTAATGTCGTGTCCCTGTCGTGGGTTATCCACAGGCAGAACCGGAATCTTGAGTTCCGCGAGATGGTCGCCACATGACGAACCACAACGGAGCAACCGGTCCCGCCGAGCACCAGCCGGACCCGCACGGACCGACCCCGGTATCCCGCCCGGCGCACGGCGCTCACCCCGGCGGACCCGGTGTCCCTGACCTCGATGGCGCGGTCGACCCGATCGACTGCCCCGAGCCGGACACCCCGATCAAGGTGCGATCCGCCTCGGAGCTGGCGGACGCGCTGCCCTACATCCTCGGTTACCGCCCGGAGGACTGCGTCGTCCTGCTGGGGCTCCGCCAGCGGGACGGCTACGGACGCTTCGGCGGTCGCGTCCGCCTCGGAATCCCCGCCCGAGCCGAGGACTGGCCGGCCGTGGCACGCCAGCTGGCGCGGTCCCTGATCATCGGAGGCGAGCACCGCGGGGACAAGTCCGACGCCATCGTCGTCTTCGTCTGCAAGGAGCCGACGGAGGGCGAGACAGGCCGGCGCGTGCGCGACCGGCTTCAGCTCTTCGTCCAGCTTCTGCGCACCTCGTGCGGTGACTTCGGGGTGCCGGTGGTCGAGGCCCTGTGCATCTCCGACGGTCGCTTCTGGTCCTACTGCTGCCCGGGTGGATGCTGCCCGCCCGAGGGGACGTCCATGGGACTGCCGGGCTCCTCCGCGCTGGCCGCGGCGGCGACCTACGCCGGACTTCAGGTACGCGGATCGTTGAAGGAGTTCCAGGCCCGGCTGCGGCCGAAGGACGGCGCCGCCCCCGAGCAGGAAGCCGCGCTCGACGCGGCACGTCGCACGCTCCGACCGAGGATCGACGATGAGACGAGCCGACCGGCCGTGACCACCGCGACACTCGATCTGGCCCGCCGTGCGATGGTCCGCCTGGCCGACCGGCCCACGACTCCCGGCCGGATGGACATGGACGACCAGGACGACGCACTGCTCACCCATGACGAGGCGGCGGCGCTCATCGTCGGACTCCAGGACCGCGAGACCCGCGACGAGGCCGCGGAGTGGATGGAGGGAACGGACGCGGAGCTCGCCCTCAGGCTCTGGCGGGCGCTGGCCCGTCGCTGCGTCGGCCCGTACGGCGATCACGCCGCGGCGCCACTGGCCCTCGCGGGCTGGGCCGCCTGGTCGACGGGCGACAATCTGGAGGCGCGTGAGGCGCTGGCCATGGCACTCGCTGCCGACCCCGACTACCTGTTCGCCTTGCTGCTGCACACGGCATGCAACGAAGGGCTCGGGGCCGAGGCGATCCGCGAGTGCATCAGGCGGGGTCGAGCCGAACGCGAAGCGGCGGCCGAGGAGCGCGCTGCCGCTGCCGCTGCCGCTGCCGCTGCCGCTGCCGCTGCCGGGGCTGAGGCTGGGGCCGGGGCCGAGGATCGCCAGTCGGCGGCTGTTGGCCATGAGCCGTCAGGCGTGGACGACGAGGCCACAGGTGCGGACGGCGAGCTGACAGCCGCGGGCCAAGAGCTGACAGCCACGAACCGTGAGCTGACAGCGGTCGAGCGTGAGGCCGAGGCCGCCGAGGGCATGGGCTCCTCCCGCCCCGTCCTGCCCGCCGTGGGGGCCACCGCCCTGAGGTCGTCGCGGACCGGGGCCGCCCTCCGGCGAGCCAATGCCCGGCAGCGGGCGGCCGGAGGAGCCCGCGGCCCGCGTCCCAAGGGGCCGTCCACCCGTCCCGGCGGCCGCCCGGCCCGGTCGGGCGGTAGCCGGAGGCAGCGATGAGGGCACCAACACTCCGGGCGCGCCTCAAGCGCCTGTGCCGATCATGGCCCGGGTTCGCAGCCCGAACGTGCTCAGGGCCCGGGCGGCACCGGCGCCGGGCGGTTCGCCGCGCAGGTGGGCGCACCGGGCGGGCGATCCGGGTGGCGCCCCGGCGTGGCCAGGGATTGCGAACGAATCGGTCGGTGGCTCGGCGAGGGAGTGTTTATCGTCAGGCAGACGACTATGATCACGAGCATGCCGCCCTACGACCCGTCAGCTTTCCCGCCCTTCGCCGTCACCGTCGACCTGGTGGTACTGACCGTGCGGCGCGACGCCCTGTGCGCGTTGGCGGTGCGGCGCGGTGAGGCGCCGTTCCAGGGGCGTTGGGCGCTCCCCGGCGGGTTCGTGCGTGCCGATGAGGATCTGTCGTTGGCCGCGGCGAGGGAGCTCGTCGAGGAGACCGGGCTCTCCGCTCATGATCCGTCGACCCCGACACAGGCCCAAGGTGCGCATCTCGAACAGCTCGCGACCTATGGCGACCCTCAGCGGGACCCCCGGATGCGGGTGGTCAGTGTCGCGCATCTCGCCCTCGCGCCCGATCTGCCCGCGCCCCGCGCGGGCGGCGACGCGAGCAACGCACGCTGGGCTCCTGTGGAGGAGCTTCTCGCCTCAGGGGGATACGGGCGCGAAGGGGAGCAGGCCGCTCCACTGGCCTTCGACCACGCGAGGATCCTGACCGACGGGGTGGAGCGCGCCAAGTCGAAGATCGAGTACTCGTCGCTCGCCACCGCCTTCTGCACACCGGAGTTCACCGTGGGGGAGCTGCGCAGGGTTTATGAGGCCGTCTGGGGCGTGGCCCTGGACCCCCGGAACTTCCATCGCAAGGTGACCGGAACACCCGGCTTCCTCGTTCCGACGGGTGGCACGACCACGCGCCAGGGGGGTCGTCCCGCGCAGTTGTTCCGCGCGGGCGGCGCCACACTCCTCAATCCGCCGATGCTGCGACCGGAGGTCTGAGCGTCCTGAGGCCGGCCGCCGCAGACGGCGAGGTTCGGGTGACGATGGGCCCTGACCGGTTCTGTACGTTCCTGATCGGCTACCGGGGCAACACTCAACGGTGGTCGATGCCCGAAAAGTCTGGAATGTCGCGCTATCTTGCTGGGGTATCCACGGGGTCGTCCGTCCCCGCCCGGCGGACGGCCTCGCTCGGCTGACGGCCCCCGCCGCCGAGACGGTCGCCCCTCCCGTGAGAGAAGCGATGATCCAGGCCATCGGACTGACCAGCACACCGCGCAAGGAGTCTCCGCCGGCCGTCGACGACGTGTCGTTCGAGGCTCCGACGGGCCGGATCACGGCACTGCTCGGCGTTCCCGGTTCGGGGAAGTCGACGACCCTGCGTCTGATGCTCGAACTCCAGCGGGGGCGGGGCGTCGCCCATTTCCGGGGCCGCCCCCTGCACCGTATCGCCCATCCCGCCCGCGAGGTCGGCGTCGTCCTCGGTGAGGTACCGGGACACCCCGCACGTACGGTGCGAGGGCACTTGAGGATGCTGTGCGCGGCCGCCGGGGTGACGATCCAGCGTGCCGACGACGTGTTGGAGACCGTGGGGCTGGTCGGCCAGCGTGACGAGCCGTTGGGCATCCTCTCCCGCGCCCTGGACCGCCGTCTCGCGGTCGCCTGCGCCCTGCTCGCGGACCCGCACACGCTGGTGCTGGACGCGCCCACGCACGGCCTTTCCGCGCGCGACCGGTCCTGGCTGCATGGCGTCCTGCGCGCCCACACATCGCTGGGCGGCACCGTGCTGTTCACGACGGACGACGCCAAGGAGGCGGCCCGGAACGCGGACCGTGTCGTGACGCTGGGGGAGGGGCGTGTCGTCGCCGATCAGGAAGCGACAGATTTCGCCAGGACACGACTGCGGCCGAGGGTCGCCGTACGCAGCCCGCACGCCGCCCGTCTCGGACTGCTGATCACTCAGGAGGCGCGCTCCGCGAGACGTTCGGTCGAGGTGGTGCAGGAGGGCGGCAACCGGCTCTCGGTGTACGGAAGCAGTTGCGCGGACGTCGGTGACGCCGCGTACCGGCACGGCATCCTCGTCCATCAGCTCGCCGACGAGACGGGGGACATGGGACCGGGAGGCGCTACGGACACCCACCCGGCCACCGAACGGGCCACCGTCACCTTCATCGCCGCCGACCCCGCCGCCGACCCGGCCACCGCCACATCCATCGCCGCCGACCCCGCCGCCGACCCGGCCACCGCCACATCCATCGCCCCCGACCCCGCCGCCGACCGGGCCATCGCCACCGACTCCGCCGTCGACACTCGCTCACCCCACTCCGTCGGCGCGGCCATCAGCGACGGCGGCCCGGGCGTGCCGCACGTACCGGTCCATGCCGCCCCCGAAGGCATCGGGCTCGAAGGCGCCGTATCCGACACCGTCGAACCGCCGGTCACCGAACTTGAGGCCGCCGCCTCCGTACCCGCCGCCCCCGACCCCACCGGGCCTGACCACACCACCTTCGAGCCCAACGGACTTGCAGTCACCGATCCAGGCCCCGAACGCCACCTTCCTGACCATGACCGCCTGGACGTCAACGACCACGCCCTCGACCGCAACCTCCCCGACCACGAAGGCCTTTACCGTACGGACCCCGACCCCGGCCCCGACGGCAACCTCCCGGCCCGCGACGACCTTGACCGCACGGACCCCAACCCCGTCCCCACCGATTCTGAAAGCCCAGGTCCCGGCCCCGCCGAACTCGCCTGCCCAGAGTCCACCTACCCCGAGCCCGCTCACCCAGAGTCCACCCATCCAGAGCCCACCTACGCCCAGCCCGCTCGCCCCGAGCCGACCCACCCCGAGGGTCAGGAACAGCCGCAGGCCACCGCCGCGCTCCCCGCCGACGAACCGGACGCCGCTCTCCCGGCAGCTGCCTCCCACCGCACCGCGCCCCCCGAACGACCCCGGAGTCGGCCCACGGCCACGGGTCCCACAGCCCCCCGTCCCACAGCCACGGGCCCCTCTGTCCTCCGCCCCCCCGCCCCGTACCCCGATGGCGGCGCGGATCTCTCGCTGCTGCCACCCGCCATCACCGTGCGCTCCGTACGCGTTCCCCTTCGGCCGCTGCGGTACGAGCTGCGTCGTGCCGCCGGGATCGGCGCCGGCTACCGCACCGGCGCGGCGGTGTTCGTCACCTCGGTGGTCCTCGCCCTCTTCCTGGCCCGGAACGGTCACACCTCCCACGCCAGACTGCTGGCGGCCTGGCCCGTACAACTGCCGCTGCCGCCCGCCGCCCTGGGGGCGGGACTGCTCGGCGCGCTGGCCTTCGGCGACGAGTTCCGACACCCCGCCCTCGCCGTGGACCGCGGGAACGTCCCCCGACGGCTCGGGCTGCTCGGCGCCAAACTCGCCGTCGCGGCGGCGACCGCGCTGCTCCTCGCACTGCTCACCGTGGGCTGCGACGCTCTGGCGCTCCACCTCGTGTACGGACAGGAAGTTGGCGTAGTTCCCCCGCACTGGCCCACTCTTGTAGTGAGTTGGGGCGCATTGGTGATCGGATGCGCCTGGGCAGGGGTTCTCGCGGCCGGGATCTTCAAGTCGACCGCCGCGGGGCTGGCGGCCGTCGTCGCGGTCCCGGTGCTTGTCGGTCCCGCGGTGCAGCAGGCGCTGGCGGGGCCGACGGTGCGCACCGCGATGGGTCTCCCGGCCCGATTGCGTGACCTCACCATGTGGCCGTTCGGGACCGAGCGATATCTCGCGGCGGGTCTGCGGATGATCGTTCAACCGGTCGGGAGTGCGTTGACGTTGTCACTGACGGCCCTGCTGTGCGCGTATCTGCTCATGACCGTACGCAGCAGGGCGCGTTGACGACCGAAGTTGCCCCCTTGGTCGGCCGCCGGACACAACTTCCTGGGTGGCGCTCACTTCTTTCCGATAAGGCGTCAATTGCGAAGAGGTGAGCGATCACCCTTTCGTGTGCTTTTCACCAAAGACCTCAAGGCGCCTGAGAGCAAGGCCGACAAAGGTTCCGTGAGTACCCTTGCGCACACCATGATGACCAACGCCCGTTCCACAGAGTCCGGCATCGCCGGACCGGGCGAACTCGACCGCTACCCGTACCCGCAGGCACCCGCCGCCGAACGAGCCGGCGCCTCCGTCTGGGACGGCGCAGATCAGGAACTCGGCCGCGTCGGCCGCCGTACCGCGGGCACCCGCGGCCGCGGTCTGCACGGCCAACTCGTCCAGCAGCTCGGCCAGATGATCGTCTCCGGCGATCTGGGCGCCGACCGTCCGCTCGTCCCCGAGGAGATCGGACAGCGCTTCGAGGTCTCCCGCACCGTCGTACGGGAGTCCCTGCGGGTGCTGGAGGCCAAAGGGCTCGTCAGCGCCCGCCCCAACGTCGGCACACGTGTACGGCCGGTCAGCGACTGGAACCTCCTCGACCCGGACATCATCGAGTGGCGGGCCTTCGGCCCCCAGCGGGACGACCAGCGCCGTGAGCTCAGCGAGCTGCGGTGGACGATCGAGCCGCTCGCGGCCCGTCTCGCCGCCGGGCACGGACGTGAGGACGTGCAGCAGCGGCTGACGGACATGGTCGAGATCATGGGCCACGCCCTCGGTCAGGCCGACACGATCACCTTCGGCCGGGCGGACGCCGAGTTCCACGCCCTGCTGATCCAGCTCGCGGGCAACCGCATGCTGGAGCACCTGTCCGGGATCGTCTCGTCCGCGCTCCATGTCTCCGGCGGTCCTGTCACAGGCTGTGACCGTCCGCACGAGCACTCGCTCGCGCACCACGCCCGGATCGCCGAAGCCCTCGCCCAGGGGGACGCCGCCGCCGCCGAGGCCGCGATGCGTCAGCTGCTGACCGTCCACCCCGAGGTGGAGCGGGTGGTTCCCGCCCCCCGGGAGCACTGAGCGGACCGTTCCGCTCACCTTCGCGCGGGTCATCCCGCGGTCGGCGGTTCCCACGCGTGAACCGCGTCCGCGAACGGCCCTCGTGTGTCTGCCCCAGGGAACCGTTCCGCCAGGTGTCGTCCGTATCGCCGCGCACGAGCGGCGCCGCGGTCGCCCCGGCGAGGCGTACGGGCACCCGCCCGCCCGGTTCCCTGTCTCCTGCGCCTCTTGGTACCTCTCGCGTTCCCCCGCGACGGCCACGCGTGCGCGTGCCTCGCGTATCCGAACTCCGTGTGCACACGTGGCACACCCCCGGCACAGCATCTGATGCGGGCCGGACCCTCCCCGGCGGCCGCACCCGGCCCGGCGGCGGGTCCGGCCGCCGCGCTTTCCGGGGCGTACACGCGACGACTCCCGCTCCGCCGTCCTCCCCGAGGCCCCGCCCCACCTGCGACGGCACCCGCCCCGCCCGGCCCCACGACGGCACCCGATACCCGCCCCGCCCGGCCCCACGACGGCACCCGATACCCGCCCCGCCCGGTCCCGCCCCGCCGGCCCATGGAACCGCCCCGCCGCAGCACCCGAAACCATCCCGCGACGGCACCCGCCCCACGAACGGCACCCGCCCCGCCCAGCTCTGCCGCAGCTCATTTCTCGCCACCGACGCCTCCCGCCGGCCCTCACCCGCTCCCCGCCGGTTCCCCTCCGCCAGGCTTTCCCGTCCGCCGCCGGACCCCCGGCCCGCAGCCGGTTCCCGGTCCCGGGGAAGGTGTCCCCAACCGCCCCGGGGCGGTTGCTCCGGGTGGTCCCATGCGTGGTTTGAATCGAACGGGGAAGCATCCCTTCTACCCGGCAGGTGTGTGCCGGTCCCGACCGTCGCACACCCGACCGGCCCCGTGTCCGCCGACCGTGCGGTCCGTCGGTCGGTCATCGGGCCCGGTTGCCCCGCTCGGCGGCCCCGCCAGGTCAAGAACATGACCTAATGCGGCGGCGACGGATCGAGGTGGGGCAGACAGTCGCAAAACCTGACCACTTCTGACCGTATCTAGAAGCTTTTGTATGCTTACGGGGTGTGACTCGGGCCACGCAGATTGGGCGTAACGCTCCTGGGAACTGCGCGATGACCTAAGAGGTGACAGTCGAGGAGGGAATGCAGCAGCCGCCGATGGCGCTGTGAATCTCCTGGACCACGCCCGCGCCGCCGGCCCATCCCTAGTCGGCGGTCGTCGGTCCCAGTCCGTTGTGGACGGGGCCGGAAGCCGTTTTCCAACGTTCCGAGAGGTTGTTCGTGTCGGCCAGCACATCCCGTACGCTCCCGCCGGAGATCGCCGAGTCCGTCTCTGTCATGGCGCTCATCGAGCGGGGAAAGGCTGAGGGGCAGATCGCCGGCGATGACGTGCGTCGGGCCTTCGAAGCTGACCAGATTCCGGCCACTCAGTGGAAGAACGTACTGCGCAGCCTCAACCAGATCCTCGAGGAAGAGGGTGTGACGCTGATGGTCAGTGCCGCGGAACCGAAGCGCACCCGAAAGAGCGTCGCAGCGAAGAGTCCGGCCAAGCGGACCGCCACCAGGACCGTGGCCGCCAAGACGGTCACGACCAAGAAGGCGGCGACCGCCCCCACCGCCGCGTCGGGCGACGCGTCCGACGCCGAGGGCGCGCCCGCCAAGAAGGCCGCCGCCAAGAAGACGGTGGCCAAGAAGGCGGTCGCCAAGAAGACCGCTGTCAAGAAGACCGCGGCCAAGAAGGCGACCGGCAAGAAGGACTCCGACGAGATCGTCGACGACGAGTCGGCCGAGGAGACCTCGGGTACCCCCGGCAAGCCCGGTGAGGAGCCCGCGGAGGACGGGAGCCAGGGCTTCGTCCTGTCCGACGACGACGAGGACGACGCGCCCGCGCAGCAGGTCGCCGCGGCCGGTGCCACCGCCGACCCCGTCAAGGACTACCTGAAGCAGATCGGCAAGGTCCCCCTCCTCAACGCCGAGCAGGAGGTGGAGCTGGCCAAGCGCATCGAGGCCGGTCTCTTCGCCGAGGACAAGCTCGCCAACGCCGACAAGCTGGCGCCCAAGCTCAAGCGCGAGCTGGAGATCATCGCCGAGGACGGCCGCCGCGCCAAGAACCACCTGCTGGAGGCCAACCTCCGTCTCGTGGTCTCCCTGGCCAAGCGGTACACGGGCCGCGGCATGCTGTTCCTGGACCTGATCCAGGAGGGCAACCTCGGTCTGATCCGCGCGGTGGAGAAGTTCGACTACACCAAGGGCTACAAGTTCTCCACGTACGCCACCTGGTGGATCCGTCAGGCGATCACCCGCGCGATGGCCGACCAGGCACGCACCATCCGTATCCCGGTGCACATGGTCGAGGTCATCAACAAGCTGGCGCGGGTGCAGCGCCAGATGCTCCAGGACCTGGGCCGCGAGCCCACCCCGGAGGAGCTGGCCAAGGAACTCGACATGACCCCCGAGAAGGTCATCGAGGTCCAGAAGTACGGCCGTGAGCCCATCTCCCTGCACACGCCGCTCGGTGAGGACGGTGACAGCGAGTTCGGTGACCTCATCGAGGACTCCGAGGCCGTCGTGCCCGCCGACGCCGTCAGCTTCACGCTGCTCCAGGAGCAGCTGCACTCCGTGCTCGACACCCTCTCCGAGCGTGAGGCGGGTGTGGTGTCGATGCGGTTCGGTCTCACCGACGGTCAGCCGAAGACCCTCGACGAGATCGGCAAGGTGTACGGCGTCACCCGTGAGCGCATCCGCCAGATCGAGTCGAAGACGATGTCGAAGCTGCGCCACCCGTCGCGTTCGCAGGTACTGCGCGACTACCTGGACTAGATCGCGACCACTCGGATCGGATCCGGGGCCACTCGGATCCGATGCGGGATCAGCGGGATCGGATCCGGGGCCACCTGGACGGCATCCAGGATCACCGCCGACCGGTGCGGACCGGACGGACGGTCTGCGGTCGTCCATCGGTCGGCACGCCGGCCGGTGACCGTGGCCAAGGGCCCGGCTCCTTCGTGGAGCCGGGCCCTTCGGCATGCGCGGGTGCGGGTCCGGTACCGCTGATCGACGCTGGGTGGGAGATCGCGACCCTGAGTGAGGAGAGCGCATGTCCCGTCCCCATGCCCGCGCCCTGACCGGTGTGCTGGTCCTGACGGCCGCCGCCACCGTGCTGCCCCTGGCCCACCCGCGGCCCGCCGCCGCCGACAGTCTGGTGGTGGGCGGACAACCGGCCGACATCGTCCACAGTCCCTGGGTGGTGGCCCTCTCCAGCCGTGACCGGTTCGGCGGTACCCGTGCCGGACAGTTCTGCGGCGGTGCCGTGGTGGGGCCCACGACGGTGCTGACCGCCGCGCACTGTGTGGGGCCGGAGGTGCTCGGCACGTCTCCCGGCGAGGTCGGTGATCTGGCGGTGATCGCGGGCCGCGGCGATCTGCTGGCCGGTGGCGGGACGGAGGTCCGGGTACGTGACATCTGGGTCAGCCCGGAGCACGACCGTACGACGAACGCGTGGGACCTCGCCGTGCTGACCCTCGCGGAGCCGCTGCCCGACAGCCATGTGATCCCCATGGCGGAGTCCGGTGACCCCGCGTATCGGGCGGGTACCCCCGCGGCCGTCTACGGCTGGGGGGACGCCACCGGACGGGGCGACTACGCGCGGAGCCTGCGGGTCGGGCAGGTCGAGGTGCTGCCCGACGAACTCTGCCAGGACGCGTACCCCGGTGGACCCGAAGGCCGGTATCTGGCCGATTCCATGCTCTGCGCCGGGGTGCGCGAAGGGGGACGGGACGCGTGCCAGGGCGACAGCGGTGGCCCGCTCGTCGCGGAAGGACGGCTCATCGGTCTCGTCTCGTGGGGGAGCGGCTGCGGCAGGGCCGGTAGCCCGGGCGTCTACACGCGCCTCTCCGCCGCGCTGGGCGAGCCCGAGGTGTCCGGGACCGGACCGGCCCCGGAAGCCGCTGAGCGAGGCGACAGGGGCCGGGCAGGGCCTGTCATAGCGCGCCTCCCCGGTGGCACCACCCCCGAGTCACCGGAAACCGCCCGGCGCTGAGATAGCGCCGGGCGTCGAGACCGCCGGGCGTCGAGACCGCCCGGCGCTGGGAGCGTCGGGCGGTGCGGGAACGTGAACGGGCGGCCACCCCGCGTACGGGGTGCCGCCCATTTCGCCGGCCTGGGCCGGTGCTGGCTCGTCGGTGGATGCGAGGTGTCAGCGTTCTTGCTGCTCCTCGGCCGAGGCCGGGACGGCGGTCAGGCGCTCCGTCTCGTCCTGTATCTCAGCGGCGATCTTCTTGAGTTCCGGCTCGAACTTGCGACCGTGGTGGGCGCAGAAGAGCAGTTCACCGCCGCTCAACAGGACGACGCGCAGGTAAGCCTGGGCGCCGCAACGGTCGCAGCGGTCAGCGGCCGTCAGCGGGCTCGCGGGGGTCAGAACAGTAGTCACGTCGCCTCTTCTCTAGCTCGACGAGCTGTCGTACCAGGGTCAACATCCAACCAGGCCGAAAACGTTCCCGCTCGCGGCTTCTCCTCGAAAATTTCTCCCCGAGGTGGCTGTCTGCTGCCCATTGGCGGCGAATGTGCCGTATTGCGTGTCTATGTGTCTTACGGGTTCGCGCGGTTTGCATGGGGTCCGGTCCTCCCGGCTGGCTTGCCGGTTGTTCAAGAGGACGTGCCCGGAGCCTAAATGGTTCATGCCTCGAAGGGAACGTGATATGCCCTTCACTCCATCGAGGCATCGAACAAGCATGCGACTCTGGACTAGGCTGGTTCTGCGCGAGGGTGGCGTGACAACGGCTCTACCAGGGCTCGGTACCCTCTGAGCGGCAACCGAAGCCGGGCCCTTACCCCAAAGGGTCGTATCTGAAATTCAGCGAGGAGCGAACCGCGTGACCGCCGATACGTCCGTGCCGTCCACTGCGCTGCTGACCGGAGCAGACCGGGACGGTTCCAACTACACCGCGCGGCACCTGCTCGTCCTGGAGGGCCTCGAAGCGGTTCGCAAGCGGCCCGGTATGTACATCGGGTCGACCGACAGCCGTGGCCTGATGCACTGCCTCTGGGAGATCATCGACAATTCCGTCGACGAGGCCCTGGGCGGCTACTGCGATCACATCGATGTCGTGCTGCACGACGACGGGTCCGTCGAGGTCCGTGACAACGGCCGCGGCATCCCCGTGGACGTGGAGCCGAAGACCGGGCTGTCGGGTGTCGAGGTCGTCCTGACCAAGCTGCACGCCGGTGGCAAGTTCGGCGGCGGCTCGTACGCCGCCTCTGGTGGCCTCCACGGCGTCGGCGCCTCCGTCGTGAACGCGCTCTCGGCGCGTCTGGACGTCGAGGTGGACCGCGGTGGCAGCACCCACGCGATCAGCTTCCGCCGGGGCGTTCCCGGGGCCTTCGCGAAGCCGGGGGCGGAGTCGCCCTTCGAACCCCACAGCGGCCTGCGCAAGACCAAGCGCGTCCCCAAGGCCCGTACCGGCACGCGTCTGCGCTACTGGGCGGACCGCCAGATCTTCCTCAAGGACGCCAAGCTCTCCCTGGACACCCTGCACCAGCGCGCGCGGCAGACCGCGTTCCTGGTGCCCGGTCTGACCATCGTCGTCCGCGACGAGTACGGCCTGGGCGAGGGCGGCAGCAAGGGCGAGGAGTCCTTCCGCTTCGACGGCGGTATCAGCGAGTTCTGCGAGTACCTGGCCACCGACAAGGCGGTCTGCGACGTCCTGCGTTTCTCCGGCACGGGCAGCTTCAAGGAGACCGTCCCGGTCCTCGACGACCGCGGCCATATGACACCCACCGAGGTCACCCGGGAACTCGGCGTGGACGTGGCCATGCGCTGGGGCACGGGGTACGAGACCAAGCTCAGGTCCTTCGTGAACATCATCGCCACCCCCAAGGGCGGCACCCATGTCACCGGATTCGAACGCTCCGTCACCAAGACGATGAACGAGGTGCTCCGCGGCCAGAAGCTGCTCCGGGTCGCCGAGGACGACATCGTCAAGGACGACGCCCTGGAGGGCCTCACCGCGGTCGTCACCGTACGGCTGGCCGAGCCACAGTTCGAGGGGCAGACCAAGGAGGTCCTCGGTACGTCGGCCGCCAACCGCATCGTCGCGGCGGTCGTCGCCAAGGAGCTGAAGGCGTTCCTGACGTCCACCAAGCGGGACGCGAAGGCGCAGGCCCGCTCGGTGATGGACAAGGCGGTCGCGGCTGCCCGGACCCGGATCGCGGCTCGTCAGCACAAGGAGGCGCAGCGTCGGAAGACGGCGCTGGAGTCGTCGTCGCTGCCGGCGAAGCTGGCGGACTGCCGCAGTGACGACGTGGAGCGCAGTGAGCTGTTCATCGTGGAGGGTGACTCGGCGCTGGGTACGGCGAAGCTGGCCCGCAACTCCGAGTTCCAGGCGTTGCTGCCGATCCGGGGCAAGATCCTCAACGTTCAGAAGTCGTCCGTCTCGGACATGCTGAAGAACGCCGAGTGCGGGGCGATCATCCAGGTCATAGGAGCGGGTTCGGGGCGTACCTTCGACCTGGACGCGGCCCGGTACGGGAAGATCATCCTGCTGGTCGACGCCGATGTGGACGGCGCGCACATCCGGTGTCTGCTGCTGACGCTGTTCCAGCGCTACATGCGCCCGATGGTCGCTGCGGGCCGCGTCTTCGCGGCGGTGCCGCCGCTGCACCGGATCGAGCTCGTCCAGCCCAAGAAGGGCCAGGACAAGTACGTGTACACCTACTCTGACCGGGAGCTGCGTGACACGCTGCTGGAGTTCCAGCGCAAGAACGTCCGCTACAAGGACTCCATCCAGCGCTACAAGGGGCTCGGTGAGATGGACGCCGACCAGCTGGCCGAGACCACGATGGACCCGCGGTTCCGGACCCTGCGCCGGATCAACATCTCCGATCTGGAGTCCTCCGAGCGGGTCTTCGACCTGCTGATGGGCAACGAGGTCGCCCCGCGCAAGGAGTTCATCACCAGCTCGGCGGCCACCCTCGACCGTTCGCGTATCGACGCCTGATCCGGCCGTGTCCGGTCCGGTCCGGGTCGTACCGGCTCCGGCCGGTCCGGGATGGGGCCGAATCAGGTCGGGCCGATCCCGGTCGGGGTCGTGCCCGCCGCACGCGTCCGCCGCCGCGGACATGCTTCGTCGCCCTCCCCACCCGGGTTGCGCCGTCCGGGACGGGAGGGCGACGTGTGTTCCGGGACGACCTGGACGACCGGCCCCTCGGGACGACCGACGCGCGCGGGCCGGGGCGCGGGGCCGGAGGGGGGGCGGCGTCAGCGGGGCGACACCCAGGCGTAGCGGTGCTCGGGCCGTCCGGTGTCGCCGTAACGCAACGTGAGCTGGAGCCGGCCCGCCTGCTCCAGATGACGGAGGTAACGCTGGGCGGTCGAGCGACTCAAACCGGTCTGGGCGGCCACCTCGTGTGCGGACAACGGCTGAGCGGCACGGTGCAGAACGCCGCATATCAAATCGGTGGTGGGAAGCGAGTGAC